>NZ_LT629781.1:1254481-2508962 GCF_900105685.1 Verrucomicrobium sp. GAS474
GCCGAAGCCGGTCGCGTCACTCCGCCCGACGGGGATCGCGGCGACCGTCACGTCGGCCTTGGAGCGGACGTGCTGGTCGATCAGGCGGCGGAAATCCATCCGGAAGAGCTGGTCGCCGGAGAGGATCAGGACGAGGTCGTGGGCGTGGTTCTCGAAGTGGCGGAGGTTCTGCCGCACCGCGTCGGCCGTCCCCTGGTACCACGTCGCCCCCTTCGGGGTCTGCTGCGCCGCCATGATCTCGACGAAGCCCCCGGAGTAGTCGTCGAAGCGGTAGCTCTGCTGGATGTGCCGGTGGAGGGAGCTGCTGTTGAACTGCGTCAGGACGAAGATACGGTGAAAACCCGAGTTGATGCAGAGGCTGATCGGGATATCGACCAGGCGATACTTCCCGGCGAGCGGCACCGCCGGCTTCGAGCGGTCCTTCGTCAACGGGAAGAGCCGGGTTCCCGCGCCGCCTCCCATGATAATCGCCAGAACATCACGTGAGGCCACCGTCGCGCAGGGAAGAGAATCCATAAAAGGTACAGTTCATCATAAAGAAAACATCGTCAAATAGTCAACGCAAGCGACGCAACATATAAGGATGGTCGCCGTGCGATTATCGGGGACAATCGTGCAAGAGAACCTTGCATCGGGGCGGAAACGGCTCATAAGCTAGCCCCCTCATGTGCGGCATTGTTGCTTACCTCGGCGAAAAAGAAGCGCAACCCCTTCTCCTTGACGGCCTTCGGCGTCTGGAATACCGGGGGTACGATTCGAGCGGGATCGCCACCCTCGACCACGGCGTCCTGAAGATCGCCAAAAAGAAGGGCCACGTCCAGGCCCTCGCCACCCACCTTTCCTCCACCCCCATCGGCGGGAAAATCGGCATCAGCCACACCCGCTGGGCCACCCACGGCGCCGCCAGCGACGCCAACGCCCATCCCCACACCGACCAATCGGGCCGCCTCGCCATCGTCCACAACGGCGTCGTCGAGAACTACCTCGCGCTCAAGCACCGCCTCACCGCCCTCGGCCACACCTTCAAGTCCGAGACCGACACCGAGATCCTCGCCCACCTCATCGGCCACTACTACGACGCCTGCAACGAGCCCGACCGCCTCCTGAAGGCCGTCCGCGCCGCCCTGCGCGAAGTCTCCGGCACCTACGGCATCGCCGTCCTCCACCAGGACCATCCCGGCCTCCTCGTCGGCGCGCGGCGCGGCAGCCCCCTCCTCATCGGCATCGCCAAGGACGGCCACTTCTTCACCAGCGACGTCATGGCCATCGGCGGCCACGCCGGGCAGGTCATCGAGCTGAAGGACGGCGACATCGCCACCATCACGGCCGACACCCACGCCGTCACCACCATCGACGGCGGCGACGCCGACTTCATCGTGAAGCAGGTCGAGGCCTCCGAGGCCATCTCCGAGCTCGGCTCCTTCCCCCACTACATGCTGAAGGAAGTCTTCGACCAGCCCCAGGCCCTCCGCGACGCCTTCCGCGGCCGCCTCGACCGCGAGGCCTCCACCGTGAAGCTCGGCGGCCTCCGCATGACCTCCGAGGAACTGCGCCGCATCGAGCGCATCGTCATCGTCGGCTGCGGCACCGCCCGCCACTCCGGCCTCGTCGGCGAATACCTCATCGAGACCCTCGCCAACCTCCCCGTCGAGGTCGAATACGCCAGCGAGTTCCGCTACCGGAACACCCCGATGGACCCCCGCACCCTCGTCTTCGCCGTCAGCCAGTCCGGCGAGACCCTCGACACCCTCGGCGCCCTCCGCGAGGCCCAGCGCAAGGGCTACCGCGCCCTCGGCATCTGCAACCGCGTCGGCAGCACCATGCCCCGCGAGAGCGACGGCGGCGTCTACATGCACGCCGGCCCCGAGATCGGCGTCGCCGCGACGAAGTCGTTCACCAGCCAGGTCATGATCTTCACCCTCATTGCCCTGCTGCTGGGGCGGATGCGCTACCTCTCCGCCGCGCAGGGCCAGGAACTCATCGACGGCATCGAGGCCCTTCCCGGCCTCGTCGAGAAACTCCTCGCCCAGAACGACGCCATCAAGAAAGTCGCCGAGAAATACCACAAGGTCCGCAGCATGATCTTCCTGGGCCGCCTCCACCACGTCCCCGTCGCCATGGAAGGGGCGCTGAAGATGAAGGAGATCACCTACATCAACGCCGAGGGCTACCCCGCCGCCGAGCTCAAGCACGGCATCATCGCCCTCATCGACGAGGAGACCCCCACCGTCCTCATCTGCCCGAAGGACTCCGTCTACGACAAGAACGCCAGCACCCTCCAGGAAATCAAGGCCCGCAAGGGCCCCGTCATCGCCGTCGCCACCGAGGGCGACACCCAGATCGGCACCCTCGCCGACGACGTCCTCTACATCCCCGACGCCCCCGAGATCCTCCAGCCCATCCTCGCCTCCATCCCCCTCCAGCTCTTCGCCTACCACTGCGCCGTCTTGCTGGGGCGCGATGTCGATAAGCCTAGGAATTTGGCGAAGAGTGTTACGGTGGAGTAGGGGGGAGCGGCCCTTCGGGACCTGCGCGGTCAACCCTGTACAGCTGGAGGCGATCCGCTTTAACGCCACAGAGGGGCTTCGCCCCTCCGTGACCTCCCCTCCTAAGGGCCTTAACTCGGCGTACGCGTTCCCCCTGCGCCTCATCTCCTAACTGGATTAAAATCCGCTGCTTCCCGGAGCGTCCGAGGGTACGGATTGCGGGGGTAGACGGGACCCCTGCGCCCAGACTCCTATTGGGAGATGTATCGATGGGAGGGTGATCCTTCGGTTCCGCGAGCACTCGGACACGTGATTGCGCCCTCTCTTACGGCTCCAGAAACGTCGGGGTCCGCGTCGGGAGGTGGGTGAGGGGGACGTCGATGGGGAAGGTCTCGACGGTGCCGTCGAGGTGGTAGACGAAGTAGGTGGGGGAGAGTTTTTTCTGTTTCCCGAGGACGTAGCGGACGTACCCGGCGCGGGAGACGAAGAGGACGGTGTCGCGGGGGTCGGCCTCGGAGGTGTTCGCGAGGACGAGGCCGAAGAGGAGGGGGTAGTCCTTGATGTTGATGTAGCCCTTGTCCTGGAGGGCGGTGAGGTAGTCGTGGGTGGTCTTCGCGCCGCTCTCGGCGGGGTAGCCGATGCCGCCGGGGGTGCGGTCGGTGCCGGCGGTGGCGATGGCGGTGTAGAGGGTCTTCGCGGTCGAGACGGTGATGGCCATCCGCGCCCGCTCGATCTGGCGGGGCATGATCCAGAGGGAGCCGCCGATGACGGCGACGAAGGCGACGAGGAAGCCGACGAGGATGAGGCGGGAGCGGGTCCGGCTTTCGGGATCGGTGTTCGGGGTCAGGGTGTCCATGGAGGGGGGCGGGTTCCCCACCATCGCCCCGGTACGGGTCCCGATCAAGTACCGAAGTTCTCGGTGACGGTCTTGCAGAGGCCGATGAAGGTCTCGTGGGCGAGGCTGAGGCGCTGGCTCTTGCGGAGGAGGATGCCCCACTGGCGGCGGAGCTTCTTTTTCCCGAGGGGGATGGCGACGAGGGAGCCCTCCTCCAGTTCCTTCCGGATGGCCCAGGGGGCGAGGATGCTGACGCCGAGGCCGAGCTTCACCAGCTCCTTGATGGCCTCGACGCTGCCGAGTTCCATCGAGACGGGGAGGGACATCTTCTCGGCGCGGAAGTATTCCTCGATGGCGGCGATGACGTAGCTGTTCTTGGAGTAGAGGATGAAACGCTGCTCGTGGAGGGTCTCGCGGTCGAGGTGGCCGAGCTTGGCCCACGGATGGAGGGAGCTGACGGCGCAGACGAGCTCGTCGACGAAGAGAGGGCGGAACTCGACGGCGGTCTTGTCCCGGGGCTCGAGGCCGATGGCGAAGTCGACGCGGCCCTCGCGCAGGAGGTCGAGGAGGGCGGAGGTGTCCCCCGGCTCGATCTGGACGGCGCAGTGGGGGAAGCTCTCCTTGAACTCGCGGAGGACGCCCGGAAGGATGTACTGGCAGGCCGTCGTCGTGACGCCGACCTGGATCCGTCCGTGGCCCCACCGGTTGAGCTGCCCGAGGCGCTCCCGCGCGACGGCCATCTCGGCGACGATCTTGTCGGCATGGACGAGGAGTTCCTCCCCCGCCGGGGTGAGGCGGACGCTCCGTCCGGTCCGCTCGAAGAGGCGGCAGGCCAGGTCTTCCTCCAGCGCCTTCAGGGAGTGGCTGACCGCCGATTGGGAAAGGTGGAGCTCCCGTCCCGTGCGGGTGAACGACCCGGTGCGGGCGAGGGTGACGAAGGCGCGGATCTGACGGCTATCGAGGGGGGCGGACATGGGGGGGGAACGTGGGGGGCGACTCTAGGGGACTCGAAAGGGGTGCGGGACGATCCTCCGGCACCGGCTCCGAAGTTCGACCTTTTTTGCCCGGAAAACAATGAAAAAAAGGAATGCCAAAGAGAAATAGAATGAATGGTTTTTATGAAAAACGGAAACGATCAGGCATCGAAAACGCTTGTACCCCTTGCAGAAGCCCATTCATGAAAGAGCGCAAAAACAGCCCCGCGAATCTCCCCCCGAAGTCGAGCCCCGCCGTCCCGCCCGCGCCGGACAAGAAGAAGAAACCGGCGCTCTCGCTCTCGATCCAGGCGTCGGTCGCCGCCTCGGCCGGGGTGAGCCGCCCGCTCTCTCCCGCGCTCCGCATCGGCTTCGTCCCGCTCTGCGACGCCGCGCCGATCATCATGGCGAAGGAACTCGGCCTCTACGAGAAGTACGGCCTGCGGGTCGAGCTCTCCCGCGAGCCGGGCTGGGCGACGATCCGGGACAAGCTCATCTACCGGGAGCTCGACGCCGCCCACGCCTGCGCCCCGATGACCCTCTCGACGACGCTCGGCCTCGGCTCGATCGCGATGCCGTGCGTCACCGGCCTCGTCCTCAGCCTGAACGGCAACGCCATCGTCCTCTCGACCGCCCTCCGCCGCGCGGGGGTCGAGGACGGCGAGACGCTGCGCGCCTATCTGAAGGAGCGTTCGGGCCCGCCCCTCGTCCTCGGCGTTCCCTTCTATTACTCCTCCCACCATTTCCTCCTCCGCCTCTGGCTGAAGACCCACCGGATCGACCTCGACCGGGACGTCCAGATCGCCGTCGTCCCGCCGCCGCAGATGACCGACAATCTCCGCCTGGGCCATCTCGACGGCTACTGCGTCGCCGGGCCGTGGCCCTCGACGGCGATCGCCGATGGCCTCGGCTGGTGCGCCGCCCTCGGCGCCGAGATCGCCCCCGACCACCCGGACAAGATCCTGATGGTGCGGGAGGAATTCGCCGACAGCCGCGCCGCCGAGCACCAGGCCCTGATCCTCGCCCTCCTCGAGGCGTGCCGCATCTGCGACATGCCGGAGCACCGGGAGCGGGTCTTCGAGACCCTCGCCCAGCCCCGCTACGTCAACGCCTCGATCCTGGCGCTCCGGCACAGCTTCTCCGGCTCCTTCGACATCGGGAAGGGCGGATCGGGCCTCCCCCGGACGGCGCTCTACCACTTCTTCGGCCGCGCGATCAACGAGCCGAGCGGGAGCAAGGCGGCGTGGCTCCTCGCCCGCCTGAACCAGATCTCGGCCCGCCCCCACCTCCCCGGGATCAGCACCCAGTGCTTCCGCGGCGACATCTATCACGAGGCCCTCGGCGCGTTGCCGAAGGAGCTGAAGACCGAGCTGGCCGTCTAGTTCTCCCCGCCGCCGTCCTCTCCCAGCCGATGAAAACCGTCCCCTTCATCCCGGAAAACGCTCCCTTCCGCCCCGACCAGCGGCTCTGGCTCAACGGCTACCTGGCGGGGCTCTGCGCGACGGTCGCCGTCCCGGGCGAGGGTGGGGAAGCGGCTCTTCCCCCGCCGTCCCTCCCCCTCGCGATCCTCTACGGCAGCCAGACCGGGACCGCCGAGGCGCTGGCGAAGAAGATCGGCAGGGAGGCGAAGGGACGGGGCTGGGCTCCCGAGGTCGTCGCCGCCGACGATCACGCGAAGATCGATTGGACGAGGCAGAGCCGCCTCCTCGTCGTGATGAGCACCTACGGCGACGGCGAGATGCCCGACAACGCCCAGGCCTTCTGGACCTGGCTCCAGACCGAAGGGGCCGCCGCCGCCCTCGCCCACCTCGACTACGCCGTCCTCGCCCTCGGCGACACGAATTACCCCGAGTTCTGCGCCGCCGGGAAGAAGATCGACGACCGCCTCGCCGTCCTCGGCGCGAAGCGGCTCCACGCCCGCGCCGATTGCGACGCCGATTACGAAGGCAAGGCGAGGGAATGGATCGGCGGGGCCTTCGCGGTCCTCGGCTCGCCTTCCTCCCCGGCGGCGGAGGCTCCCGGGGAACCGGCGCAGGACGAGGCGGGTTGGTCGAAGAGCCGTCCCTTCCCCGCCCGCCTCGTGGCGAACCGGAAGCTCAATGCCGAGGGCTCCGGGAAGGAGACGCGCCATGTCGAGATCTCCCTCGCGGGCTCCGGCCTCGCCTACGAGGCGGGCGACGCGCTCGGCGTCCTTCCCTCCAACTGCCCCGCCCTCGTCGACGACCTCCTCGCGCTCCTCGGCCTCGCGGGCGACGCCGCCCTCCGCGAGACCCTCCGCACCGGTTACGACATCACGAAGCCTTCCGCCGACCTCCTCGCCAAGGCGGGGGAGACCAACGCGGAACTCCGCGACCTCCTCGCGCCGGAGCGGAAAGAGGCCCTCCGCGACTGGCTCTGGGGCCGCGAGGTCTACGACCTCCTCGCCGCGACGCCCGCCCTCCGGCCCGATGCGGCGGGCCTTCTTGCCCTGCTGAAAAAGATGGCCCCCCGGCTTTATTCGATCTCGTCGAGCCCGAAGGCCCACCTCGAGAAGGACGGGACCGTCCACCTCACCGTCGGCGTCGTCCGCCACCACTCCCACGGGCGGGCGCGGAAGGGCGTCTGCTCGACCTTCCTGGCCGATCTCGCCGGGGAGAGCGTTCCCGTCTTCGTCCAGACCTCGCACGGCTTCCGTCCGCCCGCCGACGGCGCCGTCCCGGTCATCATGGTCGGCCCCGGCACCGGCATCGCCCCGTTCCGCGCCTTCCTCCACGAGCGGCTCGCGACAGGCGCGAAGGGGAAGAACTGGCTCTTCTTCGGCGACCAGCGGGCGGCGACCGATTTCTATTACCGCGACGAGCTGGAGGCGATGCAGGCCTCGGGCCACCTCACCCGCCTCTCCACCGCCTTCTCCCGCGACCAGGAGGAGAAGATCTACGTCCAGACCCGGATGGCCGAGGAGGCCGCCGCGCTCTGGGCGTGGCTCCAGGAGGGGGCCCACTTCTACGTCTGCGGCGATGCCTCGCGGATGGCGAAGGACGTCGACGCGGCGCTCCACCAAGTCGCCGAGAGGGCGGGCGGGATGACGCCCGAGGCCGCCGCCGCCTACGTCCGCTCCCTCAAGGAAACGAAGCGCTACCAGCGCGATGTCTATTGATTCCCCATGAACCCGCTCCAACAGATCAACGGCGAGACCCTCAACGACGAGCAGAAGACCTACCTCGACGGCTTCTTCAGCGGCCTCGCCTCGCGCGGCGTCCGCTTCGGCGACGTCGAGCCCGCTCCCGTCGGGGAAAAGCAGGCCGACCTTTCCGACCTGATCGCCGAGGAGCGGATCAAGCGGGAACTCCATCCCCTCGACTCCCACTCCCTCCTCCTCGACTACGCCGCCCACAACAAGGCCCCCGACAAGGAAGACCTCTTCCGCTTCAAGTGGCACGGCCTCTTCTTCCTCACCCCGATGAAGGAGGCCTACATGGCCCGCCTCCGCATCCCCGGCGGCGTGCTGAAGGGCTTCCAGCTCCGCGAACTCGCCCGGATCGCGAAGGACCTCACCACCGGCTACCTCCAGGTCACCACCCGGGCCAACCTCCAGATGCGGCTCATCGCGCCGAAGGACGCGCCCGAGTTCCTCCGCCGCATCCAGGCGATCGGCCTCCACACGCGGGGCTCCGGGGCCGACAACATCCGCAACCTCACCGCCAGCCCGACCTCCGGGTTCGATCCCGGGGAGCTGATCGACGTGATGCCCCTCTGCCTCGAGCTCGGGCAGATCTTCCTCCACGACCCCGCCTTCTACGACCTGCCGCGCAAGTTCAACATCGCCTACGACGGCGGCGGCCGCGTCAGCACCGTCGAGGACACGAACGACATCGGCGCGAAGGCGGTCCGCGTCGGCGACGAGATCCTCTTCCGCCTCGCCGTCGGCGGGGCGACGGGGCACAGGAGCTTCGCGCGTGATTTGGGCATCGTCGTCCCCCCGGCGGAGCTGAACCAGGTCGTCGCCGCCCTCACCCGCGTCTACATCGCCCACGGCAACCGGACCGACCGGAAGAAGGCGCGGCTGAAGCACCTCCTCGAGGCGTGGGGCCCCGACGCCCTCGCCCGCTACGTCGCCGAGGGGGAGAAGCTCCTCGGGAGGACGCTGCGCCGCGCCCCGCTCGCCGCAGGGGAACTCCGCTATCCCGGCCAGGAAGGGGAGGCCGACCGCGCGCCCCATCCCCACCTCGGCGCCCATCGGCAGAAGCAGCCCGGCCTCTTCTACCTCGGCGCCTCGGTCCCCGTCGGCCAGGTCACCGCCGACCAATTGGTCAAGCTCGCCGACCTCGCCGACCAATACGGCTCCGGCGAGGTCCGCCTCACCGTCTGGCAGAACTTCCTTCTCCCGCACGTCTCCGAGGCCTATGTCCCGACCGTCCGGAAGCTCCTCAGGCACGTCGGCTTCCCGACCGAGCAATCGCTCCTGCGCGGCGGCCTCGTCGCCTGCACGGGAAGCGCCTACTGCAAGTTCGCCCAGGCCCCGACGAAGCGCGACGCCCTCGCCCTCGCCGATTACCTCGACAAGCGGGTCACCCTCGACCTTCCCGTCAACATCCACCTCACCGGCTGCCCCAACTCGTGCGCCCAGCACTACATGGGGGACATCGGCCTCCTGGGGACGAAGGTGAAGATCGGCGGCGAGAGCGTCGACGGCTACCACGTCTTCGTCGGCGGCGGCTTCGGGGCCCACCGCGAGCTGGGCCGCCAGCTCTTCACCGGCGTCGCCTTCGGCGACCTCGGCCCGACGCTGGAGAAGGTGCTGAAGGGTTACCTCCGCCGCCGGAACCCGGGCGAGGCCTTCCGCGACTTCACCCGCCGCCACGACCTCAACACCCTCCAGGCGATTTCCTCGAACGAGGAATAGGAGCGCGGCCATGCTCGATCTGCTCCATCACGACGAAGGGAACGACGGAGGCCACGCCACCCTCGTCGACCTCCTCCTCGCCGAGCAGCGCGATCTCTCCGCCGTGGACCGCTTTTCCGAGCGGCACGCCCGCCACGCGGCGGGGAGGGGGCCGGCGCTGGAGGGCCACTACCGCGCCCTCCTCCCCGCCGCGCCGCCGGGGGAAGGGGAGCAGTACGCCTTCTCCGTCGATCTCGACGCCTGCTCCGGCTGCAAGGGATGCGTCTCGGCCTGCCACAGCCTGAACGGCCTCGACAAGGAAGAGGAGGAGACCTGGCGCTCCGTCGGCCTGATCCACGGCATCGGGGAGATCGACCGCCAGCCCTTCCAGCAGACGATCACGACCGCCTGCCACCATTGCGTCGAGCCCGGCTGCCTCAGCGGCTGCCCCGTCCTCGCCTACGAGAAGGACGCCCGGACCGGCATTGTCCGCCACCTCGACGACCAGTGCATCGGCTGCCAGTACTGCGTCCTGAAATGCCCCTACGACGTCCCGAAGTACTCGCCGAAGCGGGGCATCGTGCGGAAGTGCGACATGTGCGCGTCCCGGCTCGCCGCCGACGAGGCCCCCGCCTGCGTTCAGGCTTGCCCCAACGAAGCGATCACGATTACCGTGGTCCGCAAGGGGGAGGTCGCCGAACGGGCGCGCCGGGGGGAGTTTCTTTCCGGGTCCCCCGACCCCGGCATCACTCTCCCTTCCACGCGCTATCTCTCCATGCGGACCGCCCCCGCCACCCTCCATCCCGCCGACGCCCACCGCCTCCGGCCCGAGCCCGGCCATCCGCCGCTCGTCGCGATGCTCGTCCTCACCCAGGCCTCGGTCGGCCTCCTCGCCGCCGACCTCGGCCTCCGGCTCCTCACGCCGACCTTCGCCGCGGTCCACCCGCCCCTCGTCGCGCTCGCCGCCCTCCTCGGCCTCGCCGGGATCGGCTCCAGCATCCTCCACCTCGGCCGCCCCCTCGGGGCCTGGCGCGCCTTCCTCGGCCTCCGCACCTCGTGGCTGAGCCGGGAGATCGCCGCCTTCGGCCTCTTCGCCGCTCTCCTCGTCGCCGACCTCGCCCTGACCCTGATGGAGCCCCTCGCCCACGGCCTCCTTCCCTCCGCGCTCGTCGATCCCGTCGTCCACGCGATCACCTGGTTCGGCGGGAGCGAGGCGGCGCTCCGCGCCTTCGACCTCGTCGACGCGGGCGCGGTCTTCCTCTGCCCCTTCGTCGTCGCCCTCGCGGCGCTCCTCCTCGCCGTCGGCCTTCCCGCCGTCTGGACCTCGGTCATGATCTACGCCGACACCCGGCGCGAGGCGTGGGGCCGGGGCCGGACGGCCTTCCGCTTCTACGGCACCACCCTCCTCCTCGGCCTGGCCGGGACGGTCCCGATCCTCGTGCTGGAGCGGGCCTCGGACCGCCTCGCCGCAGCGGCCTACGTCCTCCTCCTCGTCCTCGCCTTCGTGAAGATCGTCGGCGAGGCGCTCCTCTTCATCCGTCCCGGCTTCGACGCGGAGGAGCGGGAGCTCTCCCGCCACACGCCGCTCCAGAAGACCGCCCTCCTCCTCATCGGGCCGCTCCGGCCCTTCCTCCGCGTGAGGGTCGTCAGCGGCTTCCTCGGGGGCGTCATCCTTCCCTTCTGCCTCGCCGTCGACATGCCTGGGACAGCCACGGCGCTGCCGCTCGCGATCGCGGCGGCCTTCCTCCTCCTCGTCGGCGAGCTGGCGGAGCGTTACCTCTTCTTCGCCTCGTGCGCCGCGCCGAAGATGCCGGGCCATTTTGAAAATTGAGAACCGAGGACGACGCCCGCGCCATGACCTCCCCCCTTCCTCCCCTCCGCGCGTGGGACGGCCCGCTGACCCGCGACCTCGTCCTCCGCCCCGGCGACTTCGGCCTCGGCCACGTCCCCGAGCGGCTCCGGCCCGACGCCCTCGTCACCTCGGTCTGCGGCTTCTGCTCGACCGGGTGCGGCCTGAACATCCACATGAAGGGGGGCCGGGCCGTCAACCTCACCCCCGCCGCCGATTATCCGGTGAACCTCGGCATGGCCTGCCCGAAGGGATGGGAGGCCCTCGCCCCGCTCGCCGCCCCCGACCGGGGGACGACGCCCCTCGTCCAAACTGGATCTGCGCCGGGCCGCTTCGCCCCCGTCGGCTGGGAGGCGGCGGCGCGGCTCTTCGCCGACCGCTTCCAGGCCGTCGCCGACCGGCACGGCCCCGATTCCCTCGCGTGGCTCGGCACCGGGCAGATCTTCACCGAGGAGCTCGCCCTCCTCGGCGCGGTGGCGAAGTTCGGCATGGGGTTCCGCCACGGCGACGGCAACACCCGACAATGCATGGCGACCGCCGTCGCCGCCTACAAGGAATCGTTCGGCTTCGACGCGCCCCCCTTCACCTATGCCGACTTCGAGGAGACCGACGTCCTCTTCCTCGTCGGCTCCAACCTCTGCATCGCCCACCCGATCCTCTGGCAGCGGATCGTCCGGAACCGGCGGGGCGTCCAGGTCATCGTCGTCGATCCCCGGCGGACCGAGACGGCGACGGCGGCGGCGGCGCTCTCCCCCGATCCCGCCTTGAGCCACCTGGCGATCCGGCCGAAGTCCGACCTCCTCCTCTTCCACGGCCTCGCCCGCCTCGTGGTCGAGGGAGGGGGAGTCGATGCCCCCTTCGTCGCCGCCCACACCGAGGGGTTCGACGACTTCGCCGCCTTCCTCGCCGATCCCGCCTACGCCGCCGAGGCCGTCGCCGCCGGGACCGGCCTCCCCGTCGAGACCCTGCGCACCCTCGCGGCGCTGATCGGGAAGGGGAGCGGGAAGCGGGTCTCCTTCTGGTGGACCATGGGGGTGAACCAGGGCCACGAGGCGACGCGGACCGCCCAGGCGCTGATCAACCTCGCCCTCCTCACGGGGAACATCGGGAAGCCCGGGACCGGGGCGAACTCGATCACCGGCCAATGCAACGCGATGGGCTCCCGCCTCTTCTCGAACACGACGGGGCTCCTCGGCGGGCGCGATTTCCGGAACGCCGCCCACCGCGCCGAGGTGGCGCGGATCACCGGGATTCCCGAGGAACGGATTCCCTCGGAGAACTCCCTCGCCTACGACCAGATCGTCGAGGGGATCGAGGCCGGAACGATCAAGGGCCTCTGGATTGTCGCGACGAACACCGCCCATTCGTGGATCGGGAGCAAGACGATCGCGAAGACGCTGGCGAAGCTCGATTTTCTCGTCGTCCAGGACCTCTACCCGACGACCGAGACGGCGCGGCTCGCCCACCTCTACCTCCCCGCCGCCGGATGGGGGGAGAAGGAGGGGACCTTCATCAATTCCGAGCGGCGGATCGGCCACTCGAAGGCCGTCTCCCCCGCCCCGGGCGCGGCCCTTTCCGATTTCCGCATCGTCCGCCTCCTCGCCGAGGCGTGGGGCCGGGGCTGCGGCGAGCTCTTCCGCGCATGGACGACCCCCGAGGCGGTCTTCCGCCTCCTGCAGCGGCTCTCCGCCGGGCGGCCCTGCGACTTCAGCGGCATCGGGGAGGGGAAGGGCGACCCCTACCGTCACCTCGACGAAGCGGGCGGCATCCAGTGGCCCTGGGCGGCGTCGCAAAAGGGAGAGGAAGAGGGAGAGCCCGCGCGCGAACGGCGACTCTTCGAGAGGGGGGAAAACCGCTTCCCCCGCCCGAACGGAAAGGCCCTCTTCGTCTACGCCGCCCCCCGCCCGATGCCCGAGAGGCCCGATGCCGAGTATCCCTTCCTCCTCCTCACCGGGCGGGGGAGCTCGGCCCAATGGCACACCGGTTCCCGGACCGAGAAATCAGCCGTCCTGCGGAAGCTCCGCCCCGGGGCGATCTACGCCGAGGTCCATCCCGACGACGCGCGGCGGCTCGGCCTCGGCCCCCGGGATTCGGTCCGCATCGTCTCGCGCCGTGGGAGCGTCGTCGCCGCCGCCTACGTCACCGCCTCGGTGCCGCCGGGCCACGTCTTTCTGCCGATGCATTACGCGGAGACGAATCTCCTCACGTTCCCCGCTTTCGACCCCCACTCCCGCCAGCCGTCCTACAAGGCCGCCGCGGTCCGACTCGAAGTCCTCTGAAGGCCGGGGCTACAAGGGGCGGGGCTGTAGGACAAATCCGACAGCCGAATCGGCCTTTCGCCTATTCTGCGATCGGGTCCGGTACGGGAGACTCGGGAAAACCATCCCACCCCGCCCCTCCCATGAATTTGAATTTCAAGAACTGGTCCATCGGCAAGCGCGTCCTCACCGGCTTCGTCTCGGTCATCCTCCTCAACGCCGCCCTCGGCGTCGTCGTCTTCCTCGGCCTCCACAGCATCCGGCACGAGATCGACGGCTTCGACGGGAAGATCCCCTCCGGCATCGTGAACTGCGACGCCCCCAGCGTCGCGACGATCCTCGACATCTCCGACAAGAATTACCGGAACCACCTCCTCCTCGCCGACCTCCTTGCCGCGACGACCCCCGAGGCCGAGCAGAAGATCCGCGCCCAGATCGAGGCGAACGCCGCCGCCATCAAGAAGGACGCCGCATGGTACGAGACGACCCTCTCCAGCGACGAGGACTTCAAGGTCTGGAACGCCTTCAAGGAAAAGCGCGCCCGCTACGTCGAGCTCCGCCAGCAGCTCTTCGCCCTCGCCGAGGCTCACGACACGGCCGGGGCCACGGCCCTCTACAACGGCGCGCTCCGCCTCGCCTTCAACGACTACAGCGCGACCTTCGGCCCCCTCAACCAGAACAACACCGATTCCCTCACCGAGCACGGCGCCAACTTCTCCCAGAAGATGTCCCTCCTGACGGCGGTCATCCTCGGCGTCGTCCTCTTCACCACCCTGATCGGCGTCGGCGTCGCCGTCGCCATCGTCCGGGGGACGAACCGCGCCCTGAACGACATCGCCGGGGTCCTCGGAAACAGCTCGACCCAGGTCTCCTCCGCCTCGGGCGAGGTCTCCTCCAGCAGCCACGTCCTCGCCGACGGGGCGAGCCAGCAGGCCTCGGCCCTGGAGCAGACGAGCGCCTCCCTCGAGGAGCTCAGCAGCCTCAGCCGCCAGAACAGCGAGAGCGCCGTCAGCGCCCGCGACAATGCGCGGAAATCCCTCCAGAGCGTCCAGTCGGGCTCCGCCGACATGCGCGAGATGAGCACCGTGATGGCCGACATTCAGAGCGCGGGCGGCGACATGAACGTCGCCATGGGCGAGATCAAGAAGTCGAGCGACGACATCGCCAAGATCATCAAGACGATCGACGAGATCGCCTTCCAGACGAACATCCTCGCCCTGAACGCTGCCGTCGAGGCGGCCCGCGCCGGGGAAGCCGGGGCCGGGTTCGCCGTCGTCGCCGAGGAAGTCCGCTCCCTCGCCCAGCGGAGCGCCGAGGCCGCGAAGGAGACCGCCCGCCTCATCGAGAACTCGATCACGAAGAGCGCCCAGGGGGTCGAGATCACCGGGAAGGTCTTCGCCCAGGTCTCCCAGCTGGGGACGGCGGCGGAGCGCCTCGACGCCCGCCTCGAGGGGATCCTGAAGCAGGTGCAGGAAGTCGACCGCCTCAACGACTCGATCGCGCTTTCCTCCGACGAGCAGAGCAAGGGGATCTCCCAGATTTCCCACGCCGTCACGAGCATGGACAAGGTCACCCAATCGAACGCCGCCGGGGCCGAGGAGACGGCGAGCGCCGCCGAGGAGCTCAACGCCCAGGCCGAGGAACTCCGCTCGATCACCGAGAAGCTGAACCAGCTCGTCGGCCGCTCCGCGACCCACTCCGCCTCCCCCTCTTCCCGCCGTCCCGCACGGCCTGCCGCCGCTTCGGCTCCCTTCCACTTCGCAGGGGAAGCCGATCCGATTCCGCTCCCCCGCTCCCGACCCTCGACGCCGGTGATCTCCCGGATTGTCCAGACGATCCCCGCCGCCGCGCGGAAGAACGTCGGTGCCTTCAAGGGAGCCGGCAACGAGAGCTAAGCCGGGCCCGAATCTTTCGCCCTCCCTCCGATGAAAACACCCAACCGTCTCCCGGCCGCCCCGGCTCCCCCGCCGCTCACCTTCGGGGAGATCGCCCGGACGATGGATGATGTCCGGGCCGCCGACAACGTCATGGCCGAGATCGTCCGGGACATCGACGAGATCGCCTTCCAGGCCGACATCATCGCCCTCCGCGGCCAGGTGGCGACCGAGGTCCGGGACCTCCAGTCCCAGGCGAACGAGCTGCGCGACATGGCGGGCAAGCTCGGCTGCCTCGTCGGCAGCCTCATCGACGCCGAACTGCGCCGGAGCCCCGGCTCCGGCTCGGGCCGCCCCTCCCTCGCCCGCCATCTGGCGCGTCCTCCGGCCCCGCGCCGTCATGCCGATCCGGCCTGATCTTTCCAATTTTCCTTAGAGAGAAAACAGGGGTAGAATAGGATCGTGATCGTCCGCCGCCTCTACCTCTCCCCCGGCCATAATTTCTTCGGCCACTACGGCCAGGCTCCCGGCACCCATGCGACGGTCGCCGTCGGCCAGGTCGAGTGTGTCGCCGGGCGGGGCATCCGGGGGGACCGTTTCTTCGACTTCAAGGAGAACTACAAGGGCCAGGTCACCTTCCTTTCGGAGGAGACCTTCCTCGCGCTCTGCCGGGAACTCGGCCTGTCCGAGGCAACGACCGATCCGGGCCTGATGCGCCGGAACATCGTTGTCGCCGGGGCCGACCTCGACGCCCTCGTCGGGGCCGAGTTCGAGGTCCAGGGCGTCCGCTTCCGGGGCACCGCGCCCTGCCTCCCCTGTTCCTGGATGGATCACGCGCTGAAGCCGGGCGCCGAGGCCTACCTCACCCCCGGCTGTCGGGGTGGGTTGCGTGCGGCCATCGTCACCGACGGCACGCTGACCGCCGCCCTCCCGGCTCCGGCCCCGATCCCCACGGCATGAGCGAGACTCCGGGCCCCTCCTTCGCCTACGCCGCCGCCCTCTTCGTCGGCGGGCGATCGACCCGGATGGGGGAGGACAAGGCGGGCCTGGCGTGGCGGGGCCGCACCTTCCTCGACCTCCAGCTCGGGACCCTCCGTTCCCTCGATCCCGCGCCCGCCCGCCTCTTCCTTTCGACGCGGGAACGGGGAGAACCCCCGGCCCCCGACGTCGAGGTCGTCCCCGATCTTCCCTCCCACCTCGATCGCGGCCCCCTCGGCGGCCTCCTCGCGGCGCTCACCCGCGCCGAGGCGGCGGGGCTCCCGTTCCTCCTCGCCCTGGCGATCGACATGCCCCGGATGACGGCGGCGTGGCTCCGGCCCCTTCTCCTGCAGGCCCAAGCCCAAGCCCAGGCTCAAACGCAGCAAGGACCCGGCGTGATTCCCGAGCTGGCCGGGGGGCGGCTGGAGCCGCTCGCCGCGCTCTGGCCCGTCGCCCTTCTGCCCGAGATCGGCGAGCAGCTGGCGGGACATGACGCCGCGCTCCACCGCCTCGCCCGGCGCGGGATCGAGACGGGAAAGCTCGTTCCGCTCCCGGTGCGGGCCGAGGACGAGGGGCTCTTCCTCAACGTCAACCGGAAGAGCGATTGGGAAAGCCTGGAAAATCTGGAAGGGCGCTCCATCGTCGGCTAAGGTCTCCCCGCCGATGCGTTTCACCCTCACCCTTCGGAGGCTCTTCCTCCTCAGCCTGTTCGGCCTCGTCGCGGGGCTCGCGGTCCTGTTCTGGCAGATCCTTTCGGTCTCCGAGACGACGCTGCTGCGGAGCGCCGAGCAATTCCAGAGCCAGGTCGCCCACGAGGCGGCGAAGGGGATCACCGATTACCTCGGGCAGGCCCCGTCGGCCGTCTCCCTGTTCGAGAAGGGGATGAACCAGGGCCTCGTCCGGGTCGGCGAAACGGCCTCGGTCCGCTCGGCCCTCCTCTCCCTCCTCCTCGCCGACGAGAGCCTTTCCGAGGTCAGCTTCACCTCGGCGACGACGGTCGGCACCGGCACCGGGTTCGACAAGGAGGGGAACCGGCTCCTCGTCCCCGGCACGGCGACGGAGATCTCGGTCTTCCGGTCGAAATTCGGCGAAGACCGGATCGTCTGCCGGAAAATCTGGTTCGACCGGGAGAAGAAGCGTTTCGTCTCCGAATCGGTGGTCACCGAGATCGGTTCCCGCACCTGGACGCCCCGGCCCGATGCCTTCCAGGCCGTCGATCCGACCGACAACCTCACCTTCCAGACCCCCGCCTCCGAAGGGCAGGGGCAGGGCATCCTCTCGACCGACCTCCACTGGTCGCAGCTCGACGACGCCCTCCCCGAGGCCGAGCGTCGCGTCGAGCTGAGCTTCATGAAGGCGATGTCGGAGGGCGGAAAATTCGCCGGGGTCCTCCGCGTCGGCCTCCTCAAGGAGCGGATCTCCCAGGCGGTGACGCTCGAGGGCTCGGGGCTCGAACCCCGGCGGATGGGCGCGCCGACGGTCTTCCTCTGCGACGAGCAGGGCCGCCTCATCGCGGCGAGCTTCGATACCGAGGGGAAGATCGCCGAAGTCGGCGGCGGCGACCTCCGCCTCGCCGTCGCCTCCCTGCCCGACGAGGTCCGGGCCGCCCTCGCCTCGCCCGTCCTCCCGACCATCGGCAAGCCGGGGACCGGGGGAGGGGCCGCCGCGACCCACGCCACCGCGCCGCTCCCCGTCCTTTCCCACGGCCAGGTCTTCCTCTGCACCTTCCGCGCCCTGCCCGGGACCCAGGATTGGATCGTCGGCGTCATGGCCCCCCGGGACAGCTACCTCGGGCCGCTGATCGACCTCCGCCACCGGCTCCTCGGCGTCTCCCTCGCCCTCATCGCGGCGATCATCGTCGTCGGCTTCCTCGTCCTGCGCGGCGTCGGCCGCGCCCACGGCCTCATCACCGCCGAGACGGCGCGGATGAACGCCTTCGACTTCGCCCCCTCCCGGAACCGTTCCGCGCTCTCCGACATCGGCGAGGTCCTCGCCGGGCTCGAGCGGGCGAAGACGGCGATGCGGGCCATGGGGAAGTACGTTCCCGTCGACCTGGTCCGCCGCCTCTACCGGGACGGGCGGGAGCCGGTCCTCGGCGGCGAGACCGCCGATCTCTCCCTCCTCTTCACCGACATCCGCGATTTCACCGTCTTCTCCGAGGCGACGCCCCCCGATCGGCTCGCCGTCGTCCTCGGCCGCTACCTCGACGCGATGGCGCAGGCGATCCAGGGGGAGGCGGGGACCATCGACAAATACATCGGGGACGCCGTGATGGCGTTCTGGAACGCGCCGGAGCCCCTCGCCGACCATCCCGTCCGCGCCTGCCGCGCCGCCCTCCGCTGCCGCGAGGCATTGGGGCGGCTCTACGATTCGCCCGGCTGGCGCGACGAGGGACTCCCCCGCTTCGAGACCCGCCTCGGCCTCCACCGCTGCGCCGCCTCCGTCGGCCACTTCGGCGCCGCCGACCGCTTCAACTACACCGCCATCGGCGACGGCGTGAACCTCGCCTCCCGGCTCGAAAGCCTCAACCGGCACTACGGCACCGCGATCGTCGTGAGCGAGGCCGTGTGGAACTCGCCCGGCGTGCGGGAAGCCTTCCTCTTCCGCCGTCTCGACCGGGTCGCCGTCAAAGGGAAGGCGGAGGGCGTGGCGATTTTCGAGCTGTTGGGAGAGATCGGGATGGAGATCCCTGCCGCCGTGGCGCGGTACGAGAAGGCGTTCGACACCTATCAGCGAGGCGACTTCGCCGGGGCGCTCGGCCTGTTGGAGGGGAGTGAAAACGACGGTCCCTCCCGTTTCCTCGCCGAGCGGTGCCGTCGTTACCTGAAGACCCCGCCTGAATCCGGCTGGGACGGTGTTCAGGTCTTCGACGCGAAGTAAGGTCTCGGCTTCGCAAGCACTGGGACGCGTGATTATCCCAAGGATGCTTTTCCCATAGAGCTGTCTCCCAATAGGAGTCTGGGCGTATTGGCCCCGTCTCTCCCTGCAATACGTACCCTCCGACGCTCCAGGAAGCAGCGGATTTTAATCCAGTGAGGAGACAAGGCGCGGGGGAAGCGCGTTCGCCTAGTTCAGGCCCTCAGAAGGGGAGGTCACGGAGGGGCGAAGCCCCTCTGTGGCTATAAAGCGGGTCGCCTCCAGCTGTACAGGGTCGACCGCGCAAGCCCCGAAGGGCTGCCCCGCCTCATGGCCTTCAAGAACGCGATGCGCAAGGAAGAAGCATCCAAGGAGCAGTTTCCTCTCCCTGGTGTTTCCCCCTAAGTCCGCTCCGCCGCTTCCGTCGTCTCGTCGGTTTCTTCGGCGATGTGATGGAGTGTCAGTTTTTCGCGCAGGGTCTTCCGATTGATGCCGAGAATTTCGGCGGCGCGGGTCTTGTTGTTCTTCACCCGCTTCAGGACGCGGAGGATGACCTCGCGCTCGACCTGGGCGAGGAGGGGCGCGGGGGGGGCCGAGGCTCCGGCCCGCTTCGGTTTCAGGTGCCGGTCGAGGAGGTGCTCGACGAGGGCGTCGAGGCCGCCTCTCTCCTGGGGCTCGGTGGCCGCGAGGGGAAGGGCGGCCACGTCGAGCGCCTCGGAGACGGGGAATTGGGGGAACGGCGCGATCCTTCCCGCGCCCCTCTCCTCGTCCGAGGGACGGGCGTTTCGCCGCACCGCGTCGAGGAGGGCGTCGACGCCGAGGACGCCGCCGTGGACGAAGAGGGCGGCCCGCTTCACGGTGTTCTCCAGCTCGCGGACGTTCCCGGGCCAGGGGCGGTCGCGCAGCCAGGCGAGGGCCTCGGGGGCGACGCGGTGGACGGGCTGCCCGGCCTCCTCGGCCTGGCGGCGGAGGAAGAAGGCGACGAGCTCGGGGATATCCTCCCGGCGCTCGCGCAGCGGGGGGAGATAGAGGGGGGCGATGTTGATGCGGAAGTAGAGGTCTTCCCGGAAGCGCCCGGCGGCGACCTCCTCCTCCAGGTTCCGGTGGGTGGCGGCGACGATGCGGACGTTGATCTTCACCGCGGCGTTGCCGCCGAGGGGCTGGATCTCCTTTTCCTGGAGGACGCGGAGGAGCTTCGCCTGCATCGGGAGGGGGAGCTCCCCGATCTCGTCGAGGAAGAGCATGCCGCCGCTGGCCTGCTGGAAGCGGCCGATGCGCCGCGCCTGCGCCCCGGTGAAGGCCCCTTTCTCGTGGCCGAAGAGCTCGCTCTCGATCAGCGTCTCGGGGATCGCCGCGCAGTTGATCGGGACGAAGGGCTGGTTCTTCAGGCCGCTGTAGCGGTAGAGGGCGCGGGCGATCAGCTCCTTGCCCGTCCCCGTCTCGCCGAGGAGGAGGACCGGGACCGGCTGCCGGGCGACGCGGCCCACTTCCTTGAAGAGCCGGAGCATCGCCGGGCTGCTGCCGACGATGGGGGAATCGTCCTTGCGGATCTTCTCCGTCGGCAGGGCGACGGCCTCCTTCGACATGGCCCGGCTCGCCATCGCCTTGCCGACGGCCTCGAGGAGCTGGGTCCGCTCGACCGGCTTCAGGAGGTAATCGAAGGCGCCGTGGACCGTCGCCTCGACGGCGAGGTCGACGCTGCCCGAGGCCGTCATCAGGAGGATCGGGCGGAGGGGGTCGCGGGCGCGGACGGCCTTCAGGAGGTCGAGGCCGTTGCCGTCGGGGAGGTGGACGTCGCTCAGGATCACGTCGGGATCGCGGCGTCGGAGTGTCGACTGGGCCTCGGCGACCGAGCTGACGACGCGGACCTCATACCCCGCGGCGACGAGGACGCGGGTGACGCTGGCGGCGAAATCGGGCTCGTCCTCGACCAGCAGGATGGAACCGGCACTGGAGGTGCGTTGCATGGTGGATGGAACCCTTCCTGGTGAGGTGCCTCGCGGCACATTTTAAATCGACGATCGAGCGACGACCCGGCCTAAAAAGTATCGCTTTCGTTCAAACGATGCAATCACAAGAAATGGACGAAAATCACAACATGCTGATTACAAGCTTGATATGACTATATCCGAATCTTGGCACGAAAGATGAACACTCTCTTGCGAATATGAACGATTTGTCGACCCCCTCTCACGGCCCGCGCACCACGCCCCCCGCCATCGCCCGGGAAATCCGCAAGCTCGCCGCCCAGATCCTCCTGGTCGAAAACGAGCCCGACCTCGCCCGCGCTTTCTCCGAGATGCTTCGCAAGGTCGGCTACCGTGTCGTCGTCGCCGAAGACGGGGTGAACGCCGTCGATTTCCTGAAGGAGGCGACCCCCGACCTCATCCTTTCCGACATCGAGATGGGCGGCCTCGACGGCTGGAACCTCCTCCGCTACGTCCGCTCGACGCCGAAGCTCGCCGCGACTCCCGTCATCTTCCTCACCGGCCTCTCCGGCGAGGAGAAGGTCCGCGAGGCGATGGCCCTCGGTGCCGACGACTTCCTCAAGAAGCCGATCGACCGGAAGACCCTCCTCGACGCCATCGCCAGCCGCCTCGGCCGCGCCCAGAACTACCGGGAGGCGTGCCAGGGCCGCCTCCGCCGCCAGAAGGACTTCGTCTCCCTCATCGCCCACGACCTCGGCGGCCCCCTCACCACCTTCCGCCTCGGCCTCGACATGCTCGCCCTCGATCCCGAGAAGAAAACCCACGACGCCCTCCCCATCGACGCCCTCCAGGGCGCCGTCGAGAGCATGACCCGGATGGTCGAGCGCCTCGTCCTGATGGCCCGCGATCCGGGCGACGACATCCCCCTCCAGCTCCGGCGGACGAACGTCGCCGACCTCTGCCGCCGCGCCCTCCGCCACGCCCTCGGCGTCGACGGCGTCGGCCGGGGCGCCCTCTGCAACATCGAGGCCGATCCCACCGACCACGCGTGGATCGATCCGACCCTCGTCGAGCAGGTGATCTGCAACCTCCTCTCCAACGCCTTCAAGTATTCCCCCGAAGGGAACCCCGTCACCCTCACCGCCGAGTTCGGCAGCGGCCACCTCCGCTTCGAGGTCGCCGACACGGGGAGCGGCATCCCGGCCGACGAGATCGAGCGGCTCTACCAGCCCTTCTTCCGCTCGACCCGCCATCGCCACATCGCCGGGAACGGCGTCGGCCTCTTCGGCGTGAAGCTCCTCGTGGAGCGGCACGGCGGTCGGATCGAATGCCAGAGCCTCTCCGGCGTCGGCAGCCGCTTCGTCGTCCTCCTCCCCCTCGGCGGGCCGCGCGCCTGCGAGGGCGGCCTTCCCGGCTCCAACTGATTTCCTTCCGCTCCGTCCCACCCCCCACCCCCCAAACCGCAAAATCCCCCACCATGAAAAACTGGACCCTGACCCAACGCATCGCCCTCAATTCCGCCCTGCTGTGCCTCGTCATCGCGGGCATCTCCCTCTTCGCCGTCGAGGGAATCCTGAACCTGAAGCAGCTCGGCCTCAGCCTCTCCGAGGACTCGATCCCCGGCGTCCTCACCGCGCAGAAGATCGTCAACGGACGGCTGCGGACCGACACCCTCCTCCACAAGATCGCCCTCGCGAAGAGCCCCGAGGAGATCACCGCCATCAAGGCGGAGATCGACAGCGTCGGCGTCACCGTCAGCCAGGCCGTGAAGGACTACCAGGGGACCATCTTCGATGCCGCCGACAAGAAGAACTTCGACGCCCTCCAGGCGACCCGCGACACCTACAAGGCCGCCAAGCAGCAATACCTCGACACCGTCGCGACCAATCGCGAGGCCGGGCTCGAGCTCCTCGAGACCCGCGTCGGCCCCGCCGGCCTCGCCTACCAGAACGCCGGTATCGCCCTCCTCCAGTTCAACGCCGACCAGGCCTCCCAGCGCGGCGCGAAGCTGAAGGCCCTCGTCGCCACCCTCGTCGAGTGGATCGTCGGCGTCGGCAGCGCCGCCATCGCCCTCGGCATCGTCCTCTCCGTGACGAACGTCCGCTCCATCTCCCGCGTCCTCCGCGCCGTTTCCGACACCCTCCACGCCGGGGCCTCCCAGGTGGCCTCCGCCGCCGGGCAGGTCGCCTCGGCCAGCCAGGCCCTCGCCGCCGGGGCGAGCCAGCAGGCCGCCTCCCTCGAGGAGACCAGCGCCTCCGTCGAGGAGATCGGCAGCATGACGAAGCGGAACGCCGACGGCGCCCGCACCGCCCGCACCCTCTCCGGGGAGAACCGCGCCGCCGCCGCCGAGGGCGCCGCCCGCACCGCCGAGCTGAGCAAGGCGATGGAGACCATCCGCGAGGCGAGCGCCGCCATGGCCTCGACCATCAGCGGCATCAAGACGTCGAGCGACGACGTCTCGAAGATCATCAAGACGATCGACGAGATCGCGTTCCAGACGAACATCCTCGCCCTGAACGCCGCCGTCGAGGCGGCCCGCGCCGGGGAAGCCGGGGCCGGGTTCGCCGTCGTCGCCGAGGAAGTCCGCTCCCTCGCCCAGCGGAGCGCCGAGGCCGCGAAGGAGACCGCCCGCAAGATCGAGGTCTCCGTCGAGCAGAGCCACCGCGGCGTCGAAGCCAACGCCCGCGTCGAGGCCGGGATCGCCGAGATCGCCCGCACCGCCCAGTCGGTGAGCGAGAGCCTCTCGAAGATCGAGACCGGCGCCCGCGAGGTCGACGCCCTCGTCGCCCAGATCGACAACGCCTCCCGCGAGCAGAGCGAGGGGCTGAGCCAGATCGGGACCGCCGTCGCCGAGATCGACGGCGTCACCCAGAAGACCGCCGCCGCCGCCGAGGAATCGGCGAGCGCCGCCGAGGAACTGAGCGGCCAGTCGGTCGAGCTCCAGAACGCCGTCCGCACCCTCGTCCTCCTGGTCGACGGGGCGAAGAAGGCCGGTGCCGAAGTCGTCGCCTCCTCTTCCGCCTCGGCCATCCGGGGCATCCCGATGAACGACGAGGAGCGCCGCCATCATCAGAATCATTCCCTCCGCTTCGAGCGGGAGCGGACCGGGGTCGCCTCCCTCATCCCCACCCACGCGATCAGCGGCGGCCGGAACCTCCGGCGGCAGACCGCCTTCAAGGCCGAGGCCGGGAGCTGATCGGAAGAGAGATCACCGGGCCCGGGCTCATCGCGCCCGCCTTGCAATCGCAGGGCGGGCGCGTTAGTTTTCGCTCCCGCCATGATCAGCCAAGGATACGTCGCCATCTTCAAGACCCCCTTCGACAAGGAAACCGTCGGTGCGTGCGTCGCCTCCTGGCTCACCCGCTTCGACGCCGTCGAGCAGGTCGCCCCCCACACCGGCGCGGGGACCGGATTCACCCTCTCGGTGAAGGAGCCGAAGGACGTCATGTACGGGTCCGATTCCCTCCAGTTCCGCGTCCTCCAGGCCCCCGATTTCGCCTGGGTCTACCTCACGATGGGCCGACGCGCCATCGAGACCAGCGCCCTCCCCCATCCCGATCTCTCCCTCCCCCTCGACCTCCTCCTCGACCTCCCCGGCCTCGCCGAAATCGTTCCCGATTACGAGGACGGACGGCTGACGGAGCTGGAGCAGGAAGGGTTGCTGTAAGGCCGGGAGGCGGTCGCCTTCCAATCCCGAATAGGTTGTCTCTCCCCTCCGGTCGGCTATCCTGAGGAAATGACGGCACGCCTCCCGGTCCTTCTCCTCTGCCTCGCGCCCTTCTTCCTCCGCGCGGCGGAGCCGTCCCCCCTGATGACGATCCCGCCGGGCGACTATGCGCGGGAAATGGGCGACCAGACGTTGAAGGATCCCGCCGGGGGCCGCCATTTCTCGGCCGACGTGAAGGGGTATGTCGTCGTCGTGATCTTCTCCGTTCCCGATCTCAGCCAGGGAGGCCGCCAGAAAAAGTGGGCGAAGTTCCTTGCCGAGGAGGGGGCGACCCGCCTCCCCCGCGCGGTCAAATTCGCCCTGATCGAGGACATGGCCCAGTCGGGCCTCTCCGGCATGGCCCGGGACGAGATGAAGAAGGAATTCGCCCCCAAAGCGCGCCCCCTCCTCCTGCTCGACGAGACGGGCGCGATCACCCACGGCTTCGGCATCCCCCGGGACCGGACCCAGGTCCTCGTCTACGACAAGAAGGGCCGCCTCCGCCACGTCGAGACCGCCAACCCGACCCCCGAGAGCGCGGGCCGGGTCCGGCAGATCGCCGCCCTCCTCCTCGCGGAATAGCCCTGCGCGGGCGATTCCCGGCCCCTTCCCCTTCCCGGCTCCCCCGTGCCCGGAGCAATGTTTAGACAAACGGATGTGTTTCCGGAACCGGTCCCGGTTCCTCGTCACGGTACGCGAGCTAAAAGGCGTATGTTGAAATCACAACTTGTCGGCAAAGAGTTCGCCCAACCCTTCCCTCCCTATGAAGCATCTCGCCCGAAAGCTCCTCCCCCTCGCCGCTCTCCTGGCCCTGGCCATTCCCGCCCGGGCGACCGACGGGATCTGGTACAACACCACCACGACCGGCACCTTCAACTGGTCCGACGCTGCCAATTGGTACCAGAACGCCGTTCCGAACGGCGTCGACGATACCGCGCTCTTCGCCTACGGCGGGACCGGGACCCAGACCATCAACGTGGGCACGGTGACCCTTGGCGGTATCCGCATCACCAACGGAATCCCCTTCTTCGCCGCCGGCGGGACCATCACCTTCCAATCGTCGACGGGGACGGCCACGATCGAAAATACGGTCAACGGCACTTCCTTCAATACGAGCCTCGTCTTCAACTCGGCGACGACCGTCGACACCGGTTATTTGGACTCGCTCATCTTTCAGACCTCGATGACCGGGAGTGGCGTAATCACCAAAGTCGGCTTGGGGACCCTCGATATCGGGAACTACAGCAGCACCAATTATTCCGGCACCATGGTGATCAACCAGGGAGGGGTCTGGCTCACCCCCAACGGCACCTCCTTCGTCAACGCCACGGTCACGGTCAACAACGGCGGCACCCTGACCGACGGCAGCAGTTACCATCAGAACTCGATCAACGGCCTCACCGTCAACGAAGGCGGCATCGTCAATCTCGGCAACACGACGATCAACGGCACCTTCGACATCACCGGGGGGACGGTGAAGGGTTCCGCCGGTTACGGGCTCTACGCGGGAACCGCGACCACGATCAACGTCCACGCGGACAGCGTCCAGTCGGTCTTCTCCGCCGAGATCGACACGACCTCGGCGCTGACCTTCAACGTCGAGCGGGGGACGACCACCGGGTCCGATCTCAACTTCAGCTCCGCCTTCAAGGCCGCCTCGACGACGGGGATCACGAAGACCGGCGCGGGGATCATGCAATGGTCGGCGACCAGCACCACGGCCTATACCGGGACGACGACCGTGAAGAACGGCACCCTCCAGGTGACCGGCCTCATCGCCTCGACCGGGGCGACCAAGATCATCGCCGATACCGGAGTGAACGCCGTCCTCACCGGCACCGGCGACGGGAGCACCACCGGGAAGATCAACGGGGCGACGACGATCGGCGGCGGCCTCGGCACCTCGATCGTCGACGCGGGCTCGACCGGCGACGGCTCGACGACGATCGGGACGATGGTCTTCGCCACGACGCTGGCCTTCGGCACGAACTCGACCCTCCGCTTCGAGCTCAACAGCACCACGAAGACGATCGACTTGCTGAAGGTGACCGGCGCGGCCTCCCTCGGCTCCGGCCTCGCCCTCCTCAGCGGCTCCGACCTCGGGAACAGCGCCCTCACGCTGGGGACCAAGTTCACCCTCCTCAGCGCGGCGAGCGTTTCGGGCACCTTCCAGGGCCTCGCCGAGGGCTCGACCTTCACCCTCGGCAGCAATCTCTTCCAGATCAGCTACCTCAACAACGCCGTCACGCTGACCGCCGTCGCCGTGCCGGAGCCGTCGACGTGGGTGCTTCTCGGGCTGGGCAGCCTCGCCGTCGCCCGGGTGGCGCGGCGGAAGGCGGGCGGCCTGGCCGCCTCGGTCTAACGCTTTCCCTTCGAGAGGGCCTCGGTGAACCAGTCGTTCCCCGTGGAACGGCCTCCGCTGCCGAAGCCCGAACCCGGGCGGCCTCCGTCGCGTCCCTGACCGCCGGTCGGGGCGGGGCGCGGGCCGCCGGGGGAGCTCTTCCCCGTCGCGGCTGCCCCGATCAGCGGGGCGGCCTTCATCGAGAGGGCGATCCGCTTCCGGGGCAGGTCGACGTCGGTGACGGTGACCATGACTTTCTGCTGCACCTTCACGACCTCGGAGGCGTCCCGGACGAAGTGGTCAGCGAGCTGGCTCACGTGGATCAGGCCGTCCTGGTGGACGCCGATGTCGACGAAGGCGCCGAAGGCGGTGACGTTCGTCACGATGCCGGGGAGCTTCATCCCCGGCTTGAGATCCTCGATCTTCTCGACCCCCGCCTCGAAGGCGAAGACCTCGAATTGCTGTCGCGGGTCGCGGCCCGGTTTCGCGAGCTCGGCGACGATGTCGTTGAGCGTCGGGAGGCCGACGGCCTCGGTCGCGTAGCGGGAGAGGTCGAGCTTCCGGCGGAGCCCGGCGTCGCGCATCAGGTCGGAGACCGAGCAGCCGAGGTCCTTCGCCATCGCGTCGACGAGGTCGTAACGTTCCGGGTGGACGGCGCTGGCGTCGAGGGGGTGCTCCCCCTCGCGGATGCGGAGGAAGCCCGCCGCCTGCTCGAAGGCCTTTGGCCCGAGGCGCTCGACCTTCTTCAGCTCGGCGCGGGACTTGAACGGCCCGTTCGCGTCGCGGTGGGCGACGATGCTCCCCGCGAGGGTCGGGCCGAGGCCGGAGACGTAGGTGAGGAGCTGCTTGCTCGCGGTGTTCAGCTCGACGCCGACGCCGTTCACGCAGCTCACCACGACGTCGTCGAGGCTCCGCTTCAGCGCGGGCTGGTCGACGTCGTGCTGGTATTGGCCGACGCCGATCGACTTCGGGTCGAGCTTCACCAGCTCGGCGAGCGGGTCCATCAGCCGCCGCCCGATCGAGACCGCGCCCCGGACGGTGAGGTCGTGGGTCGGGAATTCCTCCCGCGCCACGTCGGAGGCGGAGTAGATCGACGCGCCGCTCTCGTTCACCATGACGATGGGGATCGTCAGCTTCAGGAGCTTCACGAAGGTCTCGGTCTCCCGGCCCGCGGTGCCGTTGCCGATGGCGATCGCCTCGATCTCGTACTTCCGGATCATGCTCAGCAGCGCCTCGGCGGCGTCGCGCCGTTCCCCGGCGGAGGAGGCGGTCGGGTAGACGACGTCGTGATGGAGGAGCTTCCCCTGCCGGTCGAGGCAGACGATCTTGCAGCCGGTGCGGAACCCGGGGTCGATCGCCAGGACGCTCTTCCGCCCCAGCGGCGAGGAGAGGAGGAGTTCGCGCAGGTTCTCGGCGAAGACCCGGATCGCCTCGGCGTCGGCCTTCTTCTTCGAGTCGAGCCGCATCTGCCCCTCGATGGCGAACATGAGGAGCCGCTTGTAGCTGTCCTGCACCGCCATCCGCACCTGCTCGGCGGCGGGGCCGCTCCCCTTGACGAAGAGCGGCTCCAGGAGGCGGAGGGCCTCCTCCTCGGCGACGGTGATCCGCATGAGGAGGAATTCCTCGGCCTCGCCCCGCCGCATGGCGAGGAGGCGGTGGCTCGGTACCTTGGCGAGGGGCTCGCTCCAGTCGAAGTAATCCTTGAACTTCGCCCCGGCCTCCTCCTTCTCGAACATCACCTTCGACTTCACGATGCCCTGCTTCTCGTAGAGCTCGCGGAGTTGGGCGCGGGCCGTCGGGTCGTCGCTGACCTGCTCGGCGAGGATGTCCCGCGCCCCGGCCAGCGCGGCCTCGGCGGTCGCCACGCCCTTCTCGGCATCGACGAAGGCCGCCGCCTCGGCCAGCGGGTCGGTCGTCGGCTGCTGCGCGAAGAGGAGGAGGGCGAGGGGCTCGAGCCCCTGTTCCTTCGCGATGGTTGCCTTCGTCCGGCGCTTCGGTCGGTAGGGCTGGTAGATGTCCTCCAGGCGGGTCAGCGAGTCGGCTGCGGCGACCGCCTCCTTCAGCGCGTCGGTGAGGAGGTTCCGCTCGGTCAGCGACTTCACGATCGCCTCGCGCCGCTGGTCGACCTCGGCGAGGCTGATCAGCCGGTCGCGGATCGTCGTGATCGCGACCTCGTCGAGGGTGCCGGTGACTTCCTTGCGGTAGCGGGCGATGAAGGGAACCGTCGCCCCCTCGGCGAAAAGCTGGGCCGTCGCCAACACCTGCCGGGGCTGAACCTTCAGCTCTTCGGCGATCTTCTTGATATAAAGTTCGTTCATGAAAAAGGAGCCTCGTTTTTATCAAGCGGGGGCGGGAAGTACCAGCCCTATCGGGCGGGCTGACCCGGTTCACCCGATTCCCCTGATTTGCGCAAAAGGCCCTTAGGAGGGAGAGTATCGCATGCCTTTCCCCGTCCCGACTCTACGCCGTGCCGCAAGGGCCTCCGTCGTCGGGCTGATTTTCGCCCTTCCCGGCCTTGCCCAATCCCAGTCCGCCGCGCCCGATCCGAGTCCGATTTCGGCTGCGGCTGCGGCCCCGGCCTCCGTTCCCGCTCCTTCCCCCGCGCGCGACGCCGACACGCCCAACCCGATCCCCCGGATCATCGAATACCGCCTCCCGGCGCTCCGGGGAAACATCGTCACCTCGGAGGGCGATCTCCTCGCCTCGACGGTGGCGACGCAGAACCTCGTCCTCGCCTGGCCCTCGCTCAGCCTCGTCTCGACCGCCGAGGCGGCCTCCGCCTGGGCGCAGCCCGAAATCGCCCGCGCCGCCCAATGGCTCGGGACGCCGCCCCCGGCGGCCCTCACCGACGACGTCCTCCAGAAGCTCTATGCCTACCGCCGCTTCCAGCCGATTATCGTCTCGGAAAGCCTCACCCCGCAGCAGATCGCGGCGTTCCCGGCCAGCGGCCTCGCCCAGGCGGGCTTCGCCCTCCAGGACACGTGGCGGCGGAGCTATCCGATGGGGGACCTCGGCGTCCACCTCGTCGGCACGGTGAAGCGGACTCAGGCGCGGAGCCGCGGCCCCTACCACCAGGGCGAGGTCGGCTACAGCGACTACAAGGGCGGCTCCGGCCTCGAGGAGGCGTTCAACACCGCGCTGCGCGGCACCGACGGGAGGATGACGATCCGCACCACCGCCGACGGCCTTCCCCAGAGCACGACGATCCCCGTCCCGCCGACGGCGGGGAACACCGTCCGCACCACCCTCCGCACCCGCATCCAGCAGGAGGCCGAGAGCACGATGAAGGCGGTCCCGCGCGGCGCGATGATCATCCTCGACGCCCGTACCGGCGACGTCGTCGCCTCGGTGAGCCGGCCCGGCTACGATCCGAACGCCTTCCTCCCCGCCGTCTCCCCCGAGCTCTGGAGCCGCCTGAGCGAGGACCCGGCCCGGCCCCTGCTGAACCGCGTCACCTTCCAGCAGCAGCCCCCCGGCTCGACCTTCAAGCTCGTCACCTCCCTCGCCGCGCTCCGGGCGGGGGTCCTCGACCCGAACGACAAGTTCACGACGAACGGGACCTACAAGGTCGGCAACGTCGAGTACCACATCCCCGACGAGGTCGGCACCTACGCCTACCGGGAGGCCCTCGCCCACTCGATCAACATCTACTTCTTCCGCCTCGGCCTGATGGTCGGCCGGGACAATCTCGTCAGCACGGCGAAGGAACTCGGCATCGGCCGCCCCACCGGCTTCGTCCTCGGCGACGCCCCGGGCCGGATGCCCGACGAGGCCTACGTCCTGGCCAACCACCAGCGGAGCTTCGGCCCCGGCGACGTGACGAACACCGCCATCGGCCAGGGCGACGTCCTGATGACGCCGATCCAGATCGCCCACCTGGCCGAGCTGATCGCGAACGAGGGGGCGGCCTTCGAGCCCCGCCTTGTCTCGGCGATCGAGGACGGCGCGGGCCATCCGGTCCAGGAATTCCCGCCGAAGCCCGAGCCGGTCTTCCCCCTTCCCGCCGCCGACTGGAAGACGCTGAAGAGCGCCATGCAGGCCGTCACCGAAATCGGGACCGGGGTGAAGGCCCTCCCCGACGGCACCCGCCTCTCCGGGAAGACCGGGACGGCACAGGTGGGGACCAAGGAGGAACCCCGCCAGATCGCCTGGTTCATGGGTTACGTTCCCTCGGACAATCCCCAATACGCCTTCGTCGTCATGGTCGAGGGGAGCAAGAAGGAGAGCCTCTGGGGGGCCGACGCGGCGGCGCCGCTGATCAACCAGGTCTTCAGCGTTGTTTACGCGAAGCGGGCGGTGCCGATCGGGGCGGTGCCCGATACGACGCAGAACGACGGCGCGCCCCGCCCGCAATAAGGCGGCAGGTCGTTTAGGCTGTCAGACTTTCTTCACGAAGCAGGCCTTCAGGCCCATGGCGATGCCGTCGATCTTGCACGAGATCTCGTGATCGCCGTCGACGAGGCGGATGCCCTTCGTCTTCGTCCCGCCCTTGAGGACCTGGGAGGAACCCTTCAGCTTCAGATCCTTGATCAGGGCGACGATGTCGCCGTCGGCAAGGACGGTCCCGTGGGCGTCCTTCACGACGCGACCCGCCGCCGCTGCCTCCTCGCGCGGCCATTCATGCCCGCAGGTCACACACTCCCAACGCTCGGCATGATCGAGGACTTCGGTCATCTCACACATCGGGCAGGCGGGGTGGCTCATAGAGGAGGGGAGCCTAGGGCCTGCCAGACGTTTTGGAAAGGCCGCCCTCTATCCCGGCACCCCCCGGAGCCATTCGACGATTGTCTCGGCGAGTTTCCGGGGCTGCTCGATCGGGATCATGTGGCCGCTCTCCTCGATGACGCGGAGGGCGGCGCCGGGGATCAGCTGGCGGAGTTCGCTCGCCTCCTCGCGGGTGCGGAGGCGGTCCTGGGCGGCGGCGATCACGAGGGTCGGGCAGCCGATCTCGCGGAGCCGTCCTCGGTCGTCGCCCCGGTCGAGGCGCGACTGGCGCTGGAAGACCTTGTGCCCGAGCCGGACGCCCATCTCGCGGATCCGCTCAATGTGGGACTCGTCGTCGTCCCGCTCCGGATGGAGGGAGGAGGCGATGGCGGCGCGGCTCAGGCCGGCGAAGTTCGGCGCGAAGAGGGTGCCGGAGGCCGCCGCGTTCCGCTCCACCTGCGCGGGGGAATCAGGCCGGGCCGAGGTGGCGATCAGGACGAGGGCGGCGACCCGCTCCGGGACGAGGCGGGCGACCTCGCGGGCGACGTACCCGCCCATGGAAAAGCCGACGAGGAGGAACCGTGCGGGGCTTTCCTCGACGATCCGCCGGGCCATGCCGTCGAGGGTCGCCTCCTTGCCGAGGTCTCCGTGGATCATGGGGCCGACGACGGAGAGGTCGGCCTCGACATCGCGCCACAGCGTCGCGTCGGCCATGAAGCCGGGGACGAGGACGACGCCCAGGCTTCCGTCGAGGATCATGGGAAAGTCCCTGGAAAGGGTGGAGGGCCGGGCCCTAGAGCTCGGGCGCGCTGACCGCGACCGATTCGGTCTCCTCGGTCGCGACGTAGCGGGCACCCTGCTCCGGGTAGAGCTTGCGGTAGGCGATGGCCTGGAGGGCGACGATGGCGGCGACGCCGAGGATGTCCCGCGTCGTCGCGCCGCGGCTGACCTCGGCGGCGGGCTTGTCGAGGCCGAGCAGCAGCTGGCCGAAGGCGCTCGCCTTGGCGAGGCGCTCCACCAGCTTCGCGGCGATGCTCCCGCTGGCGAGGTCGGGGAAGACGAGGACGTTCGCCTTGCCCGCGACGGGGCCGGAGACGCCCTTGAACTCGGCGACCTCGGGGACGATCGCGGCGTCGGCCTGCATCTCGCCGTCGACCTCGATGTCGAGGTTCTTCTCCATCAGGTATTGGCGGGCGAGGGCGGTCCCGGCGACGACCCGCTCGACGTCCTCCGTCTGGGCGCTTCCCTTCGTCGAGTAGGAGAGCATCGCGACGCGGGGCGGAATGCCGGTGAGCTGGCGCATCAGCTTCCCCGCCTCGATGGCGATCGAGGCGAGCTGCTCCGGGGAGGGCTTCGGGATGACGGCGCAATCGCCGAAGCAGAAGAGCCCCTCGTCGCCGTAGGGCGACTTCGGGACTTCGAGGACCATGCAGCCGCAGATCGACTTCACGTCGGGCAGGGTCTTGATGATCTGGAAGAGGGGGCGGAGGAGGCTGCCGGAGCTCGCCTGGAGGCCGCCGACCAGGCCGTCGGCCTGGCCGTGCTGGATCATGAGGGCGGCGAAGTAGTTCGGCGTCGTGACGATGCGGAGGGCCTCGGCCTGCGCCATCGACTTGTACCGGGGCATCGTCGTCAGGTACTTCAGGAAGACGGGGACGTCGTCGGCCTCGCGGGGATTGATGATGAGGATGCGGTGGAGGGAGACGTTCGCCTCCTTCGCCGTGGCGAGGATCTCCTCGCGGTCGCCCAGAAGGATCGCGATGCCCAACTTGTTGAAGACGAACTCCTCGGCCGCCTTCAGGACGCGGACTTCGTTCCCGTCGGGGAAGACAATCCGCTTCGGATGGTTCTGGACCTTCTTGAAGACCGTTTCGAGGAGGTTCATGGTCCCCTTATTATAGGGGGAGGCCGGGGAGAAACGAGCGTTTTCCCATCCCGCCCTCCGGCAATTGGGGAACTCCTTGATGGGTAAGGAAATGAAAACATCTCGCTCTTTTATTCATACTCTCAGGTAAAAAATTCATCCCCGAGGGGGAGGGGAGGCCGCCGCATGGCACGCCAGTTGCTTTTCTTTCTGCTTAAGGCACAGATGTCCCGGAATAGCGGGGACCTTGACGAAGGGAGATGCGAAGGAAGTACGACGTTAAGTCGGCCTTCCGAAGGGCTTCCCGGGTTTTTTGCGGCACCGAGAAAAACGGGTTGCAAAAGCCCTTTGGGAAGCGTTTCTTCGTCTTTGTCCATGGGGGGAATCCCGATTGGTCGGGAGGGGATTCCGCCATCTGACGCCTGAGAAAACGCAGCGCAAGCCCCGAAAAACAGTCACAACACAGTCTTAAAGAACACTGGAGAAAGAACACATGGCCCTGGTTAAAATCGAAGCAATCATCAAACCCTTCAAGCTCGAAGAGGTGAAGGAGGCATTGACCGATCTCGGTATTGCCGGCCTCACCGTCACCGAAGTCAAGGGGTTCGGCCGCCAGAAGGGCCACACTGAAATTTACCGCGGCAGCGAGTACACCGTCGACTTCCTGCCCAAGGTGAAGGTCGAAGTCGTCATCCCGACCGACCTCGCCGAAAAGGCCGTCCAGGCCATCATCGGCGCCGCGAAGACCGGCAAGATCGGCGACGGCAAGATCTTCGTCTCGCCCGTCGAGGGCGCCATCCGCATCCGCACCGAAGAATCGGGAGAAAAAGCGGTCTGAGCAAGCTTCAAAGGGGGGCCGCCCCCCTTTGAATCCCCCAAGCGGACGAGGCTGGGGGGACGGGACGCATCCCCGGATGCCGCCCCTCCCCGGCCCACCGCTTCCTCACCCCCTCCCACCCATCCCTCTTGGTCCGTTATCCCCGGAAGAATCTTCCCGGGACGGCGGGCCGAAAAACAAAAACAAACCCACAGCATCCACTATCCATGAGTGCCAGCACCTCCCGCCAAGCGGCGATCAAAGCGGTGACCGAGTTCAAAAGCCCGGCTCCGATCGACTACAAAACGCCCGTGACCGAAATCTACGGCACGAACGTCTTCAGCCCCGCCGTGATGAAGCAGCGGCTGCCGAAGCCCGTCTACAAGGCCCTCATCGCCACGATCGAGAGCGGCGCGAAGCTGGACGGTTCCATCGCCGACGTCGTCGCCTCCGCGATGAAGGATTGGGCCGAGTCGAAGGGCGCCACGCACTACGCCCACGTCTTCTACCCCCTCACCGGCCTCAGCGCCGAGAAGCATGACGCCTTCCTCTCCCCCGACGGCGTCGCCGCCGCCATCACCGAGTTCGCCGGGAAGACCCTGATCCAGGGCGAACCCGACGCCTCCAGCTTCCCGAACGGCGGCCTCCGCGGCACCTCCCACGCCCGCGGCTACACCGCCTGGGACGTGACGAGCCCCGCCTACCTCCTCGAGAACCAGAACGGCGTCACCCTCTGCATCCCGACGGCCTTCGTCTCGTGGACCGGCCACCTCCTCGACCACAAGACCCCGCTCCTCCGCGGCATGCAGGCGATCGACAAGCAGGCCAAGCGCCTCCTGAAGCTCTTCGGACACGACAAGATCAGCTACGTCGCCAGCAGCGCCGGTCCCGAGCAGGAATACTTCCTCATCGACCGGAACTTCTACTACGCCCGTCCCGACCTCCACCTCGCCGGCCGCGCCCTCTTCGGCGCCAAGCCCCCGAAGGGCCAGGAATTCGAGGACCACTACTTCGGCTCGATCCCTCCCCGCGTCCTCGCCTTCATGCACGACTGGGAGCGCGAGCTCTACAAGCTCGGCATCCCGATCAAGACCCGCCACAACGAGGTCGCGCCCGGGCAGTTCGAGATCGCGCCCGTCTATGAGTCGTCGAACCTCGCCGCCGACCACCAGCAGACCACGATGACCCTGCTGAAGTCGGTCGCCGAGAAGCACGGCCTCGCCGCCCTCCTGCACGAGAAGCCCTTCAAGGGCGTCAACGGCAGCGGCAAGCACCTGAACTTCTCCTTCGGCAACTCGACCCAGGGCAACCTCCTCGAGCCCGGCGACACCCCCCACGCGAACGCCCAGTTCCTGGCCTTCGCCACGGCCGTCATCCGCGCCGTCAGCATCCACTCGAAGCTCCTCCGCGCCGTCGTCGCCTCCGCGGGCAACGACCACCGCCTCGGGGCCAACGAGGCGCCCCCCGCGATCATCTCCGTCTACCTCGGCGACCAGCTCGCCGACGTCTTCGAGCAGATCAAGGCTGGCGAAGCCAAGACCAGCAAGTCGAAGACCACGCTCCAGATCGGCGTCGACGTCCTGCCCCCGCTCCCGAAGGACGCGGGCGATCGTAACCGCACCAGCCCGTTCGCCTTCACCGGCAACAAGTTCGAGTTCCGCGCCGTCGGCTCCAGCCAGTCGATCGGCGCCGCGATCCTCGTCCTGAACGTGATCGTCGCCGAATCGATCGACTACATCGCCACCGAGCTCGAGAAGGCCGGCCCCGACAAGTTCACCGCCACCCTCCAGAAGCTCCTCCAGAGCATCATCGTCGAGCACGGCAAGGTGATCTTCAACGGCAACGGCTACTCCGAGGAATGGCACAAGGAAGCGGAAGGCCGCGGCCTCCCGAACCTCAAGACCTCCGTCGAGGCGCTCCCCGCCTACACGCTGCCGAGCACCGTCGCCGCCTTCGAGAAGTACGGCATCCTCACCAAGGAAGAGCTCGAAAGCCGCCAGGAAATCGCGCTCGAGCAGTATGTGAAGACGATCAACGTCGAGGCGCTCCTCACCCTGGAGATCGCCAAGACCCAGATCTTCCCCGCCGCGCTGCGCCACCTCGGTGAGGTCTCCGAGTCGATCGCCAAGGCGAAGGCCATCGGTGTCGACTTCCCCTCCTGCCCGGCGGAAAAGACCGCCGAGCTGATCAAGGAGCTGGGCGCGGGCATCAAGGAACTCTGCGAGGCGCACAGCCACGAGGCCGAAGGAACGACCCTCGACCACGCGAAGTACGCCAAGGACAAGATCATCCCCGCGATGCTCAAGACCCGCGAGGCGGCCGACAAGCTCGAAGGGATCGTCGCCGACGACCTCTGGCCCCTGCCGACCTTCCAGGAAATCCTCTTCATCAAGTAAGGATCCCGGAACCGAAAAAACCGCTCCCCGAAAGGGGGGCGGTTTTTTTGTGTCCCGGGAGGAAGCGTGGTTTCAATGCCGCATGCGGCTGGGGCGGCGGACGGGCGCTGCGGGGCGGGAGCCTTCGCGGCGGGAGGAGGGGGTCCGGACGGGTTGGAGGGCGCGGCGGCGGGGGAAGAGGCCGGAGAGCAAGGCCCGGCAGAGGTGGGGAAGGAGGCGCATGGATTTCTTTGGGTTGGAGGTTGGGGATTAGAGGAGGCTCGCGGAGAGCTTGCGGGCGCGGCGGCAGACGCCGCCGAGGAAGAGGAGGCCGCCGCACATCAGGATCACCGTGGAGGGCTCGGGGACGGCGGCGAAGGTGAGGAGGCCGGTCGAGCTGAGGGAGAGGATCTCGGCCCCGCCCAGGTTGCTGGTGAGGCTGCCGAGGGAGCCGGTGATCGTGGCGCCGTTGGCGAGGCTGAAGAGCTGGATCGAGCCGTTGTAGGTCCCCGCGCCGAAGTTCAGGTTGATCGCGCCGCCGGTGAGGTCGAGCGTCGTGTTGCTGAGGTTGATCGTGTCGTAGGTGCCCGCGCCGAGGGCGGGGCTGAGGAGGTCGATGGTGGTGGTCGAGTTCGCGAGCTTGATGGTGAGCGGCTGCGTCGCGGCGGTGAAGGAGAGGCTGCCCGCGGTGCCGGTGCCGCCCGGGGCGAGGCCGCCCGTCGCCCCGGCGGCGAAGGTGATGCTCGCGGTGCTGGAGGCGCTGCTGTTCGTGTAGGTGCCGGAGCCGGAGAGGCTGGCCGCGCCGGTCAGGACGAGGCTGTTGCCGTTGAGGTCGAGGGTCGCGTTGGCGTTGGGGGTCAGGGTCCCCGCGACGGTGACCGTCGAGCCGAGCTGGAGGGTCGAGGCGAGGGTGCCGTTGCCGACGAGGACGTTGCCGACGGCCCGGTTGTTCGTCGACTTCAGCGTCGCCGTGCCGGAGCCGCTGTAATAGAAGGTGCTGCCCGAGTTGATCGTGGTGGTGGCGGAGGCGTCCTTGTTGCCGAGGTCGTTGACGCCGCCGGTCGCCGTCGCCTGGAGGATCACCCCGCTGCCGACGCCGACGTCGGCCCCGCCGCCGAGGTTGAAGGCCGCCGCCTTGAAGACGCCGTTGCCGCCGGCCAGGGAGCTGGTCCCCGAGTTCGTGATGGCGACGTAGGAGGAGGTCGACGCCGTGGTGCCGGTGGGGGAGAAGGTGGTCGCCGCGTTGCCCGCCGTGGCGTCGTAGGTGTAGCCGTTGAGGTCGACGGTCGCCGTCATGTTGTTCTGCAGGCTGTAGAAGAACGGGGTGGTGTAGGTGCCGCCCGCGAAGTTCATGTTGCTGCCGAGCTTCAGGATCGTGTTGTCCCCGGAGGCGGTGGAGGAGAAGGTGAAGGTATCGACGGCGTTGGCGACCGAGTTCGCCGTCGCGGTGGTGGAGACGAGGGCGGTCATCGTCCCGCCGGAGGAGCTGTTGCGGAGGCCGAAGCCGGTGACCGCGCCGAGGGCGATGGTCTGGGTCCCGGTCGAGGTCTGGTTGAAGTAGACGCCGTTCGTCCCGTTGGAGAGGCTGCTGGTCCCGTCGGAGAAGCCGCTGAAGGCCGTCCCCGCGCCGATGTTCACCGTCGCGCCCTGGAAGAGGAGCGCCCCCGCGGTGGCGTTGCCGTTGGAGCTGGTCGCCGCGACGGTGTTCGCGCTGGCCGAGGAGGTGAAGTTCCCCGCGATGATCGCGAGGGTGCCGCCCGAGGCCTCGCTGTCGACCTTGATCGCGCCGCCCGCGCCGAGGGAGACGGGGGCGTTGATCGTGAGGCCGAGGATGTTCGAGACCGTGTTCGCGGTCTCGAAGGTGAGGTTGCCGTTGACCTGGACGCCGGTGCCGGTGTAGCCGCTGTTCGCCAGGATGTAGGTGCCGCCGACGACGGTGTTCGTGTTCGCGCCGATCATGAAGTTGGACCCGGTGTTCAGCGTGAAGGTCGTGTTGCCGTTGAGCTGGATCTGCGTCGTGCCGCCGAGGAGGGTGCCGGCCATGCTGCCGCCGGTGGTCAGGGCCAGGCTCTTCTGGAGGTTCAGGACCATCGTGGTGAGCGAGGCGTTCGCCATCGTGAGGGTGCCGAGGTTGCCGGTGGCGCCGGTGTCGTAGTTGACGGTGTAGCCGAGGACGAGGGCGTTCATCGTGGCGCTGTCGGCGGCGGTCGAGGGCGAGGTGAGGTTGTTCCAGTTGGTGCCGGTGCTCCAGTTGCCGTTCCCGAGGAAGGACCAGGTGGAGGAGGTGCCGTGGGACTTCGCGGTGCTCGCGAGGAGGAAGAGACCGCAGAGGGCGATCATCGTGCGGGTCGTGAGCTTACGGAAGGCGTGCTGGGTCTTCATAAGGTGGGGGGCGGTCTTCATGTTTCCAGGTTATGAAATCGCGCGGCTCTCCGGTATCGGACGGGGGCTGAAAATGGGCGTCTCATTTATCCTACTGTCCGACAGTCTTCGTCCTACGCGGGGGGCGTAGGATTGCTTAGGGGGGGTGAGGGGGGCGCGGGTTGGGGAGCGCCCTTCGGGACTTGCGGGGTCGACCCTGTACAGCTGGATGTAACCCGCTTTAACCCCACAGAGGGGCTTCGCCCCTCCGTGACCTCCTGTTCTGAGGGCCTTAACTAGGCGGACGCGTTTCCCCCTGCGCCTTATCTCCTCACTGGATTAAAATCGGATGGTGCCGGTACGCCCGAGGGTACGTACTGAAGGGGTAGACGGTACCCATACGCCCTGACTCCTATCGGGAGAGGTCTATGGGAGAGATGTCTTCAGGGGTTCAGCACCGAGGAGATAGGCCTGCTCCTTGGATGCTCCTTCTCATGGTTTGGCCCTCAAGGAGGTTAGATCCAGCGGAGCAGAGCGGGCGTATGGGAGATAGGCCTCTTGGATTGCGCAATATCTACACCACGGCCTATCAGACAAGAGGGTCCGGAGGGCGTGCCCCCGTTCGTTCAAACGCGCGGATCGCATCCAGCTGCACAGGGAGATGTACCCGGTCCCGAAGGGCTGCCCCTCCCCCGCGATCCCTTTCCTCTAACGCCGACCTTAGAACGGCGTCGTTGCCAGCGGATTCAGATTGATCGCGACTTTCTTGAACGGGGAGAACGGCGTGAAGGGGGGGACGGGGGAACCGGGAAGCGCCGCGGGGGGCGTGTAGGAGGTGCCGATTTTCGAGACGTCGAGATTCTGCACCGGATCGTTCGCGGAGAGGGGGGTGATGGTCGGGAGGTCGTCGGTTTCCCGTTCCTCGAGCTTCGTGACGCTGGAGAGGATGATCGTGATCGAGGCCATCGCCTGGGAGGTGCTGGCGCCGAGTTCGATGTGGCGGCCATTGACGCTGAAGCTGAGTCCCTTCGGGTTGGCGAGGTCGGCGGTCAGGATCGCGATCAGGTCGCCGGAGGGATTGCGGCCGTAGGTGATCGTGAAGGCGTAAGGGCCGACGCGGACGAGGGTGGCGATCGTCTCGGGGACGATCGTGGCGAGGTCCTTGTGGTTCATGTCGGCGATCACGAGGCTCTCCTGGACCAGCCGGAGGGAGAAGAGCTCCGGCGCGCCGGTATCGGGCGTCTTCTCGGGAATGGTCCGGGTCGTGAACTGGGTGGAGCCGCTGCCGGAGGACGTGGAAGTCGACGCCGCAGCCGCAGCCTGAGAAGGGGCCGCGTCGCCGTCGGTGGCGGCGAAGGCCGCGGAGGCGGTGCAAGCGATGAGGACGAGAAGCAGGTGCTTCAGCGAGAACCAAACCGATTTCATGAGTGTCTTCATATTTTCCTTCCTCATTCCCCCCGCCGCAGCCCGCAGGGGACGGGTGTCGAAGGGCGGAATGTGTTGCGTCATGGGGGTACCGTAACGTACGGGGGAGGGGGGACGGTATCGGACGAAGCCGGAAAGAAATGTCGGACGAAGACTCGGGGACGATGTCTAAAATGTCCTACACGGGGAGGTCCGTCCGGGTCTCGGAAAAGAAGGGCCGGGGAGGCCTCGTTCCTTTTGTGGCCTTGATGCGCCGCCCTTCCGTCCTCTGCGGAGGAGTGGGCGAAGAGCGGGCGGCCTGGGTGGGTTTTCCGTCGGGAACTAGGTAGAAACGGGGGGCGTCTTTCTCATCCTTCCGCTTTCGTCCTGGCGGACGATTTCCCCGACGCGGCATTGGAAGGCGGTGGCCTGGAGATCGGGCGGGAGGGCGGCGAAGAGGCTCCGGGAGGGCGTCGCGTCTGCTTCGAGGGAGACGAGGGAGACGGCGCGGGCGACGATCTTGCCGAAGGCCCCGTCGGCGGCGATCCGCGCGGCGCGGGGAAAGGCGGCGCGGAGAGCGCGTTCGATCGCGGCGGGCGAGGTGCCGAGGGAGGCGAAGCAAAGGCCCCGGGCCGCCTCGACCCGCGCCGCGAGGAAGGGGCCGAAGGGAGTGGCGGCATGGGCGAAGCCGATCCGCATCCCGCTGCCGCCGTCGCGGAAGCGGGCGGGACTCATGCCGAGGGCGCGGGGGGCGGCCGCGTAGAAGCGGCTGGCGGCGTTGAACCCGGCGGCGTGGAGCGCCTCGGTGACGGTGGTCGTCGTGGCGTCGGTTCCGGCGGGGGAGAGGGCTTGCCGAAGGCGGCGGTCGCGGCTGGCGGCGGCGTAGTCCTTCGGGGTGAGGCCGAGGGCGGACTTGAAAAGGCGGTGGAAGTGGTGGGGGCTGAGGCCGACTTCACGGGCGAGGTCGGCGAGGCGGGGCGGCGTGGTCCCGGCCCGGAGGGCGGCCTCGATCCGGCGGCAGCTCCGCGTGACGGCGTCGGCGCGGAGCGCGACGAGGGAGGGTTCCCCCGCTGCGGGGCGGCACCGCTTGCACGGGCGGAACCCGGCGGCCTCCGCCGCCCCGGGCGAGGCGTGGAAGGCGACGTTCCGGCGGAGCGCGGGGCGGGAGGCGCACGAGGGGCGGCAATAGATGCCGGTGGTGGCGACGGAGAACCAGAAGAGGCCGTCGGCGGCCCGCTCCTTCCCGACGACGGCGGCCCACCGGGCCGCGTCGGTGGCGTAGGGATTTTTTCGGGAATGGGGAGGCGGGCCTTTCACGGTGGGGAAAGGTATCCCTTTCCGCGCCGCGCCGCCTCCCGATTCCCGCTTTTTCATTCCCTCTTCAAGCCGTTCCTCAGACGGAATAGACGGGCCGGGCGTAGTCTCCGGAGAGAATCCGGGCGGGGGGGAGGTCGATGCGGCGGAAGCGGACGAAGAAGCCCCAGGCCCGGCCGTCGTTGAGGTCCATGGCGACGTGGAGGGTGTGGCGGCCCTTGGCGAGGCGGACGATCTTCTTGCTCTCGTCGGCGACGCAGGGGTTCGTTCCCTTGAGGTCGGTGAAGGACGGCTTTCCGTCGATCCAGAGGCGGAAGGGGCCGTCGTAGCCGAGGAGCGCCTCGAGGCGCATCGCCTCGGGGAGGTCGATCCGGGCGGCGAAGTGGGCGTGGCCCTTGTTGCCGTCCCACACGGCGTGTTCGTTGATGAAGCCGGGGAGCCAGGAGGCCCCGTAATCCTGGACGGTCGTCTTCAGCTTCGCCATGTCGGGCGGGGTGATTTTCCCGAGCGGCTTGGAGATCGGGAGAATCCCGCTCTTCCGCCACCGGACGACGAAGGGGAGGTCGGCCGAGGGCTTCATGAAGTGGAGCGGCCCGAAGACCGGGAGGGCGCAATCCCGGGCGTCGGCGATCGTGCAGTTCGGCGTCACCCCGTGGCCGTAGGAGAGGCGGGTCCCGGAGAGGGGCGTCTTCTGGAGGCGGAGGCGGGCCGTCGCGCCGTCGAGGGAGACGCGGAAGATCTCGTCGATCTTCTTTCCCTCGGCATCGACGAGGGCGAAGCCGTCGGGCTCGCCGTGGGAGCGGAGGCCCCCGACGACGTTCTCGAAATGGACGTCGAGGACGATCCCGGCGGTCTTCTTGTCGTGCTGAGGCTTCCCGATCGCCTTCAGGCGGGGCATCGGCGCTTCCTTGCGGTTGCCGTGGACGAGGCGGTCGGCCGCCCGCGCCAGGCGGAGGGCGAGGCGGGGCTGGCCCGCCGCGCCGATGTGGATCGGGTCGTCGAGGGGGAGGTCGACGGCGGGGACGGTCTCCAGGTGGGCGATCGCCGCGGGGAGGCGGCGCTGTTCTTCCTGGATCCGGTTCCACGCGGGGATCGTCTCGGCCGGGCGATGGCCGAAGACGCGGCCGATCTGGACGACGACCCACGGGAGGCGGGGTTGGCGGAGGTCGCGGCGGGAGGCGGCGACGAGTTTCCTCATCCGGTCCCGGTAGAGGGCGGCGGCGGCGGGATCGGCGTCGCTCTCCCCCTGGTACCAGAGGACCCCGGCGACGGGCTGGCCGGTGGCGCGGACGGAGAGGAGCATCGAGCCGTAGAGGGAGCCGCCCTTCAGCCCCTTCTTCGCCGGGTCCCACTGGGTCATCGAGGTCCCGCCGTGGGCGGTGCAGATCAGCGCCTGCGGGACCGATCCCGACCGCTTCACCATCTCGTGGGCGAAGTGAAGGCCGGGGCCGACCCCCTTCGGGGTGTTGCGGCGCAGGATCTCGCCCTGCTGCGGCGTGCACTGCGTCGCGGCGTGGCTCGTGTCGGGCGACTCGGGGATGATGTGGAGCGGCTCGGCGGCCTGGCGCCAGACGCGGCGCATCGAGAAGGCCTGGATGAGGGGATGGGGACGGGCGGCCCCTTCGCGGTTGGAGATGCCCTCCATGTTGCTCTGCCCGGCGAGGATCCAGACGTCGCCGACGAAGAAGGCGGGGACGACGACGGCTTCGTCGGTGCCCGAGACCCGGAGCTCCAGCCGGTAGGGGCCGCCCGCCGGGATCCCGGCGAGGCGGGCGGCGAAGGCCCCCTTCCGCGCCTGGCCGACGGCGCGGGCGCTCCAGCCGGGGAGGTCTTTGTTCTTCGATGAAATCGTCGCGGTGACCGTGCCGGAGACCGGGGCGGGGACGGTGCCGGAGAGCGCGGCGGAGGCCCCTTTCTTCCCGAGGCGTTGGAGGACTTGTCCGGAGGCGAGGCCGTGGAGGAGATGCATCGGGGGAAAATAGACGAATCGGTGACAATGGAAAGCCTCCATCTTTTCCGCGGGGTGGACAGACGGGGGGAGTCGGCTTATATAAGCAGGCACGGCATGACAACCACGACGACAACGGCGACGGCGGCGGCGGGTAAAAAGCGGATCGTGATCCTGGGCGGCGGCTTCGGCGGCGTCTACGCCGCGGTCCACCTGGAGCAGGGGATGACCGCCGCCGAACGGGAGGCGACCGAGATCGTCCTCGTCAGCCGGGACAACTACATCGTCTTCCACCCCCTCCTCCCGGAGGTCGTCTCCGGCTCCGTCGAGGTGAACCACGTCATCAGCCCGATCCGGCGGCTGGCCCGCGAGGCGCGGCTCCACACGCGCGAGATCGAGGCCATCGACGTCGTCCACAAGACCGTCCGCCTCGGCGCGGGGGCCCGTCCCGTCCCGCTGACGCTCCACTACGACCACCTCGTCATCGCGATGGGGACCCGCCTCGACTACGGCCTGATTCCCGGCATGGCCGAGCACGCCCTCCCCTTCAAGTACCTCGGCGACGCCCTCTGCCTGCGGAACCAGCTCGTCGGCGCGCTCGAGGCCGCCGAGGACGAGTCCGATCCGGCGGTCCGGCGCGCCCTCCTCACCTTCGTCGTCGCGGGCGGCGGCTTCTCCGGCGTCGAGTGCATCGCCGAAATGAACGACTTCCTCCGCGAGGCCGTCCGTTCCTACCACAATATTTGCGAGGAAGACCTGAAGCTCATCCTCCTCCAGCGCGGCGGCCGGATCCTCCCCGAGTTGACCGAGAAGCTCAGCGGCTTCGCCGATCACCTGCTGAGGAAGCGGGGCGTCGACGTCCGCCTCGGCGCGAGCCTGAAGGAAGTGAGCGCCGACGCCGTCACCGTCGAGGACGTGAAGACGAAGCAGTCCGAGTTGATCCCCACGCGGACCACCGTGGCGACGGTCCCCGCCGGGCCGCCCCCGATCCTCGCCTCCCTGCCGCTGCCGCAGGAGAAGGGCCGCATCCGGGTCGACACCGGGATGGAGGTCCCCGGCTTCCCCGGCGTCTGGGCCCTCGGCGACTGCGCGATGGTGATGCAGGTCGACGGGCAGTTCTCCCCGCCCACCGCCCAGCACGCCCTGCGGCAGGCGAAGACCTGCGCCGACAACATCATCGCCTCGATGCGCGGGACGCCGAAGCAGGTCTTCAAGTTCACCGGCCTCGGCAAGATGGGCTCCCTCGGGCGGCACAAGGCGGTCGTCGAGATCTTCGGCGTCCACGTCACCGGCCTCCCCGCGTGGCTCATGTGGCGCGCCGTCTACCTCTCGAAGTTCCCCGGCTTCAGCGGGCAGATCCGCCTCTTCGTCGACTGGGTCCTCGACGCCTTCCTGCCCCGGGACATCACCCAGCTCCGCATCTTCCACAAGGAGTCGGTCCACCGGCAGCACTTCCAGGCGGGGGAGAAGGTCTTCGGCGTCGGCGACATCGGCGACAAGGTCTACTTCATCGCGAAGGGGGAGGCCTCGGTCATCCGCGAGGGGCGGAAGCTGGCGACGCTGGCGAAGGGCGACATGTTCGGCGAGGTCGCCCTGCTCCGCAACCGGCCCCGCATCGCCGAGGTGAAGGCGGAGACGGCGCTCGACGTCGTCGTCGTCGGCCGCGAGGCCTTCCACGAGATCCTCTCGAGCCTCCCCGGCCTCAGCCGCCAGATCGAGGAGATCATGACGGTGCGGATGGGCCAGAACGTCAACCTGATGCTCGCCGCCCAGGAAGAGCCGCCCGAACAGACCCCCTGCTAAAGCAGAACCAAGGAGCCCCGATGATTTCCCTGCCCCCCCAAGTCGAAACCGTCCTGCGGGCGATGGCGCAGGAAGGCGCGACCCACGACACCGCCGAGACGGCCCACGCCCGGAAGCGGCTCAACCTCGAGTGGCCGACGGCGGAGACCCTCTTCGTCGCCGTCCGCCTCGCCCGCCGCCGCCGCATCCTCGAGATCGGGACCTCGAACGGCTTCTCGACGATCTGGCTCGCCTCGGCCATCGCGCAGCAGGAGGAAGGAGAGCTGATCTCGATCGAACGCCACGCGGAGAAGAGCGCCCAAGCGGCGCACAATCTGAAGAAGGCCGGGCTTTCCCGCTGGGTCACCCTCCTCCAGGGCGAGGCGACGCCGGTGGTCGCCGAGCTCGAAGGGACCTTCGACTGCGTCTTCTTCGACGCCGACCGGGTGACGGCGAAGGACCAGTTCGCGAGCCTCCTGCCCCGCCTGACCCCCGACGCCCTCCTCCTCGCCGACAACGTTCTCTCCCACCCCCACGAGATCGCGGGCTACCTCGAGTGCGTCGAGGAGAGCGGCCACTTCGATTGCGTCACCCTCCCCGTCGGCAAGGGTCTCCACCTTGCCATGCGGCGGCCCCTCGTCATCCCCGACAATCCGGCGCCGGAATAGGCCGACAGCTTCGGCTGTGGGTGAGGATTGGTCCTAGGCAATCGCCCCTCCCCGGTGGCCGATGTTTACTTATTTCACCAGCGTTACCTCTCTCCCGGTTTGTGCGGGCCTCCGGGAGTGTCACGCTGGGGTTCATGAAACATTGGACTATCCAAAAGCGCATCGTGATCGGCTTCTCGATCGTGCTGCTTCTCCTCGTGCTGCTGGCCGCGGCCTCCTTCAAGGTCTTCCATCACGTGAAGGAATCGGTGAGCGACGTGAGCGACGACGCGATCCCCGGCCTGGTCTTCGTGGCGAAGCTTGAGGCGCTGCAGGGGGAACGGGTGGCGGCGGTCCTGACCCACCTCCTTTCGCCGACGCCCGAGATGATGGCGGTGCAGGAGAAGAAGCTGGCCGACATCAAGGAGCGGGGCGAGGCGCTGGAAGCCGAGTTCGGCAAAACGTACCTCACCGCGCAGGAAAAAAGCGACCTGGCCGAATACGACGCGGCCCGCCTTACCTACAATGCGGGACGGGAGAAGGTGCTGGCCCTGAGCCGCGAGGGGAGGAAGGCCGAGGCCTTCGAGCTGAACCTCCGCGAGGTCGTCCCGCTGCGGGTCGCCCTCGGCGGGAAGATCGAACAGATGTTCCAGCACCAGCTGGAGCAGAGCCGCGATTTCACCAACCACAGCCATGAGCTGATCGGGACGGGGCATACGATCCTCGTCGTCGTTTCGGCCTTCGCGCTGGTCGTGGGGCTGGGCCTCGCGCTGGGGATCTCCCATTCATTGAACGCGGCGTTGCGGGAGGTCTCCGAGATCCTCGCGACGGGCTCCCACGAGATCGTCTCGGCGGCCCATCAGGTCTCGTCGTCGAGCCAGACGCTCGCCGAGGGGGCGAGCGAGCAGGCGGCTTCCCTGGAGGAGACGAGCGCCTCGCTCGAGGAGGTCGGGACCATGACGAAGCGGAATGCCGAGGGGGCCGCGCAGGCGAGCGTCCTTTCGGCCAACGCCCGCGCCGCCGCCGAGGAAGGCGCGGCGCGGACCTCCGAGATGGAGAAGGCGACCGCCTCCATCTCGGAAGCCAGCGTCGAGATGGGAAGCGCCATCGCCGATATCCGGGCCTCGAGCAACGATGTCTCGAAGATCATCAAGACGATCGACGAGATCGCGTTCCAGACGAACATCCTCGCCCTGAACGCCGCCGTCGAGGCGGCCCGGGCGGGCGAGGCCGGGGCCGGTTTTTCGATCGTCGCCGACGAGGTCCGCTCCCTGGCGAGGCGGAGCGCCGAGGCGGCGAAGGAGACGGCGCGGATGATCGAGGTCTCGATGGCGCGGAGCGCGCGCGGCGTCGAGGTGAACGAGCGGGTCACCGCGCAGGTCGCCGAGATCACGACGAAGAGCCGGACGGTGCGGTCGAGCCTCGAGGAGATCGTCGGCAAGGTCCGCGAGGTCGACGGGCTGATCGGGACCATCGCGACGGCATCCCGCGAGCAGACGACGGGGCTGCAGCAGATCAACGAGACGGTCTCGCAGATGGACAAGATCACCCAGAACAACGCCGCCGGAGCCGAGGAGAGCGCCGGGGCCGCCGAGGAGCTCAACGCCCAGGCCCACGAATTGCGCGCGGCCGTCGGGATGCTGGGCCGCTTGGTGAATGGAGCGAAAAAAGAGGGCGAGATGGTCGTTGCCTCATAACCGTTTCAGCTCCCCGTCTCCCCCCAGGCCATGGTGCCTCAAGGAGGTTAGATCCAGCGGAGGAGAATGGGCGTATGGGAGATCGGCCCTAGACCACCTCGGGCATCCGGTTCGACTCCCGGAAGAGGAGGAACTGGGCGGGGGTCTTTCCCGTCGCGACGAACCATTGGGGGCAGAGGGGGGCGGCCCAGACGGCGTCGCCGTCCTTCACCGGGTACCACGAGTCGTCGAGGCGGCAGATGCCCTGTCCCTGAAGGAAGAAGAGGCCGTGCTCGGCGCCGTGGACGCCCGCGCCGGGGAAGCTGGCGCCGGGCTGGAAGGTGAAGAGGGCCACGGCCATGTCGAAGCCGGGCTCGTCGGGGAGGAAGGGCTGGATGCGGGTGTCGGGATCGCCCTGGTAGGGCTGGGGTTGCACCTGGCCGCCGCGGCCCACGATCATCCGGGGGGAGAAGATGTCGGGGAGGGCGCGGTAGGCTTTCTGGACGATGAGGATCTGGGTCTCGGCCTCGGCCCCGGAGAGGATGCAGGAGTGGTGGGCGGGGATGTAGAGGTAGCCGCCGGGGGCGATCCGCTTCACCTGCGCGGGACCGGCGTCGACCGTGCAGCCGCCGGCGAGGACGTAGAGGAAGGTCTCGGTGCCGCTCTCGGGGAGGGTCGCCGCGCCGTCGGCCTCGAAGAGGAGGAGGCCGGAGAAGAACTTCGAGCCGAGGCCGGAGGAGAGGAGGGTGGCGAGGCGCGACTTCACGAGGCCGACAGCGGGGAGGAAGTTCAGCGTGTCCTGCGTGATGAGGGCGTGGCGGCTGGTGACCCGGGTGCGGGTGTGTCCGAGGAGTTGGGCCATGGAGGAGGGAGGGTGCGGCGGGAAACCGGTTAACCTTGCCGAGGAATGAAGCAGACTTCGCCCTCTTTGACAATCTTCGCCATCCGGCCATTGGCGAAAAGGGTGCGGCCCCGCTGGAGGACGCGGACGATCCTCCCCCCGACGACCTGCCCGGCGTAGAGGCTTTCCCGCTCCGCGTAGAGGCATTCCCCGGCCCCCATGCCGACCCGGTGCGATTCCTCGAGATCGAGGAAGAGGAGGTCGGCGTCTTTCCCGAGGGCGATGCCGCCCTTGCGGTCGGCGAGGCCGAGGAAGGCGGCGGCGTCGGGGCCGAGGCGGGAGGCGAGGCGGGCGCGGCCGGGACCGGTCTCGGAGGCGAGGTCGGGCCGGGTGAGGAGGGCGGCGTGGGCGTGCTGGGCGGTCCGCATGCCGTGGGCCTCGGCGTGGCCGGAGAGGAGGAGGTCGATCGGGCTCGGATGGGAGGCGGCGGCGGCGAAGAGGGCGGCGCGGACGGGATCGGATCGGAGCGGCGGCAGGGGGCGGGCGCGGGTGAATTTCTGGCCGAGGGGGGAATGGGCGGCGGCGGCCCCGTCTTCCTCGGAGAAGAGGAGGTGGTGGGCGGCGCTCCCCGTGGTGACGCGGAGCTCGGGGTGGGCGGCCCGGGCGGCCTCGATCCGGGCGAGCGACTCCACGAGAGTGAGGGGAGAGAGGAAGAGGGCGCATCCGGCCTCCCCGGCGAGGTCGAGGGCGATGCGGACGGCCTCGTCCTCGGCCCTCGGGGGATGGCTTTCGAGGAAGAGGGAGCGGGGGCCGCCGAGGCCGTTGTTGGCGGCGGGTAGCTCCGGGACGCCCGATTCGGTGTGGAGGTGGACGGGGAGGCCGAGGCGGGCCGCCTCCTTCATCGCGCGGAGGAGGAGGGGATGGGCGACGGGCGGCGCGCCGTCCCGCTCGGCGGGGGCGAGGGAGGCGTGGAAGCCGACGATCCCGGCGTCGCGGAGGGCCTCCATCTTGCCGAAGTGGACGGCGGTGCCGCTGATCCCGGCCCAGAGGGCGAAATCGGTCCGCGAGTGGGCGAGGAGGAACGCCTTCTTCCGCGCGAGGCCCTCGGGATCGTAGAGGGGGAGGTTCCGACCGCCGGGGAGGTCGGCGTAGAGGGTGCCGCCCCCAGCGGCGAAGGGGGCGCCGATCTCGCCCGGGGCCGTGATCCGGGTCTCGGCCTGGGCGGGGAGGAAGCGGACGGCGGGGTCGACGACGCCGGGGAGGAGGACGAGGCCCGAGGCTTCGAGGAGGAAGGCGGCGGCAAGCTCGAGGCCGGGGCCGAGGGCGACGATCTTCCCGTCGGCGACGGCGATGTCGACGCGGGCCATCCGGCAGTCGGGCCCGGGCAGGGCGACGTACCCGCCCCGGATGAGAAGATCGGCTTCGGTCATGGCCTCCTTGCCCCTTTTTCTCTTTTTTCCCTATCGGGAGCCGCTCATCGCCTCGACGAAGATGGGAGGGTTTGCGATGAGGCCGGAGACGCACCGGCACGCTTCGGGCCGGGAGGGAAGGACGAGGGTCTCGGCGAGTTCTCCCTCGAGGTCGACGACCATCGCGGGGTAGGCGTCGAGGAAGAGGGTGGTGAGGGTGTCGTGGATGTTCCCCGTGCCGAGGCCCTGGGCGTGGTTGCAGACGAGGTGGTAGTAGAGGAGGTGGATGCCGAGGAAACGGGCGAGGAGCGGGTTGACGCAATCGCCGTGGAGGGTGGCGACGGGGGGCTTCGCGGGCTCGAGGTCGGAGATGGTCTTGTTCAAGGCCCGCCACATGAGGATGTCGAAGTCGGTCTCGAAGGTGACGGTCTCGACCTGGACGAGGGCGGCGCGGACGGTCTCCGGGGTGTGGATCTTGCGGATGGTCCCCTTCGCCTCGTAGGCCTGCGCGAGGGGGAGGAGCTGGGCGGCGAGGCCGGGACAGAAGGGGGCGTCGAGGAAGAGGTTGTGCCGGGGCCACGGCGCGGCGTAGGGGGTGCCGGGGAGGCCGCGGTGCTCCTGGTGGGTCCGGTAGCTCCACGGGAAGACGAGATCGCCCGGCTGGATCGCATTCGGGTCGGAATCGGGCCGCGCCTCGCAGACGCCCGAGTTGCCGCCGACGACGGCGGCCTTCACCCCCGCCTTCCACAAGATCCAGAAGACGCGGCGGAGCGTGGTTTCCGACTGGGTCTCCTCGCCGACGATGTCGCCGTAGGAAGGGATCCAGAGGAAGGGGCGGAGCGTGCCGTCGGCCTGCGGAACGTCGAAGGCGTGGACCTCGGGGCCGAGGCCGTAGGGCGTCTCGACGCGCTCCCCGCCGCGATGGGTCCACCCGCGCGCGACGAAGGCGGCGACGACGGCATCGATCGGCATCGACCAGAGCGGGCTCCCCGTCAGGCTGGCCAGCGGAGCGCGGGGGCCGTGGTAGGGGAAGTCGGTCGGGGACGGGGAGGACATTGCTATGGCAGTTTGGCGAAAAGGAACGCTTTGAAAAGAGCGGGAAGAAAGGATTTTTTCTTCCGGAGGTCAAGGCTATCGATAGGGAATGAACGGAGGCGAGAACAGGCCGCGCATCGCGGTGGTCGGGGCGGGAGCCGTCGGCGGCTATTACGGCGGTCTTTTGGCAAGGGCGGGGGCGTCCGTCGTCATGATCGGGCGGGAGCCGTTCGTCGACGCGGTGGAGGCCCGCGGGCTCTTTCTCGACGCGCTCTCTTTCCAGGAAGCGGTCCCCGTCGAAGCTTCGCTGGAGCTGGGCGCCGTCCGCGGGGCCGACCTGGTTCTCTTCTGCGTGAAGGCGACCGACACCGCCGCGATCGCGCGTGAGATCGCTCCCTTGCTCTCGCCGGAGGCGGTCGTCCTCAGCCTCCAGAACGGGGTCGATAACGTCGAGTGCCTCGCCGCGGCGGGGATCGCGGCGCTGCCCGCCGTCGTCTATATCGCGGCGTCGGTGCCCGAACCGGGTCGGGTGAAGCATGCGGGCCGGGGCGATCTGGTGATCGGGCCGGAGACCGAAACGACGCGGCGGCTCGCCCTCCTCTTCGAGCGGGCCGGAGTGCCGTGCCGGATCAGCGCCAACATCGAGGGGGAGCTGTGGGAGAAATTCATCTGCAACTGCGCCCTGAACGCGGTCTCCGCCCTCGGCCAGGCGCGGTATGGCCGGATCAACGGCGATGCGGGGGCGGTCGAGCTGGTCGCGGCCGTCATCGGCGAGGTGCTGGCCGTCGCGCGGGCGATGGGGGTGGTGCTGCCCCGCATGGGGGAGGAAAAGGCCGCCCTCGCGGCGACGCTGGAACTGACCGCCCAGATCGGCGGGGCGTTTTCCTCGACGGCGCAGGATTTGAAGCGAAGGAAGCCGACCGAGATCGACGTGTTGAACGGCTTCATCGCGCGCCGGGGGAGCGAACTCGGCGTCCCGACCCCGGTGAACCACGCGCTCTTCACGCTGGTGAAGCTGGCCGAGGGGCGCGAGGAGTGAGGGAACCCCTCGGCCACGCGAGCGCCGCCCCGACCAACAGCAGGAATAGATAAACCCCATTCGCCCCGCTCCAAAACGGAGGGAAAACGCCCCGCGCAAAGTAAAGGCTATCGACAATAAAGTGAATCAGGGCGGTCCACCCGAGGCCGAGGCCCCGCTGCCGGAGCCCCGCCCATGTCAGGCCGAAGAGAAAGATCGCGGGCCAGCCGACGACGGCCGGGGCTTGGATATGAAAGAGGGTGAAGAGCGCCGCCCCTAGAAAAAGCGCGGTGGCAGTCCCGAAGCGGGCGACGAGGCCCTGGTGCAGGCCGCCACGAAAGGCGTATTCCTCGAAAAGGACGACAGGGACCGTCGCGGCGATCCCGACGAGGGCGAGGCCCCACGGCCACGGATTTCCGCCCGCGAAGAGGAAGGTGCGGAGAACTTCCGCGCCGACGAGCAGGAGGGCCGGAAGGAGCAGCCCCCGTCCTCGAACGACGAAATCGAAGGGAACCGCATTCCCCCAGCGATGCCGATTGCACCGCGCCAGCGCGGCGAAGGTCGCGAGCCGGGGCAGGCACATGAAGAGGTCGCGCCGGGACCATTCGGCATCGGTATGGACGGGAAGGACGGCGTAGACCCCGCAGCGGACCGCCATGTAGGCGAGGACGATCAGCAGCGAGTCCCGGAGGATGGGGGAACGGGGCTGCATGGCTTTGCGCCTGCCGCCTACTTCGGCTTCATCGGCTGCTTTTCCTTCCAGACCCAGCGGACGGGGCAGCCTTCGAGGGGGAATTTCTCGCGGAGCTTCAGCTCGATGTAGCGGCGGTAGGCGGGGGTGAGGAGGGAGAAGCTGTTGATGAAGGCGAGGATGGTCGGCGTCGGGTGGGGCTGGGTCTCGTCGATCTGGTGGGTGGCGTAGTAGATCTTGAAGCGGCGGTTGTTGACGAGGGGCGGGGCGTATTTTTCCTGGGCCTTCTGGAGGAGGTCGTTCAGTTCGGAGGTGCTGATCTTGTTGCGCCGGTTCTTCTCGATCTTCTCGATGGTCTTGAGGATCGACTCGACCCGCTCGCCGGTCTTCGCGCTGGTGAAGAGGATGGGGGCGTGCTCGAGGAAGAAGAGGTCCTGCTTGATGTTCTCGATGAACTCGAACTCCTTCTTCCGCGTGGCGTCGCCCTGCTCGCGGACGAGGTCCCACTTGTTGACGACGATCATGACCGGGCGCATCGCGTCGTCGATGAGGCCGCCGATCTTCTTGTCCTGCATGGAGACGCCCTCCATGGCGTCGAGGACGAGGACGCAGACGTTGGCGCGGTTGATGACGTGGACGCTGCGGCCGGTCATCTTCGTCTCGAGGGGGTCGCGGACCTTGCGGTTCTGCCGCATCCCGGCGGTGTCGATGAGGGTGAAGGCGCGGTTCCGCCAGGTGAAGGGGACGTCGATGGCGTCGCGGGTGGTGCCGGAGACGGGGCTGACGATGGTGCGGGAGTCTTCGAGGAGGGCGTTGACCATCGACGATTTGCCGACGTTGGGCCGCCCGAGGAAGGCGAGGCGGATCGGCTGCTCGGCGCGGGAGAGGCGTGCCGGCTCCTCGGCGTCGCCCTCGCCCCAGGGCTCGACGAGGATCTCCATGAGGTCGCCGAGGCCGAGGCCGTGGGCGGCGGAGAGGGCGACGACGTCGGGGAAGCCGAGCTTGCGGAAGTCCTCGATGCGGTCCTCGAGCTCGGGGACGTCGAGCTTGTTCACGACGAGGATGACGCGGCGGTTCGCGACGGCGGGGGCGTTCTCGCTCTCGTCCCCGGCCTTCTTCTTCACGCCCTTCTTCCCGGTCTTCGTGCGGAGGCGCTTGGCGATCTCCTGGTCGAGGGGGGTGAGGCCGTCGCGGCCGTCGACGACGAAGAGGATGTCCTGCGCGGTGGCGAGGGCGATGCTGACCTCGTGCTCGATCGCCTCGGCGAAGCCTTCCTTGTCGCCGAGGCCGATGCCGCCGGTGTCGAGGAGCTCGAAGCCGTGGCCCGCGTGGCGGCAGGCGTGGGAGATGCGGTCCCGCGTCACGCCGGGCTGGTCGTGGACGAGGGAGATCTGCTTCCCGGTGATCCGGTTGAAGATCGCCGATTTGCCGACGTTGGGGCGGCCGACGATGGCGACGGTGCGTGAAATGGAGGGAGGCATGATTAGTGGGGTTTCGAGTGGTCCCCGGCGTTGAACTGGGCGATGCCGTCGCGGACGTAGAAGACGGTGGAGGCGAGGGTGAAGAGGCCGCCGATCCAGCAGAGGATGTTGACCCAGGGGAGGTTCAGCAGGACGGCGCAGATGGCGGCGAAGACGAAGACGGTCGAGACTTTGCCCGTCCAGTGGGGACGGACCTCGACGGTGTGGTGGAAGTAGTGGAGGAGGAAGGCCCCGACGGCGAGGATGACGTCCCGGCTGATGACGAGGAGGGGGAACCAGAGGGGGAAGGTGGGGATGCCCTGGAAGGGGATGAGGCTGAGGGAGAGGAGGGCGGTGAAGGCGAGGAGCTTGTCGGCGGTGGGATCGAGGACGGCCCCGAGCTTCGTCCGCTGGTTGCAGTGGCGGGCGAGGTAGCCGTCGACGCCGTCGGAGATCGCCGCGACGAGGAAGATCCCGAACGCGAGCCAGCGCAACCTCTCGTCCGGCGCGCCGTGGCGCTCCGAAGCGGAGTAGTAGAGCAACGTCCCGAGGAAGATCGGGATGAGGACGATCCGGAAGATCGTGATGCGGTTGGCCCAGGTCATGGGATTTCCTAGCCGGGGAACTGCGCCAACGCGCGGTCGGCGCGGGCGAGGGTCCGGTCCTTGCCGAGGACTTCGAGGAGGTGGTAGAGGCTCGGCCCGACGGAGCGGCCCGAGACGGCGAGGCGGATCGGGTGGATGTAGGCCCCGATCTTCTTCCCCTGCGCGGCGGCGAGGGTCTTGAAGCTCTCCTCGAGCGCGGCGGCGGTGAAGGTCTCGGCTCCCGCGAGGGCGGCGCGGAGGGTCTTGAGGTTCTCGAGCCCCTCGGGGGTGAAGACCTTGGCGACGGCGGCGGGATCGTAGGCGAAGTCTTCCTTGAAGAAGTAGGAGAGCCAGTCGCCGAGTTCCTTCCCGAGCTTCACCTTCTCCTGGACGATGGCGAGGGCGGAGCGGAGGTAGGCGGCGTCGTAGTCGTCGCCGATGACGCCCTGCTTCTTCAGCGCGGGGACGGCGAGCTCGGCGAGGCGGTCGAGCGTGGCGGCGCGCATGTATTCGCCGGTGATCCAGTAGAGCTTGTTGATGTCGAAGCGGGCGTTGCTCCGGTTGACCTGGGGAAGGTCGAATTTCTCGACGACTTCCTCGATCGGGACGACCTCGCGGTTTTCCTTCGGCGACCAGCCGAGGAGGCAGAGGAAGTTCCGGACAGCCTCGGGGAGGTAGCCGTTCTCGATGTACTCGCCGATGGAGGCGCCCTCGTCGCGCTTGCTCATCTTGGAGCCGTTCGTGTTCAGGATGAGGGGGATGTGGGCGTAGGTCGGGGGCGTCGCGCCGAAGGCCTCGAAGAGGGCGAGGTGCTTCGGGGTGTTGGAGAGGTGGTCCTCGCCGCGGATGACGTGGGTGATCTTCATCTCGAGGTCGTCGACGACGTTGACGAGGTGGAAGACGGGCGAGCCGTCCTTGCGCTGGATGACGAGGTCGGGGTCCATCGTCCGGTCGAACGTCACGTCGCCGCAGATGGCATCGGGGACGGTGATGGGGGTCTTCGGGGTGCGGAACTTCACCGCGCCCTCGTGCTCGTAGGCCTTCCCTTCGGCGAGGAGGCGGTCGACGTATTTCTTGTAGATCGCGCCACGCTGGCTCTGGAAGTAGGGGCCGTGGTCGCCGATGGAGGTGCCGTCGTTCGCGGGGCTGGGACCCTCGTCCCAGTTGAGGCCGAGCCACTTCAGCCCCTCGAAGATGATCGCGACGGCCTCGGGGGTGTTCCGGGCGGCGTCGGTGTCCTCGATGCGGAGGATGAGCTTCCCGCCCGTGTGGCGGGCGTAGAGCCAGTTGAACAGGGCGGTCCGCGCCCCGCCGATGTGGAGGAGGCCGGTGGGGGAGGGGGCGAAGCGGACGCGGACGGGGGAGCTGACGGCGGTCATCGGTGAGGTTTAGCGGGCCGGGAGAGGCCGCGCCAGCCCCAAAATCAGGGCCGATCAGGGGGACCCGGGCCGGGGCATGGCGTCGATCACGGTCTGGCGGGTGCGGAAGCAGAGGCCGACGGCGACGGTGGCGAGGGTGCCGAAGAAGACGCGCCAGGGGAATTCGATGAGGGGAAGCCAGGCGGGCCGGTGCGGGGCGGTGCCGCCGCAGAGGGTGACGATGTCCTCGGGGAGGCCGCTGAGGACGGCGACGGTGAGGAAGCCGACGAGCATCGCCCAGAGGTTGCCCCGGTCGTTGCCGCGCGTCGTGGTGAAGAGGCCGAGGAGGAAGACGCCGAGGAGGGAGCCGTAGGTGTAGCCGAAGATGCCGAGGACGATGGGCAGGATTCGGGTGCCGGGGAAGCGGACGACGGCGTAGGCGGTGGCGGCCCCGATGACGGTGAGGGCGAAGGCGAAGCCGACGGTGGCGAGGCGGGCGACAAGGAGCTGGCGGGCTTCGGTCCCCGGGTGGATGCGGAACCAGAAGTCGCGGCAGAAGCTGGTGGCGAGGGCGTTCAGGGCGGTGCTGAGGGAGCCCATCGCGGTGGCGAGGAGGGCGGCGACGAGGAGGCCGCGGAGCCCGGCGGGGAGCTGGGTGAGGATGAAGTAGGCGAAGACGTGGGCGTTCTTCCTCGGGAGGTTCGGGTCGGGATGGGTCTGGTAGAAGGCCCAGAGGAGGATGCCGATGGTGAGGAAGGCGAGGACGATGGGGGCGTCGATGAGGCCGGAGAGGATGACGGCGCGGCGGCTTTCCTTGGCGTCCTTGCCGGTCAGCATCCGCTGGACGGCGTCCTGGTCGGTACCGTGGGTGGCGAGGGTGATGAAGGTGGAGCCGATGATCGCGGCGAAGAGGGTGTACTCGCTCCCGAGGACGGCGACGATGTTGCCCCAGAGGCCCGCGCCGGGGACGAGGCCGGAGGCGAAGAGGGTGAGGTCGCCGGGGGCGGTGAGGAGGGCGCGGGCGCCGTGCCAGCCGCCGGGGATCTTCGAGAGGAGGACCGAGAGGGTTCCCGCGAGGGCGGCGACGAGGACGCCGGCCTGGATGAAGTCGGTCCAGATGACGGCCTTGATGCCGCCGACGGCGGTGTAGAGGGCGGTGAGGGCGACGATGACGACGACGGAGAGGGCGTAGATGGCGAGTTCCTCGCCCGCCGTCGGGATGCGGCCCATGAAGATCTCGATTGAGAGGACGACGAGGATGGCGGCGACGTAGAGGCGGGTGCCGCTGGCGAGCGCGCGGGTGACGAGGAAGACGAGGGAGGCGGCGGTGCGGCTGGCGGGGCCGAACCGCTTCTCGAGGAACTCGTAGATCGAGACGACGCCATGGCGGTAGTAGGCCGGGACGAAGACGCTGCCGACGATGAAGCGGGCGAGGATGGTCCCGATGGCGAGCTGGAGGTAGGTGTAGTTCCGCAGGGCGTAGCCCTCGCCCGGCGCGCCGAGGAAGGTGGCGGCGCTGATCTCCGAGGCGAGGATCGAGGCGAGGATGGCCCACCACGGGATCGAGCGGTTCCCGAGGGCGTAGCCTTCGAGGGTCGACTCTCCCGCTCCCTTCTTCAGGCCGATCGTGAGGATGGCGGCGAAGTAGAGGACGACGACGAGGAGGTCGATGGCCATGCGGGGTTATTCCGATTTCTGCTTCCAGGCCGCCTCGCTCTCGCGGACGGCCTTCAGGACGGTCCGCCAGAGGACGACGCCGACGCCGGAGACGGCGGCGAGGAGGACCATGACGCTGAGGGAGAAGCCGGCGAGGACGGTGGCGGGCTGACCCGCCTCGGTGCCGAGGGTGACCCCTTCCTTGCACCCCGGGCAGGCGTGGGCGGAGGCCGCGATCAGCGGCAGGAGGGTCAGGAGCAGGAAGAGCTTTTTCATCGATTATAGATCTTCAGCATCGCGACGACGACGACCCCGGTGACCGAGACGTAGAGCCAGACGGGGAAGGTCCAGCGGGCGAGCTTCTTGTGCGTGGGGAAGCGGCCGGTGAGGGAGAGGAAGAAGGTGATGAGGATCATCGGGAGGGCGACGACGGAGAGGAGGATGTGGGTGATGAGGATCGGGAAGTAGACCCGCCGGATGCCGCCCTGCCCCTGGAAGATCGCGTCCCCGTGGAGGTGGTGGTTCAGGATGTAGCTGACGAGGAAGAGGGAGGAGAAGACGAAGGCGGAGAGCATGGCGGCGCGGTGGGCGGCGATCTTCCCCGCCTTGATCTTCACGAAGCCGACGACGAGGGCGACGGCGGCGAGGCTGTTCAGGATCGCGTTGAGGGTGGGGAGGAAGACGAGCTCGGTGCCGTCGGCGTCGGCGGGGGGGTGGAAGTAGACGAGCCAGAAGAGGAAGAGGGCGGCGACGACGCTGACGGCGAGGACGCCGACGATGAGGGCGGGCGGGGTCTTTGCTTCGTTGATCGGGAGGGGGGTGGTCTCTTGCATGGTCGGGGGAGGGCGGGGGCTATTTGATTTTTTCCTCGCGCATCAGCGCGGCGACGTCGGCCAGGAGCTTCGCGGGCGTCTCCTCGTCGAGGCCCTCGTAGTAGCCCCGGACGGACCCGGCGCCGTCGACGAGGACGACTTTCGTGCTGTGGATCATCCGGGTGGCGGCGGTCGCGCCGGGCTCGGTGTTTTTCTGGAAGCCGATGAGGAGGCGCTTCATGACGATCTCATGCGTCAGGGCCTCGGCGTCGGGGAGGCCCGAGGCGGTGAGGAAGATCCAGCGGGCGGGATCGGCGTGATGGAGGGCGGCGTAGGCGCGGAGCTTTTCCGGCGTGTCGTTCTCGGGGTCGATCGAAAGGGCGACGATCTTCACGTTCTGCGCGTTGCCGAGCATCCCCTGGAGCTGGATCAGGTTCTGGGTGACGGCGGGGCAGGGGCCGCCGCAGTCGGTGAAGAAGAATTGGGCGGCCCAGATTTTCCCCTTCAGGGCGGCGGAGTCGAAGGGTTGGCTGTCGGCCCCGGTGAGGGTGAAGGGGTCGATGTGGCCGAGCTTCGGCAGGGGCGTCCCCGCAGCGGCCTGCTGCTTCTCCACCTGGACGCGGAAGTACCAGAGGACGGCGAGGACGAAGAGGAGGACGACCGAGGCGAGGCGGATGTTGCGGAGCAGGGCGGGAGAGGGGGCGGCCATAACAGGCTCTAGGGATTCCGGACGGCGAGCCGCTTCGTCATCTCGATCGAGGCCCACGTCAGGACGACGGCGAAGGCGAGGGTGACGCCGCCGGAGAGGAGGGGATCGGGGCTGCCGGGAGGGCGGGCGAGGGCGGGCTCGAGCGACTGGCGGATGAGGGCGAGGCCGTAGGTGAGGGGATTGGCCGCGCCGAGGCAGTGGAGCCACTTCGCCGAGCCGGAGAGGGGGAAGAGGGCGCCGGAGAGGAACCAGAGGGGCATGAGGAAGAGGTTCATGATGGCGTGGAAGCCCTGCGTCGAGTCGAGGGGCCAGGCGATGAGGTAGCCGAGGGCGGTGAGGGCGAGGCCGAGGACGAAGATGGTCCCGGTGAAGAGGAGGAAGGCGGGGACCGAGAAGGGGAGGCCGAAGTTCAGGGCGACGAGGTAGATGAGGAGGCTCTGGCCGAAGGCGAGGAGGGTGCCGCCGAGGAGCTTCGCCAGGACGAAGGCGGAGCGGGGGATGGGGGAGACGAGGACGCCCTGGAGGAAGCCTTCCCGCCGGTCCTCGATGATCGAGATGGTCGAGAAGATGGCGGTGAAGAGGACGATGAGGAGGAGGGTGCCGGGAAAGAAGTAGTGGAGGTAGGCGGCGGTGTTCGTCGCCGAGGCGTCGGAGACGGCGCGGACCCCGCCCCCGCCGCTGAAGGAAGAGCCGACGCCGGAGCCGATCATGAACCAGAAGAGGAGGGGCGTGGCGACGGCCCCGATGACGCGGTTCCGCTGCCGCAGGAAGCGGACGATTTCCCGGCGGGTGAGGGTGCCGACGGCGAGGAGGAAGGGATGGGTGAACATGGCGGGAGGTTAGTCGGCGTTCGGGGGGATCGCCGCAGGGGGGGCGTCGGCTGCGGGGGTCGGATCGGCAGGGGAGGGGAGCGTGGTCGAGGGGGTTTGGGTCGGGCTCTCGCCTTCCGCCGCGTTGAAGTTCCGGCCGGTGAGGCGGGCGAAGACGTTCTCGAGCGAGGGGGCGGCGAGGGTGAGGCCGGCGATCTCGTCCCGGTAGCGGCGGAGGAGGCCGTTGAGGAGGTCGCGCTCGGCCTCGGGGGAGGCGGAGGGGGGAAGCTCCAGCTCGAGGGTCTCCTCGTCGCGGAGGAGGGGGGCGACGCGGAACTCGCGGGCGATCCGCTCCAGGAGGGCGGCGGCGAGGGGTTCCGGCCCCTTCGTGCGGAGGGTGAGGATGGTGCCGCTGACGGAACGCTTCAGCGCCTCGGGGGTGTCGAGGGCGACGCGGCGGCCCCGGTCGAGGACGAGGAGGCGGTCGCACCACTCGGCCTCGTCGAGGAAGTGGGTCGTCATGAGGAGGGTGAGGCCCTCGCTCCGGCGGAGGGCGCGGAGGTAGTCCCATAATTCGCGGCGGGCGACGGGATCGAGGCCGGTGCTCGGCTCGTCGAGGATGAGGAGGGCGGGGCGGGGGACGAGGCTCTTCGCGACCTCGACGCGCCGTTGGAGGCCGCCGGAGAGGGTCTCCACGATATCCTTCCGCCGGGCGGCGAGGGAGAAGCGTTCCAGCAGGGAGCCGATCCGCTCCCGCAGCTCGGCGCCGTGGAGGCCGTAGAGGTGGCCGTGGGCCTGGAGGTTTTCCTCGACGGTCAGCTTCTTGTCGAGGCTGGGGGACTGGAAGACGATGCCAAAGTGGCGGCGGGCGCGGGCCATCTCGGCCGGATAGTCGCATCCGGCGAGGCGGACGCTCCCCTCGGCGAGGGGGACGAGGGTCGAGAGGAGGCGGAAGAGGGTCGTCTTGCCGCTGCCGTTCGGCCCGAGGACGCCGAAGATCTCCCCCTTGCCGACGGAGAAGGAAACGTCGTCGAGGGCGCGCCGCCCGCCCCGGCTTTTGAAGGTATAGCCGACTCCCGTGCAGGAGAGGATCGGATGGGCGGGGATGGGAAGGGATGACATGGGCCTCGGAGGGGGGAGGCCGCGATGTTCGGACAACCGGGTGCGGTTGTCAAACAGGGGAGGAGGGCAAACGGCACGGCGCGGCCCCGGCGGGCTGCGGCGTTTTGTCGCACGCCCGGGGGCCGGGAGGGTCAGGCCGCGGCGGAGAAGATGTGGCCGGTCCCGGAATGGACGGCGTGGATCTGGCCCTGGGAATTGTAGGTCGACGCGCCGATGAGGCTGTCGCTCGTCGGGGCCTGGTCGGTGGCGAGGTTCGAGCCGCTCTGGGAGGCGGTCTCGACGGTCTGCTCCGGCGAGGAGACGCTGCTCGTCGCGATGAGGTCGCTGACTTCCGCCGTCTGATTGGCGGAGAGAATCGTGTCGGTCGAGGTCGCCGTCTGGGTGGCGCTCGATTTCTGGACCTCGGCGATCCGCGTCGGGATCTGGTTCGATTCCTTCGCCCGCTGGGAGGAGATCGATTGCTGGAACTCGATGTTGTTCGATGCGAAGGCCGCCTGGGTCTCCGACGTCCGTGTCGTGATGGCCGAGATCATGGATCGATTTTCCCCCGGCGTCCCCTCTCTGTCAACCAAGGGGGCTACCTAGGGAGCACTCGGTAAACGGACGTAGAGGCGCATGCCGCCGATCTCCTCCCGCAGCCGGTACTGCGCGGCGAGGTGGCGGTCGAGGGCGGGGAAGGTCTCGGGGCCGAAGCGTTGCCGGTCGGAGTAAAAGAAGTTTGCCGGGCCGGTCGAGTCGAGGAAGAAGCGGGGCCGGTTCCGTTCGAGGTCGCCGAGGAAGCGGGCGCGGTAGGCCTCCTGCCGGGGGCCCGGCTTCACGGCGATGTGGGTCTCCGGCTCCCGCGTCCCGAGGGGGAGGCCGCTCTCGACGGCGATCTCCGGCCCCCAGCCCCAGATCGCGAGGCGGTCCCCGGGGCGGGCCTCGGCGCGGAGGAGGGCGGCGAGGGGGGAGGGCGCCCCGGCCCGGACGAGGCTGGCGGCGACGGTTCCCCGGTAGTGGTTGGCGTAATGGAGGAGGAAGACGAGGGGAAGGACGAGGAGGAGGACGAAGGGAAGGGGAAGCTGCGCGGCCCGGCGGAGCCTCCCGCCGACGACCCATTCCCGGACGAGGAGGACCGCCCCGGCGGCGAAGAAGAGGAACTGGAAGTGGCGGAACCGGGCGTCGATCCACGTGGCGACGAGGAAGAGGAGGAGGAGCGCCTGGCAGAGACGGGCCGGGGCTCCCCGCCGGGGCAGGAAGAGGCCGAGGAAGAAGAGGCTGAGGGCGACTTCCCCGATTTTCCACGCGATCGCGGGGGGAGGGAGGACGGCGGCGTTATCCCGCCCGGTGAGGGCCAGGACGATGCTCCAGACGAGGGCGGGGACGACGATCAGGAGGAGCGGGAGGAGCGCCGTTTTTCCACGCCTCCAGGCGGCGAGGCGGCGCGGGGCGACGCGCCAGGCGACGGCGAGGAGCGCGGCGAAGCCGGGGAAGAGGTAGAGGGTGTAGTGGAGGAAGGAGAGCCCCGGGGCGATCGTCGCGACGACGGCGGCGAGAAGGAGGCCGACGGCCCAGAGGGTGAGGGCGGGGAGAGCGGGAAGAAGAAGGGCGCGGGAAAGGCGGGGCAGGAAGCCGAGCGCGGCGGCCCCGACGACGGCGGTGAGGACCGAGAGGGGGAGGCGGGGATTGAAGAGGAAATCGAGGCCGATCGAGAGCTTCTCGCTCCACGGGACCTTCTGGGTGAAGTCGACGGCGTAGAGGATGTAGGAGATCCAGAAGTCGCCGAAGCTCCCGGTGGCGAGGAGGAAGGCGAGGCAGGCGGCGGCGGGAAGGAGGAGGCCGCCGAGGAAGCGGAGGAGCGCGGCGCGCGGGCGGCCCCGGAAGAGGGCGCAGGCGGTGAGCGCAAGGAAGAGGACGAGGGGCGCGCCCTGCAATTTCGAGAACGGGATCAGCCCCAGCGCGAGGCCGAGGGGGAAGGGCTCCCACCCGGCCGTCTTCCCCTTCCCCACCCGGGCGAGGAGCCAGAGGGCCGCTCCGAAGAGGGGGAGCGAGAGATGCTCGCTGCTGTAGTGGATCCACTCGACGTGGGAGGTGAGGGAGAAGAAGAGGAGGAAGGGAAGCGCCGTCGCCCGTCCCGTCCGCTCCCCGCCGATCCGCCGCGCGGCGAGCCAGAGGAAGAGGATGAAGCCTCCCTCGCAAAGGAGGCCTGCGAAGCGGGCCGCCGGATAGCCGACGGCGACGGGAAGGTGAAGCAAGGCGGGCCAGAGGAGGAGGAGGGCTGAGAGGGGGCCGCCCGACTCGCCGTCGACATCGCGCCACGGGAGGGCGTGGGGGACCTGGAGGTAGGTCTGGGCCTCGCTCAGGAAGAGCGCCTCGTCGGTATTCAGCGGGACGGGGACGAAGAACGTCGGGTAGCGGATCACGAAGAGGGCCGGGAGGAGGACGAGGGCGAAGAGGAGCGGATGCCCCGCCGCGCCGCGCCGCGCGCGCGGGAGGAAGGCGACCGCCGTGAGGCAACCGGCCACCGCGAGGAGGCCGATCCCGAGCGTCCAATGGAGGAGGGGATGGCGGTCGAGGAAGAGCAGGAGGGGCATGAGAGAAAAAGGGGCGGAAAGCGGAGGCCCGTTTTACCCCGTTCCGACAACCGTTTACAACTCCGGCGTCGGTCCGGCCGGCCGGGGCTCCCTCCCTTGCTCATTGACAAGGGGGGTGCGCGGGCGTCTGGTGATAGCTGTGTCAGAAAAACCGAAAAAATCCCCGGCCAAGGCCAAGGCGGATAAAGTGCCGAAAGCCGCCCCGGCCAAGCCGAAGGCGAAATCAGGCGCCAAAGCCAAGGGCGCCCCCGTCGCCGTGACGGAGCACGCCGCCTCCGCGTGGGGCGACCGGGAGACCGAGTTTTTCTACGACCTGACCCCCGACCGGATCCTGGCGGCGGCGGAACTGACCGGCGTCCGCTGCACGGGGCGGATGATGCAGATGAACAGCATGGAAAACCGGGTCTGGGAGGTCGAGATCGAGGTGGCCGACGAGGCCGCCCTCAAGAGCCGGAGCGAGAAATCGCGCATCCTGAAGTTTTACCGCCCGGGCCGCTGGAGCCAGGTCCAGATCGAGGAGGAGCACCGCTTCCTCCTCGACCTCCAGGAGGCCGAGGTTCCCGTCGTCGCGCCCCTCCCCTTCGCGGGAAAGGGCCGGGGCGGGGCGACCGGGACTCTCGCCTCGGTGCCGGGGGCCGAGAATCTTTTCTTCACCGTCTTCCCGAAGGTCGGCGGGCGGCATCCCGACGAGATGAGCGAGGAGCAGCTCGTCCGCGTCGGGCGGCAGCTCGGCCGGATGCACAACGTCGGCGCCTCCGGTCCCGATGCCGCCGCGCCCCACCGCCTCCGGCTGACGCCCGAGGTCTACGGCTACATGAACCTCGACTACCTCCTGGAGACCGAGGCGATCCCGGAGCGGCTCGAGGAACCCTACGTCCTCGCCGCCGAGGAGATCTGCGGCCGGGCGGAGGAGCTCTTCGCCGACGCCGCCCTCCAGCGGATCCACGGCGATTGCCACCTCGGCAACCTCCTCTGGGCCGATAGCCCGCCCCACGACGGGCCGTTCTGGGTCGACTTCGACGACATGGTCGTCGGCCCGCCGGTGCAGGACATCTGGCTCATCGTCCCGGGGCGGGACGACGACGCCGTCGAGCGGCGGGAACACCTGCTGCGCGGCTACGGGGAGATGCGCGACTTCGACCGGGCGACCCTCCGCCTCATCGAGCCGCTCCGGGCGCTCCGCTACATCCACTTCAGCGCGTGGATCGCGAAGCGGTGGATCGACCCAGCGTTCCCGCGCCGGTTCGAGCACTTCGGCACCGAGTCCTACTGGACGGAGCAGGTGGCCGACCTGCGGGAGCAGGTCGACCTCATGCGGGCCGCCGCCTAGGTCGGGAGACGCTAGAGCGAGCCGTCCCGCGTCGCGGAGCGGCTGGCCCGGCGCATCTGGTCTTCCTCGGCCCGGTCGACCCCCTCCTCGACGAGGCGGGCGCTCTCGCTCCGGCCCTCGTCGTCCTCGTCCTCGGGATGGACCTTCGGCGTCTGCGTCCCGGTCTCCCCGGGGAACGAATGCCAGCTCTCGGCGTCGGCCTGCGGGTGGGTCGCCGGCTCGCCTTCGGAACCGGTGATGATGCTGGGGTCCCGATCGGCCTTGCTCAGGGGGTTGTTTTTCATGAATTGAAGATCAGGCGGCGGAGGGTTCCTTTCGGCTGAAAGGGCTTGAAGCCCCGGAAGGCCTTGAAGCTCGCCCGGTCGTCGGCCTCCAGCCAGTCGAAGAGCGTCGTCTCGCCCGGATCGAGGCCGAGCTTCTCGCACTCGTCGCTGAAGTCCTGGCGGCGCTTCGGGTTCTCGATCGGGCGGGAGGCCTCGACGTGGTCGGACCATTCCTTGATCTCGAGCGGCGTGCGCGGCTTGCCGTTGGCGACGAGCCAGGAGCCGACCTCCTCGTCGCTCTTCGCCTTGCGGACGGCTTCGCGGAATTGCTTTCCGTCGATTCCCTTGAAGCTGAAGAGCATCCGGTCGAGGGGGCAATCGTAATGGTATTCGCCGGCCATCCCGGCGAGGTCGGCGCGGCATTTGTCGAGGGTGCGGCGGGCGATGACGAATCCGGCCAGGCGTTCGCGCGGGCTGTGCGGCGGCTGCTTCGTCAGGTTGGGGGCGATGAGTGGGATAGTCATGGGATCGGTTCCTTTCTCTCGTTGTTCCGGCGCGGGACCGGCTCTCGTTCTCTGTATTAGTTAAACATACTGCATAAAACCGAGTCCGCTACCCCGGGCCCGGAGATTTAGGGTCAGGGCCGGAATCGACTTCGGCGCGGGAATGTGCCATGGTGGACGCCCCGTGCCTTTCGTCGCCCTCTCCCCCCTTCACCGGATCGACATCGCCGAGGCCGTCCATTACCTCGTCGGGAAGCCGCAGGAGAACGACTTCCCCCTCCACACGATCATGCGGAAGAACGCGCCCGACGGGCGGGAGCTCCTCCGCGCGGAGCTGATCCTCGCCGGGCGGAAGACGCGGGAGGCCCACGCGGCGGCGTGGACCTACCCGGTCCACTTCCTGAAGACCTACCATCCCCTCAGCTTCCATCCCGATCCGGCGGCGGAGTACGAGAACGCCCGCATCGCCGCCGAGATCCTCGGGACGCCGCCACCGATCGGCCACGGCACCCACGACCTCCGGCTCCCCTTCTTCCCCGGGAAGTCGCTCTCCCGCTTCTCCCCCTTCACCGACGTCGAGCCGCCCGAGCGGTGCCTCGGCATCGCGCGGGAGACGCCGCCCGCCTCGCTGATCGGCCTCTGGCGGCTCGCCGAGGGGGCCTTCCAGCAGGTGGAGCGGCTCCACGCCCGCCGCTTCATCCACGGCGACCTGGAGCTCCACAACATCGTCGTCTGCACCGCCCCCATCGGGATCTTCCTGATCGATTTCGAGAGCTCCGTCCCCGCCTTCTCCGGCACCGACGAGGAGTGGGAGAAAAAGCGGCAGGCCGACCTGAAGCCCCTCTTCGAGCTCGCCGTCTTCCTCCAGGCCGGCCTCGGCCGCCAGCGCGGCGAGCTGGCCGAGCGGGCCGAAGCGGCGATCCCCCGGCTCTTCCGCTCCCCCGACACGTTCCGTAACCGGCTGGAGCAGGCCGACCGCGAATCGGTCTAAATAGGGGCCGCGCGCCTTTTTCTTTTGCTTTCATGAATCATCGCACCTTCGGTCGCCTCGGTTGGCAGGTCTCGGAAATCGGCTTCGGCGCATGGGCCATCGGCGGCTCCGCGTGGGGCGGGCAGGACGACGACGAGTCGGTCCGCGCCCTCCACCAGGCCCTCGACCTCGGATGCAATTTCATCGACACCGCGCAGGGCTACGGCGACGGGCGGAGCGAGCGGATCATCGGCCGCGTCCTGCGGGAGCGGCGGGCCGCGCATCCCGGCGAACGGATCTACGTGGCGACGAAGGTCCCTCCCTCCCCCGGGGCCTGGCCTCCGTCCCCCTACGACCGGATCGACGACCGCCTCTCCGAGGCCCACCTCCGGGCCGGGGTCGAGCGGAGCCTGCGGGACCTCGGCGTCGAGGCGATCGACCTGCTCCAGATCCACACGTGGACGCGGGCCTGGAACCGGAACCCGGCGGCGCTCCACGTCCTCCGGGCGCTGCAGAAGGAGGGGAAGCTCCTCGGCACCGGCGTCAGCACGCCGGAGCACGACCAGAATTCCCTGATCGATCCGATGAAGGAAGGCCTCCTCGATGCGGTGCAGGTCATCTACAATATCTTCCAGCAGGAGCCCGCGGCGGAGTTCCTCCCCGTGGCGCGGGAGCACGGCGTCGGCGTCATCGTCCGGGTCGCCTTCGACGAGGGCTCCCTCACGGGGAAATTCACCGAGGAGACGACCTTCGCCGAGGGGGAATTCCGGCAGGGCTACTTCGCCGGGGACCGGCTCGCGCGGACCGTGCGGCGGGTCGAGAAGATCCGGGCCGAGGTCGGCGACGAGGAGCCCGACCTGGCGACGGCGGCCCTGAAATTCGCGCTGAAGCCCGAGGCCGTCTCGACGGTGATTCCCGGCATCCGCAGCGTCCGGCAGGCCGAGATGAACTGCGTCGTCGGCAGCCAGCCGCCCCTTTCCGACGCGCTGGCGCAGAGGCTGCGGTCCCACGCCTGGACGCGGGGCAATTGGTACAAGGGGAAGGACTGAGCAGTCCTGACGTCCGCTACTTCTTCTCCGTCTTCGTCGCCCCCGCGGGGATGAAGGGCCTCGCGTTGGGGCTCAGGAAGAGGAAGAGGCGGTTCGACGCCTGGTAGCGGGCGAGGGCGCGGTTGTTCCCGGAGAGCCACGTCTGCTGCTCGGAGGTCGAGGTCAGGCTCCGCCACGGGACGCTGCCTTCCTCCTCGGCCAGCAGGAGGTCGAAGTCGGCCTGGGTCAGCTCGGCCAATTCGCTCCGCACGATGGGGCCGCTCGTCGTCGCGGCATCGTCGCCGCCGTCCGCGGGAGGCGTCGAGGTGGCGTCGGCGGCGGGATTCTTCCGGGAGAAGATCTCCATCGAGACCAGCCCCTTCGCGTCGAAGAAGATCTGGTCCTGGTAGGAGACGCCCTTCAGGGTGACGGTGTAGAGGAGCTGCTCCCCGGCGACCTTCCCGGTGCCGTAGCGGGCCGCGATCTGCATCGGGGTGTCGCCGATCCGCGCCTCGGCCCGCACGACGCCCCCGAAAAGAGCCGCAAAAAGAGTCACGGTAAGAGCCGCGAAGGGGACGACGGGGAGAAGGGCGGCGCGATGCATGCGGACTTCCCCGATTGTACACCCGGTCCCGCCGACCGGAAGTTCTTTTTTGGCTCGCCCAGCGGGGCGGGAGGCGGCACGATGCCCTCCCTTCACTCTATGGAAAACATTGTCGTCACCGGCGGGGCCGGCTTCATCGGATCGAACCTGACGCTCACGCTGCAGCGGCGTTACCCCTCGGCCCGCATCACGGTCATCGACGATTTCCGGTCGGCCTCCTTCAAGAACCTCGAGGGCTTCCGGGGCGACGTCATCGCGGCGAACCTCGTCGACGTCGACCTGGGTTACTACATCGACGCCTCCGAGGTCGACGCCTTCTTCCACCTCGCCTCGATCACCGACACGACCGACCACGACCAGTACCGCCAGACCCACGACAACGTCGAGAGCTGGCGCTCCATCCTGAACCACTTCGCCGGGGAAAAGGCCGCCCTCGTCTACGCCTCCTCGGCGGCGACGTACGGGATCGGCGGCGGCATCAACCACGTCGACGCCCCGCTCCGGCCCGCCAACGTCTACGCCTTCACCAAGGTGCAGCTGGAGAACCTCGCCGCCCGCTACGCCGCCGACTTCCCCTCGCAGAAGGTGATCGGCGTCCGCTACTTCAACGTCTACGGCCCGCGCGAGACCCACAAGGGGCAGCCCGCGAGCATGATCTACCACCTCGCCCAGCAGATCCGCGCCGGGAAGAGCCCCCGCATCTTCAAGTACGGCGAGCAGAAGCGCGACTTCGTCTACGTCGACGACATCGTCGAGGGGACGATCCTCGCCGCCACGAAGCAGATCGAGGGGGCCTTCGACGCGAAGAAATTCCCCCGCCGCGTCTTCAACCTCGGCTCCGGCGAGGCCCGCCCCTTCAACGACATCATCACGATCCTCAACGCCACGCTGAAGACCGACGTGAAGACCGAATACTTCGACTGCCCCTTCCCCTTCTACCAGCCCCACACCGAGGCCGACCTGAAGGAGACCACGGCGGCCATCGGCTACAAGCCCTCCTTCACGCTGGAGAGCGGCATCGCCGATTACTTCAAGAGCGGCTGGCTCGTCCCCGCCTAAGGAAAGAGACGCCATGGATCATCGCGAACTCGAAGAGGGCTCCGCGCTGTCGCTCGACTTTGCGAAGCTGAAGAAAGTCGCCGCCTGCGGGACCGACGTCATCCCGACGGTCGTCCAGAACGCCGACACGAAGGAAGTCCTCATCATCGCCTACGTCAACGACGAGGCGTTGCGGGCGACCCTCGCCACGAAGGTCGCCACGTTCTGGAGCACCTCCCGGAAGGAGCTTTGGATCAAGGGCGCGACCTCGGGCGACACCCTCGACCTCGCCGAGGTCCGGGTGAACTGCGAGCAGAACAGCCTCCTCTTCCTCGTCCGCCCCCGGCGCGGCGGCGTCTGCCACACGAAGGACGCCGCGGGGCATACCCGTCCCGGCTGCTTCTACCGCGTCCTCACCGCCGACGGCCTCGCCCCCGCGCCGCAATCGTGAGCGCCGATTTCTTCCTGAAATCGACCGAGGCCCTCTGGACCCTCGGCCTCCTCCCCGCCGAGGCCCTGCCCGACATCGCGATCGACGCGCTGGAGCGCGGCTACCAGTCCCAGGCCCTCCTCGACCTGGGCGGCCTGCCCGACGCCGAAATGGACGAGGCTCCGCGCCTGTTTGAAGCGGTCCTTTCCGCGATCGTCCCCGTCCGCATGACGAAGGAAGAGGCGTTGCGGCACTACGCCCGGATGGTCGCCGCCTCGATCCTCTCCGACGCCATCCCGCCGCAAGACGGCGTGGCGCGACTGGCGAGAGTCCTCCGCGAATCGGGAGCGGAGATCGCGGAACTGCGTCCCCTCCTCACCGCCGAGGGAGACGCCGCCATCCGGACCGAAGCGGCACAGTGGGCGAAGTAAAGTCGAGACGCTCCCTCTCCCAATAGGAGTCAGGGCGTCTTGGCCCCGTCTCCCCCTATCGCTCGTACCCTCGGGCGCTCCAGGAAGCAGCCGATTTTAAAACAGTTCGGAGACGAGGCGCAGGGGAAACGCGTCCGCCTAGTTGAGGCCCTCCGAAGGGGAGGTTCGAGGAGGGGCGAAGCCCCTCTTGGGCTATAAAGCGGATCGCCTCCAGCTGTACCGGGTCGACCGCGCAGGTCCCGAAGGGCCGCCCCGCCCCTAGCCCCAAGGACACCCCCCCGCTACTTCAACTTCTCCTCAACCGGCTGCGACTCCTCCACCGCGGCCTTCTTCTTCATCGCCTCGGCCGTCCGTTCCGTATCGACATCGAGAAAGAGCCGGATCGCCGTCCGATCCCGGCTGGTGACGAAGACCGAGGTCTCATAGAGGAGGACGGCATGGCCGCCGAGGCTCCCCTCCTTCCACTCGCCGATCGGCACCGCCTCGCCGCCCGAGGGAGGAACGACGGAGAGGATCTTCGTCACGGGGTCGAAGGCGACCTTCGGAAAGGTGAAGAAGAGATCCTCCTTCGTGAGGCCACCTGACGTGGCGTAGCGGCTGTAGTCGATGGTGAGGGAAGCGTTCAGCTCCTTCCGTTTCGGATCATAACGGATCACGCGGTTCGTGATGTCGCCGCCGATCCCGATGGTGTTCTTGTCGGGGCTCTCCACCCGGAAGGCCGTCGCTGAGGCGGGCAGGACGGGAAGAAAAACCAAGGCGAGAGCGAGCAGGGAGAGAAGGGCGTAGCGGCTCATAAAGGTGAAGGGATTTTGAGGAAGGCTTAGGAAATGGAAAGGGTAATATGGAAGGCTGACCGCTTCGGTTCCGCCCGCACTCGGACGCGTGATTCCTCCCAAGCGGACAGGGGCACTAGCGGACCCTTTCTACCCGAAGCGGACGGCCTAATGCGGTACGGCTAGAACAGTTCAGGCCTATCAGGCGGGGAGGTCCAGGAGGGGCGAAGCCCCTCTTGCGTCTTAAAACACGTGCAGATGGCCTCCAGCTGTACAGGGTTATCTGCCCGGTCCCGAAGGAGTGTTCACCGCCCCCTTCGCGGCCCCTCCCCCCTGATTGTCACAGCCCTGTAACAATTTGAGCGTTGTCCCGCCCCCCCTCCCGAGGCATCATGGCGGCCTCTGTGACCCCCTCCCGCCTCCCCTCTTTCTCCTGCCCGGAATATTTCAGCAACCGCGAATTGAGCTGGCTCGATTTCAACCAGCGCGTCCTGGAGGAGGCCCAGGATCCCTCCCAGCCGCTCCTCGAACGGCTTCACTTCCTCTGCATCGTCAGCTCGAATCTCGACGAGTTCTTCGAGGTCCGCGTCGCCGGGATCAAGCAGCAGATCGAGAGCGAATCGGTCGACGAGACGATCGACGGCGCGACGCCCCGCTCCGGCTTCAAGGCGATCCGCGAGCGGACCCTCCGCCTCGTCGACGACCAGTCCCGCCTCTGGAACGAGGAGCTCCAGCCCGGCCTGGAGAAGGCCGGCATCCACCTTCCCCACATCGCCCACCTCCCGCCGAAGGACAAGGACTGGGCCCGCCATTACTTCCGCGAGGAAGTCCTCCCGGTGCTGACGCCGCTCGCCGTCGACTCCAGCCATCCCTTCCCCCACCTGCTCAACAAGAGCCACAACCTGATCGCGACCCTCCACCGCCGCCAGGACGGGGGCCGGGAATCGCACGCCATCGTCCAGCTCCCCCGGACCCTCGACCGCCTGATCGAGCTGCCGCGCAAGGAGGGCTCCGACTCGAAGGAACGGAGCTTCCTCCTCCTCGGCTCCCTCATCGCCTACTTCATCGCGGAGCTCTTCCCGGGCGACGAGGTCACCTCGGTCTGCCCCTTCCGGATCACCCGGAACAGCGACCTCTACATCGACGAGGAAGAGGCCGAAAACCTCCTCCACACCATCGAGGAGGAGCTGCGGAAGCGGAACCGCGGCAACGCCGTCCGCCTCGAGGTCCGCGACGATTGCCCGCCCGAGATCGAGAAATTCCTGATGCGCTCCCTCCAGCTCGCGCCGGAGGACATCTACCGCCATTCCGGGCCGATCAATTTCCTCCACCTCATCCCGCTGCGCGGCCTCGAGGAATTCGCCCACCTGCGGGACCGCCCGTGGACGCCGATCCCCTCCGTCGAGATCGATCCCGCCCTCTCCCTCTTCGACCAGATCCGGCGGAAGGACATCCTCCTCCACCATCCCTACGAGAGCTTCGCCCCCGTCGTCGACTTCGTCGAGGCGGCCGCCGTCGACAGCCGCGTCCTCGCGATCAAGATGACCCTCTACCGGACGAGCGGCAATTCCCCCATCGTCGCCGCCCTCATCCGCGCCTCCGAGAACGGCAAGCAGGTCACCGTCCTCGTCGAGCTGAAGGCCCGCTTCGACGAGGCGAACAACATCAGCTGGGCGCGCCAGCTGGAGGAGGCGGGCGTCCACGTCGTCTACGGCCTCGTCGGCCTGAAGACCCACTGCAAGCTCCTCCACGTCGTACGGCGGGACGAGGACCGGATCCGGTTCTACACCCACCTCGGCACCGGCAACTACCATCCCGGCACCGCCCGGTTCTACACCGACCTCAGCCTCTTCACCTCCCGCCCCGCGCTGACCCGCGAGGTGGCCACGCTCTTCAACGTCCTCACCGGCCTCTGCCGCTTCGAGGGGATCCAGCATCTCCTCGTCGCCCCATTCTCCCTCCTCTTCCAGCTGAAGGAGAAGATCCACGCCGAGATCGAGGCGGCCCGCGCCGGGAAGCCGGCGAAGATCGTCGCGAAGATGAACTCCCTGGTCGACGACGAGCTGATCCGCCTCCTCTACGAGGCCTCGACCGCCGGGGTGAAGATCGACCTGATCGTCCGCGGCATCTGTTGCCTCCGCCCCGGCATCCCGGGTGTCAGCGAGAACATCCGGGTCTTCAGCGTCATCGGCCGCTTCCTCGAGCACAGCCGCATCTTCTCCTTCGCCAACGGCGACGGTCCCGGCAAGCCGCAGATCTACCTCGGCAGCGCCGACTGGATGCCGCGCAACCTCCGCCGCCGCATCGAGGTCGTCTTCCCGATCCTCGACCCCGCCCTGGCCCGCCGGATCGAGACCGAGATCCTCCCCGCCTACCTCTCCGACCGGGTGAAGTCCCGGGAACTCCTCCCCGACGGCACCCACCGCCGCCGCCAGCCGGAACCGGGCAAGAAGCCGACCCAGGCCCAGCTCACCTTCCGCGAGCTGGCCCGCCGCCAGCAGAAGGCCCGCCAGGACGAGAAACGGGAAGCGAAGGGAATCCGGATCGTCCCGGCCCTCGCCCCCGAGAAGCCGGCCAAGCCGGCGGTGAAGAAGAGCGTCAAGCCGTCGGCGAAGGCCCCGGCCAAGGCGAAGAAGGCGGCAGCCAAGCCCGCCGCCCGCAAGGCCGTTTCCCGGAAGAAGCGGTAAGAGGAGGTCTTCGCGCCCATTCCGTTGGAATGGACGTCCCGGCTCGTTCGTGTCATGATGGCCTTCAGGGGGGCTTCGCAGCCTTAGCAACCTCTTTTCCCACAGGACCATGCAAACGACCGAACGCGACCGTTCCGCCACTCCCGTCCCCCTCGATCTCCGCCTTCTCGCCCGCCTGCGGGAAGCCTCGAAACTGAGCGGCCTCTTCCTGATCCTCCTTGCGGTGACGGTCCTCGTCGGCTGGATCTACGAGGACGACATGCTGAAGCGTTTCAGCCCCGGCCTCGTCACGATGAACCCGGTGACGGCGCTCTGCTTCGTCCTCGCCGGCCTGATCCTCTGCACCCTGCGGGAGGAGGAGGCGGCCCCGGTCTGGGGACGAGGCTTCGCGCTCTGCCTGGTCGGCGTCGGCGGGTTGAAGCTCGTCGATTACGCCCTCGGCTGGGATTTCCATTTCGACCAGGTCCTCTTCCACGACCAGCTCCGGCACGACCGCCTGACGACGGGGAACCAGATCGCGCCGAACACGGCGATCAACTTCGTCCTCGCCGGCCTCGCGCTGTGGCGGCTCCAGGCGACCCGGGCGCGGTTCTCCCTCGCGACGCAGAACCTCTGCGTCGTCCTCTTCTGCATCTCGGCGGTCTCCCTCATCGGCTACCTCTACGGGGAGCACGCCCTCTACCGCATCGCGGGCCGGACCCCGATGGCCTTCCACACGGCGCTCGGCTTCTGCCTGATCTCGCTGGGGGTGATGCTGGCCCAGGCCGACGCGGGGTTGGCGCGGCTCCTCACCGGCCCGACGAGCGGCAGCGCCAGCGCGCGCCGGTGGATGCCCGTCGCCTTCGGCCTGCCGGTCCTCCTCGGCGCGTTCCGCCTGTGGGGGGTGGCGCGGGGCTGGTTCTCGGGCGAGTTCGGCGTCGCCCTCCTGATCGTCGTTTCCTCGGCCATCTTCGCCTTCCTGGTCTGGAAGGACGCGGTGCTGCTCGACCGGATGGACCGGGAAAAGCGCGAAGCCGAGGGGCGGCTGAGGCAGGCCTACGAGGAGATCGACCTCCGCCTCCGCGAAATGGCCGCCCCGCTCTACGCCGTCAACGACGATCTGAAGGCGGAGGTCGCCCGCCTCAAGTCCCGGACCCCGTCCCAGGCCGACGCCGAGCGCGAGCGTTCCTGATCTCCCTTTTTTAACCGCCATCCATGTACACCACCCCGAGCGAGGCCGAAGTCCTCGCCTCCCGCCGCCTCTCCCGGCTGAAGGAGGCGGCGCGGGTCTGCGGCCTCCTCATCGTCGTCTCGGCCATCGCCGTCCTGATCGGCTGGATCTACGAGGACGATTTCCTGAAGCGGATCAGCCCGTCGTTCGGCGCGATGAATCCGCTGACGGCCCTCGCCTTCGTCGCCGCCGGGATCGTCCTGTGCCGCTTTTCCGAGGAGGGGAAGGGATCGCTCCTCGGGAGGGCCCTCGCGGGCTTCGTCCTCCTTGTCGGGGTCGTGAAGCTTCTCGATTACGCCCTCGGCTGGGAGTTCCACATCGACGAGATCCTGTTCCGTGCCCAGGTGCTCGGGAACAACGTGAAGGCCGGGAACCACCTCTCCCCCAACACGGCGGCCGCCTTCCTCCTGGGCGGCCTCGCCCTCGCCCTGCTCGAATCCCGCCGGGGCGGGCGGTTCTCCGCCTGGGCGCAGGGCTTCAGCCTCGCCCTGCTCGGCATCGCGACGATCTCCCTCATCGGCTACCTCTACGGGCAGTATTCCCTCTACCGCCTGGCCGGACGTTCCGCGATGGCCCTCCACACGTCGCTCTGCTTCGCGCTGCTGGCGCTGGGGGTGATGCTGGCCCAGGCCGAGGGCGGGATGGTGCGGCTCCTCTCGGGGACGACCGCCGGGGGTTCGAGCGCGCGGCGGCTCCTCCCCGTCGCCGTCGGCCTGCCGATCCTCCTCGGCGCGCTCCGGCTGTGGGCGGCGAAGGGGGGCTGGTTCTCGCCCGAGTTCGGCGCGGCTTGCCTGATCATCCTTTTCTCGACCCTCTTCGCCTTCCTGACGTGGAGGGACGCGGCGACGCTCGACCGGATCGAGCGGGAGCGCCGGGAGGCCGAGGCGCGGCTGAAGCAGGCCCACGAGGAGATCGACCTCCGCCTCCGCACCCTGGCCGCCCCGCTCTATGCGGAGAACGAGGCGCTGCGGGCGGAGATCGCCCGGCTGAAGCCCTTGGTCAAGGGCGGATAGGCCTAATAAACCGAATAGGCTCGATCTTAGAGCGGTTTCAGCGCCTCGTCGCGGAGGCCGACCAGGACGCTTTCGCCCGAGGGGGCGACCCGCAGCTCGCCGTAGCGCGCGGCGGCATAACGCTGGCCCTCTCCTTCCTGGAAGAAGAACGACTCGGCGCCGAGCCGGACGCGAAATCCCCGCTCGCGGTACCGGAGCCGGATCTCGCCCTCGGCCAGGGGGGTTCCGTCGTCGACCCGGACGAAGGTGGCGGTGCCGTCCCCGGCCTGCGCCAGGACGAGGAAGCCGTTTTCGGCCAGGGCGCCTTGATTTTGAGCGAGCGCCGCCGTGCTCGCCTCGTAGTTGAGGGCCATGTAATCGCCCTGCATCAGGGAGCGGGGATCGACGGGGGCGAGGCGGAGCAGGACGGGGGTTCCCCGGGCGAGCAGCGCCTCCTTTTGGCGGACGAGGGCGAAGCCGGTGGCGGCCATGGCCAGGGCGATCAGGACGAGGACGATGCTTCTCATGGGAGGGGGATTTTTCATTTCAGCGGCGGTTCCAGACCGTTTTCTTGAGGACGGCGAGGGCGAGGAAGAGGACCGCCCCGCTGGCGCAGAGGATCAGCGACTTCGAGGCGAGGCTCGCCGTCAGCATGTAGTAATAGACGAAGAGGGAGTAGCCGAGGAAGAGGAGGCCGCCGTACTCGAAGAAGCGGTCCTGGCGGGCGTAGCCCAGCACGATCAGGCCGAGGGCGAGGAGGAGGGGCGGCGGCGCGATCGCCCCGAGCGCGACGGTGAAGAGCCCGGCGACGATCACGGTGCGGCGGTCCCGCTGCCACGCCGCCCTTCGCCCCAGCAGCGTCCAGCCGAGTGCGAGGAGCGCCGCGAGGAAGAGGAGGCCCGGGAGGATCGAGGCTTCCTTCGCGCGGGTCGGGCCGAAGAGAGCCAGGTTGTAGGCGAACGGCATCGCCACCAGGGAGAGCGCCGCCGCGTAGCCGAGGGGACGCCAGGCGATCGCGGTCCGCCGGACGAAGATCGCCCCGAGGAGCGCGAGGTGGAGCGCCATGTAGAGGACGAGGCCCCGGTCGAAGGGGGGATTGCGCGTCGCGGCGTCGAGCCAGTGGCGTCCGGTCAGGTCGTAGAGCGCGGCGATGCCGAAGAGGAGGGCGACGAGCGAGGAGAGGAACCGGTGGCATCCGTCCCGGTAGAGGAAGTAGTCGACGGCGGCCAGCGTGGCGGCGACGAGGGCCAACAGGGTTGCCACGTGGGGGAGGTGCTGGCGCTGGAACTCCATCCCAAGGCTGATGAGGACGAGGAGGTGGCCCGTCATGCTGACGGCGAGGCAGACCTGTTCGAGGAAGAACCCGGCGATCCGTCCCCGCGCGAAGGTCGCCGTCCCGATGAGGACGAGGCCGATGACGGTGAGAGGGCCGATGTTCTGTTCCCACGACGAGGCGAAGAGGCCGACGAGAAAACCGAGGAAGAAGAGCGAGGCGACCCACGCCCCCCCGGCGGTCAACGCCTGGAAGTACCACGGCGAAGGTTCCTGCGCTGTCTCCCGGACGGCGGCGAGGGTGATCCGTTCCGCCGTCTCCGTTCCGAGTTGTCCCGTCGCGACCAGCGTTTGCGTCAATGTATCGGTCTTCATGAAAGTGCCTCCGCGCGCATCCGGCGGGCCACGACCCTCAACCCCCAGACGGCGGCCCCGAAGAGGCCGAGCGTCGCGATGCCGAGGACGAGGAAGGCTCCGGTGTGGTCGCCGCTGCCCCGGAGCAGGAGGTGGGCGAACCCGACGAGGACCACCGAGCAGAAGCCCAGCGTCAGGAGCGCGAGGGCGGGGAGGCTTCCCGCGACGAGGCGGTAATAGGGAAAGCCGGCTGCGACGAAGGCGAGCCAGAGCCAGGGCGTCCATCGCGTGCCGTAAAGGTCGCTCACCCACTCCTCGAGGATGAAGGACGACATCGCCGCCGTGAGGGTAAAGGTGACCGCCGCGACGATCGCGAGGCGGAACCATTCCCGACGAAGCCACGGCAGGGCGAAGCAGCGGCCCGCCTCGACGAGGAGGAGCGCCGTGCCGTTGAGCGCAACGTCCCACAGCAGGAGGTGGTCGGCCCTGTTCCAGGCCGAGGGGAAGAGGGTCTGGTTCCATCCGGCGACCAGGGTGACGTTGAGGAGGACGAGCCAGAGGAGCCACAACGCGGCGCTCCGGCCCCACGCGGCGAGGGGAAGAAGGAGGGCCGCCCAGCCGAGGAAGAGCTGATAGCTGTCGGCCCCGGTCTGGTAGACCTGGCCGAAGACGGCGAGGAAGACCCCGGTGAGGACCGCCGCGCCGAGGAGGGAGAGCTCCCCGGCCCACGTCCGCGTGTCGAGCCAGCCCGCGCCGGTCAGGCAGAGGACCCACCCCGCGCCGATGACGAGGAACTTCTCCCGCGCGGGGAGGGCGTGCCAATTGTAGGCGAAGAAGAGGACGATCCCGCAGAGGAGGAGGAGCGTCGCGATCCCGGCGAGCAGGCGGGTCGCCCACCGCTCCCACGGAAGGGCCTCGACCAGGCCTTTTTCGAGGGCGGTGAGCTCGGCGTCGTCGACGAGGACGATCCCCTCGGACCGCCATGCGCGGAAGCGGCCCGAGGTCGCTGAAGTGGCCGAAGCGGCCGGGGTGCGGTTGCCCGCGGAAGGGGAATCGTCGATTGCCATGTCCGAGGAATACTCGATCAGGCGGAAATGATCGAATCGATAAATTTTAAGCCATCATCGATTCGATCGATGATGGTGGGACTTCCATCTATCCCTGCATCAGCCGGACGCTCGCCTCGTACCGGAGGAACGGGGTGATGAGGTAGAGGCCGCCGGCGGTCCCGTTCGCGTGGGCGCGGATCTCGTCGCGAATCCCGGCGGCGAAGCGGTGGCCGCACTCGGCGGCGGCCTTGTCGTCGGCCGCGTGGCGGAACTGCTCGCGGACGGCGTCGGGGATCACGATGCCGGGAACCTCGTTGTGGAGGAACTCGGCGTTCCGCGCGTTGAGGAGCGGCATGAGGCCGACGAAGACGGGAACGCCGAGCGCCGAGACGGCGGCGACGGTCTTCTTCACCAGCGCGGCGTCGAAGACCGGCTGGGTCATCACGTATTGGGCCCCGGCCTTCACCTTCGACTCGAGTTTCTTCACCTGGCTGTCGAAGTTCTTCGCGTTCGGGTTGAAGGCGCAGCCGATGACGAAGTCGGTCTTCCCCTTCAGGTCCTTGCCGACGGCGTTGACGCCCCGGTTCATCCCTTCGAGGAGCTTCAGGAGGCCGATCGAGTTGAGGTCGTAGACCGAGGTCGCGCCGGGATGGTCGCCGAACTTCGCCGGATCGCCCGTGATGGCGAGGAGGTGGCGGAAGCCGAGCGCGCCGAGGCCCATGACCTCCGACTGGAGGCCGAGGAGGTTCCGGTCCCGGCAGGCGAGGTGGAGGAGGGGGATCGCCTTCAGTTCCCGCCGGATCAGGACGGCGGCGGCGAGGTTGCTGACGCGGAGGATGGCGAGGGAATTGTCGGCCAGCGTGATCGCGTCGGCCCCGGCGGCATCGAGGGAGCGGGCTCCCTCCATGAACTTCTCCATGGAGAGGGTCTTGGGGGAATCGAGCTCGACGATCGTGACCGGCTTCGTCTTCAGCCGCTCGAGGAGGGAATCCTCGACGGGGGCCTGCGGCGCGAGGGGCTGGGGCTTGGCCTCGACGGTCGAGACGCGGAGGGGGCGGGCCGGCTTCCCGCCTTTCCGGGGCTTCAGGTCGGCGACGGCGGCGGCGAGGGCGGCGGTGTGGGCGGGGCTGGTGCCGTAGTCGCCGCCGAGGAGGCGGACGCCGCGCTCGACGAAGAGGGGGGCGTTGGCGGCGAAGTACTCCGGGCTCGCCGAGTAGTTGAAGCGGCCCTCGTAGAACTCGGGCTTCCCCGCGTTCGGGTAGGCGGCGGCGACGTCGTCGATGCCGAGCTCGAGGCGGTCGAAGAGGCTCAGTGAGGCTTGGACGCCGCACGTGCCGTTGACGCCGACGATGTCGGCCCCCGCCTTGCGGAGGGCGCGGAAGGCGGTCTGGAAGTCCTCGCCGCTGCCGAGGCGGCCCTCCTCGGAGATGCCGAGGGAGGTGACGACGGGGACGTTGGAGAGGTTCTGGAAGACGTCGAGGGCGAGGAGGAGCTCGGAAAGCTCGGTGAAGGTCTCGAGGAAGAGGAGATGGCAGCCGCCGTCGAGGAGGGCGCCGATCTGCTCCCGGTAGAGGGAGCGGCGGTCGTCGTCGGTGAGGACGGGATCGGTGGGGCGGACCTGGAGCGGGCTGACCGAGCCGCCGACGTAGACGTTCTTCCCCTTCGCCGCGTCGGCGAGGAGGCGGGCGGCCTTCCAGTTGATCTCGCTCACCTTGCCGTCGAGGCCGTAGCGGGCGAGGCGGAGGCGGTTCGCGCCGAAGCTGTTCGTCTCGACGACGCGGGCCCCGGCGGCGATGTAATCGTCGTAGACCTTCGTGACGAGGTCGGGCTGGCTCAGGTTCGCCTCCTCGAGGCAGGCCCCGGCGGGGACGCCGAGGGCGTGGAGGTAGCTGCCGGTCGCGCCGTCGCCGACGAGGATCCGTTCTTCGAGTTCGTCCAACAGGTTCATTTTCGAGTGTGCCATGGGGAGATCTGCTGATGAGTTAAGGGTTTGCCGGGAGAATAGACAAGGCGGTGCGGAGGGGAATTTTTGGGGTCATCTGTGTAATGACACCCAATTGCTAAATCCCGGCCGATCGGATACGATGGGTCTCCCCATGCCTGCCGGAATTGAGAGTAAAGCCGATCTGGTGACGAATGTGTTGAATGAAGGTTCGGTCCGCGCTCCCTACGGGACCGGCGATGCGGGCCTCGATGCGAAGATCAAGGCCTTCCTGGCCGAGACGGGCCTCGATCCGGCCTGCAAGGAATACTTCGAGATGGTTGTCTCGGTCTATCGGATCGCGCAGCAGGAGACGACGCCGGCCGACCGCTACCTCTTCAACCAGTCGCTGAAGGAGCTCCGCTACGCGAGCAAGATTTTCTCCCAATACAGGGACCGGAAAAAGGTCGTCGTCTTCGGCTCGGCCCGGACGCCGACGCGGGCGCGGGAATACCGGGCGGCCCGCGACTTCGGCGAGATGATGACGAAGCACGGCTACATGACGATCACCGGCGGCGGCGACGGCATCATGGGCGCGGCCCATGAGGGGGCGGGGCGCGAGAACAGCTTCGGGCTGAACATCGCCCTGCCGTTCGAGCAGAAGGCGAACGCGACGATCTACGGCGACTCGAAGCTGATCAACTTCCACTACTTCTTCACGCGGAAGCTGAACTTCGTGAAGGAGGCCCACGCCATCGTCCTCTTCCCGGGCGGCTTCGGGACGATGGACGAGGGCTTCGAGGCGATCACCCTCATGCAGACCGGCAAGGCGGTGATCCGCCCCGTCGTCTTCGTCGACGCGCCGGGCGGCAACTTCTGGCGGACCTTCGAGAAATACCTCCGGGAGCACCTCCTCCGCGACGGTCTCATCTCCGAGTCCGATTTCCACCTCTTCAAGTTCACCGACGACCTCAACGTCGCCCGCAAGGAGATTGAGGCGTTCTATTACAACTTCCATTCCTACCGGGGCATCGGGACGCAGACGGTGATCCGCCTCCGCCGCGAGGTCCCGGAGGGGGCGCTGAAGCGGCTCCGCGACGACTTCGCCGACATCCTCCATACCGACGACGATCTTCGCGCCTGCGCCGTCTTCCCTGAGGAGGCCCACGACAAGGCGATCGCCGACCTGCCCCGCCTCTGCCTTACCTTCGACCGCAAGGCCTGGGGCCGTTTCCGCCAGTTGATCGACCGGCTGAACGAGTTCTAACCGCTCCCTCCGATGAACACCCCCCGCAGGCTCCGCGTCGACGTCGCCGCGCAGCGCGTCGACCTGCTGAAGGGGGCGACGGTCCTCTGGTCGGCCCCCGTCAGCACCTCGCTCTTCGGGCTCGGGGAAGAGGAGGGGAGCAACAAGACCCCCCGGGGCCGCTTCCGCGTCGCCGAGAAGATCGGCGACGGGGAGCCCCTCGGCACCCGCTTCGTCGGGCGGAAGCCGACCGGCGAGGTCTGGACGCCCGAGGCCCCGCTCCAGGAAGTCGATTGGGTCCTCACCCGCATCCTCTGGCTCGAGGGCCTCGATCCGGCGAACGCGAACACGAAGGGCCGCTACGTCTATTTCCACGGGACGAACCGGGAAGACCGGATCGGCACCCCCGCCTCCCACGGCTGCATCCGGCTGTGCAACGCCGAGATGATCGCGTTGTTCGACCGCGTCGCGGTCGGAACCGAGGTTGATATTGTCGGGTAGGGGAGGTAGCTTCTCCTTCCCCTCATGGCCGTCATCAAGAACCTCATCCTCGACTGGTCGGGCACCCTGGTCGACGACTTCCCGCCGGTGCTGACGGCGACCAATGCCCTCTTCGAGAAGCGGGGGAAGCCCGCCTTCAGCCGGGACGAGTTCCGGGAGAAATTCCGCCTTCCCTACGCCGAGTTTTACAAGGATCACCTCCCGGACGCGACGATGGAGGAGCTGGAACTCGACTATCACGAGGCCTTCCGCCACATCCAGGAGGAGATCCCGCTCCTCCCCTTCGCCCGCGATTTCCTCGACTACGCGCACGGCCGGAAGATGCCCGTCTTCCTTCTCAGCACGATCCATGCGGACCACTTCGCCGTCCAGAGCGCCCGCCTCGGCATCGCCGACTGCTTCACGCAGGCCTACACCCGCGCCCTCGACAAGCGGAAGACGATCACCGTCCTCCTCGCCGAGCACGGCCTCGATCCGGCGGAGACCCTCTTCGTCGGCGACATGCAGCACGACATCGAGACCGCCCGCCACGGCGGCGTGACGAGCTGCGCCGTGCTGACCGGCTACGACTCCCTCGCGAAGCTCAAGGCGAGCAATCCCGACCTCCTCTTCCAGAACCTCCACCAAGTCCGCCAGTGGCTCGAGCAGAACCGGACCGACGCCCATGCGGCCCCGCCCGTCCCGACCGTCGGCGCGCTGATCTACAACGCGCGGGGCGAGGTGCTGATGATCGAGACCTACAAGTGGAGCCACTGCTGGGGCATCCCCGGCGGCAAGATCAAGGGGGGCGAGACCGCCCTCGACGCCGTCCGCCGCGAGGTCCGCGAGGAGACGGGGCTCGACCTCGCCGAGATCCGCTTCGCCGGGGTCCAGGACTGCCTCTACCCGCCCGAGTTCTTCAGGAAGGCCCATTTCCTCCTCCTCACCTACACGGCGGCGCTCCCTCCCGGGGCCTCCGACGCGGTGACGCTCAACGAGGAGGCCGACCGCTTCCGCTGGGTGAAGCCCGGGGAGGCCCTCTCCCTCAACCTGAACGGCCCCAGCCGGGCCTTATTGAACCATGTCCGATCGCATCCTGATCTCGCGTTTGCGCGTTAGCACCTTCATCGGCCTCTACGACGAGGAGCGGGCGCGGGAGCAGGAGGTCGTCTTCTCCGTCGAGATCGAGCCCGCGCCCGGCGCCATCGCCGCCGCCGCGGCGGGCGACGACATCGAGAACACCGTCGACTACAGCGGCGCGGCCCAGATGATCCGCGCCGTCGCCGCGTCGCGTCCCCGCCGCCTGCTGGAGACATTGGCCGAGGAGACGGCGACGGCCCTCTTCGCCCTCCCCGGGATCGTCGGCCTGACGCTCCAGATCGACAAGTTCGTCCTCCCCGGGGCCGACTCGACCAGCGTCCGCATCGTGCGGCGGAAGGAATGACCATGCCCGAAACGCTGGCTCCCTCCCTTGCCGTCCCGCCCCTGCGCGGCCTCCTCCGGGGGTGGCGCGGGATCTTCGCGCTCGGCTTCCAGAGCGCGCTGATCTACCGCTGGGGCTTCTTCCTCCGCGTCTTCTCCAGCCTCCTGCCGCTCATCGTCACCTGGTTCGTCTGGGGGGCGGTCTACCAGGGGAAGGGGACCCTCGGCGGCTATTCGTGGGCCTCGATGATGGCCTATTACTTCGCCCTCCTGATCCTCGACAACGGCTTCGCGCCGACCGAGGACGACTTCCAGATCGCCGCCGACATCCGCGACGGGAAGATCAGCCAGATCCTCCTCCGCCCGCTCAACTACGGGGCCTACCGCTTCCTCCTCTTCGTCTCCTCGCGGGCGGCCCATCTCCTCTTCGCCGCCCTGCCGCTGGCGGCGATCCTCTGGTACTTCCGCGAGGTCTTCGTCGACGTGCCGCTCCACCGGACCCTCCTGCCCGCCCTCGTCGCCTTCTGCGGCTCGGCGGTCCTCCAGTTCGCGGTCTCGTTCATGACCGGGCTCCTCGCCTTCTGGCTGCTGGAGGTCGGCGGGATCGTCTTCATCCTCTTCTCGCTCGAGTTCCTCGTCGGCGGCCACATCTTCCCCATCGACCTCCTCCCCGAGCCGTGGCGGACCCTCGCCATCTGCTCCCCCTTCGCCAGCCAATATTGGTTCCCCGTCTCGGTCCTCCTCGGCCACGTCGAGGGGGCGGCGCTCTGGAAGGGCTTCGCGCTCCAGGCCTTCTGGATCGGCGCGGCGCTGACGCTCGCCGCCTTCATCTGGAAGCGCGGGCTGAAGCGGTATACGGCGGTGGGCGGCTAAGGAAACCCAAGCTTATGCTCGCCCTGCTCTCCAAACTCCGGCACCTCCTCGCCATCTGGCTCGCGCAGGGGAAGTATTCCCTCGCGCGGGAGATGATGTTCCGGGGGAACTTCATCATCTGGATCGCCGTCGAGGTCTGCTGGTTCGTCCTCCAGCTCGTCTTCATCCGGGTCCTCTACCTCCACGTCGACGCGATCGCCGGATGGACGCAGTGGGAGATGGTCCTCCTCGTCGGCCTGAGCCAGCTGGTGCAGCAGCTCTTCCAGACCTTCTTCATGGTCAACTTCCTCCAGTTCCCCGACCTGATCCGGGAGGGGAAGCTCGACTTCCTCCTGCTGCGGCCCGCGCCGATTCTCTTCCTCGTCTCGATCCGGCAGTGGGACGTCGGCTCGATCCTCAACTCGCTCCTCGGCGCGGCGGTCTCGGTCTGGGCGCTGGGCCACCTCGGGGTCGGGATCACCGCCGGGGGCCTCGCCGCCGCGGCGGGCTTCGTCGTCCTTGGCGTCGCGTTCCATTGGGCGATCATGCTCCTCCTCGTGACGCCCGCGTTTTGGGTGACGAACGCGCGGGGCTTCATCGGGGTCTATTACCAACTCTTCAACATCGCTCGGCAGCCGCGCGAGGCCTTCAAAGGGGTCTTCCTCCGGCTCTTCACCTGGGCGATCCCGGTCCTGCTGGTGGCGAATCTTCCCGTGCGGATGCTGGCGGGAAAGGGGATTCCCCTCGGCGCGACGGCGTGGCTGGTGGCGGGGACGGGGGTACTCTGTCTGGCGGCCTCGTGGTTTTTCCACTTCGGGTTGCGGCGATATACGAGCGCGTCGTCTTGAGGGGCGGCGGCCGTCTCTTCGACCCTGAAAGGGTCGAAGAAATTAGCCGGGGGTTGAGCGACGCGACACCCCCGGATTCAAGAGCGGAAAGGAGCCGCCCCGTCATCGGGCTGGCCCGTTCCTTTGAGGGAGGCGGGGCGCGCCTCGGCGGCTTCCTGCGACCCCTGCGGGGTCGAATCCCTCTCGTCGGTTATTCCAGGGGTGTCGGGCTTTGCCCTCAACCCCCGGCTACCTTCTTTGATCCCTTCGGGATCACTGGGGATGTCCGAAAGAAAGGCTCTAACGGCCGTCCGGATTCTTCATGTGGAAGAGATACAGATCGGTCTCATCGGCCTCGTCGTGGCTGTCGATCTCGATCAGGTCGGCCGCTTTTTTCGGGAAGAGCTTTGCCGGGTTGACGTCGAGGGTCGCCGCCTCGCCCGGGCCGCCGAGGCCGCAGATGACGCCCGCGATGAGCCAGATCCGGCCCGCGGGGCGGTGTTCCCGGAGGTAGGGGACGATGGGGGGGTAGACCTGGTCCGGGTCCCAATCGGTGTAGACGGCGGGAGGGACGGGATGGAAGCCGAGTTGCCGCGCGTAGAAGCGGTAGGCGTGCTCGCCGCTTCGGTCGACGAGGACGAGGTCGCCGGGTCGGTAGCGGGACTGGAGAAGCCGCTCGGTCACCTTCACTTCCTGGAAGAGGCGCGGATGGGTGTAGTGCTTCGCGGCGCGGGTCGTCGGCGCGATGAGCGGGACGACGACCAGGATCGCGACGACGGCCGGGCGGAGGGCGAAGGTGCGGATCGCCAGCGCCAGGCCGAGGGCCGGGAGGAGGCACATGAACGGGATCAGGAAGAGGAGCATCCGGACGGAAAGCGGATAGAGCCGCGCCCCCGCCCCGGCGAGGGCGGCGACGATCAGGAGGACGAGGAAGCTTCCCAGCCGCCAGTCCCGCCGGAAGAGGACGGGGAATCCGGCGAGCATGAAGAGGCCGATCAGGACGAGGCCGACGAGGGTGACGGGATGGGGCATGCCGATCTGCCAGATCCAGGTGTAGTCGAAGAGATGGCAGGCGGTGTGGCCGATCCAGGCGAGGTTCGCCCAGAGCCCGGCGCCGAGGCCGGGCATGAAGGAGGAGGCCCAGAAATTCTGGAGGAAGTCGTTCTTCTTCGCGTTCCGGAGGAGGAAGAAATAGTTCAGCCCCTCGACGGCGATCCAGACGGCCCCGGCGGCGAGGGCCCGCCGGAAGAGCGGCACCGATTTCTCCCGCCACGCCGCGAGGAGGAGGGTGCCGCCGATCGCCGCGAGGGAGAAAAGGGCGGGATGGGAGAAGAGGAGCGCGAGGGCTCCGGCGAGGACGAGCCAACGGAAGCGGAGCCGCCCCTCGCCGTGGAGCGCGAGGAGGAGGAAGAGGAGGAGGGAGGCGACGGCGTCGGTCTCGTACTGCTTGAACTCGACGGAGAAGAAGTTGAGCTGCCGGTTCAGGGCGAAGAGGGCCATGCCGAAGACGGCGGGCCACGAAGGGGAGGGGCAGAGCAGCCGGAGGGCCGCCCGGCCGAGGAAGAGGACGGCGATGCCCGAAAGGAGGGGGACGGTGCGGAGGGCGTAGTCGGTCTGCCCGAAGAGGAGGAAGGCCGCCTTGAAGGTGAGGAGGAGTCCGATGGGGGCGACCTGGTCGTTGTCGAGGGGATGGAAGAGGCCGAGGAAGGAGCGGTCGGCGATGTTGTTCGCCAGCATCGCCTCGTCGAGCCAGAGGGAACGGCCGCAGGCGTATTCCTTCACGCGGAGGACGATCCCGACGGCGAGGAGGAGCCAGATCAGGAGGTCGGGGTTGGCCAGTTTCCGCGCGGCGTCGCGGAGGGGGGAGGGGGGGGTCATAGTCTGGGGATGGGGCTTATCCGGGGCGCTCCAATCGAGCAGGGAGGAGGGCCCCGGGCAAGGAGGAATTGCCCCTCCGGAACGCCTTAGGGTGGGCCTTGCCTGAAGCGGCGATTGGGCCTATCCTGTTCCTCCCTATGAGTTCCCCCTCTTTGATGGCCCGGATCGACGACGATTTGAAGAAGGCGATGCTCGCCCGTGCCGCGGAGCGCCTCTCCGTCCTCCGCATGCTGAAATCGGCGATCAAATACGCCGCCATCGAGAACGCCGGGGCCTCGGCCTCGGCCGTCCCGACTGATGCCGACGTGACGACGGTCCTCCGCAAGGAGGTCAAGAAGCGGCAGGACGCCGTCGCCGGGTTCGAGAGCGGCGGCCGCCCGGAACTCGCCGCGAAGGAGCAGGCCGAGATCGCGATCCTCGACGAATACCTCCCCACCCCCCTCTCCCCCGCCGAGCTGGAGGAGATCGTGAAGGCCTCGATCGCCGAGGTCGGCGCGACGGGCAAGGCCCAGATGGGCCAGGTGATCAAGGCGGCGCAGGCGAAGGCGGCGGGCCGGGTCGACGGGAAGACGCTGAGCCAGCTCGTCCAGAAACTCCTTCCCTAATCCCCCAGCGTACCCTCCCCATGGAAGACCGGCTCTGGTTCGCTCTCGGCACCGTGCTGGCCCTGGTCAGCGCGGGCTGGTCGGCCTATGCCTTCGGCGCGGGGCGCTCCCAGCACACGCGCTGGAACAACGCCCTCCTCCTCCTCGCCTGGCTGGCGATGTCGGTCTTCCTCTCGGAGCGGGGGAAGCGGATCGGCCACTGCCCGCTCACGAACCTCTTCGAGACCCTCGCCTTTCTCGACTGGTCGCTCCTCCTCACCTACCTCGTCATCGGGACCGCCTACCGCGTCTCGGTCCTCGGGGCCTTCACCGCCCCCGTCGCCGCCGCCACGGGGGTCTTCGCCTTCATCGTCGCCGTCCCGAGCGACGTCCCCCGGGAGCTGCCCGACCTCGGCTGGCCGCTGGAGCTCCACGCCTCGTTCAGCCTCCTCGCCTACGGAGCCCTCGGCATCGGGGCCGTCGCCTCGGCCCTCTACCTCGTCCAGGAACGGCAGCTGAAGGACCACCAGCTGCGGCAATGGTTCTACCGCCTCCCCGCGATGGGCGACCTCGCCCGGATCCAGCGGCGGGTCCTCGTCTGGGGCTTCGCGCTCCTCACCCTCGGCCTCGTCGCCGGGATCGCGGTGACCCGCGCCGGGGGGATCGACTGGGTGAAGATCGTCTGGTCGGCGGGCGTCTGGGTCCTCTACCTCCACCTCGTCCTCTCCCCCCGCCTCTTCGGCTTCGGCGCGCGCCGCGTCGCGTGGTGCTCCGTCGGGAGCTACGTCTTCATCCTGCTCACGTTCTGGGGGATCAACTCCCTGAGCCACGCCCACCGGTTTTCCTCATGACCCCGGCACCGGAGCCCCGCCCCGATCCCTCCCGCCCCCCGACCTTCGTCTGCGGCGGCCTCTCCTTCAAGGAGGCCCCCGTCGCCGTCCGGGAACGGGCCGCGTTCCGGGACGAGGCGCTGCCCCAGGCCCTCGTCCGCCTGCGGGAGAACCTCGGCCTGGAGGAGGCCGTCCTCCTCTCGACCTGCAACCGGGTCGAGTTCTTCGGCGTCGGCCATCCAGCGGAGGAGGCCGCCGCCGGGGGCGTCGGCGATGCGTGGGCCTCGTTCCTCGCCTCGTTCCATGCGGAGCTGGAGGAGCCGGTGCGGGCGGCCCTCGCGGGCGATTTCGCCGCCCATTCCTTCCGGCTCTCGGGGCGGGCCTCGATCGAGCGGCTCTTCCGTCTCGCCTCGGGCCTCGAATCGATGGTCGTCGGCGAGACCGAGATCTTCGGCCAGGTGAAGGAGGCCTACCGCGTCGCCGCCGGATCGGGCGCGACGGGGAAGCGCCTCCACCGCCTCTTCCAGGCCTCGTTCTCGGCGGCGAAGGAAGTCCGCTCGAAGACCCAGATCACCCGCGGCAGCGTTTCGGTGGGCTCCGTCGCCGTCGAGCTGGCGGAGCGGCTCTTCGGCAGCCTCGCGGGGAAGACGGTGATGGTCCTCGGCGCGGGAGCGACGAGCGAGCGGACCGCCCGCTCCCTCCAGGGCCGGGGCGCGGGCTTCCTCCTCGTCGCGAACCGGACCTACGAGAAGGCCGAGGCGCTGGCCGCCGAGCTGGGCGGCGAGGCGATCCATTGGGACGCCTTCGAGGCGCGGGTCGAGCAGGCCGACATCGTCGTCAGCTCGACCTCGGCCCCCCACTACGTCCTGACGCGGGAGCGGATCGACCAGGTCCGCCGCCGCCGGGGCGGGCGGCCCCTCTTCCTCATCGACCTCGCCGTGCCGCGCGACATCGAGCCCTCCGTCACCCACCTCCCCGACGTCTACCTCTACGACATCGACGACCTCGAGGCGATCGCCCGGACGAACCAGCGGGAGCGGAGCGCCGAGATCGTCCGCTGCGAGGGGATCCTCGCCCCCCACGTGGAGAAGCTCCTCGCCTGGGAGGCCTCCCTGGCCTCTTCCCTGGCCGACGCCCAGGCCCAGGCCAAAGACAAGATCAAGCCGTCCTCCTCCGATCTCCCCGATGCCGGGAGCGGAAACTACAGCGCCGCCTAGCCTTTCTTTCTTCCGCTCATGAAACCTTTCCTCATCGGCACCCGGGGTAGCGCCCTCGCCCTCGCCCAGTGCGGCCAGTTGCGCGCCCGCCTCGCCGCGCTGTTCCCGGAGCGCGTCTTCGAGCTCTCGATCCTCCGCACGCGGGGGGACGACCTCTCCGCCGCGCGCGACGCGGGGGCTTCCTCGCCTCTCCCTTTGGAGAAGGGCCTTTTCACGAAGGAAATCGAGGAGGCTCTCCTCGCCGGGACCATCGACGCCGCCGTCCACAGCCTCAAGGACATGCCGGTCGAGGGGCCCCAGGGGCTCGTCCTCGGCGCGATCCCGGCGAGGGGCGACGGGGCCGACGTCCTCGTCCTGAAGGGGACCGGCTCCGGGGGGTTCGACACCCTGCCGCACGGCGCGACCGTCGCCACGGGCAGCCCCCGGCGGACGGCCCTCCTCCTCCACCTCCGCCCCGATCTCCGCGTCGTCCCGCTGCGGGGTAACATCGATACCCGGCTCCGCAGGCTCCGGGAAAACGACGGCTGGTCGGCCATCGTCCTCGCCGCCGCCGGACTCGACCGCCTCGCCCCCGACCTCGCCGGGATGGCACTCCATCGCGTGACGCTCCCGCCCGATCTCTTCCTCCCCGCGCCGGGGCAGGGCGCCCTCGCGTTCCAGATCCGCGCCGGGGACGCCGGGGCCGCGGCCATCGCCGCCGCCCTCGACGACGCGCCGACCCGGGCCGCCGTCACTGCCGAGCGGGCCTTCCTCTCCGCCCTCGGCGGCGGCTGCCGCGCCCCCCTCGGGGCCTACGCGCGGATCGAGGCCGGACGCTTCCGCCTCGACGGCATCGTCTGGAAAAAAGAGGATCGCCCCGCCTTCAGCGGTTTCGTCGAAGGGGCGGCGGACGAAGCCGAGGCGCTGGGCCGCGCGCTGGGCCGCGAACTCCTGGAGGCGGTCGAATGAGCCAGAGCCGTTCTGCCAACTCCAAGGGCATCGCCTACCTCGTCGGGGCCGGTCCGGGCGATCCCGGGCTCCTCACCCTCCGGGGCCGCGACCTCATCGCCCGCGCCGACGTCGTCATCTACGATTACCTCTGCAACCCGGAGCACCTCGACCACGCCCGCCCCGACGCGGAGATCCTCTATGCCGGAAAAAGCGGCGGGAACCACACCCTCACCCAGGACCAGATCAACGCCCTGATCGTCGAGAAGACCCGGGCGGGCCTCACTGTCGTCCGGCTGAAGGGGGGCGATCCGTTCGTCTTCGGCCGGGGCGGGGAGGAGGCGCAGGAACTCGTCGCCGCCGGCCTCGCCTTCGAGGTCGTCCCCGGCATCACCTCGGCCATCGCCGCCCCGGCCTACGCGGGGATCCCGATCACCCATCGCGATTTCGCCTCCGGCTTCACCGTCCTCACCGGGCATGAGGATCCGACGAAGGAAAATTCGGCGATCGATTGGGCGGCCCTCGCCCGCTTCCAGGGGACGAAGGTCGTCCTCATGGGGGTCGAGCGGCTCCGCGCCGTGACCGGATCGCTCCTCGCCCACGGGGCCGATCCCGCCACGCCCGCCGCCCTCGTCCGCTGGGGGACGTGGGCGAAGCAGGAGACCCTGACGGCGACCCTCGCCACCCTCGCCGACGAGGCCGAGGCGCGGGGCTTCAAGGCCCCTGCCGTCACCCTCATCGGCGGCGTCGTCTCGCTCCGGGCCGAGCTCGACTGGGTCGGCGCGCGGCCCCTCTTCGGGCAACGGATCGTCGTCACCCGGACGCGGACCCAGGCCGGGGCGCTCTCCGCGCGGCTCCGCGAGCTGGGGGCCGACGTCCTCGAGATCCCGACGATCCGGCTGGAGCCCCTTCCCGTCCCCGCCGAGGACGAGGCGGCGTGGAGCGACTTCGCCAACCGCTTCGACTGGCTCCTCCTCACCAGCCCGAACGCCGCCGACCTCTTCTTCGACCGCTTCCTCGAGCGGCACGGGGACATCCGCGCCCTCGGCGCGGTGAAGATCGCCGTCGTCGGCCCCGGCACGGCGGCGAAGGTCGGCGCTCGGGCGCTCGGCATCGCCCTCCAGCCGAAGGTCTTCACCGCCGAGGGGCTGGCCGCGGCCTTCGCCGACGGCGAGGTGAAGGGGAAGCGGTTCTGCTTCGCCCGCGCCGACCTCGCGGGCGAGGTCCTTCCCGATTCCCTCCGCGCCCGGGGCGGCGAGGTGTCCGAGTGGACGCTCTACCGCACCGTTCCCGAGACCGGGGACCGGGACCGGAAGGGGACGCGGAAGCGTTTCGCCGAGGAAGGGGCGTCGTGGATCACCTTCGCGAGCGCGAGCGCGGCGGAGAGCTGGCACCGGCTCGGCCTCGCCCATCCTTCCACTCCCGGCCCCCGGATCGCCAGCATCGGTCCCGTCACCAGCGAGGCGCTCCGCCGCCTCGGCTACACCGTCGATATCGAGGCGAAGGAGCAGACCCTGTCGGGACTGGTCGACGCCCTGATTTCCGCCGCCCGCTAAATTGAAATGAAGACCAAGGATGAATGGTTGGACGAGGGGAACGGCGCCCTCGCCGTCGGCGATCTCGCCGCCGCCGAGGCCGCCTACGCCGCCGCGATCGGAATCGCCCCCGACGACCACGAGGCGTGGCACGCCCTCACGATGGCCCGCTACAAGCAGGGCAACTACGCCGGGGCCATCGAGGCGGGCCTCCGCGCCTCGGCCCTCGACCCGAACGACCAGATGACCTGGACGAGCCTCTCCCTCGCCTACGTGAAGGAAAACAGGATCGAGGAGGCCGAGGCCGCCGCCGCGAAGGCGAAGGTGATCTCGTGGGGTGGGAAGATTAAATTGGATTAAAGTAGCCCCATTAAATTCAGGTTATTTGTTCATTTTAATTGCGTTTTCGCGATTTTGAGGAATAGATAAACCTCATGAAGATCTCGCAATTGACCAGCGCCCAGCTCGGGGAACTCTCGAAACTCGTCGCGCTGAAGGAAAAGCTCCAGGGCGAATTCAAGAAGCTCGAGGCCGAACTGCAGGCCGTCGAGGCCAAGCTCGAGAACATCGGCGGCGGCGTCGCCGGGGGCAGGCGCCGGGGCCGTCCCGTCGGGAGCAAGGGCAAGGCCAAGGGCTCCACGGCGACCGGCAAGAAGCGCGGCCCGAAGAAGGGCTCGAAGCCGGGCTACCTCAAGGCCCAGGTCGTCGAGGCACTGAAGGTCGCCGGGGCCGCGGGCCTCACGATCAAGGAACTCGCCGCCGAGGTCGGCTCGAAGCCGAACAACCTGAACAGCTGGTTCTACACGACGGGGAAGAAGGTCGCGAAGAAGCTGGCCGACGGGAAGTATGTCCTCAGCGGTAAATAGGAAACGCGGAAAGTAATTTCGCCGCACCTGTTTTAAATTCGTTTTAAAGTAAGGGGGCGCACGGTATATATGCCGTGCGCCCTTTTTGTTTTTTAATCCGTGAAGAAACGCCTCCTTCTTTTCCTGGCCTGGCTCGGTTTGTTCCTGGGGGCGCTCTCCGCCGTCGAGGTCTCGGCGGCGGTCGTGGGATGGGGAGGGGAAGGCGGTTTCGGATGGACCGCCGTCCGCATCCATCGGTTGATCCTGGTGGCGGGCGGCTTCTGCGCCGGGTGGGCGGCCTTTGCCGGCGGCGGGATCGGGCCGCTTCTCTCGCCCCGGACGGTCGCGGAGCGTTATGCCTCGGCGGGATTCTTTTTCCTGATCCTTTGGGTGGTCCTCCCGGGCGGCGCAGCCCTCCCCTCGGGCGCGGCGTGGACCGCCTCCGGGCTGCTATTCCTGTGGATGGCTCCGCTCTCGCTCGCGGCCCTGTGTCGCGCGTTGCCGGAGCGGGCGGGGCGGGGCGGGCTGCCGGAGGAGGGGGCGGCCCGATTCGGGTTTTGGATCCTGGTTCTGTTCGGCGGCTGGGCCGGGGCGGCCCGGGTCGCCTCGGGGCCGGTCCCGGCGTGGGTCGGGACGGCGGGGGTCGCCGCCGTCCTGCTGCTGGCCCTCGCCGGGGTGGCGTGGTGCGTGGTGCTGGCCGCGCTCTTCCGGGACGGGGGCTGGGACCGGATTCGCCATGGGGCGGGGGGCGGCTTCCTGCTGGCCGCGGCCCTGGCGTTTCCGCTGTGGCTGGCGCTGGTCTGGATCGGCTCCTTCCGGGGTCTCGGCGCGCATCTCCATCTGACCCTCTTTGACGCGGCGGTCGATGACATCGCGGTGCCGGGGCTGGGCGCGATGGCGTTCCTCGGCTACTTCGCCCGTCCCGTCCGGGCGCATCGCGCGGCGTTCTGGCTCTATGCGGGCGGCTTCGTTTTCCTGATCGGGGGCGGGCTGGCTGGCGGCATCCTGCAGGCTTTGGCCTTCACCGATCGGGCGGTCCCGTTCGCGGCGGTCGGCAGCTTGTTGAAACCGTTGCTTTGGATGCGGCTGATCGGGTGGGGAGCGATGGGGACCGCGCTGATCGTCTACGGGTGGGGATTTTTTGAGAGGAGGGCGAAATGAACGGGCGGCTCGCCTTCTTCGGCCTCCTCGCCGCCGCGACGCTCTTTTCGTGGTGCGGGCTGGTGCAATGGCCGTCCGCGCAGATGGCCGAGTTGGTTCCGAAGCATCCCGAACTCCGCGACGGCCAGATCGTCGAGGCGGAGGGGGACGTGATCGCCAAGTCGCTCTACCGATGGCAGGGCTGCTTCGTCTGCCACACGCGGCAGGTCGGTCCCGCCGACATTGCCTACGGGTGGGAGACGGAGCGGACGGGGCCGGTCGCCTGGGCCCGGCTCGGCATCCCGCCGGAGGGCGCGGACGGCGTCGTCGGCCTTTCCCGGATCGGTCCCGACCTGAGCCATCTCTCCGGGCGCTATACGCCGGAGGCGTTGGCGCGGTTTCTCTCCGGCCATCACGCGATGCCGCCGGACGGGACGTCTTCCCCGGAGCGGCTGGCAGCGTGGCTTCTCCAGTCGGAGAAAAAGGATGAGAGGGGAGCGAGGCCGTGAGCGATCTTTCTCCTCCTGTTCCTCCCTCCGCCCCGCGCTGGCTGACCCTCCTCGCCGGGATCGCGGGGCTGTGGGCGCTGAGCTATCTCTTCCTCTACAACGGCGGGTTCGACGGCGCGACGGTCGACGAGAACGCGACCTTCGCCGCGGCAGGCGACGCGGGCGGCGAGGCCGATCCGGTGGCGATGGGGAAGAAGCTCTACCGCCGGAACTGCCTCGCCTGCCACGGCGCGGAGGGGCGGGGCCTGCCGGGGCAATATCCGCCGCTGGCGGGATCGGAGATCGTCCTCTCGAAGGAGGGCTTCGGGGAGAACCACCTCGCGTGGATCGTCCTCGACGGCCTCGTCGGGCCGGTGCGGGTGGCGGGCGCGCCGCAGTGCAACGGGGCGATGGTGCCGTGGAAGGGCTATTTCGACGACGCGAAGCTGGCGGCGGTCCTGACCTACATCCGGCAGGAGTGGGGGAACGCCGCGCCGCCGATCGCCCCGGAAGGGGTCGCGGCGGCGAGGGCGGCCTCGGACGCCGGGGCGCGGCGGGGACCGTGGACGATCCCGGCGCTGCTGCAGCATCCCGCGGAGGCGTTGCCGCAGGGCCCTCTTCCCGTCGCCCCCAAAAAAGAGTCAGGCACCCCTCCGTGAAGAGGGATGCCTGACATAGTGCATCGTGCGTCCGGACCTAAGCCGAATTCTGTCCCGGGCGGAGGCCGATGCGCCTGCCGTCCCTTGGGCCGTCATTTCTCTGCCGCCGTCGTTTCTTGCGGAACGACCGGCGGCCCCGATCAGTGACCGTGGTGCGGCCTAACCCGGAACCGGATCTCCCTCTTGCGAGGGGAATCGGATCAGGCGATCCTGGGATCGGTCCCTGTTCGGCCTTGCATCGCGTGGGGTTTATCGCTTCCCGCCGTTGCCGGGGGAAGGGTGGGCTCTTACCCCGCCTTTTCACCCTTTCCGGAAGGGTCTCCCCTCCCGGTGGTCTTCTTTTCTGTGACACTTTCCATGCCGCTCCGCTTGCGCGTGAACGGCTCCGCTGTCTTCCGGCGGCACGCTGCCTGACGATGTTCGGACTTTCCTCCCGGAAGGAGTGACCCTCCCGAGCGACGACCGTCCGGACGCCTGGAGAGCATGGCAGAAGGACGGGGGCGGAAAAAGGTTTAAAACGGTTTAAAAAGGTTATCGTCATCGGGCCCGCCCGCGCTTGTCCTTCCCCCGCTCTTCCCGCTACGCTCGCGTTCTTCCATGGAGCCCGACGTCGTCGTATCCCCCTTCGCGAAACCCCGCGCCGCCAAGCTGGCCCCGGGCTCGGTCGTCGGCGCGGCGCTGATCGTCCTCCTCCTGGCCGTCGGCGTCACGGTCCTCGGCGGGGCGCGGACCTGGATCCTCCTCCCGATGTTCGGCCTCGCGGCGGGGCTGATCCTGCTCCAGTTCGGCCGGATCGCCGCCGGGCCGGGGCTCGGCATCGGGCGGCTGGTGCGGCCCGACGTGATCGACGCCCTCGCCTTCCTCTTCCTCGCCTACGCGACGATCCGCTACGCCACGGCCCCGATCGAGTACACGGCGAGGATCGAGTGGATGACGATCCTCTCCGGCGGCATCGTCTTCTGGACGGCGCGCTACGGCCTGGTCCGCTCCGGCCACGGGCTGATCATCCTCTGGGGCCTCACGGGGATCGCCTTCGCCGAGGCCCTCTTCTCCATCTGGCTTTCCTTCAATCCCGATTTCAAGGTCTGGGGGGAGACCCTCAACATCCATTACTATCCCCGCTTCCTCGGCTCCTTCGGCTGCCCGAACCATTACGGGGCCTTCCTCTACATGGGGACCTTCTCCGCCCTCGCCCTCGCTTTTTTCCTGCCGCAGGAGCACCGGCTCCCGAAGCTCCTCCTCCTGCTGGCGGCGGTGACGATGGCCTTCGGCGTCGCGTTCTCCCTCTCCCGGGGGAGCTGGATCGGGTTCTTCGCGGGCTTCGTCGTCTTCGCGATCTTCTGCGTGAAGAACGGGAAGATTCCGGCGAAGGGGGCGTGGATCGCGGTCGGCGGGCTCCTCCTCCTCGCGGGCGCCTGGGCGCTCATCTCCCCCGACGTCCAGGGCCGCCTCTCGGAGATGACCGCCCATCTCTCGACCCTCGGCGGGAACCAGTCCCTCGACGGCTATATCCGCATCGTCCTGGCGCACGACGCCTGGCGGATCATCTGCGACTACTTCTGGTTCGGCTCCGGTCCCGGCACCTTCGCCTTCCTCCATCCCCGCTACCAGGACGCCCTCTACAGCACGCTGGCGATCTACCCCCACGACGACTACCTCAACACGTGGAGCGATTACGGCTTTGTCGGTTTCCTCCTCGCCTTCGGCTTCGCCAATGCCGTGGTGGCGGCGATGTGGCTCCGGGTCCGGTCGCGGCGGAGCGGGTCGTGGGGCCGCCGGGCGCTGCTCGGCGCGGGCCTCGCCTCGTGGACGGCGCTGATGCTCCACGAGACGCTCGACTTCAACTTCCACATCCCCGTCGACGCCCTCGCGGGGCTGACCCTCGCGGGCCTCGCCCTGCGGGCGAACGGCGGGGAGGCGGCGGTCTCCTACGAGGGGAAGTGGGCGAAGCGGACGGCGAAGATCGCCGCCGTCGCGGGGGTCTTCCTCTCCTGCTTCTTCGTCGCCCGCCTCACCGAGACCGCGCGGGGATATTATCCTTTCTTCCGCATCGATGCGCAGAAGGGCGAGGCGATCTTCCCCGAGGCCGAGATCGCCCTCACCGAGGCGCTCCGCTTCGATCCCCGGGCCTGGGAGGCGCAGGCGCTGCTCGGCGACTATTGCCGGGCCGAGGCGGTGAAGCAGGCCGACGAGAAGGACCGGATGGACCTCGCGCAGAAGGCCGTCACCGCCTACCTCGGCGCGATCGCCCTCAATCCCTACGACGACGGCCTCCTGGTCCGCCTCGGCCTGACCTACGACGAGATGGGACGCTTCGACGAGGCCTACATCGCCTACTCAAAGGCGATCGCGCGGCGGCCTTACAACGGGTTTTATCACGCCTACCTCGGCCTCCATTTCTGGCGGCGCGGGGGAATGAAGAACTTCGTCCGGGCCGAAAAGGAATTCGAGACGGGCCGGAATTGCCCCTACGGGCAGGAGACGGCCTTCGCCTATCAGAAGCAGTTCGCCCAATACCGGCTGCAGATGGCCGCCCAGGCCCCCGTCCCGCCCGCACCGGCGGCGACGCCGACCTCGACTCCCGTCGCCCCCGCGCCGACGGCGGAGGAGAAGGGCGCGGTCCCCGAAGAGGCCGACCCCGCGAAGTAAGGGGTCAATTCTTGTCGGAGACCGCCGAGGGGACGGCGGCCGAATCGGCCGGGGCCGAGGAAGCCGCCGCGGTCACGGTCGGCGCGTGGCCCTTCTTCCAATATTTCGCATAGCGTTCGTCGTAGCCGACCTTCGTGATCGAGAGGTCGGCGACGCCCGACTGGATGATGCCGAGTTCCTTCGCCGCGCCGTAGGAGAGATCGATGTCGCGGCCCGAGACGAAGGGGCCGCGGTCGGTGACCGTCACCCGGACGGTCTTGCCGTTCTTCGGGTTGCGGACCGAGAGGATCGTCCCCATCGGGAGGGTGCGATGGGCGGCGGTGTAGCCGTACATGTCGAAGCGCTCCCCGCTGGCCGTGGGGCCCTGGTGGTTTTCCTTCCCGTACCACGACGCCGTCACGTTCCCGCTGGTCGAGGAGCACCCGAGGAAGGGGAGGGAGATCAGGGTGGCGACGATCAGGGCGGAGGGGAGGAAGGGAAGTTTCATGGGGTGACCGGTGAGGGGATAAAGCGGGGTTGGTTAAGATCGCTCCGTAGGGGAATCAAGTCAAGGGACCAAGTCGACCCCTCCTTCCCTGCCTTCCCGGTGCCTTCCGATTGTAACCGGCCCGCGCTTGCCAAGATTCTTCCCGCCCCGTATCTACTGGGGGATCATGTCGGCCAAGCCCATCACCTCTTTCATCGACCACCACTACCGTCACTTCAACGCCGCCGCGCTGCGGGACGCCGCCATCGGCTACAACAAGCACCTCGCCGACGGCGGCGTGATGTTCATGACCCTCGCCGGCGCGATGAGCACCGCCGAGCTCGGCCTCTCCCTCGCCGAGATGATCCGCCAGGGCAAGGTCCAGGCGATCTGCTGCACCGGGGCGAACCTCGAGGAGGACGTCTTCAACCTCGTCGCCCACGACCACTACATCCGCGTCCCGAACTACCGCGACCTGACGCCGCAGGACGAGCAGGCGCTGCTCGAGAAGCACATGAACCGCGTCACCGACACCTGCATCCCGGAGATGGAGGCGATGCGCCGCATCGAGGGCGCGATCCTCGCCGAATGGACGAAGGCCGACCAGGCCGGGCAGCAGTTCTTCCCCCACGAGTTCTTCTGGAAGATCCTCCTCTCCGGCGCGCTGGAGCAGTATTACCAGATCGATCCGAAGAACAGCTGGCTCCTCGCCGCCGCCCAGGCGAACATCCCGATGATCGTCCCCGGCTGGGAGGACTCGACCCTCGGGAACATGTACGCCGGCCACGTCATCAGCGGCGACATCAAGAACGTCCACACCGTCCGCACCGGCATCGAATACATGATGTTCCTCGCCGACTGGTACACGAAGACCGCCTCGAAGAGCTCCATCGGCTTCTTCCAGATCGGCGGCGGCATCGCGGGCGACTTCCCCATCTGCGTCGTCCCGATGCTCCACCAGGATCTCCAGCGTCCCGAGGTTCCGCTCTGGGGCTACTTCTGCCAGATCAGCGACTCGACGACGAGCTACGGCTCCTACTCCGGCGCCGTCCCGAACGAGAAGATCACCTGGGGCAAGCTCGGCATCGACACGCCGAAGTACATCATCGAATCGGACGCCTCGATCGTCGCGCCCCTTATCTTCGGATACGTCCTCGGCTGGTAATTCGGGGTCGCTCCGGGGGCGGTTTTCGTCCCGATTGATCCGCGATTCCGGGTCGATTCATCACTGTAATTGGACCAAGACGGCGAAGGATTTTCCTTCGCCGTTTTGTTTGTTTTACAGTGTGAATCTCTTTGATTGGAGGATGAGAGAAATTCATTGCGTTTTATTTTATAAAACTCTACCTCTGCCAAAGTCGGTGATTTAACGTTAACAATGAACTGCGCGGCGGCGGCCCGCCCTTTCCAATCATGAATGAGGTTTTCAGGGTTTTGATTGCGACACAGGATCTCCACACCCGGTTGATGCTCGAAGGCCTGCTGAAGGCCGTCCGCGCCCGCTTCGTCCACGCCGACACCGAGGAGAGCATCCATTCCTACCTGAAGACCCCCGAGGGATTCGACATGGTCGTCGTCGACGGCGCGTGGGAATTCCTCTCGATCCACGGCATCCACCTCGCCTGCCGCTCCCGCTCGAAGACCCTTTCGGAGACCCACCTCATGGTGATCCTCCCCAGCGGAAACTCGACCCAGGTGATCGGGGCCTTCAACGACGGGGCCGACACCGTCCTCCGCCAGCCGATCCGCCCGCTCGAATTCCTCAATGCCTGCCGCACCGGCCAGCACCTCACCCGCCTCACCCGGAGCAACCGGGCGCTCTCCGAGCCCCTCCCCGCACCGGCCCCGGCCTCCGCTCTCCCCGAACCGGCGTCGGCTCCGATGCGTTTTTCCGCGGCCGGGGAACTCATCGGCCTCCACGTCTAGCATCGCCTGTTTTTTTCTTCCTCTTTTTGGAAATTCGGGTCATTGCCCGAGTGTTTTCGTTGAACAGGCATAAGTCTTGCTGATTCGGTTGTACGGTTCAACGGGGCGACATTTGACCTGCGGCCGCTTGTTGCTCGTTGTGCTCTCTCCCGTTTAAAGAACCATGCACCTTCCGTTCCGCGTCTTGATCGCCACCCAGGATACCCAGGTCCGCCTCGTCACCGAGAATCTCCTGAAGACGGTCCAGGCGAAGTGCCTCGTCGCCGAGACGCAGGACGCGGTCCTTGCCCTCCTCGGCACCCCGGAAGGGGTCGACCTCGTCGTCGCCGACAGCAGCTGGGAGGGGCTCTCCCTCGAGACGATCTACCGCACCTGCCGCTCCCGGACGACGGCCCCGGTCGAGACCTACCTCACCGTCCTCGTCGAGGAAACGAACGCCGCCGGGGCGATCCTCGCCTTCAACGCCGGGGCCGACGCCGTCCTGCGGAAGAACATCGATCCGGTCGAATTCCTCAACGCCTGCCGCGCCGGGCAGCGCCTCTCGGTCCTGGCGAAGATGCACCGCGTGGCGATGGAGGAGAAGGCGACCGCCGCCTCGGTCCTCACCACGGCGGAACAGGAAGTCCGCGAGGCGACTGCCGCCGCCGCCGCCCTGGTCCAGGAACAGGAGCCGCCCGCCGAGAACCGGCAGACCTCCCTCGTCACCTCGGCGGAGGCCCCGGCCCCCGCGGCGGCGCAGCCGAAAAAGGCCCGCCTCGCCGGAGGGGAGGCCCCCATCGTCGTCCGGCAGATGGAGGCCGTCGCCCGGCAGGTCCTCATCGACCAGGGGGCCTCGGAGGAGACCTGCTTCCACGATGTGATCGATGCCGACGCGGTCGACGGGCAGGTGCCGGAGTGGTCGGAATTCGTCGGCTGGCAGGGGATCTTCTGGCCGGTCAACAATCTCTGGTTCGACGTCCTCTTCCACTTCAGCCGCACCGGGGCGGAGAATCTCTGCCGGTGGACCCTCCAGCGGCAGGCGAAGGAGGACGGCGCCCTCATGGCCGGGATCAACCAATACCTGATCGCCGTCCAGGCGACCTATCGCGCCCATTACGAGACCGGCTACGGCCCCTCCTCGACGATCCTCTGCCAGCCCGTCGTCCTCCCCCGGCCCCATTGGATGGAGGAGGCGGGGCAGGGCGATTTCACCCGCGTGCTGAAGTTCCCGAATTCCTTCGTCGCCTACAATTTCCACATCGCCCCCGCCGCGCTCCAGGTGAAGGCCGCCATCACCGCCTCCCCCGGGGATATCCTCAACGAGACGATCGCCTCCCGGGGCCAGCGCCCCGGCCCGGGTGTCATGCCGTTGGCGAATCGCGGCGTCATCCTCACGGAGGGACGGCTGAACAAGATTGTTCCGGACTTGGAGGCGAACCGGACGCTGTGGGTGATCGAGCCGTCGTTGTTTGCTCGGCGGATGGGGGCGTATACGGCGGTGGATTAGGGGGGGGCGCGGGTTGGGGAGCGCCCGTTGGGGCTGGCGGGGTCGATCCTGTACAGGTGGAGGCGATCCGCTTTAACGCCACAGAGGGGCTTCGCCCCTCCGTGACCTCCCCTTCGGAGGGCCTTAGCTAGGCGGACGCGCTTTGGCGGCGCCTCGTCTCCTCACTGGATTAAAATCGGATGGTTCCAGTACGCCCGAGGGTACGTACTGAAGGGGTAGCGGTACCAATACGCCCAAACTCCTATCGGAAGAAAAGAGTATGGGAGAGAGGTCTTCAGGGGTCAGCACCGAGGAGATAGGCCTGCATCCTTGGATGCTCCTTCCCATGGCTCGGCCCTCAAGGGGGTTAGATCCAGCGGAGTAGAGTGGGCGTATGGAAGATAGGCCTTTAGGATTACGCCCCATCTACACCAAGGCCCATCAGACAGGAGGGTCCGGAGGGGCGTGCCCCTCCGTTCGTTCAAACGCGCGGGTCACATCCACCTGTACAGGGAAATGTACCCGGTCCCGAAGGGCTGCCCTTCCCCCCGCGCCCCCTTTCCGAAAAACGTCCTAACCCTTCCCCGACGTCTCCGTCCGATCCCGCACCTTCGGCAGACACTCGGGATAACGCGCCACCACCTGTGCCAGGAGCCATTCCCGCGCCTCGAGCTGGAGGACCGAGGAATCGGCGAGGGTGGCGGCGCTGGCGAGGAGCCGCAGTTCCATCGAGCCCGCGTCGGCGTCGGTGACGGTGAGGGAGAAGGTCTCCCGGTCCCACAGGCGATGGGTCGCGATCCATTGCCGGGTCTCGTCCCGGAGGGCGGCGACGGGGAGGGTGAAATCGACCCGGATCTTCACCTGCTGGACGACGGAAGGGGTCGTCGAGGTGAGGTTACGGAAGGGGCGCTCCAGGAACGACGAGATGGGGAGGATCAGCCGTCCCCGCCCGTCGCCGGTGCGGATCGTGACGTGGGTGAGGGTGATCGCCTCGATGACGCCGCTCTCCCCCTCGACGGCGACCGAGTCGCCGAGGCGGACCGGCTGGGAGAGGGCGAGCTGGATCCCGGCGAAGAGGGTGCCGAGGGTCCGCTGGGCGGCGAAGCCGATGAGGATGCCGACGATCCCGGCCGAGGCGAGGAGGGAGGTCCCGATCTGCCGCGCCTCGGGGAAGAGCATGAGGATGGCGGCGAGGGCGATGAGGATGTTCAGGACGATGGCGCACTTCCGCAGGATCCCGATGCGGGTGGCGGTGGCGCGGTCGTCGCCCAGCTTCTCCATGCTCCGGCTGTCGGTCCCGGTCAGGTCGGGGTCGAGGTCGAGGCCGGCGAGGATCGCCTTTTCGATCCCCTGAAGGAGGGCGTGGGAGACGGCGGCGAGGCCGACGATCACGACGATGGCGAAGCCGCGCCAGATCGCGTGGAGGGCGTCGGTCCCGAGGGAGAGGGAGTAGTGGAGGGTCTCCAGCAGGGAGGCGAAGCCGCCGATGGGGATGAAGACGCGGAGGGCGAGGGCGAGGACGGGGAAGAGGTGTTCGTCGAAGCGGCTCGACGTGGCGGCGGCGATCGCGGCGAGGCGGGTCTCGACGGCGTCGACGCAGCGGTAGAGGAACCAGAAGAGGCCGCCGAGGAGGCCGAGGTGCCAGAAGGGAAGGCGGGCCTGCTCCAGCGCGGCGGCGAAGCCGGGATGCTTCAGGACGTGGACGAAGAGGGGGAGGGCGAAGTAGAGGCAGAAGTACCACGCGCAGAACTGGAGCGGCGGGGCGGCGGCGCGGAGGAGGTCGCGCCGGAGGGAGAGGCGGGTGAGGGTCGCCGCCGCCGCCTGGTAGCGGGAGGCGCCGGCGGGCTGCGGCCCCCGGCGGCGGACGCTCCGCCAGAGGAGGCCGAAGAGGAGGGCCGCGACGAGGGCGGTGGCGCATTCGACGACGGAGGAGAGGTGGAGGGAGGACATGGGTGGGCGGAAAATGAATTACCCCGCAATGCCGTGTGGATGGGGTCCTTCGACCAGTTTATGTACAGGTGAAGCGGCTGCATTGAGCTTCCGCCTTCCAGTGAAGGCCCGACGTCGAATCAATCGCGCGGTTGCTTCTTTACAATCATGATTATCGGAGGAGGGACATGCATCCCAAGCACGAACACCGCAGGGTAAAGGGGCTCGCCTCCTCCCGCGGAGGGAGGAGGACGAAAAGGGGGCGGGACTGGCAGAGAACAGAAGGGGCCGAACCTACCGGAGATCGTAGCCGAGGCCCTTCACCGCGGCGAGAATCTTTTCCTGCCAGCCGTTGACCTCCTTGTCGGTCAGCGTCCGGTCGGGGAGGCGGTAGGTGAGGGCGTAGGCGAGGGACTTCTTCCCGGCGGCCAGCTTCTCCCCCTTCGAGTCCTCGAAGAGGTCGAAGAGGGCGACTTTCTGGAGGGCGCTTCCCGCCGCTTCCCGCGCAGCTTTCTCCAGCGCGGCGGCGAGTTCCGCCTGGGGCGTCGCCGAGGGGACGACGAGGGCGACGTCGCGGCGGACGCCGGGGAACTGGGGGAGGCCGGTGAAGAGGGCGGGAGCGTCGGAGGCGGCCAGCCAGCCGTCGAGCCGGTACTCGACATAGAAGGCCTTCGCCTTGAGGTCGTGCCGCTTCGCCGTCGCGGGGTCGAGGGGGGCGAGCTCGAGGCGGGCCGCGGCGGGAATACCGAGGTCGCCTTCGAGGTAGTCGGCGAGGCCCTTCACGTCGTAGAAGTCGCTGGCCCGTTCGGCGGCGGCCCATTCGAGGGCGTCGACGGGGCCGAGCTGGAGGACGCCGAGGCGCATCTCCTCGACGACCTGGCCGCCCTCCCGGCGGTAGACCTTGCCGACCTCGAAGAGGCGGAGGGAGAGGTTCCCCCGGGCGACGTTCCCGCCGGCGATGGCGGCGAGGCCGTCCTTCAGCGCGGGGCGGAGGTGGGTGAACTGGGCGTTGAGCGGGTTGCCGAGGGCGAGGAGTTCCGCGTCGGGATTGCCGATCGCTTCGCGCGCGGCCATCGCCTCGGTGAGGATCTCCTGCCAGCCCCGCGCCGCGAGGGAGCGGCGGAGGAGGAGGGCCTTGTCCCAGGCGCGGTCGGCGGCGCTCTCCGCCGCCCAGCCGTGGCGGACGCGGCCCGGGAGGTTGGCGAGGCCCCGGACGCGGGCGACTTCCTCGATGAGGTCGATCTCGGTCTCGAGGTCGTGGCGGTAGGGCGGGGAGGTCCAGATGTTGTCCCCCTTGTAGCGGAGGCCGAGGGGCTTCAGGACGGCGGTGATCTCGTCGAGGGTGATCGGGGCGCCGAGGACGGCGGCGACGCGTTCCGGGCGGAGGGTGATCGGCGCGCGCTTCGCGGGGGCCTGCCCGGCGTCGATCGGGGCCTGGATCAGTTCGGCGTCGGCCAGTTCCTCGAGCAGGACGAGGGCGCGGATGCGGGCCTCGGGGATGCGGTAGGCGTCGACGCGGCGCTCGAAGCGGTAGGCCGAGTCGGTGAGGATGCCGAGGCGGCGGCCGCTGCGGCGGACCGAGGCGGGGTCGAACCAGGCGGCCTCGAGGGCGACGGTCGTCGTCGCCTCGGTGACGGCGGAATCCTTCCCGCCGATGACCCCGGCGAGGGCGTGGGGGCGCTCGGCGTCGGCGATGACGAGGTCGTTCTCGTTGAGGGTGTAGGTCTTGTCGTCGAGGGCGAGGAGGGTCTCCCCCTTGCGGGCGCGGCGGACCTCGATGGTCTTCCCGGCGAGCTTCGCGGCGTCGAAGGCGTGGAGCGGCTGGCCCGTTTCCCAGAGGATGTAGTTCGTGATGTCGACGACGTTGTTGATGGAGCGGTGGCCGGTCGCCTCGATCTTTTCCTTCAACCAGGCGGGGCTGGGGCCGACCTTCACGTTCTCGAGGATCGCGAGGGTGTAGCGAGGGCCGAGGTCGGGGGCCTGGAGGTCGATTTTCCAGTCGTGGGTCGGCTGGGCGACGGAGGAGAGGGCGATGGTCTCCTTCGGCCGCCACGTGCCGAGGCCGAGGGCGGAGAGCTCCCACGCGAGGCCCTGGTAGGAGAGGAGGTCGGGGCGGTTCGGGGTGATCTCGACGTCGATGAAGGTGTCGGCGGGAAGGACGGCGGAGAGGGGGCCGAAGGGGGTCTCCTTCGGGAGGATGAGGAGGCCGTCGGCGTCGGCGGCCAGGCCGAGTTCCTTCGCCGAGCACATCATGCCCTGGGAGAGCTCACCGCGGAGCTTGCTCTCCTTGATGACGAAGCCGCCGCCGAAGTCGACGCCGGGGAGGGCGAGGACGACGCGGTCCCCGGCCTCGAAGTTCTTCGCGCCGCAGACGATCTGGCGGGTCTCCTCGCCGCCCTTGCCCGCATGGCGGACCTGGCAGAGGCGGAGGCGGTCGGCGTTGGGATGGGGGACGTAGCTGATCACCTCGGCGACGACGAGGTTCGGGTCGTCCATGCCGTGCTTCTCCACGCCTTCGACTTCGATCCCCGCCGAGGTGAGGCGTTCGAGGAGGGCGTCGAGGGTGCCGGTGTAGTCGAGATGGTCCCGGAGCCAGCGGAGGGAGAACTTCATAGGAGCCGCCCATTCAAGCGGTACGGGAAGGGGAGGGCAAGAGCAAGAGAGCCGTCCGGAGGGGGCGATTTCGGAATGGCGCCGCGGGGGCTTTTCGGCGATCATCCCGGCGCCGCGTCCTATGCCTAGCGAGATACCGGATTATTACGACGTTCTTTCCGTCCCGCCGAAGGCGACGGCGGACGAGATCAAGGGGGCCTTCCGCCGCCTCGCCCTCCGCTATCATCCCGACCGCAACCTCGGCGACCCGGGCGAGGCCGCCCTCGCCACCGAGAAGTTCAACGAGGTCCGCGCCGCCTACGAGGTCCTGGGCGACGCCGAGAAAAAGGCCGATTACGATTCCTCCCGCCGGATGAAGAAATGGCTGGCGAGCCTCGGGCGCGGCCCCGCCCGCAAGAGCCCGGCTCCCGCGCCGCCGGTCCGCAAGCCGAAGGAGAAGGAAAAGGCCGCCGCGGCCCCCGCCTCTTCTCCTCCGCCCGTACCCGCGCCCGCCCCCGTCCGGGCGGCGGCCCCGCCTCCTCCCGCCCCGGCTCCCACTCCGGCCCCTGCGCCCGCCTCCGCTCCCCCAGCCCCGCGGCAGAAAAGCCCAGGCCAAAACCCAAATCTGGAAGCGAAGGAGACGATCCCCCTCGCCGTCGCGGTCCTCGGCGGGCGGTGGGAGGTCGAGGTCGGCGGCGGGCGTCGCGTCGCCTGCATGGTCCCCGCCGGGGTCCGGCCCGGGATGCGGGTGAAGTTCCGGGGCCTCGGCGCCGTCGGCCCCGACGGGCGGACCCGGGGCGATCTCTCCGTTTCCTTCGAGGTCCGCACCGAGGGGGCCTGGCTGGTCTCGGGGAACGACCTCCTCGTCTATGCCGATGTCGACGTCCTGGAGATCCTCTCCTGCGGTGACATCGTCCTCGCCGACGCCCCGGGCGGCCCGTTGCGGGTGAAGATGACGCCCGGCTTCGACATCGGCCGGAAGCTCGTCCTCCGGGGCCGGGGCCTCCCCGCCTTCGGCAAGGCCCCGGCGGGCGATCTCCATATCAAGGTGCTCCCGGTCTTCCCGACGCTCTCCCGGGACCAGGCGAACGTCGTCCGGCGGCTCCTCTCGCAGGGCCTCACGGAGGAGGAACGCCTCGCCCGGCACGACACGAAGCGGCGTTCCCACGAGGTCGTCGAGCGGGAGCGGGAGATCGAGGCGCTGATCGCCGTCTCCGGGGACGGGATCCGTTCCGAAGAGGAAAAGGCCGCGCTGAAGGAGGGCATCGCCCTCTTCGAGGCCGAGACGGGAACGGTCGTCGCCCGGTGGGAGTGAGGGGAGGCTGCCCCGCCCTTTGCCGACTCCTTTTCTTTACGACTTCACCACCAGATGGCGGATCGGCGCGAGGTTCGCGTCCTCGTCGAGGATCGAGCGGAGGCTCGCGTCCCGGCGCAGGGCCTCGGCGAGGTGCTGCGTCGCCGGGGCGAGGCGGCCGAGGCGGCACTCGTAGCAGGCGAGGTCGTAGTGGTAGAGGGCGGTGTCGCGGGCGGCGGCGGGGGCCTCGTAGAGTCGCTGGCGCGCGTCGTGGGTCCGGCCCAGCTCGTGAAGGCAGAAGGCGGCCTTCAGCGGGATGTCGGCGAAGTCGGCCTCGATCCGGGCGACCGCGTCGAGGGCGTCGGCGACGGAGAGCGCCGAGGCCCAGAGGCCGAGGTCCATGAAGGCGAGGAGGAGGAAGCGCTGGACGTGGGGCTCCGTCGCCACGGCGGCGACCTCGGGATCGGGCGATCCGGCGAGGAGGCGGATTTCCCGGAGCGTCTCGACGCTCATCCCCAGCTCCCAATACCCGGTCGCCGCCTCGATGGCGTGGCGCGCCTCGGCGGGGATCCGCGCGTAGAGGGACGCCTCGGAAGCGGGGGACGATCCCGCCTGGGCCAGGAGCTCCGGAAAGGAGCCGGGCGAACCGAGGGCGGCCGATGGGAGGGCGGGTTCCTTCATCGCATTAACGTTAAGCCGGAACCGTGCCAATCCCGTGACGGACGCGGAACAAATTCAAGCGGTTCTCCAGTCGCGATGTGAAAGGATCACGTCCGAAAAGAATTCCGTTTCCGGACTCATTTTGGATTCCTCTTCCCGGGGATTTCCGGTTAGTTCTCTCCCATGGGTATCCATGCAGACAGTTGGATTCGGAAGATGGCGCTCGAAAAAGGGATGATTGAGCCCTTCGCCGAGGGTCAGGTGCGCCACGGGGCCGATGGCACGCGCGTCATCAGCTACGGCATCTCGAGCTACGGCTACGACCTCCGGGTCTCGGACGAATTCAAGGTCTTCACCAACGTCTTCAACTCGATCGTCGACCCGAAGGCCTTCGACGAACGCTCCTTCGTCGACATCAAGGCCCCCGTCTGCGTCGTCCCGCCGAACTCCTTCGCCCTCGCCCGCTCGGTCGAGTACTTCCGCATCCCGCGCAACGTCCTCACCGTCTGCCTCGGGAAGTCGACCTACGCCCGCTGCGGCGTCATCGTGAACGTCACCCCCTTCGAGCCCGAATGGGAAGGCCACGTCACCCTCGAAATCTCGAACACGACCCCGCTCCCCGCGAAGATCTACGCGAACGAAGGCCTGGCCCAGGTCCTCTTCTTCGAGGCGAACGAACTCTGCGAAGTCTCCTACGCCGACCGCGGCGGGAAATACATGAAGCAGCAGGGGATCACGATCCCGCGGATGTAGGGGGGGCGGGAGAGCCGAAGCGGCCACTCTCCCATAGAGCCGTCTCCCAATAGGAGTCAGGGCGTCTTGGTACTGCTACCCCTTCAGTACGTACCCTCGGGCGCTCCAGGAAGCAGCGGATTTTAATCCAGTTCGGACACGAGGCGCCGCCAAAGCGCGTCCGCCTAGCTAAGGCCCTCCGAAGGGGAGGTTCGAGGAGGGGCGAAGCCCCTCTTGGGCTATAAAGCGGGTTACATCCACCTGTACAGGATCGACCGCGCCAGCCCCGAAGGGCCGCCCCTCCCCCGCGCCCCCTTTCCCCTAACCCTCCAGCGCCTTCACCACCACCCCCTCCTCCACCAAAAGCAGGGGAATCCCCCCCCGCACCGGATAGGCGACCGTCCCATCCTCCCGCACGAGGAAAGCCTCCGGGAGCGCGTTCACGACCTTGCCGCCCCGATTTACCACGCCGCCCGCCGCGATGGCCGGGGCCAGGGGGCTTTCGCTCCCCGCGCAGAGTGTCAGGGTTTGCCGCGTCTCGGGACAACGGAGGAGCGGAAGAAGGATCGGATCGAGCATGACGTCAATTCAGTAGAGGAAGCGTTCCTTCGGCTCCGGGATCGCCTTGGCCGTTTCGAGGAGGAGGACCGGTTCCTGTTTGCCGGGGGTGACCTTGGAATCCTCGTAGTGGACGGTGCCGACGGCCTCGGCCCAGCCCATGTTCGCCAGCCCTTCGGGCTCGGCTCCCCGCACCGACATGGCGAGGGGCTGGGCGTCGGCGGCGCAGCAGAACATGAGGAAACGGACGAGACGGAAGGAGCCGTCTGACTGGCCCGATCCCGCCCCCGGCGTCGCCTGGCCGATGAGGCGTACTTTCTTTCCCTCCAAGGCGGCGACGCTTTTCGGGAGGCCGACGGCCATGAAGAGGTCGGTGACTTCGAGGGGGATCGCGCCGGTCGAATCGGGCTTCCAGGCGAAGGGCTCGTCGTCGGCCTCGGCCTTGCCGCGCAGGACGGCCCCGGGATCGGCGGAGGCGCGGTTCGCCAGCGCGAGGGAGGAGAAGGAGCCGGGGGCCGCCGCGAGGGCGAGGACGAGGGCGGCGGCGAGGAGGGCGTCCCGTCCCGACTTCCACCACGGGCGGGGCGGAAGGGGAAAGAGAAGGAAAAGGAAGGCGGCGAGGAGGAGGACGATCCCGCCCCCGGCGACGAGGGGATGGAGGAGCGGATGGAGGAGGGTCGTCACCTGCCCGGAGAGCCACGCGTGGAGGAGCCCCGTCCCGAGCGTCCCGAGGACGAGGGGGAGGAACATCCGGCGGAGGAAAATCAGGAGCGGGGCCATAGAGAGGAGTAGAGGGAATATAGCCAGCCCAGCGCGATGGCGCCAGCGGTGACGCGGAGCCAGATGCCGAAGACGACCCGGCGGGTGAAGAGGGCCTGGTAGACCCAGAGGAGCTTCAGGTCGAAGAGCGGCCCGGCGACGAGGAAGGCGATGAGGGCGGGAAGGGGGAACTGGGGAAGGGCGGCGGCGAGGAAGGCGTCGGTGGTGCTGCAGACGGAGAGGAGCTGCGCCAGCCCGACGGTGGCGACGGGGGCGAGCCACCGGTTCCCCGCAAGGGCCGCGAGCCATTCCCGGTTCACGCTCGTGTTGAGGAAGGAGGCGACGGCGGCGCCGAGGACGAGGTAGAGGGCGACGGAGAGGAAATCGTCGATCGCCGGACCGAGGGCGGCGCGGAGGCGGCGCTGCCAGGCGGCGAGGGGCTCGCTCTCCGGGAGGGGGGGCGTTTCAGGCGCTTCGGGTTCCTCCCCCAGGCCGGGGCGGAGGACCTCGCCGCTCTTTTGCCTGCCGATCCAGAGGACGAGGATCAGGACGAGGAGGAGGCCCATGCCGAGGCGCAGGAGGACGATCTTCCACGGTTCCTGCGTGCGGAAGGCAAGCCAGGTGCTGGCGATGCTGAAGGGATTGGCGAGCGGGGCGGCGAAGAGGTAGGCGGCGGCGGTCCGCAGCGGCACTCCCTTGCGGACGAGGCGGAGGACGACGGGGAGCGCGCCGCACTCGCAGAGGGGGAAGACAAACCCGGCGGCGCAGCCGACGGCGATCCCGGCGCGGGGGCCGAGGCGGAGGAGGGCGCGGAGCCACGAGGCGGGGAGGAAGAGCTCGACCGCCAGGGAGGCGAGGGCGCCGAGGAGGAGGAAGGGGATCCCCTCCAGCAGCAGGGCGGCGAAGGAGAGGAAGAAATCGGGGAAGGAGAACCAGACGGTCACGCGGGGGCGACTATGCCTGCCGCCTCACCGCTTGGCGAGATCGTCGCGCAGGCGGGCGACTTCCATCCGGGTCTCGGCGAGGGCGTCGCTCGTGGTCCGGAGGCGGTGGGAGACCATCTCGGCGAAGGTCCGGTAGACGATGGCGTAGACCGGGTCGCGGTCGCTCGGGGGGAGGTTCTCGAGGAACGTCGCGTCGATGGCGAGGCAGCTCGTCTTCGAGAGGGTGACGACGCTGGCCGAGCGGGACTCGCAGTTCAGGATCGCCAGTTCGCCGAAGATGTCGCCCGTCCGGGTGAGGCTGGCGAGGAGGTGGCCCTGCTTCAGCACCTCGACCATCCCGGTGAGGAGGATGTAGATGAAGGTGTCGTAGGCCCCCTCGGGGATGACGGTCTCCCCGGCGTCGAAGTTCCGGACGCGGCTCTGGCGGAAGATCTCGATGATCTGATGGTCCTCCAGCGACGGGAAGAAGGAGACCTGCTTCAGGGTCTCGATGATCGAGCTCGGCGATTCAAGAACGGGGGTTTCTTTCACGGCAGGGAACCAAGGTGAAGCGTTTCCTATGCCTATTATGCCTAAACCCGTTTCCCCGTTAACTCAAGAACTACATTATATAATGTATCTCGTCCGGTTGGCGGGGAAGCCGTCCCTTTCCTACTTCAACGCTTCGTGCTGGCGTTGGTATTGAGCGAGTTGGGCGCGGAGGAAAATGACTTCCTCGCGGGTCGCCGCCAGTTCGGTGCTGGTGGCACGGAGGCGGTTGGCGACGATTTCGGCGAACATCTTGTAGACCACGGCGTAGATCGTGTCCCGGTCGTGGGGGAGGAGGCTGTCGAGGAAGGCGGCGTCGATGGCGAGGCATGAGGTCTTCGCCATCGCGAAGACGCTGGCGGAGCGGGGCTCGTAGTTGATGATCGCCAGCTCGCCGAAGATGTCGCCCGTCTTGTGGAGGCGGGTGATCGAGGCGTTGTTCTTCCGCACCTCGACTTCGCCGGTCAGGAGGACGTAGACGTAGGTGTCGTAGACCCCCTCGGGGATGACGACCTCGCCCGGATCGAACTGCCGCAGGCGGCTCATCTTGAAGATCTCCCGGATGTGGCGGTCTTCCAGGTGGCTGAAGAAGGAGACCTGGCGGAGCGTCGAGATCGTCGAGGCTTCTTCTTTGTCGAGAAAGGGGGTTTCCTTCATGGGGGGGGGAGTGGGGGGTAGGTAGAAACTACTATACCCTATATCGGCACTTTCAAAAAAAAATTGATCGAGGATTGCCCGATCACTCCCGGCGGACCCAGGCCGTCTGCGCGCCGTGGCCGTCGGGGATGTCTCCCTGGGGCGGAAGGGCCGGGACGGGGGCGACGGGGCGGCGGCTCTTCCGCCCGGCGTCGAGGGCGGTGGCGATCAGCGCCTCGGCGGGGAGGGTCTCGCAGTTGGTCGAGAGGAGGAGGTAGCCGTCGGCGGCGAGGAGGGGAAGGGCGGCCTCGATGAGCGATGCGAGCTCGTCCTCGATGCGGAAGACCTTGCCCTGCTTGTTCCGGGCGAAGGTGGGGGGATCGAGGACGATGGCGTCGTAGGTCTCGCCCCGGGCCTGCTGGCGGCGGAGGACGTCCCGGACGTCGTCGGCGTAGAACTTGTTCGTCCCGGCGATCTGGTTCAGGGCGAAGTTCTCCTTGCCCCAATCGAGGGCCTTCTTCGCGACGTCGACGCTCACCGTCTCGGCCCCTTCGGCCGCCGCCGCGAGGCTGAAGGCGCAGGTGTAGGAGAAGAGGTTGAGGAGCCGCTTCGGTTTGAGGGAGCGAAGGAACTGGCGGTTCGCCCTCTGGTCCATGAAGAGGCCGGTCGAGTAGCCCGCGCCGAGGTCGATCTTGTAGCGGAGGCCGAGCTCCCGGCAGGTGGTGACGCGGCTGGCGGCGGCGTCGCCGTCGAGGAGGGCGAAGGGGGTGTTGTCGGGCCGCTGGCGGAGGGGCTTCAGGAAGATCCGGGCGACGGCGAAGCCGTGGTCGACGTACTCGTCCCGGTGGCGGCGGAAGGCGGCGAGGAGGGCGTCGCCCTCGCCCTGGTCGCGGGAGCAGATGAGGAGGTCGTTGCCGTACCGCTCGACCCATGATTCGGGCGCGCCGAGGGGGGTGCAGAGGCGGTGGATGTCGGTCCCCTCGGCGTCGAGGGTGGCGAGGATTTCGGGGCGCAGCCAGCCTTCGCTGTCGAGATAGTCGGGAGGTGTGTTCAAAAAACTAGAGAGAAGGGACGGCGGCCAGGAGGCGCTTCGTGTACTCGTTCTGCGGGTCGCGGTAGAGGGTCTCGGCATCGGCGGCCTCGACGATCTTCCCCCGGTTCATGACGAGGACGGTGTCGCTGAGGTGCTCGACGACGGCGAGGTCGTGCGCGATGAAGAGGTAGGCGAGGCCGAGGCGGTCCTGGAGGTCGGCGAGGAGGTTCACGATCTGGGCCTGGACCGAGACGTCGAGGGCGCTCACGGGCTCGTCGCAGATGATGAGGTCGGGCTCGACGGCGAGGGCGCGGGCGATGCCGATGCGCTGCCGCTGGCCGCCGCTGAACTGGTGGGGGTAGCGGTCGAGGTGGTCGGTGTTGAGGCCGACCTGGAGCAGGAGGTCGGCGACGCGCTCCCGGCGCTGCCCGTATTTCATCGCGGGGAAGTGGATCTCGAGCGCCTCGCCGACGATCTGGAAGACGGTGTGGCGGGGGTTGAGGGAGTTGATCGGGTCCTGGAAGACCATCTGGATCTTCTTGCGGAAGGGGAGGAACTTCCGCGGCGGGAGGTTCGCGATGGGGGTGCCCTTGTAAAGGATCTCCCCCTGGTCCCGGGCGATGGGGGCGAGGCCAACGATGGCGCGGCCGATGGTGCTCTTCCCGCTCCCGCTCTCGCCGACGAGGCCGACGGTCTCGCCCTTGTGGACGCGGAAGGAGACGTTGTCGACGGCGGTGAAGGTCGAGGCTCCGCGCCCGAAGAAGCCCGTCCCCCGGACGGGATAGCGGACGCTGAGGCCGACGACCTCGAGGAGCGGCTTGTCGTCGGCGGGGAGGAGGGGCGCGCTCATGGAATCAGGAGGAGAGGGTCGAGTGGTCGATGGTGACGAGCCGTTCCCGCTTCTGGCCCAGGCGGGGGACGCAGGCGATGAGGGCCTTCGTGTAGGGGTGCTGCGGGTTTTCGAGGACCTCGGCGGTCGGCCCGTGCTCGACGATCTTCCCCCGGAACATGACGACGACCTCGTCGGCAAAGCCCTTCACGATGCCGAAGTTGTGGGTGATCAGGAGGATCGACATGTTGAGGCTCGCCTTGAGGTCGCGCAGGAGGTCAATGATCTGGGCCTGGATCGTGACGTCGAGGGCGGTCGTCGGCTCGTCGGCGATGAGGAGCTTCGGCTGGCAGGCGAGGGCCATGGCGATCATCGCCCGCTGTTGCATCCCGCCGCTGAGCTGGTGGGGATAATCGCGGTGGCGGGTCTCGGGATCGCGGATGCCGACGCGGGCGAGGGAGGCGACGACCTCCTCGGCGACCTGCTTCCGCGAGAGGCCCCGGCGGTGGAGGGAGATCGCCTCGGCGATCTGCTCCCCGATGGTGAAGACGGGGTTCAGGGAGGTGGAAGGCTCCTGGAAGACGTAGGCGATCTGGCCCCCGCGCAGGCGGCGGAGCTCCTCGGGCGAGGCGGTGAGGACGTTCCGCCCCTCGAAGGCGAGGCTGCCGCCGATCTTCGCCGAGGCGGGGAGGAGGCGGGTGAGGGCGAGGGCCGTGACGCTCTTCCCGCTCCCGCTCTCCCCGACGACGGCGACGGTCTTCGAGGAGGGGATGGTGAAGGAGACGCCGTCGACGGCGCGGTGGGACCGCCCTTCCGACGCGAAATCGACGGTCAGGTTTTCGACGCGGAGGAGGTCGTGGAAGTCGGCCATTGCTGGAGAGAAAGATACCCGCTTGCCAAACCTCGCCAAACCTTTTCTAATCCCCCGATGCCGCCGGTGAATCAGAAGACATTGAAGAAGGACGTGACGGTGCAGGGAACCGCCCTGCACACGGGAAACAAGGTCACGTTGACCCTGAAGCCGGCCGCCCCCGACACGGGCTACGTTTTCAAGCGGGTCGACCTCCCCGACGAGCCGACCGTCCCCGTCCACATCGACGGCGTGAAGACGACCGAGCGGGCCACCACCCTCGGCGAGGGGAACGTCAAGATCCACACCGTCGAGCACGTCCTCGCCTCCCTGCGCGGGAACGGGATCGACAACGCGGTGATCGAGCTCGACGCCAACGAGGCCCCCATCGGCGACGGCAGCGGTTCCCTCTTCGTCAACGCGATCGCCGAGGCCGGGATCGAGGAACAGGAGGCGAAGGTCTCCTTCTACGAGCTGCGCGAGCCGGTCTGCGTCGAGGGGAAGGACGGCGCCCACATGGCCGCCTGGCCTTCGGACACCTTCCAGGTCACCTGCACGAACGCCAATCACACCGGCAGCCACACCCAGTTCCTCCACTGGAAGGAAGACACGGCCCACTTCTCCCGCGACCTCGGCCGCGCCCGCACCTTCGTCTTCCACGAGGAAGTCCAGCCCCTCCTCGACAAGGGCCTGATCAAGGGCGGCAGCCTCGACAACGCCATCGTCATCAAGGGCGACTCCATTATCAGCAAGGAGCCGCTCCGTTACCCGGACGAATTCGTCCGGCACAAGATCTTCGACATCGTCGGCGACCTCACCCTCTTCCCGAAGCGGCTGAAGGCCCACATCGTCGCCTCGAAGCCGAGCCACGGCCTCAACGTCGAGCTCGCGAAGGCGATCTGGAAGCAGTATCGCAACTACCTCTCCCAGCTCATGCCGGTGGAGAACATCCCCTCCGGCGAGGGCGGCCTCGACATCAACGGGGTGATGAAGATCCTCCCCCACCGCTACCCCTTCCTCATGGTCGACCGGATCCTCGGCTTCGACGGGGAAAACAAGGCCGTCGGCCAGAAAAGCGTCACGATCAACGAGCCCTTCTTCCAGGGCCACTTCCCCGGCCACCCCGTCATGCCCGGCGTCCTCCAGGTCGAGGCGATGGCCCAGGTCGCCAGCATCCTCATGCTCCGCCAGGCGGAGAATGCGGGCCGCCTCGGCTACTTCATGAGCGTCGACAAGGCGAAGTTCCGCCGCCCCGTCATGCCCGGCGACGTTCTCCATATCGAGGTCGAGCTGACGAAGTCCCGCTCGAAGATCGGCAAGGCGCGCGGCCAGTGCCTCGTCAACGGCCAGGTCGTCAGCGAGGCCGAGATGGTCTTCGCCCTGATCGACGGCTAGTTTCCTCTCCAATCGCAGGACGCAAGGAAGCATCAGAGTCATGGCCATCCATCCCACCGCCGTCGTCGAGCCGGGGGCCCGCCTCGGCGTCGGCGTCGAGGTCGGCGCCTACGCCGTCATCGGCTCCGAGGTCGTCCTCGGGGACCGCTGCCGCGTCGGCCACCACGCCTCCCTCACCGGGAAGACCGAGATCGGTCCCGACAATGTCTTCTATTCCTTCGTCTCCATCGGCGAGCGGACCCAGGACCTCAAATACAAGGATGAGCCGACCTACCTGAAGATCGGCGCGCGGAACACCTTCCGCGAATTCGTCACCGCCAATCGCGCCACCGCCCCCGGCGGCGCGACGGTGATCGGCGACGACAACGTCTTCCTTGCCTACTGCCACTTCGCCCACGACGTGAAGGTGGGGAACCACTGCATCTTCTCGAACAACGCCACTCTCGGCGGCCACGTCACCGTCGAGGACCACGTCGTCATCGGCGGGGTGACGGCGATCCACCAGTTCTGCCGCATCGGCCGCCACGCGATGCTCGGCGGGTGCACGAAGATCGTCCAGGACGCCCTCCCCTACTTCATCACCGACGGGAACCCGGCGGAGGTCCGCTCCCTCAACGCCGTCGGCCTCCAGCGGAGCGGCTTCTCCGAGGAGAGCGTCCGTATCCTCCGCAAGGCTCACCGCCTCCTCTGCGACGAAAGCCTGAACACCACCCAGGCCCTCGCCCGGATCGAGTCCGAATGCGAGCCGACCGACGAGATCAAGAATCTCCTCGCCTTCATCCGCGCTTCGGAGCGTGGGGTCATTCGCTAGGGAGTGGGGTTAAGCTCTAAGCCCGGCCTGGCGTTCCCAGCGTCTCGCGGCTCTTGTCGTCGGGGCAGGCGGCGATGCGGCGGTCGCGGGCCTTGCGGCATTTCTTGCAAATCGTGATCTCGACCGGCACCTCATCGTGGAGGCGGCGGCAAGCGAGGCGGCCTTTCGACTTCGCGGCGGCTTTCAGCGTCGACGGAGTAAAGGAGGCGGCGACGAGGATGCCCTTCGCCTCGAAGCCCTGCCGGGTCTTTTCCTTTACGTAGCGCTCCAGCTGGCGGAGGGCGGGGAGGCCCGCCGCGTTCCGCTTGATCTCGACGACGGTCGCCTGCTTTCCCTCGTAGAAGGCGAGGTCGCTGCGGGAGTTCTTGCCCAGGACTTCCTGCCGTTCGGGCCGGGATAGGCCGGGAGAGACGAGGTAGGGATAGGCGAAGAGGACGTCCTCGATTGTCCGTTCGAGCAGGCGACGGCGAAAGGAGCCTGCGCTAACGAGGGCCGACATTGCTGTGGGCGCGGCGGGCGTAGTGGACGATATGGTCGATCAGCCGTTCCTTCGAGGTCTTTGCTGTGATGGTGATGCCGTTGGCGGTGGCGAGCTTCTTGAGGTCGGTAAGCTTTTTCCACCGCTTTTCGAATTCGAGCTCGAGGTCGGTGTCGTCGAGGCCGCCCAGGCGGACGAATTCCTTCTGCAAGGCCTCCTTTTCCTTCGGAATCGAGGCGGGCGCGGCGGCCTTGAGGAAGAATTCCCGGAGGTAGGCGACGGCTTCCTCGCCCTTCTCCTTTTTGGCGATTTTCTCGAGGAAGATCGCCTTGGCCCGGGCCGGGGTTCCCTCGGGGAGCGGTTTGTCGAGGAGGTCGCGGAAGGCGATCTTCAGGCCGGGGCCTTTGAGGTGGTTCCTCGCCTGGGGCGATTTCAGGAGGTCGGTCAGCTCGCGGATGCCGGGGCCGTTGCCGTCGAAGAAGTCGTGGAGGACTTTCTCGAAGTTCGCGAGGGCGGTGTTGAGCTTCCGGGCCGAGGTCGCGAGGGGCTTGCCCTCGAGACGGTTCTGGTGTTCCCGAACGGTGATGGCGAGGGCGGAGAGGCGTTCGGAGAGTTCGCTGTAGCTCATGGGGTGTCGGTCAAAGGTTCTCGAAGTGGTTCAGGAAGTTGACGGCGAGATCGGCGTAATCCTGGGAGCCGATGGAGGAGGGGGCGTGGAGGACGACGGGAAGGTGTTCGCTGGTCGATTCGGCGACCTTCACGTCGTGCCGGATGTAGGGTTCGAGGATGACGGTTTTCCGATGGATCTGATCGGAAGCGCGGAGGGCGATGGCCATCTGCTCCAGCTCATTGACGGCGTGCTTGAAGACATCCCCGATCTTTCGGTAGTGGCTGACGATGAGGGCGGCGATCTTCGGCCGCTTCCGGCCCTGCAGGTGGCCGCTGACGCTCTCGTAGAATTTCTCCACCTCGTCGGCGAGGATGCCGAAGCCGGAGAGGGAGAGGTAGTCCGGCACGTAGGGGACGACGCAGTAGTCGGCGGCGAAGAGGGCGTTCTTCGTGATCGAGTAGAGGTTCGGCGCGCAGTCGAGGAAGATATAATCGTAGTCGTTCTGGTAGGGCCGGAGGGTCTGGTGGAGGTATTTGAAGTAGGGGGCGGTCCGGTTCTGGTGGAGGCGGTCCTCCAGCCGGAGGAGCTCGACGGAACCGGGGAGGAGATCGAGATGGGAGAGCATCGAGAAGCCGCCGTCCTTCGAGTAGGGGACGCCGCGCAGGACTGCCTTCTCGAAATCGAAGTGATGGGTGCCGACGATGTGGTCGTCGAAGATCTGGTAGGCGGAGCGGGTGAGGTCGCTCACGTGCTCGCGCCAGACCTCGGGATCGAGGAGCCAGAGGCTCGAGTTGCACTGGGGGTCGAGGTCGACGATGAGGACTTTTTTCCCGTGGTATTTCGCGATCGTCGCACCGAGGTTGACGACGGTGGCGGTCTTCCCCACGCCGCCCTTGAAATTGATGAAGGCGATGGTCTTCGCGCGCATGGTGCGGCGAGCGTAGCCCAAAAGGGGGGTGGTGTCGATTGCCTAGATGGTTAGCGCGGGGCCGTCGCGTCGATCCTTCGGGATGACGGGCCGCTGAGGGCTTCCTGAATAGGGCTGGAGAGCTTCAGTATCTCTTTTTGAGAGGCTTTCCATCCGAAACGGAAAAAGAGGGTGCCTATCAGGCACATGAAGACTCCCATAAGAGGAGGCACAATGACTTGAGATGTGGGAGCCAAGTCTCGATGCATTTTGCTGGCTACCAAGACGGCTAGCAGCGTCCAGAGTGCCGCGAAGCTCAACCAGAGTGTGCCGAAGAGACGGATCAAAAGGAAGGTTGTGAAGCGGCCCTTTAAAAAGACGCCCGTTTCGTCTTTTTCGAAACGACCCACGAAAATCGTGATGCTATTGTCGGGAAAAGGAGGAATGCGTCGACGAAGTCGAACCGTGCGAGGCTTTACCCAACCGATGATGCCTTCCTTGAAAAGCGAGGAAAGCCCCTCCGGCTTTACCCGGTCCTGAAGTCGGCGGACTGATTCATCTAACGAATAGGCGCTTTGGAACGTGACGAAGCGATCGGAATAAGCCCATTCCAGAAAGGCGCGAATGAGAGGGTGCATGCGCCTGATTGGCTAATTGCGCTAGATCGCCACGGCGATCCGTTTCCGTTTCTCGAACCGGACGACGCTCGTGTAGCCGACCTCCTTCACGAGGGTGAGGGCCTCGCCGAAGGCGTGGGCGATCTCGGAGGGCTTGTGGGAGTCGGAGTTGATGAGGACGGGGATGCCGCGCTCGAAGGCGAGTTCGAGGAATTGGCGGCTGGGGTAGATTTCCTTTACTTCCTTGCGGAGGCCGGCGGTGTTCAGCTCGATGGCGACGCCGCTGGCGGCGATGGCGTCGAGGGTCTCGACGTAGAAGCGGGAGAGGTCGCCCGCGGGGCGGTGGCCGAATTTCTTCACGAGGTCGGGATGGGCGAGGAAGTCGAAGAGGCCGGAGCGGGCCATCTGGGCGTAGGCCTGGAAGTAGAGATCCCAGATCTCGTCGACGGGCCGCTCGGTGAAGCGCTTCAGGTGGACGGGGTTGTCGACGTCCCAGCCGGGGGCGATGTAGTGGACGGAGCCGATGAGGTAGTCCCAATCGGCGGCCTCGGCCTGGCGGCGGAGGTGGTCCTCGTAGCCGGGGATGAAGTCGCACTCGAGGCCGAGGCGGATCGGCAGGTCGGGGGTCGCCCGCCGGGCCTCGTCGATCATCGAGAGGTAGAGGGGGAGCTGGTCGGGGGCCATGCGCCAGTCGTCGAACTGGGTCGGCATCGGGTTGTGGTCGGAGAAGCCGATCTCGGCGAGGCCGGCGGCGCGGGCGGCGGCGACGTACTCGAGGGGCATCCCTTCGGCATGGCCGCAGAGGGGGGTGTGGACGTGATAATCGGTAAGGAGGGGGAAGGTGGCGGCCATGACGGGATGACGTTAGCCCTCCCGGGGGAGCGCCTCAATCCTCAAACTCGCCTTGGGCCAGGGAAAGGGGTATGAGGAGGCATGCGGCGCGTGATTTTGGCGGGATGCCTTCTGGGTGGATGGGGGCTGGGTGCCTTGGGAGCTTGGGGTGCCTCCTCCGCTCCCGACGACGGGGCGATGCTGCAGCGGCTGATCGCCGACGCGGTGCTCAAGGGCTCCGCCAAGGTGACGATCCCGCCCGGCACCTATCACCTCCGCAGCCGCGCCGCCGACGCCGAGGCGTCGCTCTATTTCAAGGGGCTGAAGAACGTCGAGATCGTGATGACGGGGGCGACGTTCCTCTGCGGCGACCGAGTGACGGGATGGGCGCGGTTCGACGATTGCGACGGGGTGACGCTGCGGGGCGGAACGGTGCGGCATGATCCGACGCCCTCCTCGCAGGGCTCCGTCACGGCGATCGGCAAGGACCGGCTGACCGTCGATGTCCGCATCGCGGCGGGCTATCCCGCCGACCTGAGCGATGCGTCCTATTACTTCGCCTCGGGGAGCGGCTGGCTCGATCTCTTCGATCCGGCGACGCGGGAATGGAAGCGCGGGGCCGACGACCTCGACTTCGCCTCCTTCGAGCCGGTTTCCGAAGGGGTCTACCGCTTCACGTTGAAGGAGGCGCTCCGGGCCGGGTATCCGATCGCGGTCGGCGATCCCGTCGCGTGGCGGGGGAACATCGCGCCCGATCTCTTCCTCCAGAACGACCGGAAGATGCGGCTCGAGGGGATGACGTTCCAGAGCGCGTCGGGGTTCTGCGTCTCGGAATATGCCGGGGAGGGCGGGAATTTCTATCGCTACACCGTCGAGCGCGGCCCGGCCCCGACGGGGGCGACCGAGATCCCGCTCCTCGCCTCGAACGCCGACGCCTTCCACAGCAACAGCGTCCGCAAGGGGCCGACGCTGGAGGGGTGCGCCTTCTCCCACATGGACGACGACGGCGTCCCGATCCACGGGGGACAGACGCTGGTCATGGGGGGCGGAGGGAGTTCGGTCGTCCTCGCGGTGCGGCAGGGGGATGCGGCCTTCGGCATCGCGGGGCGGCCCGGGGATGTCCTCCACTTCTACGATGAGGCGGGGGCCCTCGGAGCCGAGGGGACGATCGCCTCGGTGGGGAAGCTTTCCGGCTACACGCCCCGGCAGCCGATCCCGGCGCCGTTCTCCACCTTCCAGGACGCTGCCGACATCGTCTACCTGAACATCACCCTCACCGCGCCGCCCGCCCGCCCGCCCCGCCTCGGCTGGCTGGCGATCAACGGGAGCGCGGCGGGCGGCGGGTACGTGGTGCGGAAGTGCGCGATCCGGAACAACCGGGCGCGCGGCATGCTCCTCAACGCGCCCGACGGCCTCGTCGAGGAGTGCCTTGTCGAGGGGACGACGATGGCGGGGATCGCCCTCGCGCCCGAGATGGAGTCGTGGCCCCAGTCCGATTATTCCCGCAACGTGACGCTGCGGAACAACACGATCCGCGATGTCTGCGTCGCCGGGCAGAACGGCTGGTTCGAGGCGGGGGCGCTGACGATCGCGGAATGGAGGAAGGGCCGCTATGCGCCCCTCCCCGGAGGCCACCGGAACATCGCGGTCGAGGGGAACACGTTCGAGAACATCGACGGGCCGAACGTCGTCGTCGCCTCGGCGCAGGGGGTCGCGTTCCGGGGGAACCGCTTCGTCAATCCGATGCGCCATCCCTCCGACCGGGGGAAATATGTCGGCGTCCCCGAGAAGGCGCTCTACTGGATCACCGAGAGCGACGGGGTGACGGTGCAGGACAACGTGGTCTTGAATTCCGGCCCCTTCCTCGACGCGAAGGCCCTCGTGCAGGGGAGCCCCACGGGAAAATTCGAGGTGAAACCCTAGAGTAGAAACTCAGCTCCGCAGGGTCGCGATCAGGCGCTTCGGATTTCCGAGGAGGTCGAGGGCGTCGAGGATCGAGGTGGAGACGAGGTGGGCGGCGGCGACGGTCTCGGCGGCCCCGCCTTCCCGCTGGATCAGCGCGATGCCGATCCCGGCGGCGCGGAGCATCTTCTGGTCGTTCCGGCCGTTGCCGATGGCGACGCAGTTCAGCCCGCCGTAGCCGATGAGGCGCTCCCACTTCGCCTCCTGCTGGTTTTCCAGGGGGAGGATGTCGAGCGTCACGGGGAGGCCCTCCAATTGCTGCGCGGCGAGGCCGAAGGTGTCGGCGGTGAGGACGCGGATCGAAAGGGTGGCGGAGAGGTCGCGGAGCGCCTCGGCGACGCCGTCGATCAGGACGCCGTCGACGGCGAGGGTGCCGTTGTAATCGAGGACGAGGTGGTCGAGCGCGAGGCGGCGGAAGCCGGGGATGTCGAGGCGGATCATGAGGGAGGGAGGGGGGCTTCCCCGGCGATCTGGGCCGAGGCCGACGAGGCGAGGCGGCGCTCGTAGAGGTGGGCGTGGATCGGCTTCCCCTCGGCGCGGAACATCGCCTCGAAGTCGGTGTGGGGATAGCGGGTGTTCTGCTCGGCGGCGTTCGGCAGGGGGCCGAGGAGGGAGGTGCTCGCGAAGACCTCGGCGGCCCATTCGCTGTAGCCGGGGTGATCGGTGACGAAGCGGAAGAGGCCCCCGGCGGGGAGGGCGCGGGCGGCGATCTCGAGGAAATCGGTCTGGAGGATGCGGTTCTTCCAGTGGCGGCGTTTCGGCCACGGGTCGGGGAAGAGGATGTGGATCTCCTCGACGCTGGCGAAGGGGCACATCCGCTCCATGACGTAGCGGGTCTCCAGGCGGAGGACGCGGAGGTTCGTCACGTTCTGGCGGGCGGCGCGGCGGGCGATCTTTCGCGCGCGGCCGAGGAGGCGCTCCACGGCGAGGACGTTGAGGTCGGGCCGGGCCTGGGCGTAGGCGAGGGCGAAGCCGCCGTCCCCGGCGCCGAGGTCGAGCGCGACGGGGTGGTCGTTGCCGAAGAGTTCCTTCCAGTCGAAGGGACGGAGGATGTCGGGCTTCAGGAGCCCGGCGTCGGGATCGGCCTTGGCCGGTTTCGGAAGGGGAGGCTCGGACGTTTCGGAGCTCATGAGGGGGGCGTGATTTCGACGGCGGTCACAGTGCCGTCGCCGGTCCCAACTTCGCCGATCCGCCCTTCCGGTACAATCGGAAAATGGTCCCGCCGCGCGGTGAAGGCGATGTCTTCCTCCAGCCCGATCCGGACGAGGTTCCGCCCGTTGGCGGTGCGGCGGAGGAGGGCGGCGGAAACGCCCCAGGCGCGGAACGGTGCGGCGGCGGGATGGCTCTCGAACGCGGGATCGAGGCTGAGGAGGGCGAGGAGCGCGGCGGCGACGAGGCCGTCCTCGAGGGCGTAGCCCTCGCCCGTTCCGGCGCAGAGGAGGGCCAGCGGAAGCTCGGGATGGCCCGCGATCTGGTCGGCGACGGCGGCGAGGTTGAGGAGGGAGAGGGGATGGATGGCGGCCGCGCCCCGGCAGGCGAGGAGGGCCAGGGTCCCGTTCGTGGTGGTGAGGAGGATGTCGCGGCCGGTGACCCGCTCCACGGTGAAGGCGCGGGGGGAGTTCCCGAGATCGAAGCCCTCCGGCGGGAGGCCGCCCCGCTCCCCGGCGAGGAGGGCGTCGGGAAGGCTTGCCTTGATTTGCCGGGCCTCCTCGAGGGAGGCGACGGCGAGGACGCGGCGCGCGCCGTGGGCGAGGGCGGTGACGATGGTCGAGGTGGCGCGGAGCTGGTCGATGACGATGCAGCGGCGGCCCCGGGCGGCCCCGCTCCGGGCGAAGGCGGCGATCTGGCCCGGGGTGTGGAGGAGGAGCGGGGGCGTCATCCGTCGTGGGTCCCGAAGATGAGGTCGGTGATCTTTCCGGCGAGCCAGTGGGCGAAGCGGAATCCCGCCGCGCCGCAGAAGAAGCCGAGGCAGGCGAGGAAGAGGATGAGCCGCAGCAGGATGCCGTACGGGAAGAGGGAGGTGACCGTCCCGTCCTCGGGCGCGGGGGCGAGGGCGAAGCGGAAGAGGGAGGGGGAAAGGCCGATCATCCCGACGATGGAGAGGAGGATCAGGAAGGTGTTGACCGGGCCGGGCGGGAGCCGCCACTTGTCGGCGACGTGGCCGAGGCCCTTTCCCTGCGGCATCGGGAGGAGGGCCTCGAGATCGAGGGGAGGCGGATGGGGCGGGGCTGCCGCCTCCGCCTTTGTTTCCGCCTCCGGCTGGGATGCCGCAGCCGGGGCGGGAGCGGGGGTGGGCGACGGAGGCGGCAGCTCGTCGGGCATCAGACTCCCCGGGCGGTCGGCTCCCAGATCAGCTTGTGGAGCTGGACCTGGAGTCGGATTTTCTCGGCGACGGCGGAGGGGAAGGGCGCGGCGAGGAGGGTGTCGGCGAGGAAGCGGAGGTCGATCTTCCCGAAGACGGGGGAGAAGAGGATCGCCGCGACGCGCTGCGGCCAGCCGTCGCCGCCGTTTTCCTTCAGCCCGTCGCGGATCTGCGCCAGCGCCCAGAGGCAATCCTCCTCGGTCCCGGCGACGAACTTGACCTCGTCCCGCGCGGTGAGGAGGGGGCGGTTGGCGGCGAGATTTCGGCCGCTCTCGCCGCTCGACGGGCATTTCAGGTCCATGATCCGGTGGACGCGGAAATCGACGGGGCCGATGTCGTGCGCGCCGCTTGTCTCGAGGAGGACGGTCTTCCCGGCGTCGCAGAGGGCGGTCATCAGCGGATGGACGTTCTTCTGCAGCAGGGGCTCGCCGCCGGTCACCTCGACGAGCTGGCAGGGATGGGCCAGCGCCTCGGCGAGGAGGTCGGCGACGGGGCGCTTGTTCCCCTCGTAGAAGGCGTACTCGGTATCGCAGTAGGTGCAGCGGAGGTCGCAGGCGGTGAGGCGGATGAAGAGGCAGGGCCGCCCCGCGAAGGTGCTCTCCCCCTGGATGCTGTGGAAGACCTCGTTGATCGTGAGGTTCAGGCCGGAGAGGTCGGGGAGGGCGTCGGAAGACATCAGGAAACCCTACTCGCGAATGGCGGAGGACTCAAATCGCTTCTCAGGGCTGTTTTGGTGCGAGTTCGGGGGGAAGAGAGACGGCGGTTTCGCCGTTCCGGACCCGGAGCTCGCTCAGTATGGCATAGCCGAGCCGCTGTTGCTCCCGTCCCTGAAAGTTTCCCTTTCCTATCGCGATGATCAGGTTGAGGGCGGTCAATTGGGCGGCGTCCCCGTCGGGCCAGGCCAGGACGGCGGTGCGGCCTTGCTCGATCTTTTCGGTGTTCTTTTCGGCGAGTCCTTCTCGGATCGCCTTTTCGGCTCCGGCGAGCTCGGGCGGATTGGTCCAGCCTTTGTCGGCTTTCGGCCCGAGAACGGCCTCGCGGTAGTCCGAGAATGTATTATCCTGAAGCGCTGTGGGTTTATTCAGATTTCGCACCCGGACTAAGGAGTAAGCCTCGGCGAGGTGGGAACTTGCGAGGGCTCGAAGTCCGTACAGGAAGCCCTGGGCCGGTTCTCCCCGACGCAGGGCGTCGAGGTAGAGGGGTTCGGCTTCGGGACGAAGAACGCCCAGGAGGCCTCCCAAAGCGTGGCGGGCGATGGCCGGATCGTCGGAACGCGCTTTTTCGAGCAGCCAGGCGGTGACTTCGGGTTTTGGTATCTTGCCTGCGATGGAAAAGAGCCAGTAGAGATCGTTTTCGCCGATTTTATCCCTCTGCTTCTCGGCCATGTCCCGGAGGGCGGGAAAGGCTTTGATACCGCTCTCTTCCAGGAATTGGAACGAGAGGGAGCGAAATCGTCCGGCATACCGGTAATCGGACTCGCGGGAGAAGATGACGTCATGAACGGCGGCGGCGAAGGGATCGTCTCCGTTTTCAAAACCCTTTTGTTGAAGCGTAATCCAAACCGACGCGGGAGCTTGGGCGTACCAGACATAGCCTTTCTTTTGGCCGATCAGCGCCGTCTCGATAGGCGCGGCGCAGGGGCCGCCGGGCGGCAGCGCGGTTTCGATCTTTTTTGCGTCGGAGAGGGTGCTGTCGGGGACGATCCAGAGGATGACGTGATTGTCGGTTTGATCGAAGGCCTCGTGACGTTGGGCCTCGTTGAGGGAGGCGGGATCGGGTATGGGAGTGGCTCGTTGCGAAACGTTTTTCGGTGCCAGGAGGGTCTGGACGTAATCGGCCCTCCAAGCAGTGCCGATGCCGTCGATATTCTTTTTTTCGGGTGGGGCGGCGAGGCGGAAATTCCCTCCGAACGGTCCCATGTGGTAGGCGCTATCGGGAGGGAAATCGGCGACGGCCTGCTCGAGGAGGGCCTGCGGAGAGGGCGGCGCCGTTTCAGCATGGCCGGAACCCGGAAAAAGGGCCGAAAGGAGCCCGAGGACGATGAAGGGAGAGAGAGCGTGGATTTTCATCGTCGCGCTCGGGCTTAGTGTTTGGCTGCCTTCGCCTGGATCTCGGCGAGCTTCGCGGTCGAGCTGGCTTCGATGTCGCGGTGGAGGGAGTTGCCGTGGGCGTCGATGGTCACGGTGGCGACGAAGCCCTCGACCTGGAATTCCCAGATGGCCTCGGGGCTGCCGAATTCCTGCTGGAAGTAGACGCCGGTGACCTGCTTGATCGCCTCGGCGTAGACCTGGGCGGCGCCGCCGATGGCGTGGAGGTAGACGCAGCCGTATTCCTTGCAGGCGGCGGCGGTCTTCTCCCCCATGCCCCCTTTGCCGATGACGGCGCGGAGGCCGAAGTCGCGGATGACCTGGTACTGATAGGGCTCCTCGCGGGTCGAGGTGGTGGGGCCGGCGGCGGAGCAGCGGTAGCCGATGGGGCCGGTGCCGTCTTTCAGGATGACGGGGCCGCAGTGGTAGAGGACGCCGTCCTTGAAGCGGACCTCGGGGGGGAGCGCGCCGCCCTCGTGGAGGTATTTGTGGACGGCGTCGCGGCCGGTGTAGAGCGTCCCGGTGAGGGAGACGAGGTCGCCGACCTTCAGGGAGCGGGTCGTTTCCTCGGAGAGGGGGATGGTGAGGTTTTTCATGGCTTCGGTCCGTGGGGGGTTAATAGAGCCACTCCTCGATGTTCGTTCCGTCCGGGTTCAGGATCACGCCCTGGCGGCGGAAGGCCCAGCACATGTAGCTGACGCTGACGAAGTAGGAGGCGGGGACGCGGTTCGCGGTGGCGATCTTGCAGCCGAGGAGGGTTGTCTTCCCGCCGAAGCCCATCGGCCCGATGCCGAGGCGGTTCGCGGTCTCGACGATTTCCGCCTCGAGGGCGGCGAGCTTCGGCTCGGGGTTCGCGTCGTCGAGCTTGCGGAGGAACTGCTCCTTGCTGAGGGCGTAGCCGGTGGAGCGGTCGCCCCCGATGGTGACGCCGAGGACGCCGGGGCCGCAGCCCTTGCCCTGGGCCTGGATGACGGCGTCGAGGATCGCCTTGCGGCAGCCGTCGAGGTCGCGGTTGGCGTCGATCCGCTCGTCGGGGAGGGAGTATTGCGCGCCGACGTTCTCGCAGCCGCCGCCCTTGAGGACGAGCTTCACCTCGATCTCGGGGCGGCCCCACTGGTGGATGTAGAAGTAGGGGGCGCCGGGGCCGACGTTGGTGCCGTCGTTCTTCCCGGTGAGGGAGTCGACCGAGTTCTGCCGGAGGTAGCCCTTTTTCGTCGCCTCGGTGACGGCGAGGCGGGCCTCGTCGACGAAGGTCTTCTCGCGGAAGCCGACGGGGATGTGGACGTAGAAGATGACGGCGCCGGTGTCCTGGCAGAGGGGCTGGGACTTGTTCTTCGCCAGCTCGATGTTCTTCTGGATGATCTGGAGGGCGTACTCGGCGGTGGTCTGCTTTTCCTCTTCCTCGAGGGAGCGGACGAGGACGCGGTTGACGTCGTCGGGGACCTCGGTGGAGGTGCGCCGGATGAGTTCGATCAGGGATTCGCGGAGCGAGGGCATGGATCGACTATCGGCCTTTCGCCGCGCCGGTTCAAGTTCGCAAACGCCTTGCAAACACCCTCCCGGCCCCCCAGGGGGGGAGGGTGGCGGGTTCGTTACGCGGTGTGGGGCACGGGAGACTCCGTCCGGAGGACGGAGGGGGCCGGCGTCGCCGTCACCGATGCGCGGGAAGATCCCTCTTCCGGTAGGAGCGCGGCGGTGACATGGGCAACCGGCAGCCGGCGGGCCGGGAAGGAGGCGTCGTGGCACGCATCGCCGATGAATTCAACCCCGATGCCGAACGTCGCGAGGACGCCCAGAACGACGGGGTTGTCGGGGATTGCGTCGACGAATTCCTCGATCAGGAGCTGGACTTCGTCCCACATTTCCAGATCAAGGTATCCTTCCAATTCGAGCCTGCGGCGGTTGATAGCATCCATGCTGGAACTATCATCGGCGTTCCGCGCGCCGACTTTAGGGAAATCGGGGAAATCTTTATTTCGTCGCCCGGGCGAGGTTCTCCTTCGCGTCGGCGTAATCGGGGCGGAGGCGGATGGCCTCGCGGAACTCGACCGCCGCCTCGGCCTTCCGGCCCTGGGCGTTCAGGACGATGCCGAGGTTGTTGTGGGCCTCGGGCATGGCCGACTGGAGGCGGATGGCCTCGCGGATCTGGGCCTCGGCCTCGGCGGTCTGGCCCGCGCGGAGGAGGAGGAAGCCGTAGTTGTTCCGCATCAGGGCGTCGCCGGGGTTCTGGGAGACGACGATGCCGAACTGCTCCGCCGCCCCGGCGGCATTCCCGGTCTGGGAGTAGAGGAGGCCGAGTTTCCGGCGGGCCTCCAGGTTGCCGGGGTTGACGGCGAGGAAGTAGGCGAGGTGGGGGATCGCCTCGGCGGGGCGGTTGCTGAGGGCGTAGGCGTCCCCGATGGAGAAGTGGGCCCGGGTGTCGTTCGGGGCGAGGGCGAGGGCGCGGCTGAGGACGGCGATGGCCTCGGCGTAGCGGCCCCGCTCGACGAGGCCGTGGCCGAAATTGTCGAGGGCGGGGACGTGGGTCGGGTCGAGGCGGGCGGCGATCTCGAAGTTCTGGAACGACTCGTCGTTCCGGCCGAGGAGCATGAGGACGATGCCGAGGTTGTTGTGGGCCTGGCAGTAGTCGGGCCGGATGCGGAAGGCCTCGCGGAAGCGGCCCTCGGCCTGCTGGAGGAGGAGGCGGGCCTTCTCCGGGTTCGGCTCCTGCTTCTGGGCGTCGTAGTAGCCGAGGCCGAGGTTGTATTGGGCGAGGGCGTTCTCGGTCCCGCCGATGGCGATCATCCGGGTGAAGAGGGGGATGGTCCCCTCCCATTGCCCGATCTGGACGAAGGTGAGGAGGGAGAGGAGGGCGACGATCGCCGAGGCCGCCCACGCGGCGATCTTCCGCCGCCGGGCGTCGCTCCCCGCGATTTCGGCGAGGCCCCAGGCGACGATGATGAAGAGGCCGACGAGGGGGATGTAGGTGTAGCGGTCGGCGCGGGCGAAGGAGCCGGTCTTCACGATGCCGATGACGGGGACGAGGGTGCCGAGGAACCAGAACCACCCGGCGAGGAGCCAGGGACGGCGCTCCCGGAGCGCCTCGCGGAAGGCGACGACGGTGATGCCGATCAGGAGGAGGGCCTCCGGGAGGACGACGTAGAGGGGGAAGACGGTCGGGTAGATGTAGAAGGCGATGAGGTCGGAGGGCCAGAAGAGGTTGCCGAGGTAGGCGCAGTAGCTCTCGATCGAGTTCTTGATCCGCATGTCGAGGGGATAGGCGGAGAGGGGGCGGAGGTCGTTGTAGTCGGCGACGGCGTGGACGGCGACGAAGGCGGCGACGGTGGCGAGGAGGATGAAGGGGACCTTGTCGAGGAGGGGGCGGCGGACGCTCCGGTTGAAGAAGGGAATGGCGAGGCCGAGGGGGATCAGCGGCAGGCCGAGGATGCCGCCTGCGTCGAGGGGGAAGGTGACGGCGATGCCGATGCCGAGGGCGGGGACGACGATGGTGGCGACGGCGAGGAGGAAGGAGGCGAGGGAGAGGCGCTTCAGCGGCCAGAAGTCGAGGAGGAGGAGGACGAGGGGGAAGGTGACGAGCATCGGCTTCGCCATGAGGCCGAGGACGAAGAGGCCGAGGGTGCCGAGGTAGAGGCCGGTCCGCTCCCCTTTCTTCGCCCGGGCGTAGAGGGCGTAGGTGAGGATCGAGGCGAAGAAGAAGCCGGCGCTGAGGACGTCCTTCCGCTCGGTGATCCAGGCGACCGACTCGACGTGGAGCGGGTGGAGGGCGAAGAGGGCGGCGACGAAGGCGCTCCGCCAGAGGGTGCCGGTGAGGGTGCGGATGAGGAAGAAGAGGAGGACGGTGTCGAGGACGTGCCAGAAGACGTTGGTGAAGTGGTAGAAATGGGGGTTGGTCCCGAAGAGGGAGACCTCGGCCTGGTAGGAGAGCCAGACGAGGGGCTGCCAGAAGGCGGCGTGCCAGGTGCTGAAGGCCCAGACGATGTTCTCCCACGTCAGCCCCCGGAGGGTGTCGGGGTTCTCGGTGACGTAGACGTTGTCGTCGAAGTTCGTCCACCCGTTGCAGATGGCGCGGAAGTAGACAAGGAAGGTGAGGAGGGCCAGGCCGATGGCGACCTGCGTCGGGCTGAAGCGCGAGGGGGGGAGGACCGCCGTGGCCGTGGCGGCGGAGGAAGAGAGCTCGACCGGGTTTCCGGGGGGAATGGACGGGGCGGGCTTGGCGGCTGCGGAAATCTTCTTCTTTTTCATCGGTGGACGGTCGGGGGCTTGGAATCTGGCTTAGGCGAAGAGGGGGGCAATGGCAACGCCATCTCCTGCAGGGCGCGGCGGGAGCCTTCGTCGCGGGGGTCGATGCGGAGGGCGGCCTCGAACTCGGCGCGGGCCTCGGCGGTCCGGCCCGCCTGGCGGAGGAGGAGGGCGAGGTTCCGGTGGGGGGCCGGGTAGCCGGGGGCGAGGAGGGTCGCGTTGCGGAATTCGACGATCGCCTCGTCGCGGCGGCCCAGGGCGTTCAGCGCCACGGCGACGGTGTGGTGGGTGTCGAAGTTCCGCGGGGCGAGGCGGCTGGCGATCTGGGCCTCGCGGAGGGCGGGCTCGGGCCGTCCCAGCCGGAGGAGGGTCTGGGCGAGGAGGTTGCGGGCGTCGGCGTAGTCGGGCCGCAGGGCGAGGCAGCGGCGGAAGTGGTACTCGGCCCCGGCGAGGTCGCCCTGCTCGAGGAGGCCGGTGGCGAGGTTGAAGTGGGCGAGGGAGTGGTCCGGCCCCACCTCCAGCATCCGGGTGAAGAGGGTGACGCTGCTCTGCCATTGCCCGATCTGGATGACCGAGAGGGCGAGGAGGAGAGGAAGGAGCAGGGAGGCGGCGACGACGGCGACGAGGTGCTGCCACCGGGAGCGGGAGGAGAGCCGGGCGAAGGCGGCCAGCTCCCACGCGGCGATGACGAAGAGGCCGACGAGGGGGACGTAGGTGTACCGGTCCGCCATGGCGTAGTAGCCGCTCTTCACGATGCCGATGACGGGGACGAGGGTGCCGAGGAACCAGAGCCATCCGACGGCGAGCCACGGGCGGCCCCGGAGCAGGGGCGGGGAGAGGACGAGGCCGGTGATCGCGGCGAGGAGGAAGAAGGAGCCGAGGACGCCCCAGACGGGGAAGGTCGAGGGGAGGAGGTAGAAGGCGATGAGGTCGTCGGGCCAGAGGGCCTTCCGCAGGTAGCCCGCGTAGCTGAGGAGGGCGTTGGCGAGGCGGTCGCCGAAGGGGACGTCGGCCCGGACCTCGCCGTAGGCGGCGACGGCCTGGAAGGCGAGGGCGGCGGCGGCGATTGAAAGGAGGAGGAACGGGAGCTTCTCGGCGATGCGGCGGCCGAGGACGCGGAGGTCGAGCGGCAGCCGGTTCAACGGCCAGAAATCGAGGAGGAGGAGGACGAAGGGGAAGGTGACGAGCATCGGCTTCGCCATGAGGCCGAGGGCGAAGAGGAGGGCGGTGAGGCCGTACCAGTGCCAGCGCCGCCGCCCCGCCCGGGCATAGGCGGTGTAGGCCCACATCGCGGCGAACCAGAAGAAGGTGCTGAGGACATCCTTCCGCTCGGCGATCCAGGCGACCGACTCGACGTGGAGCGGGTGGAGGGCGAAGAGGGCGGCGACGAGGGCGCTCCGCCACAGTGCCTTCCCCTTCGTTAGGGAGCGGAGGAGAAGAAAGAGGAGGACGGTGTTCCCGACGTGGAGGAGGACGTTGGTGAGGTGGAAGGGGAACGGGTCGAGATGCCCGGCGGCGTCCCGGGCGACGTTGAGCATGTACGAGATCCAGACCAGCGGCTGCCAGAAGCCGCCGTACCAGCCGCCGAAGGCCCAGCCGATCCCGTCGAGGCTGAGCCCCGCGAGGACGCGCGGGTTCGCGGTGACGTAGAGGTCGTCGTCGAAGTTCGTGAAGCCGCAGCCGAGGGCGCGGAGGTAGGCGACGAAGGTCAGCGCCGCCAGCCCGAGGACGAAGGCCCAGAGGGGAGGGGAGGGGCGATCCGAACCGACGGGAAGGCCGGAATCAGGCGGCGTCACGATGGCCGATCCCCGTCATAGCATGTCCCCTTCTTCCTTATCATCGCCGTCGTCGTCGTCGGAATCGTTCTCGCTCTCCGTCTGGTTCCCGTCCTCGTCGAGGTGGCCGCGGCTGCCGGGCCGGTCGTGTTCCTGGCTCCGCAGGGAGGGATCGATCCCCTCCTCGATCCAGCGGAGGACCTGCCGCCAGCGGGCCTCGGTCGCCGCTTCTTCCTCGCGCTCCTCGTAGATGTTCACAAGGTTCACCACCATCCGCCGCGCCATGAGGGCGAGGGGCATCGGGTGGGCGAGGGCGCGGAGGGCATGGCGGGCCTCCTCCGGGGCGTCGGCGGCCGAGGCGCTCCGGCGGACCATCTCCCGGAGGGCTTCCCCGTCGACGGCGAGGCCCTCGTGGAAGGGATCGAGGTAGAGCGTCCCGATCCGGGCGAGGAAATGGCCCGGCATCCCGATCGGCTCCACGAGGATCCCCGCGCGGCGGCCGACGAGCAGGTAGACGGCGGTCAGCGAGATCGGGATCCCCCGGCCCGAGAGGATCACCCGGTCGAGGAAGCTGTTCTTCGGGTCGTAATAATTGTCGGCGTTCCCGCGCAGCCCCCCCTCCTCCGCGAGGATGGTGCGGAGGGCCTCCAGCTGGGAGAGGGGCGAGGCGGCCTTCGTCTGCGGCCGCAATTGCTCGCGGACCTGGGCGGCCCAGGCGTCGAGGCGGGAGCGGGCGGTGTCGACCGTCGCCGTCGGGTCGGCGGGATTGCCGCAGAGGGCGACGTGCCAGCAGAACTCCTCGAACTCCTCCAGCGTCACGATCCGGGCGCAGCGGAGCCGGAGCGCCTCGAAGCGTTCCTGCCCGCGCAGCTCGCGCAGGGCGCGGCGCAGTTCCTTCGCCGCCTGCCCCGAGGCGTCGGCGGCATCGGCCTCGTGGAGGAGCGTCTCGATCCGGGGGAGCGCCGTCTTGCTGTCGGCGAGGAGCTGCTCCATCACGAGGTGGACCATCGAGGTGTCGTCGTCCCCCAGGAGCTTCAGGATCGCGGCATTCGGTCCCCCCGGCCCTCCCTGGCCGGGCGAGGGAGAGGAAGAGGGGGGCGTGCCCAGGTCGGGGATGCGGCGGGGGGCCGGTTTCATAAGGAGAGAGGCAAAGAGAGCGGTTTCAAGAAAACCACCGTTGAATCTCCGGGGCAAGCCTGGGGATGAATCGCCAAAAACGAAAAAACAAAGAGAGCAGGCGAAAATCGCTTGCCCGAACATCGAAAACCGCTATTCAAGAGAGTCCCGCTACGTGAAGGGGTCTTAGCTCAGTTGGTAGAGCGCCTCAATGGCATTGAGGAGGTCAGGGGTTCGAATCCCCTAGGCTCCACGGCGTGGAGCCTAGGGGATTCGAGCCCCTTGCGCGAAACGCGCAAGAAAGTTCTCCCCGGCGGCGAAGAGCCGACCATCCCACCGCCGCTTTTTCAGCAGAAAAGGCGACCCCGGTTCGACTGCCGTCGCGGCAGCGACTCCAACAAAAAAGGGGCTCAACTAATTTGCAGGGCCGGGAGGCCAATCCCCTTGGCGTTAAATGGCGCATCCAAGGATGAGTTACGCTACGCGCGTTCCCCCCCCACGCACTTCCCGATCTGCCCCGCCAACGCCTCCGCCTCCAGCAGATCCCCCAGATTCGGGCTCAAATTGACTGTCTTCTCCCCGCAGACCGCCTGGATCGTGTGATAGGCCTTTCCTCCCGAGGTCATCAGGACGGCGGTCTTGAAGCGGGTGATCCCCGCCGCCGCGATCCGCTTCGTCCGGGTCCACCCCAGCAGCGAGCGGGTGACAACCAGACCCTCCGGTCCCGCGACGGTCCGAATCGTGCCGAAGAGGGTTTGGGCGAGGCTGTAAACGAGGATCACGGCGACGAGGCCGAAGATCAGGGGGAAGAAGAAGGGAGCATTGCTTTTTTTCCAGATGAGGAAGGCCACGCCTCCGAAGACGAGGATCATGACGCCGAGGAAGGGGGCCATCTTCGCATTCAATCCGGCGGGGAAATAGAACTCGGTCCCTTCGATCCCGCTGGCTCGGACGACGATGCGGGAGGTGGCGGGGGGCCGGTAGGCCTCGACCTCTTTCCGGTGGGCGATCCGGGCCGTCTCGGTCGCGCTTTGCTCCATGGGGGTGAGTTCCCTTGGGGCGACGGGGACGGAATAGGAGGCGCTGAAGGCGAAGAACGATTTCGCCTCGTCGGCGACGGAGATTGTCCACGCGATATTGCCTCCCGATTGGCCGTAGCGGCTCATGATCTCGTTCTCCCCGGGCATGAGGAAGGAGACCGGGATCGTGCCGTCGGGGAGGGCGGTGGCGGGGTGCCTGCTGGTCCAGACGGTTGTGGTGCTCCGGTCTTTGCCGCTTCCCGAACTCTCCGTGCAGGAAAGGGTCAAGAGGTAGGAATAGCCCCGGCTGGAGGAGGGGGGTGAGGGCTGCGGTCGGTCAAAGCGGATCGTCCCTTTCAACGGGGCACCGAGGGTGAAGGCGGGAATTTCCTCCTCGGATTCAAAGCGGGTCTTTCCATGGCGCAGGGCGCTTCCAATCGTCCGGATCAGGAAGACGACGATGCCGATCCCGATGAGGGGGAAGAGGAGAAAGAGAAGGTTCTGCGGACCTCCCTCCATGAGGTGGCTCTGTTTTTTAACGACGGTGGTGATCCAGATGCCGTTCCAGAGCAGGGCGAAGAAAAGGAGGAAAACGATGCCCGTTTTGCCGGAGGACGAAACCTGAATGGCCATCTTCCGTTGATGCCCCGCGAAGCCCTTGAAATCAAGCCCCGGGGCGTTTCCGGTCTCTTTGATTTCGTTAAACCAATGCGCTAATGCGGGGCGGCTCCGGCGTCCCAGCGCCGTTTCTTCAGGCGGCGGCCCTGGAGGAGGCAGGCGGCGAGCCATGTGCCTCCGCTGATGCCGAGGGTGAAGGGGAGGAGGAGGTTCGAGTAGTTCAGCGACGATTCGTAGACCGGGTTGAACCGCTTCAGCAGGACGACGAGGGCGGCGCTGAAGGCAAGGGCGAGGGGAACGGCGAGGAAGCCGTTCCAGATCCACGCCCGCTTCGAGACGAAGGCGTGGAGGGGCCAGAGGACGACGAGCCAGAACGGGGCGATGGCGAAGAGCCGGAGCAGGAGGACAGGGGGGACGAGATCCTCGGGATCGCGCGGGCGGACGTGGGCGGAGTTGAACTCGGGGAAGGCGAGGAGGACCTGCAGGAGGGAGCCGCAGAGAACGGCCAGGAAGGCGTACCACAGCGCCCAAGGAATCGAATGGGAGGGGCGGTGCATGCGTTCCACTATATCGCTTCGGGCTCCTCCCAGCAAGGGGGGGTGTTAGAACTCGCCCTTCTCCATCTCTTCGAGTTCCTTCTTCACGACGGTCTCGTAGCAGTCGGGGCAGATGCCGTGGCTGAACTTCGCGTCGGTCTTGCTCGAGATGTAGCGTTCCAGCTGGTGCCAGTAGTTCTTGTCGTCGCGGATTTTCTTGCAGTAGGAGCAGATGGGGACGAGGCCGTTGAGCTGCTTGATCTCGGCCATGGCGTGCTGGAGCTCGTCGACGCGCTGGGCGAGGGTGGTCTGGAGGGTGACCATCTCCATGCCGATGGCGATGCGGGCGAGGAGCTCCGACTGGTCGAAGGGCTTCGTGACGTAATCGTTCACGCCCGATTTCAGGCCGGTGACGATGTCTTGCCGGGCGTCGCGGACGGTGAGGAGGATGAGGAAGCGGGGGGGGAGCTTGTCTTTCTCCTTCTTGATCTCGGCGCAGACTTCGACGCCGGTCGGCCCGGGCATCTCCCAGTCGATGAGGCCGACGAGGGGACCGGGGGTGGAGCGGAGGAGTTCGAGGGCCTGGGTGCCGTTCTCGGCCTCGAGGACGGGGTAGCCCTCGGCCTTGAGGAGGACTTTGAGGAGTTTCCGGTTCGGTTCGAGGTCATCGACGATGAGGACGGGGATGGGTTCGGACATGGGGGGCTCCAGGGGGGGGCGTTTTTTTGGGAAAGGGGATCAGGCGAGGAGGGCGACGAGCTGCTGGGGGAGGGTGCGGCCGCTGAGGGGCTTCGGCAGGATGAGGGCGAAGCCGGCGGCGATCATCTCGGCGACGGTGTAGGACTCGATGTGGGAGCTCATGGCGGCGACGGGGATGGCGGCGGTCTTCGGGTCGGCCTTGAGGTGGCGGGCGAGGGTGACGCCGTCCATCCGGGGGAGCCGGAGGTCGGTGAGGATGACTTCGGGGTGTTCCCGGTCGGCATCGAGGAGGTCGATGGCCTCCTCGGCGCTGTGGACGCCGATGATCCGATGGCCCTCGTGGGCCAGGATGCGGGTGACGAGCTTGAGGTCGCCTTCCTCGTCCTCGATGAGGAGGATGGTCATGGCGCGGGGGGGGCGGGATTTTCGGAGGCGGCTTCCGATGCTTTTTTCCGCTTCGCGAGGCAGGAGGCGACCTGCTCGGGGAATTTCCGGGTGTCGATCGGCTTCGTGATGTAGCCGTCGATGCCGATGGCCTTGGCCCGCAGGACGTCTTCCTGCATGGCGTGGGCGGAGAGGGCGAGGATGGGGATGTCCCGGGTCGCCGCGTCCTTCTTGATGATCTCGGCGAAGGTGAAGCCGTCCATCTCGGGGAGCTGGATGTCGAGGGCGATGAGGTCGGGGATCTGTTCCCGGATCTGGACGAGGGCGCTCTCGGCGTCGGGGGCGTGGGAGACGCGGTAGCCCTCGATCTCCAGGAGGCGCTGGGCCAGCTTGAAGTTCATCTCGTTGTCTTCGACGACTAGGACGTGGGCGGCGCTCATGAGGAAGGTGAGGTGACGGCGTGTTTTGGCAGGGTGACGATAAAGGTGCTACCCATCGAAAAGACGCTTTCCACCCGGATGGCCCCCCCATGGAGTGTAACGAGTTTTTTCGTGAGCGCCAGCCCTAGTCCGCTCCCCTGGTAGCGGCGGGAAACGCCCGAATCGAGCTGCTGGAACTCGCCGAAGAGGCGGTCGAAGTCCTCTTCCTTGATGCCGATGCCGGTGTCCCGGACGATGATCTCGATCTGGTTCTCCCCGGCGGGGACGATGGCGAGCTCGATCTTTCCCTCGGCGTGGGTGAACTTGATCGCGTTGGAGAGGAGGTTGTTGAGGATCTGGCGGATCTTCTTGGGGTCGAGGACGACGGTCTCGACCTCGAGGCGGGAGACGAAGTGGAGGCCCTTTTTCTCCAGCAGGGGCCGCATCTGGGAGACGACCTCCTCGGCGTGGGCGCGGAGGGAGAAGCTCTCCAGCAGGAGTTCCATCCGTCCGGCCTCGATCTTGGCGAGGTCGAGGAGGTCGTTGATGAGCTGGAGGAGGTAGTGGGCGCTCTTCAGGACGTCGTCGAGGTACTCCCGCTGGTCGGCGTTGAGGGGGCCCGGTTTCTGGTCCCGGAGGAACTCGGAGAAGCCGATGACGCTGTTCAGGGGGGTCCGCAGCTCGTGGGACATGTTCGAGAGGAATTCGCTCTTCAGCCGGCTGACTTCCTCGACGCGGGCCATGGCGATCTCGAGGGCGGCGTTCCGCTGGGCGAGGAGGGCCGTGGTTTCCTTCTGCTTGGTGAGGTCGCGCGTGATCTTGGAAAAGCCGAAGATCTCCCCGGCCTCGTTCCGCAGGGCGGTGATGGTGACGTTGGCCCAGAAGCGGGTGCCGTCCTTGCGGATCCGCCAGCCTTCCTCGGCGTTGCGGCCCTCCTCGCGCGCGGTGCGGATCGGATCGGGCCGGTCCCGGGGGATCTCGTCGGGCGGGTAGAAGAAGTAGACGTCCTGGCCGAGGACCTCGTCGGCCTTGTAGCCGTGGAGCCGCTCGGCACCGGTGTTCCATCCCGCGATCCGGCCGTCGGGGCCGAGGGGGTAGATGGCGTAATCCTGGACGTTCGAGACCAGGAGACGGTAGCGTTCCTCGCTTTCGCGCAGGATGGTCTCGATGGCGCGGACGGCCCGGGTCTGCCTCCGCGCCTTCTGGTAGCTGGAGACGGCCATGCTCAGCGCCCCGGAGAAGAGGAGGCCGAGGATCAGGATGAGGTAGGCGAGGTGGGAGTTCTCCCGGGCCAGGAGGAGCGGGCCGGGCTCGATGTCGATCTGCCAGCCGAGGTTGAGGTAATCGAGGGGGAAGGTCTGGCGGTAGGGTTCCTGGTCGAAATCGCCCCGGCTGTAGAGGACGTGGTCCCCCTCGCGGACCCGGAAGGAGAACTTGCCGAGGCCGTTGCCGACGTCGATCCGGGCGAGGAGCTGGCGGGCGTCGAAGCAGCCCGCGATGAAGCCGTCGAGCCGGCCGTTCTTGTAGATGGGGAACCAGGTGACGAAACCCTCGATCGGGCGGCTTCCCGAAGTGGCGTCGCCGATCTGGTCGATCCGGCTGGCGACGGTGCCGCCGCCGCCCTCGGCGCGGTCCATCGCCTCCTTCTGGAAGACGGGGTCGCCGAGGGTGCCGCCGGGTTTCGGCTCGAGGCCGCTCTCGTCGTGGACCCACCACATCACATGGCCGTCGGCCCGGGTCCGGGCGATGCCGCGGAAGACCCGCTCATGCTCGATGTAGAAGAGGGCGTCGGTCTGCCACTCCCCGAAGGTCATCCCGCCGGGCCGGACCTCGACCCGCTTGCCCATCCGCTCCAGGGCGCGGACGCGGGAGTCGATCTGCTCGATCATCTGCGCACCGAGGGTGGTGCGGACGGCGTCCATGTCGTTCAAGACCTGCCACCGGTTCCCCGCGAGGAGGACCTGCCACAGGATGAGGGAGGCGGTGAAGACGCCGAGCCCCGCCGCGAGGGGGAGCCCCCGGGCGTCCTTCCGCCCTCCCATGGGGACGTTCCGCAGCGTGTGGAGGACGAAGCCGAAGCCGAGGCAGCAGAAGCAGACGGCGGTCTGGAGGGTGACGCGGTGGAAGATCCCCCACGTGTAGGAGTCGGGGAGGCCGATCCAGTAGCCGACGAGGGCCATGCCGTTGTTGGCGAGGACGAGGGAGGAGAGGAAGCAGGTGGCGACGAACCGCCAGCCGCCGGGCCGGGCGAGGGCCTCGATGAAGATGACGAGGCTGAGGAGGAACCAATTCGTCGAGGTGATCTCCGACATCCGCCCGGGGTGGGCGAAATTCGAGGTGATGTAGGCGCGGACGACGGCCTGGTCGATGCCGAGGTCGACGTTGGCGAAGTATTCGACGAGGGTCGCCCCGCTGAGGGCGAAGGTGACGCCCCCGAGGACCAGGGCGAGGCGGCGCCACTCGATGCCGAAGGCGATCAGGGCGAGGCCGCCGAGGAAAAAGCAGAGGGCCGAGTTGAAGTGGAGGACGAGGATCGGGTTTCCCGGCCCGATATGGAGGAGGAAGGTCTCGTGGCGGAGCCACTGGACGACGGTGGCGCCTCCCAGCAACGCCGTGAGGGTGCCGAAAAGGAGGATGGCCGGGGTGATCCAGAACACCCCGGAGTAAAAGGGCAGCGGACGGGACTGTTCCATTGGGTGAAGGAGAGGAAAGGACGCTGATCCCCTGAAAAAAGGAAAGCGGAGGGGCCGGGGAGAGGCAACACTAATCGCGGAAGGGCGGGGCATGAAAATACCCAGGCCTAGGTCGTGTCAACGAACCCCAACGCGCCCCGCCGGGGTTCGTTGACACGACCTAAGTTGCCTCACCTAGGTGGCATCCGGAAGGGTGGTCAGACATGTCCTACTTCATTTAGCGGGGCCGTCCGATACCGGGCCGCCTCCTGTTTCTCCATGATGGGAGTATGACGAGACGCATTTTATTCGCCGTGGGGATGTTGATCGTGATCTCCTCGCAACACGATCGCCTCCACCCTCATTCGGCCCAGGCCGGGCAGGCGAAGGCGACGACGGCCACGATGGTGGCGGCACGCTGAACGGCCATGAAGATCCTTATCGTCGAAGACCGGGAATTGGACGCCAAGCTTCTCCGCTTCGTTCTCGAGGGGAGCGGGCACGAGGTCTCCCGTGCCGATCGGGCCGACGAGGCGATGCGGATGATCTCGGGCGGCCTCGCTCCCGAGGCCATCGTCACCGACCTCGATCTCCCCGACGCCGACGGCGTCACGCTGGCCCGGTGCCTCGGCAGGCACTCCGCGACGGCCCATGTCCCCGTCATCGCCCTGACCGCCCATCCCGACCATTTCCCCCTGCGGAGCGAGACCCGCGCCTGCTTCGCGGCCTATGTCGTGAAGCCGTTCGATACCCGCACCTTCGCCAGCCTGATCACCGTCGCCTGCGAGCAGCAGCGGCGGTTCGCCGAATATTCGGCGGTCGGCCTGAATTCGTAAGCCGCAAGGGCGCTTACCGGGAAGGCCGGACCACCACGGTGCACGTTTGCCCGGCGGCGAGGACGACGCCCTCCGGCACCTCGCCGATCTCGATCCGCACCGGGATCCGCTGGGCGAGGCGGACCCAGGTGAAGACGGGATCGACGGCGGGGAGGTTCTGCGCTCCCGTGGCGGTGTTGGCGTCGGCGATGCCGCGCGAGATGCTGTCGACCTTCCCTTCGAGTTCGGGGCCGACGCCCATGAGCCGGATCCGCACCCGATTGCCCTCGTGGATGCGGGGGAGCTTCGTCTCCTCGAAGTAGGCGGAGATCCAGAAGGAATGCTCGTCGACGAGGCTCACCTTGATCTCGCCCGGGCGGGCGAAGTCGCCGATCCGCATCGCGAGGTTGGTGACGTAGCCGTCGACCGGCGCGGAGATCACCGTCCGGTCGAGGTTGAGCCGGGCCTGATCGCGGGCCGCGACGGCGGCGGCGTGGGCGGCATGGGCGCGGACGGCCGCGCTGGAGGCCGTCTCGATCTCCTCCTGGGAGACGGCCATCGGGCCGATTCTTTCCCGGCGGGCGGCGTTCTCCCTCTGCACCTCCATTTCGGCTCCGGTCGCCTCGACCTGGGCCTCGGCCTGCGCGAGGGCGAAGCGGTAGTCGTCGTCGCAGAGGGCGAAAAGCGGATCGCCCTTCTTCACGCGCTGGTTGTCGCGGACCATGATCCCGACGATTTTACCGCCGATCTCGGGGGCGACGTTGGCGACCTGGACGCGCACCCGTCCGTTGCGGGTCCACGGCGCGAGCTGGTAGTGATACCAGAGCGCCCAGCCGGAGAGCGCCGCCAGCACGACGATGAGGCCCGTGCGGGCGTAACGTTTCGTCGTCTCGGAGTGGAAGTCGATCGGTTTCATGAGGTTCATAGAATGAGGGCCAGCAGGCCCAGGGTGATGACGAAGAGGCAGGCCTCGGCGAGGGGCCGATGCCAGACGTATCGGTCGAATTGAAGGGCGTCGAGGAGGGCGCGCAGCGGCAGGAACGCCGCCGCGCCGAGCGCGAGCACGACGACGAAGGGCGAGACGTAGAGGCCCGCGAGGTTGATTTCATGTTCCATAGATCCTTTCGTTCATCGGCTTCCGTTCCGGGTTCAAAAAGCGGGAGTGGGCCGCGAAGAACGCCTCGAGTTCGTCCGCGACGGCCAGGAGGCGGTCCCAGGCTCCGGGGTTTTCCGTCGGCGGCGTCATGGCGGCCAAGGCGGCGGTTGTCCTCCGGATGGCGGGAGAGACGGCCTCGGGTTCGGCCGCGATGTCGGCGACGGCGCGCAGGAGGGAGCGCCCGAGCGTTGCCGCCCGCTCGGGCAACGCGCCCTCGCGGAGGAGGTGGCGCAGCCGCAGCACCTCGTTGCCCGCGTGAACCGTCGCCAGGCCGCCCTCGTACCATTCGCGGGCCTGGCTCCCCCGGATCGCCGAGGGGTTTGCGGGATCGCAAAGGCGATAGACCCGGTCGAAGTTCCGCGTCTGCCACTCGGAGTGGGCGGGGATCGGTTCCTGCTCCGCCATTTCCTTCAGGCCGCTCCGCATGCGGGAAACCACGTGGCGGCGGGCGCGCCGCGGGTCGGGCGGCATGAAGAGCCGGAAGGCCAGGGTGGCGACGAGCGCCCCGGTCAGGATGGCGAGCGCGCTGTTGAAGAAGGCCGCCGGGTTGAACGTCATCGCATTGGACGGCTCCCCGACGAGGAAGAAGAAGATGCCGTAGGCCAGGCCGAAGGCGGTGCGGCGGGGGTTGAGCTGGATCATCGCGGCGGGGATCAGGAAGAGCGCCTCCGAGGCGGCGAAGAGGGCGAAGTCGCCGGTCCCCGCGAGGAAGTGATAGGTGCAGAGGTAGGCCGCTCCGATGCCGCAGGCGGCCCCCTTCATGAAATTCAGCGCCGCCGCCTCGGGATAGGGGGCCGAGACGAAGATGCTGCAGACCATGACGATCGGAATGATCAGGAAGGGCCCCGCCGACCATTGGCTCCCGATCCAAAAGGCCCCGGCGAGAAGGACGGCGAGGAAGGAGCGCGCGCCGTTGATCGCGGCGGCCTGGCGGTCGCGGTGGAAGTGGAGGCGGAAAGCCCGATCCGAAGGGGGAGCCGATCGCGATTCGTCCTGGAGGGCGAGGCAGAGGGTCAGCGCCCGTTCCAGGTGGGCGGCGAGGTCGGCCAAGCGGTCGTCGATCCGGGGGGAGGAGGTCGCCCTCGCCGCCTCGCGCACCCGCCGGTGATAGGCGCGGGTCTTCTCGAGGAGCTCGGCCTCCTTCCCCGCCGCCATCATCGCGGGCACCTGATCGAGCAGCGCCATCCCTTCGCGGTAGAGGGCGATGCTCCCGGCATCCCGGCCCAGGCCGACGCGGCCCAGGTATTCCTCCAGCGCCCGCTTCGCGGTGAGGACCGCGAAGAGGTCGGCCACGAGGCGGCGGGCCGGGCCGGCGCTCTGCCGCCCGCGCGCCGATTCCTGCGCGGCGAACTCGATCACGGGCTCGAGTCCGACCAGCGATCCGGCCAGCGACGGTCCCAGGGCGAAGCGGTCGGCCAACGCGCCTTCCAGCGGAAAGGCGGCGCGGCGGGCCGTGTCGGAGATCGCCTGGCGGAGCGATTGGATGAGCGCGGCCTGGGCCCGCCGGGGGGCGAAGAGAGTCGTCACCAGGAGGGAGCAGGCGATCCCGATGAGGGTCGCCGCACCCCGGGCCATCGCGATATCGAAGACCTTCTCCGGCGCGTGATAGGCCCCCAGACCGACCAGGGCCGTCATGAACCCGGCCGAGACGCCGGCAAAGCCGCGGAAGCGGGTGAGCAGCGAGGCGGCGACGGTGCAGGCGCCGACCCAGAGCGCCAACGCCACGATGAAGAGTTCGGGCGTCTGGGAGAAGAGGGCGATCAGGACTATCCCCATGAGGGCCCCGATCACGACGCCGACCATCCGGTAGAACCCCTTCGAGATCGCCATGCCCGGTGCGGGCTGGATCACCTGCCAGACCGTCAGGGCCGCCCACAGCGGCTCGTCGATCTGCAGCAGGAACGCCAGATAAAGCGCGAGGACGCAGGCCAGCCAGCTGCGGAGCCCGAAGGCGAACGCCTCGCGTCGTGCTGGAGTGAGGTGGATCATGGCCGTTCCGTTCGGATCGTTCGCGGCGCTCAGCGGCCCCGGGCGATGAAGCCGGGAACGCCGGTCTCCACCACCGAGTTGAGGCGGATCCGCGTCGGAATCGCGTCGATCTCGTCGAGCGCCGATTGGGGAAGGGGGAGGAGCGCGCGGCTCTCGCGGGCCCGTGCGGGGCTCTTCGGGGTGGTGAGGATCGCCGTGCCGCGCTGGATGCCCCAGGCGAGGAGGACCTGGGCGGGGGTCAGCCAATACTCCCGGGCGAGGGCGACGATCACCGGGTCGTCGAGGGGGCCGGGCCGGATGCCGTGGCCGAGGGGCGCAAAGGCGAGGAAGACGATCCCCTTCGCATGGCAGAATTCGAGCAGCTCCGTCTGGGGCAAATAGGGGTGGGACTCGACCTGGATCACGGCGGGCTTGATCCGCGCGGCCTCGTAGAGGGGAATCAGCGTTTCGAGGGTGACGTCGGAGAGGCCGATCGCCCGGCACTTGCCCTGATCGACGAGGCGTTCCATCGCCCGCCAAGTTTCGAGAAGGGTGACGCCGTCGTCGTAGACGATCCTGCCCTCTTCGTCGCGCGGGTCCATCTCGGCTCCGGGCGCGAAGGCGAACGGCGTGTGGGCCAGATAGAGGTCGATGTAATCGACCCCCAGCCGGGCACAGCTGGCATCGAACGCCGGTTCGACCCGCTCGGGCCGGTGATTGGTATTCCACAGCTTCGTGGTGAGGAAGACCTCCTCGCGGGTCATTGCCCCGCTCTCGAACCCGGCCCGGAGCGCCTCGCCGACCTCGCGCTCGTTCCGGTACCGTTCGGCGCAGTCGAGGTGGCGGAATCCGGCCCGCAAGGCATCGGCGGTCGCCCGCCGGGTCTCGGCGGGGCCGACGATCAGCGTCCCGAAGCCGAGGGCGGGGATCGCCCCGGCCCCCGAGGCGAGGGGGAGTGTGGCGAGGCGGAGGTCGATGGGGGGTTCCCATGTCGGATCGATGTTCATGAATTCCTTGATGCGGGGTTTGAAGAGGAGCGGCGGCCAGGGGTCCATCGGTTTGATCCCCGGCGCTATTCGCGCCAGGCCGAGTTCAGGATGATGCTGCAGAAGTTGGCCCGCTTGAACGCGGGGTCGTGGAGGGCGAGGACATCGTCGTTCACGGTGCCGAACGTCGTTTCGGGCTTGTGGCGGAAGCCTTCGTTGAAGGCGTGGATGATCTGTTCCTTGAAGTGGTCGCCCCGGGGATGGGCGGCGACGACGGCCTCCCGCTGCGCGTCGGGGACGTCGAGGTAGCCGAGGCCGAGGACATCCATCTCGACCCCGGCGGTGACGAGGGCGACCTCCGGTTTCTTGTGCTTCGGAATGCCCGGCGTGGTGTGGAGGGCGATGGCGTCCCAGACGATGTCGATCAGGGGCTGGTCGATCCCGTGCCGCCGCAGGAAGTCCTGGGCCGCGTTCGCCCCGTCGACCTCGAACCGCTCGGTCCCGCTGCGATACTGCGGGGTCAGCCCGATGTCGTGGAACATCGCGCCGATGTAGAGGAGCTCCGGATGGAACTTCAGCTTCCGGCGGGCCCCGGCGAGGGCCCCCCAGAGGTAGACCCGGGTCGAGTGGTGGAAGAGGAGGGGCGACTCGGTGTCGCGGACCAGTTCGGTGGCCTCGCGGGCCAGTTTGCTGTCGGGGATGCGGATGCCGGCGATCGAGGTGGTGCTGATGCTCATGGGACCATCATGGTCCCGCCCCCGGTCGATCCCCTATGCCATCGTGCCGACGATTCGTGCCATGCCTATTTGCCGATCCCGGAGGAACGGAACCGGCTGCGGTATTCGCCGGGCGTGGCGTGGAGCGAGCGGACGAAGGCGCGGCCCATCGTGTCGGCGCACTTGAAGCCGCAGCGCCCGGCGATCTCGTCGAGGCTCTGCGTCGTCCGCTCGAGGTGGCGGCGCGCGGCCTCGATCCGCAGTTCCTCGACGTAGCGGGCGACCGGCTTGCCCGCCTCCCCGGCGAAGACGCGCTGGAAGTTGCGCGGGCTCATCGCCACGCGCCGGGCCAGGGCCTCGACGGAGAGATCGGCGGAGAGATGCTCCGCCATCCAGACGCGGAGCTCATGAAGAGGCTTGCTCTCCGTCTTCTGCGCGGCGAGGGAGACGCTGAACTGGGCCTGGTTCCCGGGCCGCTTCAGGAAGACGACCATCATCCGGGCGACGTCGAGGGCGAGGGCTGCCCCGTGGTCCTCCTCGAGAAGGGCGAGCGAAAGATCGATCCCCGAGGTGACGCCCGCCGAGGTGTAGTAGTTGCCGTCCTGGATCCAGATCGGCTCGGGGTCGACGCCGACCTTCGGGTAACGCTTCGCCAGGTCGGCGGCGAAGGCCCAGTGGGTCGCCGCCCGCTTCCCGTCGAGGAGCCCGGCCTGGGCCAGCAGGAAGGTGCCGGTGCAGATCGACCCGACGCGGCGGCTGCGCGAAGCCGCCTTCCGCAGCCAGGCGATCGCGGCGGGGGCGGCCTTCCGTTCCTCCACGCCCCGTCCGCCGGGGACGAGGAGGGTGTCGATCTCCCCCCGGAAGGCGCGGTAATCGCCGTCGCACGAGAGGGAGAGGCCGAACATCCCCGCGATCCGTTTCCCCCGGACCGGCTCGGCGGCGATCACCTTGAGTTCGTAGAGGGGTTTCCCGCCCGCGAGCTGGTTGGCCGTCGCGAAGACGTCGATCGCCCCGATCAGGTCGATCTCCCGGACGGGGGGAAGACCGAAGAAGACGATCCGCTTGGTTCCGGAGGAGACGGCCATGCCGCTAGGATCGGAGCCCGGCCGGAAACGTCAAGCGCCCCGGCGCAGAATCGCCGCGCATCCGGCGCAGCCGTTCGGGGTGTCGCAGTTTCTCGGCAGGAAGTGTCTTCCAACAGGGCCGCCCGCGGGATCAGGAGTAAAAGGTCGGCTTCGGATGGGTGCCGAGGAGGGCATGGACGCCGAGTTCCCGGACCTTGTAGTCGATCGGGTCGTGGAGGGTGTGGAGGCGGGCGTTGCGCCAGAAGCGGTCGAGGCGGGCGGCGTGGACGGCGGCCTTGGCTCCGACGAGGTCGAAGATTTTGGAGGGGATGTCGAGAGCGGCGCGGGTCGTGGCGATCTTGGCGGCGGCGATGTCGAGGGCGGCTTCGCCCCGTTCCGCTTCGGTGAGGTTTTCTCCCTTTTCCCAGGTGTGCCGGAGGGAGCGGGCGGCGGCTTCGGCGAGGAGGGCCGCCGAGCGGAGGGCGAGGGCGATCTCGCCGTGGCGGGCCAGGAGATAGGGGTCGTCCTGGGGGCGCTCGACGCCGGAGGCGAGCCAGGGGCGCGTCGCCGCCGAGGCGAGGGGGAGGGCTTCGGCGAAGGCGCCCTCGGCGAGGCCGAGGTAGACGTGGACGAGGATCGATTGGGCGAGGAGGGGACGCAGGGTGGCGCGGATGTCGCCGAGGGGGCCGGGGGTGCGGAGGATCTCGTCGTCGCGGAGGAGGACGTTCTCGAAGAGGACGGCGCCGCTGTCGGTCTGGCGCTGGCCGAAGGCGTCCCAGTCGGCGAGGACGCGGACGCCGTCGCGGCGCTCGGCCAGGGGAAGGACGCCGACGAGGAGCTTGCCCCCGTGGGCCTCGTCGGAGGCGGAGACAACGAGAGCGTCGGCGTCGACGGAGCCGGAGCTGAAGCTCTTCCTGCCGTTGATCCTGCGTCCGCCTTCGGTCGCCGAGGCGAGGGTGCCGGGATCGAGCGGGTTGAGGGCGTTGCCCCAGAACCAGCGGCCCTCGACGGTGCGGCGGAAGAACGACTCCTGCTGGGCCTCGCTGCCGAAGAGGGCGACGGTGGCGAGGAGGAGGTGCTGGAAGCCGAAGAGGTGGGCGAGGGAGCCGTCGACGGCGGCGAAGCGGCGGACGTGGCCGAGGATCTCGGGCCACGGGGCTCCCTGTCCGCCGAGGGCCTCGGGGATGGCGAGGGTGAGGAGGCCGCTGGCGCGGAGGAGATCGCGCTCCGCCTGGGCGGTGCCGCCGAGGCGGTCGCGCTCGGCGGCGGTCCGGGCGAAGGTTTCGGCGAGGGCGCCGACGGCGGCGGAGCGGGTCTCGGCGGTCGAGAGGGGAGGGAGTCGGCTCATGGAGGGGTCATGGGCGGGTCAGCTCGCGCTCGCCAGCTTCCGGCTGGTCGAGGCGGCGAAGGGGATTTCGTTCGGGACGCAGGAGGCGGCGGCGGGGCCTTGCGGGTGGCTCCAGAGGCCTTCCTTTTGGAGGAGGGGCAGGACGCCCTCGGCGAACCAGTAGGCTTCTTCGAGGTGGGGGACGCCGGAGAGGACGAATTCCTCGATGCCGAGCGCGGCGTAGGCCTTGATCTTCGCGGCGATCTCGGCGTGGCTCCCGACGAGGGCGGTCCCGCAGCCGCCCCGGACGAGGCCGAAGCCGGCCCAGAGGTTCGGCTCGATCTCGAGGTTGGCGGTCGAGCCGTTGTGGAGGGCGAGCATCCGTCTCTGCCCTTCGCCCTCGCTCCGGGCGAGGCCCGCCTGGACCTGGCGGATCGTCTCGGGATCGATGGCGGAGAGGAGGCGGCTCGCCTCGGCCCAGGCGGCTTCCGGGGTGTCCCGGCTGATGACGTGGAGGCGGATGCCGAAGCGGACGCGGCGACCCTCGGCGGCGGCGAGGCCGCGGATCCACTCGATCTTCTTCGCGACGGCGGGAGTCGGCTCGCCCCAGGTGAGGTAGCTGTCGATGTGGCGGGCGGTGACGGGACCGGCCCCGGCGGAGGAGCCGCCGATGTAGAGGGGCGGGATGACGTCGGGCCGGTAGGGGAGGGTGGCGTTCTCGACCTGGTAGAACCGGCCCTGGAAGTTCACGTCGGGCCGCTCCCACAGGGCGCGGACGATCTGGAGGAATTCGTCGGCCCGCTCGTAACGTTCCGATTTGTCGGAGAAGTCGGCATAGGCGCGCTGCTCGACGGGCTCCCCGCCGACGACGACGTTGAGGAGGAGGCGGTTGTCCGAGTGGCGCTGGAAGGTGGCGGCCATCTGCGCGGCGAGGGTGGGGGAGATGAGGCCGGGGCGGACGGCGACGAGGAATTTGAAGGTCTTGGTGACCGAGGCGAGCATGGCGTCGACGATGAAGGCGTCCTCGCACCAGGCCCCGGTGGGGGTGAGGGCGCCGACGTAGCCGAGCTGCTCGGCGCTCCGGGCGATCTGGCCGAGGTAGTCGAGGTTGGCCGGACGCGCTCCTCCGGCGACTCCGGCGGGGAGGCCGTGGCCGCCGCCGACGATGTAACGGCTGTCCCCGTAGGTGGGGAGGAACCAATGGAATTGAAGGCTCATGGTGGTGGTGTGGGTGGTGGAAATCTAGCGGGTGCGGCGCTTCTCCGATTGGACGGAGGCATGCCAGGAGGCGAAGCGGCGCTCGATGGCGCGGGCGACGCTGTCCGAGGCTTTGCCGAGGAGGGCGTAGAGGCCGATGCTGACGAGGACGATGTCGGTTCTCACCATTTCCCGGGCGTCCATGGCGAGGTAGCCGATGCCGGAGGTGGCGGAGAGGGTTTCCGAGACGACGAGGAAGAGCCACATGTATCCGAGGGCGTAGCGGACGCCGAGGAGGATCGAGGGGAGGGCGCCCCGCAGGAGGACGTCGCGCAGGAGGGAGGCGCGGGTCGCCCCGTAGACCCCGGCCATCTCGACGAGGGCGGGATCGACGGAGCGGATGCCGTGGCAGGTGTTCAGATAGAGCGGGAAGAAGACGCTGACGGCGACGAGGAAGACCTTCGCGGTCTCGCCGACGCCGAACCAGATGATGACGAGGGGGACGAGGGCGAGGAGGGGGATGTTCCGCACCATCTGGAGCGGCGTGTCGAGGAGGACCTCGGCGGAGCGGAAGAAGCCGGAGGCGATGCCGAGGGCGAAGCCGACGGAGGCCCCGATCGCAAATCCGGCGAAGGCGCGGAGGGAGCTGACGAGAATGTCGTTCCCCAGCTCGCCCGAGAGGGTCAGCGTCCAGGCCGACGCGAGGACGGCGCTGGGGGGCGGGAGGAGGCGCGAGGAGATGAGGCCGGCGCGGGCGAGGATCTCCCACGCGACGAGGACGAGGGCGGGGAGGGTCCAGGCGGTCCAGCGGCTCCACGCGGGGTCGTGGAAAAAGCGCGAGAACGCGAAGGGGGCGCGGCGGGGTTGTTCCTCGCGCGACGGCGGCGAGGAAGCCAGGGCGACCGGGGCGGCAAGGTCAAATGAGAGGGACATGGTCGGCGAAGGGATGGACCTCGGCGAGGCCGAGGTCGGCGAGGAGCCGCTCCTTCCAATGCTGGAAGGAGGCGTCGGTCCGGACGCGGGGGCGGGGGAGGGCGATGCGGTAGTCGGCGACGATCTCGCCGGGGCTGCCGCTGAGGACGAGGATGCGGCTGGCGAAGAGGAGCGCCTCGTCGATGTCGTGGGTGACGAGGAGGAGGGTCCGCCCCGTTCCCTCCCAGAGGGTGAGGAAGTGGTTCTGGAGGCGGAGCCGGTTCAGGGCGTCGAGGGCGCTGAAGGGCTCGTCGAGGAGGACGAGGGAGGGGCGGGAGACGAGGGCGCGGGCGATGCCGACGCGCTGGGCCATGCCGCCGGAGAGTTCCTTCGGCATCGCCGCGGCGAAGCGGGTGAGGCCGACCCGTTCGAGGACTTCGTCGACGAGGGGTTCCTCCCCGGGCTGCGGTTTCGGCCCGAGGCCGAAGCGGACGTTCTGGCGGACGGTGAACCACGGCAGGAGGCGGGGCTCCTGGAAGACGACGCCGATCTCCCCGTGCCGGGGCCGGGTGCGGGTGATTTCGTGGCCGCGCCAGAGGGCCCTCCCGGTCGAGGGTTCCTCCAGCCCGGCGAGGAGGCGGAGGAGGGTGCTCTTGCCGCAGCCGCTCGGCCCGATGAGGGCGACGATCTCGCCCTCGTCGATCCGGAGGCTGACGGTGCCGAGGCCGGCGCGGGTGTCGCCGGAGCCGAAGCGGCGGGAGAGGGAATGGAGTTCGAGCATGGCGGATCAGCGTTTTTCGGAATGGGTGTCCTGCCACCGGAGGAGGCGGGTGGAGGCGCGGGCGAGGAGGGCGTCGGTCCCCTTGCCGCAGGCGGCGAAGAGGAGGAAGCTGGCGAGGAGGGTGGCCGGGCGGCCCGTCGTCTCCCCGTCGATGAGGAGGAAGCCGAGGCCCCGGCTGGCTCCCATGATCTCGGCGGCGACGACGAACATCCACGCGAGGGCGAGGCCCTGCCGCAGGCCGACGAGGTAGGCGGGAAGCGCCGCCGGGACGTGGACGGACCGGAGAAGGGCGAGGCCGGAGAAGCCGTGGGTGCGCCCGGCCTCGACGAGCTTCCGGTCGACGGCGCGGACCCCTTCCATGAGATTCAGGTAGATGGGGAAGAAGGCGCCGAGGGCGATGAGGGCGAGCTTGCCGGTCTCGGCGATGCCGAACCAGAGGAGGAAGAGGGGGACCCACGCCATCGAGGGGACGTTGCGGACGGCCTGGAGCGTCGGGTCGAGGAAGGCGCGGAGGGAGCGGGAGAAGCCGGCGAGGGAGCCGAGGAGCGTGGCGGCGGCCGCGCCGAGGGCGAAGCCCGAGAGGACGCGGGAGAAGGTGGCGGCGAGGTGGTCCCGCAATTCCCCGGAGGCGGCGAGGCGGGCGCCTTCGGCCCAGACGGCTTCGGGCGAGGGGAAGAGGCTGGGATCGAGGAGGCGGCTCCGGGCGGCGGCTTCCCAGCCGAGGAGGAGGAGGGCGGGGACGACGAGTCCGCGCCATCGTTCCTCGCGCGGGGGGCGGACGACCCGGGCGCGCTCCTCCCCCCGCTTCCCCGGCGGGGAAGCCGGGAAGGGACGGAGGGAGGGCGCGACCGCGGTCATGGGAGGAGGCGGCGACTTTTAGTTGGCGGCGACCTTCGGCAGGAAGGCGGGATCGACGAGGTCGGCGACGGTCTTCTCGACGTCGGTCTCGGCGGGGATGACACCGCTCTGCTTCAGGACGGAGGCCGAGGCCTTGATCGTCTCGATCTGGGGCTGGCCGATCGTCCCGTTGGAGAAGTCGATCCGGCTCCAGACCTTGGCGGCGACCTCGGGGGCGAGCTTCGCCTCCTCGGCGAGGATCTGCCGGGCCTCGTCGGGATGGGCGACGACCCAGAGGCGGGTCTTGTCGTAGACGGCGAGGACCCGCTTCACCGCGGCGGGATGCTCCCTGGCGAATTCCTCGCGGACGTTGAGGAAGCCATAGCTGTTGAAGTCGGGGTTCCGGTAGAAGAGCGGGTAGCCCTTCTCGACCTCGACCTGACCGATGAAGGGATCGAGGCCCGACCAGGCGTCGACGTCGCCCTTGATGAGGGCGTTCTTCCCGTCGCTGTGCTGGAGCGGCACCTCGACGATGTCCTTCTCCGTGAGGCCCGCCGTGGCGAGGGCGCGGAGGAGGAAGATGTGGGGATCGGTTCCCTTCGTGACGGCGACTTTTTTCCCCTTGAGATCGGCGACGGTCCTGATGCCGGTTTCGGGCCGGGTGACGAGGGCGGTCCACTCGGGCTTCGAGTAGACGTAGACGGCGCGGATCGGATTCCCGTTGGCCCGGCCGAGGAAGGCGGCGGCCCCGGCGGTCGAGCCGAAGTCGAGGCTCTTCGCCCGGAGGAACTCGAGGGCCTTGTTGCTGCCGAGGCTCTGGTTCCAGGAGACCTTCGTCCCGTCGGCGGCGAATTCCTTCTCGATCCAGCCGTTCCGTTTCAGGACGAGGCTGACGGGGTTGTAATAGGCGAAGTCGAGGTTGAGGGTTTCGAGCTTTGTTTCGGTCGAAGCGGGCGCGGCCTTCGCGTGGGAGGAGAAGGCGAGCGAGCCGACGAGGGCGAGGGCGACCGTGCGGAGGGTGGAGAGGGTGATGCGTTTCATGAGGATAAGGCGGGTGGGTGGGTCCGGATTACTTCGCCGCCGTCGTCGCGGTCTTGCCGAGGAAGGCGTCCTTCACCGCGATCGGCTTCGAGATCAGCCCGATGGAGAGGAAGGTGTCGGCGAGGCTCTGCTGGTAGGCGAGGACGGTGTCGTCGGGATCCTGGAGGCCCCGGGCCTGCTTCTTCGCGACGACCTCGAGGGTGTCGGCATCGACCTTCAACTCGGGGGCGAGGAGCTCGGCGACGGCGCGGGGGTTCTGGAGGGCCCACGCGTCGGCCTTGTTCGTCTCCTCCTTGAGGATCGCGAGGATCTTCGGCGAGGTCTCGGCGAAGTCGCGGCGGGCGAGGAAGTATTCGTAGTTCGCGATCGTCTTCTCGCCGTTGAGGAGCTCGCGGGCGTCGTGGGAGCGGGTGGCGACGGTCTGGTAGGGCTCCCAGACGGAGTAGGCGTCGACCGCGCCGCTGCCGAGGGCGGCGAGGCCGTCGCCGGGGATGAGGTAGACGGGGGTGATGTCCGAGTACTTCAGGCCGGCTCCCTCGAGCGCCTTCGCGAGGAAGTAGTTCGCGTTCGAGCCCTTCGTGACGGCGACCTTCTTCCCCTTGAGATCGGCGACGGTCCTGATGGGGGAGTTCTTCGGGACGAGGATCGCCTCGCTGGTCGAGTTCTTCGGCTCGTAGGCGACGTAGACGAGAGGGACGCCGGCCGCCTGGGCGAAGACGGGCGGGGCCTCGCCGGTCTCGCCGAGCTGGACGCTGTTCGCGTTGAGGGCCTCGAGGATCGGGACCCCGGCGGGGAACTGGACCCACTCGACCTTCACGCCGAGGGCGGCGAGGCGCTTCTCGAAGTCGCCCCGGGCCTTGAGGATCGGGAAGGTGCCGTATTTCTGGAAGCCGATCTTGAGCGAGGAGGGGAGCGTTTCGGCGTGGACGGAGGAGGCGCCGACGGCGAGGAGGAGCGCGGCGGCGAAGTGCTTGAAGAGGCGGGTGCGGATCATTTTTTTGGGGTTGGTTTGGATCTATATCTCTAGGCGTTTAGTAGACCAGATCGGGACGAGGAAGGAGTGGGTGGTGGTGGTTCGGAAAACATTAGGAGGCGAGCTTCGCCAGGGCGGCGCGGGCCGCCTTCTGGACGCCGGTATCGATGTCGGCCTGGGCGTCCTCGAGCGCGGCGGCGGTGGCCGGGCTGCCGTTGCCGATCTCGCCCAGGGCGTGGGCGGCGGCGATGCGGACGTCGGTGACCGGATGGCGGAGGAAGGGGATGAGCTGCCGGGCGGCGGGGGCCTTCAGCTTCCCGAGCGAGGAGAGGGCTTCCTTGGCGACCTGCCAGAAAGGGTCGCGGAGGAGTTCGAGGAGCGCGATGGCGCTCTCGGTGGCGGGGAAGCGGCCGAGGGCGATGGCGGCCTCGCGGCGGACCTGCCAATCGGCGTCCTTCAGCGCCGCGACGAGGTCGGGGACGGCGCTCGGCGCGGAGAAGAAGGCGACGGCCCCGACGGCGATCCGCCGGACCTCGGCGTCGGCGTCGGCCAGCGCCTGGCGGAGCGCGGGGAGGACGGCGGCGTCCCGCGAGTGGGTGAGGGTGATGACGGCTTCGCGGCGGACGTCGGGTGCGGCGTCCCCGACGAGGTGGGCGATGGCCTGGAGCGCGGCTCCCTTCCCGGCGAGGGGGAAGTGGCGGAGGGCGACGAGGACGCCGGCCCGCGCCGGGGCGGCCCGGTGGCCGAGGCCGGAGAGGAGGGGGAGGAAGGCGTCGGCGGAGCGGAATTCCCGCAGCGCGCCGCCCGCCGCGAGGGCGACTTCCTCGTCGGCGTCGCCCGCGGCCTCGATCAGGCCGGGGATCGCGGCGGCGTCGCCGAGTTCCTCGAGCGCCCCGGCGGCGAGCTTCCGGATCGTGACGTCGGCGTCGCGGAGGAGGGGGACAAGGTCGGCGGCGACGACGTCGTCGAGCTCGTCCTCGATCCCGGCGAGGGCGAGGCGGCGCGTGGCGGTGTCGGGGCTGCGGAGGCGGTCGGAAATGGGGAGGGTGGAGAGGCTCACGGCTCAGCGGATCAGGTAGGGGATCTTGACGGTGATGGCGTTCGTCGGGCAGTCGGCCTCGCAGGCGAGGCAGTACCAGCATTCGTCGAACTTCATGTGGGACTTGCCCTTCTGGAGGTCGATGGCGAGGCAGTCGACGGGGCACGACTCGACGCAGATATGGCAGCCGGTGATGCACTTCGCCTCGTCGACGACGACGGGGACGTCGAACTCCCGGGTCGTCTGCCGGTTCGGCGTCTCGCGGGCGACGAAGGCGGCCTCGCGCTCGGAGGCGAACTTCAGTTTCCCGGCGACCTTCTGGGGCGGCGTCTTTTCGGTGGGGGGCGTGCTCATGCGAGGGCGGGTTCGGGCGCGGCGGCGGAGGGTTCCTGGCCGAGGGGGACGGTCTCCCGGATGCGGAGGTTGCGGTAGAATTCCTGTTCGGCCTCCTCGATGGGGACGACGTAGGGCTCGACGGGGCGCTTGAAGAGGCTCATCGCGCCGTCCTGGCCCTTCTTCACGTTGACGTGGACGAACCAGTTCGCGTCGTCGCGCTCGGGGAAGTCCTGCCGGTAATGGTAGAGGCCCCAGCGGCTTTCGGTCCGGTAGAGGGAGGCGCGGGCGGCCATCTCGGCGCAGTCGCGGATGAAGGAGCATTCCTGCGCCCGCATGAGGTCGTGCGGGTGGGCCGCGCCGATCTGCTCGAGGTCCTCGCGGGCCTGCTCGAAGTAGGCGAGGCCCTGCTCGATCCGGTAGGAGGCCTTCGGCGGCTGGAGGTAATCGTTCACCCGGCGGCGGAGCTTGTATTCGACGAGGTGGGGCTGGATGCCGTCGGGGCGGGAGAGCGGGGCGAGGACGCGGGTCCGCTCGGCCTCGATCTGCGCGGCGAGGGCGGTGTCGGCGGGGGCGTGGCCCTTGTCCGCGACATAGGCGACGGCGCTCCCGGCGCTGATCTTGCCGAACGTGAACGCGCCGAGCATGTAGCCGTGCGGGACGGAGGCCATGTCCCCGGCGGCGTAGAGGCCGGGGACCGTCGTCTCGCCGAACTCGTTCACCCAGACGCCCGAGGCGCTGTGGCCGCTGCAGAGGCCGATCTCCGAGACGGCCATCTCGACCGGCTTCTCCCCGTAGTGGACGCCCCGCCCCGCGTGGAAGCGGCCCCGGCTGGGGCGCTCCGTGGCGTGGAGAATCTGCTCGATCTCGGTCACCGTCTCCGGCGCGAGGTGGTTCATCTTCAGGAAGACCGGCCCGTTGGGCCCGTTCAGTTCCTTGTAGAATTCGAGCATCATCTGGCCGCTCCAATAGTCGGAGAGCATGAAGCGGTGGCCCTTCGCGTTGACCGTGTGGCCGCCGTAGGGGCCGCTGACGTAGGCGCAGGCCGGGCCGTTGTAATCCTTGATGAGGGGGTTGATCTGGAAGCACTCGATGTTCGTGAGCTCGGCCCCCGCGTGGTAGGCCATCGCGTAGCCGTCCCCGGCGTTGCTCGGGTTCTCGTAGGTCCCCATGAGGTAGCCCGAGGCGGGGAGGCCGAGGCGGCCGCACGAGCCGCAGCAGAGGATCACCGCCTTCGCCCGGATGACGACGAACCCGCCCGTCCGCACGTTGAAGCCGAGGGCGCCGACGGCGCGGCCCTCGTGGACGAGGACGCGGGTCGCCATGATCCGGTTCTCGGTCTTCACCCCGGTGCGGCGGAGGACGCGGGTGAGGATCTTCTTGATGTCGTACCCCTCGGGCATCGGGAGGACGTAGCTCCCCTTCGGGTGGACCTTCTTCACGTCGTAATCGCCCGCCGCCGTCTTCTGGAACTTCACGCCCCAGGCCTCCAGCTCCTGGATCATCCCGAAGCTCTGCTGCGCGTAGGCGAGGATCGCCCGCTGGGGGACGATCCCGTCGTTGGCGAGGGTGATCTCGCGGACATATTGCTCCGGCGTCGCGTGGCCGGGGATGACGGCGTTGTTCACCCCGTCCATGCCGAAGGCGATCGCGCCGCTCCGCTTCACGTTCGCCTTCTCGAGCAGCAGAACGGAACCCTCCGGCAGGGCTTCCTTCGCCTTGATCGCGGCGACGCACCCGGCGGTGCCGCCGCCGATGACGAGGACATCGACCTGGAGTTCTAAATCGGACATTCCATAATGGAATACTATAACTATAGATTTTGTCTATAGTTTTTGATTTGGCTTGCTGTTCTCTCTTGTAAATTATACATAAGAATAATCTCCTATGACTCTCTTGATTCAAGAAAACGGTTCCATCCCTCTTCTCGCCATGGAGGGGAGGACGGGCACGGTCTCGCTCTGGCCGGGGGCGGTCGCCGCCTTGAAAGCCCGCGATACGGAGGAGCAACAGGAGTGGCTCCTCCGCCACGCCGAGCAGTTTTCCAAACGGGACGCCGATCGCCTCCGGAACTGGTTCGGCGCGGTTCCCGGTCCCGGCCCTGCCCGGCCCCTCCATTAAGGGAGGAACGCTTTCGCCCTATTTCTCGACGGGGCTGAGGCAGGCGAGGTCGTGCTGGAGCCAGTAGTCTTTCAAGGCCTTGCTGAACTCGGCCAGCTTTTCGGAGGCCGAGGGCTTGATCGAGTAGGAGTTCGCTCCCAGGGAGTAGGCGTGGGTGATGTCGTTGTCGAGGCCCGAGGAGGTGAAGACGATGACGATCATCTGGGCCAGGTCGGCCTGGCTGCGGATCCATTTGAGGACTTCGAGGCCCTTCACGAAGGGGATCTTGAGATCGAGGAGGACGAGGCCGGGGAGGGGGTAGACGAGCCGGTTGCCGTAGAGGCCGGAGCCGTTCAGGTAATCCATCGCCTTTTGTCCGTCTTCGGCGATCTGAAGGGGATTCAAGACGCCGGCCTTTTTCAGGGCGCGCTGCATGAAGAAAATGTCTTCGGGGCTGTCTTCGACGAGGAGGATTGATTTCATGTGCTGATGCCTTTGGCTCTGGGGAGGTCGATCCAGAAAGTGCTGCCCTCTCCGGGGATCGACTCGACTCCGGCGCGGCCGCCCATGAGTTCGGACGACTTGCGGACGATGGAGAGGCCGATGCCGGTCCCCTCGTATTCCTTGGCGACGTGGAGGCGCTCGAACATTTTCCAGATCGTTTCCAGATTCTCGGGCTTGATGCCGATGCCGTTGTCCCGGATGTGGATGCGGACCAGGGCCTCCCTCTTTTCCGTGAAGATGGTCACCCTCGGCTTGATCCCGGCGGCGATGAATTTCACCGCGTTTCCCAGGAGGTTCGAGATGATCTGGGTGAGGAGGGAGCCGGAGGCCATGACGGGCATCAGGATCCCCTCGACGGTGACGGAGGCGTGGGGTTCCTTGAAGAGGGGGTATTGGGCGATGATGTCGTGCGTGAGGGTGTCGACGTCGACCGTGTCGAGGGCGATGCTGGCCCGCGAAAGCTGGGCGTAGGTGAGGACGTCCTGGATCAGCCGGTCCATCCGGGTGGTGGCCCGGATGATCTGCTGGAGGTATTGTTCCCCGGTCGCGTCGAGTTTCCTGGCGTAGTCCTCGATCAGGATCTGGCTGTATTGCTGCATGGCCCGGAGGGGCTGGCGCAGGTCGTGGGAGAGGCTGTAGGACAGCAGCTCCAGTTCCTCGACCATCTTCTGGAGCTGGGCCGTCCGCTGGGCGACCCGTTCCTCGAGGAGCTGGGATTGGGTGGCGTTCATCTTGGCCAGGGCCTGGGTGGTTTCCCGCTGGGCGGTGATGTCGGAGCTGGCCCCGTACCATTTGACGATGTCGCCGGCCTCGTTCCGGGCGGGAAGGATCCGCGAGAGGAACCAGCGGTAGACGCCGTCGAAGCGGCGCAGCCGGACTTCGCTCTCCAGGGGGGAGCCGGTCCGGAGGCATTGGGCCCATTGTTCGGCCATGCGGGCGCGGTCTTCGGCGTGGACGAGGTCGCCCCCGCTGAAATCGACGCCGTGGGCGATGGAGAGGCCGGAGAACTCCGACCACCGCTCGTTGCAGAACTCGCAATGGCCGTCGGTCGAGAAGATGGAGACGAGATCGGGCGAGGCCTGGGTGAGCGCCTGGAGCTGCTCCTCGCTTTGGCGGGTTTTTTCCTCGGCGGCCCGATGGTGGGTGATGTCGCGCGAGACGGAGAGGAGCTGTTCGACCCGGCCGTCGGGCTGCCGGACGGGGGTGACGATCACGTCCCACCAGCGGGGCGATCCCTTGGCGGTGGGGCAGAAGCCCTGGAAGCGGACGGGCTGGCCGTCGAGGGCGGCGGCGAGCGCCTTCTCGACGGAGGGGCGGCCCGCCTCGGGCCAGAGGTCGGACCACCGCTTGCCCTCGTAGGGCTCGAAGTTGTCGATCTCGATGTTGTCCATTCCCGGCCCGTTCATGGCGAGGAGGTGGCCGTCCCGGTCGAGGAGGTTCACGCAGTCGGGGCTGTTCTCGATGACGGCGCGGGCGTACTCCGGCTTTTCGAAGACCGAGGAGGGGGCCGGGGTGGGGAGGGATGCTTTCACGAACAGAGGGGGGCGTTCATGGCGGGGAGATCAGAGGATCGTGACCTGGACGCTGCTCTCGATGATTCCGGCGCCGATGGCGTAGCGGGTGAGGCCGGCGGTGTCGTGGATGCGGAGCTTTTCCATGAGGTGGCCGCGGTGCTTCTCGACGGTCTTGATGCCGATGCCGAGCTCGGCGGCGGTCTCCTTGTTCGCCTTGCCCTCGGCGATGAGCTGGAGGACCTCCATTTCGCGCGAGGTGAGGCTGGCGGCTTTTTTGTTGGGCAGGCCGGAGCGGTCGTGCGGGGGCGGCTGGAGGGGATTGAAGCGCCGGGAAAGGGTGGGGCTGAAGAAGAGGTTTCCCTTGTGGACTTCGCGGATGGCGCGGCAGACGTCGTGAGAGGAGGTCTGCTTGAGCAGGAAGCCCCTGGCCCCGGCGGCGAGGGCGTTCTGGACGTAGGCGTCGTCGCTGTGGGCAGAAAGGATGAGGATCTTGACGGCGGGCAGTTCCCTGGCCAGCTGGCGGGTCGCCTCGAGGCCGTTGAGGAGGGGCATGGCGACGTCCATGAGGATGACGTCGGGAAGGAGCTTCTTCGCGAGGGCGATGGCCTTGCGCCCTTCCTGGGCCTCGCCGACGACTTCGATGTCGGTCTCGAGGCCGAGGATGGCGCGGAAGCCTTCGCGGACGATGGTATGGTCGTCGGCCAGTAGGACGGTGATCGGTTTCATGGGCGTGGTGACTTTTTTTACGGCGCGGCAGGCGTGCTTTTGGCTGGCTTGGCCTTGCCGAGCGGGATGTGGGCGGTGAGGGTGGTTCCCTTGCCCGGGGAGGACTCGACGTCGAAGCTCCCGCCGACCATTTCGACCCGCTCGCGCATGCCGAGGAGCCCCAGCCGCTTGCGCCCCCGGGAGGGGCCCGTTTCTTTGGTTTGAAAGGAGATGCCGTCGTCCTGGACGGTCATGGAGACGGAGTTCGGGAGTTCGCGGAGGGTGATCTCGACCCGGCTGGCGCGGGCGTGGCGGGCGACGTTGGTGAGGGCCTCCTGGGCGATGCGGAAGAGGGCGGTGCGGCGGGTCGTGTCGAGGCGCTCGATGCCGGCGGAGGCGGTCAGGCGGGTGTGGACGCCGGTCCGCGCGGTGAAGGCTTTCATGAAGGAATGGAGGGCGGGGATCAGCCCGAGGTCGTCGAGGACGGCGGGACGGAGCTCGCGGGCGAATTGCTGGACGAGGTTGACCGATTTTTCGACGAGGCGCTGGGTGCGGGCGATGTTGAGATCGAGGCTCCGGGTCTTGAGCTTGGCCTCCTTCTTGAGCGCGGCCAGCCGGATGGTGATGCCCGCGAGGGTCTGGGCGATGACGTCGTGGAGCTCGCGGCTGATTTTCTTACGCTCTTCTTCCTGGGCGGAAAGGATCTGGCGGGAGAGATGCCGGAGTTTCTGCTGCTGGAGGTCGGATTGCGCCAGGAGTTGGGCGTAATGGAGTTCGCTTCTCTTCAGGGCCTTTTCGGCCTTCTTTCGTTGGGTGATTTCTCGGCTCAGCTCCAGGTTGGAGGCGGCCAGCTCGACGGTGCTATGGCGGAGCGAGGCGATGAGCCTTTTCAACTGGGCGGTCGTTTCCTTGGCGTGGGGAGAGGGGCGGGGCAGGCCATCGGGTGACGGCGGGGATTGGGCGGGGCGGGTTTTCATGCGTCTTTTCGGGGCCGCTTTCTCCGAGCCAACAGGGGGGTCGCCCGGGTGAGCCACTGCAGGGTTTCGGCGATGTCCTTCTCCAGCCTGACGGTCTGGCTTCGGGCTTCCTTTTGTAGGAGGAGGATCTGGACGTGGACGCCGAGGAGGGTTTGCGCGATGTTGTCCTGAAGCCTGAGGCTGATCGCCCGGCGATCCCGTTCCTGCTCCAGCAACGTCCGACGCGTCAGTTCTCGCAATCCCGCAGGCAATTGCAAGGACTCCTTTGGGTGGAGGGGGGACTGGGGGCGTTTGATGTCCGGCATCCCGCCGATCCTCGGGCAAGAGCCGTCCCGCGGCTATGGGGTGAACACCCCAGTAGGGTTAGACCCCATGGCGGCGGGTAAGCCGGGAAGGCAGGGTCGATCCACTCCCTATGAAATTCCCTTCCTTCCGCTCCTTCGCCTTCCTGGCCTCGGCCTGTTCCCTGCCCCTGACCGGTTCGGCGCTCTATGCGGCGGAGGCCTCGCATCGACCGGGCGGCGGGGGACTTCCGGATGGCCGGGCCAAAGGCCGCCTCGGGAAAAGCTCGACCCACAGCCTGATGGTCGACGGAACGGGTATCTCCCATGAATAGGCTCCCCGTCGAAAAGGTCGAAAAGGCCGCCGGACGGGCCGAAACGATGAAAACCCGGATCGCCGCCGCGATCCAGGGGACGGGGAACGCGCTCGACGCCACCGTCGAGACGGTGACGGAACTCGTCGCCTCGGTGATCGAGGAGACGGGCCGGACGGCGCAGGCGGTGAGCGACGTCGTGGCCGACGTCACGGCGGGGGCGATCGAGGCAGCCGTCCATGTGGGGGCCGACCTCGGCCACGTGACGCGGGGCGTCATGATCGGCGTCTCGCGGGCCATGAAGGGAGTCCATCGGGAGGGCCTGGGGGACGACAAGGCGCTCGACACGATCCGCCTCACCGCCCGCGTTGCGATCCGCGACATCGCCCGCGTCGGCGGCGACATGGAGGCGGCGACCGTCGGCCTCGTCGAGGGGGCGATCGACAGCGCGAAGGAGCTCGGCGTCCGCGTCGAGGTCGCCGCGGCGACGGCCGCCGCCGGGGCGATGAAGGGGGCGAGCCGGGAAGGCCCGCTGGCGGAGGAGGCCGTCCGCCGGGTGGTGAGGCGTCCCATCAAGGGGATCACCCCGATGCTCGATGTGCCCGACGATCTTCCCCCGCCTGTCAAGGCGGCCAACCGGATGCTTCACCGTCCCAACTGAAAAGCCGCATGCTCTACACCATCGCCCTCGTTCTCATCGTCCTCTGGGTGCTCGGCCTCGTCACCGGCCGCACGATGGGCTCGTTCGTCCACATCCTGCTCGTCCTCGCGGTCCTCATCATTCTCCTCAACCTCATCCGTTCCTAACCCCCTCCATGAATCTCAAAACCATCGTTTCCCTCCTTCTCATCACCTTCGGCGTGGTCGTGCTCGCCTATTCGGGCCTCTCCTTCACGACGCCGGGCAAGCCGGTCGACTTCATTGGCATCCACATCGAGACGACCGACAGCCACTTCGTCCCGCCCATCGCGGGGGCCTTCGCCCTCGTCGGCGGGATCATTCTTCTCCTCGTGAAACCGAGGCAGTCCTAATCCAATGAGCAGCACCAGCAGCCATTGCGACTATGTCGACGCCCCCAAGGCGGCGACCCCCAAGCGTCTCCGTCTCCTGAAGGGGAAGGAAATCGTCCGGATCGGCGACTTCGTCGAGGACAAGGACGGGAAGGGCGGCTACGTGCCGTGGGAAGGCCCCGCCGGATTCCAGGCCGACTCCTTCGTCAAGCCGATCTATCGGGCGGGCGCCCGCGCGGCCCGTTCCTGAGTTTTCATGGGTGCCATTCCCGAGATCAAGAAGATCGCCTTCCTGGGCGATTATTTCCCCCGCAAGTGCGGCATCGCCACCTTCACCCACGACCTGCGCGGGGCGGTGGCGGCCGGGTATCCCGCGATCGATTGCTTCGTCGCGCCGGTCAGCGACCGCGCCGAGGGCTATGACTACGGGCCCGAGGTCCGTTTCGAGTTCTCCGAGAACGACCTCGATTCCTACATCCGCACCGCCGAATACCTGAACTTCAGCGGGACCGACGTCGTCTGCCTCCAGCACGAGTACGGGATCTTCGGCGGCCCCGCCGGGAGCTTCATCCTCGCCCTGCTGCGCGATCTCCGCATCCCCGTCGTGACGACGCTCCACACCGTCCTCGAAAAGCCGAGCGCCGAGCAGCGGCGGGTGCTCCAGGAGCTGGCCCTCCTCTCCTCGCGCCTTGTCGTGATGAGCGAGCGGGGCCGCCGCATGTTGAGGGAGATCTACGACGTCCCCGAAAAGAAGATCGACCTGATCCCCCACGGCATTCCCGACATGCCGTTCACCGACCCCAACTTCCTGAAGGACCAATTCCAGGTCGAGGGGAAGCAGGTCCTCCTCACCTTCGGCCTCCTCTCGCCGAACAAGGGGATCGAATACGTCCTCCGCGCCCTGCCCGAGGTGGTGAGGCAATTTCCCAACCTGGTCTACATCGTCCTCGGCGCGACCCATCCGAACCTGGTCCGCGATCACGGCGAGATCTACCGCCTCAGCCTGGAGCGGCTGGCCGCCGACCTCGGCATCACGCGCCACGTCAGCTTCTACAACCGCTTCGTCGAGCTCGACGAGCTGACCGATTTCCTGGGCGTCGCCGATCTCTACATCACGCCCTACCTCAACCCGGCCCAGATCACCTCGGGAACCCTCGCCTACGCCTACGGCGGAGGGAAGGCCGTCATCTCGACGCCCTATTGGCACGCGGAAGAGCTGCTGGCCGACGGAAAGGGTGTCCTCGTGCCGTTCGCCGATTCGGAGGCGATCGCGCGGGAGGTCGTCGCCCTCCTCCGGGACGACAAGCGCCGCCACGCCATGCGGAAGGCCGCCTACGTCGAGGGGCGCGGGATGATCTGGGAACGCGCGGCCCATCGTTACATGGCCTCGTTCGAGCGGGCGCGGAGCCATCCGACGAGCCAGCCGATCCGGCGCATGGGCGTCCGGACGCTCGACGAGAAGCGGCTGGAACTTCCGGCGCTCCGGCTCGACCACCTCGCGGCGATGTCCGATTCGACCGGCCTCCTTCAGCACGCGATCTATTCCCTGCCCGACTACGCCCACGGCTATTGCACCGACGACAACGCGCGGGCCCTCATCGCGACGCTGATGCTGGAGGAGCTGGAGCTCGACCTCCCCGAGGTGCGGCGGCTGACCGACACCTACGCCAGCTTCATGCAGTACGCCTTCGATCCCGGGGCGCGACGGTTCCGCAATTTCATGAGCTACGATCGGAAGTGGCTTGAAGCCTCCGGTTCCGAGGACAGCCAGGGCCGGGCGCTCTGGGCGCTGGGCACCTGCGTCGGGCGGTCGAGACGGAGCGATCTCCAATCGTGGGCGGCGCAGCTGTTCGAGCGGGCGCTGCCGCCCCTGCTCGACACCACCTCGCCCCGGACGTGGGCCTTCGCCCTGCTCGGCATCTACGAGTATTTCCGCCGCCTGAACGGGGACCGGATGGCGGCCCAGATCCGCGACGTCCTGACGCAGCGGCTGATCGACCTCTATGAGGCGAACGCCTCCGAGAAGTGGGGCTGGTTCGAGGACACGGTTTCCTACGACAATGCGCGGTTGTCGCAGGTCTTGATCCTGAGCGGGCGGTGGGCCGACAACCCGAAGGCCTTCGAGATCGGGCTGAAGTCGCTCCGCTGGCTCGTCGACGTCCAGAAATCGCCTGGCCAGATGGCCCATTTCCGTCCGATCGGTTCCGAGGGCTTCTACAAGCGCGGCGGGAAGCCGGCGCTCTTCGACCAGCAGCCGGTCGAGGCGCTCGCCACGATATCCGCCTGCCTGGAGGCCTATCGCTCGACCAACGATCCGGCCTGGCATCGGGAGGCGCGGATCGCCTTCGAGTGGTTCCTGGGCCGGAACGATCTCGGCCTCGCCCTCTGCGATCCGAAGACCGGGGCCTGCTGCGACGGCCTCCACATCGATCGGGTGAACCAGAACCGGGGGGCCGAATCGACGCTCTCCTATCTCATCTCCCTCAGCGAGATGAAGCTCCTGGAGAACAACCTCAAGGCTTTCCACGAACCGTTGCCGCTTCCGCCCGTGCCGGTTCCCGTCGCGGCGCTCATCCTTTCGACACCTTCATGAAAGTCACCCGTACCGGACTGGTCTTGAGGCCGAACGCGGCCCGGGTCCTCTTCCGTCCCTTCCGTCCGGGCGGCAATCAGAGATCGCTGCGGATCATCGCCCGCGTCCTTGCGCTCTCCCCGCAGGAGACGGCCGACGATCTGGCGCGGGTGGAAGCCGAATTCGGCTCCCGGCACCAGCGCCTCCGCGATTACTTCCTCCAGCGTTTCGCGGCCATCCGGCCCTTCCTGCCGAGCGATCAGCCCCTGGCCGAGGAGCGGAGGCTTCTGCTGGGAGCCTACTTCACCCACGAGTATTCCCTCGAGGCGGCGGCCCTCTTCAATCCCTCCATCGTTCCCCATCCCGATCAAACGGGGATGGCCGAAGGGACGATCCGATTTGTCCTGAGCCTCCGCGCGACCGGGGAGGGGCATATCTCCTCGATCACGTTCCGGACCGGCACCGTCGACGAGGAGGGGACGATCCGGGTCGACGAGCCCTCGCGCTTCGTCACCGCCCCGGAGCACGTGCTTAACGCCTCCTACGAGAAGAAGCTCTTCCTCAAGAAGCTTCAGGAGTTGGGCAATCCGGCCACTTCAGACGACTTGGCCCGCACGCTCCTCGCCGTCCTGCCGGAGGACTTCACCCTCGCGCAGTTGAAGGAACAGATCGTCCTGGCCGACCTTTCCCTGCTCGATCCCCGCGTCGTCCGCATGCTCAACCTCGCCGAGGCGAACTATGAGGTCGTCTACGGCGCCGACCAGCCGCTGACCGAGCGGGTGATCTTTCCCGTCGCGCCGAACGAGTCGAACGGCATCGAGGACGCCCGCTTTGTCCGGTTCGTCGGCGACGACGGGAGCGCCTCCTACGTCGCCACCTACACCGCCTATGACGGGCGCGTCGCCGTGCCGCAACTGCTCGAGACCGACGACTTTCGCCGCTTCCGGATCAGCACGCTCAACGGTCCCGAGGTCCAGAACAAGGGGATGGCCCTCTTCCCCCGGAAGATCGGCGGACGCTACGCCATGCTCTCCCGGCAGGACGGGGAGAATCTTTATCTCATGTACTCGGACGACCTCCATTTCTGGTACACGAAGACCCTCCTGCTGAAGCCGGCCTACCCGTGGGAATTCCTCCAGATCGGCAATTGCGGCTCCCCGATCGAGACCGGGGCGGGCTGGCTGGTGATCAGCCACGGCGTCGGGGCGATGCGGAAGTATTCCCTCGGGGCCTTCCTCCTCGACCGCGACGACCCCTCCCGCGTCTTGGCCCGCCTGTCGGAGCCGCTCCTCAGCCCCGACGAAAGCGAGCGCGAGGGGTACGTGCCGAACGTCGTCTACAGCTGCGGCGCGATGCTCCACGCGAGACGGGTGATCGTCCCCTACGCGATGTCCGACTCGGCGACCTCGTTCGCCACCGTTCCGCTCGAGGAGCTCTTGGCGGCGATGCGGCCCGTCGAGGGTTAGCCGCTCAACGGCTTGGACGAAGGTCGATCAAATCGGGACAATCGAAGTGGCCTGCTCGACGGCCCGTTTGCGGGCGGTCCGGCTTTCCTCCGATCCCTTCTGGAGGGCGAGGAACAGCTCTTCCCGCGAGGGATCGCGAAGGGAGTCGCCGGCGTCGGCGTCCTCCGGGAGCGCGGCTTCTCCGTGGAGAAGCTGGTGGATGGTCTGTTGGGGCATCATAGTCGAATCCGGTCCCGGTTAGTGGCGGTAGTGGCGATGATGATGGTGGTGGTGATGCCCCGAGCCGAAGCGGATCCCGACGCCGACATCGGCCCGGGCGGGAGTGGCGAGTGCGACGAAGGGGAAGCCGACGAGCGCCAGCAGGAGGACTCTCTTCAAAAATGTTTTCATGGAAGCACGGTATGGCAACCGGCGCTTTTTGGCCATGGGGTGTACACCCCATGGAACGGGCTTCCGTTCCCGATAGAGTGCACAAATGACCCCGAATCAAATCGCTTCTTCTGAAACAACCCCGGAGTTGGAGCCGCACGGTACGAGAATCAGGACGACCCCGAACGACCTCCAACGGGAGAACGCCACGGGCAACGAGGCGCTCCGGGTTTCGGAGCTCAGCTACCGGCGTCTCTTCGAGGCGGCGAAGGACGGCATCCTGATCCTCGACGTCGAGACGGGGCGGATCAATGACGTGAATCCGTTCCTCTTCAAGCTCCTCGGCTTCTCCCACAGCGAGATGGTCGGCAAGACCGTCGGGGAACTGAGCCCGTTCAAGGACATCGAGTCGAACCAGGCGATGCTGGAGCGCCTGCAGCAGCACGGCTACGTCCGCTACGAGGATCTGCCGCTGGAGACCAAGGACGGCCGCCACATCGCCGTCGAGTTCGTCAGCAACGTCTACCAGGCGGGGAGCGAAAAGGTGATCCAGTGCAGCATCCGCGACATCACCGACCGGAAGAAGTCGGAGCAGTGGCAGGCCCTGCTGAACACCTGCGTCTCCAACCTGAACGACATCTTCATCGTGATCGAGGCCGACCCGCTCGACGAGCCAGGCCCCCGGATCGTCTTCGTGAACGAGGCGTTCGAGCGGATCACCGGCTACACGTCGGCCGAGACGCTGGGCCGGAGCCCCCGGTTCCTCAACGGGGAGCGGACCGATCCCCTGATCCTGAAAGAGATCCATCAGGCGATGCGGGATCGGCAGCCGATCCGCCGCCAGATCATCAATTACGGCAAGGACGGGACCGAATATTGGCTCGATATCGACCTGGTCCCCATCTTCGACGGCACGGGGCGGTGCACCCATTTCTCCGCCATCGAGCGCGACATCACCGAGGGGAAGCGGAACGAGGCGCAGCTGCTCTGGAAGACGGCCTTCTTCGAGGCGCAGGTGAATTCGTCGCTCGACGGCATCGTGATCGTCGACAGCGAGGGGACGATCATTCTCCAGAACCAGCAGATGATCGACCTGTGGAACATTCCCCAGGAATTCGCCGACGAGGTCGACAACCGGCGGCGTCTCGACTGGGTGACGAGCCAGGTCAAGAATCCCCGGCAATTCGCCGAGAGCGTCGCCTACCTTTCGGCCCATCCCGACGAGATCAGCCGGGACGAGCTGGAGCTCAACAACGGCAAGGTCTTCGACCGCTACTCGGCCCCCGTCCGGGGCAAGGAAGGCGACCGCTACGGCCGGATCTGGGCCTATCGGGACATCACCGAGCGCAAGAAGCTGGAGCACCAGTTCCTCCGTGCCCAGCGGATGGAGAGCATCGGCACGCTGGCCGGGGGGATCGCCCACGACCTCAACAACATCCTCGCGCCGATCATGCTCTCGATCGACACGTTGAAATTCACTTCCGACGAAAAGGACCGGAAGGACATCCTCGAAACCATCGAGGTCAGCGCCAAGCGCGGGGCCGACATCGTGCGGCAGGTCCTCTCGTTCGCGCGGGGCCTGGAGGGCCAGCGGATCGAGGTCCAGCCGAAGCATCTGCTGAAGGACCTCGAGAGCATCATCAAGGACACCTTCCCGAAGGACATCCGCCTGCTCTTCTCCGTCCCCAACGACACGTGGACGATCCTCGGCGATCCGACCCAGATCCACCAGATCCTCCTGAACCTCTGCGTGAACGCCCGCGACGCGATGCCGAACGGCGGCAGCCTCACCATCGGCGTCGAGAACTGCCTCCTCGACGAGCAATACGCGGGGACGAACACCCAGACGAAGGCGGGACGCTACGTCCACATCAACGTGACCGACTCCGGGATGGGGATGCCCCCCGACGTCCTCGACAAGATCTTCGAGCCCTTCTTCACCACGAAGGAACTCAACAAGGGGACCGGCCTCGGCCTCTCGACCGTCATGGGCGTCGTGAAGAGCCACGGCGGGATGATCACCGTCTACAGCGAGCCCGGCAACGGGACGACGTTCAAGGTCTACCTCCCCGCCATGGAGGCCTCCTCCGTGGTGACTCCAGAGCAGCCGGAGGAGGTGACGCTTCCGAAGGGGAACGGCGAGATGATCCTCGTGGTCGACGATGAGGCGGCGATCCTCAGCATCACCAGCAGGACCCTCCTCTCCTTCGGCTACCGCGTCCTCACGGCGACGAACGGGGCCGACGCCGTCGCGGTCTACGCCGAGCACAAGAACGAGATCGCCGTCGTCCTCACCGACATGATGATGCCGATCATGAACGGCCCGGCGACGATCCAGGCGCTCACCCGGATCAACCCGGCGGTGAGGATCATCGCGACGAGCGGCCTGAATGCGAACAATGGGGGGACGAAGCACTTCCTGATGAAGCCCTACACGGCCGAGACCCTGCTGAAGACCCTGCGGACGATCCTCGACAAGGTTTGAAAATTTAAGGCGTGGGCATGGGCGGGCGCTTCACCTCGATGCGGAAGGGCTCCACCAGCCGCTGGATCGCGGCGAAGTTCCGGACCCGCTCGAGGAGGAGGCGGGTGATCTTGCTCCCTCCCGCCAGGACGACGAGGCCCGCCGAAGTCATGATGCTGGCCATCAGGATCTGCCCGATCGCCAGGTCGGCCAGGGCGACCTCCCGGATCTCCTTCGCGCCGGTCGGCGTGTCGGAGGGGTCGATCCTGAAGCGTTCCAGGACCTCGACGACCAGCGCCGGATCGAACTGGCCCGGGTTCCCCTCCATGTGGGCCAAGGCCTCCCGCAGGGAGCCTCCCCGGTTTTCCCAATCGACGATCTCGGAGAAAATCTTCAGCAGCCGCGCGCCGTAGGGGATCGCCGTTTCCGACGCGCCGTCCTGGGGATAGCCGGAGCCGTCGTAGTTCTTTTGCTGGGAAAGGACGATCTCGGCGACGAGCTGGAGGCGGGGAATGTTGCGGATCAGATCGTGGCTCGCCCCGGTCGCCCGGGCCATCATCTCGCTCTCGTTGACGTCGAGGGGCTTTCCCTTCCGCACTTTCTCCGTCACCTCGGAGGGGAGGGCGATGAAGCGGATCTGGCTGAGGAGGGCGGCGACCTCGAAGGTCCACGCATCGGGGGAACGGCGCGCGGTGCCGAAGTCCCGCAGGTAGTCGCGGACCCGCTCGCCCACGACGAAGGCCGCCGGCTCGACCAGCGCCAGCATGTCGACGAGCACCTTGATGCTCCCCGCGAGGGTCTGCTCCAGGAGCTCCCGCTCCGCGGTCACCAGCCGGTATTGCTTCAGCGCCTCCTCGATGGCGAGGGCGAAGACATCGGCGGGACAGGGCTTGGAGAGGAAGCGGTAGACGCTCCCCTTGTTGATCGCCTCGATGGCGGTCTGCGGGTCGATGCTCCCCGTCAGCATCATCCGCACCGTGTCCGGCGACGAGAGGCGCGTCTTTTCGAGGAACTCGGTCCCCGACATGCCGGGCATCTCCATGTCGGCGACGATCACCGCGTAGGATGCCCCTTTCCCGATGAGCGCCAGCGCCTCCTCCGCGCCGCCCGCCACCTCGACCTCGAACTTCCGCTGCAGAAAGCGCTGATAGACCACCAGCGTGTTGGGATCGTCGTCGACGAAGAGGACTTTTTCACTCATGGGATTAAAGGAACGAGACTGCGCCTTCGCCCCGCCTTTTCCCATGGGGGATAACCCTACCTTGGATGCCGCCCGCGCCTGGACGACGGCCCGGCATCCCGTCCTGACGGCATTGCCGCCGTCTAGAGCCTGTCATGCACTTTGGAAAGCCCGCGTTGCTCCTAAAACGGCCTCCATCAAGACGCGAGCGACGCTGCATGCCTGAATGGCACGCGAGGAGCGAGCAACGCCGAGGGAGACCGTTTTAGGAGCAACCCTTCGGGCCGGGGTTCCACACCCCTTCCCCGTCGTTCTGCGCCGCCTCACGGGCCATTCAGGCACGCTTCGGCGTCGCACGCCTAGGGGAGAGGGGCGCAGCCCCTCCGGCGCGGGCTTTCCAAAGTGCATGACAGGCTCTAGCCCCGCTCGAACTGCGACTCCAGCAGCTTCACCGTCAGCGCGGTCCATCCCGTCTGGTGGCTGGCGCCCAGGCCCTTTCCGGTATCGCCGTGGAAGTACTCGTGGAAGAGGACGAGGTCTTTCCAATGGGGGTCGCTCGCGAAGCGGTGCGCTCCGCCGTGGCAGGGCCGATTTCCGGCGGCGTCGGGGAGGAAGAGTCCCGTCAGCCGCCGCGAGATCTCCCGCGACGCTTCCTTCAGCGTCATCCGTTTTCCCGAGCCCGCGGGGCACTCGACCTTCACCTCGTCGCCGTAGAAGTGGTGGTACCGTTCCATCGCCTCGACGAGGAGGAAGTTGATGGGGAACCAGACCGGACCGCGCCAGTTCGAGTTGCCGCCGAAGAGGCGCGTCGTCCCCTCGCCCGGCTCGTAGCCGACGGTGTATTCGGCGTCGCCCTGCTTCAGGACGTAGGGCTTCGCGAGGTGGGCCTTGGAGACGGAGCGGAGGCCGTGCTCGGAGAGGAACTCGGTCTCGTCGAGGACGTAGCGGGCGACGCGCTTCATCCGTTCCCGCGAGGAGAGGGAGAGGAGGCGGAGGCCCTTGTTCGTGTCGGGGACGCAGCAGGCGATCCGGCCCGGGAGGTCTTTCCGGTCGTTGAGGAACCACGCCATCCGCCGGGCGAAGCCGGGGAGTTTCTCGATCTGCTCCATCTCGAGCACCTCGACGGCGATGAGCGGGAGGAGGCCGACGAGGGAGCGGGTGCGGAGCGGCGTCCCCTGGCCCTCGTATTGGAGGACGTCGTAGAAGAAGCCGTCGGCCTCGTCCCAGAGGCCGGTGCCGCCGATGGTGTTGATCGCGTCGGTGATCGCGATGAAGTGCTCGAAGAACTTCGAGGCCATGTCCTGGTAGACCGGGTTCTCCTGCGCGAGTTCGAGCGCCATCGAGAGCATCGTGAGGCAGTAGAACCCCATCCACGCGGTGCCGTCGGCCTGCTCCAGGAAGCCGTCGCCGGGAAGCGGCTTCGAGCGGTCGAAGACGCCGATGTTGTCGAGGCCGAGGAAGCCGCCCGAGAAGAGGTTGTTCCCCAGCGTGTCCTTCCGGTTCACCCACCAGGTGAAGTTCAGGAGGAGCTTCTGGAAGGCGGCCTCGAGGAAGGCGCGGTCCCGCTCGCCGCGCTCGCCCGTCATCTTGTAGACGCGCCAGACGGCCCAGGCGTGGACGGGCGGGTTCACGTCGCTGAAGGAGAACTCGTACGCGGGGAGCTGGCCGTTCGGGTGCATGTACCACTCGCGCAGGAAGAGGAGGAGCTGGCGCTTGGCGAACTCGGGATCGATTCGGGCCATCGGGATCATGTGGAAGGCGGTGTCCCACGCGGCGAACCACGGGTACTCCCACTTGTCGGGCATCGAGAGGATGTCCTCGCTGTAGAGGTGGCCCCAGGTGCCGTTGCGGATCTCGCCGCGTCCCGGCGGCGGGGACGGCAGCGTCGGGGTCGCCGGATCGCCCTCGATCCAGTCCTCGACGATGTAGTGGTAGAACTGCTTGCTCCAGATCAGCCCGGCATAGCCCTGGCGGGCGACGTTCCGCTCCTCGGCGGGCATCGATTCGGGAAGGATCACGTTGTAGAACGCGTCGGCCTCGTCCTTGCGGGCCTGGAAGAGCGCGTCGAAGTCGGCGAAGGGATCGGAAGGCACGGGTGCGGAACCCTCCGGCACCAGGCGCAGGCGGAGCCGCACTGTCTTCGAGACGCCCGGCTCGACCTCGATGACGGTGTGGATGGCGCACTTCGTCCCCGTCCTGTCGGGATTCACGGAGTTGGCTTCCGCGTTGACGACGGCGCGATGGAGGGCGTCCTTCACGAAGGGGCCGACGTTCGGCGTCTTCCAGAGGCGTTCGGCGTTCGTCTCGTTCTCCGTGAAGAGCGGCTCGCCCTCCTCGTAGGCGAGATGGAACAGGCCCAGCTGCTCGTGGCGGGCCGAAATGAAGTTCGGCCCGGGGCCGAGGTTTTCGAGCTTCAGCACGGGCTTCGTGCCGGTCTTCTCGTGGCGGTTCCCCCACGCCCACGTGTTGCGAAACCAGAGCGTCGGCAGGAGGTGGAGGACGGCTTTCTCCGGTCCCCGGTTCGTCGCGGTGATCCGGATCACGATATCCTCGGGGCCGTCCTTCGCGTACTCGATGACGACGTCGTGATAGCGCCCTTCGTCGAAGATCCCGGTGTCCTCGAGCTCGTATTCCGGCTGGCGGAGATCGCGTTTCGCGTTCTCCTGGACGAGGTGGTCGTAGGGAAAGGCCGCGTGCGGGTATTTGTAGAGCGCCTTCAGGTAGGAGTGGGTCGGCGTCGCGTCGAGGTGGAAGTAGGCCTCCTTCACGTCCTCCCCATGGTTCCCCTCGGGCCCGGTGAGGCCGAAGAGGCGCTCCTTCAGGATCGGGTCGTTCCCGTTCCAGAGGGCGAGGGCGAAGCAGAGGCGGCTCTTGCTGTCGCTGATCCCGAAGAGGCCGTCCTCGCCCCAGCGGTAGGCGCGGCTTCGCGCCTGCTCGTGGGGGAAGGAGGTCCAGGTGTTGCCGTCGGCGGAGTAATCCTCCCGCACGGTCGCCCATTGGCGGTCGCTGAGGTAGGGCCCCCAGCGTTTCCAGTAACGGGTGCGGGCCCGGTTCTCACTGAGGCGGGCATGTTCGGCGGTGGTCGGCGTGGGGCAGGACATGCGTGGGGAAAGTGTCCGATGCTAACCCCGATCGGCGGCGAGGTCGAGGACGCCCTTGCAGGGTGGGATAAGCCTCCGCCGCAGTGGTCAATGGACGGTTGTTTGGATGTCCTGATAACAAGGATCAGTCAATCATTTCTGACAAATCCTCCCTTCGATCGCTAGAGTTTTTTGGTCAAGAATTGTTGACTGATCCCTTTTCTGCTTCGTTCAAAAGGGTGATTGAAGCGCATGGGTCGGTGACGAGGGGGCTGAATTTGAGTTGTGCGCGAACAGGGGCAGATGTTTGAGGTGCTTTCTTTTCCTGCCGCCGAGCGACTTAGAGTTTTCGAGAGCTCTGGGAGGAATCTTCCTTTGGGTTCTCTTCGAAGGTGGAGCGACACCGTCCGGGATGTGGAAAAGGAGGGCTTACTTTTGGGGCTCGCTCAATGTTTCCAAAAGGAGCTTGGCATCGGGATACCTGACTTCGTTGAGGGAATAACGACAATAAACATTCAGGGCCTTGATGGCCTCTTCTTTCCTGCCGAGCTCGGCGAGGCTTCGTCCTAGAAACCAGTAGGCGGTGTAAAACGTGGGGTTGGACTGCACGTAGGCGGTCCCGGCATCGGCAGCCTTGGCCCAGTTTTTTTCGAAGTAGGCCTTGGAAAGTTTATAGCGCAGAAGCGATCGTTGTCGGGCGATTTTCGTTTCCATGAAGCCGGTGAAGGCGTCCGGAATTTTTTCGGGTGTCCCGAGCCCGGACAGGTCGCTTTCGACGGTGTTTAGTAAGGCACCCTGGGGGCTGAACCAGGCTCTCAGGATATCCTGGTAGAAATTGCGAGCGAGCACATCGCGAGTCAACGCGGCCTCGTCTCTCATGCCGACCAGTTCGAGGGCGGGTAGGATTTCCTCGTTAAGCTGGGACGAGGTCATCTGATCGGAGGAGAGGGCAGCGAGGGTCTTCTTGAGCTTGGCCGTGTTCTTTGTTTGAAGGTAGGAACGGATTCGAAGGCGATTGGCTTTGTTGATGTTGTAGGGATCGGCGAGGTTGGCGAGAGCGAACTCGAGGTTGATGGGATTTCCCGAGCGCAGGGCGATTTGGGCGTCGATGAGGCTGAGCCGTTCGACGGTTTGGGGGAATTTGGCCGCATTTCGGTAGGGTTTGACAATATCGAGGAATTTTTGGCGAGTCTCGGTATTGTCGATATCGAGGGCATAGTCGCCGGCGGAAACGAGATAGGACGTAAAGTCGTCATCCTCGGTGCTCTGGAGGCCGGCTTGGAGGAGGCGGAGGACCGCCTTGCCTCCCGCATCGCTATGGGACAGGTCGCTGAAGAGGTCCTCCCAGAACTCGAGATCTACGGGATCTTGAGCTGATTTTATCAAATAAAGCCGGAAGGCTATGGCATCCTCCTGACTCAGGTCGTTGAAATTACCGAAGTCGCGTCGCTGGTCGAAGGTCGGCGGTTTGGAGATGCTCGATGGAGCGCGCCACGCGAGGCACTCTTTCCGCAGGGTGGTGATAATGGGCGCGTAGGGCTTAGTGAGGTTGATCTGCTTCAGGAGTTTGAGTTGAAACTCGGGTTTGGTTTGTCCGGCATCGGCGGTGAGGGTGTAGGAAGCGGCGGCTTGGTAGATGGCCTGGGCCGAATCGAGATCGAGCGATTGCAGAATGTAGAAAAGGGCGTTTTGGACGAGATCCAGAGAGAGCGCGTCCATCGGCCCCTCTGCCTGCTTTTGGATATAGCCCCTCAAGGCAGCAGGAGAAGACTTGTCCGTCTTCATGTAGGCGACGATCCGCTCGATCTTCGTCTGCTGCGCCGGAGTCATGGTCTCGTAGCTGGGCGATTTCCGAAAGTGCTCGAAGACTTCAGGGTGCCAGTTCGTGTAGGCATCCCAGAGGAAATCATAGAGGAAGTCCGCTTTGACGGGCTTGGGGAAGGAGGGGTTGTCGAGAATGGATTGCGCCAAGGCATTCGCGTCGGCTTGCGATTTGCACACGCTCAAGAGTTGGCTGAATCCCTTGAGGAGGGCCTGCTGCTGGGTGTTTGCCGTCAGTGCTGGGACGGAGGGGGCGAGGAAGGCGGCCTTGACCCATTCGGCGGGCTGGAACTCCTCCTGGGAGCGGTCGAGGATCTGATCGAGGCGAAGTAGCCGGGGGTCATCAGGCGATTTCGGTTCCGCATAGTCCCACCAGGATGGTTTGTGATCTTTGAGCCATGCGGCGGCTCCGTCGGCCAGCTGCTTCGATGCGAGCGAGGTGTTGCGGAGATTTTCCAGTCGCTCTTTCAGCTCTTGCTGTGTCTTGGCCCCTGTGGCCGGGTTGGCAATGCAGGCATCGAGCGCGCTCGTTGCGTCAGACTGCCTGCCGAGGGCCAGGTAAAGATCGGTGAGGATGGTGACGGTAGAGCTGGTGTCAGCCTTCGGGGAGGCCTTGATGTCCTGTTCCAGCACCGTGGTCACTTTATCGAGATCCCGATGTTGCTGTAGCGCGGCGAGCCCCCAAACACGGTGGATGGCCAGCGTGAGTTTCGTGTTGTCGTCGAGACTCGGACTCCATTCCTTTGCCATAAGGTCGAGGGCCTTGTCGCCCTGATTGGCGTCGACGTAGTTCGCTATGAGGTGAAGGGCGCGGATCTGGCGGTCCTTGGTATCCTGCGGGGAGAAGGGGGTGAGGATGGAGATGGCAAGGAGACGGAGATCATTGGCGTGATCGGGAAGAAGATCTTCCGCCGTGCCGAAGACGCCAACGAATTCAAGGGCCGCATTAGGGTAAAATCGGGCGGCATAGGCCAACTGGCGGAGGAGGGTGAAGGCCTGCTTGGTGTCTTTGTTGCGCTTGGCTTCACCGAGGCTTTTTCCCAGGCTTGTCAGGCTCGGGATGATGGGGACGACCTTGCGATCCGTGAGCGGTTCCAGCCCTGCGAAGGCTTCCAGCTTCTGCCATTGAGGCCACCAGGCGTTCCAATTGTTCCAGAAGGAAGGGCTATCGTAGGAATCTTGGAGGCCGGCGAGGACGTTCTTCACTTGTTCTCCCGATTTAAGGAGGTTCTTCTTGTTTGCTGCCTTCAGAAGCCGGAGGAGGCGAAGGGCCTCGGCCTTGTTGCCGTCGTCGAAACGGATAAAGGTGGCGCGGAGCAGTGCCTCCTGGGCCGAGGTCTGGCGATCCGCCCAGGGCTCGGCGGTCTGATAGCAGGCGAGGGCCTTCTCGTAATTCCCCCGGGATTCCCAGTTGACGCCGCTTTTCAGCGCGAGGGGACCTCGAAAGCCGTCGGGGGTGCCGTCGATTTGGGTCAGGGTGGCATAGAGGTCTCCGGCCTCGGCGAGGAGGTTCTTCTTTTCGAGCACTTTGGCGTGAAGGATTTCGATGTCGACGTAGACCTCGCTCGAGTGTGGTAGCGCGTCGGCGAGCTTCACCAGGCCGAGGAAGAAGGATTCCTTCGCCGGGGAAGGGGCGTAACGGAGGCTCCACTCGGCGTCGCTGGCGCAGTTCCAGAGATACTCCGTGAAATCGCCATCGGGCGGGTAGGAGGTGGCCAAACGGACGGCGCAGCCCAACGCATCGTCGGGCTCGCCACTCTCATCGTGCTGGGCCATGGCCTTCTTTGCCTCGGCAATGGAGGAGAAGGAGGGCTGCTTCTTTTCGAAGGCGACAATATCGGGCGAATTGGCGAGAAGCTCTTTCAGCCCGGCCTGGAGTGCTAGATGATGGGAGGCAGATTCGGCATCTTCGCGGGCCTTTTTGAGAGCTTTTCCGAGTGGGCCTCCATTCTGGTCCGGAGTGGCGAGGGAATCGAGAAGGGTCAGGAGTTCGAGGCTTTTTTTCTCTTCGCCCGCATTGACGAACTTTCGGGAGGTGGAGGTCACCTCGAGAAGAGTATTTTGGATGCTTTCCGATTTTGAGGCAATCAGCACGGAGAGCCGGTCCTTCAGCCTTGGTCCGTCGCCCTGGTTTAATGCCGTGAGGGCGTAGAAAGCGTAGAGCGAGGGGGCGGCGTCGCTTTCCAGGAGGAGGCCCTTGTCGGCATAGTCCAGGGCGGCCTTGGGCGAGGCCGTGTCGGCCAGGATGGTGGCCGTCTTGTAGATGGCCCAACCGCGACGTCCCGAGGAGACGGTGTTGTTTTCGGAGATGCCCTGGAAGAGGGCGAGGGCCTCCTCCTTTTTGCCCAGGCCGAGGAGAGCCGTCGCCTGGAGGTATTCGGCCCAGGCGATCGTGGTAGGATCGAGCGCGGCTCGGTTGGCTTCCAGTGCTGGCTTCAGGCGGGAAAGGACGCCGTCCCAGTTTTCGACGTTGTATTCTAGGATTGCCAGCTTGATGGAGGCGATGGCGATGGTCTTTTTGTCGGTGGGAAATATGGCGGGGATTCTCTCTAGGGCGGCCCGGCGTGCGACGACATTGCCGTCGTCCGGAAACTCCGAATCGATCAGGGTCAGTTGCCCCTCTCCGGTCGGCATCAGCGGGAGGCTTGTCGCTAGTTCCGCATCGGTCTGCGCCGGGATGCCGGGGACGTCTCCCTTTACCTTGCTCAGCGCGAGCGGCTTGGCGGCCCAATTTCGAAGATTGCCAGCCATGTCGCCCAGCGAGCGCAGTTCCTCGGGCTGGAAGAGGCTTTTTTCCAGAGTCACCTTGCAGTTGCCGGTCAGGACTCCCTCCTTGGTGGACCACGAGGACTGGAAGGTGAAACCGGGAGAGCGGGAGAGAAGGGGATCGCCCAGCCGTCCGGCTTCCGAACCGGGGAGGAGTTCAATGCGGCACGTGATGCGCTGGGAGTCGGGCCAGAGGAAGGTCGTGTTGCGGCGGGTTTTGTAGTCTTTCAGGTCGGGCAGCAGGGAGTCGGGGGAGGGGAATCGCAGGCTGCTCGCTTCGTCCCCCGTGTTGCCGACGCCTCCCAACGTCATGTAGGCCCGGAGAGAGAAAGAGTCCGGGGCGTTCTTCGGCGAGGATTCCCCGAGCAGTTCCACGTCGGCAACCGTGGCGCGGGGAAAGAATCCCTGAACCGTTTCCTGGATTCGCGAGAGGAGTTGGTCCTTGGGCAGCCCGCCGTAGTATTCCCGGTAGCTGGCACGATAATATCCCGCCGCGTCGACCTTGATCCATCCGGCGAGATCCCCGTCGGGGCGCAGCTTCAGATCGAAGGAATACGTCACGGCGGCGTCGCGGAAGGGGGGCGTGCGAATCCAAGCCGCTTTGCCTTTTTTTACCACGAGGACATCGCGATCCGATTCGCTTCCGCTGAGTAGGCCCGGGGTCCCATAGGTGATCGTGGGATCGCAGAAGACGGTTTCCTTTCCCACTTGGGCAGCCAGGATGCAGTGGTTGAAGTGGCGGTAATCGGGGCTGGCTTTATTGATGAGCCCGGAGTGTTCGGTCGTGAGGAGGGTGAGCCACGCCGGAATGCCCTTGTATGCCAACATGGCCCGGAGAAGGTTGGCCTTATCCTTACAATCCCCATACTGCCGATTCCAAACATCCATGGGGTCGTGGGGGCGGAAGTCCGATTGATCGAGTTCGAAGGCCGTGTAGCGAATGTCCTGCGCCACGTGTCCGTAGAGGATGCCGAGAATCTCACCGGGTTCCTTCGCCGTCCGGGTCCATTCGTCGATCTTGCCCTTCAGGGCGGCATTGAGGGTGACGGTGTTCCTGGTAAGGTCTTCATACCAAGCGGCGAAAGTATCCCAATCCTTCAGCGTGGAGAGCCAGAGCGTCGGTCCGATCTGATAAGAGGGAGCCCGGGTTTCCGACCAGGGATCGGCTGCGGTCTCAAGCTTTTCCCACGTCAATTGCTGTCGTCCCGCTCCCGCTTCGACCTTGGCAGGGGTGGGAATCGCTTGCCCCAGGTTCGTGATGGTGAGCCGCTTGGAGTACGTCGACGGCAGATCGACGACGAGGCGTTGCAGGTATTCCGGCCACGATCCCTTCCACGTGAAGGTCTGGGAGTATTCCCCGGGAATCCTTGGCTCCGTATCCTCGAGAACGATGAGGCTCTCCGTGATGCTGCCTGGCTTGATGTTCGAGTAGACCGTGACGAGATCGAGTTGGTCGTTGTAAATCGAGTCGGCTATTTCGTTTTGCGGCGTCTTCACAAAAACAGCGTCACTTGTCACCGCAGTCCGCATCTTATCCGGCTGGATCGTCTGAGCGGAGACGAGATAAGCGCGTTGGAATTTTTTCTTGTACGTGAAGCTGCCTTGGGCGATCGCCTTGGCTCCTGCGTCGTTCCATGCTTTATAGACCGAGTGGTAGGCCGAGACCCGGCTCCCGTCTTCGTTGACGTAGGTGAGAACCTCCTCGAGGAGGACCGTGGCATCGGCGTCGCCGTGGTCCATGCGACTGCCGCTTTCCAGGACTTTTTCCAGCGGTGTCAGGAGCTTGGTCAGACTGTCCTTATAGATGGCAGGGGGAGGGGAACTCGGCGGTGGTTCATCGGCCAGGAGTAACCCTGTGGCAAGAAGAGCTCCCGCTAAAATCACTCCCTGACAAAGAAAACTGACGGGAACACGCTCTTTTTTCGGAGCCATTCGAAAAAATGCAAACACGGAGGCCGACAGCCTAAATACGTATCACAAACGAGTCCACTTAAAATGCGATATTTTCAAGTGCTACGCTGAAGGAAACTGAAGGCGGAGTTGGCATGACAGATCTTTGCGCTTTTGTGCGCGAGCTGCGAAGCGAGTGTTCCGGCTAAAAGGCCTGAAACTTGAGCTAATCCCCTCAGAGCGAGGGGAAAGGAAAAATGGTGGGCAGAACAGGATTCGAACCTGTGAAGGCGTAAGCCAGCAGATTTACAGTCTGCCCCGGTTGGCCACTTCGGTATCTACCCAAAAGGAAAGGAGGAGCTAGACTACTCGCTCGGGGGCGGAGGTCAACGCTCTTTTCGCGGAGGGGGCGGCTTGGCCCGGTCCGGGGGGCTTCTACGGGTTAGTAGAAGTTGACGAGGTCGCCGGGGGGATACGGGTTGACGATCATCGAGTCGGCGGGGTGCTGCTTCAGGGTGCGGTAGCTGGCGCCGGGGCCGACGGGGAGGGGGCCGGTGGCGAGGTCGACGACGCCGAGGCCGATGTCGGAGACGGTGCGGCCGGTGCCTTGGACGAGGCCTTTGGTCCAGGCGACGGTGGGGCCTTCGAGCTCGTTGAGGGTGAACATGGAGTCGAGGATCTCGGTGGGGGCGAGGGCGATGTTGGCGAAGCCGCGACCGACTTTGTCGTAGAGGGTTTCTTTCTTCGGCATGGAGATGTCGGCGCGGAGGGGGGCGCTGATGAGGCCGAGGAGGAGGAGGGTGCCGAGGAGGGCGGGGGCGACGGTCGAGGAACGCATGGTCACTTTTTACGCTTTTGACGAAATGTACGCCAGTACATTTATCATGGTAACGCGGTTTTTTAGGGGGTGCCGGGATCGGGGGGGAGGAGGGGTTCGGGGGGGTGTAGGGGGGGAGGGAGATGACGGGGTGGCCTTCGAGGGGGGGGCGGCGTTCGTGGATGCCGGGGGCGATCTGGGGTTTTTCGGCGAAGGCGCAGCGGAGCATTTCGACGCGGGCGTCGAGGTTGTCGAGGTAGTGGAGGGCCCAGGCTTCGGCGGTGCGGGGGGTGACGGGGGCGCCGTATTCGCGCTGGCCGTGGTGGGAGGCGATGAGGTGGAGGAGGTGGAGGCGGACGGTTTCGGAGGGGGGCTGGTGGCCGGGGGCGGCGGCGAGTTTGAATTCGGGGTGGTCCTGGAGGGTGCGCCAGAGGTGGTTGGCGAGTTCGATGCCGACGGGGATGTGGCCCATGAGTTCTCCGACGAGGGTGTGGGGCATGAGGAAGCCCTGGGCCTGGTAGTCGTTTTCCCAGAGTTTGCCGCTGTCGTGGAGGAGGACGCCGAGGATGACGAGGTCCCAGTGGAGGTGGGGGTAGACGGGGCGGAGGGCCTGGGCGCCGCGGATCATCTGGGCGACGTGTTCGATGAGGCCGCCGCGGCGGGCGTGGTGGTAGTCGCGGGCGGCGGCGGCGCGGCGGAATTTTTCGCCGTGGAGGGTGAGGAAGGTCTGGCCGAGGAGGCGGAGGCGGGGGTCGGCGAGGGTGTCGATGGCGGCGGTGATGTGGTGGAGTTCGCTGTCGAGGAAGGCCTGGCGTTCGGGGGTGCCGGCGAGGAGGGTGTCGATTTCCTGGGGGGTGAGGGGGCGGAGCTGGGGGCGGTTGAGGTTGAGGCCGTATTGGTTGCGGTGGTAGTGGGCTTCGAGGGCGACGAAGGCGCCGGGGCTGTGGCGGAGGGCTTCGGGGTAGGCGGGGCTGTCGGCCCAGAGTTTGATTTTTTCGTTGCCGGTGCCGTCGCCGATCTGGAGGTCGAGGTAGGGTTTGCCGGTTTTGGTTTCGCCGGGGTGGAGGGCGGTGATTTGGACGGGGATTTCTCCGTGCCAGCCGCTCTCGCCGTCGTTGGTTTGGTTGGCGAGGTGGGTGAGGAGGTCGCGGAGGGTCATGGAGGGAGGGTAGGGCAATGGGGAGGCGGGGTTCAAGCTGGAGAGACGGGGCCCATACGCCCTGACTCCTATTGGGAGATCAAGCCGCTTCGGTCAAGGCCGCTGCGCGCACTTCGCCCGCATGGAGTCGGGCCGCCTCGGCGTGGAGCCGCAGGGCGAGGTCCTTCCGGTCCTCCCCTTCCTGCGCGGAGGGAACGTGGGAAAAGGTGACGGTGGCCTCGATGCTCGGCTTGGTGAGGAGGTTGAGGAGGTGGGGGAAGAGGGTCATTTCTTTCCAGTAGCTGACTTCCTCGGCGGGGTCGCCCTCGCCGGGGGGGAGGCGGTAGCGGATGGCGGCGACGGCGAGGGGGGGGCTGTTGCGGAGGGCGGGCTGGAGGAGGGGGGCCTTGAAGGGGAGGACGTTTTCCCCGCCGCTGCTGGTCCCTTCGGGGAAGAGGATGACGGTGTGGCCGTTCTGGAGGGCGGACTCGATTTCGTTGACGGTGTGGCCGGTGCGGGTGCGGCGTTCGCGGTTGACGAAGAGGGTTCCGGCCTGGCGGGCGAACCAGCCGAAGACGGGCCAGGCGGCGACTTCTTTTTTGGCGACGAAGATGACGGGGTGGAGGGAGGCGAGGAGGGGGATGTCGAGGTAGCCGAGGTGGTTGCTGACCAGGAGGAGGCCCTGGCGGTCGTGCCGGGGGCGGGGCGGGGTGCCGACGACTTCGACCCGGAGGCGGAAGTGGGGAAGGAGGCGGCGGGAGGTGCGCCGGAGCCAGCGGGCGCGGGCCTGGGCCTTGTCCGCGGGAGGGCGGAAGGCGCAGGTGAGGAGGTGGTCGGCGGCGGAGTAGGCGAGGCTGAGGCCGATGCGGAGGAGCCGCCAGGCCATGCGGAGGAAGCGGCGGGGGGTCATTCTCCGAAGAATTTCTGGCGGACCTGGGGGGAGAGGGAGTCGAGGTCGAGGAGGGTGAGGAAGTCGATGGTCTGGAAGTGGCGGTCGAGGGCGGGGGGGCCGCAGATTTTGGCCCCGAGGCTGAGGTAGGCGCGGAGGAGCTTGGGGAGGGGCGGGGCCTCGTCTTCGGGGGCGAGGGTGTGGAGGGGGCAGTCGTAGGCGGGGAGGGGGAGGGTGCGCCAGGGATGGGGGGCGAGGTGGCGGCGGATGAGGTCGTTGTAGGCGCTGGCTCCGACGGCGGGGTTCTGGCTGGTGAGGGAGCTGCAGCCGATGAGGTAGCGGGCGCGGTGGTCGTGGGCGTAGCGGGCGATCCCTTTCCAGAGGAGGCCGAGGACGATGAGGTTCCGGTGGGGGGCCTCGACGCAGGCGCGGCCGAGTTCGACGAGGCGGGGGCGGAGGGGCTCGAAGGGGGCGAAGTTGAATTCCTGGGCGGAGTAGTAGCCGAGGTGGCCGGGGCGGGCGGCGGCGGTCCCGGTCTGGAGGCGGTAGGTGCCGATGATGCGGGCGCTGGGGAGGTGCTCGACGAGGAGGTGGTCGCAGAGGGGGTCGAAGGGGTCGGCGTCGAGGCCGGTGAGGTGGGAGGCGGCGAGGCCCTCGCGGAGCTCGAGGTTGAAGACGCGGTAGCGGAGGGCCTGGGCCTCGCGGATTTCGTCGGGGTTCCGGGCGAGGCGGAGGACGTAGTGGGAGGCGGCGGGGGTGACGGCGCCGCCGGTGCTGCCGCCGATCCGCTCGCCGAGGGGGCGGGCGGGGGCGGGGTGGGAGAGTTCGCGGGGAAGGGCGGAGGGGGTGGCGACGACGTGGGAGGGCGGAATCACCCGCCGAGGTTCACGCGGGCGTGCGGCGGTTGCGTGGCGGCCGTGTGAATGTTTTTCGACCGACCGGTTACGATTCGGCGACGCTTCTTTCCGGCTTGGCCCTAATCGGCGTCGTCCTCGATGCGCTCGCTGATTTCGTCGCGGTATTTCATCCGCAGGCAGGCGTAGCCGACGAGGCTGACGGCGAGGGCGCTGAGGAACCAGAGGGGGAATTGGTCGAAGGGAGGCTCGGGATGGGAGGAGAGGTTGCCGACGATGGGGAGGCTGAGGAAGAGGAGGGAGAGGGCGGAGTGGAGGAGGTGGCGGAGGCGGAGCTGGCCGCGCTGCCGGAGGGAGAGGGGGGCGGCGACGGCGATCATGGCGTAGACGGTGAGGAAGCCGTAGGTGGCGAGGGTGCCGAGGTAGCCGTAGATGTCGATGAGGGGGATATGGGCGAGGATGCACCCGGCGGGGACGAGGAGGATGAGAATGGCGGAGAGGGTGATGGCGTGGTGGGGGGTGGCGTTGACGCGGTGGGTCTGGGCGATCCGGGGGGGGAGGATGCCGTGCCGCCCGAGGGTGAAGAGGATGCGGGACCCGGCGTTGATGCAGGCGATGGCGCAGGCGAAGGCGCTGATGATGACGCCGATGGAGAAGAGGAGGCCGAGGGCGGGGTGGCCGAGGTAGGCGGTGAGGGTGATGATGGGGGTGTCGCTGCGGGAGAGGTCGGCGCCGATGGTGTGGAAGCTGAGGATCGAGACGTAGGAGATGACGATGAAGAAGAGGCCGCTGCCGAGGACGCTCCAGGAGATGGAGCGGGGGATGTTGCGGAGGGGGTCGCGGTCCTCGGTGCCGAGGGTGGTCGAACTCTCGAAGCCGACGAAGCTGAAGATGGCCATGATGAGGCCGATCTTGATGCCGTCCGGGGTCGCCCCCTGGAGGGTGAACTGGGCGGGGTCGAGGAAGATGCCGTGCCGCAGGCAGACGAGGGCCCCGATGAGGAGGGTGAGGAGGACGGAGAAGGCCTCGGCGCTGAGCATGAGGCGGGCGGAGAAGCGGATGTCCCGGTAGGCGACGTACCAGACGGCGAGGACGCTGGCGGCGAGGATGAGGAGGGTGGGCGGGGCGAGGAGGGGCTTGAAGTGGCGGAGGTAGTCGACGGCGATGATGAGGACCGACATGGCGGTCAGGAGGTAGGCGATGACGGAGCACCATCCGGCGACGAAGCCGGTATCGGGGCCGAGGGTCTGGGCGACGTAGGTGTAGAGGGAGCCGGGGGAGGCGGTGCGCCGGGCGAAGTAGCGGATGTGGAAGCTGACGCAGAGGAGGCCGCAGCAGGCGAGGAGGTAGGTGATCCAGGTGCCGTTCCCGGCGAAGGAGTAGACGACGGCGGCGTTCGCGGCGGCGGTGAAGGTGGGGGAGATGGCGGCGACCGACTGGGAGAGGGTCTCGGGGAAGGAGAGGCAGGTGGAGCGGAGTTTCCCCGCGCGCGACGGGGGAAGGGAACCGGGGAGGGGGGGCGCTTCGTCCATAAGAGGGGCAATAGGGGAGTACGAGGGGCGGTACTAAAGGAATTCAAATCTTTCGTCTAACATTTATCCCGGATCTAAAGCGGGAGCGATTCCCGGGCCAACTCGGCGACGATCCGGGGGAGGTGTGCGGGGGCGCGCGTGCTACCGCAAACCGCCATCGGACCCGGGAGCGTTACAGTGTAAAATTATCTTCTTTTTTTTCGGTATAACAGGTATGGGATCGTGACAAGGATGCCGTCCGGGGTGGAGGATGGGTTTGTTTTGAGCGAAAGCGGTGGTCAGTGGTGGTTGGTTCGAGTCTGCCGAGTCTGTTTTGGAAGCCCTGCGCATGGATCTGAAAAAAGCCCAATCCGATATCGACGGCAGCGTCGTCGCGCTGAGGGCGTTTTCGTTTTGGGCCGCCTTCCTCCTGATCGTTTTTTCCTCCCTGATCCTCTTCGGATGGGCGACCGACAATGCGGTGCTGAAGGGAACCGCCTTCGGCCCCCATCCGACGAAGCCGGCGATCTGCCTCCTGCTGATCCTCTCGGGGATCGGCGTCCTCGGCCTCCACCTGCGGGAGTGGCGGCTGGCGGAACGGGTCGGGATGGCGGCCTCGCTCCTCACCTTCGTCCTCGGCCTCTCTACCTTCACGATCTGGCACATGGGCTGGCAGACGCCCTACGACGGCCTCGGCTTCCACGGCAGGGAGGGGGAGATCGTCCGGGTCTCGGGCGGCTCGCTCTTCTTCGTCCTCAACGGCATGGCGCTGGTCTTCCTCTTCGCCCGGATGGACCGGCTGGCGCAGATCCTTTCCCTGGCGGCGCTCTGGCTCGGCTTTTACCTGCTGATCGGTTTCTTCTACCGGATCTCCCCGGAGGAGATGAGCCTCTTCTTCCATCCCTCGCCCTACGGCGGGGTGATGATGACCCTCCTCTCGGCGGCGGTGCTGGCGGCGAAGCCCTCCGTCGGCCTGATGCGGGAGATCGTCCACCGGAATCCCGGCGGCGGGATCGCCCGGTGGCTGCTGCCGTGCGGCATCCTCTTCCCGACGCTGATCGGGGCCCTCTTCATCCGGCAGATCGCGGCGGGGCACATGTCCCCGGCCTCGGCGGCGGGGATCGGGATCACGGCGGGGGTCGCCCTCTTCTGCTTCGTCATCTGGCTCAACGCGCGGCGGCTGAACCTCGTCTACGACCGCCTCGCCCGGCGGGAACGGCTCTACCAGGTCCTCAGCGAGTGCAGCCAGGACATCGTCCACATCCGGGAGCGGGTCGCCCTCTTCGACAGCATCTGCCGGAGCGCGGTGGGGACGGGCGGCTTCCAGGCGGCGTGGATGGGGACCGTCGCCGACGGCGGGTACCGCCTCGTCGTCCTCGCGGCGTGCGGCGAGGGCGTCCGGGCGTGGATCGACCGCTCCGTCCTCTGCGGCGTCTGGGGGGAGCCCCTCTGGGAGAGCCTCTCCAAGGGGACCCCCGCGATCCTCAACGACGGGCGCGAGTACCGGAAGAAAACCCCGTGGCGGACCCTCCCCGTCGAGGTCCGGCCCGGCTCGATCGCGATCTTCCCGATCCGGTGCCGGGGGATGATCGTCGCGCTCTACGTCCTCCACGCCGCGCGGCCCGGGGCCTTCGACGCGGAGCACACCGCCCTCCTCACCGAGGTGGCGAACGACGTCTCCCACGCCCTCGACCTCATCGAGGACCGCAACGCCCGCCTCCGTGCCGAGGAGCAGCTCCAGACCGCGACGCGGCGGCTGAACGAGGCCCTCTCGAAGAACCCGACCCTCTTCTACGCCCTCCGCTTCGAGGCGGGCCACCTGATCAGCACCTACATCAGCGAGAACATCCGGCAGATGGTCGGCTACACGCCGGAGGAGGCGCTGAAGCCGGGCTGGTTCTGGGGGAACATCCATCCCGACGACGCGGCCCGCGTCCGCGCCGGGGACATCGCCGCCCAGACGCCGGGCCGCGAGAGCGACGCCCGGGACTTCCGCTTCCGCACGAAGGACGGGGAGTGGCGGACGATCCGCGACGAGCGGCGCATCGTCTCGAACGCGGCGGGGAAGCCGGTCGAGATCATCGGCGCGTGGAGCGACGTCACCGAGCGCCTCCAGCTGGAGGAGCAGTTCCGGCAGGCGCAGAAATTCGACGCCGTGGGGCGGCTCGCGGGCGGCGTCGCCCACGATTTCAACAACATCCTCACCGTCATCGAGGGCCACGCGTGGATCCTCGAAAGCTGCATCGATCCCGAGAGCCAGGGCGCGATGGCCGAGTCGACGCGGGAAATCTTCCTCGCGACGAAGCGGGCCACCCGCCTCACCCGCCAGCTCCTCGCCTTCAGCCGGAAGCAGGAGATCAAGCCCCAGCCGCTCTCCCTCAACGACGTCGTCGAGGAGATGTCGAAGATGCTCCGGCGCAGCGCCGGGGAACACATCGAGATGGCCGTCCAGATCGACCCGACGATCCCCGTCGTCCTCGCCGACGAGGGGATGGTCGAGCAGATCCTCCTGAACCTCGTCGTCAACGCCCGGGACGCCATGCCGAAGGGAGGGAAGATCACCATCGTCACCGCCCAGGTCGACCTCGGCGGGAACGAGGACGGCCTCCTCGATCCGGCCCCGCCCGGCCCCTACGTCCGCCTCTGCGTCATCGACACCGGCACCGGCATCGCCCCGGAACACCTCACGAAGATCTTCGAGCCCTTCTTCACCACGAAGGCAGCCGACAAGGGGACCGGCCTCGGCCTCGCCACGGTGCGGAACATCGTCCGCCAGCACCAGGGCGCGATCCGTCTCTCCAGCACCCTCGGCGAGGGGACGAAGTTCCAGATCTACTTCCCCGTCGGCGAGGATGTCGGCGCGGCCCATACGACGAAGCGGAAAGCCCCCGCCCGTCCCGCCGACCTCGAAGGCAAGGGGACGCTCCTCGTCATGGAGGACGATCCCGGCGTCCGCACGCTGACCCGGGCGATCTGCCAGCGCCTCGGCTACCGCGTCGTCGAGGCCGCGACGGGCTCCGAGGCGATCGACCTCTTCGACAAGCACGCCGGGGAGATCGACCTCCTCATCGCCGACATCGTCCTGCCGGGGAACCTGAACGGGAAGGAGGCCGCCGACATCCTCCGCGCCCGCAATCCCCGCCTCCCGGTCATCTTCACGAGCGGGTACGAGATCAACTTCGCCGAATACGGGATGAACGACGAGGACCAGCGGCGGTTCCTCCGGAAGCCGTGCCCCTCCGAGGATCTCGCCCGGGCGATCCGGGAATGTCTTTCGCCCAAGGTCGCCTAGTTTCCTGGCGCTAGGTCCTCGCGGGGTGGGAACTTCATCAGGTAAACCAATAATAATCGGGCCCGTTCTCGATTGTGATTGTACCGATGGCATGGTTCTGGCTATAGACCAAGGAGTTATGTCACGTCTTCGCAAGCGCGATCGGGCGCAAATCGGCGCTCCTGCCACGGCGCATTCCGGCGCCAAGATCATCGCGCGCGGCAACGCCCTTCGCGGCAATGCGCCCTTCACCCTTCCCACCGGGACGGCCAAGGGGAAGACCGTGCCGAAGGCCGCCGCAACGAAGCCGAAGGCGAAGGCCGATCCGCAGAAGACCATGTCGGTCATGGCCTGGATCGAGGACGCCTTCGGGAACATCCTCCTCGTGAAGCAGCTCCGCGGACGCGGCATGTGGGCCCTCCCCGGCGGCAAGGTCCGGCAGAAGGAATCGCTCCTCGGCGCGCTCCGCCGCGAGGTGAAGGAGGAACTCGGCGTCGAGATCGACGTCGCCACTCCCATCGATCTTTACGACCGCCCGCAGAAGGGGGCCGTCGTCGTCCTCTTCCGCGTCATCCTCCGGCAGAAGACCCGGGTCAAGGCTGTGAAGACCGCGAAGGGAAAGGCCACCTCGCCCTTCAACCCTCGCGCCGGGGAGATCGCCGCCTGCCTCTTCCACCGGAAGCCGCCCCTCGACGCAACGCCTTCTCTTTCCTATTTCTGGAAACGGGCGCAGCGGACCTTCGAGCCCCTTTCGCTCTTCCGCTAAGGCCGCGCGTTCGCTAGAGTCCGGGATGCTCACCCCCGGCCTCGTCTCCGTCACGTTCCGCCCGCTTTCCCCCGCCGAGATCATCGCCCTCGTCGTCCGTTCCGGGCTGAAGGCGATCGAATGGGGAGGCGACATCCACGTCCCCGCCGACGGCTCCGGGACCGCCGCCGAGGTCGGCCGCATGACGCGGGACGCCGGGCTCCTCGTCTCCTCCTACGGCTCCTATTACCGCGTCGGCGAGGGGCAGCCCTTCGAGCCGGTCCTCGCGGCGGCGGTCGCCCTCGGCGCTCCCGCCATCCGCGTCTGGTCGGGCGCGATCTCCTCCGCCGAGGCGACCGAGGCCGACCGCGAGCGCGTCGCCGCCGACTACCGCCGCATCGCCGCCCTCGCCGCCGCGCAGGGCCTCGTCGTCGCCAACGAGTTTCACGACCACACGCTGACCGACGACGCCCCGACGACCCTCGCGATGTTCGACCGGGTCGGCCCCGCCGCGCCGAATCTCCGCAGCTACTGGCAGCCCCGCCACGGCCAGCCCGTCGAGGTCGGCCTCGGGGAGATCGCGGCGCTTTCCGGCTCCGGCCGCCTCGCCAACATCCACGCCTTCCACTGGTGGCCGTCGCCGTCGGAGCGCCATCCCCTCGCCGCCGGGCGCGATCGGTGGCTCGCCTTCCTGCGCCGGATCGCCGGGGTGCCGGGGGACCGCTTCGTCCTCCTCGAGTTCACCGTCGGGGACGCCCCGGAGTCGTTCCTGGCCGATGCCGTCGTCCTGCGGGAGCTGCTTGCCGAAGTCGGCTAGAACTGGTATCTCTTGCCCCTCCGTTTCACTTTTCCGCACTCTTTCCAACTCTAAATCGAAGCTACTTTTATGGGACGTCAATGGCTCTTGGCAAAACGGGAGGTCGCCTCCCTCCGCAAATCGCAGAGCTCGGGGAAGTATCTCCGGGAAATCTCGGTCGCCGCGAAGCACGGCGGCGCCGACCCGGCGAACAATGCCCGCCTCCACGCCGCCATCGAAAAGGCGAAGAAGGAGAGCGTCCCGAAGGACAACATCGACCGCGCCATCAAGAAGGGCGCCGGGATCGGCGACGAGAAGCTCGTCCTCGAGCAGATCGCCTTCGAGGGCTACGCCCCGCACAAGATCCCCGTCATCGTCGAGGTGCTGACCGACAACAACAACCGGACTGCGCCCGAGATCCGCACCCTCTTCCGCAAGGGCCAGCTCGGCGCGGGCGGGAGCAACAAGTTCCTCTTCGACCACGTCGGCCTCGTCGAGGCCTACCATCCCGACGCCGCCGCCGACATCGAGGGCGCGGCCATCGAGGCCGGGGCGAACGAGGTCGAGGCGCTGACCCACGAGGGCCACGAGGACATCCCCGAAGGCGTCGCCGGAGCCCGCTTCATCGCGGAACGGACCGCCCTCCACACCGTTTCCCAGTGGCTCGCCGCCAACGGCTGGAAAGTCGTCACGAGCGAGATCGGCTACATCGCGAAGAGCTTCCCCGAAATCAGCGCCGAGCACCGCGCCGAAGTCGGCGAATTCCTCCAGGCGCTCGAAGACCACGACGACGTCCATCGCGTCTGGGCCGCGCTGAAGTAGAGGCTTTCCCCTCCCCTACGGCCCGGCGGGGGGAGGCGCCGCCCCCTGTTCCAATTCCGTCCGCAGCGTGTGGACCGACAGCTGCCACGCCACGGCCTCGTCGAGGGCGCGGATGAAGGCAGGCGTGGCGACGCCGAAGTTTTTCCAGCCCCGGGCGTAGGCGATGGTCTTTTTCGGTCCCTGGACGGCGGAGAGCCACGACGTCGTGTCGAAGTAGCCGTCGTCGGGGTGGAGCTGGGCGACGGCGAGGGCGCTTTGCCCCGTGCCGAGTTTCGCCGCCGCCTCCTTGATCGTGAAGGTCCCTTCGCCGCCGGGGGCGAGGAAGGGGATGCGGTCCCGCAGGTGATAGCCGTAGCGGCCCCGTTCCGGGACGTCGGTGACGATGAGCCCGGCGAGGCGGGGCGGGGGCGGCGGTACGGCCGCGCCGCCGAGGGCCGCCGCCGCGCCGAGGCCCCGGCCCAGCAGGAAGATCGGCGCGTTGCGGGCGACGAAGGCGGGGGGTGCCGCCTCGACGATCCGCTCCAGGTCGGCGGCAAAGTCGTCGGGCGCATAGTCGCCCCCTTTCACCGAGGCGTAGCGGACCGTCTCGATGCCGAGGACGTAATAGCCCATCTTGGCCAGATGGCCGCCGACCCGGTCTTCCCACAACGTCCAATCGCCCTTCCCGGTGAAGAGGAGGATCACCGCCGGGGCGGGCGTCGTCCCGGGCGGCGGGAGGTCGTGGACGGTGAAGACGGCGTGGGCGAGCTGGACGGGGAGGGTGGTGCGGACGCCGTCGCTCTTCTGCCCGTGGAGGAACGCGGGGAGGAAAAGGAGCAGGAGGACGAGGAGGCGGTGCATCATGAATCCCGGAATGATTTTCCCTGCTGGCAGATGTCGTACTGGCCCATGCCGCCCTCGGCGTCGAAGCGGAAGAGGGCGAAGTCGGCACGGTTTCCCACCTTCACGCGGGCGTCGTGGCCGATCCACTGGGCCGGGCGGAGGGAGAAGGCGTCCCAGCAATCGGCCCACGGCAGTCCGGAGAGGGTGGCGGCGGTGAAGACGCCGGAGAAGGGAAGGAGCGTGGAGCCCGCCAGCCGCCGGGAGCCGGGCAGGACGGCGCAGCCCCGTTCGTCGAGGGCGACGGTCTGGTAGCCGAGGGTGACGGTGGCGGGCTCGGCGGAGGGGGCGGGCGGGAGCATTCCCGCTCCGGCCATCGCGTCGGTCGTCAGGAGGAGGCGGGGGCCGAGCGCCCGTGCCAAGGCTCGGAAGGCGTGGCGGGGAAGGTGGGCGCCGTCGGGGATCAGCGAGGCGAAGAGGTTTTCCTCGGCCAGGGCGTGGAGAATCACATTGTCGAATTTGTCGACCTGCCTCGGCATCGCGTTGCCGAGGTGGGTCCAGCACGAGGCCCCCGCCGCCACGGCCTCGCGGAGGACGTCGCCCATCGCGAGGGAGTGGCCGATCGAGATGCGGACGCCCTCGGCGACGCGGGCGCGGATGAAGGGAAGGGAGAGCTCGGGGGCGATCTCCGGGGCGAGGGTGATGAGGCGGATGCGGCCTCCGGCGGTCTTTTGCCAGCGGGCGAAGAGGGCCTCGTCGGCCGGGATCATCCGGGCCGGGTCGTGGGCGCCGCGCGTGCCGGGATCGGGGTTGAGGAAGGGACCTTCGAGGTGGATGCCGATGCAGTTGAAGGGCGTCTCGGAGATCCGGGCGGCGAGGAGGGCGAGGAGGGCGTCGGTCTCGTCGGCGGAATGGGTGATGAGGGTGGCCAGGAAGGCGGTGCAGCCGTGGGCCAGGAGGACGCGGCAGGCTTGTTTCCACCTCTCGGGGGTCAGCCCCTCGGCCCGGTTGAAATCGACGCCGCCGAAGCCGTTGATCTGGAGATCGACGAGGCCGGGAGCGAGGAGGGGAGCCTCGGGCGCTTTCTCCTTCAGGGGCTCGATGGAGACATACCGTCCCTCGGCAATCGCGAAAGAGAAAGCTTCCTCGGTCCGGTAATGACGGGCGACGAAGGTACCAGAGGTGTTAACAGCGGACACGGCGCGATGATTGCAGTCGCCCCGCCGTTTTGGAAGAATTTAACCCTCCATTCCATTTTGGGGCGTGTGTTGTACGGAAATGGAATAATAATTGCTCTCCCTGTTGCCCTAATCGCTATGTCCGCCCCCACCCTCCGCTACGCCACGTCGCTCGTCCCCGCCACCACCCGCATCTATATGGAGATGGGCTCGGTCTTCGCGAAGCAGCTCGCCAACGGCTCGACCTTCGTCGTCCTCAGCTACCAGCCCGACGAGGGCCGCATCCGGGCGAAGACCTCGACGCTGAAGCCCGAGGGCCGGGGGCCGACCTACCAGCTGCGGACCACCCACGGCGTCTACGAGATGGGGGCGACCCAGCGCCTCCGCCTCCGCGACGGGCGGGCCGTCCCGATCGCCGAGGTCCAGCCCGGGGAGGAGATCCACTCGTGCGACATCCAGAACGCCGACGGCTTCATCTTCATCGACACCGGCAAGGGCCTCGCCGCCCTCCACGACCTGATCGAGTCGGACATGCAGGGGATCGCCGCCCAGCTCGGCATTCCCCAGCCTTCCTCCTACCAGCCGGGGATCGTCCAGAAAGTCGTCTCGGTCACCCCCGGCCCCGACGCCGACCTCTGCCTCCTCTCGGTCGACGACCCGACGACGAACGCCGACGGCCATTGCTTCATGCTCTGGCCCGACGGAACCTCCTTCGGATCAGGTATTTTCGTTTACTGAGCGCCGAATAAGGGAGGTGCGGCATCGCGGGGCTTGATCCCCCGGCCCTGGCCTGTAGTACGTACGCCCAGTATGGCAGGAAAAGGACTCGGGCGCGGATTGAGCGCCCTCATCGGAGCAGGCGCCCAGGGACTCGCCTCCCCCCAACCTCAGTTCGAGAAGGGGGAGACCGTCCGGCGCATCCCGTTGGAGCAGATCGTCCCCAGCCCCTTCCAGCCCCGGAAGAACTTCGCCCCGGAGCAGCTCGCCGAGCTCGTCGAGTCGGTGCGGGAAAAGGGGATCATCCAGCCCCTCGTCGTCCGCCTCGTCGGCGGGAAGTACGAGCTGATCGCCGGGGAACGCCGCTGGCGCGCCTCCCAGGCCGCCGGGCTGAAGGAAGCCCCCGTCATCGTCCGCGCGGCGAGCGACCGGGAAGTCCTCGAACTCGCCCTCATCGAGAACCTCCAACGGGCCGACCTCGACCCCGTCGAGGAGGCCGAGGCCTATGCCCTCCTCATCAACCAATTCCGCCTCACCCAGGAGCAGGTCGCCCAGCGCGTCGGCAAGAGCCGCGCCAACGTGGCCAACGCCCTCCGCCTCCTCACCCTCTCCGAAGACCTCCGCAGCTGGGTCTCCGGCGGCCGCCTCAGCGTCGGCCACGCCAAGGTCATCCTCGGCCTTCCCGACAAGGAGACGCAGGCGAAGGTCGCCGACCGCGTCCTGAAGGACAACCTCACCGTCCGGGCGACCGAGAAACTCGTCGAGTCGCTCCGCCCCCGCTCCGGTTCCGGAAGCGCGGCCAAGGGCTCCGGCGCGAAGGCCAAGGCCCCCGCGCCCGTCACCGAGGCCGCCTGGGCCGACCTCGAAAAACGGCTTCAGCGCGCCCTCGGCACCCGCGTCCGCCTGGCCGGGACGAACCAGGCCGGGAAGGTCGTCATCGAGTACTTCTCGGCCGACGAGCTCGACCGGTTGTTGAAGGCCCTCGGCGTGACCGAATTGTAAAATCGCCGAGCCGGGTTAGATTGCCCTATGGAATCCCTACCCGATCCCTCCGTCATCCCGGTCGCCGTCCCCGCGGCGGCCCCGGGGGCGGTCGTGCCGCGCCTCTCCCGGATCGCCGTCGCCGCCGGGGTCGTCTCGGCCCTCGTCCTCGGGCTCTTCGCCTGCGTCTTCGGCCTCGGGACGCTCGCCGTCGGCGGCGTCCCCCTCTTCGGCATCCTCGCCCTCCTCGTCTGGGTTCCGGCGGCGGCCCTCGTCTTCCTCGTCCTCTCGGTCCTCTGCCTCGGCCTCAGCGCGGCGGCGGCGGCCCACGTCCGGGAACGGGCCTACCTCTACGGCCTGCCGTGGACCGTCTTCGGCCGCGTCGCGGGCGGCGTCGGCGTCGCCGTCTCCCTCGTCATCCTCATCGGGACCGTCACCCTCCCCTCGTTCCTGATCCAGCAGGAGTCGATCGCGTGGCGGCAGACCGCCAACCGGGGCATCGCCAGCTTCGAGGCGACCTCGGCGAAGCTCGGCGACATCGACGCCTCCCTCCAGAAAGGGCTCACCGCCCTCCAGGCGATGGCCCCCGACGCCTCCGCCCTCGACCGGGCGCGGCTCGCCGGCCTCTTCGCCGAGCAGACCGCCCGCCTCCAGGCCATCACCGAATCGCTGATCGTCCAATCCCGCTCCTGGCAGACCGCCCTCCAGATGACCCTCCGCAACAACGGCGCGAACGCCGCCGACGCGGCGAAGTGGATGGGGACGTGGCTCCAGGGATTGTGGGGGAAACCGGTGCCCCCTCCCTCGCCTTCCCCAACACCCTAGAAAACCCGAACCCCATGACTTCCCTTCCCACCCCTTACCCGGTCCTGATCGGCCGCTTCCGCCTCGTCCTCGGCCTCTTCATCGTCGCCTTGGTCCTGAGCGGGCTGACGGCCTTCCCGTTGCTCACCGAATTGCGGCTCCTGGAGCGGATGACCCATTCCCATCTCGGCGGCAACGGCGCGGGGGCGTTCGTCGCCTCGTGGATCAACCTCGTCTACCACGGCCTCGACGAGACCTACCGCTTCTATCCGTGGATCGCCTACGGGACCGATTGGCTCGCCTTCGCCCACATCGTCATCGCCCTCTTCTTCGTCGGACCGTGGCTCGATCCCCGTTCGGGCCGGTCGACGCTCCTGGCCGGGATCGCCGCCTGCGCCCTCGTCCTCCCGCTCGCCTTCATCTGCGGTCCGGTCCGGGGGATCCCCTTCTACTGGAGGCTGATCGATTGCTCCTTCGGCGTCATCGGCGTCGTGCCGCTGTTGTATTGCCTGGCGTTGCAGAAGCGGATCGTGGGGCGGAAGTAGCCGGCTTCGGTTTCACACTCTCCCCCCCATGCTACTGTAAGGATAAAGATCGCCTCGGCTTTTCGCTCCGACCCGATCTAGACTTCGGGATGTCCCTTCCCCGTCTGCTCGGTTTCGGCCTCCTTCTTTTCCTCCCCCTCATCCCGCTCCGCTCCGAGGAGTCGGCCCCGGCCCCGCTGCGGGTCCTCGCCGTCGGGAACAGCTTTTCCCAGAATGTCTTCGCCTACCTTCCCCAGTTCGCCAAGGCGGGCGGGAAGTCGGTCTCCCTCCTGATCGCCTACAAGGGCGGCTGCTCCCTGAAGGAACACGCCGACGCCTATGCCGCCGCCGAGAACGATCCGGCCTCGCCCGCGGCCTGCATCTATTCGGGAACGCAGTGGTTCGAGGAAGGGCATCCTGCGGCGGCGGGGACGAAGAGCTTCAACCTGATCGACGCGCTGAAGAAGGAAAAGTGGGACATCGTCACGATCCAGCAGTACAGCGCCCTCAGCTACAAGCCCGAGACTTACGAGCCCTACGCCGGGCAGGTGGTCGCGGCGATCCGCAAGTACGCGCCGCAGGCCGAGATCGTGATCCACGAGACCTGGGCCTATCGCGACGACGATCCGCTCTTCAGGAAGGGCGACTTCACCCCCGCGCTGATGCAGGAGCAGTTGAAGGCCGCCTACGCGAAGCTCGCCGCCGCCTATCACTTCCGCACGGTCCCCGTCGGCGACGCCTTCGCCGCCGCCCGCGTGCTGCCCCGCTGGACCTTCGCGCCCGATGCCGCCTTCGATTTCGCCCATCCCGCCGAGGGGGCGTTGCCGCAGGAAAAAGCAGGGCTCCACAACGGCTACCGGGGCGCGAAGGACCCGAAGACCGGCGTTTACGCCGTCCATCTCGACGGCCATCACGCGAACAAGGACGGGGAATACCTCGGCGCGGCGGTCTTCTACGAGGCCCTCTTCGGCGGGAACGTCGAGGAGGTCGCCTTCGTCCCCCCGAATGGCAGCCTCACGCCCGAGGACGCCGCCACGCTCCGCCACATCGCCCACCAGGCGGTCCGGGCGCAGAAGGCCGCCGAGGCCGCGATCGTCCCCGCTACCGCAGCTTCCGCCCCCTCCACGCAATAAGGCGCTTCTGGAGGGAGCGGTTCCACCGCTTCTTCCGCAGCACGGTGCGGCGGTGCTTCGGGTCCCCGGAGAGGGCCGCCGCGTCGGCGAGGAGGGCGGCGAAGCGGTCCTCGTCGCCCGCGATCGCGGCGAGGTCGGCACGGCTCATCGCCGAGAGGAGGGCCGAGACCTCGGTGTTCTGGTTCCAGTAGTGGTGGAAGCCCATCGCGTCGGCCTCGACGCCGTATTTTTGCTCCCCGATCCAGGCGAGGGCGAATTGCTCCGTCCACTCCGGCTGCTCGTGGAAGTTCACGCAGAGCCAGTCGGTGAGGCGCTGCGCCTCGACGAGGAGGCGGGCCGTCTCCCGCGTCGCGCGGAAGCCGATGAGGCCCGAGTTGAACATCTTGAACCCCGTCGTCATCCCCGGCCATTCCGAGGCGGTGACGCGCGGGGCCTCGCGGAGGAGGAAGCGGTTGAAGGCCGGATAGAAATCGTCGCCGACGAGGCCGTCGAGGTTGTGCATCACCCACGGGCGCGCGCCGAGGTCGGGGGCGACGCCGCCGGGGAGGCCCTTGAAATAGGTGTCGGTGTCGGTGTAGATCACCGGGCTCCCTTCCTCCGCGGAGAGGGCGTGGCGGAGGAGGACCGCGATCTTCACCCGGTGCCGGTAGCCGACCGGGGCGCACCCCGCCGCGACGTCGATCGGCGAGAGCGGGTGGACGCGGACCCCCTCGGAGAGCCCGGAGAACGAGGCGGGCGCGTCGGTGTAGACGTCGATCCGCGCCGCAGGGAGGCGGGCGAGGATCGAGAGGACGGAGAGGACGCCCGGCTTGGAAAAGCGTTCGCCGCCGTAACAGTAGGTGAGGAACATGACGCCCGATTTATGCCCGTCCCGCCGGATCAGGGCGAGGGGTTTTTCACCGGCGCCATCTTCTGCAGCGTCGGATATTCCCGCACCACTTCCTCGTAGAGCTTCTCCCCCGAGCCGGGGAGGCGGACGGTGAGGATACCGCCGAAGCGGATGGGGGCCTGCGCCTCGGCGTTCGCCGTCGGGAGGCGGGAGTGGGCCTGGAGGAGGAGGAAGGGGCGGTGGAGGCTCCGCGCGGGGAGGGTGATCGAGCTGCGGACGACGGTGTCCCAGCGGAGGTCGCCGCCGTGGAGGCGGGCCCCGGCGCGATAGGTGTTCGCCGATTTGGAGAGGGGCAGCTCGGAGCGGGTCCAGCGGGCCGATTCGAGGGCGGCGGCGAGGTCGGCCTCGGCCTCGATGTTGACGCGGCGCGGGGCGGGGGCCGGCTTCAGGTAGGAGGGCGGGGCGTAGGCGTGGAGCCGGGCGTCGGGGTAGAAGGTGGCGGCGACGCCGTGGGCGGTGTACTCGACGGGGACGCGGGGGTCGACGGGGCTCTGGACGACGAGGGTCCATTCGAGGGTGACGCGGCTCTTGTTCCCCTCCAGGAGCGCCGGGGGGAGGGGGATCGGGAGGCGGGAGGCGGTCTTCGGCGGGAGGGCGTGGTCGATGAGGACGGAGACGGTGTCGGGCGGGCAGCCGAGGAGGGCGTCGGGGTCGTCGGGGCAGAAGCCGTGGCCGAGGAGGTAGTCGAAACCGGGGGCGGCGGACGCCTTCGCCCCCGGCGGGACGGGATGGCGGCTGTGGTGGATGAGGAGGGCGCGGAGGAGGGCGGGGGAGAGGCCGGGATGGCGGCGGAGGAGCTCGGCGCAGCGGCGGACGACGAGGGGGGCGGCGAAGCTGGTGCCGTAGTCGAGGACGCGGAGGCCGGGCCGCGCGGAGACGAGGTGGAAGGGGGTCCGCTCGCAGCCGCCGAAGGCGGCGAGGTCGGGCTTCACCTTCGCCCCCTCGCGGCCCGGGCCGCGGCACGAGTAGGGGACGGAGTAACGCTGGGTTCCGTATTCGCCGTACGCGCCGACGGAAAGGGCGTTGACGGCGTCGGCGGGGGCCTGGATGCGGCCGTAGCCCGGTTCCTCGCCGTCGTTCCCGACGGCGACGATGGGGAGGAGGTCGTGGGCGTGGGCGAGGGTGTCGAGGACGTAGGTGAGGCGAGAGAGGTTGTCGTCGGAGATCGGGCCGCGCGGGCCGAAGCTGAGGTTGAGGAGGCGGACGCCGAGGCCGGGGAGGGTGGGGACGATCCGCTCCATGGCGTCGATCGCCTCGTAGAGGTCGAGGTCGTCGGGATCGGAGAGGGGGAAGACGCGGTAGCCGAGGACCGAGAGGGGCGGCGCGGGGAGGACGTCCCGCGCGGCGTGGGGATTGAGCGGCCCGTGGAGGAGCGCCCCGGCGACGGCGGTGCCGTGGGCGACGCAATCGGGATGGGCGGGGACGGGCCATTCCCCGGCCTTCGGGTCGTCGCCGGCGTGGCCGGCGAGGAGCGGGAGGGAGGGATCGAAGCCGCCGTCGAAGAGGGCGACGCGGATCGGCGCGGGGGGCGCGGGGAGGGGCGGCTTCGGCGCGGTCAGCATCGGGCCGGAGCGGAGGGCGGGGAAGGGGCCGAGGTCGAGGGGGCGGGCGGTGCGGAGCGGATTGTACCCGCGCAGGAGGGCGAGGGCGCCGGGGCTGAAATCGGGATCGAGGCGGAGGCTGACGAAGGTGGGGCCGCTGCCGTCGGCGTAGGAGCGGAGGCGGAGGGAGGCGCGGCTCGGGTCGGTCCATCCCATGCCGCCGAGGAGGTGGAGGAGGTGGGCCTCCCGCGCGGCGGCGGTGAGGAGGGCGGGATGGAGGACGAGCTCGACCCGCCCGCCCTTCCACGTCTCCGGGAAGGAGGCGGGGGGGATCCGCTCGTGCGGGGCGAGGAAGTCGATCCGCTCGAGGCGCTGGAGGTCTTCCTTCACCGGCCGGGGGAGGCTCCCCTCGCTCCGTTCCAGCACGCGCCGGAAGCCGGTGAGGAAGGCCTCCTCGGCGACGGCGACGAAGAGGAGCCGCGCCGCCGCCGTGACGCGGCCCGCCGCCGCCTCCCGCCGCAGCCGGGCCGAGGGAGCGACGGCGTCGTCGCCGACGAGGGGGGCCTGCCACAGCCGGGAGCCGACCTTCGCCGCGCCGGGCGTCAGGGCGAGGAAGTGGTCGGGCTCCTGGGCGGCGGAGGGGTAATCGGGATGGAGCCGGAAGGCGAGGACGGTCTCCCCGCGGTACTTCATCTCCGGGGGGAGCTCGGCGAAGCGGGCGCGGAGCCTTTCCAGTCCCTCCCAGAAGCGTTGCCGCACCTCGGCGTAGGGCCGCAGGGGCGGGCGGGGGAAGGGCCGGGGGCGGCGCGGCGCGGGCTCGATGAGCCGTTCCCCGCCGTTCAGCAACGGCAGCGGATCGTCGTCCTGCGTTGGGGCGGAGGGCGATCGGGAGGGCGGAGAGCGGCGGGCCATGTCGGGACGGGGAAGGAATACCGTCCGAAGTTATCAAGGAAAACAAGGGGTAATGAAAGCACAGACGAGATGGGGTTTTCTCCCGAGGCGCATTCTCTACCAAGCGTTTCGCTCCCATACGCATTTCTCCCATAGAGCCGTCTTCCAATAGGAGTCTAGGCGTATTGGTCCCGTCTCCCCCCGCAACCCGTACCCTCGGGCGTACCGGAACCATCCGATTTTAATCCAGTTCGGAGACGAGGCGCCGCCCAAGCGCGTCCGCCTAGTTCAGGCCCTCAGAACAGGAGGTTCCAGGAGGGGCAAAGCCCCTCTTGGGCTATAAAGCGGATCGCCTCCAGCTGTACAGGATTGACCGCGCCAGTCCCGAAGGGCGGTTCCCGGCCCGCGAACCCTGCCTCCCCTCTCACCTAGATGCAGAGGAATCGAATGAGGGCGAAGTTGAGGGAGAAGAGGAAGCTGAAGATGAAATGGGAGCGCGGCGAGGTGCCGGGGGATTTTTTCCGGCGATAGGCTGCCATCAGGCAGGAGAGGGTGGCCGTCGCCAAGGGCGAGAGGACGAGGTTGAGGACGCGCAGCCACGGAGCGTGGAAGAAGGAGTGAGGGAAAAGCCAGAGCGATACGCCCCCGAAGGCGACGCCGACGAGCAGGCTGAGGAGGGCACACGGGATGACGGCATCGTCGAGGCCGGGACGCCCCTTTTTCTGCCGTTGCCTGTCGCTCTTGGTGAGCGCGGCCTCCCATGGAAGCTCCCCGAGAATCTGAAGGCCGATTTCGAGGAGGGCCTGAATGATCTCTTCCATCGCCTTTGACGGACCCTACATCTCCTCGACAACGCCGATTCCCAGCAACTCCAACCCCAGCTGCAGCGCCTCCGCCGTCAGCGCGCAGAGCGCGAGGCGGCTGGTGCGCACGTCTTCCGGAACGCCCGCCTTCAGCACGGGGCAGGCCTCGTAGAAGGCGTGGAAGGCGGTGGCGAGCTCGCAGAGGTAGATGCAGAGGTAATGCGGGCGGCTCTCGGCGACGACGATGCGGACGGTTTCCCCGAGGGCGAGGAGTTTCTTCCCCAGCGCGATCTCGGCCTCTTCCTGCAGGTCGATCTGCGCGTCGTCGCCGGGGATCGCGATCCCCTCGCCGACGGCCTTGCGGAAGATCGACTTGATGCGGACGTAGCCGTTCTGGAGGTAGGGGGCGGTGTTGCCGTCGAAGGCGAGGAGCTTGTTCCAGTCGAAGACGTAGTCGAGGTTCCGGTTCTGGCCGAGGTCGGCGAATTTCAGCGCGCCGAGGCCGACGACGTTGGCGATCTCGCGGCGGCGTTCCTCGGAAAGTTCGGGACGCTTCCCGGTGATGATGTCGAAGGCGCGGCTCTCGGCCTCGTCGAGGAGGGCGCGGAGCTTGATCGGCTTCCCCTCGCGGGTCTTGATCGGCTTCTTGTCGCCGCCGAGGATCGCGCCGAACCAGACGTGCTCCAGCGCGGTGGGGACGACCCGGTCGACGCCCCATTTCCGCACGGTGGCGAAGAGCTGCTGGAAGTGGAGCTGCTGCCGCCCGTCGGTGACGTAGATGATGCGGGCCGGCTTCCACCGCTCGACGCGGTAGGCGACGGTGGCGAGGTCGGTGGTGGCGTAGAGGAAGGCCTCGTCCGACTTGCGGATGAGGAACGGCTTGTCGGTGAGCTGCTTGTCGTCGCTTTCGTCGAAGAAGACGGCGATGGCCCCTTCGCTCTCGCGGGCGATGCCCTTCTTCTCCAGCTCCTTCACCGTCGCCTCGAGGCGGTCGTTGTAGGCGCTCTCGCCGAGGGTCTCGTCGAAGCGGACGCCGAGGCGGCCGTAGATCTTGTCGAGCTCGGCGAGGGTGGCGGCGACGAAACGCTTCCACAGGGCGAGGCTCTCCGCGTCGCCCTGCTGGAGGGCGAGGAGTTCCCCGCGGGCCTCCTCCTGGATCGCCTCGTCGGTCTTCGAGGCCTCGTGGATCTGCTGGTAGAGTTCCTCGAGGTGCTCGATGGGCCGCTCGGCGAGGTCGGCCTCGTTGCCGTGGCGCTTGTAGCCGAGGAGGATCTTGCCGAACTGGGTGCCCCAGTCGCCGAGGTGGTTGTCGGTGACGACGGCGTGGCCGAGGAAGCGGTGGCACCGGGCGAGCGCCTCGCCGAGGATCGTGCTGCGGATGTGGCCGACGTGCATTTCCTTCGCCACGTTCGGCCCGCTGAAGTCGAGGATGACGGGGCCTGATGCGGAGGCGGCGGCCTCCACGCCGATCTTCCCCTCGGCCCGCGCGGTGGCGAGGGCCCGGTTCAGCCAGCCCGCCTTGAGGGTGAAGTTGAGGAAGCCGGGGCCCGCGATGACGGGGGCGGCGAAGGCCTCGTCCTCGGGCAACAGGGCGGCGAGTTCGGCGGCGAGTTCCCGGGGGTTCTTGCCGAGTTCCTTCGCCCGGATCATCGCGGCGTTGGTCTGGAAATCGCCATGCTTCGCGTCGGCGCACGGCTTCACCTGGACCTCGGCGGAACCGAAGAGTTGGAGGGAGGCGGCGGCGAGGCGCGCTTCGAGGACTTGCTGGGGGGACTTCATGGGGAAGGGGGAGGATAAGGAGGGGAGAGGGGCGAATCAAGGATCGAAGGGCTAGCCCTTCGCGTGCCGGACGAGCGCGACGAGCTCGGTCCAGACCCAGAGGGCGCCGGTCCACAGGGTCTTCCCCGTCCAGGCGTAGGCGTCGAGGGCGTGGTGCCAGAGGCCGAGGCCCATCCGGGGGAAGCCGTGCCAGCCGCCGAGGATCCCCGTGAGGCCGATCTCGATCAGGAGGAGGTTCAGCAGGAGGATGACGACGAGGGAGAAGAAGACGCCCTCGCCCTTCAGGTCCTGCTGGCCCTCGCCGATCATGCTGACGGTGAAGGTGAGGTGGAAGCCCCACGTGATCCCGATGCCGAGGTAGAGGAAGGCGAGGTAGTGGGCGAGGGGCTTCCAGTAAAAGGCGGCGAGGAGCCAGAGAGCGAGGAGGAAGACGGTGTAGAGGGGGATGAAGTAGGGGGAGAGGGAGATGAACCAGCTCGTCTTGTCGGTGATGACGTGGCCGCCGCGCTTGCTGACGTGGAATTTGTAGACCTCTCCCGCGTGGAGGTAGACGGCGAGGGCGTGGGTCAGCTCGTGGCCGAAGACGTAGAGCCACATCGGCCGGGGCAGGGCGAAGTAGACGACCAGCCAGAGGGCGAAGCCGCCGCCCAGCGCCCAGAACCAGTATTGGCCCCACGCGCGGTCGTGCCAGAAGAAGCGGGAGAGATCGCCGAGGGCGAGGAGGGCCGCGGCGAGGAGCGGGAGGAGGAGGAGGCCGACGACGAATTTGAAGGCCTTGGCCTGGCGGGGATTTTTCACGCTTAATCGCTTCTCTTGGAAGGGGCTTGACTTAAAAAGGCCGGGGCCTCTACTTTCTTCCTCCTTATGGCTAATACCCGCTCTGCAGCAAAACAAGCACGAAAGAGCTCCCGCCTCCGTCTCTTGAACAAGAAGGCGGGCGACGAGCTGCGTCAGGCCGCGAAGAAGATCAAGAACCTCGTCAAAGAGGGTCTGAAGGACGAAGCGACCGCCCTCCTCAAGGGCTACCAGTCGATGGTCGACAAGGCCGCCAAGAAAGGCCGCCTCAAGAAGAACACCTCCATCCGCCGCACCAGCCGCATCGCGAAGCTCGTGAAGAGCGACGTGAAGGTCGTTGCCGCCAAGGCGAAGCGTTCCCCCAAGGCCGCTCCCCGCAAGGCCGCCAAGAAGGCGACGCCCCCTGCCGCCTAAATCCGAATCAGCGTTTTCAAAAAACCGGGACTGGGTCTGACCTAGCCCGGTTTTTTTCTGCCCATGTTCCTAGGCTATTACGTCGACCGCCTCAGCCCCTTCCTCTACGAGTTCGGGCAGGGGAGCGGCGTCGGCATCCGCTACTACGGCCTCGCCTACTTCCTCGGCTTCGTCTTCCTCTTCTGGTTCCTCCACCGGCAGATTGATCTCGGCTGGCTGAGGATCTCCCATGAGGAGGCCGACCGGGCCATCGTGAAGATCGCCGTCTTCGGCGTCTGCATCGGCGGCCGCCTCGGCTCGTGCCTCTTCTACAACTTCGACGAGACGATCCACCGGCCCTGGACGATCTTCCTGGTCTGGAAGGGGGGGATGGCGAGCCACGGCGGGATCATCGGCGTCATCCTCGTCATGCTCTGGGAGGCGCGGCGTCTGAAGATCCCCTTCTACCACCTGGCCGACGCCGCGGCCCTCTGCACCCCCGTCGGCCTCGGCCTCGGGCGGATCGCGAACTTCGTCAACGGCGAGCTCTGGGGCCGCCCCTTCGACGGGCCGTGGGCCGTCATCTTCCCGAACGCGCCCGACCTCCTGCCCCGCCATCCTTCCCAGCTCTACGAGGCGGCGATGGAGGGGGCGATCCTCTTCGGCCTCATCCTCTGGGTCCGGCTGCGGACGTTGAAATCGCCCCGCGACGGGGCGACGGCGCTCACCTTCTTCGGCGCCTACGGCGTCCTGCGGATCATCGGGGAATGCTTCCGGGAGCCCGACGCGCCGATCGGCTATTACTTCGGCTTCGTCACCCAGGGGCAGCTTCTCTCGGCGGGGATGGTGGTCGGGGCGCTGGTTCTCGAGGCGCTGCGGCGGCGGACGCCCCCGCATGGCTCCCCGGTGAAGCGGCGTTGACTTTCCGGGGGAAGTTCCGTCTTATGGCGGGGTGGACTTCGATTTCAGCCAACTGAAACCGGCCCCTCCGAAGCTGGCCGACCTCAACGCCATGCCGCTGCTGGAATACGTGGGAGCGTTGCTCTCCGTTTACGGGAACGCGGCATGGATTCCGGCGTTGTCCTTCGCCCAGAGCCCCTTCACCAGCCTCGACCACCTCCACCGGGTGATGACCGAGATCGCGGCCACGGCCGATCCCGTGACCCAGGAACAGCTCCTCCGGGTCCAGCCCGATTTCCTTTCCGAGCGGGAGAGCGCCTTCGTCACCCCGACCGAGCGGGCCGCCGCCGCCGCCCTGGAATTGACGCGCGACGAGGTGAAGACCCTCCACAAGCAGCAGGCCGAGTACCAGAAGAAGTTCGATTTCCCCCTCATCGTCTGCCTCGTCGGCCCCGACGCGAAGCCCCGCTCCGGCCTGATGGCCTCGATCGCCTCCCGCCTCGGCAACACGCGCGAGGACGAGCGGCAGGTCGCGCTGGGGGAACTCTCCCGCATCTCGCGCGTCCGCCTCTTCGAGCAGATCCCGGAATAGGCGATCGCCTTCCGCCCCGTCTTCCGGCGGGGAATTTCGTTCCTATTCCAGCGCGAGGTCGAACCACCGGACGGTTCCCGCCTCCGTCGCTTTCCCCTTCAGGGTCGCCCCGAGGCTTTTCACGGCCTGCTCGGCGGCGGGCGGGAGGTCCTGGGCGGCTCCGGTATCGCGGAACTCGAACCGGAGCGCGTTCTTCACCACCCCGGCGATGAGGACGATCTCCCCGCCGGAGGTCCGCTCGATGGCGTCGTTCAGGAGGAGGGTGACGGCGCGGAGGAGGAGCGGGCCGTCGCCCGGGAGCGTCGCGGGGATGCCGGGGAAGGCGTCGAAGGCGACGGTGCTTTTCTTCGCCGAGGCCCGGATGCGGGCGGCGAGGACGGCCTCGGCGGCGAGGGCGGCGGGATCGAGGGGGTGCGAGGAGGGCTCCGACTCGGCGGTCACGGCGGCGGCGGTCTCGGTCAGCGCGAGGGCGGCGTCCCGGACGGGGCTGGCGGGCAGGAGGATCAGGTCCTGGGCGAGGCGGATCAGCGCCTTGCCGTCGCCTCCGGCCGGGGAGGGGCGCTGCTTCAGCGCGGCGAGTTCGGCTTCCTTCGCGCCGAGGGCGAGGGCCGAGGCGTTGCCCCGGTCCTGGGCCTGCTTCAGCGCGTCGCGGAGGGAGGCGAACTCGGCCTTTTCCGCGGCGCGGCTCTCGAGGGTGCTTTCGAGCTCGGCCTGGAGGCGGCTGAGCGTCGTGTTCGCGACGGCGGCGAGGGGCTTGGCGAGCTGGGGGCCGAGCTTCGAGGCGTAGGAGGAGGCGAGGATCGTGGCGAGGACGAGGGAGAAGGCGAAGGCGATCAGGACGGAGGGGAGGAAGCCGGCCCAGCCGTTGTCGCGGCGGAGGTAGAGGGAGCCGACGGGATGGCCGTCCGAGGAGAGGAGGAGGGCGGTGGCGCTTTCCCGCAGCGTCGAGGTGCGGACTTCGACCTGCTCCTCGGCGAGGAGCTGCTTGTCCGGGAGGGGCTTGCCGCCGTCGCGGACGTACTGGGCGCGGAGGTCGCCCTCGGCGTTGTAGACGGCGACGCCGGTGACGAAGGGATCGCTGCCGAGGAGCGGGAGCTCCGCCTGGAGGCGGTCGGCCTCGGGCAGGGCGGGGCCGCGGGAGAGGAGGGAGGCCGCCTCGATGTGGGCGAGGAGGGCGGCGCTTTCCTGCCCGTTCGAGAGGAGGCGGAAGGCCTGCCCGCCGCCGACGAGGAGCGTCGTGAGGATGACGAGGAGGAGGGCGAAACCGAGCTGTTTCCGGGAGAGGAGCGAGGCGATGTTGGGAGGGGTGTCGGCCATGGGAGAAGGACGATAAGGGGTTGGGATGGAAGAGAGGTCGGCTGATTAAAGCGGGATTCCCCGTCAATGTACAGGGCCTTTACTGAGTCTTCCCAAAGGGCGCAAGAGGCTCTATTCTTCCTCTTCCCACTTTCAGAAAGACCCCTCATGTCCCTTCCCGAATCGCCCGCCTCCGCCCCCGAACCCGATCTTGAACTGGCCAAAGCCTACGAGCCCGGCCCGATCCAGGACCGCCTCTATGCGGCGTGGCTGGCGAAGGGCTACTACCACGCCGATCCGGCCTCGCCGAAGGAGGGCTACTCCATCGTCATCCCGCCGCCGAACATCACCGGCATCCTCCACCTCGGCCACGTCCTGAACAACACGATCCAGGACATCCTCTGCCGCAAGGCGCGGATGGAGGGGAAGGAGGTCCTCTGGCTCCCGGGGACCGACCACGCGGGCCTCGCCACGCAGACCGTCGTCGAGAAGCACCTCCGCAAGGAGGAGAAGATCACCCGCCACGACCTCGGCCGCGAGGCCTTCCTCCAGCGGGTCTGGAGCTGGAAGGAAGACCGGGGCGGGATCATCATCGCCCAGCTGAAAAAGCTCGGCGTCTCGTGCGATTGGGACCGGACCCGCTTCACCCTCGACGCGGCGTACACCCGCGCCGTCCAGGACGTCTTCGTCGCGCTCTACAAGAAAGGGCTCATCCGGCGCGGAAAGCGGATGGTGAACTGGTGCCCCGGCTCCCTCACCGCGATCTCCGACGAGGAGGTGATCCCGAAGCCGCAGAAGAGCAAGCTTTACCACATCCGCTACGAGATCGTCGACGCCCCCGGCACGTTCCTCACCGTGGCGACGACCCGTCCCGAGACGATCCCCGGCGACACGGCCCTCGCCGTCCACCCGGACGACCCGCGCTACGCCGCCCTCGTCGGGAAGACGGCCTACCGCCCCTTCCCGAAGGAGGCCCTCCCCATCGTCGGCGACGCCCACATCGACCCGAAGTTCGGCACCGGCGTCCTGAAGGTGACCCCGGCCCATGACAAGGCCGACTTCGAGATCGGCGCGCGCCACCATCTCCCGACCCGCGACATCCTCACCCCCGACGGCAAGATCGCCTGCCCCGAGGTCCCGGAACTCCACGGCCTCGACCGCTTTGAAGCCCGGACGAAGGCCGCCGCCCTGCTCGCCGAGCTCGGCCTCCTCGACAAGGAGGAGGACTACCAGAACACCGTCGGCTTCAGCGAGCGGGCCGACGTCCCGATCGAACCCCGCCTCTCCGAGCAGTGGTTCCTCGACTACCCGCAGACCGAGGAGGCTCTCCGCGTCGTCCGCGAGAAGCTGATCCGCTTCTTCCCCGAGCATTGGGAGAAGGTCTACAACCATTGGCTCGAGAACATCCAGCCGTGGTGCATCTCCCGACAGGTCTGGTGGGGCCACCGCATCCCCGTCTGGTACAAGCCCGGCGCCGAGCCCCTCTGCCAGGTCGAGAGCCCCGGCGCGGAATGGGAGCAGGACCCCGACACCCTCGACACCTGGTTCTCCTCGTGGCTCTGGGCCTACGAGACGATGGACGTCGCCGACGGGACGCGGAAGAAGTTCTACCCGACGAACGTCCTCGTCACCGGTCCCGACATCATCTTCCTCTGGGTCGCCCGGATGATCGTGGCCGGCCTCGAATTCCAGCCCGGAAAGGACGCCTCCGCCGAGGCGAACATCCCGTTCCGCGACGTCTACTTCACCGGCCTCATCCGCGACAAGCAGGGGCGGAAGATGTCGAAATCGCTCGGCAACTCCCCCGATCCCCTCGACCTCATCGCCAGCTACGGGGCCGACGGCGTCCGCTTCGGCCTCGTCCGCATCGCGCCCCAGGGGCAGGACATCCGCTTCGACGAAAAGCAGATCGAGGAGGGCCGCAACTTCGGCAACAAGCTCTGGAACGCCTGCCGCTTCCGCGCCATGCAGGGGAAGATCGACCCGCAGGCCGATCCCTCCCGGCTGGCCCTCTCGCCCTTCGCCGCCGCGCTCCTGGAATCCCTCCACGCCACGATCGCGAAGGTCAACGCCGCCCTCGACGCCTACGAGTTCAGCGTCGCCGCCGGAGCCCTCTACGATTTCGTCTGGAACGATTTCTGTTCCCGCTTCATCGAGGCGGCGAAGGTCGACTTCCTCGACGCCGCCTCGCCGACGCGGGCGGGGACGTTGGCCGCGACCGACTACACGCTGAGCCGCGTCCTCCGCCTCCTCCATCCCTACATGCCGTTCCTCACCGAGGAACTCTGGCTCAACCTCGGCTTCGGCACGGGGACGATCCAGTTCGCGGCGTGGCCGAAGGGGGAAGCCGCGCCGACCTACCCTACCGCCGTCGTTGCGCGGCATGGTTATGAAACTGCTGAAAAAGGACGCAGTCTTCGTAGTCAGTTTGGTCTCCCATCGAATAAAAAAGTCCCCTTCCTTATTACGGGTGGAGCTTCAATTACTGGGCCGATTCGTCGTGAGCTCGAAACTCTTTTGAATGCGGAAATGATCGAATTTGTCGATGTCGCGCCGGAGCGGACGCCGTCGATCCTCACGCCGCTCGGCGAACTCTGCCTTCCCCTCGCGGGCCTCATCGATCCCGAGGCCGAGCGGGCCCGGATCGGCAAGGAACTGGCGAAGATCGAGAAAGACCTCGCCCTCACCGAGGGGAAGCTCGCGAACACCGAAGTCGTCAGCCGCGCCCCGGAGGCCAAGGTCAACGAATGGCGCACCCTCCTCGAGACGCTGAAGGCGGGCCGGGAACGCCTCGGCGAGCAGTTGAAGCAGCTCGAATCGCTCTAAACTCCAGGCTTAAGGGACGCCGCCGAGCACGCCATGCAATCGCCCTACGGCATCGCGAACTGGAGGCTCTCCCCCGGGGCGGCGTTCGTCTTCGGGCTGATCTGGGCGATGCTCGGCGTCGTCGGGATGCTCCCTTTCTTTTTCTTCGATCCGGTATCGAGGGGGCAGTGGGCGGGCGTCCTGGTGTGCGACGGGCTCGGCCTCGCGGCATTCGGCTTCGGCATCTTCTGGATGGTGAAAGCGGGGCGCGTCCTGGCGGCCCGTTACCGCGCGCGGAGGGAATCGTGCACCGGCTGGGTCACCGGCTTCAAGGCCGAGACGATGCCGGGCTCCCCGCTCCCCGCCATCCACCTCACCTACGGCTACGTGATCCTGGGGGAGGGCGCCTCGCGCCAGGGGATGAGCCCGCCCCTTTCCCTGCGGCAACTCGAACGGTGGCGGATCGGCGACCCGATCCAGGTCTGTCCCGATCCGTTCCGCCCCGCCTTTTCCTTTCCCGATCTCGGGGAACATCCCCGGAGCGCGATCGACCGCGCCCTCCTCGATCCCGCTCAGAAGGAGGCCCTCCGGCGTCTTCTCGGCGGCAGGGCGGCGCTCTGGTTCCGTTTCGCCTTCTTCGCCGGGATCATCGGGGCGATGGGAGTGGCGGGCCATTTTCACCGCGACCCGTCGGGAGGGGAGGGGGATCGGCGCTGGCTCGGCGGCCTCGCGTTCCTCGCGCTCGCCCTCATCCTGCTGGCTTGCGCCGTGAGGGCGCTGCGGAAGAAGGCGCGTTACAGCTGATCCAGGCTATGCCCCCGACCAGAGCGCCCGGTCGTACCGCTCGACGTCGGGGGCATGGAGGCGTTCCTCGCTCCGCGCGTAGAGATAGCGCGGGCCATTCGGCAGGAGGCGGCGATGGAATCCCTCGGGCAGCGGACGGAGCGTGTCCCAGACGGCGGGGACGTCGGTTCCCCAGAGGTCGTCGGGAGGCTGGATCGTCGCCGCCTTCCCGAAGGAGGTCGGCACGGTGCCGTCGAGCGTCAGCGTGGCGATCTTCGAGAGCTCGGCGGTCCGTTCCTCGTAGAAGGGAAGGAGGAGGGCGTCGATGAAGAGGGCCTCGAACAGGGCGTGGTCGGCGGCGAGCGTCGCCGATTCGTTGCGGTGGCCCTCCCGCATCCGTTCCCGGAGGAGGTCCTGCGCGGGGGCGGGGAGGGCCTCGATGCCCGGCTTCGTCCCGTAGCCCGCCCAATGCCAGAGCCGGACCCGGGCCTCCCCCTTGTGGAGGGCCGATCCCTCCCGCCGCCACTCCCCCGGCGCGTCGAAGGCGCCGACATTGTAGTAATCGCGCTCCGCCGCCTCGGGGAGGACGGTGCAGGGGACCGTCCAGTCGGGCGTCCCGACCGAGGCCATCAGCCGGAGCGCGTACTGGTCGAAGAAATTCCCGACGAGCGGCAGGAGGCGTCCCTCGATCAGATGGGTCCACAGCCACCAGAAACGGGGGTCGGAGGCCGAGAGCGCCCCGGCGTTCACGAGCGGGAACGTCATGCCGACGCTGGCGCTGTGGCCAAAGTCGCCCGTCAGGACGACGCCCGGCGCTCCGACTTCGTTCTCCGGGAAGAAGTGCGGCAGCGGCGCGAAGATGAGGATGTCGGCGTCGAAGTAGGCGATCCGCGCGGCATGCCGCGAGAGATAGCGGCCGATGACGGCCCGCATCGTCATGATCTCCCCCGCATGGGCGACGCCGGGCTGGAGCGTCAGCCGGGCGTAGAGCGGGCCGTCGACGAGGAGGAAGGGGATGTCGGGATGGGCCGCCTTGAACGTCGCGCGGAGGAGACGGGCCTGCCGGACCGCCTCGGGACCGATGGCGATCGTGAAGGCGAGGCGGGGAATCGGAGAAAGACCCGATGGCATTCCCTCAAGCTCTGCCAGAGCTTCCCGCGCTTGTCACGGGCGGAGTCACCATGGAAACGCGCCGGTTCCGCGAGGAAGGGGTCGCGGAACGGGCTGAAACAGGATTAGGAACGGGAAGAGACCGCCGGCTCGCCCTCGTAATCGGCCCGGACGAGGCCGTGGCGGATCGCGTAGCGGGTCAGCGTCGCCACCTCGTGGATGTCGAGTTTCCGCATCAGGTTCGCCCGGTGGGTCTGGGCGGTCTTGAAGGAGATCCCCATCTTCGTCGCGATTTCCTTCGTGCTGTTCCCCTCGGCGACGAGGCGGAGGAGTTCCATCTCCCGGCCCGTCAGGAGGAGGGCGGGGGGGCGATGGAGGTTGCCGACGGGGGCGGGCGCGGCGGCGGCGTCGGGGGCGAGGATCGGCTTCACCACCTGGCGGATCACCGAGAGGAGGTGGTCGAGGGGGGCCTGCTTCGCGATGTAGCCCTCGGCTCCGGCGCTGCGGAATTCGTTGATCAACTCGGGCGTCTCGAAGGCCGTCATCATGATCACGTGGATCGACGGCTGGGTCGCCCGCAGGTGGCGGAGGACCTCCATGCCGCTGAGGCTCGGCAGGTAGAGGTCGACGAGGACGAGGTCGGGCTTCATGGCCAGCGCCCGCTCCAATCCCGTCTTGCCGTCGCGGCAAACCTCGATCTCCTCGAATTGAATCTCCTGCTTGAGGGTGCGCAGGAGGAGATCGCTGAACAAAACCTGATCCTCGATGATGAGGGCGTTTTTCATTTTTTAGGGAACAATTGGGGAATCAATGGATTGCCTGAGAGGTTGTATTTTGTTAAACCGCATCTCGTTTTATCAATGGATGTGAGAGGTTTCGATCCTCTACGCTGAGGAGGCCTTCCATTCCCTCAAGGATACCTTAAATTGCAATTGCAACAATAGGGATCATTCCCTAGGTGGTTTTCCACACATCAGGAGATGAATGGGGACCATTTTTGGCCTGTTTCCGTTAACAGGGCAAAAGGGTTTCTTGTGCGCGATTGCGCACGTGGCGCGGGCTTAGGCGCGGAAGAGCCGGAGGAGGACGATCTCCGACCGGGTTCCCACGCGCATCGGCGGTCCCCACGATCCGGCCCCGCTGCTGGTGCAGACCTGGAGGTTTTTCCCGAACGGATGGAGGCCGTAGACGAAGGCGCCGTGGACGCGCCGGGCCAGCCCCTTCCACGGCCAGACCTGGCCGTTGTGGGTGTGGCCGGAGAGCTGCAGGGAGATCCCTTCCTCGTCGGCGACCGGGAAATTCGCCCGGTGGGGGATGTGGGCGAGGAGGAGGGCGGCCCGCTCCCTGTCGATCCCGGCGTGGTGGAGGAACGTCCGGAGGCTCTCCGGCGTCGTCGCCTCGCGGTCGTGGAGGCCGAGGAGCTGGAGGCCGTCGAGCTCGACCTTGCCGTGGTTTTTCTCGGTCCCGTTCAGGATGTTGATCCCGGCGTGGCGGACGAAGGAGAGGAAGATCTCGCGCTCGCCGAACTCCTCGTGGTTCCCCGTCACGTAATGGACGCCGAAGGGCGGGGCGAGGGCGGGCGGCTTCCACGGCGCGAGGATCGGCTCGAAGTCGCGCGCGACCCCGTCGAAGAGGTCGCCGCCGATCAGGACGAGGTCGGGGGAGAGGGCGCGGAGCTTCGCGACGACGCGGCGGGAGAACCGGACGCCGTAGATGTGGCCGAGGTGGAGGTCGGTGACGAGGGCGACGGTCCGCCCGTGCCACGAGGCGGGGAGGTTCCGCAGGAAGACGTCGCGGCGGGTGACGCGGAGGCCGAGGAGGGCGTTCGCCATGCCGTAGAGCGTCGCCGCGAGGCCGAGGCCGAAGAGGAGGTCGGCGAGGTTGCAGGCCGTCTCGGGCGCGTCGAGCAGCACCGCCGCCTCGCCGCCGATCCACGTCAGCGCCCCCGCGAGGAAGAGGTAGCTGAGGAGCGCGAGGGAGACCGCGCTGAGGCGGTAGGCGTAGCGGAGGAGGTTCTCCTCCTCGGGCCGCCGCCGTTCCCGGGAGAAGAGGAGGGCCGGGACGAAGAGGTAGGAGGGGAGGAGGAGCGCCCAGAGCCCCGCCGTGCCGCCCCAGCCGAAGCGTTCCCAAGCCGAGACGGCGGTGACGACCCCGACGGTGAGGATGAGGGTGAAGACGCCGAGGAAGATCAGGAGGACGGGCCCGCTGCGGGAGGGATGGGAGGGGCGGGCGGAGGTGGGCATGGGGATGAAGGGGCGGGGGACGATAGCGACGATAGCGGAGGCCGGGTTACTTCGCAAAGCTCTGGCGGTCGTCCTCCTCCATCCGGTCGCACGTCGTCGCCTGCTGCGGGTCGAGGCCGAGGCGGAGGCATTCGGAGACGAACCACGCCGATCCGTCCCTCCCGGGCCGCTCCGCCTCGAAGGCGGCGCTCCAGGCCCGGACCTCCTCGGCGGTCCGCGGCGTCCCGTGGGTGTTCAGCCACGCGGCGATCTGCCCGTCGTCGGCCCCTCCGGCCAGGAGGGCCGTGAGCTCGTTAAGTTCGTGGCCCGTCAACCCCTTGAACGCGAAGAGCTTCTTGTCGAGCGGGCAGCCGTAGAGGTACTCCCCGAGGGTCCCGGCGAGGGAGGCCCGGCCCTTGTCGAGCGTCCGCGCGAGGATCGCATACTCGCCGATCCGGACGCGGGGGCTCCGGGGGGCCTCGGCGGAGAGGTCTTTGGCCGAAAGGGAGAAGGCGTGCATGCGAGTGAGAAGAAGGGCAAAAAGAATTTTTTAACGCCCCTCGTCAGAGATAAACCGACGCCTGTCGCTAATACAGCACTGGACGGGAAGAGGGTCAAGTGGTAAGTTCCGGAAGTGAGTTTTTCCCCGCCCGTCCTGCCCCCCGCGGAGGCCTCCGTCGATCCCCGGATCCGGCGGACCCGGCAGATGTTGTTCACCGCCTTCAAGAGCCTCCTGGAGGAAAAGGGCTTCGACATGATCACGGTGCAGGACATCGCCGAGCGGTCGACCGTGAACCGGGCGACCTTCTACGACCACTTCACCGACAAATTCGCCCTCCTCGACGCCATGATCGGCGACCAGTTCCGCGCCCATATCGAGCCCCGCCTGGCCGACGCCGACGGGAGCTGCGAGGCCGGGCTCCGCCAGCTGATCCTCGCCGTCTGCGATTACCTCGGCCACCTCGGCTCCGTCCCCTGCCAGAAGGCGCGGAAGCAGTTCGAGCCGATGGTCGAGGCCCGGCTGAAAAACGTCGTCCGCGATTTCCTCCTCGTCGGCTTCCGCGCCCACGGCACCCCCGAGGCCGACGCCCTCCTGCGCGGCACCGTCGCCGCCTGGGCGATCTGCGGGGCCGTCTTCGAGTGGTCCCGGACGAAGGAACCCTCCGCCGAGGCCTTCGCCGCCGCCCTCCTTCCCCTCGTGAAACCGACCCTCCTCTCCCCGGGAGGCTGCGCGACCGCGCGGTGATTTCCCCCTCCATTTGACAACCCCCCGAACGCACTTAGCGTAGTTTTCAAGACGGCCTCCACCCCAGCCAAGACGGATACAGACACCCCCTGCGGGCACTTCTTTGGCACCTCCCCAAATCCTCCTGTGACACCCACCGATCTCCGCGCCTTCCTCCCGACGCCCCGCAAAAGCTGGGCCGACGTTTCCGACGCCGACTGGAACGACTGGACCTGGCAGCTCCGCAACCGCCCGACGAACCTCCGCCAGATCGAGGCCCGGCTGAACCTCACCCCGTCCGAGCGGCTCGGCATCACCGAGGCCGCCGTGCGGAAGCTCGCCGTCGCCATGCCGCCCTCCTTCTTCAACCTCATCGACGGCGACGATCCCGAGTGCCCCATCCGCCGCCAGGTCGTCCCCCGGCAGGAGGAGATGGACTACGCCCCCCACGAGATGGCCGACCCCTGCGGCGAGGACAAGGACATGGTCGCCCCCGGCCTCGTCCACCGCTACCCCGACCGCGTCCTCTTCCTCATCACCGACCGCTGCGCCGCCTACTGCCGCTACTGCACCCGCAGCCGCCTCGTCAGCGGCGTCGGCGAGCAGGAGCTCGAGGTCGACTTCGAGGAGGCCCTCGCCTACCTGCGGGAACACACCGAAGTCCGCGACGTCCTCCTCTCCGGCGGCGATCCGCTCCTCTTCTCCGACAAGAAACTCGAGGCCCTGCTCCGCCAGATCCGCGCGATCCCCCACATCGAGATCGTCCGCCTCGGCAGCCGCGTCCCCGTCTTCCTCCCCCAGCGGATCACCCACGAGCTCTGCCAGATGCTTCGGCAGTTCCATCCCCTCTGGATCAACATCCACGTCAACCACCCGAAGGAGCTGACCGCCGAGGTCCGCGACGCCCTCGGCCGTCTCGCCGATGCCGGCATCCCGATGGGAAACCAGTCGGTCCTGCTGAAGGGCGTGAACGACAACGCCGAGACGCTGAAGATCCTCTTCCAAAAGCTGATCCGCGCCCGCGTCCGCCCCTACTACCTCTACCAGTGCGACCTCATCCAGGGGACGAACCACCTCCGCGTCCCTGTCTCGCGCGGCATCGAGCTGATGCGGCAGATCCGGGGCTTCACCACCGGCTTCTCCGTCCCCCAATACGTCGTCGACGGCCCCGGCGGCGGCGGCAAGATCCCGCTGAACCCCGACTACGTCATCGCGAAGGACGGCGAACGCCTCCTCCTCCGGAACTACGAGGGGGAGATCTACGAGTACATCGACAAGGCCGAGGCGGCGGAGAAAGCCCCGCAGACCAAGCCCGTCCCCGCCTTCCGGCACGAAGAGCTGCCGGTGGGGTGAAGGATGCTATCGCTTGACGATAGTATCTTGATCCGTTAGTATCGCTTCCCCGTGATCGGAAGCTTCGCCTGCGCGGAAACGGAACGGATTTTCGGCGGCGAGGCCAGCCGCAAGCTGCCGCCCCAGATTCAGGAGGCCGCCCGGAGGAAACTGCGGATCATCGCCGCCGCCATGCGGCTCGACGATCTGCGCGTCCCTCCGGGCAATCGCCTGGAAGCGTTGAAGGGCAGCCGCAAAGGCTGGCACAGCATCCGGATCAACGACCAATGGCGCATCTGCTTCCGCTGGGAGGGAGAGAAAGCCATCGCGGTCGAAATCGTCGATTACCACTAGGAGAACCATGAAGAAACTGAAGAACATCCATCCCGGCGACGTCCTCCTCGAAGATTTCATGAAGCCCCTGGAACTGACCGCCTACCGCGTCGCCAAGGACCTCCACGTCTCCCAGACCCGCCTCGGGGAAATCCTCAAGGGCCAGCGCTCCGTCACCCCCGAAATGGCCCTCCGCCTCGCCACCTGGTGTGGCAGCACGCCTCACTTCTGGCTCAACCTCCAGGAGGCCTATGACCTGGAGGAAGCCCAGCGCTCGCCCATGGCGAAGAAAATCGCGGCGGAAGTGAGACCGATGGTGGCGACCTAGCCGACCTTAACTCAACCCCGCGACCGCTCTCCGAAGAGAGCCTCCGCCAGCCGGTCGATCTCTTCCGCCGTCGCTTCGGCGGTGAGGCTGGCGCGGAGGCGGGCTTTGCCTTTGGGGACGGTGGGGTAGCGGATGGCGGGGAGGACGATGCCTTGCTCGGCCAGCTTTGCGCTCGCGGCGAGGGCTTTTTCTTCGGAACCCAGGACAATGGGGAAGATCGGCGAGGCGGCGGGGAGGCCGGTTCCGGCGGCGAAGCGGGCGATGGCGGTCCACAGTGCTTTCCGGCGCGTTTCCCCTTCGGCCTCGCCGACGAGTTTCAGCGCCTCCAGGGCCGCGCCGCACGAGGCGGGGTTCGGTGCGGTCGAGTAGATCGCGCTGCGGGCGTGGTTGACGAGGGTGTCGATCAGGAGGCGCGATCCGGCGATGAAGCCGCCGCTGGAGCCGAGGGCCTTGCTCAGTGTCCCCATCTCGACCTCGATCCGGTCGGCGACGCCGAGGGCGGCGGCGAGGCCCCGGCCGCCGGGGCCGAAGATCCCCGTGGCGTGGGCCTCGTCGACGAGGAGCCAGGCGCGGCCTTCGTGCTTTTCCTTCAGCGCGACGATCTCCCGCAGCGGCGCGGTGTCTCCGTCCATCGAGAAGACGGCCTCGGTGACGATGAGGATGCGGCGGGCCCGGGCGCATTCGGTCTTCAGCAGCTTTTCGAGGTAGCCGAGGTCGTTGTGGGGGAAGACGCGGAGGCGGGCGCCGCTCAGCTTCGCCCCGTCGATGAGGGAGGCGTGGGAGAGCTTGTCGACGATGACCGTGTCCTCCCGTCCGGCCAGGGCCGGGATCGTGCCGAGGGCGGCGGCGTAGCCGCTGGAGAAGCCGAGCGCGGCCTCGCGGCCCTTGAACGCGGCGAGGGCCTCGTCGAGGGCGGCATGGACGGGGAGGTTTCCGCAGACGAGACGGGAGGCGGCGCTCCCCGCGCCGTAGCGGCCCGCCGCCTCCTGTGCCGCCGCGACGAGGCGGGGATGGCGGGCGAGGCCGAGGTAGTCGTTCGAGGCGAAGCGGAGGGTGCCGTCGGGGGCGGTGTGCCCTGTGAACGGTTCCGAAACGCGGAGGCGGCGAAGGAGGCCCTGCGCCTCGCGTTCGGCGAGGGCGGCGCGGAGCTGGCTCTCGATGGAATCGCGGCCTAGGTCCATGGGTCGATCCTCGAGTCGAGTTGGAAGACCTGTCCCGAGGTGTGGGGGAGGGTGGCGAGGAAGAGGAGGAAGCGGGCGGCTTCCTCCGGGGTGTTGAAGCGGCCCAGGGCCTGCTGGGCGAGGATCGCGGCGCGGCGCTCCGGCTTCACCGAGGCGGTCATCTTCGTTTCGAGGAAGCCGGGGAGGACGGTGTTGATGCGGATGCCGTCGGCTCCGTGTTCCTTCGCCGCGCTCTGGGCGAGGGCGAGGAGGCCTGCCTTCGAGGCCGCATAGGCCGCCTGCCCGTGGCCGCCCCGCCGCCCGACGCGGGAGCCGACGAGGATCGCCGCTCCCGCGCTCGCCTTCAGCAGGGGAAGGGCGGCGCGGAGGGGAAGGAAGACGCCCCGGAGGTTCGTGCCGAGGAGGGCGTCCCAGAGTGCGGAGTCGAGGTGTTCCAGCCGCTTGTTGTCGGCGATCCCGGCGTTGGCGACGAGGAGGTCGAGCGCGGGGAGGGTCGAGAAGTAGCGTTCGACCGAGGCGGCGTCGGCGACGTCGAGGGCGTCCCGTCCGGGGGCGAGGACGCACCAACCGGCGGCCGCGAAGGCGTCGGCGACCGCGCGGGCGAGGTCGCCCTTGCCTCCGGTGATCAAGACGGTCTGCTGCGCCGGTGCCATTCAGCGATCTTCCGAGATGATCCGCCGCCCGTCGAGGACGAAGCAGGTGGGGGGCGTCGTCCCGGCGATGAGGCTGAGGAAGGGATCGTTCCCCGTCTTCGGGAGGAGGGGGAAGGCGACCATGTCGGCGAGGGCGCCGGGGCTCAGCTCCCCGAGGCGGCCCGCCTGGCCGAGGGCCTTCGCGGGGTGGACGGTCATCATCCGCCAGACGTCGAGGGGAGTCAGCGTGCCGTGGACCTCGCCGCCGTTGCCCTCCTCGCGGGCGGCCTCCTCGGGATCGACCGCCGCCGTGCCGTGCCGGGCGAGGACGAGGCGGGCCTCGGCGCGGAGGTCGAGGGAGGTGTTGCTGGCGAGGCTGTCGGTGCCGAGGCAGACGTTGATCCCCTCCTTCCGCATCCGCTCCATCTGGAATTCGGCGTAGCCGAAGTAGGCGTGGGACTTCGGGCAGTGGACGACGCTGGCGCCGCTCCGCCGCAGCATCTCCCAGTCGTACTCCTGCATGTAGTTCAGGTGGACGGCGAGGCAGTCCTGGGTCAGCACCTCGTGCTCGACGAGGTGGGAGAGGGAGGAGCCGTGGCCGCAGTCGGTGTTGTCCCGGCCCAGCTTCGCCATCATGGCGTGGAGGGGGCCGCTGCCGTAGAGGAACATCTCGTTCTCCTCGCGGGACTCGGCGATGTGGGTGGTGAACGGCATGTGGAAATGCTCGCTGCACCGCCGGGCCAGCCGGTAGAGGTCGATCGAGGCGCTGTAGGGGGCGTGGGGCGAGAGGCCGAAGCCGCCGAGCCACCCGGGCCGGTTGTGGAAGAAGCTGAGGACGCCGAGGGTCCGCTCCTCCGCGTCGGGGAGGATCCGGAGGTCGTTCAGCTCGAGGAACCACCAGGTCCGGATCGGGGGCGCGGGGAGGCGGGGGAGGAGCTCCGGGAAGCTCTCGATGTTCCCGACGGTGGTGGTGCCGGAGGTGATGAGGAGCTCGAAGCCGTGGTGGATCGCCTCGATGAAGTCGTCGTCGGAGAAGGTCCGCTTGTGGGAATTGATCGAGGCGATCCACTTCGGGAAGCTGGCCCGGGGGAGGAGCCCCTTCATGCGGGAGTAGTCGAGGTGGCAGTGGGCGTTGATGAAGCCGGGGCTGAGGACCTGCCCGGAGAGCGTCACGATCGGCTCCCCGGCGAAGGGCGGCAGCGACGCGGCGGGGCCGACGGCGAGGATCCGGTTGCCCGCGATCCGCACCGCCCCGTCGGGGATCGCCTCCCCGCGGCCTCCGATCACGATGTCGGCGCGATACAGCATTTCCAGGGGAGGGTAGCCTGCTCTTTTGCCTTAAGGCAATCGGCGGGATGGAGGGGTTCCACTCATCTCCGCTTAGGAGTTGACGCTGTTAAACCAACTCGGGATGGGCCTGGGCGAGGCGGGGCGCGATCCGCGGGGCCCAGCGCCGCCACAGGACGCGGGCGACGAAGACGATCCCCCACAAATAACCGAGCGCGAGGAGGAGCGAGCCGAGGACGTCGCTCGGGTAATGGGCCCCGAGGTAGACGCGGGAGTAGCTGACGAGGGCGGCCCAGAGCCAAACAATCCAAACCCAGCCGAACCGGCGCCCGCCCCATACGACGCAGGCGAGGAAGGCGAGGGCGACGTTGTTGAAGACGTGGCCCGAGGGGAAGGAGCGCCCGCCGGGCTCGGCCCGGGGCCACGCCCAGCGGACGGCGATCCCTTCGCCAACCCCGGCCTGCTCCGCGATGCGGACCCCCTCCAGCGCCTCGTTCGGCCTCGGGCGGTGGACGATCTTCTTCCCCCAGTTGTCGATGACGCCGTCGCCGAGGGCGATGGAGAGGGCGAGGAGGACGAGGAAGGTCCGCCCCTTGAAGCCGCCCCAGATCGCGAGGGCGACGACGCCGGCGGCGATGGGGATGGCGAAGAACTTCGGCGACGAGACGGCGAGCATCACCGGATCGAGGAAGGCGGAGGACCACGCCCCGTTGATCCGGAAGAGGAGGGCGATGTCCCAGGAGGAAAGGGTCTGGAGGAGGGCGTGCATCGAATCAGTTGTGGGGATCGAATCCGGCCAGTCTGCCCGCGAGGGCGCGGCGGAACCACTCCCATTTTTTGTTCGCCGAGAGGCGGGGGCGTTCGAGTGGGACGAACTCCCCCGCGCGGAGGAGGGCGGCGAGGTCGCGTCCCGGCTCCGCGGCGACGAGCCGTTCGAGGGAGAGGGCGGGCGCGCGCAGGAGGGAAAGGAGGGCGTCGTCGCCGGTGATCGAGGCGGCGGGGACCGGCGCGGCGGCCTCGACGAGGACGGCGGGGCGCTCCTCGCGGAAGAACTCGTACCGGAGCGCGATGGGGAGGACGACGGCGTCGGGAACCCGGGCGGCGAGCCAGGCCGCGCCGGGCCGGACGGCCCCGGGGAGGCCGGGGGCCTCGATCCGGCCCTGGGGGAAGAGCCAAAGGAGGACGTCGGGCTGCCGCAGGTGGCGCACGGCGCGGCGGAGGCCGAGGGCGGCCCGGCCCGGCGTCTCGAGGTCGACGGAGAAGAGCCCCAGCCCGCGCAGGAAGCGGTGGGGGGCGAGGTTCCGTTCCTCCATCATCCCGTAATGGGCCTTGTGCGGGACGAGGCGGGTGAGGCGGTGGAGGAGGAAGAGGTCCCACCAGTTCGTGTGGTTCACGAGGGCGAGGACCGGCTTTCCCGGGGGGAGGTGGGCGGGGGTGAAGTGGGCCGCGCCCCGGAGGTGGACGCCGTGGAAGGCGGCGCGGACCCGGCTCCGGGTGTAGAGGCCGAAGAGGGCGTCGACGGCGGCGTTTTTCCTCGCTTCGATCATCGCGGCTCCGGGGTGGGCGTCGGCGGCGGGCGATGGCTGCGGAGCCATGCCTCGACGAGGAGGGAGGCCTTCCGCCACCGGCCGACGCGGGCGCGGCGGGTGAAGACGTCGAAGTCGTTCCGCTCGATCTCGTCGAGGATCGCCGCGTAGAGGAGGCGCATCGTCCAGACCGTGCGGCGGGTCCCGTCGTTCGGGAGCCGGGCGATGCCGGGGTCGGCCTTTTGGTACCATTCCCGCGCCCGCTCGATCTCGAAGCGCATGAGGGCGCGGAACCGGTCGTCGGTCTTGCCCGCCTTGTTTTTCGTCGCCTTGTCCTTGTGGAACGCGGCGATGTCGCCCTCGCCGAGGCCGAATTTCGCGAGGTCGTAGGAGGGGAGGTAGATCCGGTCCCGCTCCCAGTCCTCGCCGACGTCGCGGAGGATGTTCGTGAGCTGCATCGCGGTGCCGAGGGCGGCGGCGTGGTCGAGGAGTTCCGCGTCGGGATCGGCGACGAAGATCCGCGTCATCACCAGCCCGCAGAGGGAGGCGACGTGGTGGCAGTAGAGGTCGAGCTCCGCCCAGCTTCCGATCCGCACCGCGCCGCAATCGAGGGAGATCCCCTTCAGGAGCCCGTCGAAGTAGCCGCGCGGGATGCCGCGCCGTTCGCAGGTGTCGCGGAAGGCGGGACCCCAGGAGGGGAGGGCCGCCGCCTCGATGCGGGGATCGAACAGGCGGTCGAGGCCCCTCTCCTGCGCCGCCAGCGCGGCGCGGCGGGAGGCGTCGTCGGTGGCGAGGTCGACGGCGTCGTCGGCGACGCGGCAGAAGGCGTAGACGGCCCAGGCTTCCCGGCGCTTCCCCTTCGGCAGGGTGTGGGAGGCGAGGTAGAAGCTCCGCGCATGGCGGCGGGTGATCTCCCGGCAGGCGCCGTAGGAGGCGTCGAGGGAGGCGGAGGGCGAAGCGGCAGGGGAGGTCAAGGTCATGCCAGGGCGTCGAGCTGGTCGAGGAGGCCGAGGAGCCCGGCCAGGCTGGCATGGGGGGGGCCGAGTTCCCGCCGCGCCTGGAGCCGGAGCGCGGCCTGCCGTTCCCGCAGCTGCGCCGGGGCGTCCGATTTCCCGATCAGCTCCCGCAGCAGCGGCAGGCGGGAGGGATCGGCGGCGGGGAGGGCGAGGGCGAGGCGGAGGAGGGGGCGCTCCGCCTCGGGGAGCCGCTCGTAGGCGAGGCGGAGGAGGAGGGTCCGCTTGCCGAGGAGAAGGTCGGCCCCGCCGGTCTCGGGGCGGAGGTCGTTGTAGTCTTTCAGGTCGTTGGCGATCTGGAAGGCGAGGCCGAGGGGTTCGGCGACGCGGGCGAGGTCGAGGAGACTCGCCTCGTCGGCCCCGGCGAGGATCGCCCCGAGGGCGAGGGGAGCCTCGAAGGTGTAGCGCGTCGTCTTCAGGTGGGAGACCTGCTCGATCTCGGCGAGGGAGACCGAGGCGATGTCCCGCGTGCCGAGGACGATGTCGCCGATCTCCCCCGCCCCGGTGTCGGCGGCGGCCTGGAGGAACCGCCGCAACGCCGCCTCGCGGCGGGCGACGGGGAAGCCGGAGGCGAGGAGGGTGTCGAGCGCGAGGGCGTGGAGGAGGTTCCCGGCGACGAGGGCGATCCCCTCCGCCTCCTTTTCCCGCCCCTTCCCCAAGCCGAGCCGGGCCTCGACGGCGCGGTGGAACGAGGGGAGGCCGCGCCGGAGGTCGGAGCGGTCGATCACGTCGTCGTGGATCAGGGTGAAGGCGTGGAAGAGCTCCATCGCCGCCGCCGCCCGCAGGAGGGCGGTCTCCTCGTCGATCCCGGACTCGAAGGAAAGGGGGGCCGCCCCGCCGGGATGGCCGAAGTGCCGGAAATGGCGGTAGGAGGCGGCGAGGAGGAGGGGCCGGAGCCGCTTCCCCCGGCGGAGGACGTAGCGGGAGAGGTCGTCGTAGAGGGGCTCGAAAAAGGCGCCGTAGTCGTAGCGTTCGGCCTGTTCCCGGAAGAAGCGGGCGAGGAAGGCGTCGAGGCGGGCGGGGAAGGCCTGCCAGTCGACGGACGCCGCCGTCAGGGAGGAGAAGAGGGGCTCCGATGCCATGGAAGGCAGGATAGATTCGGCACCGCCGTTGGCAAGGGGAGTTGCAAGTGGAGGGGAGGCGCGTATCGTCTTCCTTATCATGGCCACCTCCCGACGTGACTTCCTGACCCGTGCCGCCGTCGCCACGGCCGCCGCCGTTTTCCTCCCCCGCTTCGCCGGTTACGACATGGCGCTGGCCCAGCCCGTGGCGACGGACAAGAAATGGGTCTCCCAGACCTTTCGCGTCGGGGCGATCAAGGTGACCTCCTTCCGCGACGGCACCGCCGCCCTCCCGCTCCGCCCCATCATGACGAACGCCCCCGCGGGCGAGGCCGAGGCGGTGATGAAGGCCGCCGGGCTGCCCGATCCGGTCCCGATCTCCTTCAACGTCCTCCTCATCGAGGACGGGACCGAGAAGATCCTCGTCGACACCGGCTACGGTGCGCTGGCCGGGGCGGCGGCGGGCGGCCTCCCTGCGGCCCTCCGGGGTTACGGCCTCGCGCCGGAGAAGGTCACCGCCGTCGTCCTCAGCCACGCCCACGGGGACCATTACGGCGGCCTCCTCGACGCGGCGACCGGGAAGCTGAACTACCCCAACGCCCGCCTCTTCATCACCCAGACCGAGTACGACTTCTGGACTTCGGGCGCGAACCTTTCCAAGACCCCGCTCCCCGCCGACCAGCAGAAGGGGATGATCGAGGGCTCGGCCAAGGCGCTGAACGCCCTTGCCGGGAAGTGGGAGAAGGTCCCGACGAACCAGAAGATCATCGAGGGCGTCTGGCTCCTCCCCGCCCCCGGCCACACCCCGGGCCACAGCGCCCTCCTCATCGCCTCGGGGAACGAGCAGCTCCTCCACATCGTCGACGCCGCCCACAACCACGTCCTCATGTTCGCCCGCCCCGAGTGGACCATCGCCTTCGACACCGACCCCGCCCAGGCCGTCGCCACCCGCCGCCGCCTCTTCGACCGCGCCGCCGCCGACAAGCTCCGCATCATGAGCTACCACCTCCCCTTCCCCGGCACAGGCCGGATCGTGACCGAGGGGAAGGGGTACAAGTGGGTAGGTGAGGTGTTCACCACCTAAGCGCCCCTCTCCCATCGACACGTCTCCCAATAGGAGTCTAGGCGTATGGGTACTGCTACCCCTCCAATACGTACCCTCGGACGCTTGGGAAGCAGCGGATTTTAATCCAGTTCGGAAACGAGGCGCCGCCAAAGCGCGTCCGCCTAGTTCAGGCCCTCCGAAGGGGAGGTTCGAGGAGGGGCAAAGCCCCTCTTGGGCTATAAAGCGGATCGCCTCCAGCTGTACAGGGTTGACCCCGCCAGCCCCAACGGGCCCCCCCGCCCCTCTCACCCCCGCACCGGCCGCCCCTCATCAATATCGATGTAATCAAACATCACCGCCACCGCCCCCGCCGGGTACCCCGAGTCATCGAGGCGGAAGGCCAGGCGCTGGTAAAGCGGATCGCGCCAACCCCGCTTCGTCATGAAGGCGTTCCACACCGTGATCTCCTCATCACTCGGGCGCGCGCCCCTCGGGCTGGTCGCGAAAGCCCAGGCGAGCAGCACCGAGGGATCGGTCTCGCCCGCCAGCACCTTCGCCTGGATCGCGGCGTAATCGATCCCGAGGAAGCGGCAGCAGAGCGAGTCGAAGTTCTTCGCGATGGCCGGATCATTCCCGGCGTAGCCGCAGGAGGCGATCCATTCCTGGGGCAGCTTCCCGGCGGCGGCGAGGGCGATCTTCGTGACCATCCGGGGAAAGTAGACGACGCCGTCGATCTTCTCGTAGGGGCTCGGCAGGCCGGGGATGACGGTCGGCGACTTTTCGGGCTTCGCGCTCGCGACGGGGCCGGGCGGGAACGATTCCGGCTTGAAATCGGAGGGGGTCTTCCGCCCCTCGTCGATGTCGAAGCCGTCGAACCACGTCAGCACCGCGTCGGGATCGGCTCCCAGTTTCACCGCCCATTCGCGCATCGAGGGGGTCGCGTCGTCGCGCCAGCCCCGCTTCGAGGCGTAGGCGCTCCAGATCTCGGTCTGCTCCGCCGTCGGATTCTTCCCCGTCGCCCGCGCCCATTCCAGCACGGCGGCGTCGGTCGGCAGTTCATGGGTCTTCGCGACGAGGTCGGCATAGGAGACGCCGAGGAGGCGGCAGCACCGCGCGTCGAAGACATGGCCGCCGAATTGGGGCGCGTCGCCGAGGTAGGGGACGTAGACCTGCGGGAGCTTCCCGACGGCGTGGAGGCGGATCTTCCCCAGCATGCGGGGGAAATAGACCAGGCCGTCGATGGCGTCGTGGGCGGAGGGAAGCTCGGGAAGGGGATGGGGCATACGTATCAGAAAGGATCGGATACGATCGGGATGGGGTCAAGAGGAGGAGGAAAATTCACGGAAAGAAAATAAAAAGAGGGGAAAGCGAATTCAGGGCTCAAGTTTTTGCCCGATCGGCCGATAAAGGGGAAAAGGCCAGGCTTGAAGTTTTTGAGTTCAAGGGTGGTCCAACGATCCGACCCCCACCCTTATGACTCCCATCAACGCCATCACCAGCGGCACCTCCGGAAGCAAGACCCCCACTCCGAGCGAGGTCTACGCCCAGCTCCTCGCCGAGGCCGCCGCCCAGAAAAAGGCCGCTTCGGCCCCGGCCCCGACTCCTTCCGTCCCCGCTGCCGCCGCTTCGGCGAATGCCGCGACGGCGGTCCCGGCTTCGGCCGCGGTCAGCACGCCCGCCCCCGGCAGCAGCACCGCGAATGCGGCTTTGGGATCGAGCTCCGACGCCAACGCGGGGTCCGGCTCCGGCTCCAGCGCAACGGCCTCCGCCGGGGCGAGTGAGAGCAGCGCCGCCGCCGCGGCGACGACGACCGAGGCGACCTACACCAATTCCTACGGCGACACCGTCAGCATGAGCGGCATCGTCCTCGTCGCCGCCCGGGGCGACGGCCACAAGGGCGAGGACGATCCCGACATCGCCGCCGCGCGGGACGCCTCCGCCGCGACGAAGAGCGCCGAGGTCAAGGCGACCGCCGCGAAGGAAGCCGCCACGGCGACGACCCCGGGCGATTCCCTCGACGGCCAGCAGCAGCTCCTCCAGAAGGCCTATTCCCGGGTTTAATCCCGGGCCGGAGCGGGACCGGTACCGCTTGACCCACGTCAACCGCTTCCCTACGGTTGGTTGACGTATGGCCCTCCTTCGCACCGCTCCTGCGCCGAAGCTCGACGAACTTCGCCGACTCTACGAACTCCCCCTCTTCGAGCTGGTCCACCAGTCGCGCGCGGTCTACACCGCCCATTGGCCCGATCCCGAGATCCAGCTCTGCTCCCTCCTCAGCATCAAGACGGGTGGCTGCAGCGAGGATTGCTCCTACTGCGCCCAGAGCTCCCACTATGATACCGCCCTCCAGCCCGAGCGGCTCATGGAGAAGGAGACCGTCCTCGCCGCCGCCCGCCGGGCGAAGGCCGAGGGGGCGACCCGCTTCTGCATGGGCGCGGCCTGGAAGGGCGTGAAGGGCGGCGACGCGAAGCTCGACGCCGTCTGCGGCATCGTCGAGGGCGTCGCCGAACTCGGCATGGAAGTCTGCGTCACCCTCGGCAACCTCGACACCGAGGCGGCCCGGCGGCTGAAGGAGGCGGGCGTCACCGCCTACAACCACAACATCGACACCAGCCCCGAGTTCTACCCGAAGATCGTCACCACCCACACCTTCGACGACCGCCTCCGCACGATCGGCGAGGCGCAGAAGGCCGGGATGTCGGTCTGCTCCGGCGGGATCATCGGGATGGGGGAGACGGTCACCGACCGCCTCCGCATGCTCGAAGTCCTCGCGGGGCTCGAGACGGTGCCGGAGAGCGTGCCGATCAACGTCATCACGCCGATCCCCGGCACCCCCCTCGGCGACGCGGAGCCGGTCGATATTTTTGAACTCGTCCGCCTCATCGCCGTCGCGCGGATCACTTTCCCCGTCTCGAAGGTCCGCCTCTCGGCGGGCCGGACGAAGCTGAGCCGCGAAGGCCAGGCCCTCTGCTTCTACGCGGGGGCGAACGCGATTTTCTTCGGGTCGAAGCTCCTTACCGCGCCGAACCCGGAAGCGAACGAGGATCTCCGTTTGCTGCGTGATCTGGGGTTTAAGCCGCAGGCTCCGTATACGGATGTGCCGGTGCCGGATTCGGTGGCGGCGACGGTTTAGGGGGGGGCGATATGGGGGGGGTCGCGGATGGGGGAATGCCCTTCGGGGCTTGCGCGGTCGACCCTGTACAGCTGGAGGCGATCCGCTTTAACGCCACAGAGGGGCTTCGCCCCTCCGTGACCTCCTGTTCTGAGGGCCTGAACTAGGCGGACGCGTTTCCCCCTGCGCCTCGTTTACTAACTGTTTTAAAATCCGCTGCTTCCCCAGCGTCCGAGGGTACGTACTGAAGGGGTAGCGGTACCAATACGCCTAGACTCCTATTGGGAGAGGGCTCTATGGGAGAGATATCTTCAGGGGTTGAAGCGCCGAGGGGATGGGCCTGCTCCTTGCCTTCGACCTACGGCTCGCCGACGCCGCCGCGGCCTGCGCCGCCGCCGTTGCCCTCTTCCATGTAGACGGCCCCGTTGATCCGGGAGACGCGGAGGGTCTGCTGCCACGCGCCGATGGTGGCGGTCATGTTCTCGGTGTCGACGGTGTAGCTCGCCGCCGGATAGTCGCGGACGGCCTCGACGAGGACCCGGCCGTCCATCCACGGGGGCGAGGCGAGGCGGAGGAGCCCGGCGATGGTCGGCGCGAGGTCGGCGTTGCCGGTCGGCAGGTCGTCGACCCAGCCGGAACGGATGTCGGGGCCCGAGGCGATGAGCGTCCCGGCGAGGTCGAAGCGGCTCAGCGTCCCGTTGGAGGCGAGCTTCTCGATGCCGCCCCCGGCGACGTCGGCGAGGGCGGTGCCGGGGACGCCGTGGGAGTTCGCCTCGGCGGTCCACCGCATCGAGAGGACGACGTCGGGCAGCTTCTCCCAGTCGCCCGTGGCGAGGTTCGCCTGGTGGAGGGTGAAGGCCCCGTCGCGCGCCTCCCGGCTGAAGAGGACCCCGGCGTAAGTGCTCCGCTGGAGGAATTTCAAGAGCCGCTCGGCGACCTCCCCGTCATGGCCGCCGACGTAGAAGAGGACGGTGCCGCCGCAGCCGACGACGAGGATCTTCCCCTTTTCGAGCGCCGCGCCGGGATTCGACTCGGCGATTTCGGGGGTGACCTTCAGCTTGCGCGTCGCGTTGAAGCCCGCCTTGGCCAGGTCGGCGGCGACGTCGATGCCCTGCCGGACCGACGAGTAGCCGGTGTCGGAGACGATGAAGAGGTCGGTCTTCCCCCGGATGCCCTTCGCCTCGAGCGCCTGGAGGATGAGGCGGAGGTTCTCGTCCTGGGCGTGGATCGAGAGGAGGGCGTTGGGATCGCCCAATCCGTTCTCCCGCTGCGCGGCGGCGGGATCGGTGAGCCAGAGGCAGGAGAAGGCGGGGACCTCCTTTGCCCAGACGCCGTTGAGGAGCGCCCGCGTCATCCAGCGATCCTGGGGGGAGTTCGGCGTCGCCGAGGGGGGAAGGGGCTTGAGGAGTTTCTCGAGCGTCGCGCCGAGGGCGGCGGGGACGGTCAACATCTTCAGCGGCAGGACGGCGGAAGGGCTCGCGTTGGAGCCGGTGTTGGAATTGGCAGTGGAACTGCCGGAGCCCGCCTTGGCCGCAGGGGGCGTGGCGGCGATCGTCGCGGCGTAGACGACCGAGGAGGTCGTCGAGGCGCGGCCCTCCTCGGGCCGCCGGTCGGCGAGGAAGGGAAGGAGGCCGGCGCCGACGACGGCGGTGGAGCGGTCCCCGGCCTGGAGGAGCTCGGGCAGCGTGGCGACGGTGAGGTAGTGGCCGTCGGAGAGGGCGTCTCCCATGCGGACGGCGGCGGGGATCGCGGCGGGGACCGGCTTCGCCGCGTCGAGCGCGGGGAGGTAGGCCTTGTCGGCATAGATGCCGCTCCGGCCCGGATAGGCCCCGGTGAGGAGGGCGATGCCGTTGACCAGCGGCGTGGTCGGGTAGACGGCGTGGTGCCGGGAGAAGCGGGTCCCCTCCTGCGCGAGGCGGAAGAGGGTCGGCGTGAGGGTCTCGGTCACCGCGTCGGGACGGAGGCCCGACCAGACGACGAGGACGACGTGCTCCGCCTGCTGGGCCGGGGCGACGGCGGGGAGGAGGGCCAGGACGAGCGCCAGGGCCAAGCCGGGGCGGATCAAGGGGACCGATCGGAGCCTGGGGATCATCCTGGGTTTGGGGTAATGGTGAATTAGAAGAGGCTGGGGCCTTCCTCGGAGGGATCGATTTCGTCGGGCCCGGAGGCGGGTGCGGGCTTGGACTTCGGTTCCTTGGCCGTTTTTTCCTTCTCGGCCTTGCCCGAGGTGAGGACCTCGATCTTCTGCTCGGCCTCGGAGAGCTTCTCGTCGCAGAGCTTCACGAGCTTGATCCCCTCCTCGTACCGCTCGATCAGGTGGTCGAGGGGGAGCTCGCCGTCTTCCATCTCGGTGACGATCCGCTCGAGGTCGGCCAGGGCGGCTTCGAACTTCGGCGTCGGATCGTCGTGGGGAGAAGGCTTGGCTTTCATGACGGGGATGACGTTATGGGCAAATCAACCCGTCTGCCAGTCCGATTCGTCGCCCGCCTGGCCTTGGAGATCGCCCCGGCGGCGCTCGACGAACCACATGATGACGAGGGTCCCCTCGAAGAGGAGGTACATCGGCCCGGCCATCATGAGGAGGGAGAACGGGTCGGTCGACGGGACGACGCAGCAGGCGAGGATGAAGAGGATGAAGGCGGTGTGCCGCCGGTAGCGGGCCAGCGTGGCGCGGCGGACGATGCCGAGGATGTTCAGCACGAGGAGGACGAGCGGGAGCTCGAAGGAGAGGCCGAAGGCGAGGAGCATCTGGGTGACGAAGTCGATGTAGCTCTGCACGGTCCACTCCGTGCGGAAGCCGAGCCAGGCGTCGAACTCGTAGAAGAACTTCAGCGTCTGCGGGAGGATCAGCTCGTAGCAGAAGAAGGCCCCGCCGACGAAGAGGAGCGCCCCGGCGACGAAGGCCGGGATCAGCGCCCGGGCCTCGCGCGGCGTCAGCGCCGGGAGGAGGAACGAGGCGAGGAAATAGAGGATGAACGGGAGCGCGATGAGGACGCCGCCGGAGAGGGCGAGGCTGATCTGGATCGAGAGGGCGTCGGCGACGCCGAGGACGCGAAGCATCTCCCCCGGGTTCTGCCCGGCGAGGCGGAGGGGGTGATAGAGGATCTCGAGGAACGGCTTCGTCAGCGCGAGGCTGATCGTCATCCCGATGGCGAGGGCGGCGAACCCCCGGATCAACATCCAGCGCAGATCCTCGACATGGTCGAGGAAGCTCTTCGTGGTTTGATCGTTGACCTTCATGGCGGCAATTGGGAGGACGGGGATGAGCTTAGGGCAATTCGAGATAGTCGCCAGCTTTCATCCCGCCCAGGGCCGCAGCGATGTCGGCGACGCGGCTTCGGAGCCGAGGCCAGCTCGTCGTCGGCAGGATCAGGAGCGCGGTCTTTCGTCCCGTCAGGTTCTGCTGGTAGCGGAGGTTCTGGTCGGTGGTGACCAGGACGTCGAAATCGTGGTCGGCCATGGCCAGGAGCTCGCCGTTCTTGAGGCGGGACCAGCCCATCTCAAAGGCCGTCCGGACCTCGCATCCCGGCAGGTGTTCCCGGAGCGGGGCGGGCGTCCCCTGATCGAACAGCACCCTCATGCCGCCAACAGACTTTTCTCGGCATGCCCCAGGACGGCCTCGGCCTGTTCCCGGGTGACGCCGGGAAACCAGACGACGAAATCGGTGATGCTGGCTCCGTCTTCGAGGTTTTCAAAGAGGGCCTTCACCGGAACCCGGGTGCCTTTGAAGACCCACGAGCCGCTCACGACCTCGGGATCGTGTTCGACAGCCGCGCATTGGTTCCAATCGAGCATGAATCGATCTTACGCTCGCCCACGCAGCGGGACAAGTCCGATCGCCCTCCCCCCCCAAGCGGCCAAAAAAAGGGAGGCCGAAGCCTCCCTTGGTTTCAGAACCGGAATGTGGACGGCTCTTTACTTCGTGATGACGCCGGGGGCGACGCGGCGGTTCTTCGAGTAGGCGTCCTCGTTGGCGGCGTCGACGGCGGGCTTTTCCGAGCCGTAGGAGATCGTGAAGAGGCTGCCGGGGGCGACGCCGAGGCCGGCGAGGTATTCCCGGACGGTCTGGGCGCGGCGCTCGCCGAGGCCGCGATTGTATTCGGGGGTGCCGCGGACGTCGGTGTGGCCGGCGAGCATGAGGCGCTTGCCGGGGTTGTCCTTCAGATAGTCGGCGATCTTTTGGAGCTTGCCCCGCTCGCTCCCCTTCACGACGGTGCTGTCGTAGTCGAAGTAGATGGTTTCGGAGGAGAGGACGGAGTAATCGACGTCGGCATTGGGATCGATGTTGGGGGGACGCTCTCCGGCGGGAATGCCGTTCGGGCTCAGTGCGTCGGTGCCGCCGGGAAGGTTCGGATCGACCAGGTCGCCTGAGTCGCCGCTGCCGGGATGTTTCTTCGACGGATTGCTGCAGCCGCCGAGGACGAGGGTCGCCGCGATGGCGAGGGTCGCGAGACGGGAGAGGGAAAGAATCTTCATGATTTTAAATAGGTTATGTTAGATATTACGCTACTTCCTTAAAAAGTACAGCCGATATTTCAACTTTTTTTCGCGCCCCTCTTTTAGTGGGCGATGGCGGGCTCGCTGCACCGGCTGAGGCCGACGGGGAGGGGGGCGGTGCGGCCGGTGACGGTATCGAGGATATAGAGGTCGCCGCTGCGGGCGTAGACCAGGTGGCGGGAATTGGTGGTCCAGGTCGGGTTCTGCCCGCCCGAGGTGGTGACGAGGACGGAGCGGCCGGTCGAGAGGTCGTAGACGCCGATCTGGAACTGGCCCGCCGAGCGGCCGGTGAAGGCGATCTTCGTCCCGTCGGGCGACCAATCGGGCTCCGTGTTGTAGGAGACGCTCGTGACGAGGCGGGTCGGCGTGCCGCCGCCGGCGGGGACGGTGTAGAGCTGGGCGCTGCCGTGCTCGTCCGAGTCGAAGACGACGCGGGTGCCGTCGGGGGACCAGCTGGGGGAGGTGGCGGTCCCGGTGCCGCTGGTGAGGCGGGAGGCCGCGCCGCCGCCGGAGGGGATCGTGTAGATCTGCGGGGAGCCGTCCTTGCTGAGCGTCAGCGCGAGGCGGCCGCCGTCGGGGGAGAAGGAGGCCCCGGTGTTGATGCCGGGGAAGAAGGCGACGCGGAGGCGCTGGCTGGTGGCGAGGGTGATGACGTAGCAGTCGGGATAGCCCTTGAGGTAGGAGGTGTAGGCGATCTTCGTCCCGTCGTGGCTCCACTGCGGGCGGGAGGAGAGGGTGTGGTCGTTCGTCAGCTTCTTCCCGTCGGCCCCGTCGATGCCGACGACGCAGAGTTCCTTCGCCCCGCCCTGGGCGGAGATGACGGCGATCTGGTTCGTCGAGAAGCCCTTCACGCGGGTCAGGGCGAAGAGGACCTCGTCGGAGAAGAGATGGGCCGCGCGGCGGACGTCGCCGGAGAAGGTCTTCGCGACGAGGCTGTTCCCGTTGTCGGTCAGCTGGCCGCTGAGGGAGCCGGCGGAGAGGGTGGCGCTGACGATCTTCCCGCCCGAGGCCCCCGGCGTGGCGTCGATGAGGAGGGAGCGGTTGAGGTCGGCGATGACGATGCGGGCCGCCTCCTCGCCGCCCGGGCCGCTGAACGGGGCGACGCTGACGGGGATCTTGTACCCCTCGACGGTGACCTGCGCGGGGAGCGGCAGGGCGAGGGCGCAAAGGGTGAAGGCGGCTACAGAGAGGAGGCGAAAGGGGGTGATCACAACGCGCTATATAAGCGGTTGAGGGAGAAAGGTACAGAGGAATTTTCGGGGGGCGGAGGGGAGCCGCCTTGCCCCGTCCGTTCCCAGGCCTTAACTTCCCCCCATGACTACCGAGATCAAGCGGGACCGCGTTTCCATCGTCGGCGTGGGCCGGATGGGGGCGAACATGGCGCGGCGGCTGGCCGAGCGGAACTTCCACGTCACCGCCGTCTACGACGTGAACCACAAGGCCGCCGTCGACCTCGCCGCCGAGCTCGGCTGCGCCGCCGCGAACACCCTCGCCGAGGTCGCCGCCGCTGCCGACTTCATCCTCACCGTCGTGACCGACGACGCCGCGATGCGCCAGATCTTCCTTGGCGACGGCGACACCCTCCTGGCCTCGGCGGCCGATGCGGCGGGGAAGATCTTCGTCAACTTCGCCACCGTCTCCCCCCAGGTCCACCTGGAGGTCGGCGCCGCCGCCGCCCACGTCGGCGCGGTCTCGATCGAGGCCTGCATGGCCTCCAGCATCACCCAGGCCCGGCAGGGGACCCTCTATCTCATCCTCGCTGGGGACGAAGGGGCGGTCGCCAAGGCCGAGCCCGTCCTCGAGGCCCTCAGCGCGGCCCGCCGCCACGTCGGCGCGGCGGGGAAGGCGGCGCAGGTGAAGGCGCTGGTGAACATGGTCATGAACATCAACACGGCGGGCCTCGCGGAGGGCCTCGCCGTCGGCGACGCGCTGGGGATCGACCTCGCCGTGCTGCGCGAGATCTTCAGCCAGACCGGGGCGAACTCCCGCGTCCTGGAGACCGACGGGGCCGACATGGCGAACCGCGAGCACGAGTGCTATTTCTCCGCCGCCCATGCCGCGAAGGATTCCGGCATCGCCGGGGCGCTGGCGAAGGAGGCGGGGATCGCCGTCCCGGTTTCCGACGCCGCGCTGGGGCAGTACCGGAAGATGGTCGAGAAGGGACTCGGCGAGCTCGACAAGTCAGGCGTGGCGGAGCTGACCTTCAAGGGGCGGGCGAAGTAGGACGTCAAGGACGCCAAGGACATCATCAGGATGCCTTCGTTCCCCGACATCGCGGCGATCCTGGGGGAAGGCCTTCGGGAACTCGATTGCCGGGGATTGCTCTGCGCCGTGGAGCGGGGCGGGGTCCTACGGACGTTCTCGGCGGGGACGATCCCGCCCGCCGATCAGGGCCGTCCGTTCTACGTCTACAGCATCACGAAGACCTTCACGGCGGTGGCGGTTCTCCGCCTGTTCGAGGAGCGTGGCTTGTCGCTCGACGCCCGCGTCGCGGAATGGCTGCCGGAGCCGCCGCTGCCCGAGGGGGTGACGGTGCGCCGCCTGCTGAACCACACGGGTGGGTTGTCCGATTATTTCTTCAAGGCGGAATATGGCGCGGCGGTGCGCGCCCATCCGGAGACGCCGTGGCCCCGGGCGCGGCTGATGGCCTTCGGCCTGGAAGGGACGCCGCGCTTCGCGCCCGGGGAAGGATGGAGCTACTCGAACTGCGGCTACACGCTGCTGAACGAGGTGATCGAGCGGATCTCGGGCACCGTCTGGCATGCCTATGTGAAGGAAACGATCCTCGATCCCCTCGGTCTGACCGGGACGAGGCCGTTCCTCGAACCCGACCGGGAGGGCCTCCTCCTGAAGGGGGAAGAGCCGTCGATCTCGGGCGATTTTCGGATGCGGTACGCGCCGGGCTGGATCGCGCCCGGTTGCCTGATCTCGACCGTCGCCGAGGTGGCCCGCTTTTATCGCGAGCTTCTCACCGGGAACGTTCTCTCTCCCTCCGCGCTAACCGCGATGAAGGAGACGGTCGACGTGCCTGTCTCTTCGCCCGTGCCGATGATCCCCGCCTACGGCCTCGGCGTGATGCACGGGAGGAACCACCCCCTCGGCCCGTCCTACGGCCACGGCGGCGGCGGGCCGGGCTATGCGACCTATGCGGCGTGCTATCCCGATCTGGCCGGGGAACCGCTGTCGTTCGCCCTGGTCGTGAACCGGAGCCTGCCGAGCACGCCCTTCGCGCTGGCCGACCGGATCGCGGGCGCTTTTGTCTAACCCCTCACCATTTTTTATAGCCGAGGAATTTTCCGTTCATCGTGATTTTGACCCGGTCCCCCTTCGGGTCCTCGACCTTGTCGACATGCATCGTGAAGTCGATCGCGCTCATGATGCCGGGGCCGAATTTTTCCTCGATCAACGCCTTCAGGGTGCCGCCATAGACGTAGAGGATTTCCTGGAAGCGGTATTGGAGGGGTTCCTTCGGGATCGTCGGCGAGGCCTCTCCCTTGGACGGGTAGGCGGTGAGGGCCTGGGCGACGTCGGGGCCGAGGTCGAGGAGGGAGGCGAGCTTCGCCGCTTCCTCGGCGCTGAGGGAGTTTTCCCCCAGGCAGCAGGAGGTGGCGTACACCTCGGAGAGGCCGACGGCCTGGGCCAGGTGGCTCCACGTGAGGTTCTTGGCGGCCTTGGCGGCCACGATGGCATGGGTCATCTCGGTTTTGGTCATGGCTGGAGGGAAGCCCGTATCGTGCCGCTTCGCCGGAGGAAGCGAAGGGAAGGGTTGAAAACGAATCCGCGCGACGATGAGCGGAATTCATCCTCGCCGCCCCGCCTTTGCGATCCCGATTCCTTAAGGAATCGCCGGGAGGAGGCAGCTTCCCGGCCCGATCTCCCATACCGCCCCGCCATCGGGCATCACGGTCCCGGCCTGGAGGATCTGGGCGTCGGCGGGGAGGAGTTGCTCTAGGGTCAGCTTCCGCTCGGGGTCGAGGGGGGTGAGGGCGTCGTCGAGGAGGAAGAGGGGCCAGCGGCCCCGTGCCTCCCTCACCCGGGCGGCCTCGATCAGGCGGAGCAGGAGGGCGGAGAGCCGCTGCTCCCCCTCGGAGCCGAAGCGGCCGACCGATTTGCCCTTCCACTGGATGATCCATTCGTCGCGGTGGGGTCCGGCGAGGGTCCGGCCCTGCCGCTGTTCGGAGGGGGCGGCCTCGCGGAGGAGGGTGCGGGCGGCCTCCTCCCCTCCGGCGGGATCGAAGCCGGGACGGTAGGCGAAGCGGCAGACGGCGGCCCCGCCGAAGAAGGCCTCGAGGAGCGGCTCCGCCAGCCGCCCCGCCGCCTCGGCCGCCCGGACCCGCCCGGCGGTGACGGCGAGGCCGGTGGCGACGAGCTGGGCGTCGAGGACCTCGCCGAGGGCGCGGTCGCCCCGCCGGCCTCCGGCCCATTCGCGCAGCCAGGCGTTGCGCTGTTTCAGGACGGCGTTGTAACGCTGGACGGCGACGAGGTGGGCGGGGACGGCGAGGCTTTCCAGCGCGTCGAGCCAGGCCTGCCGCCGGGCGGCGGGGCCGCGGATCAGGACGGTGTCCTCGGCGCTGAGGAGGACGGTGGGGAGGCGGCCCCAGAACTCGGGCATGGCGATCTTGTTCCCGTCGAGGAAGGTCTCCCGCGCGCCGTCGTTCCAGCGGACGATCAGGTGCTCCGCGGGGCCGCCCGCCGTCGCCGCGCAATCGGCCTCGATGGCGAAGCCCTTCCCGGGCCAGCGCGCCATCTCCCGGGGCTGCCCGGTGCGGAAGGAGCGGAGGCGGGAGAGGAACCAGGCCGCCTCGAGGATCGAGGTCTTCCCCCGCCCGTTCTGCCCCACGAGGTGGTTCCGCCCCGGCGTCGGGAAGAATTCGAGCCGCTCATGGCAGCGGAATTCGAGGAGGCGGAGGCGGAGGAGCATGGAAAGGGGGAGGAGCCTAAAGGGAGAGGCGCATCGCCCGCATCGACGAGACGGCGAAGCCTTTTTTCCAATAGAGCTCCTGCGCGGCGGCGTTGTCGGGATCGGTGAGGAGGGTGATCCGGCCGCAGTCCTCGGCCTTGGCCCGGGCGATGGCGGCGTCGAGGAGGAGGCTCCCGCCGCCCTGCCCCCGCCAGGAGGGATCGACGACCAGATCCTCCAGCACCGCCGCCCGCGTCCCGAGGTAGGTGCTGACGGTATAGAGGAGGATGACGGAGCCGACGACGATCTCTTCGTCCCGCAGGACGAGGATCGTCCCCACGCCGGGATCGGCGAGGATGCGGGAGAGCCCCGCCTGCTGCCGCGCGGCGTCGGGCTGGAACTCGGCCTCCTGCGCGAAGAGGATGCCCAGGAGGCGGCAGAGCGCCGGAAGGTCGGCGGGGTTGGCTTCGGTGACGTTCATGAGTCGATGAGGATACCTTAAATCGCCTCGCCGTCGGCGCAATCCCTGCTTCACTCAATTGCGTCATGAAATTCGCCGCCCTGATCCACGCCCCGTTCGAGACCCCCGCCGGAATCGCCGCCTGGATCGCCGCCCGCGGGCATGAGCTGGAGCTGGTCCACCTCCACGCCGGGGCCGCGCTGCCGCCGGAGGGGGCCTATGACGCCCTCGTCGTCATGGGCGGGCCGATGAATATCTACCAATACCGCGATTATCCGTGGCTGGCCGGGGAGGCCCGCTTCCTGGGGAAGGCGCTCGCCGCCGGGACGCCGACCCTCGGCATCTGCCTCGGCGCGCAGCTCCTCGCCGACGTGGCGGGGGCGCGGGTGGTGCAGAACCGGGAGCGGGAGATCGGCTGGCACTCGGTCGCCTTCACCGACGGGGCGCGGAAGCGGTTCCCCTCGCTCCCTCCCGCGTTGAAGGTGCTCCACTGGCACGGCGACACGTTCGGCCTGCCGCCGGGGGCGCTCCGCCTCGCCGTCAGCGAGGCGTGCGGGGAGCAGGGGTTCCTGATCGAGGAAGGGGGGGCGAAGGCGATGGGCCTCCAGTTCCATCTCGAGATCGGTCCCGCCGAGGTCGGGAGCCTCCTCGACCACTGCGCGGGCGACCTCGCGGTGCCGGGCCGCTACGTGCAGGAGGCGGACCGGCTCCTGGCCGCCGGGCGGGAGCATGCGCCCGCGGCGGCGGCGGTCCTCGACGGGTGGCTCGACGCTTTCTTTATGTCTTCTATGCCTTCAGCTCCCAAAGCGTGATCGACTCGACCTGCGCCGTGCGGGGGAAGAGGTCGAGGGGCTGGACCCGCGCCAGGGTGTAGCGGGCGGAGAGCTTGCCGCCGTCCCGCGCCAGCGTCGCCGGGTTGCAGGAGACGTAGACGATCCGCCGCGGAGGCTGCTCGGCTGCGAGGATCGCCGTGACGACGCCGGGGGCGAGGCCCTCGCGGGGCGGGTCGAGGAGGAGGGCGTCGGTGCCCTCGGCTCCCGAGGCGGCCAGCGCCGCGCCGAGGCATTCCTCGACGCTCCCCTCGATCCACGCGACGTTGATCAGCGTCTTCCGCCGCGCGTCGCGCAGGGAGCGGGAATCGAACTCGATCGCCGTGATCGAGGCGAAGTGGGGGGCGAGGACCTCGGTGAAGAAGCCGCCGCCGCAATAGCCCTCGACGAGGCGCCGCCCCGTCCCGACCCACCCGGCGACGAGGTCGCGCAGGGGGCCGAGGAGGAAGAGATTCACCTGGTGGAAGGCCGAGGGGGGGAGATCGGGATGACGGAGGGAGAAGTGGGTCGGGCGGGTGAAGTTCACCGCGCGGCCCCGCTTCGGGGCGAGTTCCTGGCGGCGGAGCGCGCCGAGGGCGTCGTTCACTTCCGGGGCGGCGATCAGGCAATGGGGGATGTCGATGATGTCGTGCGACTCGGCGCGGTGGAACCCGATCTTGTCCCCCTTGCCGTTCTCGCTCCGGTGGACGGTGATCCGGTTCCGGTAGCCGTAGGGCTGGGGGGAGGGGACGATCGGCTCGATCGTCCCGGCGGCGAGGGTCAGCTTCCCGATCCGGGTGAGCGCCTCGGCGACGTGGCCCGCCTTCGCCTTCAGCTCCGCCTCGTAGGTGAGGTGCTGGTATTGGCAGCCGCCGCACCGCTTCGGCCCGTAATAAGGGCAGGGGGCGGCCGCCCGGTCGGGCCCCGGCGTGACGACCTGGACGACCTCGCCCCGCGCGAAGGTCTTCTTCGCCTCGGTGATCCGGACCTCGACGACGTCGCCCGGCGCGGTGAAGGGGACGAAGACGACCCGCCCGTTGTCCCGCGCGATGCCCTCCCCGCCGAAGGCCAGGGAGTCGATCGTCAGCGTCAGATGGGGGGAGTCGGTGGACATGGGAGGGGGAGTGAAGCGGAAGGGAGCGGTCTTGTCCACTTTGTGACAATCGGGTGACGTTTTGTACAGGCCCGATGGATCGAATCATGAAGGCGATTCATCGATCCTCGCTTCCGGCGGCTTCCATTAGAGGCTGTACCTTTTCCCCCTTCCAAATGGTACAGGCCGTGAAGAAAGCGCCGGGAGGGTTGATGGAATCAAGGAAAGAAGGGTTTTCCCGGGTCGGTACCCTTAAATAACCCTGTATAGCAACGACCCCGTAAAAATATTTGACGATGGGGGAAAATCCGCCACAGTAGCGACATAAAGGGATCAGGTAGGCACGTTGTGTGCTTACTTGAAAAAGCCGAAAACAGGCCGCTGAAGGATACTTCGGGGCCGGTTCTAGGAACCCTAAATTAAAAGGAGAAAAGAAATGAACAAAGCTCTCAAGAGCCTTACGGTTCTGACCCTCATCTCTTCCGTTGCGTTCGCCGGCGAAGAAGCCAAGGACCTCAAGAAGAAGATCGAAGATCAGGCCATCTACGTTGAGACTGCCAAGCCCGGCATCGTCCTCAGCGGTTATGTTGACGCCGGTTACAGCTACAGCTTCACTGGTGGCGGCACCACGGCTGGCAACACCCGCTTCGGCGGCGATCGCACCCAGACCGGCGGTCGCTTCGACGTGAACGCGGTGAAGATCGCGATCGAGAAGCCCCTCTCCACGAAGAACGAGTTCACCTCGGGCTTCCGTGTTGACGGCATGTACGGCAACGACGTCGCCAACGGCATCACGGCTTACGGTAACTCCGGCAGCTTCGGTCTCGAACAGGCCTACGTCCAGCTCCGCGTTCCCGCGGGCAACGGCATCGACATCAAGGTTGGTAAGTTCGTCACGATCCTCGGCTACGAGGTTATCGAGCGCCCCGCCAACATGAACATCACCTACAGCAACGTGTTCAATAACCTGATCCCGTTGGTCCACACCGGTGCTCTCGCTGCCTACAAGTTCAACGACATCGTTGACGTGAAGTTCGGTGTCGTCAACGGCGGTCTCGCCGACGGCACGAACAACGTCTACGGCGCGAACAGCTCGCAGAACGCCGCCTACATCAAGTCCAACAGCGTTGGCTTCCTCGGCGCGGTGAACCTGACGGCCCCCGGCGGTAACGCGAACGTCCAGAATGCCGCCTACTTCGGCGTCAACACGACGGGCGTGAACTCCGGCCTCCCTGCCGGTCAGAACCTGACCAACAGCAACCAGGCTGACAACCTCTGGATCTACGACATCGTCGGCACTTGGAAGCCCAAGTTCGCCGGTGACAAGCTGACCCTCGGTGCGGAAGGCGACCTCGGCCACTTCGACGGCGCCGTTGCCGGTTCCGGCAACCAGGACTCGACGACTTGGGGTGGTGCGGCGGTCTTCGCCAAGTACCAGTTCACCAAGATCTTCAGCCTCGCCAACCGTTTGGACTGGATCCACTCGGATGACGGCCAGAAGTTCAACGGTGGCACCCGTGCTTCCGATGTCTACAGCGAGACCCTCACGGCCTCCTTCGACATCTGGGAAAACACCCTCCTCCGCGCTGAATACCGCGCTGACTTCGGCACCAATGCCATCGTCACCGGTGCCAACAACACGGTTGGCGGCGGCAGCAGCAACGGGCCTGCCCACCTCGTCGACCTCGAAGTCGTCTACAGCTTCTAATTTTAGAAGTTGCAGGAGACTCGATAGCGAGTTGATTGCTTAGAAAAACCCCCGGGGGCAACCCCGGGGGTTTTTTGTGCCTTGGACCCGGGAGCCGCGTTCGCGGGGCGATCTTGCGATTCGGCCAACTTCACGCTCGTCCATCGCGCGGCGGCCTGTTTAGAGTATCGGCTCCCCATCCCTTTTTACGCCATGATTCAAAGCTACGCTCCCGGCCGTGCCGAACTTCTCGGCAACCACACCGATTACAATGACGGCCTCGTCCTCGCGATCGCCGTCGATCGGGGGGTCACGCTGACGGGAACGGTGCGCTCCGACGACGCCCTCTTCATCGCCGCCCCCGAGATGGGCGACGCCTACGAGGGAAGCCTCGCCGCCCTCGCTCCCGAAGGGGAGAAGACATGGGCGAATTACCTCCTCGGCGTTGTCGCCCAGTTCCAGAAGCGGGGCCTCGCCGTCGGCGGCGTCGACCTCCGGATCGAGAGCGATCTTCCCCCCGGTGCGGGCCTCAGCAGCAGCGCGGCGCTCGAGACCTCGACGGCCTTTTTCCTCGCCCACGCCTTCGGCCACGACGCGTTGACGCTCCTCGAGCGGGCGAAGATCGGCCAGGCCGCGGAACATCAATACGTGGGGGTGAAGTGCGGCCTCCTCGACCAGATCGCCTCGATCTTCAGCAAGGCGGGGCAGACGACGGTGATCGATTGCCGGTCCTTCGAGGTCCGCAACGCGCCGCTCGCGCCCGGCGTCTCCTTCGTCATCGCCAACTCGGGCGTGAAGCACGCGCTGGTCGCCGGGGAGTACAATGAGCGGCGCGAGGCCTGCGAGGAGGCGGCGCGGACGCTCGGGCTCAAGGCGCTCCGGGACATCGATCCCGAGACGCTCGAGAAGCGGGCCGGGGAGCTTTCCCCGTCGGCGCTGAAGCGGGCCCGCCACGTCGTCGGGGAGATTGACCGCGTGGCGCGGGGAACGGCGTTCCTCGAGGCGGGCGACATGGCGGCCTTCGGCCGGCTGATGTTCGCCTCCCATGAAAGCTCGATCGTCAATTTCGAGAACTCGTGCCCCGAGCTCGACGCCCTGGTGGCGGCGGCGAAGCGGGTGGAAGGCTGCCACGGCGCCCGCCTGAGCGGCGGCGGTTTCGGCGGCGCGACGATCAACCTCGTCGCGGCGGGCCGGGAAGAGGCGCTCATTCAGGCCCTGGAAGCGGCCGTTCCCGGGACGAAGTGCCTGGTGACGAAGGCGGCCGACGGCGCGCGGATCCTGTAGGGAATCGGATTCCGCCGGGATGGCGGCGGTAGGGGCGGCGAGGGGATGAGGGCTGGCTTGCTTTTGCAATAAAGCACGGCTTAAGTGTACGGCCTCACCGCTTTCCCCCATGAAACGCCTGATCCCCTTCCTCCTTCTCCTCTCTTTCTCCCTCCCCCTCCGGGCCGAGGTTTCGTTCCCGGCGATCTTATCCGACCACGCCGTCCTCCAGAAGGCGGCGAAGGTCCCCGTCTGGGGCAAGGCGGCACCGAACGAGGCGGTCGCCGTCTCGATCGCCGGGAGCGAGGCGAAGGCGACCGCCGATGCGAACGGCCTCTGGCGCGTGACGTTCGACCTCTCGGCGAAGGGCCCCGGCCCGTTTGAGCTCGCGGTTGTGGGGGCCGACGGCAAGAAGGCCGTCTCGACCGACATCCTCGTCGGCGAGGTCTGGATCGCCTCGGGCCAGTCGAACATGGAGTTCATCCTGAAGAACTCGACCGGCGCGGCGGAGGAGATCGCCGCCTCGGCCAATCCCCAGCTGCGCCAGTTCGCGGTGAAGAAAAACTTCTTCGCCGCGCCCTCCGCCCTCTCCGAGGGCGCCTGGACCGTCGCCGGGCCGGAGGCGGCGGGCGGCTTCACCGCCGTCGGCTATTACTTCGGGAAAAAGCTCCAGAAGGAACTCGGCGTCCCCGTCGCCCTCATCCACACGAGCTGGGGCGGGACGCCCGTCGAAGCGTGGATCAGCACCGAGGGTTTCGAGTCCGATCCCGAGATGAAGGACGGAGCGGCCCGGAACCGGAAGCTCCTGGAGGAATTCCCCGCCCGCGCCCAGGCCTACAATGAGCTCCTCGCCGCCTGGCAGACCCAGTACGGCCGCCAGCTCCCCCTCCCCACCGATCCGGCCGCCCTGGCCGCCTACACCTCGGCCACCCCCGCCGAGGGCTGGAAGCCGGTGAAGCTTCCCGGCACCCTCGCCGCGGCGGGCCTGCCCGAGGCCGGGGCCTTTTGGCTGACCCGGAAAGTCACCCTCACCCCCGAGATGGCCGCTTCGCGCCCCGCCTTCGATCTCGGCGTCGTTCCCGGTGCCGACAAGGTCTATTGGAACGGCACCCTGCTCGGCGAGACGCGGTTCGAGAAGGGGGGCGTCTCCGAGACGCGCCGCTATTATCTGCCGGGCGGGATGAAGCTCGAAGCGGGCGAGGGGATCGTGGCGATCCGCCTTGCCGTCCCCTCGGGAGGCGCGGCGGTTCCCTCGGTCCGCTGGGGCAACCTCGATCTTTCGGGCGAATGGCAGGCGAAGGTCGAGAAGGAGCTCCCGCCGATGACCGCCGAGGCGAAGGCCGCCTACCCGCCCCTGCTGGCCCGGCCTCCCGCCGCGTGGAACACCGCCTCCTACCTCTACAACGCGATGATCTCCTCCGTCATCCCCTACGCGGTCAAGGGCGCGATCTGGTATCAGGGGGAAGCGAACGTCGGCCGCGCGCTCCAATACCGGACGGCCCTCGCGCAGCTGATCGCCGACTGGCGCGGCCGGTGGGGCGTGGGCGATTTCCCCTTCTACATCTGCCAGCTCGCCAACATCGGCGCCCACCAGCCCGCCCCCGGCGAGTCGAACTGGGCCGAGCTCCGCGAGGCGCAGGCGAAGGTCGCCGCGCAGCCCCACAACGGCCTCGCCGTCCTCATCGACTGCGGCGACGAGGACGACATCCATCCCCGCGACAAGAAGACCCCGGGCGAGCGCCTCGCCGCCATCGCCCTGGCAAACGACTACGGGAAGCCGATCCCCTTCTCCGGCCCGGTCTACGCCGCGATGGCCGTCGAGGGCGACGCCGTCCGCCTCACCTTCACCCACGCCGAGGGAGGGCTGAGCGCGAAGCCCCTTCCCGCCGAGTACGCCCTGAAGTCGGCCGAGCCCGACAAGAAAGTTCCCCTCGTCCGCAACGTCCCCGAGAGCCAGCTCGAAGGCTTCGCCGTCTGCGGCGAGGACCACGTGTGGAAATGGGCCGACGCGAAGATCGAGGGCGAGGCCGTCGTCGTCCGTTCCAAGGAAGTGGCGAAGCCCGTCGCCGTCCGCTACGCCTGGGCCCAGGATCCGGTCTGCAATCTCTACAACGGGGCCGGATTCCCCGCCGTCCCCTTCCGGACCGACACCTTCCCCGGGGTGACCGACAAGAACAAGCTCTGAGCCCGCCCGGAGGCGCGGCACCTCCCCTCCTTCCCCGCCCGATTCCGGGCGGGAGGATCGGGCTGGACGAATCGGTCCCGGGATAGCAATTTCATCGCCATGATTCTCCGTCCCCGTATCCGCGGCTTCATCTGCCTCACCACCCACCCCGACGGCTGCCGCGCCCACGTCCGCGAGCAGATCGCCTACGTGAAGGCGAAGGGCCCCGTCGCGAACCTCCCGAAGCGGGTCCTCGTCATCGGGGCCTCGACCGGCTACGGCCTCGCCGCCCGCATCGCGACGACCTTCGGCGGCGGCGCCTCGACCCTCGGCGTCTTCTTCGCGAAGCCCCCCTCCGAGGACCGCACCGCCACGGCGGGCTGGTACAACACCGTCGCCTTCGAGCGCGAGGCGGCGGCCGCCGGCTACGACGCGAAGGACATCCACGGCGACGCCTACTCCGACGAGACGAAGCAGCGCGTCGTCGAGCAGATCCGCAAGAGCTGGGGACAGGTCGACTTGGTCGTCTACAGCCTCGCCTCCCCGAAGCGGAACAATCCCCGCACCGGCAAGGCCCCCAACTCCTGCCTGAAGCCGATCGGCGCGCCCTACACGGCGAAGACCGTGAACACCGACAAGCAGGAAGTCCACGACATCACCCTCCCCGAGGCCTCCGAACAGGACATCGCCGACACCGTCTCCGTCATGGGCGGCGAGGATTGGGAATGGTGGATCGACGCACTCGAGCAGGGCGGCGTCCTCGCCCCCGGCGCCACCACGCTCGCCTTCTCCTATATCGGGCCGAAGCTGACCTTCCCCATCTATCGCCACGGCACCATCGGCCGCGCCAAGGAAGACCTGGAGGCGACCGCCCTCCGCCTGAACGAGCGCCTCGCCAAGACCAACGGCGGCGCCCGCGTCGTCATCAGCAAGGCTCTCGTCACCCAGGCCAGCTCGGCAATCCCCGTCGTCCCGCTCTACATCTCCCTCCTCTACAAGGTGATGAAGGAAAAGGGCCTCCACGAAGGGTGCATCGAGCAGATGTACCGCCTCTTCTCGACGACCCCCGCGCCCGACGCCGAGGGTCGCCTCCGCATCGACGATTGGGAGATGCGTCCCGACATCCAGGCCGAGGTCGAGGCCCTCTGGCCCCAGGTGGCCACGGGGAACCTGAAGGAAATCTCCGACTTCGCCGGGTACCAGAAGGAATTCCTCCGCCTCTTCGGCTACGGCCTCGCCGAAGTCGACTACGAGGCCGAGTCCGACGCGATGAAGATGGGCGGCGAGCCCGCCGTCCTCCTCTAGGCCTTTTTAGGCTTTCCCGCAAACCGCCATGAACCCCGTCATCACCGTCAGCGGATTGACCTGCCGCTTTGGAGGGTGGCGGGGCGTCGAGGCGGTGCGGGAATTGACCCTCGCCGTCCCGGAGGGCTCGATCTACGCGTTCCTCGGGACGAACGGCGCGGGCAAGACGACGACGATCAAGGCGCTCCTCAATCTCGTCGTTCCCACCTCGGGGACCTGCACCCTCCTCGGCGTCCCGTCGGCGAAGATCGGCCCCGCCGAGCTGGCGCAGATCGGCTACGTCTCCGAGAACCAGAAGCTGCCCGAGGCGCTGACGGTGCGGGAACTGATCGCTTACTCCCGCGCCCTCTACCCGACGTGGGACGACGCTTTCTGCCGCACCCTCGTGGAGAAGCTCGCCCTGCCGCTCGACCGGAAGGTGAAGCACTTCTCCCGGGGGATGAAGATGAAGGCGGCTCTTCTCATTTCCCTCGCCTACCGCCCGAAGCTCCTCCTCCTCGACGAGCCCTTCGCCGGGCTCGACCCCCTGGTGCGCGAGGAATTCATCGAGGCCCTCCGCGAGCTCTCCCGTGAGGGCAACTGGACGGTCTTCATTTCCTCGCACGACATCGACGAGGTCGAACGGCTGGCTGACTGGATCGGCATCATCGATGCCGGGCGGCTCTGCCTTTCCGAGTCGCTGGCGACGCTCCGCGCCCGTCCCATGCCCGACGGCAGCCCCTTCTCCCTCCGCGACCTCTTCCTCACCGTCACCCGCACCCTGCGGCAGAACCCCGCCGCCCGTTTCTAACATGCGTCTCATCCTCGCCCACGTGCGGAAAGACATCGCCGCCCTCCGCCCGCTCCTGATCGGATGGGTCGTCGCCGCCGTCGTCACGGCCTTCAATCTCACGACGGGCTCGGTCAACATCGGGGCGGGGAGCCACTCCTTGAGCGGCGGATTCGGGATCTTCCTGCTGGTGCTGTTGTTCGCGATCCTGGCCGCCCGCGTGATTCATGAGGATGCCCTCGCGGAGACGGCCGATGTCTTTTGGCGCACCCGTCCCATTTCCCGGCTTCAGCTGCTCGCGGCGAAGGGGCTGTTCATCGGCGTGCTGGCCGCGGGGACGGCGGGGATTCTGCTCCTCACCCCGTCTCCCGCCTCGATTCCCTACCGGCAGGGCCTGACGGTCCTGCTCGGCCTCGTCGCCTTCGCCGTCGTCACGCCCAACCTGACCCGGCTCCTCGCGTTGGCCATCGGGATGGCCGTCGGGGTCGGGTTCCTGATCGCGACGGTGCGGATTTTCCTCGTGACCCATGGCACGGGGAGTTTCTTTTTCCAGGGACAGCCGGGGTTCCTGGCCGCCCATCTGGACGGGATCGGCCAGGGGATTTATTGGGTCGGCTATCTCGGCGTGATCTTCCATCACTATCTCACGCTGCGGTGGAAGACCTCCTTTGCGCTTCTCGCGATCACCTCGTTCCTCCCCTCGCTGCTTCCGGCGCTCTTCTTCGCCGGGCGCTTCGGCCATTCTTCCTGAGAGGATTCTAACGGGGCATGAGGGCGGCCAGGAAGCGCCGCGCGTATTCCCCCCACGTCAGGAAGTGCCGGGCGCGGGCTTCGCGCTCGAGCCGTTCCCGCTCGCCCGGGGAGAGGAGGAGGCGGCGCATCGCTTCGGCGAGGGCCGCGGCATCGGCCATGTCGACCGGCAGGCAGCCGCCCCCCTCGGCAACCTCGGCGACCGCGCCGCTGTTCCCGCAGAGACAGGCCTTGCCGAAGGCGAGGCTCTCCAGGATCGGGAGGCCGAAGCCTTCCTTCAGCGAGGGATAGACGGTGAAGGTCGCCGAGCGGTAGAGCCCGCGCAGCGTCGCGTCGTCGGCCCCGGAGATCCATTCGAGCGGCCGTCCCAGCCCGCGCAATCGCGCCACCTCGGCGACGACCTCGCCGCCCGCCTCGGTCGTCCGCTCGCCGACCAGCACGGCGCGGAAGGCGATCCCTTCCCGCCACAGCCGCTCGCAGCTTTCGAGCCAGAGGAGGTGATTTTTCCTCGGCTCGAGCGAGGAGACGCAGAGGAGGCGGGGCTCCGCCTCCGGACGGGCCGCATCCGCATTGCCTCCGTCCCCCGCCGCGATGCCGGGCAGGGGCCAGTGCAGCACCTCGGTCCGGGCGGCGGGCCATCCCCGCGCGGCCCAGAAGGCGACGAGGTCGTCCCGCGATTGCCGGGAGACGCAGATCACCGCGTCGCAGCGGGTCAGCGCCTCGGCGTAGGCCTCGAAGCCGGAGAGGGCCTGCGGGGAGACCCAGTGGGGATGGGTCAGCGCGATCCCGTCGTGGAAGACGGCGGCGATCTTCATGCGGGGTGACGATTCCCGCGCGCGGCTGAGCCAGCGGAGCCGCCCGTCGGTGAAGACCTCGCTCAAGACCAGCCACGCGCCGTCGAGGTCGCCGGAGCCGAGGGCCCGCCTCCGGCGCGTCCAGCCGCGCCATTTCCGTTCCGCGAGCGAGGCCCGCTTGCGGAATGGAATCCAGTCCCGGAAATGGAGGTGGTGGAAGAAGCCGAGGCGGGCGAAGGCCCCGAGGGGCTCCTCCCAGGTGAGGGGAACGACCGGGGCGGTTCCGGCGAGGGTTGTCTGCAAGGCGCCGAACAACTCCCGGCTCATCCGGGGGATGCCGCCGCGCCCGCCGTGGAGGGCGCAGCCCGTGACATCGACGAAAAACCGCTCCCCGCCGCCGTGGCCTTCTAATGTTGTCAAATGGACCTCTTTTTCTACACTCCGAGAGCCCACCTTACGAAGGATTCCCTCCCTTGGAAGCCCATTTTATCGCCCCGCCTCCTCCTTCGCAATGAAGCCCCGCCTTTTCATCCTGAGCCCCGAGCTTCACGACGACAGCGGCCACTACCTCCCCTACGACCTCGCCCTCCAGAAAGGCGCGGCGGCCCTCGGCCTCGATTCCCTCGTCCTGACCCGCCTCGGCTTCGTCCCGCCTCCCGGCTCGCCCCTGGCCTTCCGCCCCGCCTTCCGGCACGACATCTGGGGAAAGAACGCCGTGCCGGGCGGGGCCGACGGGCGGCTCCTCGCGAAGGGCGTCCCGACCGAAAAGCTCCGCGCCGCCTTCGCCAACCGCGCCTTCCTCGCCGATCTCCGCACCCATCTTCCGGCCTCCGCGCTCACGCCCGAGAGCGTCGTCTTCGTCCACTCCTTCCTCCACGGCCAGATCGCCGGTCTCGTCGACTGGTACGCCGCGCTCCCTCCCGCGCGGAGGCCGCAGCTCAAGCTCCTCTTCCGCTACCCCTTCTACTTCTTCGACGCGGCCTTCCTCGACGCCGCCTTCGAGGCGCTCCATCGCCTTCCCGGCAGCCGCGAGTCGGTCACCTGCTTTTCCGACAGCGAGGAATTGGCCCGCCTGTACGGCGCGCGGATCGGCCGCCCCGTCCACCTGCTTCCCTTTCCCCACGCCTCCTTCGCCGACGCCGATCCCGAGGCGCGGGAGCGCGAGGCCCGGCCGATCCGGTGTGTCTCCCTCGGCAATGCGCGGATCGAGAAAGGCTTCGCCGAAATCGTCGACGCCCTCTTCCTCCTTCGCGAGACGGGCGACGCCGCTCCCTTCGAGTTCGTCCTCCAGGCCTCCTCCCCCGAAGCCGCGCTCCGGCCCCGCATCGCCCGCCTGCGCGAGGCGGCCCTTCCCGGCGTCACCCTCCTCGACGAGGCGATCTCCGAGACCGCCTATGCCGCCCTCATCGAATCGGCCGACGTCATCCTCGCCCCCTATCATGAGGAGGCCTATGCCGACCGCACCTCCGGCATCGTTGCCGACGCCATCGGCGCGGGAAAGATCGTCCTTACCCCCGCCGACTCGTGCCCCGGACGCCGCATCGCCTCGGCGGGGACCGGCCTGTTCTGCGCGAATCGTTCCCCCGCCTCCGTTGCCGCCCTCCTCCGGGGCCTGCCCGTCGCCCTTCCGCGCCTCCGCCGCGAGGCGGCCCAGCGCCAGAAGGAATGGAAGGCGCACCACAACGCCCGGCGCTTCGTCTCCCTCCTCCTCGCGCACGGGGAGCCTTGCCCGCCCGCTCCGGCGACTCCCGCTTCTCCGAGTCTGATCGCACCGCCTGCGCCGGAAACCGCGTCCGCCGGGGCCGGGCTCGGGGCCGTCCTCTTTTTCCCGGCGACCTGGCCGCTCCTTCAGGCCGCGGCTGAAAAGGAAGGGCTCCTCCTGCCCGGGATCGAAGTCCATCGGCCCGTCGTCGAAAAGGGATTCCTCGGCCATCTCCTCCTCGGCGTCCTGAAGGCGTTATCCCTTTCCTGGCTCGTCCCCTCCCGCATGGCCGGGGTGCCGACGCGGCTCGATCTCGCCCGCCTCCTCCTCTTCTCCCGGATCGGCCGCCGCGTCACGTGGGACGACCTCCTTCCCCTCTTCCTCCCCCGCGCCCTCCGCCAGCCGGCCGAACAGGCCCGCCTGGCGGCCCTGGCGGCGGGCAAGACCGCGCTCCTCACCGACTCCCCCCGCGCCCTTCCCTTTCTTCCCGGAAAGGCCATCCTCTTCCGATCCGCCTCCGCCGACCTCTTTGACGAAATCAGGGCCCGCACCTCGTAAAGCAGGCGTTACAGAAGCGTCGCGATGCCCTGGGCGAGGGGGCATTCGGCTTTCCAGCCGAAGAGGTCGAGCGCCTTGCGGGCGTCGGCCCGGGAGTGGCGGATGTCGCCCTGGCGGGGCGGGGCGAAGAGCGGGGGGAGGGAGAGGCCGGCGGCTTTTTCGATGGCCTCCCAGAGGGTGAGGAGGGAGACGGCCTCGCCGGTCCCGACGTTGAGGGCGAGGCCGGGGGTGAAGGGGGTCTCGGAGGAGGCGCAGCGGAGGAGGCAGGCGGCGACGTCGGTGACGTGGATGAAGTCCCGCGTCTGGCCGCCGTCGCCGTGGATCGTCGGGGCCTGGCCCCGCTTCGCTGCGTCGATGAATTTCGCGATGACGCCGGAGTAGGGGGAGTCGGCCCGCTGGCGGGGGCCGTAGACGTTGAAGAAGCGGAGGGAGAGGGTCTGGAGGGGGGTGGTCTGCGCGATGTGGCGGCAGTGCCATTCGGCGGCCAGTTTCGCCGCCGCGTAGGGGCTGAGGGGGTCGAGGGGGGCGGTCTCGGCGATGGGGAGGGTGCGGGCGTCGCCGTAGACGGCGCAGGTCGAGGCGGAGAGGAAGCGGCTGGCTTGGCGGCTTGCCGCGCGGAGGAGGTGGAGGGTGCCGCGGGAGTTGATCTCCTCGCATTCCTCGAGCTTCGAGAACGACTCGGGAACCGAGACGAGGGCGGCGAGGTGGAAGACCCAATCGCAGCCCGCGACGGCCTCCTCGACCTTTTGCGGATCGCGGAGGTCGCCCTCGATGAAGTCGACGGGAGCCAGGGCGGCGAGGTTGTCGAGGTTCTCCCGCGAGCCCGTCTTGAGGTTGTCGAGGATGCGGACCCGGTGGCCCTCCCGCACCAGCCGTTCGGCGAGGTGGGAGCCGATGAAGCCGGCACCGCCGGTGACGAGGGCGGTCTTGGGGGAAGAGTTCATGTCGGGAAGATCGGGGCAGGCCCGCAGGCCGACACGCTAAGGGCTTCGGGGAAAGTTTTCCATGAGATTTTGAACGCGTGCGCCGCGCCCGGAAGGGCGTCCGAAAGCGGGTGCCGTCACGTCGTTCGCGGAGGTCTCCGGGGGAGGTCGAAAAAACGTGTCGGTCTTAGGGGAAATGGGGTTGTAAACCTCGGTCTGACGGGTTTGTAGTCCGTTGTATTTAATCTCTGTCGGTCAGCGGACTACATGTTGTTTTATTTATTTTTAAGCCGTTCATTATCAATTTCAAAAATGAAGTTAAGTAACGTTTCCATGATTTAATAGGTAGAATAATCATCCGAGAAATTTGAATTAAATAACCTTCGGAAGCATGATTTAATCATGACTGCTGAAGGGTATAAAAAGAACGGCCGGGGCGGCTTCATCCTCGTCCTCGTCCTCGCGCTTTTCTGCGCCGCCGCCGGCCGGGCCGGGGCGGCTTCCTATTACTGGGACTCGACCCCGGCGACGACCTCCTGGGGCGACAGCTCCGACTGGAGCCGCTATGCGGCGACCGGGACCAACGGCGCTCCCTCTTCCAGCGCGACCTCGGCCGACACCTATGTCTTTGACGCCTCGACCTCGACCTCGCTGAACGACAATCTCTCCGGCCTCACCCTCGGCAGCCTCTCCTTCACCACGAACGCCGCCGCCTACACCCTCGGCGGCAATGCCTTCTCCCTCTACAAGGGGATCACCACCCGCGCGACGACCGCCGAGGCGATCAGCGCCGGGATCGCCCTCGCGGGGGCCAACACCTGGAATGTCTACGCGGGCGGCGCGCTGAACGTCTCCGGCGTCGTCTCCGGGGCCAATTCCCTCACCCTCGGCGGCGGCTACGGCGGCGGCACGGTGACCCTCTCCGGCGCGAACACCTACTCCGGCGGGACGATCCTCCGGGGCGGTTCGCTAAACCTCACCGGCTCCCTCAACGCCGCCGGGACGCTGAACCTCGGCGGCGGGACGCTGACCTATGCGCCGACGGCGGGGGGCTCGACCCAGGCCTTCGCCTCGACGACGGTGAGCCCCGGCCTCTCGACCGTCGCGAACGCCACGGCGGGCAACAACGTCAACCTCGGGACGATCACCCGGAACGCCGGGGGCCTCCTCAATGTCTCCTCGGTCACCGGGACGACGAAGGCCGGCAACGGCAACACGAACGGGATCCTCGGCGCGTGGGCGACCGTCGGGAGCGGCTCCTCCCTCCGCTACGCCACCGTCACCGGCGGCAACATCGCCTCCTACACCGGCGCGACGGCGGCGACGACGAACATGGGGAACATCAGCAGCGCGACGACGAACTACAGCTTCACCGCCAACGTCTCCCAGATCCTCGGCAACGTCACCGCGAACACCATCACCTACACCGGCACGGGCGGCAACTGGACCAACGCCCTCAGCGCGGCGAACCTCAACGGCCTCATGAACGCGGGGACGGGGGCGCTGACCCTGAACTTCACGACCCTCGGCGCGATCAACATCGGGACGACCGCCGCCGCCGGGAACAGCGAGCTGGTCGTCACCACGAACGACCAGACCCTCACGATCAACGCCACGATCAACAACTACACCTTCAACACCGGCTCCCTCACCCTCGGCAGCGTCGGCAACGGCACCATCGTCCTCGGCAACTCGAACAACTACACCGGCGGGACGACGATCACCTCCGGCACGGTCCAGCTCGGGAACGCGGGCGCGCTCAGCAGCGGCACCGTCACCCTCGCGGGCGGCACCCTCCAGGGGGCGACCGGCGCGGGGCTCACGATCTCGAACAGCCTCGTCGTCACCGGGGGCCTCAGCGCGATCTCGAGCAGCGTCGCCACCTCGGTCCTCCTCACCGGGGCGATCAGCGGCAGCGGCACCCTCGCCACCGAGGGGGCGGGCGCGGCGGGCGCGATGGTCGGCTTCACCAACACCAGCGTCGGCGGCTACAGCGGCTTCACCGGCACCCTCCTCTTCAGGACGGCGGGCCAGGAAAACTGGTCCTTCGGCTCGGGCAACACGATCGCCGCGACGTTCGACTTCTCCAACGCCACCCTCGTCATGGACGGCTCGGCCTCGACCCGCACCGTCGGCTTCTACGGGGCGAGCGCGAACCAGGTCCTGAAGCTCGGCGAGCTCTCCGGCGGCGGCACGATCATCGGCTCGACCTCCGGGACGAACACCCTCTCCGTCGGCTACCTCGGGACCGACTCGGTCTTCGCCGGGGCGATCGGCGTCACCGGGGGCAACAAGGACAACATCGCCCTCACGAAGGAAGGGGCCGGGACGCTGGTCCTCTCCGGGGCGAACGTCTACACCGGCTCGACCTCGGTGAACACCGGGACCCTCCAGGTCGGCAACGGGACCTCGGGCTCGATCGGGGCGACCTCCTCGGCGACCGTCGCCGCCGGGGCGACCCTCTCCTTCGACATGGCGAACGGGTCGACTTTCTCCAAGGCGATCGTGAATTCCGGCACGGTGGCGGGGGTCGAGGACCCGGGAGTCACGAACACCCTCTCCGGCGTCGTCAGCGGCACCGGCGGCCTCACCCAGGCGGGCGCGGGGACGACGGTCCTGACCGGGACCGACACCTACACGGGGGCGACCTCGGTGAGCGCCGGAACCCTCCAGGTCGGCAACGGGACCAGCGGTTCCGTCGCCGCCACGGCCTCGGTCTCCGTCGCGAGCGGGGCGACGGTCGCCTTCGACATGGCGAACGGCTCGACCCTCTCCAAGGCGATCTCGAACTCGGGCTCGGTCGTCGGTGCCGAAGGGGCGGGGATCACGAACACCCTCTCCGGCGTCGTCAGCGGCAGCGGGGCCTTCACCCAGACCGGCGCGGGGACGACGGTCCTCTCCGGGGCGAACACCTACACCGGCGGCACGACGATCCAGGCGGGCAAGGTCACCCTCGGCAACGCGGCAGGCCTCGGCGCCTCGGCCAACGCCCTCACGATCCTCGGCGGCGCCACCCTCGACCTCTCCGGGAACAGCGCGGTGGTCGGTGCCCTCTCCGGGAGCGGCGGCGGCAGCGCCCTCCTCATGAACAGCAGCGCGGCGACTCCGGCGACCCTCGCCGCCTCCTCGGTCAATCCGGGCGGCGCGCTGACGGTCGGCACGCTCACCGTCGGCGGCGTCTCCGACACGGCGAAGACGACCCTCGCCCTCACGAACGCGGTCCTGAACTTCGACCTCGCCGGGGCGGGGAGCAACGACAAGATCGTCCTCAACGGCAAGGGCGCGGTGACCTTCACCACCTCGCAGCTCGCCCTCACGGGAACGATCGCGGCGGGGAACTACACCTTCGTCACGGCGGCGAACAACGCCTCGGGGATCTTCTACAACACGAACCTCGCCAACGACCTGGGCCTCACCGCCTCCTCGATCGCGACCCTCGCCTCCCTCGGCCTCGCCGGGACCCTCTCCCAGGTTCCCGACGGGACCGGCTACGACATCACCCTCTCGATCACCGCCGTCGCGGTTCCCGAGCCCGGCACGTGGATGCTGATGGGAATGGGCCTCGCCTTCCTCGGCCTGGCCGCCGCCCGCCGCCGCCGGATGGCGTAGGGCGGGGAGAAGATTAGATGCGCTCGAGGGCGAGGCGGCGGCGGATGGCCATCGCCAGGAAGAGCGCCCCGCCGCCGAGGAGGACGACGGTGGAGGGCTCCGGCACGGAGAGGACCGTCAGCGTGATGCCGCCGCCCGCGCCGTAGTTGATCCGGAGGACGTCGCTGCCGAGGGTGAACGTCGAGCCGTCGGCGAGGGTCGTCGTCGTGCCGTTGAGGCTGGCGAAGAGGCCCGAGACGGCCGTCGTGCCGGTGACGATGTTGAAGGCGTCGTTCACGCTCGCGGCGTAGTTGAGGGTCAAGGTCAGGTCGGTGCCGGTTCCGATGGTGAGGAGGTTGGTCCCCATCGCCAGCTGGCTGTAGCCGCTCCCCGCCGTCGTCCCGGCGAGGATGAAGGAGAGGGCCGAGCCCGAGGTCGTCGTCACCGCGCCGGTCGCGGTGAGGGAGTAGCGGCTCGCGTTCGTCGAGTCGTTCGCGTCGCCGACCTGGAGGATGCCGAAGTTCCCGACGTTCGTCTTGTAGATCGAGCCCGCGCCGCCGTAGGTCGCCTTGTTGGAGGCGTTGACGCCGGAGACCGTCGCCGTGCTGGCGCTGATCGAGCCGGTGCCGTTCAGGAGGAGCGCGCCCGCGCTGACCGTCGTCGCGCCGGTGTACGTGTTGGTCCCCTTCAGGATCTGGGTCCCCGCGCCGGTCTTCGTGATTCCCACGTAGTTACCCCCGACGGTGAAGCCGTTGTTCGAGGCGGTGCCGATGTTGCCCTGGAAGGTCTGGGTCCCCGAGGCAAGGTTGATGGTGTCGATGGCGACGGTCGTGAGGTCGTTGGTCACGTAGGTTCCCGCCTGGCCGGTGAGGCCGGCGAAGGTCTGGCCGTACCGGGTGTCGAAGATGCCGGCTTCGATGTCCATGAGGGACGAGGTGGAAAAGGCGTTCACCGCATTCGCGTAGACGATGCCGAGGCCGACGTTGGCACTGGTTCCGGCGGGGGAAATGTTGATGGTCGTCGTGCCGGTGATGTTGATCATCCCCGTGCTGTTGAAGCCCCAGTAGCCGGGGCCGGAGGTCGTCGACGACGCGCCGCTGATGACCAGGTTGCCCGCGCCGTTGAACTTCGTGGTGGAGAGCAGGTAGGCGCCCAAGGTGCTCCCGGCCACATTTCCACCGTAGACGTTGTTCAGGTAGAACGTTCCGCCCGAGCCGATGTTGACCGTTCCCTTGATGCCTGCCCCCGTGCCGGAGTAGGCGGTGCCGGAGTCGAGGTTGAACGTCGCCCCCGCGGCGACGTAGGTGCCGCTGGAGAGGCCGGTGCTGCCCGCCGTGAGGCTTCCCGAGACGAGTTCGAGCGTCCCCGCGCTGATCGAGGTGACCCCCGAGAGGGTTCCCGAGTCGATGAGGAGGGTTCCCCCGCTGACCGTGACGGTGCCCGTCAGGTTCGCCGAGACGACTTCGAGCGTTCCCGCGCTGACCGTGGTGGTACCCGTCCAGTTGCCGACGGCGATCGACTGGGTGCCGGTCCCGGTCTTGTTCACGGTCACGTTCGCGGAGCGGGCGGTATCGGCGATCGCGGTGCCGAGGAGATTGGCCGACTTGCCGACCGTGCCGCTGTAGGTGTAGCTGCCGGTGCCGTTCAGCGTCAGGATCGTGCCGCTGGCGGCGGAGTCGGAGGTGATGGCGCCGCCGGTTCCGTTGATGCCGCCCATGGTCATGCTTTGGCGGACTTCGACGTAGCCCGAGTTGACGGTCAGCGTCCCGATGTTCACCGCGTTGGGCGTCGGGGTGGTGGTGGGGGCGCCGATGAAGACGGTGCCGACGTACCAGCTCGCCGCGCTGGCCGAGCCCTGGGTCAGGTTGATGGTCAGGGAGCTTTCCGTGTTGGTGCCGTTCAGGTTGAAGTAGGAGGTTCCGAAGCCGCTGATCGTCACGTTGCCGGAACCCGAGAGGGCCGAGGTGTTCGATTCGTTGGTCGACGTGCTGTTGCTGAAGACGAGGTTCGATCCGGTGCCGACGGCGATCGCCTGGCTGACATAGGTGCCCGCCCCGGTCGTGCCGACGTTGGCGAACTGAAGGGTGCTGCCGCCGATAACACTGTAGCCGCCGGTGGCGGTCGGGAGCACCCCGAGCGTCAGCGTTCCCGTTCCTGCCACGGTGAAGCCGCTGGTACCCGCCAGAGAGGCGTTGATCGTGGCGTTCTGGTTCATGACGAGCGTCGGCGTCGGCCCGGCCAGGGTGATCGCGGAGCCGGTGATCGTGTAACCCGCCGTGTCGAAGATGATCCCGCTCGCCGTCATCCCTCCTGTGGAGGTCACGGTCCCGGCCGTCCCGGCAAAGTCGGCGACATCGCCGTTGATCCAGGGAGTGATATTGGCAATGTCGCCATTCACTGCCGTATTCCAAGTTCCGTTGGTGCCGCTATCCCACGTGCCGCTTCCGCCTGTCCCCAAGGCACCGAAATAAAGGGTCGACTGGGCTTTCGCCTGGGTGGCGGGAAGCACCAGGGAAAGGCTCAGGAGGGCGAGGGAGAGGAGGTTATATTGTTTATTCATAACGAACGTATGAGGTGGAGTGGGGGCGTTGGCTTACAGTGCACTTTATCGCATCCGTGTTTCTTTCCATAAGAGACGAATGCGAATGATAATGGGACTTTTACGCAAACCGAAAATCGCCAGAGAAGGCGCTGCGCCCGATCGAATCGGGCTTTCAGATCGAATTCTCTAGAATATTTATCAATAGCAATCGCTATTTTCCAGCAAAAAATCAATGCGCGGCCGGGGTCGCGGCGAGGGCGCGGAGGAGGTTGTCGACGGCAAAATCCATCGCGCGGTCGATGCTCTCGGCGGTGAAGCCGCCGATGTGGGGGGAGGCGATGACGCGGGGATGGGCGGCGAGGGACCAGTCCTGCGGCGGCTCCCCGTCGAAGACGTCGAGGGCGAGGGCGGCGATCCCTCCGGAATCGAGCGCGGCGGCGATGGCGGCCGGATCGATGAGGTCGAAGCGGGCGGTGTTGACCAGGAAGACCCCCTTCTTCATTCCGGCAAGGGCCGCCGCGTCGATCAGGGGGCGGTGGCCGGGAAGGGGGGGGCAGTGGAGGGTGACGACGTCGGCGGCGGCGAGGAGTTCCGGCAGCGGGGCGAAGCGGAAATCGGGCGAGGGGCGGTAGGAGGCGTCGGGATAGAGGTCCTGGGCGATCACTTTCATCCCGATCCCGAGCGCCATCCCCGAGACGAGGCGGCCGATCCGGCCGCAGCCGACGACGCCGAGGGTCTTCCCCTCCAGCTCGATGCCGTTCGCCCGTTCCCACTTCCGCTCCTTCATCCGGGCGTCGGTGACGGGGAGCCCCCGCGCGAGGGCGAAGAGGAAGCCGATGGTCAGCTCGGCGACGCCGCGGGCGTTGGCCCCCTCGGCGCGGAGGAGGGCGATGCCTCGGGCCTGCGCGGCCTCGGTGTCGACATTGTCGATCCCGGTCCCGTTCCGGCTGATGGCGCGGAGCCGGGAGGCGGCGGCGAGGACGCGGGCCGAAACGGGCTCGACCCCGGCGAGGTAGCCCTCGCAGGCGGGGAGGAGCTCCAGGAGCTCGGCCTCGCTCGGCTGGCGTCCGGCCGGCCCGAGGACGACCTCGTGCCCCGCCGCCCGGAGGCGGTCGAGGGAGGGATGGCCGCTCCGGGTGACGGAGCGGGGGGTGACGAGGATGCGGCCCATGGCGCGTGGGGGGGGGAGGGTCCGGAAGGGGGGGTTACTCGATCACGACCTGGCCGCCGCGGTCGAAAGCCCGCTTCGGGAAGCCTTCCTTTTCGATGTCGCCGTAATTGTGCCCGGCGTCGCCCGGATAGACGCAGAAGCTGATCAGCGGCTCGCTCCCGGTGTTGATCGAGCGGTGGCCCCAGTAGGGCGGGACGTAGACCATCCGGCCCGGGGCGAAGCGTTCCCACCGGCACTGGCCGTCGGAGGTCTTCATCATCATCAGGCCCTCGCCGCGCAGGGCGAGGTAGATCTCCCCGGTGTTGACCCGGGAATGGTAGTGGCCCTTCGTCATGAAGTACTCGTCGCCGACCTTGCCGGCCTGGAGCTTGCTGATGCAGTACATCAGGTGGCCGTATTCGTGCGGGACGGGGACCTCGAAGACCTCGTAGTGGAGGGGGTTGCCGTCGGCGACGAGGCGGTCGAAGGCGGCCTGGTCCTGGTAGTGGCCCTTCATGTCGGAGGCGCGGCGGACGAGGTGGTCCTTCGGTTCCTTCATGATTCCGGCGACCAGGTCGAAGTCGACGGCGAAGGGATCGATGAAGCGGGTCTCGGGATGGAGTTCGATGGCGGGCATGGGAGTGGGTTGGGTGGGTGGGAGAGGGATCAGCGGGCTTCCTTGGCGATCTCGGAGAGGCGGTCGAAGACGGGGCCGCGCGGGGGGATCTCCGCGTCGAAGACGTCGGCGATGACGCGGGTCCAGCCGTGGATGAAGTAGATCCAGCCGTCCTCGACGAAGAGCGAGCGGCTCTTTTCCTGGGCCCGGGCCTGGTCGAGGAAGACGAGGTTGCCGCGGTAGTTGAATTCCCAGACATAGGCCCGCTCCGGGAAGACGACGGCGTCGGTGAGGGGGGAGCCGGGGGCGTCCTTGCCGAGGCCGGTGCCGTTCACGATCAGGGAGCCGGGCGGGAGCTTCGCGACGAGGGCGTCGCTCATCTCGGCCTGGGGGACGTGGTGGATGAGGAGCTCGACGGGGGTGTGCCAGCCCGCGTGGACCTGGCGGAGGTGGTGGAGGCGGGGCGTGCTCCGGTTGGCGACATGGATGCGGCGGGGCTTGTTGGCGCCGTGGCGTTCCTGCACCAGGTGCCAGGCGAGGGCGACGGCGGAGCCGCCCGCGCCGAGGATGAGGACCTCGGCCTCGGGGTTCTTGATCCAGTAGTCGGCGGGGAGGAAGGCCTCCAGGGCGAGGCCGCTGCTGAAGGGATCGACCGCGCGGCCCAGGATGCGGCCGTCGCGCTTGTAGATGCTGCTCACCTCGCCGAGGGCGTCGGAGAAGGCGTCGATCTCGTCGAACTGGTCGCGGCAGGCGGCGCAGAGGTCGAGCTTGTGGGTGGTGACGAGCGCGCCCCGGGAGAAGGGGTCGTTCTTGATGAAGTCGACGGCGGCGCGGTAGTTCTCCGCCGTGTCGTGGAGCTTGAAGTCGATGCCGCGGAGCTGGCAGTCGCCCAGCCCGAGGGCCTGGGCCCAGAGGGGAAAGATGCGGTTGATCGACGACTTCGCGGTGGTGACGCCGATGAAGTACATGGTCGGCTTGTCTGCGGGGGGGTAGGCACTCATGGGAAAATCGAGGATGGGGTGGAGGGGGTTTCGGGGAAATGAAGGTTTGCGCAATTAAATGGTATAAATGCGAAAGCGAGGAAGCGGGCTCACGAAGCCGCGCTCCAGCCGTGGAGCGCGTCGAGGAGCGCCGCGTAGCGGCCGATGCGGGCCTCGCCCAGCGCGGCGATCCGGGGATCGGCGGCGGGCCGGGTGCGGGCGCCGAGGACGGTCCAGCAGTCGGCGGCGGTGGCGAGGGCGGGGAAGAGCCCGACGCCGTGCCCGGCGAGGAGGGCGGCCCCGACGGGGGCGCCCCCGGCGCGGGCGATGCCGACGACGTCGGCGCGGAGGCGGTCGGCCTTGATCCGGTTCCACGGCGCGCTCTTCTCGCCGCCGCCGGTGATGCGGATTTCGCCGATCTCGAAGCCAGGCAGGAGCGCCCGGAGCGCCCGCCGGTACAGGCCGTATTCGAGCGCGACGCCCTCGAGCATCGAGCGGAAGAGGGTTCCCTCCGAGGCGTCCCAGCCGAGCCCGACCCAGCCGCCCCGCAGCGCGGGCCAGTTCGGCGAGACCCGCCCGCCGAGGTGGGGGACGAAGAACGGGAGGGAGGCGTCGCGCAAGGGATCGGCGTCGGCGACCTCGGGGAGGCGGTTCAGTTCCTCGAAGGAAAGGCGGCCCTTGAGGATCGTCCCGCGGAACCATTCGAGGTTCTGCCCGCCGCCATTCACGTAGGCGTAGGGATGCCAGAGGCCGGGGACGACGGAGGGGCCGCAGCCGAGGGTCCGCGAGGGATCGGCGATGAACTCCGAGGTCGTCGCGGCGAAGACCGAGGCCGTCCCGGCCACGTCGACGCAGATCCCCTCGCGGGTCGCGCCGCAGGAAAGGAAGCTGGCGGCGGTGTCGCCGCAGCCCGCCACGACGGGGAGCCCTTCGGGGAGGCCCGAGGCCCGGGCGGCCTCGGACGAGATCCGGCCGACGACCTCGTGGGGGGCGACGATCCGCGGAAGCTTCCCTGGATCGATCCCGAAGCGGGCGCAAAGGTCCGCGTCCCACGCGCGGCGGCGGGTGTCGGCGTAGCCGGAAAAGTGGAGGTAGGTGGCGTCGATGAAGGCCTCCGCGCCGTCGAGGCCGCAGAGCCGCATCGCGACGTAGCCGCCGGGCTGGACGAAGGCGTGGATGCGGGCGTAGGCCTCGGGCCGGGTCTGCTTCCACCAGAGGATCTTCGGGCCGTGGTTGAAGCTCGGGGCGTTGCCGGTCTTCCCCAGGATCTCGTCGCCCGCCTCGCGGCTCATCTCGACGATCTGGGCGCTGCACCGGGTGTCGAGCCACGAGTCGTACGGGGTGACGGCGCGGCCCGCGCGGTCGATGCCGAGGACCCCCGCCATCTGCCCGGCGATGCCGAGCGCGGCGACGTCCCGGCCCGGCTCCCCCGCCTTGGCGAGGCACTCGGCGACAACCTCGAGGGCCGAGGTGTACTGGAATTCGGGGTCCTCCTCGACCGTCCCGGGCTCGGGCCGCAGGGGACGGGAGGGGCGGAACGCCTCGGCGAGGCAGAGGCCGTCGGCGGTGTAGAGCGCCGCCTTGACCCCCTGGGTGCCGATGTCGATGCCGACGAGCGACGCCATGGTCTTGGTTTTCTGGGGTGGCCGGGCCGCCCGTTAGTTGAACGAGATGGCGGTCTTCAGCCCGCCGGTCCGGCTCACGGCCCCGGCGAAGGCCTTCTGGATCTCGCCGAGGGGGTAGGTCGCGGTGACGAGGTCATCGACGACGAGGAGGCCGTCGGCGATCAGGGCGAGGGTTTTCTGGAACTGCCGGAGGCTCTGCCGGGTCGTCCCGGTGACGAGGAGCTGCTTGTAGTGGATCAGGTTCGTGTCGAGCGGGACGTGGGACTTCCCCTTCGGCAGGCCGCCGAAGAAGAGGACGCGGCCGTTGACGGCGGCGAGCTCGACGGCGCGGGCCTGGATGTCGGCGGAAGAGCAGGCGGTGATGATGACGTCGGCCCCGCGGCCGCCGGTGAGGCGCTTCAGCTCCTCGCCGGGATCGCCGCAGATCGTGATGAAGGAGGGGTCGATCGAGCGGACGAGGGCGAGGCGGTCCTCGTGGCGGTCGTTCACGATCACCTTCCCCGCGCCGACCATCTTCGAGAGCTTCGCGTGCATCACGCCGATCGGGCCCGCGCCGACGATGAGGACGACGTCGCCGGGGCCGGTGCGCGCCTTCTCGTAGTTGTTGTAGACGCAGGAGAGGGGCTCCACCATCGCGGCGGCCGCGAAGCTGACGTGGTTGGGGATCGGGAAGAGGTTCCCCTGGAGGACGGCCTCGCGCGGGATGCGGACGTACTCGGCGAAGGCGCCGTGCTCGTGGATGCCGAGGGCGCGGTAGTCGGGATCGAGGTAGCCCTCGCCCGCGACGGTCAGCTCGGAGCTGACGGGATTGTAGTTCGGGGCGACGCAGACGCGCTGTCCGGCCTGGAGACCCCGGACCCCGGCCCCGACGCGGGCGATCGTCCCCGCCATCTCGTGGCCGATCACGAGGGGTTGGTCGGGCGTGGCGAAGGCGTGGCCGTTCTTCCACATGCGGATGTCGGTGCCGCAGATCGAGGCCCCGCCGGTGCGGATCAGGACTTCGCCCTCCCCGATCTGGGGTTCGGGCAGGGTGCCGAGGCGGAGGTCTTCTTTTTCGTAGAGGAGGGCGGCGTTCATGAAACGAGGGGTGAGGGGTGGGAGGGATTGGGTTCGGAACGGGTCGGTCGGCGCATCAGGCTTCGTCGATCCGGAGCCCGAAGATGGGGGCGATCTCCCCGATGTCCGACCCGTAGTGGCCGTGCATGAGGAGGAAGTGGTGGGAGGCGAGGCGGCTCAGGAGCTTCTTCCCGTCCTTCACCCGGACGACGCCGCCGGTGAGGCAGTCGGTCCCCGGCTGCTGGGAGTAGCCTTCGAGCTCGCCCTCGGCGACGGTCATCGTCGAGAAGTCGGAATGGATCTTCGCAAGGGTGAGGGGCCCCTCGGGGATCCGGGCGTCGATGGCGACGGCGTTCTCGTCGACGATGCGGAGGACCTTCTTCTTGAGGTTCCACTCGGTGGCGTAGGACTGGGGGATGAGGCCGGTGTAGCCGCAGTGGGCGACGAGGATGTAGTCGTCGGGGTTCCCCTTCACGGGGGGGAAAGCGGTCATCCGCTCGTGCCGCAGGGCGGCGTCGCCCATGAGGAAGGGATAGAGGTTCGTCATGAACGCGGGCGCGCCGAGCGACTTGTTCAGGATGTACTGGTTGAGCATCGAGATGACGTCGCCCTCGCAGCCCCAGATGAAGCCGCCCTCGAGGTGGAGCCGGTTCCAGGCGAGGCACGGGGTGCTGTCGCAGAAGTGGGACTCGTTGAGGCAGTTGATGCCGACGGCGCGGATCGAGCGGTCGGCGTCGAGGTCGCGCTTCACGGCCAGGTAGAGTTTCGTCGCGCTGTTGAGGGCGCGGTCGGAGAGGTCCTCCGTCGGGACGCCCCAGCTCCGGCGGGCCTCGACGGCGTCGGCGTCGGGGAGGGAGCGGGACCGCTCGCCGAGTTCCTTGAAGCTCCGCTTCTCGATCCGGATGCCGAAGCGGTCGGTCATCCGCTGGACGGCCTCGCTTTCCCACCAATAGAAGCGTTTGAAGATCGGGGCCTGCTGTCCCTCGCCGGGATTGTCCTGGTAGACGAGGAACTTCGTCCCGCGGAGCTCCGCGCGGACGCGGAGGGCGGAGAACATCTTCCGGGCCTGGGCCGGGCTGCGGGGGGCGAGGGTCGGGACGCCGGCCTCGCGGAGGTAGGTCATCAGCTCCCAGTCCCACATGGAGAAGGTGCCGAACTCCGAGGTGATGATGAGGATCGGGAGGGTGATCGCCTTGAAGGCGGCCAGGCACCGGTAGCCCTCGCCGAGAAGTTGCGGGAAGACCACGGCGTCGGCCGCGGGAAGGGATTCCCCCAGCGCGACGGGCGGAAGGAAATCGGCGACGTCGCCGAAGAGCTCCCGCAGGATGACGAGCTGGCGGTCGAAGCCGTCGTCGCGGCCCGGTTGGAAGAAGAGAGGGACGATCTGCGGCTTCGGCTCGGTGGAGGGCATAACAGGCTTTAGAGGGTGACGGGCTTGCGCTCGCGGATCGACTGGTTGCCCGCGTTGACGACGGCGACGGCGGCGCGGCCGTCCTTCCCGGCGGCGGCGGGGGGGCGGCCCTCCCGGATCGAGGTGGCGAACTCGATGTCCTCGGCGAGGTAGGCCTCGCGGAAGAGGTTCATCCACGAGACGATGGCGGGGCTCCGGAGTTCCTTCTCGCGGGTGCAGACCATGACGGTGTCCCCGCGGAGGCTCCCGATCGTGATCAGGCCGTGGGTGCCGAGGATCTCGCACCGGGCGTCGTAGGCGTACTGGACGCCCTGCGCGCCGCTGATCGAGCCCTGCGCGCCGTTCGAGAGGCGGGCCGTGAGGAGGACCTGGTCGTAGAAGTCGGGGTAGTCGGCGACGGCCTCGGGGGTCCGGTAGTTCCCGGCGATGGCGTGGACTTCGGTGAATTCCCCGCCGCTGAACCAGCGGACCGTGTCGATGTCGTGGCTGTTCACCTCGGCGAGGGGGCCGTTGCTCTTCGCGAGGTCGAACATCCACGGACGGGGGTAGCTGGGGCCGTGGGTGAGGGTCTTCACCTGGACGACCTCGCCGATCTCCCCGGCCTCGACCCGGGCCTTCGCCGCGCGGAATCCGGCGTCGAAGCGGCGCATGAAGCCGATCTGGAGGTTGACCTTCCCCTTCGCGGCGGCGGCGATCATCGCGTCGCACTCGTCGACCCGCATCGCCATCGGCTTCTCGCAGAAGATGTGCTTCCCGGCGGCGGCGGCGGCCTCGGCGATCTCCCGGTGGAGGGAGGTGGGGGTGGCGATGACGACGGCGTCGACGTCGTCGCGGGTGACGGCCTCGCGGTAGTCGGCATGGGCCGCCGAGGCGGGGAGGGCGAGGTCCCGGGCGGCGGTCTCGCGGGACTCGGCGACGGCGTCGGAGACCGCCGTGACGCGGGCGTCGGGGACGGAACGGGAGAAATTACCGGCGTGGATCATGCCGGCGCGGCCGGTGCCGACGATGGCGATGCGAAGGGGTTGCTGGCTCATGAAAAAAATGGAGGGAAGGTCCCAACCTGCCCGAGCGGGTTCCGTCGCCCAATGACCAATCGCGTAATAAAATGATACAAATGCGAATCGCGTTTCGCGCTCCTCTCTTATCGTCTCGCCCGAGGGCCGCCGCGCGGCGGTCCCCCTGCCCGGCGATGATTGACTTGGCGTCGCGCTTGGGAATAGCTTCCCCCAGCCGCCTCTCTCCCCGCCGCGTCCGGCATCGCGGAGAAAGGAGGTCCGCCCCCATTCATCCGAATCCTCGAAATCCACCCCCAAAAAATTCCCGGAGTCTTCCCATGAAAATCGGCATCGACAGCTACTGCTACCATCGCTTCTTCGGCGAGGTCTATCCCATGCAGAAACCGGCCCCCGCGCCCTACACGATGGAATCGTTCCTCGACCGCGCCAAGGCGCTCGGCTGCGACGGCGTCTCGCTCGAGAGCTGCTTCTTCCCCGAGTTCGGGGCCGCCTACCTCGCCCGGCTGCGGACGAAGCTCGACGCCCTCGGCTTTGACCGCGTCTACGCCTGGGGCCATCCCGACGGCCTCGAGGCGGGGGGCAACGCGAAGGCGAAGGAGGAGATGATCGCCCACATCGAGCACGCCGCCGCGATCGGCGCGCCGGTGATGCGGGTCGTCGGCAGCAGCCTCATGTTCCGCAACGCCCCGCACGAGCCGCAGCTGAAGATCCTCGCCCAATGGTTCCGCGAGGCCGCCGCCGTCGCGGAGAAGAAGGGGATCCGCCTCGCGGTGGAGAACCACATCGACTACAATTCCGACGAGATCCTCTGGCTGATCGAGGAGGTGGGCTCTGAGTACTTCGGCGTCAACCTCGACACGGCCAACTTCATCCGCGTCCTCGACGATCCGGTCGAGGCGACCCGCAAGCTCGCGAAGCATGTCTTCGCGACCCACGTGAAGGACCTCCGCCCGGTGAAGGGGGTCAGCGTGCGCGAGTGGTATTACTTCTCCTCCGTCGCCGCCGGGACCGGCCTCGTCGAGGTCGAGTCGATCGCCCGCATCCTGAAGGAGGCCGGCTACAAGGGCTTCCTCGCCTTCGAGACCGACATGCCCCACCCCGACTACGAGGGAGAGGAAGAGCGGATGATCGAGGAGAGCATGGCCTACCTGAAGGGGGTCGCCGCCCGCGTCGGCTAAGGCTGTCCCGTCCGTTCCATCCCAAATCAACCCATCCCTGTCATGAGCAAAAAACCGCTCCGCATCGCCATCATCGGCTACAACTTCATGGGCAAGGCCCACTCGAACGGCTGGCTCCAGGCCCGCCGGTTCTTCGACCTCGACGTCGAGCCGGTCCTCCAGGTCGCCTGCGGCCGGGACGAGGCTGCCGTCCGCGCCTTCGCCGACCGCTGGGGCTGGAAGCACGTCGAGACCGACTGGCGGAAGGCCGTCGAGCGGGACGACGTCGACGTCGTCGACATTTCGCTCCCGCAGCACCTCCATCACGACGTGGCGGTCGCCGCCGCCCGCGCCGGGAAGCATCTCTTCTGCGAGAAGCCGATGGCCCTCTCCCTCTCCGACGCGGAGGAGATGCTCGCCGCCGCCCGGAAGGCCGGGGTGAAGCATTACGTCAACCACAACTACCGCCGCTGCCCCGCCGTCCGCCTCGCCCGCCAGCTCATCGACGAGGGACGGATCGGGCGCATCTTCCATTGGCGCGGCTCCTACCAGCAGGACTGGATCGTCGATCCCGCCTTCCCTCTCACGTGGCACTTGAAGAAGGAGACGGCGGGCTCGGGGCCGCACGGCGACCTCAATTCCCACAGCGTCGACCTCGCCCACTACCTCGTCGGCGACATCCGGCGCGTCTCGTGCCTCACCACCCGCTTCATCGACGAGCGGCCCCTGCCGGGCGCGGGGGCGGCGACCTTCAGCGCGGGGACCGGCGCCGGTCCGGTCGAGATGGGCAAGGTGACCGTCGAGGACGCCTCGCTGATGATGGCCGAGTTCGCCTCCGGCGCGGTCGGTTCCTTCGAGGCGACCCGCTTCGCGCCGGGGCGGAAGAACCGCAACGCCTTCGAGATCTACGGCAGCGAGGGAAGCCTCGCCTTCGACCTCGAGCGGATGAACGAGCTCCAGTATTTCTCCCGCCGCGACCCCGGGCACGCCCAGGGCTTCCGCACGATCCTGGCGACCGAGGCCTCCCATCCCTACATCGCGAACTGGTGGCCCCCCGGCCACATCATCGGCTACGAGCACGGCTTCGCCCACGCCGCGGCCGACTTCGCCCAGGCCGTCGCCCGCGACCTGCCGATCGATCCCGATTTCTCCGACGGGGTGAAATGCATCCGCGTCCTCGAGGCCGGCCTGAAGTCGGCCGCCGAGGGGCGCGCCGTCGAGACCGGCGCGGGAAAATGACGGCGACGCATTTGTATCATTTTATGACGCATTTCAACCATGCGGAGCCGGAGGCTCCTTTGGGATAAGGGTCTTTTCCGAACCGTCCCATGACTCCCAGCGCCCCCTCCTCCTCTCCCGCCATGAACAAAGAACAGATCCTCCAGCGTCTCCTCGATCCCGGCCTCGTCGCCATCATCCGGGCCGACAGCTCCGAGGGGGTGGCCGACGCGGCGGCCGCTCTCCTCGAGGGCGGGATCGACGCGATCGAGCTGACGATGACGACGCCCGGGGCCCTCGGCGCGGTCGCCGAGATCTCCCGCCGCTTCGGCGATCGCGTCCTGATCGGAATCGGCTCGGTGACCGACGTCGAGAGCGCCGAGCGGGCGATCTACGCGGGGGCCCTCTTCGTCGTCACGCCGGTCTTCCGTCCGAAGGTCGTCGCCGCCTGCCGCCGCCACGGGAGGCCGATCGCCTCGGGCGCCTACACGCCGACCGAGGCCCTCGACGCGTGGGAGGCGGGGAGCGATTTCGTGAAGATCTTCCCGGCCGACAGCGTCGGGCCCGGTTACATCAAGGCCCTCAAGGCCCCGCTCCCCCAGCTGCGGATCATCCCGACGGGCGGGGTGAACCTGAAGACGGTGAAGGAGTTCCTCGCCGCCGGGTGTGCCGCCCTCGCGGTCGGGAGCAACCTGGTCTCGAAGGAAGTCCTCGCCAGGAAGGATTGGAAGACCCTGAGCGAGACCGCCGCCGCCTACGTCGCCGCGGTCCGGACCGCCCGGCAGGAATTGAAATGAAGCCCCTCCCCCCGGACGGCCGCCCTCTCGTCTCAGCGAAGGGTGATTCGTTCCCCGCAGCGGGGGAGGAGGAACGGCTGGCCCAGGCGGCGGCACGTCGCGGCGAATTCGTCGGGCAGCGCCGTGTTGAAGGTGAACATGTCGTAGTGGTGGGGGATCGCGAGGGCCGCGCCGCAGGCCCGGGCGAGGGCCGCTGCCTCGATCCCGTTGAGGTTCCCCGCGACGCCGCGCGCCGGCTCGTTCCCGTTGATCGGGAGGAGGACGGTGTCGGGACGGGCGGCGAGAAGGGCCTCGCTCAGACCCGCGTGCCAGAGGGTGTCGCCGCTGTGGTAGAGCGTCCGCTTGCCGAGCCGGAAGACGAAGCCGAGGTAGAGATGCTCCCCCGCGTTGTTCCGCGCGAGGTCGGGATGGGCCGAGGCGATCGCCTCGACGGTGATTTCGCCGGCCTTGCCGAGGCGGATCGCGCCGCCCGCGTCGAGGGGAAGATAATCGACGGGGGCCTCTCCGAGCTTGCCCTTGGCGATGAGGATGTTCGCGGGCGAGAGGACCAGCTTCATCGTCTCCCCGCGCGCCGCCATGGCGTGGGCCAGGGGAACGAGGGTCTCGGGATCGAGGTGGTCGGTGTGGGCGTGGCTCGAGAAGACGATGGGGGAGAGGGAGGCGAGGGCTTCGGGAGCGAGGCACCGTTCGGTCATGCGGACGTGCTCCTTGTCGGTTCCCGCGTACTTCCGCGTCAGCGAATCGGAGAGGTAGGGATCGACCAGCAGATGGACGCCGCCGCTCTTGACGAGGTAGCCGCTCTGTCCCAGCCACCAGAGATGGGACTCCTCCCCCGGGGCGGAAGCGATGTCGGCAAGGAGGGCGTCGTCCTGGAGGGCGGGGATGATCATGAGGGCCTGAGGATGGGCCGGGGCGGTCCGAATGGCATTGAGATAAATCGCAAACTTATTACACTTTTGCGCTAATGGCCCGCCGCCCGCCAGTCCTTTCCCGCACGCCGCACGTCGCGCTCCTGATCGAGACGTCGAAGTTCTACGGCCGCGAGAGCCTCCTCGGCATCAGCACCTATGCCCGCCTTCACGGCGGTTGGTCGATCTACGCCGTCGAGCGGGGGCAGAACGATCCCGATCCCGGCTGGCTGGCGAACTGGAAGGGCGACGGCATCATCACGCGGAGCTTCGACCTGAAGCTCTGCCGCCGCGCCCAGAAGCGGGGCATCCCCGTCGTCAGCCTCCGCCACCTCGTTCCGAAGCCCGAGTTCCCCTCCTTCTTTCCCGACCAGGTGGCGATCGCGAACCGCGTCGCCCGCCACTTCATCGAGCGCGGCGTCCGCCGCTTCGCCTACATGACGATCCCGGGGGACCGGGGATGGGAGGAGATCCGCCGCGCCGCCTTCGTCCAGGTCCTCCAGAAGGAGGGGATGCCCGCGCCCGCCATCCGCCTCCTCTCGACCGAGGCGGGGATGAACTGGGAGCACCAGGAGGGCGAGCTCGTCACCTGGCTGCGGCAGCTGCCGAAGCCGGTCGGCATCATGACGAGCCACGACGCCCAGGGACTCCTCGTCCTCGACGCCTGCCGCCGCGCGGGGATCCGGGTCCCCGACGACGTCGCCGTGGTCAGCGTCGACAACGACCCGGTCCTCTGCGAGATCTCGGCCCCGCCGCTCTCCAGCCTCGACCAGAACGTCCAGAAAATCGGCTTCGAGGCGGCGGCGGCCCTCGACCGGATGATGCGGGGCGAGGCGTGCGCGGCGAAGAATTACTTCATCGAGCCGGGCGACGTCGTCACGCGGCAATCGTCCGACGTCCTGATGGTCGACGATCCGGGCCTCGCCAAGGCGATCCGGTTCGTCCGCGAGGCGGGCGGGAAGGGGATCGGCGTCAACGACATGGCCCGCGTCGCCGGGATGTCCCGGCGGGCGCTCGAGATGAAATTCGTGAAGGTGATCGGCCGGACCCCGCTGGAGGAGATCCAGGAGATCCGCTACCGCCGCACCCGCCATCTCCTGCTGGAGACGAACTACACCCTGCCGCAGATCGCCGAACTGGTCGGCATCCAGTACCACGAGTACCTCGTCCGCTTCTTCAAGAAACGCTCGGGCATGACCCCGGGGGAATTTCGGCGGCGGATGGGGTGAGGAAAGCTCTTCCGGTTTCCCCAGCCTTTGGAAGCGTAGTTCCTCCCAAGCGGACAAACCGCCCCTTCGCGACCCCTTCCCAATCTTCTCAGCCTAGCCGATCGGTCGCGCCGCGATCACCAGAAGCCGGAGATCCTCGGTCCCCGTGTTCTTCAGCCCGTGGAAGCCGTTGGCGAAGCAGCCGCTGACGTCGCCCGGCCCCATCGGATAGTCCTTCCCGTCGAGGGTCATCACGCCGTGGCCGGAGAGGACGTAATACCATTCCTCGAACGGCGTCTCGCTCGGATGCTGATGGTAGCCGATCGAGGTGCCGGGCGGGAGGATGTCGTCGTGGATGTAGCGGATGAAGTGCTTGGCGGGGAGCTTCTCGATCAGGTCGCGGCAGGTGACGGTGCCGACGCCGCCATGGCATTCGCCGAACGCCTTCGCCGCGATCTCCCGGTCTTCGATGAAGAGGGTGGTCGATGGAGAGGGGGCAGGGCGGGTGCTCATGGCGGCGAAGGGGTGTCGGAGGACTAGCTGCGCCAGTCGAAGAGCGCGGCGGGGGTGGGGAGGCTTTGGTCGAGGAGGCCGCTGTAGACTTTCTGCGCCTCGGAGGGGGCGTAGCAGGAGGCCATCCCTTCGAGGTTGATCCGGCCGGAGGCGATCCACTCGATCGCGGCGCGGTAGTTCTCGATGAGGGAGTTCGGGCGGAAGTCGGTCGGGTGGCCCGGGACTTCCCATTCCCAGCCGCTGCGGAGGACGGCGTACTTGTGGAAGACGGCGTGGAGGATGTCGAAGGCGGCGAGGTCGGTCCGCTTCCGCCAGGGGACGCCGACCATGACGACCTCGCCCCGCTTGCCGACCGCCTTGCAGCCGTCGAGGACGGCCTGCTCGTGGCCGCTGCACTCGACGTGGAGGGCGATCTGGCCGACGATTTCGGGGGCGCCCCCCGTGGCTTCGAGCGAGGGGCGGACGTCGGCGAGGCCCATCTTCCGCGCGCTCTCGCGGCGGCTTTCCACGGGGTCGACGGCGGTGACGCGGTAACCGCAGGTCGAGAAGATCTGCGCCGCGAGGTTCCCGACCGGGCCGAGGCCGGTGATCAGGACGCGGGCGGGAGGCCGGGCCGTGGTGGTGGTGAGGGTGCTCATGCTGACGCCCATCAGCCGGGCGAAGACGGCGGCCTCGGGGGCGAGGCCGGCGGGGAGGGGGACGGCGTCGGCGCGCCGGACCTGCTGGGTGTCCCGGTGGCGGCCCGAGGCGTAGACGAGGGTGCCGGGGGCGATGTCGGTGACGTCGGAGGCGACCTCGTCGACCCGGAAGACCGAGGCGTAGCCGGGATAGCCGGGGAAGTGTTCCTTGCCGAGGAAGCCCCAGTTCAGCTCGGTGCCGGGGCTGGTGAGGGAGATCACCGTACGGCCCCGGATGTCGCCGGGGTTGAGGGGATCGGTCAGGTCGGGGAGGTCGACGACTTCGGCTTGGCGGTGGGCGGTGAAGGCAACTTGTTTCATGGGATCGTGGGTCGGGTGGGGTGGGGTTACTTGAACCGGAGGCCGTTCTTCTTCGCGACGGAACGGATGTAGTCGGCGGCGATCGGGTATTCCTCCATCGGGAGGTGTTCCATGTAGAGGGGGATGTCGGGGTCGAGCTTGTCGAGCTCGCGCAGGTAGGCGCCGAAGTCGAGGAAGCCGGTGCCGGGGCGGCATTCGTCGAGGTGGACCGTGAGGTTCTCCCGCAGGATGATGTCCTTCGCGTGGCAGCTCTTGATGTAGGGCCCGAGCTTCGCGAAGCAGTCCCGGATGAAGTCGCCGTTGCGGTAGTAGCGGGCCGGGGTGTTGATCATGTTCACGGGATCGAGGTGGACTCCCATCGCGGGCCGGTCGACCGCCTTGATCAGGGCGAGGTACTCGTCGGGCGAGGAGGGGAAGATCCACGGCATCGTCTCGAGGCAGTAGAAGGTCCGCTTCGGCTTCACCGCGTCGATGATCTCCCGCGTCGTCTGGACGACCATCTCGAACGTCTCGTCGGAGAAGTTCTCGGGATGGGGGCCGTCCCACTTCTCGGGGTTCCGGGAGCCGACGATGTTGACGCAGCAGCGCGCCCCGCTCCGCTCCGCGAAGGCGAGCTGGGTCTTGCACTTGTCGAGCGCCGCCTTGGCCTTCGCGGGATCGGCGTCGATCGGGTTCGACCAGGCGCCGACCTCGGCGACGACGATGTCGGCTGCCTTGGCCGCCTCGAGGAAGGTGGCGAGGACCGCGTCGGAGACCTCGTGGTTCAGGGGGAGGTTCGCCCCGCCGTAGCCCGCGTTCTTCACGTTGGCGATCCACTCGGCGGGATTGGAGGGGCTGCCGCTATTGGGGCCGCTCAGGCGCATGGGACTCCGTTCGAAAAGGGAAGGATTTGCATCGGTCGAGGATGGGGCCTTTTCTCCTTTTCGGCCATGCCTGGTTCGATTATAGATATATCCAAAACAACTGCGCCTCTTCAAGTCCCCTTTCGTTCCCTTTCCGGCGCCACCCCGAAATGATCGACCTCGACGGCATCCGCATCGAATACCTGGAAGCGGGCCGGGGCGGCGCGAACTGGCCCGACGGCTGGTCCCACCGGAAGATCGTCCCCTTCGCGATCTTCGCCGAGGCGACTCAGGGCGCGTACGAGGCGACCGTCGGCGGGAAGACGGTCCGGGCCACGGCGGGGGAGATTCTCTTCATCCCGCCGAACGCCCCGGTGACCTTCGTTCACCATTGGGGGCGGAAGGGCCATTTCCTCGGCCGCTGGCTCCACCTGCGGGCGACGCTCCACGGGACCGTCGACGTCACCGAGCTGCTCGCCCTCCCGGCGCTGCTGCAGGGCTCCCCCGCCCGGCTCCTGGGGTTGCGGACGAACCAGGTGATGGCGGCGGCGGGCGGGGGGGCGCTGTGGGAGGCGCTCCATCGGCAGGAGCTCGCCTTCAAGATCCTGCGGGAACTCGGCGAGGCGTTCGCGGCCCGGGGCGATTGGCGCGACGCGCAGGACCGGCTGCTGCGGGTCTCCCGCTTCCGCCCGGTGTTCGAGTATGTCCGGAATCACCTGGCGGAGCCGCTCACGGTGGCGGGACTGGCGCGGACGGTCTCGCTCTCCCCCTCCCGCTTCCTCGCCGCTTTCAAGGAGGCGATGGGGCTCTCCCCGATGGCCTACGTCCAGCAGGCGCGGCTGGCGCTGGCCCGGCAGCGGCTCCTCGCCGACGCGCCGAGCATCGCCGCCGTGGCCGAGGAGACCGGCTTCGTCAACCAGTTCCACTTCAGCCGGGTCTTCAAGACCCGCTTCGGGATCACTCCTTCCCGCTACCGGACGACCCACCGGCAGCGGGAGTAGGGCTCTAGAACGCCGCGGGGAGCGTGGCGCGGAACGCCAGGATCTCCCCACTCCACGGCGCGATGTGGAGGGAGGCGTCGGCGAGGAGGAGGGTCGCCTCCTGGAAGGGATTCGCCGCGTTGAGCTCGATCTTCACCTCGTGGGAGGCCTGTGTCGGGACGAAGGTGGCGAAGCTGCCCTCGGCGGAACGGTGGGTCGCGGGGACGTAGGGGACCCCGGCGGGGCAATCGACGACGACCTTTCCGTCGACGCGGAGGCGGCAGCCGGAACGGGCGAGGGCGACGAGGCGGAACGGCTTGCCGAGGTCGGCCCCGGGCTTCCATTCGATCGTGCCGCCGCCGTTGGCCTTGATCTCGCCCGGCAGCTCGCCGTTCGCCCAGGGGACGAGGGCGTTCCCGCCGGTGAAGGAGACGGTGCCGGGGAGCGAGGCGAGGGAGGGGAGCGCCGTCGGGGCCGAGGGGAACCGGGGGGCGAGCTCCTCCGCGCGGGAGCGGAGGGCGAGGCTCCGGGCGGTCAGTTCCTGGAGGCTCTGCGGCGCGCGGATGCCGACGATGCCCGCGCCGACCTCGACCGAATCGCCGATCGGGGCGATCCATTTCTGCGGGAGCCGCTCCGCCCCGTGGAGCATGCCGAGGATTGCCCCGGCGGTGGCGGCGGTGCAGTCGGTGTCGTATCCGCCGTTGACGCCGAGGAGGACCGTCGCCTCGAAGTCGCCCGCGCCGTAGAGGAGCGCCCAGAAGGTGAGGGCGACGTTGAGCGGGGCGTGGGTGAAGTTGTCGCTGTGATGGGCGGCGAGGAGCCGCTCCCGCGCCGTCCAGCACTCGACGCCCTGGCGGTGGAGGTGGAAGAGGAGGTCGAAGGCCTGGCGGGTCTCGGTGGCGGGATCGACCCGCTTCAGCGCCTCCTCGATCCCCTCGTCGAGGCCGACGCCGTCGAGGAGGAGGGACTGGAGGACGGCGATGAAGACCTCGCCCGCGACGCCCTCGGCCCCGTGGTCGATCATCGAGTCGAGCCGGGCGAAGGCCTCGGCGAGGTCGGGCTTCCCGGCGGCGACGATGGCCCAGACCTCGCTGCGGATCGGGGAGCCCATGCCGGAGGCGAAGGGATTCTCGTAGACCCCGGCGAGGGCGGCGGGGACGCCCCGGCGGAGGTTCCAGCGGCAGCGGCCGTACTCGTCCCACATGTAGTGGATGTGGGAGAGCCAGGCGTCGGCGATGGTCTCGATGGTCAGCGGTCCGCGATGGTTCTCCATCCGGTCGAGCCAGACGAGCTGGAGTTCCAGGTCGTCGTTCGGCGGGGCGACGGTCGGGACGGGATCGTAGAAGCGGTAGTGCTGCCGCTCGGTCTTCCCCTCGGCGGGAAGGCCGAGGGTGCCGCCGATCGATTTGCCGAGCCAGCCGCCGTAGGAACGCGATTCGAGGGAGATCATCTTTTGGGAAGGGGTGGAGATGGGAGTCTATTGAATGGTCACAAATTTTATTTGTCCATCAAATAAACCGACCGACGCATCGCGTCTCCCTTTGCGCTGAAAAATCACGCCGGATCGGAATCGCCCGTGCCGGGTCCGGACTCCGGCGCGGCCTTTGCGGCGGTCTTCGCGGCGGGGCCGCGTCCCCGGCGGGCGGCCTTGCGGGGCTGGGTCTGCTGGGCTTCGCGCCACTGGGCCTCGATCGCCGATGCGGCCTGGCTCAGGTCGGCGAAGAGGGCCTCCCACTGTTCCTCGGTCTCGAGGCGGATGGTGGGGGCGCTCGCCCCGATGGCGGCGACGATCGATCCCCACGGGTCGCGGATGGGGACGGCCCCGGCGTTCAGCCCGGCGCAGAATTCCTCGCGGGTCCGGGCGCGGCCCTCCTCGCGGACGCGGCGCAGCTCGGCCTTCAGGCTCTCGACGGTGGAGAAGGTCCGGGGGGTGAAGGCCTGGAGCTTCGTCTCCTGGAGGAAGGCGTCGAGCTCGGGATTCGTCGTCGCGGCGAGGAGGATCTTGCCGACGGCGGTGGCGTAGGAATGGAGGCTCATGTCCTCCGATTCCTGGGCGCGGAGGGCCTGGCGGCTGGGGACGTACTTCAGGTTCAGCACCCGGCCATGGTCCATCGAGGCGAGCAGGACGCTCTCGTTCAGCTTCCGCGCCGTCTCCTCGACGATCCCGGAGGCGGAGAGGGTCAGGGAGCGGAGGTACGTGGGATGGCGGGCGAGGAGCATCAGGCGGATGCCGGGATAGAAGACCTTCGTCTCGGGGTCCTGGCGGAGGTAGCCCCGGAGGCAGAAGGTCCGCGCGATGTTGTGGATCGTGGCGACGTTCAGCTGCATCTGCTGGGCGAGGGCGCGGGTGCCGATGCCGTCGTGGTGATGGAAGATCGCCTCCAGGACGGAGAGGCTCTTATCGAGGCTTAAGACTCTGGGCATAAGGGATTCCCCTGATTCTGTTCGGATTTCGTAAACATGACAAAACCTAAAACCAGGTAAAAATCGCTTCGGGAAGGGGAATTTCCCGCGATTTTTTATTGTTTATATTATGATAACAATAACTTCTTAAATCGCTTTTTGTGTAATTTGGATTGCCTGTTTAAAGGAGATGAGTATCGTTTGGTTGTTTATCAAATAGAAACGATATGTTGTTTTTCGAGGTCGAAAGAGGCGATGCAGGTGGTTTCGAGGCGATCTGTTCCCGAGGCGGACCGCGCTAGGCGTCCTTCTACGTCCCTTCTCCCTCCCCTGCCGTTCCGTTAATCCGCCATGATCGTCACTTGCAAAAAGGAGATCCCGTTCCGCTGGATTTTCTTCGCCGTCCTTCCCTGGGCCGCCTTCTCGTTCAACTGGGGCGTGGTCGGCGTCGCCTTCCTGTTCTCGCTGAAGAAATTCATCGAGAACCCGGCGGGACTGACCTTCATCCTCAGCATGCCGAGCTTCATCTCGGTCGTCACCGCGCCGACGGTCGGCTTCGTCTCCGACCGGATCTGGACCCGCTTCGGGCGGCGGAAGCCGTTCATCATCATCTCGTGGACCGGGATCATCACCTCGCTGGTGCTGATGCCGCTGATGCCGAATTTCTGGTCGCTCCTCGTCGTCTACCTTTTCTACAACCTCTCCACCGATCTCAATTCGGCGCTCGACCCGTTGAAGCAGGAGATCATCCCTCCCCACGAGCGGGGCCGCGCGGTCGGCATGGTCTCGTGGTTCTCGAACCTCGGCTGGATGAGTTTCTATTTCATCGCCTTCGGCCGCTTCGACGACGTCCGCTACATGGGCGGCAGCCTCTTCGCGGGGGAGAAGGCGCTCTACTGGTCGGCGGCGCTCCTCATCGCCGTGATGCTCTGCATGATCACGCTCGGGATCAAGGAACTCGACCCGAAGAGCGCCCTGCGCGGGCAGCCGCTCACCCCGAAGAACTTCTTCACCGGGGTCTTCACCGCGGAGCTCCGCCCCATCTACCTCCTGGTCCTCGGGGCCGCCTCGCTCGGCGCGGGCCTCGGGCCGCTCGGCAACCTCCTCTACATCGACCAGTGGGGCTACACGAAGCAGCAGATGGGGATCAACATGGCCGTCGGCGGCGTGATCAACCTCTTCATCATCGGCTTGCTCACTGTCTTCGCCGACAAGCTGAACCGGATGAAGGCCTACAAGATCCTCATCTTCATCTCGCTCTCGATCAACATCAGCTATTACTGCTACGTCAACTTCGTCCTCCCGGACAAGCATCCCTCCCTCGTCGAGATCATCTTCTTCGGCGAGACGGGAAGCATCGTCGGCCTCCTCACCGGGATGGTCTACGTCCCCCTCGTCTACGACTACGTCCGCCGGAACCGGATGGGCACCTTCGCCGCCGGGTCGGGACTGGTCGGGCGGCTCACCGGGATCATCACGCTGAACGGCGTCGGCCTCTTCGTCTGGGGCTACGCCACCCTCTTCCTCCCGCCCGCCGGGGAGATGACCCGCGTCGTCCTCCGGGAGGAGACGAGCCGGACCGACCTCCTCGCGGCGCTCCGCTCCGCCCCGTGGGTCCTCCCTTCCGACGGCAGCGCGGCCCCGGCGCGGGACCTCGACGCGAAGGCGTGGCAGGCCAACGGCACCGCCTCCGAGAGGGGACGGACCTGGGAGATCCGCCTCCACGACAAGGAGAGCGAGAAGCGGAGCGAGCGGAAGAAGGATCTCAGCTCGAAGCAGTCGCTCCTCGTCTCGTCGGAAGAGCTCCTCGCCGCGAAGGTCGCCTCGGCGACCCGCCGGGGGGATCCCGCCGCCGTCGGGCGGCTGGGGAAGGAAGTCGCGGCCAAGCGGCAGGAGCGGGAGAAGATCACCGCTGAGATCGCCGCGATCGACGCCGAGCTGGCCCGCCGCTCCGAGGCGTTCCACGCGCAGGTGGAGAAGGTCCTCGGCGGACGGATCCTCGCCCCCGGGGAATCGCTGCGGCGGGCCGCCCTCGGCGAGGCCGTCCTGGTCGAGCTGCCGACGACGGCGCGGCCCGAGGGGAAGGCGCTGGAGAAGGCCTCGGCGGCGCTCCGGCAGGCCTTCCCCGACCTGATCGACATCCGGCCGCTGAAATTGAAGGAGACGAAGGAGGAGGAAAACGGCTACGCCCTGGTCGTCAGCTTCCCTGCCGGAAGTGGCGGCGGGAGCGACGCGTCCCTCGCCGAGGCCGTGGCGCGGACGGCGGCGGGGGCGGGCTCCCCGCTCTTCCCCTCCGGAGGCGGCCCGCTCGCTCCCCTCGGCACCTGGCGCGAGCCCCTTCTCTCGTTCGAGGCGATGGTCGTCGAGAATCCGGTCGATCCCTACGTCTCGCCGATCAACCGGGTCGTGAACGGCCTCTTCTCCCTCTTCCAGAAAAACCCGACCGCGCGGCGGAAGCTCGACGCGATGGCGAGCACCCTGCGGAGTTCCTCCGGGATCGGCCACCTCCGGATCGATCCCGGCGCGGAGCCGAAGACCCTCGCCGTCACCGTCGTCCTGCCGCCGACCCTCGAGGGCATGATTCCCACCGCGGGCGACGCGGCGGTCGGCACCCGGCTGGAGCAGTTGCCGCCCGCCGGGGCGGCCAAGGCGGGAATCGCCGCCGAGGCGCGGCAGTTCTACGACCAGCTGGAGGTCGCCGCCGCGGCCCAGCGGATCACCCTGGTCCGGCCCCGGCTGGCGTCGGGCTATGCGCCGATGCAGTATGATTACATGAGCGGTTACCTATGGATGTTCCTGATGAGCGTGATCGGCATCACGATGGTCTTCGTCTTCTGCCACGTCGAGCGGAAGGGGTTGGTCCGCAAGCGGGGCGTCGAGGAGGAAAAGGCATGAGCGACGAGATCCCGATGAATCCTTCCGTCCGGGCCCGGGCCGAGGCCGAGGGCGATTACGGCACCTACACGCCGGGCTATGCCCGGTCGAAGGCGGTGATGATCGCCGTCGGCCTCTGCATCATGGGCTTCGGCTTCAGCCAGCTGGTCCTCCCGCTCCGCCTCCTCGCCTTCGGCGGGCGGGCGCGGGCCGAGGCGGTCGCGGTGGTCAAGGAAAAGGAGGGCCTCCCCCCCGGCGTGCTGCGGAGCGATGCCGAGATCGCGAAACAGCTCGAACCCCGCGACCGGAGCTACACGTTCTGGAACACGTTCCGTTTCCGCACCCGGGAGGGCGTCGTCGTCGAGGTCCGCGCGCCGGTCGGAAGCCAGCTGAAGCCGCTCTACGCCCTGATCGACGAGGAGGGGCTGCCGACGGGCGACCTCGTCTGGTACGACAAGGCCTGCCCGGAAACCGTCGTCTTCCCGCTGATCGTCAGCACGTGGTTCGCCCCCGTCATGATCGTCCTCGGCGGGGCGCTCACGGTCTTCGTCGGCTCTTTCCTCTTCTACTGGGCGAACAGGCCGATCGCCCTCCCCCGCATCGGGGAATCGTCCTAAAGCCTAGGCCTGCCAGCCTCTCGGCTCACAGGATGCCGATCAGGCCGAGCCGGAGTTCCGTCCCGGTGCAGTCCGGGCGGTTGCCGTGGAGGAGTTCGAGCTCGAAGGTGTGGCGGCCCGGAGGAAGGTCGTCGGCGATCACGTAGGGCTGGACCATGCCGCAGTCGCCTCCCCAGTCGTAACGTTCCCGCTTCGTCGCCGTCCACTCGCCGCCGTCGACGCGGTAGGCGAACTCGGCGGAGCGCTTTCCGTACTCGAAGGCGAGGGCGACGCCCCGGCCCTCGAAGGCGAAGCGGAGGCGGGCTCCCGGCGTGTGCGATTCGAGGACCCGGCCGGTGTGGAGCCGGGTCTGGACGCGGCGGAGGACCCACGGTCCCTCGGCCTCGACCGATTCCAGGGGGAGGAGGACGGCGCTCTCCCAGTTCTGCGGGGAGAGCGGCGCGGGAAGAGCCGCCGGAGCCGAAGGCGAAGCGGCAGAGGCAGGGGCGGCGGCGAATTCCTCCTTCAGGAATCCGATGATCGCCTCGGCGTAGCTCCAGCTGCCGCGATGGGCGGGATGGAGGCCGTCGGGGAGCCATTCCCCCCACTTCATCGCGCCGGAGCGGACCTCGTTCAGCGCGTGGAGGCCGGCCCAGACGGAGCTGAGGCCGTAGTGTTCCGCGAGGGCCTCGAACTCGGCGACCGTCGGCGGCATCCGCCCGGCGAGCATGTCGTCGTACATCCCCTGGCAGTAGGTGTAGACGAGGACGACTTCGTGGCCCGCGGCGAGGAGCTGGCGGATCACTCCCTCGCGGGTCCGGGCGCGGCGTTCGGTCTCGGTGCCGTTGTCGTTCACGGCGTATTCGACGAAGGTGAGGTGGCATCCCCGGTCGATGATCTCGGCGCGGGCGCGGAGGCAGGCGGAATCGCTCCCCGTCGCCCCCATTCCGGCGTTCTCGGCCGCGATCCGGGCGCGGGGGAAGGCGGCGGCGAACCAGCGCGCCACCGGGCCGGGCCAGTTCGAGTCGCCGTCCTCGGTGATCGAGCCGCCGAGGAAGCCGAGCGTCAGCGCCCCTCCGGCGAGGTGGCGCGCCGTCCCGGCGAGGGGACGGCGGCGGCGGACGACGGGGAGGGCGTCGACGGGCTGGGCGGGGAGGGCGGAGCGGAGCGGAACGGAGGGGGTCATGCCACCACAGCGTACTCGAGGTCGAGGATCTTGGCGATCTCGACGAGCTCGGCGGCATGGTGGCCGATCCCGAGGGCGAAGTGGTGCGTCGGCCCCTCGGCGACCCACCGCTTGAGGAAGGTGCGGACGTCGGGCTTGAAGATGCCGTGGGTGTTCGTGTTCCCCGTCGGCGGGATCGGCCGCTTGGCCGACTCGCCCTCGGCGATGACGAACTTGAACTTCCCCTCGCGGGTCTGGCCGATGCTGAGCATCGTGATCGGGCCTTCCTTGATCTGGAACTCGACCCCGGCGCCGGAGCCCGGCTTGCCGTGGTACTTCTTCAGGCTGCGGATGACCGGCTTGCTCGCCGCGATGTTGATGTGGTGGGGGCCGTCATGGCCGACGAGGACGCTGTCGAGGGTGAAGTCGATGGGGTGGAACTCGGCGAAGCTGCCGCCGATGTCGAGGCGGTCCATGATCATCATCGCGATGCAGGTCTTCAGGTCGAACTCGCCGCACATCGGGAAACCGCCGCCGGTGAGGAGGGAGTTGCCGACGATGAGGTTCGTGACGAGGGTGCGGAGTTCCGACTCGGGCTCGCCCTCGTAGTAGTAGGCGAGGCCGTCGAGCTTCTTCTCGGCGATGAGGCCCTCCAGCGCCACGGCGGCGCGGGCGGCGATCCCGAGGTCCTTCTCGGTCAGCTTCTCGGTGAGGGGGTCGGACTTCGGGTCGGGGGTGTCGAAGAAGTCGAGGATCTTCGCCTTCCACGTGTCGACGGCCTTCGGGTCGGGCTGCGTGTAGTGCTTGAAGATGTCGCCCGGCTCGACGAGGACGACGTGGGGGCCGAAGGCGGCGGTGATCGCCGTCGGGTCGGTGTGCATGTCGAGCATCGACTCGAGGACGTGGCCCATGAGGCCGATCCGGGCGGTGCGGAGGCTGTGGATGACCTTCGCGATGCCGCACCAGCTCTTCAGCTCGGCCTCGACGATGGGGTCGCCCGTCTCGTGGCCGAGGATGACGGCGGGGGGGCGGCGGCCGAAGCGGATGGCGACGCCGGTGAACTCCGGGACGGAGCAGAAATCGTCGTTCACCAGCTGCATGAAGGTGGTGCCGTTCGCGTAGTCCATCGCGGCGAGGGGCTGGATGGCGACGAGGACGATGGGGACGTTGATCTCGCGGCAGAGGATGCCGAAGGTCGAGGAGGTGCCGTAGGTGACCATGTCGACGAAGAGGACGTCGATGTCGGCGGCCTTGATCTTCGCGACGGCGTCGTAGGCGGCCTGGGCGGTGTCGAGCATGCCGAACTCGGCGACCTCGACGCCGTGGGACTCGATCCGGCCCTTCACGTGGGCGATCTTCCGGTGGAGCTCGTCGAGGAGGCCGTCGAACTGTTTCCAGTAGACGTGGTGGCCGATGCCGAGGAGCCCGGCGCGGGCGCGGAGCGGCTTGATGCGTTGGACTTGCTGGGGGGCGGCGGAGGGGGCGTGCATGGGATGGATGGTTGAGGGATTTTTCGGTTTTTTTTACCAGGAAATGAGGAGGGGGCCGGTGACGTGGTGGGCGACGGTGCGGTGGCCCGCCGTGGTGCCCGGGATTTCTTTCCCGATGCCGAGGTAGGGCTGCTCTTCCTGGAACCGGACGGGGGTGCCGAGGTCGGTGTCGTGGAGGAAGGTGACGGTGGCGTCCTTCAGCCCGGTGACGAGGAGGCGGCGGCGGACGTCGACGGCGCCCTGGAATTTCTCCCGGCAGCCGACCTCGCCCCCCTCCTTCTGCTCGACGAAGACGCGGCACTCGCGGTGCCAGGCGCGGGCGGGGTTCAGCGTGCCGAGGTTCGGGCCCTTCCCGTCGTTCTTCTCCATCAGGACGTCGCAGCCGACGGGGACGGGTACCCCCTCGGGGAAGCGCCACCGGAGCTGGACGTTCGTCGAGGGAGAGAAGCCGGAGAAGAACCAGCCGTTGCGGCACCGCGCGGCGAGGATGAGGGGATCGACGGTCTCGGGTGACGGCTTGTTGAACCGGAGGACGGTCCCGAATTTTTCGAGGATCGAGCGCATGAGCCGCTCGCTGGAGAACCATTCCCGCGCGTCGTCGCGGACGGGGAGCATCTGGTGGGGATCGATCTCCTCGGCGAGGGCGCCGCGGACCCAGCCGAGCTTCCCGCCGCCGGGAAGGGCGCGGAGGAGGGAGAAGGCCCGCCGTTCCTCGTCCCGCGCGACCTCGGCGAGGACCTCGCTCCCGGCCGAAGCGGGGAGGAGTTCCTCGGCGCCGCCGCCCGAGGTGAGCGCCCGGAGGTGGAGCTTCCCGGCGAAGGCCCCTTCGCCAAGGGAATCGGCGGGGAGGGTGGTATGGAAGTCGAGGACGCCGGAGAGCGGCGCGCCGCATTTCAGGCCGAGGAGGTCGAGGAGGAGGGGGTCGGCGTGACGGAGGGGGCCGTAGAGGAGGACCGAGCCCCCTTTCTCCAGGTGGGCCACGAGGAGCCCGGCGAGGGCTGATCCGGCGTCGGGCGCGGGGGAGACGAGGAGGGTCCCGTCGAAGAGGGCGGGGTTGGCCGCCTTCGCCTTGGCGAAGTTTCCGGTCGAGACGGCGGTGTTCAGCGGGAAGCCCTGGTTCACGGCGGCGCGGAGGAACCAGTCGCCGAAGAAGACCTCGTTCACCCGCCGGCCGTCCTTCGCGAAGGTCCACTCGTGGTATTCGTCGAAGGGATAGATCCAGGTGACGAGGCCGGGGGCGTCGGGGAAGTCGCGGAGCGCCTGCTGGACGTGGGGGGTGACCTCGTTCGGGACGACCTCGGGCATGTTCCCATAGGAGTCGTCGATCGTCAGCATCGCGACCGACCCGGGCCGGGTGACGGTGCCGTCGCCGTCGATGCGGCAGACCGAGAGGGGGAGGTAGATGTCGTTCGGTTCCCGGCCGTAGCGGTCGAGCCACGGGCTGTTCGCCCACCAGGGATCGTGGATGTAGAAGCGGAAGGGGACGGCGCTGCGGCCCGAGGCGTTCTCCGGCAGCTCGGCGATGTGGGAGAGCCAGCCGATGAGCTCGAGGCCGTAGTCGCCGTTCAGCGCGGCCCACGGGGAATTGACCGGGGCGGTGAGGTTGAAGCCGCCCTCGTAGATGTCCCGCACGGGCGAGGCGTGGGCGGAGAGGTCCATCCCGGTGGAGAGGTTGCTGCCGCGCGTCTCGATGGGGAAGAGGGGGCATTCCTTGCGGAAGTCCTTCCAGAATTGGAGGATCGTCTCGCGGACGCGGGGGGCGTTCGTCGTGTCGAAGTGCTTTCCGTCGAAGACCTCGCCCGTCACGTTCCAGGCGGCGAGGGCGAAGGCGAAGCCGTTCGAGAACCAGATGTAGTCGAAGCCGAGGTCGGTGAGGAAATGCTGGCTCTGCCGCCCGAGGAAGAGGCCGAAGGGGGTCCCGTCGGGAATGCCGCCGGGGAAGCCGACGTAGGGCCGGGTGTCGCCCGAGAGGGGGCGGGTGCAGTTGACCCACTTCCCCTCGCCCATCGTCGCGCCGCTGCTGATTTCCTTGTGCCGCGCGTACTTGAACGACGACTCGGCGAACTCCGGGCCGGGATCGAAGACGGTGCCGATGGTGACCGGCTTCCCCGTCGCCTTCCCGGCCTCCTCCTTCACGATGCGGACGAGGGTGGCGAGGCGCTCGTAGGTCAGCACCGCGGGCTTCTCGCAGTAGGGCCAGCGCCAGGTGTGGAGGATCTGGTGGGGCTCCTTCCGCCACGGCCCGTTGGCGATGCCGATCCAGCGGCCCCAGTCGATCTCGTCGTCCCAGTGGGCCTTGCCGTTGTAGTCGAGGATCTCGCTCCCCTCGGCGGTCCAGAGCATGAAGGAAAGGGTCTCCGCGTCGCGGATGAGGGAGCCCCACTGGCGGACGATCTCGCGGGCGGTGGCGGCGATCCCGGCGTCGGAGAGGTCGCGGAAGGGCTTGAGGCTGACTTCGAGGATGAGGCGTTTCATGGGGCGGAAAAGAAAGGAAAAGGAGGGAAGGGGATCAGGCGGCGGCCTGCTGGGGCGCGGGCGTCTTCGATGGGGCCTTCGCCTTGGGCGCGGTCTTTCCCTTTCCCTTGCCCTCGGGCTGCCGGTTCTCGGTCCACTGCTTTTCGACGAGGGCGGCGGCCTCGCGGAGTTCGCGGAGCGTCGTCTCGAAGTGGTCGGCGTCCTGGAGGCGGACGGTCGGGGCGCTCGCCCCGATCCCGGCGACGATCACGTTCCACGGATCGCGGACGGGGACGGCGATGGCGCTGACCCCCTCGGCCGCTTCGTCGCGGGTCTCGCCGTATCCCTGGATGGCGATCTTGCGGAGCTCCTCCTTCAGCGCCTCGGGGGTGGAGAGGGTGTGGGGGGTGAAATGCTGGAGCGGGGTCTTCCGCAGGTAGGCCTCGAGCTCGGGCTTCGAGAGCGAGGCGAGGAGGACCTTGCCGACGGCGGTGCAATAGGAGTGGTCGCTGATGTCGTCGGCCTCGTGGACGCGGAGGGCCTGGCGGCTCGGCACGTACTTCAGGTTCAGGATATGCCCGTGATCGATGGAGGCCAGCATGACGCTCTCGTTCAGTTTCTTCGCGACCTTCTCGATGATGGGGGAGGCGGAGACGGCGAGGGATTGGAGGTAGGAAGGCTGCCGCCCGAGCAGCATCAGCCGCATGCCGGGGAAGAAGGTCTTCGTTCCGCTGTCCTGGCGCAGGTAGCCGCGATGGCAGAAGGTCCGGGCGATATTGTGGACCGTGGCGACGTTCAGGTCGAGTTCCTGCGCAAGGGCCCGCGTCCCGATGCCGTCCCGATGGGCGACGACCGCCTCCAGCAGGGAAAGGCTCTTATCGAGAGTGAGGACGAGGGGCATGGCGCAAAAGAGATGTGTTTATTAAAAACAAACGTTATGGCTATTATTGCTCATTTTGGATAAACAAATCAAATCGAAATTTCATTTTTAAACTGGAGATTGTGATTTTTAAGGAGGATTATGTTTTTATCAAATATAAACACATCTAGATGATGTCGGCCAGCCACGTTGCCATTTGGGCGAAGCCCTGATCGTTCGGATGGACGGCGACGGGGTCGAAGAGGGCGGGATCGGGATCGATCAGGGAGGGGCCTTCGACGAGGTGGAGGTGAGGGTCGCGGCGGGTCGAGACGAGATCGCGCAGGGCCTGGCGGTAGGCCTCCAGGGGGACGGCGGCGTGTTCCGGTTTCCAGCTCGGGGCGACCCAGAGGGGGGTGAGGAGATAGATCGACGTGGTCGGCAGGTGCTTGCGGAGGAGGAAGAAGAAGGCGTCCATCTGGATCCGGTAGGTGGCGACGGGGATGCCGCTCTGCCAGTCGTTCACCCCCATGAGGACGGTGAGGAGATCGGGCGCGAGGGAGCCGAGGGCCTCGGCGTCGGAGGGGTTCGAGGAGCGCCCGCCGAAGCCCATGTTCAGGAGTTGCCATCCCTTCATCTCGGCGAGGCGGAAGGCGTACCCGCGCGAGGCCTCGCTCGCGGTGAAGCCGTGAGTGACCGAGTCGCCGTAGGCGACGTAGCGGAAGGCGGGCCGCGCGGGAGGGGTTTCGAGGCGGGGCTCGCTGTCGTCGTTGCTGGGGGCGAGGCGGAGGCCGTGGCACTCGACCGCATCGGCGTAGGGAAGGATCACCTCGTAATCGTGGAACGTGCCGGGCGCGGGGGAGGTGAGGCGGAGGACGGTATCCCCGGGCTCGCGGGGGGTGGAGGTCCAGCCGGCCTCGCTCCGTCCGTCGATCCGGTAGCGGAGGGTGGTGTTGCGCGCCGCCGTCGCCGCATGGCGGGTGCTGGAATGGAGGAGGACGTCGATGGCCGTGGCGTCGGTGCGGAAGCCGATCCGGGTGCCGGGGTTGTCCCAGCGGTATCCCTTCCCGGGCATGTCGAGGATCCGGTCGAAGCGGGCAGCCTTCCCGGTGGGGGAGAGGGGCTCGTCGGCCTGCTCCAACCGGACGAAGTCCGAATAGGCGATCCGGGGATCATCGGGGGGGAGGATGACTTCCATAAGAGAGGGAAGGGGGAAGGTGGGAAACTGTTGTTTAGATATAATGAATTTAAATTATCAAAATACAAGTTATCAGGTCAAATTTCAAGAAATATCATTTGACGAAATCGGCTTTTACGTGATTTAATAAGAGTGAAATCCGCCAGAATTGCAATACCAACAACGCAAAAACAGGTGTTTATGAATACAAAACGAAATAGATTTTTCACCTCTCTCTCCAAGGTTTGCGGTATCGGATTGGCCCTCTTCGCGGCGGTCTTCTTTTTGGCGGGAGCCCAGCCTCTTTCGGCCCAAAATCTCTTTAGCGGAAGCTCGGTCGATTTGTGGCCGACGCTCAATGGAAGTCACGCGGCCACGCCGACGGGGTGGTCGAGCGCGGCGGTCCAGGCCCCGGGCCTTCTCACGGCGGCCCAGAACGGCGGATCGACCGATTACTTCTCGGCTCTCTTCATGAGTACGACCGGGGCGCTGAAGGGATATTCGGGGACTTCCTATATCTCCGCCCCCAATTATACCGGCGGGACGGCGGTCCAGTCGTTCCAGTTGAGCTTCGTCTTTGCGGCGACCGATCCCGGCTCGGGCAATAGCTACAACGACCGGAGCCTGAGCTTCTACGTCTATCAGAACGGCACGAACACGGCGGTCCAGTCCTTCCGGACAGTCGAGACGACCGGTTCCCCCGGCTTCCTCGATATCCAGAGTTACAATGGGTCTGCCTGGGTGCAGTTGGCCACTGGCATCGCGGCCTCCACGTATGACACCACGACGAATACGTGGACGGCGCTGAATGCTTATAATTTCTCCCTGACGACCGATTTCACCACGAAGACGTCGACGTTGACCTGGGGCGCGGTGGGCGGGACCCAGACCTCGGTGGCCGCCACCTTTTATCCCGCCGAATCGACGACCGGTTATCTGAACGGCGTCGGCTTCGGGAACAACTCCACTGCCGCCTTTGCCATCGATAATGTCACCGTGACCGCCGTCGCCGTCCCCGAACCGGCCACCAACGCCCTCCTCGCCCTCGGCGGCCTCTTCTTCCTTGCCCTTGTCCGACGGAATCGTCGCCTCGCCTGGGAGACGGTTTCCTACCCTTAAAAAAGGGGGAGGGGAACCGGGGGTCTTCGCAGCCAGGTCCCTCTCGGCTCCCGCCCTCTCCGGTGAAAGCCGGAGGGGGTTTCCCGTTCCCCCGGCCTTCCCAACGTAGACTTACTTATTTTCCAACCCCCCTCGCCAATGATACCATCCCTCTCGTTGTCCCGCCGCCTCCCGCTCTGCCTCCTCACCCTTGCCGCCATGGGCGTCTCCTCTTTCCCTTCGCTCCTGTGGGCCGAGGAAAAGGCCGGTCCCGGCACCGAGTATGACGGGGTGAAGGTCGTCAACAGCGACCCCGTCCCGACCGAGGAGCCGCTCCCCGTCCGCATCGTCGTCGACGAGACGCGGGTGGTGAAGCCGTTCGACCGCGAAATCTTCGGCATCAACTACGACTGGGAGGCGACGCAGCCTTCCTTCATCTCGCCGCTGAACCCGGTGATCGACCCCGCGCCGGTCGAGATGCTCATGAAGGGGATCAAGTTCCCGCTGAACCGCGTCGCCGGGTCCGATTCCCAGGTCATCGACTTCAAGAAATCGATCGGCCCGGTCGAGTCCCGCCCGGGGCAGAAACTCTGGCCGTGGTCGCCCGGAAAGCCCCTCCTCTTCGGCCCCGTCGAGTTGTTTTCCTGGCTCCGCAAGGTCGATCCCGATTCCCACATCAGCTACACGGTCAACCTCCACCAGCCCGCCGAGGAGACGGGCGACATCGCCGAGTTCCTCGTCGGCGACGCCAAGGCGACGAAGCCCGACGGCGCGGTGAACTGGGCCGCGAAGCGGGCCGAGTACGGCATGCCCGATCCGGTCCCCGTCGCGATCTGGGAACTCGGCAGCGAGATCGACTTCGGCCGCGGCGCGAACCATTGGACCGTCGACCGTTACATCAAGGCGGCCAAGGCCGTCATCCCCCTGATCCGGGCCGTCGATCCGAACGCGAAGTTCGCCATGGGGGCGATCACCGCCCCCTGGGGCGGGACCGGCGAGGGCCAGCCGCCGTGGCGGAACTGGCACCAGACGATCCTCAAGGAGATGGGCGGCGACCTCGCCTACATCACCTTCCACCCCTACTACTACGGCTTCCCCGTGAGTTCCATCGACGGCTACCTCGACCAGATCTCGCAGGACATCAACGCCGCCGGGTACAAGGGGAAGATCAAGATCTACAACTCCGAGCACGCCGTCTGGCCCTCGATGCCCGCCGACGGCAAGTGGGAGAAGATGTGGTTCATGACCCATTCCCTCGGCGGCTGCCTCGGCACCTCCCTCATCTACGGGCGGTGGCTGAACCGGCCCGACGTCGGCCCCGCCGCCTATCATGCCTTCTCCGCCGGGCCGTGGTGGATGATCTCCCGCCAGAGGAAGACCGAGCGCCTCCACACCTCGGGCATCGCCGAGCTCTTCCGCCTCCTCTCGAAGATCGAGGGGGAGAACGTCGTCCAGTCCGAGGCGCAGGGGGCGCTCACCGACGTCCGGAAGCCCGACCTGCAGTTCGACACCGCCGCCATCCGCCGGGCCGACGGGACGCTCCAGCTCTTCATCGCGAACCGGGGCGGCCCCCGCACCGCCGACTTCTCCCTCGGCAAGGATTACGCGATCGCCGACTCGTGCCAGCTCACCTCGACGGGGGGCATGAGTTCGGTGAACACGCCCGACGAGCAGCCGATCACGGTGAAGGACGGCGTCTATCCCGCCGACGAGACGAAGTCCCTCGGGAAGCTCGATCTCCCCGCCCGCTCGGTAACCCTGCTGACGCTCAAAAAGAGGTAATTCTCCCCGCCCATCCTATGCCCGCCCGCGCCGCCGGACTCCGGAACGCCGCCCTCCTGGCCAAAGCCAGCGCCTTCAGCCTGGTCGAGGTCGTCCTCGCCCTCGGCGTGGTCTCGGTCGGCTTCGTCGCGGTCATGGGCCTCATGCCGGTCGGGCTGAAGACGATGCGGCAGGCGACGACGCTGACCGTGCAGAGCCAGATCGTCCAGCAGCTCGTCGGGACGGCCGAGACGACGCCGTTCCCGAAGCTGGCGGCGAAGTTCGACAACGCGAAGTTCTACTACGACGACGAGGGCGGGAGCCTCACCAACGCGGTGGGCAAAACCCGCTACTGGGTCACAACGACGGTCACCGATCCGATCTATCCCGGCTCGGACCAGGTCGACAAGGCGAACCCCCTCTCGCAGAACCTCCGCCTGGTCCGCATCCAGGTGATCAACTCCCCCATCGCCCCGACCTCGGGCGGCGTCGGGCAGGTCACGAACGTCTTCTTCATCCAGGTCGCCTCCTCGGAGAAATGAGTCCGCCCATGAAGCCCGTCCCGCCTTCCCGCCTCCCCCGCTCCCGCGGCTTCACTGTCGTCGAGATCCTCGTCGCCACGACGATCCTCGCCTTCCTCCTCGTCTTCACCCTCCAGATCGTCAACCAGTCGAGCCGGATCTGGCGGCACGCCTCGGACAAGATGGAGTCATTCCAGGGGGCGCGGAACAGCTTCGGCCTCCTCACGCGGAACCTCGGCCAGGCGACCCTCAACGCCTACCTCGACTACGACAGCGCGACGGCGCCGAAGTACTACATCCGCAAGTCCGACCTCGCCTTCTACATCGGCCCCGCCGGGACGGGGAGCAATCCCGGGACCGCCGGGAGCGGCCAGTGCGTCTTCTTCCAGTTCCCCGGCGGCTACACCGCCACCTCGACCTACGCCTCCCTCGACGCCCTCCTCAACGGCTGCGGCTATTTCGTCAGCTTCAGCCGGGAGCCGGGGATCCCCAGCTACATCCCGCTCTCGAAGGCCCCCTACCGCTATCGGCTCATGCAGTACCTCGTCCCGACGGAGCAGAACAAGATCTATTCCTACGCCGCCCTCGGGAAGGCCAACGGCTGGTTCACCGACACCGGCGTCGGGGCGACGCCGACTCCCGTCGCCGACAACGTGATCGCCCTCGTCATCCGCCCGCAGGACCCCGCCTCGACCCCGCCCGACCTCGCCCCGAACTACCTCTACGATTCGACGGTCGGCGCGACCTACCCCCAGGTCGTCACCTCGAACCAGCTCCCTCCCGTCCTCCTCGTCACCCTCATCGCGATCAGCGAGTCGTCGGCGAAGCGCCTCGACACCGGCACCTCGACGCCCCCGGCGCTGATCACCTCGATCCTCCACGGCCACTTCCAGAGCGCCTCCTCCTACGACGCCGATCTCGCCGCCGTCGAGGCCGGGCTCAACAACGCCCACATCGACTACGAGGTCTTCGTCGGCGCGGTCCCCCTGCGGGAATCGAAATGGACCAAATAAGGGCAAGGACCGGATGAACCGCCTTTCTTCCCCCTCCCTCCCCGGCTCCCGTCCCCGGCGCGGCTTCACGCTCATCGAGCTCCTCGTCGTCATGGGGATCGTCGCGGTGGTCGCCGTCTTCGCCGTTCCCGCGCTTCCCTCGCTCCTCCTCGGCAACGCGCTGAGCCGGGGCGGCCAGGTGCTCGGGAACGAGCTCGCCCTCGCCCGCCAGGAGGCGATGACGGCGAACCGCGAGGTCGAGGTCCGCTTCTACCGGATCTCGGGATCTTGGACCGCGGTCCAGGCGTGGCGCGTCGACACCGACGACAGCGGCACCACCTACACGCCGCTCCGGCACATCCAATACCTCCCCGACGGCATCATCGTGAAGGAGGGCCTCTCCCCCCTCCTCACCGCCGATCCGGCGGTCACCGGTCAGGTCGTCCTCCCGGCCCGGATCACCGCCAGCTACGGCGGCTTCCGCTTCCGTCCCAGCGGCGCGACGAGCGTCGCCGTGACCGACGCGAACAACTTCCTCACCGTGCAGGACCGCAACGCCCAGGGCGATCCTCCCAAGAATTACTACACCCTCCAGGTCAACCCGCTCAGCGGGAAGATCGCGGTTTACCGGCCCTGACGCGCCTCCCCCAACCCATGAGTCACGCCATGAAACTCCCCCCCCGTCGCTCCGGCTTCGCCCTCCTCCTCGTCCTCGGGATGCTCGTCCTCATCGTCGGCCTCGCCGTCGGCTTCCTGATGAGTTCGACGACCGAGCTGCGGAGCGCCTCGGGCTTCGGGGCCACCGTCGCGGCCCGGAACCTCGCCGACACCGCCGTCGGCCTCGTGCAGGGGCAGATCAACCTCGCCGCCACGCAGGGAACCGGCGTCGCCTGGGTCTCCCAGCCCGGCATGGTGCGGACCTACGACACCGCCGGAAGCCTGAAGAAGGCCTACAAGCTCTACTCGGCGGCGAACATGATCTCCTCGACGGTCGACGTCGCCGGCGGGAAATCGGCCGACGAGCCGCCGGCCGCCTGGAAGAGCAGCCCCGCCCTCTGGACCGATCTCAACGCGCCGGTCCAGACCTCCAACGGCAAGGTCTACCCGATCCTCGACGGCAGCGTCGGATCGAACGGCCTGAAGCCCGAGGGATTCAGCCTCGGCACCGTTCCCGGGGCCTCCTCCTGGCAGCCGATCCCGATGCCGGTCCGCTGGCTCTATGTCCTCCAGGACGGGACGATGGTCGCCGCCACGGGGAGCGGGAAGAGCGCCACCGTCGCCGGGGCGAGCGCGGCGAATCCGATCGTCGGCCGCGTCGCCTTCTGGACCGACGACGACTCGTGCAAGGTGAACATCAACACCGCCGGCGAGGGGACCTACTGGAACACCCCGCACACCGTCACCGCCAACGAGGTGAACTGGGGCAAGTATCAGCCCGCGAAGGGCGAGTTCCAGCGTTACCCGGGCCATCCCGCGATGACCTGCCTCTCCTCGGTCCTCGGCGTCTCCCCCTCCCACGCCACCCTGAGCAACGACGATATCTACGCGATCACCCCGCGCATCTCCACCGGCGGCTCGAACGGGAAGACTGTTGTCGCCGGCACGACCTCGACGGCCGTCGGCACCACGATCCCGACCGCCGCCATCGCGGCGAAGACCCAGCGCCTCTACGCCTCGGTCGACGAGCTCGCCTTCAACGTCGCGCGGACCCAGAACTCGACGAAGATCACGCCGACCGACATCGCCCAGGCCCGCTTCTTCCTCACCGCGAACAGCCGGGCCCCGGAGACCAACCTCTTCAACCTCCCCCGCATCGCCTGCTGGCCGGTCTACAGCAACCTCGCCCCGACCCGCACCACCTCCTACGACCAGCTCATCGCCTTCTGCGCCTCGACCAGCGGGACCGCCGGGAACAACCCCTATTATTTCCAGCGCCAGACGAACACCAACCCGACGACCGACATCAGCCTCCCGCGCAACGGAACCCTCTACAAATACCTGCGGACCCTCACGGGCCGGGCGATCCCCGGATTCGGCAACAACTTCCTGACGAAGTACAGCGACGACCGCGACCAGATCCTCACGGAGATCTTCGACTACATCCGCTGCACCAACCTCTACGACGACAGCATGACGGGGACCGGCAAGACCCCCTACACCCAGGCGCCGGGCGCCGCGGGCCACGGCTGGGTGGCGCCGACCGTGAACAACATCACCGTGCCGGTGACGCAGGGCCTCGGTCGCTCCTTCACCCTTTCCTCGTTCGGCATCGGCTTCATCTGCAACGCCGATGCCGCCGTTCCCCGCAGCAATGACCTTGTCAATAACAAGGCGCTTCGGAACACGGGCAACGTGGTACTCGCCCCCGGGGAGAAGGTCGTCCAGGCAATCCTCATTCCCCAGCTCTTCGCTCCCATGATGGGGTATACGACGATCACCCCGTCGATGAAGATGACGATCACCGGTCAGGGGGCGATGTCGCTGACCGCCCTGCCCGGGGGAGGGACGTCGCAGCTCTTCACGGGCACCGCCATCAGCGGGACCGAGAACTACAACGGCCTCCTCAGCTACATCATCAATGGCGGCTCGGGCTGGGGCGGCCATCCCTCCTGGCGTTTCTTCACCAACGCCTACGGCGGGTCCTATCCTTGGGTCAGCGTTCCCGTGAAGCTTGCCGCCGGCACGACGTCGATGCTCCTCGCCGGCACGACCCTCATCGTCACATTCACCGACATCGCTTCGGGACAGGTTTTGCAGACTTTCAATGTTCCCCTTCCCTCGGTTGTCCTGCCGATCCCGGCCCTCGTCAATGATCCGAGTTTGGTCTCGCCCCCGACGACCGATTTGCCGAATTGGTGGAGCTTCGGGGTGAATTTCCCGAACACCAGCGCCTATCCCTCGATTTTCGGCACCTTCCCGGGGCGGCTCTCTTTCGTCAGCTCAAAGGGCCAAGGCGGAGCGACGACGCCGCAGCTCGGCAATCCCGTGATCGACACGTACGACGTCGTCCGCACCGTCCAGCCGGCCCACGGCGACTTCCGCGTCCTCGCCGGTCTCAACAACGTCCCCGCGTCGACCTACATCATCCATCCCGACTACCGGGATACGACGAAGATGTGGGCCTCGACCCTCACCGAGGCCTACAGCACGGCCAGCACCCAGGGTCTTTCCCTCGGCAGCTACTTCCCCAGCACGATCACCGCCGCCCAGTACCGGGGCACCCTGGCCGCGCCCGACATCATCCCCTCGGCCACCGGGACGAACACCCCCGAGGGAACCGGCGACTTCGACAGCGGCCTTCCGAACATCCCCGACGGCGCCTACATCAACAAGCCCGACGAGGGCCTCGGGCCGGGGGCCGCCGGGGCGAGTACCTACTTCGACTACCCGTGGACCGCCAATGCGGCGGGGGTGAACTTCTTCTCCCCGAACCGCCAGATTCCGTCGCCCGGGATGTTCGGCTCCCTGCCTACGGGGGTGAAGGCGGGCGTCCCGTGGCGGACGCTCCTCTTCCACCCCCAGACGAGCCACTTCGGCTCCAGCCATCTGCCCGAGGATCATCTCTTCCTCGACCTCTTCTGGATGCCGGTCGTCGAGCCCTACGCGATCAGCGACCGCTTCTCGACCGCCGGGAAGATCAACATGAATTACCAGATCCTCCCCTTCACCTACATCAACCGGTCGACCGGGCTCAACGCCCTCCTCAAGTCGGAGCGCGTCTACGCGATCCCGAACGCCGACGTACAGCTCGGCTACAAGGTCGGCCCCCAGGTCCCGGCGGTCGACTACCCCGTCGACGCGACGCAGACCCTCGCCCAGTTCCAGACGAAGTTCCAGTCGGGCGACGTCTACCGGTCGGCCTCGGAGATCTGCGATCTCCACATCGTCCCCCTCGGCCTCACGGGGGCCTCCGTCGCGACGATGGCGAACACCACGACGGGCGGATTCTGGGCCGGGATGCGGCTTACCGGGGAAAACCTGCGGGAGCGGATCTACACGACCCTCTATCCCCGCCTCACGACGAAGTCGAACACCTACACCGTCCACTTCCGCGCCCAGTCGCTGAAGAAGGCGGCGGCCTCGATCCCGAGCGCGTGGCAGGAAGGGGCCGATGTCGTCACCGGGGAATACCGAGGCTCCGCCACCATCGAGCGTTTCATCGACGCCAACAACACGAGCATCCCCGACTACGGCACGAACCCCGACGCGACGCCGACCCTCGATACCTACTACCGCTGGCGCGTCATCCGCAACCGGCAGTTCTCCCCCTAGAATCTTTCCGATTTTTCCATGAACGAAACGACTAAGCACACGGGCCGCTTCTCCCTCGGCTGCAATTACTGGGCTTCCCACGCGGGGATCGAGATGTGGTCCGATGCCAACTGGCGGCCCGAGGTCGTCGACGCCGATTTCCGGCTCCTCGCCGAGAGCGGCCTGCGGACTGTCCGGGTCTTCCCCCTCTGGCCCGAATTCCAGCCGATCAAGCGGCTCTACACCGCGATGGGCCGCGCCTGCGACACCGTCCTTCCCGATGACGGCGGCGATCCCGCCCTGCGCCGCGCGGGGGTCTCTCGCGCCGCGCTGGAGAAATTCCAGGTCCTCGCCGACCTCGCCTCGAAGCACGGCCTCGAGCTCATCGTCGGTCTCGTCACCGGGTGGATGAGCGGCCGCCTCTTCGTCCCGCCGGCGCTCGAGGAGAGGAACATCCTGACCGATCCCGCCGCCCTCATGTGGCAGGTCCGCTTCGTCCGCGCCTTCGTCTCCCGCTTCCGCACCCACGCGGCGATCGTCTCGTGGGACCTCGGCAACGAGTGCAACTGCCTCGCCGCGCCCGGTTCCCGCGAGGCGGCCTGGAGCTGGACGGCGCAGATCTCCGACGCGATCCGCGCCGAGGACGCCACCCGCCCCGTCATCTCCGGGATGCACAGCCTCTCCGCGGGCCGCGACGACACGTGGAGCATCGAGGACCAGGCCGAGCTCACCGACGTCCTCACGATCCATCCCTATCCCCCCTTCACGCCCCATTGCGACCGCGACCGCCTCGGGACGATCCGCAGCGGCCTCCACGCGACCGCCGAGGGCTGCCTCTACGCCGACGTCGGCGGGAAGCCGTGCCTCGCCGAGGAGGTCGGCACCCTCGGGCCGATGCTCGGCTCCGAACGGCGGGCCGCCGACTACCTCCGCGGCGCCCTCTTCTCCCTCTGGGCCCACGGCAACGAGGGGCTCCTCTGGTGGTGCGCCTTCGACCAGGACCACCTCGCCTACGCCCCCTATGAGTGGAGCTCCCCCGAGCGCGAGCTCGGCCTCTTCCGCAACGACCGCGCCCCGAAGCCGGTCGTTGCCGAGTTCACGGCGTTCGAGGCCTTCCTGAAAACCGCCCCGGTCCTCGCGCCGCGCCGTCGCCGCGCCGTCTGCATCTTGACCGACGATCAGGATCGTTGGGGCGTGGCCTACGCATCGTTCATCCTATCAAAACAGGCTGGTTTCGAGGTCGAATTCCAGAGCGCCCACCAGCCCCTCCGAGATGCCGATCTTTATCTGTTGCCATCGGTCTCCGGCTTCAACGCGATCCCCCGTGCCTTCGGGATCGCATTGAATAAACGGATCGAATCGGGGGCGACGCTCTATCTGTCGCTCAACGACGGCTTCCTCGCCGACTTCGGACGGGCGTTCGGCATGGAGGTCGAGGCCCGGTGCCAGCGGACGGTCCCCGCCGAGATCGCCTGGGCTGGGGAGATTCATCGTGTCGCCTCGCCCTACCGCCTCGACCTGAACCGGGGGGGGGCCGAAGTCCTCGCCCGGGAGGCCGACGGCAACCCGGCCTTCGTCCGCTTCGCGCGAGGAAAGGGGCAGGCCTACTTCCTCAGCGTGCCGATCGAGCTCGATGCCGTGAAGGCCCCGGGCGCCTTCGAGGAGCGGAATCACGCCGCCTTCTACCGGGAGATCGGCGCGGGAGTCCGGGCGCGGCACGTCGTCCGCAACGGCCTTCCCGGCCTCGGCGTCACCGAGCATCCCGCCGCCGACGGACGCCTCCACCTCGTCCTCGTCAATTACGGGCGGGAAACCCTCTCCTTCACCCCCGACCTCGCCCCCGGCTGGTCCGTCGCCGAGGTGGTGCGCGGACGGCGCGAGGGGGCGGCCTTCGTCGTCCCGCCCCAGGACGGCGTCGTCGTCACGCTGAAGCAAGGATAGCACCAACCCGGGACCGAAAAACAATATGGCGCGGCACTGGCTCTCCCTGGCGGTCGTCTTCCTGGTTTCGGCCCGTCTGCCGGAAGCGGAGGCGCTCACGCTGAGCGACGGCGACGTGGCGGCGAACGACTCGCGCTGGCAGCCGGGATCGATCACGACCAATTCCCAGAACGTCACGAACCCGGTCCCCAACAGCAACCCGAATTGGGTGGGGGCCGGGTACGATTTCTCCTCGGTCGGCTGGTCCCTCAGCTACTACAACGGGCGCTCGACGAACCTCACCCTCATCGCCCCCGGGATCGCTGCGACGGCGGCCCACCACGCGATCGACAGCTCCCCCTTCCCCTCCTCGCCGACGGTCGAGTTCGTCGGGACCCAGAACAATCCCGTCTATGCCACGGTGACCGGGACGATCCAGCTGAAGAACAACGGCTATGCGGGCGACGTCGCGCTCACGACGCTGAACCGGGCGACGACCGATGCCGACCACGTCACCGTCGCCCGCATGCTCGACATCTCGAGCCGGAACTACGTCGGCCAGTCGGTCTTCGCCCTGGGCAGCAACGTCATCACTCCCTACGATCCCCCCGCCGCCATCGGCCAGCAGGTCGGGACCGGCGTCGTCAGCGGTATCGGCAACGCCGGCAGCGACGGCCTCCTCGTCAGCTACAGCAAGGGAAGCAAGGGGACCTTCCTGAACGCCGACAGCGGCGACTCCGGGAGCCCGGTCTTCATCACCTACAAGGGCCAGCTCACCCTCCTCGGCGTCTTCTACTACCCGACCCAGACCAGCAGCCTCGTCCCGATGACCGTCGGGACGACCTCCTACGATCCGGTGACGCCGACGAACGCCCAGCTCGCCCCCTACGGCTACGCCCTCCGCTTCACGATCTACGACGTCCCGACCGACACGGCGAACACCGCCAACGTCTGGACCGGCGGCGGGGGGAGCGGTGCCTTCGGCGCGACCGCGAACTGGTCGAAGGGGAGCGTCCCCGCCGCCCTTCCCGTCGTCTTCGACGGCGCCGCCGCGGGCGGGCAGACGACGGTCTCCCTTGCGGCGAACCAGGCGGTGCGCGGCATGCTCTTCCGCTCCACGGCGGGCGGCAGCGGCTTCACCTTCACCGGGACGAATACCCTCGCCGTCGGCACCACCGGCATCCGCAACGAGAGCGCGGCGACGCAGACCTTCAGCGTCCCCGTCACCCTCTCCGGGGCCCAGAACTGGGAGGCCGAGGGAGGGAACCTCGTCTTCAACGGGACCGTCGCCAACGGCGGGAACCTCCTCGTCGTGCAGGGGGCGAAGGACACGACCCTCAACGGCGTCATCTCCGGCGCGGGCGGCTTCGCGAAGGACGGCGTCGGCGTCGCCACCCTCAACGCCGCGAACACCTATTCCGGCACCACCTTCATCCACGACGGCACGGTGAGGATGGGGGTGAACAACGCGATCTCCTCCTCCTCGGTCGTCCAGTTCGACGCGGCGAACCCGACGGCGAACTTCGACCTCAACGGCCACAGCCAATCGATCGGCGGCCTCCGCTCCTCCCTCCAGGGGACCGGGACGGTGACGATGGGGACGGCGGGGCTGACCACCGGCTCGGCCAACCAGACCGAGACCTACGCGGGCGTCTTCGCGGGCTCCGGCACCCTCACGAAGACCGGGGGCGGCACGTGGACCCTCACGGGGGACAGCAGCGGGACCTTCAGCGGGAACATCGTCGTCAACCAGGGGGCGCTCTTCCTCGGTACGACGGCGGGAAGCGCGACCGGGACCGGCACGGTGACCCTCGCGTCGGGGAACTTCGCGACGCTGGGCGGGACGGGCCTGATCGCCGGATCGGTGATCCAGCAGGCGGGGACCTATCTCTCTCCGGGCACCGGCGGCATCGGGACCCTCGCCGTCGGCGGGAACTACACCTGGAACGGCGGCTCCACCTTCATCTTCGAGCTCGGTGCCTCGGGCGCGGGGGACCGCCTCGACCTCGGGAGCGGCTCCCTCATCAAGGGAACGGGAACCGGCTACTCCCTGCGTCTCACCGACCTCGGCGGGGCCTCGGGCCTCTACACCCTCGCCACCTTCGGCAGCACCACGTTCACCGCGGCCGATTTCAGCCTCAGCTCCCTCAGCACCGTCCACGGCACCTTCATCCTCAACGCCAATTCGCTCCAGTTCCAGCTCGCCGCCGTCCCGGAGCCCGACCCCTGGATCCTCCTCGCCTCCGGCGCCGTCCTCCTCGCCCTGGCCGCCGCCCGCCGCCGGGCGACGGCCTGACGGATCTCCTTGCCCCCCGATTCGGGACGGGCATAGTGGTCGCCTCGCGAGAGCCTTGCGCGGCTTCGGGCGGTTAGCTCAGTGGTAGAGCGGCTCGCTTACACCGAGTTGGTCGGGGGTTCGAATCCCTCACCGCCCACCAGGCCCGGCGCGGCCGGCTACTTCTCCTCGGTCAGCTTCTGCAGCTCGCCGATGAGGAGGTCGATCTTCTTCAGGTCCTTGCGGCGGCCTTTGGCGGGCTTCACCTGAAGGGCGTCGATCAGCCGGATCGCTTTTTCCTGTTTCTTGACCGACTGGCGGTGGAGGCCTTCCTCGGTCTCCTCGATCTCGCGCCGGAGGCGAGAGAGGAAGCGGCGGGAGGTCTCGTCGAGGATGGTGGCGAGGGCGTTGATCCGCTCGCGCAGGAGGACGTCCCCGGCGGGGGCCAGCGGGACGGGGAGGGAGGCGGGACGGGCCTGCTTCCGGACTCGAGGCTGGGTCGGCTTCGCTTTGCGGGGGGACGGCTTTTTCATGGCGATGTGGGGTCAGCTTATCCCGCCTGGGTGGTGAAGAGCAACTCTTCCCCCTTGGCGTCGACTTTCACGGTGCTGCCGTCCTTCACCTCGCCGGAGAGGAGCTTCCGGGAGAGGGCGGTCTCGAGTTCCTTCTGGATGAGCCGCTTCAGCGGGCGCGCGCCGTAGACGGGGCTGTAGCCGGCCTTGGCGAGGTGGGTCTTCGCCGCCGCCGTCAGGGTGATGGTGATGGCGCGGTCGTCGAGCCGCCGCCGCAGGGAGCCGATGAGGAGGTCGACGATCTTCGTGATCTCGGCGAGGGTGAGGGGCTTGAAGAGGACGACGTCGTCGATCCGGTTCAGGAACTCGGGACGGAAATGGGAACGGAGTTCGCCCATGACTTTCTCCCGGGTCTTTTCAGGGATCTCGCCATCCTCCGTGGCCCCTTCGATGAGATACGGGCTCCCGATGTTCGAGGTCATGATGAGGAGGGTGTTCTTGAAGTCGACGGTGCGGCCCTGGGAGTCGGTGAGGCGGCCGTCGTCGAGGACCTGGAGCATGATGTTGAAAACGTCGCCGTGGGCCTTCTCGATCTCGTCGAAGAGGATGACGGTGTAGGGGCGGCGCCGGACGGCCTCGGTGAGCTGGCCGCCCTCCTCGTAGCCGACGTAGCCGGGAGGGGCGCCGACGAGCTTCGCGACGGAGTGCTTCTCCATGTATTCGCTCATGTCGATGCGGACGATGTTGTCCTCGCTGTCGAAGAGGGCCTGGGCGAGGGCGCGGGCGAGCTCGGTCTTCCCGACGCCGGTGGGGCCGAGGAAGAGGAAGGAGCCGATGGGGCGCTTCGGGTCCTTCAGCCCGGAGCGGGCGCGGATGACGGCGTCGGCGACGGCGCTGACGGCCTCGTCCTGGCCGATGACCCGCTCGTGGAGGATGGCGTCGAGGCGGAGGAGCTTGTCCCGTTCCCCCTCGAGGAGGCGGGCGACGGGGACGCCGGTCCAGCGGGCGACGACCTCGGCGATCTCCTGCTCGGTGACCTCCTCCTGGATGAGGCGGGCCGACTTGTCGGAGCCGTCGGCCTTCGCGGCGTCGGCCTTTGCCTTTTCCTCGGCGGCGGAGATCTTCCGCTCGAGCTCGGGGAGCTTCCCGTAGCGGAGTTCGGCGACCTTGTTCAGGTCGTGGTTGCGCTCGGCCTGGTCGATCTCGATGAGGAGCTTTTCCTGCTCGCCCCGGAGGGTCTGGAGGCCGGTGACGCTCGCCTTCTCGGCCTGCCACCGGGCCTTCAGGGCGTCGCGGTCGGCGCGGACGTCGGCCAGCTCCTTCTGGAGCGCGGCGAGGCGGGTCTTCGACGAGGCGTCCTTTTCTTTCTTCAGCGCCTCCTGCTCGATCTCGAGGCGGAGGGTGCGGCGTTCGAGGGTCTCGAGTTCCTCGGGCATGCTCTCGATCTCGGTCTTGAGCTTCGCGGCGGCCTCGTCGATGAGGTCGATCGCCTTGTCGGGGAGGAAGCGGTCGGCGATGTAGCGGTGGGAGAGGGTGGCGGCGGAGACGAGCGCGCCGTCCTGGATGCGGACGCCGTGGTGGAGCTCGTAGCGGCGGGCGAGGCCGCGGAGGATCGAGACGGTGTCCTCGACCGTCGGTTCGGCGACGAGGACGGGCTGGAAGCGGCGCTCGAGGGCGGCGTCCTTCTCGATGTACTTCCGGTACTCGTCGAGGGTCGTCGCGCCGATGCAGTGGAGCTCGCCGCGGGCGAGCATCGGCTTCAGCATGTTCCCGGCGTCCATCGAGCCCTCGGCCTTCCCCGCGCCGACGACGGTGTGGATCTCGTCGATGAAGAGGATGATCTGCCCCTCGGACTGGGTCACTTCCTGGAGGACGGCCTTGAGCCGTTCCTCGAACTCGCCCCGGAACTTCGCCCCCGCGATGAGGGCGCCGAGGTCGAGGGAGACGATCTTCTTGTCCTTCAGGCTCTCCGGCACGTCGCGGGCGATGATCCGCTGGGCGAGGCCCTCGACGATCGCCGTCTTGCCGACGCCGGGCTCGCCGATGAGGACGGGGTTGTTCTTCGTCCGGCGGGAGAGGACCTGGATCGCGCGCCGGATCTCGGCGTCGCGCCCGATGACGGGGTCGAGCTTCCCGGCGGCGGCGGCCTTCGTCAGGTCGCGCCCGTATTTCTCGAGCGCCTCGTAGGTCGCCTCCGGGTTCGCGGTGGTGACCCGCTGGTTGCCCCGGACCTCGGCCATCGCCTTGAGGAAGGCGTCCTTCTTCGCCCCGAGAGCCTTGAAGATCCGCCCGACGGGGGTCGACGACGCCTCGTCGAACATGGGGAGGATGAGGTGCTCGACCGAGACGTAGTCGTCCTTCAGCCGCTTCGCCTCGTCCTGGGCGGAGACGAGGAGCTTGTTCAGCCGCTGCGTGATGTGGACGCCCGCCGACTGCCCCGCGCCGGTGACGGTCGGGAGCTTCGCGAGCTCGTCCTCGAGCCGATCCTGCAGGACCTCGGCGGGGACGTTCGCGCGGGAGAAGAGGCGGGGGGCGAGGCCCTCGTCCTGCGCCAGGAGGGCGGCGAGGAGATGCTCGACATCGACGGAGGCGTGGCTGCGGCGGGCGGCCTCGGACTGGGTCTCGGCGATGGCGACTTGGGCCTTTTCGGTGAACTTGTTCGGATCCATGGTTTCGGTTCCCTAAGATACCCCCTTTTCGATCCCATTCCAAGAGGGGGTTCTGCTACTCGATGGGGGAGAGGAAGATTTTACGCCGCTTCGAACCGGACGGGGCGCTGCGCTTCGGCTTCGAGGAGATCTTTCTTCTTCTCCGCCATGGCGCGTTCCTCGTCCCAAGCGCCGCCCGGTTTCGGCGTCACGAGGACGACGATCTCCGTCGGCGCGATCCGGGCCCGGAGCGTGGCGATCCGTTGGGTGTGGGTCCGGTCGAGGGCGTCGGCGATGCGGAGGAGGCCGCCGAGGACCGAGACGGTCCGACGGTGGTCGGGGGGAAGAGCGGTGTAGGCGGCGTGATCGGGCCGGGGGACGCTCTTCCGGTGATAGCGGGCGATCTGGGCGACGAGGGCGATCTCCCCGGGCGGGAGGGTCTTCCATTTCCACTCGCCGATGAGGCGGGCCGATTCCTTGTGGTGGCCCCGCCCGTCGGGGGTCTGGGACCAGCCGATGTCGTGGAGGAGGGCGGCGGCGCGGAGACGGAGGCGGCAACCCTCGCCCCGCCCGTGCCACGGGGCGAGGGCGAGGAAGAGGGCGTCGGCGAGGGCGGCGACGTGGGTGACGTGCTCAGGCTCCTCCTCGTAGCGGGCGACGAGGGCGGCGACCTCGGCCTCGGCCTCGACCGCGACCTCTTGGGACGAGGCGGGGAGGGGCGGGGTCACTTCCCCTCCGTTGCGGAGGAAGCGGGGGCGGCCTCGGCGATCAGGCCGTCGAGGACGCCGTAGCGGAGGCCGCGGACGCTGACGGTGAGGCGGCTCGCCTCCAGCAGCTTCAGCGTGGCGAGGAAGACGGCGAGGCCGGGGACGAGGATGTCGGCCCGCTTCGGCGGGAGGCCGGTGACGTGGCGGAGGGAATCGGCGTCGAGCGCGGCGAAGCGGTTCAGCTCGCAGGCGATCGTCTCCCGCGTCAGGACGTGGAGGTGGACCTTCGAGGGATCGTAGTCGGGGAGCTTCAGGGCGATGGCGGCGGCGGCGGTGATGGTGCCGCCGGTGCCGACGACGGGGCGGTCCCGGCGCTCCCGCGCGTAGTCGGCGAGGATGGGGGCGAGCTGTTCCTCCAGGCTCTGCGCCATCGCGTCGAGGGCCCCTTGCGGGACGGGGTAGCCGGGGATGAAGCGTTCCCGCAGCCGGACGCAGCCGAGGGGGAGGCTGACGCGGCGGGCGATCTTCCCGCCCGCGCCGAGGATCCACTCGGCGCTGCCGCCGCCGACGTCGACGGCGAGGAGGTCGCCCTCCTCGAACGTCGTCCGGTGGCCGCCGGAGCGGATGCCGCGATAGACTCCCTCGGCTTCCTCCTCCCCGCTGAGGAGGGTGACGGGGAAGCCGAGGGCGACGGCGGCCTCCTTCAGGAAGGCCTTCCGGTTCCGGCTGTCGCGGACGGCGCTGGTGGCGACGGCGCGGGAGTGGACGGAGCCGGGCGCGTTGGGCGGGACGCCGAGGCGGGCGGCCTTGCCCGCCATTTCCTTCAGCGAGGCGAGGGTCCGGTCGATCGCTTCCTGCTTCAGCTCGCACGTGGCGATGAGGTCCTCGGCGAGGCGCGTGGTGTGGCTCTCCTCGGCGAGGACGAGCGGCGGCTGGCCGGCTGCCCGGGCCTCGGCGACGAGGAATTTGACCGAATTGCTTCCGATGTCGTAGACGGCGAAGCGCAGGGGCTCTTTCATCGGTCCCCTACTTCGAGCCGATCTTGGAATGGGCGGGGGGCTTGTCGAGGCCGCTTTCCAGCCGCTCCTTTTCCTGCGCGGAGACCGGGTCGATCCAGAGGTGGACGTCGGGGATCGGGGCGTTCTTCGGCGGATTCTTTTTCCAGACCTCGCGGTAGGCCTGGCGGTAGGCGGCCCGCTGCTTCTTCGGATCGTCGCCGGAGTAGAGGGCGTTCATCCGCTTGGCGATCTGCCAGTCGGCGACGGCGTTGTCGGGCGTCGAGTGGTAGAACTCGAAGTAGGCCTGGTTGTAGGCCTCCTCCTGCTTCTTCGGATCGGGGCCGGAGTAGAGCGCCGCGGCCCGCTCGACCACGGCCGGATCGGGCCGCCAGCCGGTGCCGTCCTCGTGGACCTGGGCCGCTGCGCCCGCGCAAAAAAGAACCCCGACGGCGCACGCCACTAGGAAGAGGGCCGTCGGGGTTCGGTTCATCGGTTTTGAATGGCTGGCGGTCTAGTGGCCGCCGTGGCCGCCGAGGTGGGGGCCGAACTGCTGGAGGAGGCCGCAGAGCAGGAAGAGGAGGCCGCCCGCGCCGCCGACCAGGCTGACGATCCAGTAGCGCCGCCGCTTCGTGAGGACGGAAACGGCACTCACGGCGATCGCGATCTGGAAGAGGATGACGCCCTTGGAGTAGGTCTCGTGGTTGTGGAGGGCGGCGTTCGACTCGTGCTCGAACTCGGTCGCCGTCTCCTTGATCTTTTCCTGCTCTTCCTTGTAGCGGGTCTGCTCCTCGCGGTAGTTCTTGATCGATTCCTGCGACTCCGGGCCGGGCTTCGAGAGGAGGGTGAAGAGGTCGGCGCTCGCCTTCGCGGTGTTGCCCTTGAGGCCCTTCGCCTGGTAGTAGCTCCACTGGTCGGAGGCGAGCTGGCGGTTGATCAGCGCCTCCGTCTCGTTGAAGCCGCTCAGGAACGCCGAGAGGGCGGCGAGGACGGCGAGGATGACGGTGGAGAGGGCGACCCACGAGGCCCACTGGGGACCGGAATGGGCGGCGTGGTGGATGTGTTCTTCGGCTTGTTCGGTGAGACCTTCGACTTCTGACATAGGTCTCCGGATGATAGAGAAGGCTCCCTGGGAAGAAAAGTAACAAATCGGCGACAATCCAGCCAAACCGGACCGGGTCTTGCTCAAAGGGGTGCAATCGCGTAGCATCGTCCCTTTTTGCCCCCATTCCCGCCCCTTCCTCCTATGTCCTTCGAGATCCCGCCCCTCCCCCCGCACGTCCTGCGGGACACGACGGCGATGCTCCTCCTCATCTTCGCCAACGGCTACTTCGTCGCCACCGAGTTCGCGATGGTCCGCGTCCGCGCCACCCAGCTCCGCCCCCTGGTGAAGGCGGGCGACTGGCGCGCCCGGATCGCCTACCGCGTCACGCAGAACCTCGACCGCTTCATCTCGGCCGTCCAGCTCGGCGTCACCTTCATGAGCCTCGCCCTCGGCTGGCTCGGCGAGCCCCTCGTCGCCTCCGTCGTCGATCCGTGGCTCGCCCCCATCATCGCCTACATCCCCTTCGTCGGGGACCACGGGGACGTCGTCTACCACGTCCTCTCCTTCCTCGCCGCCTTCGGCATCACCTCCTCCCTCCACATCGTCCTCGGCGAGCTGGTGCCGAAGACTGTCGCCCTCCACCGGCCCCGCTCCCTGCTGCTCTGGTTCACCCCGCCGCTCCTCCTCTTCTACTACGTCTTCTTCCCCCTCATCTGGGTGTTGAAGACGATGGCCGGATGGATCCTCCTCCTCCTCGGCGTGAAGTCGTCGAAGGAAGAGCACGGCTTCAGCCCGGAGGAGCTCCAGGACGTCCTCGCCACGTCGAGCCACGCCCATCCCTCCGACGTCCTCATCAACCAGATCATGATCAAGGCCCTCCGCCTGAAGGAGACGACCGCCGAGCAGGTCATGGTCCCCCGGGAGAACGTCGCCGTCCTCTGGCGCGACGCCCCGCTGATGGAGAACCTGAACTTCGCCCAGCGTTCCGGCTACAGCCGCCTCCCCGTCTGCGGATTGGGGAAGGGGGACATCGTCGGCGTCCTCATGGTGAAGGAACTCCTCTGGCAATACACCGTCCTCGGGAACCAGACCGAGGTCGAGCCCCTCGTCCGCCCCGCCCTCACCTTCCTCCCGAAGACGAAGCTGCCGACGATGCTCGAGCTCTTCCGCAAGTCGCGGAACCACCTCGCCGTCGTCCTCGACGCGCAGGACCGGATGGTCGGCATCGTCTGCTTCGAGGACGTGCTGGAGGAACTCGTCGGCGACATCCGAGACGAGTTCGACATCGAGAAGGGCCCCTTCTACGAGCTGAGCGAGAGCGCCGCCCTCGTCGACGCCGGGATGCTGCTCCGCGACCTCGCGAACGAGACGGGCTGGCCGATCCAGGCGAAGGGCCGCGAGACCGTCCGCGAATGGGCCATCGCCCAGTTCGGCCATCCCCCGTCGAAGCGGGCGCAGACCGACGTGGCCGACCCGAATTCGGCCATCGTCCTGCGGCTGATCGCGGAGGAGGTCGGGGCGCAGGGGTTGCGGCGGTTGCGGTTGTTGAAGTTGAAGCCGGCGGAGGAGGCGGGGGAGGAGTAGGGGGGCGGCGCGTTTTTTGCGCTGTTTTGCGGGGTGCCCTTTGGGGCTGGCGGGGGCGACCCGGTACAGCTGGAGGCGATCCGTTTTATAGCCCAAGAGGGGCTTCGCCCCTCCTGGAACCTCCTGTTCTGAGGGCCTGAACTAGGCGGACGCGCTTGGGCGGTGCCTTGTCTCCGAACTGGATAAAAATCCGCTGCTTCCTGGAGCGCCCGAGGGTACGGATTGCGGGGGGAGACGGGGCCAATACGCCCTGACTCCTATTGGGAGAGGGGCGCTTGGGAGACGTGTTTAGGTCAGGCGGCGGCGGAGTCCGGCTTTCCACTGTTTCCACTTCCGTCCCAGGGGGCCGGGGGGGTGGTCGATTTCTTTGATCCACTTCTCTGTGTGCCGGAGGAGGGCTTCCTTTTCGGCGGCGGGGCCGTGGTATTCCTTCGTGACGTAGTCGTGGAACCAGGCGAGGTGGCGGCGGCGGACGGCCCCGGCGTCGCTCTTCATCGTGGCGCAGTTCGATCCGGGCCACTGCCGGTACCAGACCAGGGGCTCGGGGTTGACGACGATGGGCCACCGGAGGCCGACGTAGGCCCAGAGGAACTGGTCGTCGGCGAGGATCGAGGCCGCCGAGGTCAGCGCGTCGGCGGCGACGACGCACTCCCGGGCGATGAACGTCGTCGTGTTCCCGGCGCTCGTCTCGTAATCGTTGTCGTAGAAGGAATGGAGGATCGAGGGCGGCTCGTGGAGGCCGGGGCTCGGCATCCGCTGGACGAAGCTGCGGAGGTTCTCGATCGGATCGTCCCAGAAGTAGACCATCGGGCAGTAGACCATCCCGGGACGGTCGCCGAGCGTCGCCTTATAGAGGGCGTACTGGCGTTCGAGGAAGAGGGGGTGCCAGAGGTCGTCGGAGTCGATGAGGCCGAGGAGCGGCGCCTTCGCCTCGCGGGCGCCCCAGATGCGGGAGGGGTAGACGCCGAGGCGGGCCGGTTCGCCTTCCTTCCGGACGTCGGCGTAGCAGAAGGCCCGGATCCGTTCCGGCTCCCGGGCGGCGAGGGCCTTCACCCATTCGACGGTGCCGTCGGTCGAGCCTCCGTCGACGAGGACCAGTTCCCAATCGGTGAAGGTCTGCGCCCGGACGCTCTCGACGGCGGCGGGGAGGTGTTTCAGGGAGTTCAGGAAATGGATGACGACGGAAACGCGGGGGGCGGGGGAGCTCATGGTGCGATCGGTGCGGGAGTGAGGGTCTCAGGGTGGCATATCGCCGCGTTGCGCTCCAGCTATTCTCCCTTACTATTCATAGGCGTATGGAAACGATCCTCGATGTCGAAGGGATGACCTGCTCCGGCTGCGCCCGGAACGTGCGGGAAGCCCTGGCCGGGGTCGAGGGGGTCGAGCTCGCCGAGGTCGACCTCGAGGGGAAGAACGCCGTCGTCACCTGGGCCGAGCAGCCGGAGGCCCCCGTGGTGGGGCGCGGCGGGGAGATCGAGGGCCGGGCCAAGGCGCGGCGGAAGGCCGAGGAACGGGAGCGGGCGGCCCTCCTCGTCCGCGCGGTGAAGCAGGCGGGCTACGGCGCGAAGCCCCGCCGGGAGCGGGAGCCGGGGGAGCCGGGCCGCGTCGACCTCGAACCGGCGGAGCGGACCGGGAGCCTCTGGAGCGCCCCGCTCTTCTTCCTCGGCATCCCTGTCACCGTCACCCTCATGGTCGCCGAATGGGGTTTCGACGCGAACAACGGGAACGCCGGGGGCGGCTACGGCTGGCTCGCCTTCGCCCTCGCCCTTCCGGTCCAGATCGGCCTCGGCTTCCCCTTTTACCGGAACGCCTGGCGGCAGCTCTTCCGCAACCGCCTCACGATGGACACCCTTGTCTCCCTCGGCAGCACGGCGGCCTTCGGGCTGAGCCTCTACGAGCTGGTCGGGTTCGTCGCCGGGGGCTCGACCGGCCACCTCCACGTCTCGTTCCTCGAATCGTCGTCGATCCTCACCCTCGTCGGCGCGGGGCATTGGCTGGAGGGGCGGCTGGCGACCCGCTCGGGGGCGGCGCTCCGGGCCCTGCTCCGTTCCGTGCCGCAGAGCGTCCTCCGCTTCCCCGGCAGGGGCGGGGCGGGGGGCCCGGGCGAGGCGGTCGAGGTTCCCCTCGCCAGCCTCGCGAAGGGCGACCTCGTCCTCGTGAAGCCGGGGGACCGCATCCCGATCGACGGCGAGATCGTCGAGGGCTACGGCGCGATCGACGAGAGCCTCCTCACCGGGGAATCGCTCCCGGCCGAGAAGGGGCCGGGGTTCCCCGTCCGCGCCGGGACCTTCAACACCGACGGCCGCCTCGTCGTCCGCGTCGACGGCCTCGGGTCGGAGACCGCCCTGGCCGGGATCGTCCGCGCCGTCGAGCGGGCGCAGAGCAGCCGCGCCGAGATCGAGCGCCTCGTCGACCGCGTCAGCCGCTACTTCGTCCTCGTCGTCATCACCCTCGCCATCCTCACGTTCTTCGGCTGGGGCTTCCTCAGCGCGATCGGCTGGGAGGCCTCCCTCCTCCGGGCCGTCGCCGTCCTCGTCGTCGCCTGCCCCTGCGCGATGGGCCTCGCCACCCCCGCCGCGCTGATGGCGGCGGCGAACGCGGCCTCGCGGCGGGGCATCCTCTTCCGCGACGCCTCGGCCATTGAGAAGACGGGGAAGATCGACACCGTCCTCTTCGACAAGACCGGAACTTTGACGGGGGAATTGACGGTGAAGGCGGTCGAGTTCCCGCCCCGGGCGAAGGGCGAGGCGCCCGTCCTGCCCCCCTCCCTCTTCCCCTCTCTCGTCCGCGCCCTCGCCGCGCCGAGCCACCATCCGCTCTGCCGCGCCCTCGTCCACCACTACCCGAAGGCGGCCCCGCTCGCCGTCGAGGGCTGGCGGGAGGAGCGGGGCGCGGGCGTCGTCGGCCGGTGCGAGGGGCGGACCGCCCGCCTCGGCTCCCCGGCGTGGCTGATCGCCTCGGGCGTCGTCTTTCCCGACGCCTTCCTCCCCCGCCTCGGCGGTGGTCCCCTCGCTCTCGCGATCGGGGAGGAGGTGGCTGCCCTCATCACGTTCGTGAAGCCGGTGCGGCGCGAGGCGGCAGCGGTGATCCGCGGGTTGGAGAAGGACGGCTACGCCGTCTACATGGTGACGGGGGACGAGGAAAGCCCCGCCCTCGCCGTGGCCCAGGAGGTCGGCATCAAGGGGACGCGGGTCTACTTCGGCATCCGTCCGGAGGAGAAGGCCGACCTCGTCGTCCGCATGCGGGCGGTGGGCGAGGGGAGGAAGGAGAAGCGCGTCGCCTTCGTCGGCGACGGGATCAACGACGGCCCGGCCCTCGCCGCCGCCGACCTCGGCATCGCCGTCCTCGGCGCCTCCGACGTCGCGCGCGAGGCATCCGACATGGTGCTGTTGACGCGCGATCTGGAGGCCGTCCCCGAGGCGCTCCGCCTCAGCGCGGCGACCCTCCGCGTCATCCGGGAAAACCTCTTCTGGGCCTTTTTCTACAACGCCGCGATGGTCCCCTTGGCGATGATCGGAATGGTCCCGGCCGTGGCCTGCGCGCTCGCGATGGGGCTTTCCGACCTCTGCGTGATGGGGAATGCGATGCGGCTGCTGCGCTACGGGCGGAAGGTGCGGGTGAAGGAAGTGCGGTCGTAGGGGGGCGCTTGGGGACGCGGGGTTCATCCCAAGCGTTTTCTCTCCGATGGGAGTCTGGGCGTATTGGCCCGTCTCTCCTTATAGCTCGTACCCTCGGGCGCTCCGGGAAACAGCGGATTTTAAAACAGTTAAGAGACAAGGCGCCGCCCAAGCGCGTCCGCCAAGTTCAGGCCCTCCGAAGGGGAGGTTCGAGGAGGGGCGAAGCCCCTCTTGGGCTATAAAACGGATCGCCTCCAGCTGTACAGGGTTGACCGCGCAAGCCCCGAAGGGCTGCCCCGCTCCCTTGCCTTCCAAGGAAGAGGCCGCATCGAAGCAGCATCCATGGAAGAGATACGCACGGGGGAAATGGATCGCGGCGGAGGGGCAGCCCTTCGGAACCGGGTACATCTCCCTGTACAACTGGAGGCAACCCGCGCGTCTAAAGATGCAAGAGGGGCTGCGCCCCTCCTGCACCGCCCCCTCTGATGGGCCTTGGTGTAGATAGGGCGTGATCCAAGAGGCCTTATCTCCCATAAGCCCACTCTACTCCGCTGGATCTAACCTCGATGAGGGCCGAGGCCTGGGAGGAGCATCCCGAGGCACCCCCCTCTACCCCGTGGCCATCAACAGCGGCAGCAATCGTGCCGCCGCCCGCTCGTTCATCACCCGGCCCTCTTCCCGTTCCTCCTCCGTCCGGGTCGGCAGGGCGGGATGATCGAGCCGCGCGAGGAATCGCTGCACCGGGCGCTCATACAACTCGCCTTCGCCCCTACCCGACGTCGCGCCGCACAGGTCGCCGCCCGCGAGGCGTCCGGCCTGCCGCACCTGCGCCACGGCCCAGGCCACGTCGTCGAGGGTGAAGAGGCCGTTTTCCCAATCGGTCTGGGCTTCCTGCGGGCGGAGGCAGTCGAGGTCGACGGTGATGTAGAAGCGGCGGCCCTGGCGGGCCTTGAGGAAGTCGAGGAAGGCCTTCCGCCACGTCGCCCGCTCCAGCCACGGCCAGGCGTCGGGGGCGAGGGCGGGGAAGCGTTCCCGCCACGGGAAGAGCCGGAGCCGTCCCTTCCGGACGGCGCGGCGGTTCCCCAGCAGGCGGACGGGCCAGTTCAGCTCCATGTTGCCGCAGCCCCAGACGGCGGCCTCGGCGACGAGGGGGAGGTCGAGCGCCCGGTTGATCCATCCGCCGCAGGCCCAGCGCGGCGGCGTCCAAGCCCAGTCGGGATGGTTGTCGAAGGAGAGAAGGACGAGCGGCTCGGCCTCCGGGTGACGGGCGGCGGTCGAAATCCGCTGCAGCCAGACTGCGGCGAGGTGGTGGAAATCGCCCGATCCGTAGAGGATCGGGAGGCCCCGGTATTCGGGAAGACAGAGGGTCGGGAAGAGCTCGTCCCGGAGGGCGGCGAGGGACGAGGCGGGGGCGCAGAAGCGGAGGGCCGGGCCCCATTGCCGGAGGGGGATCGTCGGCAGGGCGGTGGAGCCGATCTCGGCGGCCAGGGGGCTCCAGGCCCCGTCGAGGTCGATGTGAAGGGCGACAGGCACGCCTGACCACCCCTTAAAAGTGGTACATCGTCGAGGCCCCGATGTAGTGGCGGCCCGTCTTGTCGACGCCGACGCGGGTTTCCTTGAAGGAATCGGCGTCGTAACCGTAGGTGAGGCCGACGCTGATGTTCTTGCTCAGCGCCTGCCCGAGGGTGAGGTCGCCGACGACGAAGGAGGGGCTGTTCCCCGACTGGCCGAAGCGGGCGTAGATCAGCTTCGGCCCGAAGTTCGCCTCGAGGGAGCCGCCGGGCCAGATGTTCTGGCTGCCGTGGAAGTGGGGGTAGAGATGGCCCTGGCTGCGGGTGCCGTCGGTCTCGCCGAGGTAGACGCGGTCCGGGTTGGCGACGATCTCGCCCTCGATGACGATGCCGAGGTTGCCGCTGATCCACGGCTGCCAGAGCTGCTCTCCGAGGCCGCCGACGCCGTAGGTCGTCTCGTTGCTCGTCTTGAAGGCGGTGCTCCGGTCGTAGACGCCCGAGTCGCGCTCGCGGACGAAGGTGTAGACGCCGGTGTAGAAGCCGGAATCGCGGACCTCGGGCCGGGGGTCCATCCGGCGCAGGTCGACGTCGACGAGGAGGCGGCTCTCGGTCTCGAGGTAATCCTTCGGCTTGAAGGGGGCGCTGATGGCGTGGTCGTTCCCCTCGTGGAAATGGTTTTCGGTGAGCCGTTCCGAGAGCTCGATGCCGACCGCGTGCGTCGCCTGGTAGCGGGTGAAGACGTAGGGCCCGAGCGTCGTGATGTCGTAGCCGGGAACGAAGTTCGACGAGGCGGGGATGACGGGGTTCCCCTTGCTCCCGCGCTCCCGGATGCTGGCGATGTTGTAGTCGAGGCCGAGGCCCGCCGACCAGGCCGAGCCTTCGATGTTCCGCAGGGAGAACTGGAGGCTCCGGCCGAAGTCGAACTCGATCGGCGTATTGAAGACCTCCCAGTCGAAGAGCTGCTTCGCGCCGAAGTAGAACATCGGCGTCGCGTTCGCGTCGATCTTCTGGAAGTTCTTCCCGGCATAGGCCCCGCCCATGACGCCGACCATCCCCTGGATCGGATAGTCCTTCTCGATCATCCGGCTGAGGGGATCGGGATTCTCGGCCAGCACGTCGCCCAGGGGGAGGAGCGGCGCGGCGAGGAGGAGGAGGGAGAGCCGCTTTTTCATCGGGCGGAGGCGGGCATGAATTCGGCCGCGGCGGAGACGGGCGCGGCAGAGGACTCTGCGGTGGGCCCGGTGCGGAGGGGGATCTGTTTCCCGAGGAGGGGGACGATCCCGGCGAGAGTCGCCGGGGTGTAGGGGCCGTCGACCATCGCGCCGCCCGACCACTTCGTGAGGTCGAACATCCGGAGGCCCGTGCGGAATTTCACGAAGAGGCCGGTGACGGGATGGGCCGCATCGATCGGCGGGAAGGCCCCGTAGGAGAGCTGGAGCTGGCCCCCCTTCTCGACGTGGCGGTAGCCGTGGGCCGCCATCTCGGCGACGAAGGCGGCGCGGACCTGCGCCCAATCGGCGTCGCTCAGGCCGTTGTAGTCGGCCTCCCCTTCGAGGGGCTCGAAGGAGAAGGTCTCGTAGCGGGAGAGGGAAAAGCCGTGGGCGCAAAAGACATCGCGCGTTGTCCCGCCGATGACGGCGCGAGCGGGGGAAGGGGGGAGGGTCGCCAGGGTAAGCACGGCGAGGCTCAGACCGACGAGGCCCGACATCTTTCCCTTCCGGCCCCTTGAAAACGGGTTCCATCCCGCAATCGTTTTCACGGGCGGGAGTTTTTCAGAAGGAGTTATAAAAACAAGTACAACTCGCTCAAGCGGACTGAAATGAGTGATTTTCCCGAGGGAGGCGGACTACCCCTCGACGACGGCCTTCAACTGCGCGAGGCCTTTCTCGAACTGGTCGCCGCAGAGCTTGTCGCAGTTCAGGAAAAGGCCGACGACCTTCATGACGAAGGGGCTCGTCCCCGTCATCGTCCAGCGGACCTCGGTTCCCGCATTCGTGGGCTGGAAGGCGAACTCGGCGAGGTTCGTTCCCTTGAACGGCTTCTCGAAGTCGAGGCGGAAGGCGACCCGGGACGGAGCCTCGCTCGCGACGACGGTCATCCGGCCGACGCCCATCTTGTTGTTCCCCGACCACGCCATCGAGGCGCCGGTCCCGGCGGGGATCTCGTTGAAGACGACCTGGGCGTCGGGGTCGAGCTTCGCCCACGGGGACCACGGGTGCCAGCGGCGGAGTTCGTTCACCTCGGGGAAGATTTTCTCCGGGGGGGCGGCCATGACGAGGGAGCGGGTGACGCGGAATTCCGAGGGCCGCCGGGCGGCGACGGCGAGGACGATCGCGACGAAAAACAGGACGGCGGCGACGAAAATCATGGGAACAATTTCACCCTGTTCCGGTCCCGGGGTCGAGCCCGATTGCCGGGCCGGCCGCACGTCACCCGCCGAGCGGGCGATCGTAGGCCTCGACGTCGGCCTCCCGGAGCCGCTCCTCGGAGAGGGCGTAGAGATAGCGAGGGCCGTGCGGCAGGAGGCGGCGGTGGAGGTGGGGCGGGACGATGCGGAGGCTTTCCCAGGCGGCGGGCGCGTCGCAGCCGAAGAGGCCGGGGGGAGGCGTGCGGTGGGGGAAGTTCAGGCTGTCGAGGTGGTCGAAGGGGAGGCTCCGGAATTCGTTTTCGACGAGGGCGTAGAACTGGTCGGCCAGCGGTTGGGAACGGGTCGCGGCATGGAGGGCGCGGTTCTCTTCCTCGTAGGGGGGAAGCTGCATCGCCCGGGCCTGTTCCAGCCGCGCCATCGCGACCTCGCGGAGCGGGGCGGGGAGATGGAAGGGGGAGGGCTTGTTCCCGTAGCCCGCCCAGTGCCAGATGCGGATGCGGGCGTCGCCCTTGAAGGCCGCGTCGCCCTCGCGCCGCCACGGATGGAGGGACTCGTCGAGGTCGAGGTAGCCGATGTTGTGGTATTCCCCCTCCTCGCGGTCGGGGACGATGAGGTGGGGGAAGGCGTTCTGGAGGGCGAGGAGGCGGAGGGTGAATTGGTCGAAGAAATTCCCGACGAGGCGGGGGGCGCTGGAATAGATCGTCATCGCCCAGATGAGCCAGAAATCGGGGTTCGACGAGGCGACGATGCCCGAGTTCACCGAGGGGAGGCCCGCGTTGCCGTAGTTGAAGCTCGCCTTGTCCCGGGTGAGGAGGACGGCCGGTTCCCCGGCGCGCGCTTCAAGGAGGCGCGGGATCGGGGCGAGGATCAGGACGTCGGCGTCGAAGTAGACGACGCGGTCGAAGCAGAGGCCGAGGAAGTGGCCGACGAGGGTCCGCAGCGCCGAGATCTCCCCCGTGTGGGCGGCCCGCGGCTGGCGGGCGAAGAAGGGCCAGAATGATTCGTCGACGACGAAGAGGGGGATCTCGGGATGGGAGACCTTGAAGGTCGCCCGCAGGAGGCGGGCCTGGGTGACGGCCTCCTTGCCGTAGGCGATGGTGAAGGCGGCGACGTTCACTGGCGTTGGCCTCTTCCCCCGCCCGCCCTTTCCGCTAGATCAGCAGGAGGGAGGGGTTCTCGACGAGCGTGCGGAGTTCCTGGAGGAACTTCGCCCCGACGGCCCCGTCGACGACGCGGTGGTCGCACGAGAGGGTGAGGCTCTGGCGGCGTCCGACGACGATCTGGCCGTTCTTCACGACCGGCTTCTCGACGATGTTGCCGACGGCGAGGATCGCGGCCTGGGGCGGGTTGACGATCGCGGAGAAGCGGTCGATGCCGAACATGCCGAGGTTCGAGATGGTGAAGGTGCCGGTGGTGTACTCGGCGGGGGTCAGCTTCCCGTCCTTCGCCTTCACGGCGAGGCTCTTCGCCTCGTCGCTGATCGCCTTCAGGGTCTTGTCCTGCGCGTTGGCGATGACCGGGGTGATGAGGCCCTGCGGGATCGCGACGGCGAAGGCGAGCATGACGTTGGAATACTGGATGATCGAGTCGCCCGCGAAGGAGGCGTTGATCGCGGGGACGCGGCGGATCGCCTCGGCGGAGGCCTTCAGGATGAAGTCGTTCAGCGAGAGCTTGAAGGGCTTCGGAAGCTTCTCGAATCCGGCGTTGAGCGAGGTGCGGAGGTCAACGATCGGTCCGGCGTCGACTTCGATCTCGAGGTAGAAGTGGGGGATCGTCGTCTTGCTCTCCAGCAGGCGGCGGGCGATGGTCTGCCGCATGTTCGAGAGGGGGATCTTCTCCTCCTTGGCGATGGGGCCCGAGGGGAAGACGTCCCAGCCGCCGCTGCCGCCCTGGGGCGCGTTGACGACGTCGCGCTTCACGATGCGGCCGTCGGGGCCGGTGCCGGTGAGGCGGTTCAGGGTGACGCCGAGTTCGGCGGCGATCTTCTTGGCGAGGGGGGAGGCCTTCACGCGGCCCGTGGGGGCGTAGGCGGCGGCGGGCGCCGCGGCTGCCTTGGCCGCCGGAGCGGGCGACGCGGCGGGTGCGGGGGCGCTGGCGGCGGCAGGAGCCGCGGCCGTCGCCGGAGCCTTGGCGAGATGGGCGGCGTCGACCTTCTCGTCCTTCGTCGCGCCGATGAGGGCGATGCGGGTGTCGAGGGGGACCTTGTCGCCGGGAGCGGCGATGATCTTCACGAGGAAGCCGGTGTGGAACGACTCGAGCGGCATCGTCGCCTTGTCGGTCTCGACCTCGGCGATCGCCTCGCCTTCCTTGACGGCGTCGCCTTCCTTCTTCAGCCACTTGGCGAGGGTCCCCTCGGTCATCGAGGGGGAGAGGAGGGGCATCGTCACTTCCTTCAGCGTGGCGGGGAGGGCGACGGCCTTGGCGGGAGCGGCTTCGGCTTTCGCTTCGGCCTTGGCTTCGACTTTGGGGGCATCGGCCTTGGCGGGGGCGGATGCGGGGGCGTCGGAGACTTTCTCGTCCTTCGCCTTGCCGATGTAGCCGATGATGCCGTTGACGGCGACCTTCGCGCCCGGTTCGGCGGTGATCTTCACGAGGAAGCCGGAATCGAAGGCTTCGAGCGGCATCGTCGCCTTGTCGGTCTCGACCTCGGCGATCGCCTCGCCCTCCTTGACGGCGTCGCCTTCCTTCTTCAGCCATTTGACCAGCGTGCCCTCGGTCATCGAGGGGCTCAGGGAGGGCATCGTCACTTCTTTAGCCATAAATCAAAAACAGGTGGAGGGATCGGAATCGGGGAACGGGGAACGGGCGGAAAGGGGGAAACCGGAGAGGGCTCCGGTTATTTCATGACGTCGCGGACGGCGGCGAGGACGCGGGCCTCGTTCGGCATCACCTCGGCTTCGAGGCGTCCGTTGTAGGGCTGCGGGACGTTGAGGCCGGTGACGCGGGTGATCGGGGCGTCGAGCTCGTCGAAGAGCTGGCGCTGGACGTCGTAGGTGACCTGGGCGCCCCAGCCGCAGAACGGCTTGTTCTCCTCGACGATGACGAGGCGGTGGGTCTTGGAGACCGAGTTCGCGATCAGCTCGAAGTCGTAGGGCTTGATCGTGCGGAGGTCGATGACCTCGGCCTCGATGCCCTCTTTCGCCAGCGTCTCGGCGGCGGCGAGGGCGAGGTGGGTCGAGGCGCTGTTGGCGACGAGGGTGATGTCGCCGCCCGCGCGGCGGATCTTCCCCTTGCCGATGGGGACGAGGGTGTCGGTCTCGGCGTCGGGGACCTCGCCCTTGAAGCCGTAGAGCTTCTCGTTCTCGATGAAGCAGACGGGGTTGTTCGAGCGGATCGCGGCCTTCAGGAGGCCCTTCGCGTCGTCGGGGAAGGCGGGGGTGATGACGGTGAGCGCGGGGACGCTGCCGTACCAGTTCTCCGGGGTGTGGGAGTGGGTGGCCCCGACCTGGAGGCCGCCGCCCGAGGAGCCGCGGAAGACGATGGGGACGGAGAACTGGCCGCCCGACATGTAGCGGATCTGCCCGGCGTTGTTCACGATCTGGTCGTAGGCGACGAGGGAGAAGCTCCACGTCATGTACTCGACGATGGGGCGGAGGCCGAGGGTGGCCGCGCCGATGGCGAGGCCGGTGAAGCCCGCCTCGCTGATCGGGGTGTCGATGATCCGCTTCGGGCCGAATTTCTTCAGGAGGCCCTGGCTGACCTTGTAGGCGCCGTCGTATTCGGCGACTTCCTCGCCCATGAGGAGGACCCGCTCGTCGCGGGCCATTTCTTCGGCCATCGCCTGGTTGAGCGCCTCGCGCACAGTGATCGTTTGCATCGGAAGGAAGGGGAAGGCTTAGAAGTGATTGTAGTTCACCCGGGGGATCTCGGGGATCTGGTCCTCGGGGGCGAGGACGTCCTCGTAGAGGGTGTGGAGCTCGGGCTCCGGGCTCGCCTCGGCGAAGTCGTAGGAGGCCTGGACCTCGGCGCGGATCTTCTCGTCGAGGGCCTCGAACCACGCCTCGTCGGCGACCTTCTGCGCGATGAGCTTCGTTTTGTAGATGTGGATCGGGTCGTTCGCGAGGTGCTTCTCGAGCTCCTCCTTCGTCCGGTACTTGCCGGGGTCGGACATCGAGTGGCCGCGGTAGCGGTAGGTCTTGATCTCCATCAGGGTCGGCTGGCTCTCGGAGCGGGCGAGGGCGACGGCCTCGGCGGTCTTCGCGCGGACGTCGTCGATGTCCATGCCGTCCGCCGTGATCCCGGCCATGTCGTAGCCGTGGGCGCGGTTCACGAGGGGGAGGCCGGCCGAGGAACGGGCGAGGCTCGTCCCCATCGACCATTCGTTGTTCTCGATGATGTAGATGACGGGGAGCTTCCAGAGGGCGGCGAGGTTCAGCGCCTCGTGGAAGGGGCCCTGGTTCACCGCGCCGTCACCGAGGTAGCAGAGGGTGACGCCGCCGGTGCCCTGGTACTTCTGGGCGAAGGCGATGCCCGCGCCGAGGGGCGTCTGGCCGCCGACGATGCCGTGGCCGCCGTAGAAGTTCTTTTCCTTCGAGAAGAAGTGCATCGAGCCGCCCTTGCCGCGGGAGCAGCCGGTGGCCTTGCCGAAGAGCTCGGCCATGAGGGGGTTGATTTCCATGCCGCGCGCGATGGCGTGGCCGTGGTCGCGGTAGGCCGTGATGACGGCGTCGCGGGGTTCGAGGACCGAGATGGTGCCGACGCCGACGGCCTCCTGGCCGATGTAGAGGTGGCAGAAGCCCTTGACCTTCGACTGGGTGAAGGCCTGGCCCGCCTTCTCCTCGAAGCGACGGATGAGGAGCATCTGTCGGTAGAGATCGAGCTTCCCTTCAGGGGGGAGATCGAGCGATACGGGTTGCGCTACGGAGGGTGTTTTTACGCTTTTGGTTCCGGCGGCAGGCATAACGGAGCGACTATGGGGAAGTACCTGGGGCTTTTCAAGTACCTCCCGATCTCGGGATCATTTTTTCAGAAATTTACCGTCTTTCCACGGGGCGGCCGGTCCGGCATCGTGGCTACCGTCCTTTTTTCGCCGTAGCCCATTCCATGCTCCCCCTCCTCAAAACCGTCGTTCCCGGCCCTGAATCGCGCCGTTTGGCTGCCGAATTGGCTCAAAACGAGTCCCGGAACGTCACTTTCCTCTCGCCGGGATTTCCCGTCTTTTGGGACCGGGCCGAAGGGGCTTCCGTCTGGGACGCCGACGGGAACCGCTTCCTCGACCTCACCTCGGGCTTCGGCGTCGCCGGGCTCGGCTACGGGGAGAAGAGCCTCGTCGCCGCCGTCGCCGACCAGGCCGCGAAACTCCTTCACGGCATGGGCGACGTCCACCCGACGGCCCTCAAGGCCTGCCTCTGCGCCGAGCTTTCCCGCCTCACCTTCGAGGCGTGGGGCGCCGGTCCCGGCAAGGTCATCCTCGGCTGCACCGGGGCCGAGGCCGTCGAGGCGGCGTTGAAGACGGCGGCGCTGGCGACCGGGAAGCGGGGCGTCCTCGCCTTCCGCAACGGCTACCACGGCCTCGGCTACGGCGCGCTGACCGTCACCGGCTCCGACTTCTTCCGCGCCCCCTTCGCCGCCCAGCTCGCCGACTTCGCCCGCTTCGCCCCCTATCCCGGCCATGAGTTCGACGCGGTGACCTACGCGGCTTCCCTGGAAGAGGCGTTGACGCAGGCGGACCACCCCGTCGGCGCGATCCTCGTCGAGCCGATCCAGGGCCGGGGCGGGCAGAACATCCCGCCGAACTGGTTCCTGCCGCTCCTCCGGCGGCTCGCCGACCGGACGGGGGCGCTCCTGATCTTCGACGAGATCTTCACCGGCTGGTACCGGACCGGCCAGCGATTCGCCTGCGATTACGCGATGACCGTCCCCGACCTCGTCTGCCTCGGCAAGGCCCTTACCGGCGGCTTCCCCCTCTCCGCCTGCGTCGGCAAGGCGGCGGTGATCGACGCGTGGCCCCTCTCGACCGGCGAGGCGATCCACACCAGCACCTTCCTCGGCAACCCCCTCGGCTGCCGGATGGCCCTCGAATCGCTCCGCCTGCTCGAGGCCCCCGGCCTCGGCGACCTCGTCATGCGGAAGGGCGAAATCCTCCTTGCCGCCCTGCGCGACCTGGAGGCGAAAGACCTCGGCTTCGTCCGCGCCCGGGGCCGGGGCCTCATGGCCGGGATCGACGTCGTCGACCGGGCGGGCCGTCCCGATCCCGCCCGCGCCGGGGCGATCGTCGAGGGGATGCTGGCCGAAGGGGTGATCCTCCTTTCCGACGGGCCGGATCGGAACACCGTGGCGTTCACCCCGCCCTTCGTGATCGGCGAGGAGGCGTTGCGCTGGGCGGTGGGGCGGTTGGAGCGGTGGGGGGCGTAGGGGATCGCGGGGGGAATCCCTTATCCCAACGCCGCGAAGTGCGCGCGCATCGCCGGGGCGTCGATCTCCCGGCCCAGCAGCACGAGGCCGCGCGACGGGACCTCGATCTTGCCTGCCTTCCACACGATCGTCTCGGCCTGCTCGCCCGCTTTCTGGAAGAGCGCGACCTCTTCGGGCGCGTCGTCGAATGCGAGGAATCCTTTGGCGCGATAGATCTCCCCCGGAGCCGAGGCGAGGAGGGCGTCGAGTTTTTCCCGAGCGACGGGGGCGGGGAGGGGGAGGAAGAGGGTCGCCCCCGGGTGGCCCTGGACGGGGGGCGTGTGGCCGTGGGGATGATCGGGCTCGTGGCTGTGGTCGTGGCCGCAGCCGCAGAGGTGGAGCGCGCCGGGCGTAGGGGTCGGCGCGGGCCGGTGGGAGAGGGGTTCCTCGGGGAGGGTGATCGCGCCCCGCACGGCGTCGATCCGGGGGGCGGTCCGGTTCAGCCGGGCGATGTCCTCGTCGATCTTGGCGAGGGCCTTCGGGTTGGCGCGGTCGGCTTTGTTGACGACGAGGAGGGTGGCCCAGCGGAGCTGCTCGCGGGCGAGGGTCCGGTTCGTCCACCAGCCGGGATAGGCCGAGGCGTCGAGGACGTGGACGATGCGGCCGACCTCGATGCGGGCGACGAGGCGGGGGTCGGTGAGGCGGTCGAGGAGGTCGTCGGTCTCGGCCATCCCGGAGGCTTCGAGCCAGGCCTGGTCAAGGCCGGGATCGTCGGCGAGGTCGAGGAGGGTCTGCCCGAGCTGGGGGGAGCTGGTGCAGCAGACGCACCCGGCGGAGAGTTCCGCGAGGCGGGCGATTTTGGAGGTCGGCTCGCCTTCCGTTTCGGTGCGGGCCGCGGCATGGGAGAGGAGGGCGGCGTCGACGTTCACCTCGCCGAAATCGTTCACCACGATCGCCGTCCGGGCCCTCGGGAAGCCGGGGGCGGAGAGGAGGTGGCTGAGGACCGTCGTCTTGCCTCCGCCGAGGAAGCCGGTGAGGAGATGGACGACGAGGCGGCGGGCGGGCGGCATGCGGAGAGGATACCACCCCGCCGCCGTGATTCAATCACGGGCGGCGGGCACCGCCTGGGCAGGAGGGACGGGGACTAGGCCTTGCTGCCCGCGAGGCTGCGGCGGGAGGAACCGGCGATCGTGCCGCCGAAGCCGAGGGCCTGGGCGAGGCTCTGGGCGCAGGTGTATTCGACGATGGCCTGGTGCTCGGCCCGGAGGGACTGGAGGAGGCGCATCAGGCCGATGCTGAGCTGGCCCTTGCCGGACGCCGACTTCTTCTTCAGCGAGGTATACTGCTTCTTCAGGAGGACGGCGTTTTCGAGGCTCTGCTCGCGCTGGGCGAGGAAACCCTTGCGGAGCTCGGCATCGGCGGCGTTCTTGGCGAGGGTGGCCAAGGTCTCGGCCAATTGGCACTCGGCGAGGTAGAGGTCGTGGAGTTGGGCGATGTGGACTTTCGGGAGGGTGGCGGTGTGGCTCATGGGCTAAGAGACGCAGTCCCGATGCCAGCTTGCCAAATTAACTCTAACGGGCTGGTACCAAGCGGGTTAAGTTTTCACGTTCTCCCGCGGAATCCGTGCGAATTGCATGACGCCCGATGGGGTGGCTGCATTTTGCATGGAATTTCGGGGGGGAAACAAAAAACCCCTTCCGACGCCGGCGATGCCGGCGGGGAAGGGGTTTGGCGGGAGGGACGGTCTTTAGTAGGTCAGCTTGAACCCCGCATAGAAGGCCTGGCTGAGGGTCGGGTAGCCGGGGATTTCCTCGTAGTGGTTGTTGAGGAGGTTCTCGATCCGGCCGAAGACGGAGACGTTCGAGGTGATCTTCCACGTCGCGGCGAAGCGGGTGGAGAAGATGTTCTTCGGGTTGAACGTGGCGAAGGTCGCGGCGTCGGTGTCCTGCATCCCGTTGAGCCAGCTGCCGCCGAGGGCCAGGGTGACGTTCTCGGCGGGACGGCCCGTGACGTCGAACGAGGTCTCGTTGCGGGGGCGGCGCACCAGCCGGGCCATCGTGTCGGTGTTGATGGCGTCGAGGTAGGTGTAGGCGGCGGTGATGTCGAGTTCCTTGATCGGATGGATTCCGGTCGTGACCTCGACGCCCTGCGTCCGCGTGTGGCGGAGGTTGAGCGGGGTGGCGACGGGGGTGTAGATCAGGTTGTCGATCGAGTTCTCGAAGAACGTGCCGCCGACGGTCCACTTGCCGCCGAAGAAGGGCTGCTCCGCGCCCGCCTCCCAGCCGCGCGTCTGTTCGGGCTTCAGGTTGAAGTTCGGGATCTGGAAGCCGCCGTAGGTCAGGAAGTTCTGGTCCGAGGGGGCCGTCGTCGAGGTGCCGTAGGAACCGAGGAACTTCGTCTTCGTGGCGGGGACGACGTAGCTCGTCGCCGCGCGCCAGTTGAAGAAGTCGCCGTAGTCGGAGTAGCCGTCGAGGCTGACGCTCGGGACGAGGTGCCAGCCGGGGAGGGCCTCCCAGTCGACGCCGGTGTGGACGTTCTTGTTCGTCTGGTGGTTGTTGTAGGTGAGCGAGCGGAGCGAGTCGTCGTACTGCCACGTGGTCTTGTCCTCGAACTGGCCGCCCGCCGCGATGGAGAGGGTCTCGATCGGGGTGATCGTGTGGTTCCAGTCGACCTCGTTCGAGTTCACCTGCTGGCGGTTGTTGGCCGAGGGCTCGTTGTCGTTGGCCATCCGCTGCTGGCTGTGCTGGAAGGAGAGGGACTGGCTCCAGGCCTCGGTCGTCTTCCAGTCGAGCGTCGGGCTGACGCTCCAGGTCTCCCACTGCTGCCATTTCTTCAGGCTGGAGGAGGGGACCGATCCGGGGTTCTGGACGGTGGTGACGCGGTAGGCCGAGGCGAGGGAGAGGCGGACGTCGTCATAGGCCTGGTAGCCGAGGTTCGCCGTCGCGTTCTCGCGGTCGTAGTCGTTGTTCCGGCGCTGGTTCGAGGTCAGGAGGGAGGAGTAGGCGGCGCTGTAGTCGAACTTCCCCTGTGCGCCCCGGGCGGAGACGGTCTCGTGGAAGGTGTTGAAGCTCCCCGCCTCGACGGTGACGGCGTACTCGGGCTTCTTCATGCCCTGGCCGCTCTTCGTGATGATGTTGATGACGCCGCCGGCGGCGCTGTTCCCCTGGACGGCGGAAAGGGGGCCGCGGGCCACCTCGATCCGCTCGACGTTGTCGAGGGGGAGGTCGGTGATGTCGTACGCGCCGTCGAAGCCCTGGGGCAGGCGCTTCCCGTCGATCAGGACGAGGGTCTGGTTCGAGTTCATCCCGCGGATGAAGACGCCGGTGACCTGGCCGGGGGTGCCGGGGGTGGCGGTGCGGAGGCCGGGGACGTTCTGGAGGGCCTGGACGACGTTCTGGTAGCCGTTGTCCTCGATCTCCTTCGCCGAGATGACGGTGACGCTGGAGGAGGTCTGGCTGAGGGGCTCGGGAATCCGCGTCGCGGTGACGATGACGGGGTCGAGGTCGAGGTCGGTGGTGTCATCCGTCGCCGACGAGGCCGGGGCGGAGGAGGTGGCGGAAGTCGAGGACGAGGTCTTCGACGACGTGGAGGCGGCCTGGAGGGAGCCGAGGCCGGGGAGGGCGAGGGCGATGGCGAAGGCCAGCCCGCGAACGGAGATGCGCTGCATTGGGGATCCTTTCCTTGCTGGTGCGGCAAGAGATGAGGGTTGCGGAAACGGGTTCCCGGATCGGTCAGATGTTCGGACTCCGAGCTTCGGCGGGAGGATTCTCCCGTTGCCCGTTCCCCGGCCTTCACCAAGGCGCCTGAAATGGCAGGCGCCCCGATTGGCGATGTTCTCCCGGCCCGAAGAGGGGGCGGGGAGATGGGGGACAGGACTGGCTCGTTACCGCAGCGTCCACTGTGGCCGGTTTTCACGGCCTTCCCTGAATCGATGGGATGAAAGACTCTTCGCGGAAAGGGTTACATAGGCGGGAGGGCTGGAAGGGGGGGTTAAAGGGGAGGGACGATGCCGGAACGGGGGGGCGGGAGTCAATCCCCGCTTCGGGCTTTATCCGCCGGGGCCGGGGAGGCATTCTTTCGGCCATGCGCCTCGGCCTTCCTCTCGCCGCCCCGTTTCTCCTCGTCGTCGGGATCGTGTGGTGCGTTGCCGCCGTCGCGGTCGGCTCCCCGGTCCGGCCCGCCGTGGCGGTCGCGTGCTTCGCGGGGTTGCTGTTTCGGGAGCGATGGGTGCCGGGCCTTGCCTTCGCGATCCTGGCTGCCAATCAGGCGTGGGCGATCTCCCGCGCCGTCGATCCGGGGGTCTCTTTCCTCATGGAATGGGGCGATTTGGCGTGCGTTCTCCTCGCGGTTTTCCTGGGCCGCCATCTCCGGCGGGAGCCGTCATGGTGGAAGATCGTCGGCGGGATTGCGCTGCTGAGCGTGGTGCCGGGGGGGGAGTGGAGGCCGGTCTGCTGGGGGTCGGTCGGTGCCGATATGGCCTATACGATCTTGGCGTTGATTTTTCTGGCCTTTGCGCTTCGGGCTGGGAAGCGGGCTGTAGGGTGAAGGGAGCGCGGGGGAGGGGCAGCCCTTCGGGACCGGGTACATCTCCCTGTACAGCTGGACGAGCCATGGGAAGGAGCATCCAAGGATGCAGGCCCATCTCCTCGGTGCTGAACCCCTGAAGATATCTCTCCCATACGTTTCCCTCCCGCTGGGAGTCTGGGCGTATGGGTACCGCTTCCCCTTCAGTACGTACCCTCGGACGCTCGGGAAGCAGCCGATTTTAATCCAGTTCGGAGACGAGGCGCCGCCCAAACGCGTCCGCCTAGCTCAGGCCCTCCGAAGGGGAGGTTCGAGGAGGGGCGGAGCCCCTCTTGGGCTATAAAGCGGATCGCCTCCAGCTGTACAGCGTCGACCCCGCCAGCCCCAAAGGGCGCTCCCCAACCCCCTACCCAATCTTAAACACCACCACCCCACCATCCTCGCACCCCGCCGCGAGGAGTGATCCATCCGGCTTCCACGCGAGCGTGGATGCAGGGCTCTCCGGCAGGGCGCGGATGCCCGCCGGGTTCTCGTCGCCGATGCGCCAGAGGAAGAGGAGGTGTTCCTTGCCGACGGAGGCGATGCGGTTCGGATCGGTCGGGTGGGCGGCGATGGCGGTGACGTTTTCGGAGTGGCCCATCCACTCGATCGGGGCGCTCCCCTCGGGGCCTTCCCCGTCGAAGCTCCAGCAGACGACGTTGGGGCCGCCGCCGGTGCTCAGGTGCTTGCCGTCGGCGTGCCAGGCCAGTTCGCGGACCTTGCCGGGGTAGCCGCCCATGCGGAGGGTGTGCTCGGTGCCGACGCGCCAGACCTGCATCGAGCCGTCGCCCGTTCCGGCGGCGATCCACTCGCCGTGGAGGTCCCAGGCGGCGGCGAGGACGGAGGTCGACCATTCGGCCCCGGTGACGGCTTCGTCGTTGCCCGGTTCCCAGACCTGGACGCCGCCGTAGCCGGCGACGAGGAGGCGGTGGGCGTCGAGGTCGGGCTCCCAGGCGATCGAGGCGACGGTCGCCTTGCCCTCGCCGGTCTTGCCCTTGGCCTCGCCCGCGGCGTTCCAGAAGGTGACGCTCTTCCCGGCGGCGACGGCGAGGTAGGCGCCGTCGAACGACCACGCGCCCTGCTCGACCCATTTTTTCTTCGGATCGGGGGTCCACTCGCGGAGGGGCGACCCCTTCGCCGCGTCCCAGAGGCGGACGACGCCGTCCTGGCCGCCGGTGGCGAGGATCGGGTCGCGCGGGTGCCAGGCGAGCCAGAGGATGCTGTCGCTGTGGGCGGCGGGCTTGTGCCAGCGGGGTTTCCCGGTGACGCCGTCGAGGACGACGAGTTCCCCGCCGAGGGTGGCGGCGGCGACGGTGTGGCCGTGGGGGGCCCAGGCGAGGGCGTGGATGAATTCGCCGCCCTGCCACTTCCAGAAGGGAGGGCGGGCCTTGGCGAGCTTGACGAGGGCGGCGGAGGGTTCCATGGCGCGGGGTCGCGGGGGAATTAGGCGGCGCAGGCGCGGACGCCCGCGTTCAGCGCGGCGCGGTCGAGGTTCTTCCCGATGAAGACGAGGCGGCTGCGCCGCTCCTTGTCGCCCCACGGGCGTCCGGGCCGTCCGTCGAGGAGCATGTGGACGCCCTGGAAGACGAATTCCTTCTCCTGCCCGACGAGGGCGACGATCCCCTTGAAGCGGTACAGATCGGCCCCCTTGTTCTTCAGGAGGTCGCCGATCCATTTCTCGAACGGCTCGAGCTTCAGCTCGCCCGGGAGGTCGATGCCGACGGAGGAGACGCCTTCCTCGTGCTCGTGGCCCATCTCGCCGTGGCCGGTGCCGGGGGCGTGCGTATGGCTGTGTCCGTGCTCGTCGCAATCGGCACCCCCGCCGAAGCCGTGGCCTTCGGAATGGGGGATAACCTTCCCCTTCTTTTCCAGGCGAAAGCCGGTTTCGTCCGGCGTGAATTCGGTGAAGAGGGCGTAGCCGCCCATGTCGGGAATCTTCACGGAGAAGACGACTTCGCCCTCGCCATCGCCTGAAAGATCGAGCCGGAGCGGGACCTCGGCGGGCGTGATCGGGGCCTTGCCGCCGGGGGCGACGTTGCGAGAGGCTTTGCCGAAGATCTCTTCCGCCGTGTGCTCGGCGATGTGGAGGCCCTTGTGGCTGACGTGGGCGTTGGGGAAGAGGGCGACGGTCTGCGCGGCCTTCGTTCCCGCCTTGAAATGGAGCGTGTACTCGCCCGAGTCGAGCCGCCAGAGGCCGCCCCAGGTGAAGGGGGCCTTCTCCTCGGGCAGGAGACGGGGATCGACGTCGAGGGCCTTGTCGAGGTCGAACGCGCCGACGCCGATCACCTTGTCGATGGCGATGTCGGAGTTCTGGGTCCGGTGGATCACGGCGAGGCGGTTGATGAGGCGGATCCGCTTTTCGACCTCGTCGGCCTCGGCGGGGGTGACGAGGTCGATCTTGTTGAGCAGGACGATGTCGGCGAAGGCGATCTGCTTCCGGCATTCCTCGCTCGAGTCGATGTGGAGGAGGAGGTGCTTCGCGTCGACGACGGTGACGACGGCGTCGACCCGGAGCTGGGATTTCATTTCGTCGTCCATGAAGAAGGTCTGGATCACCGGGCCGGGATCGGCGAGGCCGGTCGTCTCGATGAGGACCGAGTCGAACTTCTGCTTCCGCTTCAGGAGGGTGCCGAGGACCCGGATGAGGTCGCCCCGGACGGTGCAGCAGAGGCAGCCGTTGTTCATCTCGAAGACCTCCTCGTCGCTCTGGACGACGAGGTCGTGGTCGATCCCGATCTCGCCGTACTCGTTCTCGATCACGGCGATCTTCTTCCCGTGGTTCTCGGTGAGGATCCGGTTGAGAAGGGTCGTCTTCCCGGAGCCGAGGAATCCGGTGATCAGGGTGACGGGAATGGCGGGAGGGGGGACGGGAGCCTGCGACATAGGGAGAGGAAGATAAGCGCAATCGGTTTGCGCCACAAGCCCGACCGGGTTCCCTGGAGTGAGCGCATCAGAAGTTACTTATTTATTAACCAGTTAGAACCAAAATGAGCGGGGCAAAAACGCTTTGCGTTCAACTGAATGGCATGCATTGTGCTTCGCTTCAAATTGAAACAAACCAGAAACACGATTCATAAACCCCATGAGCTATTCCGCCACCTTGGATGAGCAGAAAACCGGTTCCTCCGGCTCCCGCCAGGAACAGATCGTCGAACTCTCCCGCCGCGTCGCCGACATCGCCGACAAGAAGATCGGCTCGATCAACAAAGTGACGCAGGAAACGAAGATCCTCGCCCTCAACGCCCTCATCGAGGCCGCCCGCGCCGGACAGGCCGGGAAGGGCTTCGCCGTCGTCGCCGACCAGGTGCAGAAGGTCTCCGAGCGGGTCGCGAAGCTCGCCTCGGAACTCTCCATCGAGCTCGCCGGGTCGATCGGGAACATGACGGTCTTCGGCGAGCAGATGATCGAGGCGATCCAGCTCGCGAAGGGCGAGCGGGCCGTCGACCTCGCGCTGAACGCCATCGAGATCATCGACCGCAACCTTTACGAACGCTCCTGCGACGTCCGCTGGTGGGCGACCGACGCCGCCGCCGTCGACGTCCTCCAGGCCGACCACCCGACCGATCCCGAACGCCGCCGCGGCGCGGCCCACAACGAGACCCTCTCCGCCCACGCCACGAAGCGCCTCCGCGTCATCCTGAACAGCTACACGGTCTACATGGACCTCTGGATCGCGAACACCCACGGCGTCGTCATCGCCAACGGGCGGCCGGACCTCTATCCCGGCGTCGTCGGGACGAACGTGGCCCACACCGAATGGTTCCGCGCCGGGATGGCGACGAAATCGGGCGACGACTTCGCCGCCGTCGACATCGCCGCGGAGCCCCTCCTCGGCGGCAAGACGAGCGCCGTCTACTGCACCGCCGTCCGCGAGGGGGGCATCTCCAACGCCAAGGCCATCGGCGTCCTCGGCATCTTCTTCGACTGGGGCCCCCAGGCCGACGCCGTCGTGAAGGGCATCCGCCTCACCGAGGACGAGAAGCCCCGCACCCGCTGCCTCCTCCTCAACGCGAAGGGCCGCGTGATCGCCTCCTCCGACGGCAAGGGCGTCCTCACCGAGACCTTCCCGCTGAAGCCCGACGGCCAGGACAAGGGCTTTTACTCCCTCTCCGACGGGACCCTCGTCGCGTTCTCGAAGACGCCGGGGTATGAGACTTACAAGGGGATGGGGTGGTACGGGGTTGTGGTGCAGCGGTCGGAATAGGGGGGGCGGCCCTTCGGGGCTGGCGGGGTCGACCCTGTACAGCTGGAGGCGATCCGCTTTATAGCCCAAGAGGGGCTTCGCCCCTCCTGGAACCTCCTGTTCTGAGGGCCTGAACTAGGCGGATGCGCTTTGGCGGCGCCTTGTCTCCGAACTGGATTAAAATCGGATGGTTCCCTGAGCGTCCGAGGGTACGGAGTGTGGGGGGAGACGGGGCCAAGACGCCTAGACTCCTATTGGGAGATAGGCCTTTTGGGTCGCGCTTTATCTACGGCTATGGGGCTGCCCCTCCCCTCGGACTTTCCAAAGGGCATGAACAGGCTCTAGCCTTGATGCATGAGTCTGTGGCGTTTCGATCAAGTCCCCAATGCGGCAACCCTCACGACCCGGCAGGTCCTGGAGGAGAAGAAGCCGATCCTCGTCGCCGTCCATTACGCGAGCGACCATAGCTGGGCGTTCCTCTGCGGCACGACGGACGACGAAAAGGATGCCCGCGTGATCCGCCTGGGGGAGGCCCATCTCCTCGACCCGACGATCGCCGGGATCTCGACCCTCCCGCCCGGCCACCGCGCCTACCGCTCCCTCGTCGGGGGGCCGTGGACGAAGGAAAAGATCGAGGACTAAGGGGCCAGGGAGTCGGAAGGACGCCGCTTCGGCTCCTCAAATCCAATACGACCGCAGCGTATCGAGCACCTCGCCCTCCTTCAGCCCGAGGAAGCGGGCCTCGGTTGCGAAGTGTTCGGCCTCGTTGCTGAGGAAGGCGCTGCGGAGCATCGGGGAGGAGGGGGGGACGCCCTTGATCGTCGTCCCCATTCCTTCCTGGATTTCGAGGATCCCCTCGGCCATCAGCGAGGAGATGACCTGGAAGGCGATCTTCGCCGGGATGTGGAGCTCCTCGCTGAGCTGGTGGACGGTGGGGAACGCCTCGCCCGACCGGATCTTCCCGGCCAGCAACGCTTTCTTGATCTCGAGGATGATCTTCTTCCCGAAGACGCCTTTCGACGTCCCTTTCTCGGCAAAGAAGCCGAAACGGATCGCCTCGATCAAATCGGTCGATGATTCGCTCATGGAGCGTGGGGTGGGGCGGTCCCCCCCGGGCCGGCCTCCGGCCTGAGCGTAGCCCTCTCCGGTGCCGAAGGCGAGAAAACGTTCGGGTTTCGGACGATTCGGCGGGATGGGGGGAGGCTTGTCCTTTGGGCGGGACGGGGATAGATTGTCACTCTTTTCATGCACGCGCCCGACCCCCTTCCCGGCCTCACCGACGCCCTCCTCGACTCGTATGCCGAGTGCGGCGGGATCAACCATATCGACGGGATCAACCTCCCGTCGAAGGACGCCGTCGCCGCGCTGACCGAGGAATTCCTCCACCTCCTCTTCCCGGGCTTCTACGCGGGCCGCCCGATCTGCGGGAAGGAGATGCCCGGCCTCGTCCTGGAGACGTTGCAGGAACTCCGCCCGAAGCTGATCGACGAGATCGCCAAGAGCCTCGACTTCGCTCCCGTCCCCGGGCTGGAGCAGTCGGCCCAGGCCGTGGCCGACGAGTTCCTCTCCGCCCTCGTCCCGATCCGCAACATCCTCCAGACCGACGTCGAGGCCGCCCATGCGGGCGATCCGGCGGCGGCGGGGACCGAGGAGGTCATCCTCTCCTATCCCGGCATCGAGGCGATCGCCGTCTACCGGCTCGCCCATTTCCTCTACCGGAAGAAGATCGCCCTCCTCCCCCGGATGATGACGGAATGGGCGCACTCCCGCACCGGGATCGACATCCATCCGGGCGCGACGATCGGCTCCCATTTCTTCATCGATCACGGCACCGGCGTCGTCATCGGGGAGACCTGCACCATCGGCCGGAACGTGAAGATCTACCATGGCGTCACCCTCGGGGCCCGCTCCACCTACGGCGGGCAGAGCCTGCGCGGGCAGAAGCGCCACCCGACGATCGAGGACGACGTCACCCTCTATCCGGGCGCGACGATCCTCGGCGGGACGACGGTGATCGGTGCCCGCGCCGTGATCGGGGGCAACGTCTGGCTGCTGAACTCGGTCCCGCCCGATTGCACTGTCACGATGGAGGAGCAGCAGGTCCAGATCCGCTCCCGCATCAAGAGCGAGACGGCCAACTGGGAAATCTAGCGAAGGGCGCGGTCATGGCCCCCTCTCGCATCTACCTTGATCACAACGCGACGACGTCGCTCGATCCCGCCGTCCGCGCGGCGATGGAGCCGTGGCTTGGCGGCGGGGGGAATCCGTCCGCGATCCACGCGGAGGGCCGCCGCGCCCGTGCCGCCCTCGATACCGCGCGGGATCGCGCCGCCGCCCTGCTGAAGGCGAAGCCGGGGGAGATCGTCTTCACCTCGGGCGGGACCGAGGGGAACAACCTCGCCCTGCGCGGCCTCGCCCGCGCCCGCGTTTCCCAGAGCGGGCGCGGGGCCCCCGTGCCGCGCCGGATCGTGACGGCGGCGACCGAGCATCACGCCGTCCTGGAAACCTGCACGGCGCTCCGCGACGAGGAGGGCTTCGCCCTGGAGATCGTCCCCGTCGAGGCCTCGGGCCGCCTCGATCCGGCCCGCCTCGCCGAGGCGCTGAAGCCCGGTGCCGCCCTCGTCACCGCGATGACGGCGAACAACGAGACCGGCGTCCTCCACCCCGTCGCCGAGATCGCGGCCCTCGCCCGGGCGCAAGGCATCCCCTTCCATACCGATGCCGTCCAGAGCGCGGGCAAGGAGCCCCTCCCGACCGAGCTCGGCCTCCCGGTCGCGACGATGGCCCTCGCGGCTCACAAGTTCTACGGCCCCCTCGGCGCGGGGCTCCTCTATATCGAACTCGGCCTCCCCCTCGTCCCCTTCCTGCGAGGCGGGACGCAGGAAAACCAGCGCCGCCCGGGGACGGAGAACGTCGCCGCCGCCGTCGGTCTCGTCGAGGCCTTGGCTCTCGCCCACGAGCGGCGCGAGGCGGAGCACGCCCGGGAGGCGGCCCTCGTCGCCCGGCTCTGGGAGGCCCTCCGCGCCCTGCCCGGCATCCGGCGGAACGGGGCGGGGAAGGCGACCCTCGCCAACACGCTCAACGTCAGCTTCTCGGGGGGTTTGGACGGGGAGAATCTCCTCATCTCGCTCGACCTGGAGGGGCTCGCCCTCTCGAGCGGGTCGGCCTGCATGGTCGGTGCGGTGAAGCCCTCCCACGTCCTCCTCGCCATGGGCCTCCCCGAGGCCGAGGCCCGGGCCGTCCTCCGCTTCTCCCTCGGGCGCGGCACCACCGAGGCCGAGATCGACGAGGCCGCCCGCCGCGTCGTTGCTGTCGTCGCCCGTCAGTTGAAAGGGCGATAAATGCGTCTCTAAAAGGGGATATTTCGCTTAACAAAGTTTCCTCGGAAATTAAGTAATTTCCCCCCCTCACGGGAAAGCGGCAGGGGTGCTACACTCGGAGCTTTCTTTATGTCTCTTAGCGATGCCTCCCTTTCCTCCGTCGCCGACGCCGTCAGCGTCCCTTCGGTTCCCGTATTGACGATCCTCGTCGCCGACGACAGCCGGATCGACCGCCGTATCGCCGCCTCGATCCTCGAAGGACGGGGCCATCGTGTCGTCGTCGCCGCTGACGGGACGGCCGCCCTCGCCGCCTTCAGCGAGGGGGAGAGGAGCGGCACGCTCTTCGACGCCGCCGTGATCGATTTCCAGATGCCCGGCCTCGGCGGGGAGGAACTCGCCCTCGCCCTCCGGGAAGAGGGCAAGGCCCGCGACGGCGTCCGCCGCCGCCCGCTTCGCATCGTCCTCCTGAGCGGCGCCGCCGACGGGCAGGCCGCCTGGAAGGGGATCGACGTCGCCCTCCTGAAGCCCCTCGACCCCACCTCCCTCACCGAGGCGATCGAGACGGAAGGACGGGCCAATGCCGCCGCGCCCGCCCCCGCCCCGGCCACGCCGCCCGAGAAGCCGACCCTCCTCGCCGCCGTCTCCGGGGAGCAGCACGAGCTGGGCCGCGTCGTCTTCGATCTCGGCGAGGCCCTCTCCCGGGCGCGGGGCAAGCGGGCGCTCCTCATCGAGCTGGTGAAGATCTTCATGGAAGATTCGGAGACCTACATCGTCACCCTCCGGAAGGCCGTCGCCGAGGGGAACCTCGAGGTGGTCGAAAAAGCGGCCCACCGGATCAAGGGCTCCTCGGCCAACGTCAGCGCCCAGCTCGCCTCCGACGCGGCCGCGACCATCGAGAAGACGATCCGCGCGACGCCCGTCCTCCCCGATGCGGCGCTCTTCGATACCCTCTATGAAGAAGTGACGAAGGCGCGGAAGGCGCTGGCGGGGTTCCTGGCGCAGAATCAGGTTTAGGGGGAAAGGGGTCGCGGGGGGAGGGGCAGCCCTTCGGGACCGGGTACATCTCCCTGTACAGGTGGATGCCGGACGCGCGTTTGAACGAACGGAGGGGCACGCCCCTCCGGACCCTCCTGTCTGATGGGCCTTGGTGTAGATGGGGCGTAATCCTAAAGGCCTATCTCCCATACGCCCGCTCTACTCCGCTGGATCTAACCTCCTTGAGGGCCGAGCCATGGGAAGGAGCATCCAAGGATGCAGGCTTATCTCCTCGGTGCTGAACCCCTGAAGATATCTCTTCCATACGCTTCCCTCCCGATAGGAATCTGGGCGTATGGGTACTGCTACCCCTTCAGTACGTACCCTCGGGCGTACTGGAACCATCCGATTTTAATCCAGTGAGGAGACAAGGCGCAGGGGGAACGCGTCCGCCTAGTTAAGGCTCTCAGAACAGGAGGTCACGGAGGGGCGAAGCCCCTCTGTGGCGTTAAAGCGGATCGCCTCCAGCTGTACCGGGTCGACCGCGCAAGTCCCGAAGGGCCCCCCAACCCGCGCCCCCCCCTACAACTCCTGCCAAGCCCGATACCCCGCGTTCCCCAGCAGCCGCGAGACGGCCTCGACCGGCAACCCCACCACGTTCGAGAACGATCCCCGAATCCCCCGGACGAGTTCCTCGCCGCGTTCCTGGATGGCGTAGCTCCCCGCCTTGTCGCTCACGTCGACGGCGTCGAGGTAGCGGGCGATGGCGGCGGGGGTGAGGCGGTGGAAGGTGACTTCGGTTTTCTCGACGTCGCCGGTGAAGCGGGGGCGCTCGCCTTCGGGGGTCGGGAAGACGAGGACGTAGGCGGTCTGGACGAGGTGGGTGCGGCCGGAGAGGGCGCGGAGGGCCGCCTCGGCCTCGCGGCGGTCGGCCGGTTTTCCGAGGACGCGGGCGTCGAGGCTGACGACGGTGTCGGCGGTGAGGATCGTTCGGAGGGGATGGAGGCGGGCGGCGGTCAGCGCCTTGCCGAGGGCGTTGTACCAGGCGAGCTCGCCGGGGGAGAGGGCGACGTTGTCGCGCTCGGCCCGCTCGGTGAAGGGAATGCCCCCGGCGACCTCGAAGGGGACGCCGAGGGAGGCGATGATTTCCCGCCGCCGCGGCGAGGAGGAGGCGAGCAACAGGGGCTGCGGCCCCGGCGGCTGGGAGGCCGACGAGACGCCGGAGGGCGGAAGCGTCGTGGCTTGCCCCCCGGTATTCATCGGTTTGACGGGTTGAGACTAGACTCCGGCGGCGATGCGCTTGGCCTTGGCTTTCCGAGCGGCGGAGACGGAGGTCTTCGTCTTGAGGGAGTGCTTCTTGCGGAGCTGGGTGTCGAGCTTCGCGACGACGGCGTCGATGGCGTGGTAAAGTTCGTGGCCGTGGTCCTCGGCGTGGAGGTCGGGGCCGGGGACGGCGAGGTGGACCTTCACGACGAAGGCATGCTTGTTCGCGCGGGACTGATCGTGGTAGATCGCGACGTGGGCACCGATGAGGCCCTCAGCGAGGCTCTCCAGGCTTTCGAGTTTTTCCGCGACGTAACCATGAAGCGCCGCGGTGAGCTTGACGCCCCGCGGGCTGATGTGGATTTGCATGATTCTACGATGCCACCGAACGGGCCCGATGTCCAGCCGACGGGCGCTTTACCGGGGGTACTTTCGCCGATTGCATCGCGCCGTCGGCGCGCCTCGGCGGGAGCGCTACGAGACGTAGGTCGAGAACTTGATGATGCCGAAGAGGGAGAAGAAATTCCCGGCCGTGAACCATCCCCATGCCTGCGGTGATTTGTCGCGGAGGGAGGGAAGGAGGAGGAGGTTGAAGGCGACGGTCAGCGGCAGCAGGGCGCGGGCGACGGCGAGGTAGCCGCTCCAGACGGCGGGGCCGAGGAACCAGATCAGCAGGGCGAAGGGGAGGGCCATCCGCCAGAGCGCCTCCTGCGGGCGGCGATGGAGGAGGAGGTAGAGGGCCTGGAGGTGGAGGCCGAGGAGGGTCCAGAGGGCGAAGGTTTCCTGCCCGAAGAGGGGCGTCGCCGGGCGGGAAAGCTCGTGGCAGGCGGCGGCGGCCCGGGCGAGGGCGGCGGCGAGGGGGAAGGCGAAGTTGTCGTGGGCGCCGCTCCCCTGCCCGACCGAGCCGGGGAAGACGTGGGCGACGTAGGCGGCCCAGGCCAGCACGGGGAGGGCGGCCAGGGCGATCGCCCCGGCCCAGCGGAGGAAGAGGGCGCGGCGGGAGGGGCTTTCCTTCGCCGTGATCCATTCCCCGACGGGGAGGAGGAGGAAGCCCGCCGCCGCCGCCGCCGTGTCCCGCGCCAATCCGGCGAGGGCGCCGAGGAGGCCCGCCCAGAGGGGCTTCGGCCGGTCGGCCATGACGAGGAGGGCGGCGGCGAGGAGGAGGGTGGCGGCGGGGAGATCAGTCAGCGCGAGGCGGATCGACTCGACCGCGCCGCCGGAGAGGGCGACCGCGGTGACGCAGGCCATCGCCGGGAGCGAGAGGGGGCGGCAGGCCCGCAGCAGGAGGGCGACGAGGGCGAGCCAGAAGAGGGGGTTGAGGAGGGCGTAGGCGTCGAGGGTCCGCGCCGGGCTGCCGAGGCCGAGGGCGGCGGCGAGGGCGGGCATCAGGACGCGCCGGGCGCGGTAGGCGGGGGCGTCGAGCGCCTTCTGGAGGGCGACGGGATCGCGGAGGGCGGGATCGAGGGCGAGCTGGGCGTAGAACTGGCCGTCGTAGCCCGAGGGGCGGACGTGGTGGGGCGTCTCCCGGAGCGCGGGAAGGGTGCGCGGGGTGAATTCCTCCGAGAACTGGATGAGGGCGGTGAAGCCCTCCCCCGGCAGATGGCGGGCGGTGACGAGGCCGCCGACGAGGACGATGAGCGCCGCCGTCCAGAGGGCGACGAGCGAGGGGGGAAGAGAACGGGGCAGGCCCTCCTTTCGACTATTGCCCGCGCCAGACATAATGGAGAAGGAGGAGCGCGGCGAGGCCGCCGAGGACGGGGGAGACTTCCCGCACCCGTCCGGCGGCGATCCGCAGCGCGACGTGGAAGACGAGGCCCGCCGAGATCCCCTCGGCGATGCTGAAGGTGAGCGGCATCACGACGACGATGAGGCAGGCCGGGAGGGCGAGGGTCCAGTCGTCGAAGTCGATCCGGGCGGAGGAGCGCATCATCCCGAGGCCGACGAGGATCAGGACCGGCGCGGTGGCCGCGGGCGGGATGGCGAGGAAGAGGGGGGCGGCGAAGAGGGCGAGGAGGAAGCAGGCCGCCGTCGCCAGCGCCGTCACGCCGGTCCGCCCGCCCTGCTCGATCCCGGCGGCCGACTCGATGTAGGGCGTCACCGTCGAGGTGCCGAGGAGGGCGCAGCCCGCCGCCCCGAGGGCGTCGGCGCGGAGGGCGCGGTCGATGGGGAGGGCGGCGCTTCCCTTCAGCCGTTCGCCGAGGCCGAGGAGGGTGCCGAGGCCGTCGAAGAGGTCGACGAAGAAGAGGGCGAAGAGCGCCGGGAGGCACTTCCCGAGGTGGGTCCAGAAATAACCGAAATCGACCTGCCCGAGCACCGGCAGGATCGAGGGAGGGAAAGCGCCCCAGCCTCCCTCGGGCGTCGCCGTCAGCGGCCTCCCGTGGCCGCCGGGGACGAGGAGGCCGAGGAGCGTGATGAGGAGGATGACGAAGAGGAAGCCGCCCGGCTTCCGCCGCCCCACGCACCACGCGCCGAGCAGGAGGCCGAGGGCGACGAGGCCGACGCCGGGGGCGGAGAGCTTCCCGACCGTGACGAGCGTTACCGGATGGGCGACGACGAGGCCGCCCTTCTGGAGGCCGATGAAGGCGATGAAGAGGCCGATGCCGCACGCCACGGCGGCGCGGAGGGAGGGCGGGATCGCCGCGATGATCCGGCTGCGGAGCCCCGTCACCGTGACGAGGAAGAAGAGGAGGCCGCTGTAGAAGACGAGGCCGAGGGCGCCGCGCCACGGCACCCCGCTGCCGAGGCAGAGGGTGAAGGCGAAGAAGGCGTTGATCCCCATCCCCGGCGCGGCGGCGACGGGGAGGTTCGCCGCGAGGGCCATCACGACGGTGAAGAGGGCCGAGGCGAGGGCCGTCGCCGTCAGGACCGCCCCCTTGTCCATCCCCGTCGCGCCGAGGATGGCCGGATTGACGGCGAGGATGTAGGCCATCGCCGCGAAGGTCGTCGCCCCCGCGACCAGCTCGGTCCGCACCGAGGAGCCCCGCTCCCGGATCAGGAAGGGATCGGCACGGTTCTCGAAGGCGGCGAGGAAGGGCATGGGCAAGGTCGCTTGGTTTTTACTTCAGCTCTTTCTTCACCCACTTCACGCTCTCGTCGATCACCTGCTTGCGGTGCTTCCACGTGGTGAAGACGTGGTCGGCTCCGGGGATGACGAGGTGGCGGACGCGCGGGTCGTTCTTCGGGCAGTAGGCGGCAAAGCGTTCGCGGAATTCGGGGATGTCCTGGTCGCCCTGGATCTGGAAGCGGGGCAGGGTGAGGGCGACGTAGGCCTCGGGGACGTCGATCTTCGGGCGGTCGGTGAAGAAGCGCTTGCCGACGTTGAGGGGGTTCGCGGCGCCGGGGGCGGGGTCCTTCGGCGGGACGCTGTTCCACCAGCGGAGGCTCGGGACCGAGGACCAGGTGAGGAGGACGTCGGGCTTCTGCTTCCCCTTCGCCTGGTGGGTGGCGCAGATCGAGGTCGCCCCGCCGAAGCTCAGCCCGAGGAGGGCGACCCGGTCGTAGCGGCGGCGGCCCCAGGCGAGGACGGCCAGGGCGTCGCGGATCTGGGTGTTCGGCGTCATCTCGTTGAATTCCCCGTCGCTGTCGCCGGAGCCGAAGAAATCGAACCGCAGCGCGCTGATCCCCGCCTTCTGGAAGGCGCGGGCCGTCTGGACGAAGAGGCGGTTGTGCTCGGCCTTCGTCCCGGTGAAGCCGTGGCAGAGGATCACCAGTTTCTTCCCCGGCGCGGCGTGGAGGACGGCGGCGAGGTTGGCGGCGGGGGTCTTCAGCGTGAGAGGGGTGAAGGGAGGGGCGGCTTTCATGGGCTTTTTGTATGGAGAACGGGAGGAATAGGCGATACCGATTATTGCGGGGGATCAATCGAAGATCTTGTGGAACGCCGCGAGGGGGAAGAGCTTCCCGGGGCATTCGGTCGGGCGCGGGTTGATCTCCTTGTGGCCCTTGAAGAGGATATCGGGGCCGCCGCAGCGTTGGCGGAGATAGGTCACCAGCTCGATGGCGGCGGCGATCTGGCGCTTCGTGGGACGCGTCGTGTTGAAGTCGCCGACGAAGCAGACGCCGAGGGCGATCATGTTCAGCTCGTCGCTGTGGAGGTGGCCGCCCTGGAGCTGCTTCGTCCACCGTCCGCCGACCTCGATCTCCCCGTCGCCGGAGCCGTGGCCGTTCCCGATCACGAAGTGGTAGGCGAGGCCGTTCTCCATGCCGCGCACGTTCCGGTGGAAGTAGTCGAAGGCCTTCGCGTTGCCGCTGGAGGTGCCGCTGTGGTGGAAGACGATGTAGCGCCAGCGGCCCTGGCGGACGGGGGCGTCGTCGATGGCGGCCTTGAGCTTGCCGACGATGAAGAGGTACTTCGGCGGGGGATCGTCCCGGTCCTCCTTGCCGTTGTCTTCGGCGGCGGGCGGCGGGGGTGTCGTCGCCGTCGCGGCTGTTGAAGGCGCGGGGACGGCAGCGCGGGTCGGCGCGGGGCGGGAGGCGGTTTTCCCGGGGACGGCGAGCTTCTGCCCGACGCGGAGGGAGGCTCCCGGGGGGAGGTGGTTCGCCGCGGCGAGGGCCGCCGGGGTCGTGCCGTATTCCTTCGCGATGGCGTAGAGGGTCTCCCCCTTCTTCACGCGGTGGACGGCATGGAGATCGGCAGCCTGCGCGGGGGAGGCGAGGAGAACTCCCCCCCAGATGAGACAAATCAGTAACGCGGCCCGGAACACAGGAAACCCTTTGTGGCATAAACCCCGGGAAACGGCGAGAGTTGCGTTTGGGCGATTTCCCGGTAGCCTGAATCCCCCCACTCATGACTGCCTCCGCCGCCTCCATCCCCGATCGCCAGGGCGAACGGGACACCCGCAACATCCCGATCGACCGCGTCGGCGTCAAGGGCCTCCGCTATCCGATCGAGGTGAAGGACCGCGCCCACGCGACCCAGTCGACGGTGGCGACCTTCGCCATGACGGTCGACCTCCCCCACCAGTTCAAGGGGACCCACATGAGCCGTTTCGTCGAGATCCTCAATGCCCACGGGCGGCTGATCCACGTGGAGAACGTCGAGAAGATGCTCCGCGCCCTCCAGAAGCGGCTCCACGCGGAGCGGGCCCACATCGAGATGGAGTTCCCCTATTTCATCGGCAAGAAGGCCCCGGCGACCGGGGCCGTCGGGCTGGTCGACTACGTCGTGAAGTTCGAGACGACGGTCGACGGGCCGAAGCGCGACTTCGTCCTCACCGTCATCGTCCCGGTGACGACGCTCTGCCCCTGCTCCAAGGCGATCAGCGCCTACGGGGCGCACAACCAGCGCGGCTACGTCTCCCTGGCGGTGCGATTCGAGAAGACGGTCTGGATCGAGGAATTGATCGCGTTGATCGAGGCCTCGGCGAGCAGCGAGATTTTCTCCCTCCTGAAGCGGCCCGACGAGAAGGCTGTGACCGAGCGGGCCTACGACAATCCGGTCTTCGTCGAGGACCTGGTGCGGAACGTCGCCCTCCGCGTCAACGCCCATCCGCAGGTGACGTGGTACAAGGTCGAGGCCGAGAATATGGAGAGCATCCACAATCACGCGGCCTACGCACTGATCGAGAAGCGGAAGGACGCGCCGAAGCGGAAACCGGCGGCGAAGAAGGCGGCCTTGAAAAAGGCCGCCATGAAGAGGAAGTAACCCGGACGGGTTACTTCACGACCGGCGCGTCGCGCCAGAGGCCTTCGAGGTTGTACTTGGGCCGGGTCGTCTTGTGGAAGATGTGGACCATCACGTCGCCGTAGTCGGCGACGATCCATTGGCTGACGGGGTAGCCGTCGACGGCGAGGGGGCGGACGTCGTGGTCGTCCTTCAGCATCTTCTCGAGGCCGTTGCCGATCGCCTTCAGCTGGGGTTCGGAGTCGGCGGAGCAGATCACGAAGAAGTCGGCCACGGAGGAGATTTCCCGCAGATCGAGGATGATCGGATCGATGGCTTTCTTCTCCTCCGCGAAGGCGCGGCAGAGCTTGGCCAGTTTCAGACCTTCAGGATTTTTAACGGGTTTGGCGGGCATAGTCTTGGACTTGGATCTTGGGGGACGTGATGGAGTCGGCCGGCCAGACTATCGGTAGAGCCCCCTTTTGGCAATAGAAGTGGCGACGGCCCGCGGGACGAGGTGATCGACGGGCAAACCGGCCCGGACGCGGCGGCGGATCTCGGTCGCCGAAATCGTGACGATCCGGGGCGAGGGCAGGGCGGCGACCCGGGCCGGAAGCTTCCGCTGTTTCCCTTTTTTGCCTCCGGCATCGTCCGTCCGTTCCAGGAGGAGGAAGGTGACGAGGCGGCGGAGCGCGGCGGCTTCCTTCCACGTCCCGAGCTTCGGGAGCTGGTCGGCCCCGATCAGCCAGAAGAGGGCGGCGTCGGGGAAGGCGTCGCGGAAGGCGCGGACGGTGTCGATGGTGTAGGAAGGGGAAAGGGGCTGGCGCCGGGCCCGGGCGATCTCGAGCTGCGAGATGAGGAACCGGGGCTCCCCGAGGGAGGAGAGGGCCCGCTCCAGGAGGGCGAGGCGGTCGGCGTCGGAGGTGAGCGGCGGGCCCGCCTTGTGGGGGGAGCGGGCGCAGGGAATCCAGACGAGGAGGTCGAGGGAGGCCTGTTCCAGCGCGTCCCGGGCACCGATCAGGTGGCCGTGGTGGACGGGATCGAAGGTGCCGCCGTAGAGGCCGATGCGGAGAGGGCGGGAAGGGGGCATGCGGGCGTCTTTCTAAGGGGCTACTTTTAATTAGAGAGAAACACTTGTCGATCCGGGAAAAATCCTTTAGCGTCACCCCTCCTTATCGGGTTCGCCCGATTCGGGGTACGAAACGTAACGGGCCGTAGCGCAGTCTGGTAGCGCACTTCCTTGGGGTGGAAGGGGTCGCGAGTTCAAATCTCGCCGGTCCGACGTTTCGTTTTTCTTCTTCCGGCGGGGAACCGCTCAGGAGCATCGCGTCTTCACGCGCTTCCGGTCCTTTTGCAGCTGCTTGTCGGCGTCCCAGACTTCGCAGAGGGCGTCGAGGGCCTTCAGCCATGCCTTGGGCAGCTTTTCGGCCAGCCGGTAGTGCATCCACGTTCCCTCGCGCCAGCCCTCGACGAGCCCGGCCTGGCGGAGGATGCCGAGGTGGCGGGAGATGGCGTATTGGGGGAGCTCCAGCGCCGATTCGATCTCGCAGACGCAGAGGGATTGCTCCTTCAGGAGGCGGATGATCCGCAGGCGCGAGGGATCTCCCAGGGCCTTGTGCTGGCGGGCGAACGAGGCGAGGTCGGGCATGCCCCCACGATTCCCCTCCTTTCCCTCCAAGTCAATTCCACAGGCGGGAACGGGTTGACATATATGCTTAAAATTGCATATATGCATCTATTCCCATGAAAAAGGTCCTCATCCTCTGCACGGGCAATTCGTGCCGCAGCCACCTCGCCGAGGGGTTTCTCCGCCATCGCGCGGGGGATCTCTTCGAGGTGCACAGCGCCGGGTCGAAGCCGACCGGATACGTCCACCCGAAGGCGATCGCGGTGATGCGGGAGATCGGCATCGACCTCTCCCGTCACGCTTCCAAGAACATGGCGGAGTTCCTCGACCGGCGCATCGACATCGTGATCACGGTCTGCGGGAACGCCGATCAGGCGTGCCCGGTGTTCCCCGGCCAGGTTGGCCGCCACCACTACGGCTTCGACGATCCGGCCCAGGCGGAGGGAACCGAGGAGGAAGTCCTCGCCGTCTTCCGCCGCGTCCGCGACGAGATCGGCCGGGTCTTCGAGGCTTACGCCGACGGATGGCGCGATGCCCTGAAGGATTGAAAGTCTGAACCGCCCCCCAACCCCTATGCAAACCTCCGCATTCCTCAAGCTCATCGAATCGCATCCGACGAAGTTCCTCCGCTTCCTCGATCACCGGAAAGTCGTGGTCCACCCTTCCTATCACGTTTCCGAGGTGAAGACGGCGACCTTCGCGACGGTCGATTGCGGGGGCATGGCCCATCATTGGAAGGAAACCATCTTTCAGCTTTGGCTCTCGGACGATCCCGACTCGGAACGGGCCATGGCGGCGGGGAAGGTGACGGGCATTCTGGAGGAGGTCTCCAGGCTCATCGCGGTCGACCCCGATACCGAATTGCGGATCGAGTACGGCAACGATGTCTTTCCCCCGGTCGTCTTCCACATCGACAAGGTCGAGGTGAAGGCCGAGGCGGTCGAGGTCTTCCTCCGTCTCCCGGTCCTGCAATGCAAGCTGGAGGAACGCGGGAAATCGTGCGCCCGTCCCGCAGAAACCGGGGCGGCGGCGGCGGACGGGTCTTGTTGCTCCGGCCCCGGTTGCTGCTAAGGCCATGAAGGGGGAGGTCGTTCCAATCGGCATCGTGCCGCGATGGCTGGTCGGGGAGTTTGTCGGGACGTTTCTCCTGGTCTGGTTCGGGTGCGGCAGTCTCTGCGTCGCGGTGGCGGGCGGGGTGGGGATGGGGCGCTTCGGGGTTCCGCTCGTCTGGGGACTCGGCGTCGCGGCGGCGATCCGGCTGACGGCGGCGTGGAGCGGGGCCCACCTGAACCCGGCGGTGACGCTCAGCGCGGCGGTCTGGAACGGCTTTCCGTGGCGGCGGGTGCCGGGCTATTGGGCGGCGCAGCTGGCCGGGGCGATGGCGGCCTCGGCTCTCCTTTACCTGATTTTCGCGGGGAAGCTGGCCGATTTCGAGACGGCGCAGGGGATCGTCCGGGGCCTGCCGGGGAGCGAGGCGAGCGCGAGGGTCTTCGGGGAGTACTTTTCGATCGCGGAGGGGGCGGCCTTTGCCGTCGAGGTCGCCGGGACGGCGGTCCTGCTGCTGGTGATCGGCGGGGTGAGCGAGGGGACGGGCGGTCGACGCCCCCTCTTGGCGGCGGCGCTCATCGGCCTTGCGGTGGCGGTGCTGATCGCCCTCCTGGGGCCGTTGACGATGGCCTGCTTCAATCCGGCCCGCGATCTGGGGCCGCGGCTGGTCTCGTCTTGGGCGGGATGGGGCGGGATCCCGTTTCGGGTGAATGGCTGGGGCTGGCTGACGGTCTACCTGATTGCCCCCCTCCTCGGGGCTCTTCTGGGAGGGGGGACCTATAAGGGCCTTAAGGTCTTTCTAAGGTGAAATAAGCTTAAGTGATATTACTTGTAATACGAATTTGTCTTTATCTCTGGCATTGAAGGCGACAATGTGGCGATGTTTGCCGATCGTAGAAATCGTTTTTCGGGGAGTCCATTTTTTATGAAAAAGCTTAGTCTCAAAGCCAAAATCGCCCTCAACGCCGTCATCGGGCTCGTCGCGATCGCGGCGTTCGTGGTGTTGCTGAATGTCAGCCTCTATACCCTCGGGAAGATCCAGGACCGCGGCTTTGACGCCGTCCACAAGGCGCTCCTGATCGGGCGGCTCGAGGCGATGCCCGCAAAGACCTACACCGTCATCGGCGATCTGGTGATCAATCAGGAATTCGACCAGAACCGGAAGGATTGGACCGAGGTGAACAAGGAGTTCCAGAGCCTCCTCGCCGACCTCGCGACGAAGGCCGATACCGATGCGGAGAAGTCCGCCGCGGCCCGGGTGAAGGCGAAGGTCGACGGCTTTGACGCGGTCTACGAGAAGATGGCATCGCTGGTGAAGGCGAACAATTTCCCCGAACTCCAAAAGATCGACGGTGATTTCGACAAGGTCCGCGACGGGATCGAGGACGATCTGGGCTCCCTTTCCAAAGATGCCTTGGCCGAGGCGGAAAAGAGCGACGCCGCCTTCGACGGGCAGCGCGAGCATACGCAGGTGATCGCGGCCGTCCTCTCGGTCCTCGCGCTGGTCGGGTTCGTGGCGGCGGGGATCTACACCTACCGGAGCCTCTCGGTCTCGCTTCATCGCGTGATCTCGACGATCTCGACGGCCTCGGAGCAGACGGCGGCATCGGCGGCGCAGCTCGCCCAGTCGAGCCAGCAGATCGCCGAGGGGGCGAGCGGGCAGGCCGCCTCGCTGGAGGAGACGAGCGCCTCGATGGAGGAGATCTCGAGTATCGTGAAGGGGACGTCGGACAACGCCGCCCTCTCCAAGGCGCTGGCGGGCGAGGCTCGGGCCTCGGCCGAGGCGAGCGTCCAGCGGATGGGCGAACTGACCCACGGCGTCCACGACGTCCAGGACGCCTCGCGGAAGATGACCGCCTCGATGGACGAGATCAAGGCCTCCAGCGATTCCATTTCCAAGATCATCAAGACGATCGACGAGATCGCCTTCCAGACGAACATCCTCGCGCTGAACGCCGCCGTCGAGGCGGCCCGCGCGGGCGAGGCCGGGGCCGGGTTCGCCGTCGTCGCGGAGGAGGTCCGCTCCCTCGCGCAGCGGAGCGCCGAGGCGGCGAAGGAGACCTCGGCGATCATCGAGGACTCGATCCAGCGGAGCGTCACCGGCGTCGCGATCAACCAGCAGGTCGGCCGGAAGCTCGAGGAGATCGGCCGGAAGGCCGGGGAGGTCGATGTGACCCTGAAGGCGATCTTCGAGAAGATCGTCAAGGCCGACGGCGCGATGGGCGAGATCGTCAGCCAGTGCAAGGAAGAGGCCGAAGGCATCCAGCAGATCAACACGGCCGTCTCCGACGTCGACCGCGCGACCCAGTCGAACGCCGCCGCCGCCGAGGAGGCTTCCGGGATGGCCCGCGAGCTGCAGAACCAGTCCGATATCCTCAACGCCTCGATTGCCGACCTGGTGGCGGTCGTCGAGGGGGGCGGGGAGGGGCGGTCCGGGCACGCCCCGGCGGCGCGGGCCGTGCGGGTGGATGCGGGGCAGATGCGGCTGGGGTGAGGGGGAGGGGCGGCCCTTCGGGGCTGGGTACATCCCCCGTACAGGTGAATGTAACCCGCGCGTTTGAACGAACGGAGGGGTTGCCTCCCGGCCCTGCAAGTTAGTCTCCCCTGAGGAACGAGTGTGCTAGCGCGACGGCAGTCGCCCCTCCGGACCTTGTCTCCCGACCCTGCTAATTAATTGCCCCTTTACGAGGTGTTGCGCTATCGCGCAGGCAGTCCTGTCTGATAGGCCGTGGTGTAGATAGGGCGCTACCCTAAAGGCCTGTCTCCCATAAGCCCACTCTACTCCGCTGGATCGAACCTCCTTGAGGGCCGAGCCATGGGAAGGAGCATCCACAAGCAAAGCTGTGTGTTCCCTTTCCAAAGGGCGTGACAGGGTTTAGAGTTGCCTCTGCTTCATCGCATGGCCTCTTCCCGTCGCTCTTCGTCTGTCTCCCTTCCGCCTGCGCCGGTCTTCGATGCGGAGGCCTGGTTTTCCCATAAGGAACTGGCCGCGGCGCGGAAGGAGATCCTCAAGGCCAAGGGGAAAACGCCCTGCTTTTCCCTCGCCGCGATTCCGGCGGCGGCCCAGGGCTTCGTCGTGGCCGGATTGATGGCGGGGCTCGGGCGCCCCGTCCTGGTGCTGGCGCCGGGGCCCCGGACGCAGGAGGAATTCGCCGGGGACTTCGAGGCGTGGACTCCCTCCCCGGATGGTCCCGGCCTCCTTCTCCTCCCCGAAGCCGAGCCCCTCGTCGGCGAGGCCCTTCCCGATCCGAACGTGGCGGCGGAGCGCCTCGGCGTCGCCCGTCGCGTGCAGCGGGAGGCAGGCGGTTCCGGCACTCCCCTCGTCGTCGCGACGCGGGCGGGGCTCGACCAGCCGCTGCCGCTGCCGCAGTCGCTGGCGCGGGAGGTCGTCCTCCTGGCCGTTGGCGGGACCCTGTCCCGCGAGTCGTGGCTGGAGCGGCTGGAGGAGGCCGGATACCAGCGCGAGGGGGAGGTCCAGATCCACGGCCAGTTCAGCGTCCGGGGGGCGGTGGTCGATGTCTTTTCGTGGGCCTCGATGCTTCCCGTCCGCAGCGAGTGGGACGGCGACGAGGTCGCCTCGCTCCGCGAGTTCGATCCGGTGACGCAGCGGTCCGTCGCCTCGCTCGACGAGGCCGAGGTGAGCCTGATCCGGGTCGCGCCGCCGACCTCGGAAAAAGAGGGGGAAAAGGGGAGGAAGGTCATCGCCTTCGGCCTCGGCGGGGCGACGCTCCGCGAATACCTTCCCGAAGGGACGGTCACCTTCTGCCTCGACGACCGCGACGCCGGGGCCGAGGAGGCGGCCGAGCTGCCCGGGCTCGAATTCTTCGCCCACGATTTCCTCCACTCGAGGAACAGCGCCGATTGGACGGTCCAGGAGCACCGGCGCGATCTCTTCCTCGACCACCTCCGGGGCTGGCTCGGCGACGGATGGGAAGTCGTCGTCGCCTCGAACAACGAGGGGGAGGAGAAGCGGCTGCGGGAGATCCTCGCCGAGCAGAAGGTCGCCCCGAACGCGGTCGCCTTCATCCAGCGGCGGCTCCTGCGCGGCTTCGTCTGGCCCGCGGCGAAGCGGGCGATGCTGAGCGACGCGGAGATCTTCGGCCGCTACCAGACCCTTCGCGCCCTCCGCATGAAAGGGAGGCAGGCGCGCAACCCCGCCAAGCCGGGCCTCTCCCCGACGGGCGGCGCGGGGGGCGTGGGCGGGATCATGGGCGGCGGGCGGGACGCGGGGGCCTTCGCCGAATGGGGCGACGGCGATTTCGTCGTCCACCTCCACCACGGCATCGCCCGCTACATGGGGATGAAGGCGCTCCCCTCGCCGGCCGAGGGGGAGGGCGAGACCGAGGCCCTCGTCCTCCAGTTCGCCGACCAGGCGCGGCTCTACGTCCCCCTCGAGGACGCCTACCTCGTCTCCCGCTACATGGGGGCGACGAAGAAGGCGCCGAAGCTCGACCAGCTTGGCGGCCCCCGCTGGGACAAGGCGAAGGCCCAGGCGCGGAAGGCGGTCGCCGAATACGCGATGAAGCTGATCGCGACCCAGGCGGAGCGGGAGACCCTCGGCGGCTTCGCCTACCCGCCCGACGAGGAGACGCCGTGGCAGGCCGAGTTCGAGGAGGCCTTCGTCTACGACGAGACGCCCGACCAGCTCCGCGCCATCGCCGACACGAAGCGGGACATGGAATCGCCCCGCCCGATGGACCGCCTGATCTGCGGCGACGTCGGCTTCGGCAAGACCGAGGTGGCGATCCGCGCCCTCTTCAAGGCCGCCACCGGAGGGAAGCAGGCCGCCTTCCTCGCGCCGACGACGGTGCTGGCGCAGCAACATTTCGAGAACCTCCGGGAACGCTTCGCCGACTATCCCGTCCGCGTCGAGCTGCTGAGCCGCTACCGGAAGCCGGAGGAGCAGAAGCGGGTCCTCCAGGGCCTCGCCGAGGGGGGCGTCGACGTCGTCGTCGGGACCCACCGGCTCCTCTCGAAGGATGTCGCCTTCAAGGACCTCGGCCTCGTCGTGATCGACGAGGAGCAGCGGTTCGGCGTCGTCCAGAAGGAGCGGTTCAAGCAGCTGTTCCGCCTCCTCGACGTGCTGACCCTCTCGGCGACGCCGATCCCGCGCACGCTCTACATGGCGATGACCGGGGCGCGGGACATGAGCACGCTCGAGACCGCCCCGGCGAACCGCCAGTCGGTCGAGACGGTCATCAGCCCCTACGACGAGCGGGTGATCCGCTCCGCCATCGAGCGGGAGCTGGCGCGCCAGGGCCAGGTCTATTTCCTCTACAACCGCGTCCAGACGATCGAGCGGGTCGCCGCGCGGCTCCGGGAGCTGGTCCCGGGTGCCCGCGTCGAGATCGGCCACGGGCAGATGGACAAGCACGAGCTCGAGGAGGTGATGCACCGCTTCGTCGCCGGGGAGACCGACGTCCTCCTCGCCACGACGATCATCGAGAGCGGCCTCGACATCCCGAACGCGAACACGATCCTCATCGACCGCGCCGACCGCTTCGGCCTCGCCGACCTCTACCAGCTCCGGGGCCGCGTCGGGCGCTCGACGGCGAAGGCCTACGCCTACCTCTTCCTGCCGCGCGAGGGGGGGACGACGGGCGTCGGCGGGGGCGCGGGCAACGCGCGGAAGCGGCTCGGCGCGATGCGGCAGTACGCCCAGCTCGGCTCCGGCTTCAAGCTGGCGATGCGCGACCTCGAGATCCGCGGCGCGGGGAACCTCCTCGGCACCGCGCAGAGCGGCCACATCACGGCGATCGGCTTCGATCTCTATTGCCACCTGCTGAAGAAGGCCGTCTCCCGGATCAAGGGCGGGAAGCTGGCGACCGATCCCGCGGAGTGCCGCGTCCAGCTCGACTTCGTCGCCCTCCACCGCTCCGAGGCGACCGACGTCCGCCCCCCGGCCCTCCTCCCCACGGTCTACCTGAAGGAGAGCCGGTGGCGGATCGACGGCTACCGGCGGGTCGTCGAGGCCTCCACGCTCGACGACCTCGAGGCGGTCCGGCGGGAGTGGCTCGACCGGCACGGCAAGTGGCCCCTCCCGGTCGAACGGCTCCTCGCCGTCACCGAATTGCGAATTTTGGGGGCCCAACGGGGCCTTTCCCTGATCGAAACCCAGGGTGAAAAGCTGATTTTGAAGCGCAACGGCGACTTTGTCATGATCGGGGGTAAGTTTCCCCGCTTGACGGGGGGGACGCCGGAAAATAAGTTCGCCGAGATACGCCGATGGCTTCTTTCCTTCGTTTAACTGGGCTCTCCGGGGCTTTTTTCGTCTTCGCGTCCCTTTTCTCGGCCCTTTTCCTCTCGGCGAGCCTCCCCCTCCGCGCGCAGATGGCCGACGGCATCATCGCGATCGTGAATGACTCGGTCATTCCCTTCAGCGAAGTCCAGAAGCAGGTCGATGACACCGAGCGCTCCCTCCGCGAGACCTACGACGGCCCCGTCCTCGTCGAGAAGATCAAGGAGGCCCGCCTCAACACCCTCCGCGCCCTCATCGAGCGGGAGCTCATCATCCAGGACGCGAAGGAGCAGGGCCTCTTCATCCCCGACAGCTTCATCGAGGCCCGGATCAAGGCGATGATCCAGAACCAGTACGAGGGGGACCGCACCGCCTTCATCCGCACGATCCAGTCGAACGGCATGTCCCTCTCCGAGGTGAAGAAGAACTTCCGGGACAACGCCGCCATCGGCTACATGCGCCGCCACAACATCCCCGACAACATCGTCGTCTCCCCCTACCGCGTGGAGCAGTATTACCAGGACAACGTCGCCCAGTTCACCCAGGAGGAGCAGGCGAAGGTCAGCATCATCTTCCTCCGCAAGGCGACCGATCCCGCCCGCGCCGACCAGGTGAAGGGCCTCGCCGACGAGATCCTGCTGAAGCTCGACTCCGGCGCCGATTTCGCCGAGATCGCCCGCTCCTATTCCGAGGGGCCCCGCCGCGCCGACGGCGGCGACCTCGGCTGGGTGCGGCGCGGCGATCTCCGGGCCGAGCTGGTGAAGGTCGCCTTCGGGCTCCAGCCCGGGCAGACCAGCCGCGTCGTCCCCTCCGACGACGGCTTCTACATCGTCCGCGTCGAGGACACGAAGCGGCCCCGCGTCTCCTCGATGACCGAGGTCCGCGCCTCGATCGAGCGGACCCTCCTCCAGGAGGAGCGCCAGCGGCTCCAGCAGAAGTGGATCGACGGCCTCCGGGGCAAGGCCTTCATCAAAACCAATTTCTAAATGGCCAAGACGGGAGCCCGGGCTCTCCTCCCCACCCTCGCGATCACCCTCGGGGAACCGGCGGGGATCGGCCCCGAAGTCGTCGCCGCCGCCCTCCGCTCCCCCCGGCTCCCGAAGGGGTTCCGCTACGAGGTCCTCGGCTCCGCCGAAGGGGTCGCGCCCGGGAGGCCGACGGCCCGCTCCGCCGGGATCGCGTTGAAGGCCCTGGAGGCCGCCGCCGCCGGATGGAAGGCGGGCCGCTACGCCGCCGTCGTCACCGGGCCGGTCCAGAAGGAGACCCTCATCCGCGCCAGCAAGGGGCTGAGCTTTCCCTATCCGGGACAGACCGAGTTCTTCGCCGCCCGCTGCGGCGTCCCGGAGGACGACGTCGTCATGGCGATGGCCTCGCCCCGCCTCGTCGTCGCCCTCCTCTCGACCCACCTCAGCCTCCGCCGGGCGCTCGGGAAAATCACGCGGGAGAAGATCCTCCGCGTCGTCGTCGAGACGGCGGCCTTCCTCCAGGCGAAGGGGGTCCGCGCCCCGCGCATCGCCCTCGCCGGGGTCAACCCCCACGCGGGGGAGAACGGCCTCTTCGGCGACGAGGAGGGGCGGATCCTCGTCCCCGCCCTCGCCGCGGCGCGGGAGGCCTTCCCCGGCCTCGCCCTCACCGGCCCCCACTCCCCCGACACCGTCTTCTGGCGGGCGAGGAACGGGGAGTTCGACGCCGTCGTCTGCGCCTACCACGACCAGGGGCTGATCCCGTTCAAGCTCCTCGCCTTCCACGACGGCGTGAACGTCTCCCTCGGCCTCCCGCTCATCCGCACCTCGCCCGACCACGGCACCGCCCTCGACCTCGCGGGGAAGGGGAAGGCCGACCCCCGCAGCATGATCGCGGCGATCGTGCTGGCGGCCCGCTTGGTAAAGTCTCGCCAAGCGTCAAATCGGCGTTAATCGTACCTTACTCGTCATCATGAATGTTTCCGACCTGCGCGGCATCCTGACCTACGTCCCCCAATTCCGGGAAAAGGTCTTCGTCATCGCCATCGACGGCGCGATCGCCGCGCACGAGAATTTCCCGAACATCCTCCTCGACATCGCCGTCCTGCGGAGCCTGAACATCCGGGTCGTCATCGTCCACGGCATCGCGAAGCAGATGGAAGACCTCGCCGCCTCCTCCGGCGTCGCCCTCTCCAACATCGACGGCACCGGGACCACCGACGAGGCGACCCTCGCCGTCGCCCTCACCGCCGCGAACCGGGTGACCCACGAGATCATGGAGGGCCTCGCCGCGAACGACCTTCGGGCCTGCTACTCCAACGCCGTCATCGCCCATCCCTTCGGGATCATCGGCGGCGTCGACCGGCAGTTCACCGGCCGGGTGGAGCGGCTCGACACGGCGTTCCTCAACGAGCTCCTCGACCGGGGCATCATCCCCGTCGTCCCGCCGCTCGGCTTCGACGGCGAGGGGCGGACCTACCGGGTCAATTCCGACGGCGTCGCGCAGACGATCGCCGAGGAGCTGCGGGCCGGGAAGCTGATCTATCTTTCGCCGCAGCCCGGCCTCCTCCGGGGCGAGGGGCTCATCAGCCAGATGTCGGTCCTCGAGGCCGAGGAATTCTTCAAGAAGTCGCGCAACGAGATCGACGAGGGCCTCCGGTCGAAGGTCGAGCACGGCATCCGGGCGTGCAAGAACGGCGTCGGCCGGTCCCACATCCTCGACGGGCGGCGGGACGAGGCGATCCTCGGGGAGGTCTTCTCCAAGGTCGGCATCGGCACGATGATCTACGCCAACGAATACACCGCGATCCGGCGGGCGCTGAAGAAGGACGTCTCGCGGATCCTGGCGCTCACCGAGGAATCGGTCCAGACCCAGGGCCTCGTGAAGCGGACCCGGGCGGGCATCCTCGCGCAGCTTTCCGACTACTACGTCTTCGAGATCGACCGGAGCATCGCCGGGTGCGTCGCCCTCCACGTCCATCCCGAGGAGAAGAAGGCCGAGATGGCCTGCCTCCACGTCAGCCACGCCCACGAGAACCAGGGGATCGGCCGGAAGCTGATGCTCTTCGTCGAGGACCTGGCGAAGGAAAAGGGGGCGGCCGAGCTCTTTGCCCTCTCGACCCAGGCCTTCAATTTCTTCCAGCAGAAGGGCGGCTTCCGCGAGGTGGCCCCCGACTTCCTCCCCGCCGAGCGGCGGGAGAAGTACGAGAACAGCGGGCGGAACTCGAAGATCCTGGCGAAGCACCTGACGGCGGGGGGATAGGCCCCCTCCGAACGCGGAAAACGGAAGCACCGAAACCCCGGGAACGATGTCGACCCTTTCCCTCGTCCTCAGCCTGGTCCGTTACGGGGGGCTCCGCTCCCTTCCCGGTCTGGCCGCCTTCCTCGCCTGCAAGGCGGCGGGGGTGAAGGCGGGCTTCGTCCTCCGCCTCGGGCCGCATCGCTGGCTGGCCCGCTCCGACCGTCCCTCGGGCCTCCGGTTCTTCCACGAGGTGGTGGTGCGGCGGAGCTACGAGGCCCTGGCCGCGGAGCTGCGGCGGTTCCCCGCGCCGGTCATTTTCGACGTCGGCGCGAACTGCGGGGCCTTCGCGCTCTGGGCCCTCTCCGTCAATCCGCGCGCCCGGGTCCGCTCCTTCGAGCCGGGCAGCTGCTTCGACATCCTCGACGCCAATCGCGAGCTCTACATGAAGGCGCGGGAGGAGGGCCGGGAGGGCGACTGGCGCGTCGAGCACTGCGGCATCTCGTCCTCCGACGGCTTCGTCTGCTTCGAGGAGGACGCCGATTCGAGCATGGTGATCCTCTCGGCGAAGGGAACCCGCCGCTTCCCCGTCCGCACGCTGGACGGTTTTTCCCCCGCGCCGGAGATCGTCAAGATCGACATCGAGGGGCACGAGCTCGAGGCGTTGAAGGGGGCGGAGCAGACCCTGCGGACGGCCCGCGTCGTCTTCCTCGAATACCACGGGATCGAGATGCGCGTCCAATGCGCGGCCTTCCTCCGGGAGCGGGGCTTCGAGGTGCGGGACGTCCCGGGCACCGAGTTGCTGCTCGCGCTGAAGGGGGCGCAGGTCGCCGCGAGTTGAGCGCAGCGCGCGGGAGGCGGGGCCGGACGGATCAGGGCGAGTCGTCGCCGATGATCTTGATCACCCAGCGGCCGCTGTCCTCGTCCCGCGCCCAGCGGACGAAGCTGATGACGCCCTCGCTCCGGGGGATGGTGAAGGAGTGGGTCTCGTCCTTCGTCCAGACGCGGAGGGGATGGTCGGCGATCCGGTCCCGGTAGCGGTAGGCGTCGGTCCCGCCGAAGAAGGCCGACCAGAGGCCGCCCTCGCGCGCCATTTCCTTCGCGGTCTCCTCGTAGTTCATGCTGGTGTTCCGCACGGTGGCGTGGGTCTTCGCCCGGTAGGAGATGAAGCGCCAGTTGCTGCTGCGGGAGAAGCAGTTCAGGAAGGCCGATTTGTCCCCGGTGAGGATGGCGTTCATGTAGGTCTGCATCGCCTCGTCGAGGCCGTCGGTCGATTGGTTCGCGCCGCTGCCGGGGGCCAGGGCGGCGAGGCCGACGATGAGGATCGCAGCGAGCCCGGCCAGGGAGTAGATTAAGGCGCGATTCATCCGGTAGGGGATATTACTCAGGCATAGCGGCTGTTTTATCGGGAAACAAGAGAAGCCTTGAGGGAAACCTCTCTTTTTGCACGATTCGTCCGCTTTATTGGATTACGCCGCCGACGGGATAGCCCAGCTGGCGCAGCGCCTCGGCGACGGCGGCGGGGCGATCTCCCTGGATGACGATTTCAAAACCGCTCGTACCCGCTTCGACGGTGCCGCCGCAGCCGAGGGCCTTGCGGACGGCGCGGACGGTCCCGTCGGCCTCGGCCTCGTTCGGGAAGCCCGAGGCGACGACGACGGTCTTGCCGCCCCGGTCCTTCTTCTCCCGCCGCAGGAGAAGGCGTCCCTTCTTCGCCGCCTTTTCGGGCGAGGAAGGCGCTACCCCGTCGTGGCCGGGGGGGAGGGCCGAGGTGTCGAGGGCGCCGAGGGCGGCGAAGGGATCGGCGGCGAGGGGGGAGGCGGCGGCGGAGAGGTCGATTTTCTTCGGTTTGGACATGGGGTTCCGTTGCTTTTTTGGGGGAGAGGGATAGTCTTTTTATACCCCTCCCCGCCGCGCATGGAAAACCCCCTTTTCACCAAGGCTCTCCGGTATTACGAGGCGGGGAATCTCGACAAGGCGGCCCCCCTCTTCGCCTCGTGCCGGACGCAGTTCCCGCAGGAGCCCGGCCCCGCGAACTTCCTCGGCCTGATCGCGCTCCAACGGGGGGAGGTCCCCGAGGCGGCGAAGGCCTTCGAGGAGGGCCTCCGCCTCGATCCGAAGAACGCCGAGATGTGGAACAACTACGGCCTCGCCCTCCTCGCGTGGAAGAAGGGGCCGCTGGCGGAACGGTGCTTCCGCACGGCGCTGGAACTCGCCCCCCGGCTGGAGCCCGCCCAGTTCAACCTCACCCGCGCCCTGCTGGCCCAGTCCCGCTTCGCCGAGACGGTGGCGGGCCTCGCCCCGCTGGCCGCCCGCTACGGGAGCGATCCGGGGGCGGAGGTCGAGTACCGGTTCCTCCTCGGCACCGCGCTCTACCGCCTCGGGCGGCTCGACGAGGCCGAACCGGAGCTGGCGCGGGCGACGCAGCTCCGGCCCGACCTCGTCGAGGCGCTGAACAACTACGGCGCCTGCCTCCGCTCGCAGGGCCGGATCGACGAGGCGATCGCCGTCTTCGAGAAGGCCCTCGCGCGGAAGCCCGACCACGCCGAGACCCATATCAACCGGGCGACGGTCCGCCTCCTCCAGGGGGACTTCGCCGAGGGGTGGAAGGAATTCGAGTGGCGCTTCCGCTCCTACCGGCTCCTGTGGGAGATCGATTCCAACGCGCCCCGCTGGCTCGGGGAGCCGTTCCCCGGGCAGACCCTCCTCCTCCTGGCCGAGCAGGGCCTCGGGGACACGCTCCAGTTCATCCGCTACGCGCGGCAGGTGAAGGAGCGGGGCGGCGAGGGGTGCTCCGTCGTGATCGAGTGCCAGCCGGAGGTCGCCCGCGTCCTGCGCGGCGTCCCGGGCCTCGACCGGGTGATCCTCCGCGGGATGCCCCGGCCGCCGTTCGCCTACTACGCGCCGCTCCTCTCGCTCCCGGGAATCTTCAGCCCGACGCTCGACGCGATCCCGGCCGAGGTCCCCTACCTCGCCTCGACCGACGACGCGGCGGGGAAGGAAAAGAGGGAGGATGGCCCCCTCCGCGTCGGCATCGTCTGGGCCGGAAGCGCCGCCCATGTCGAGGACCGGAGCCGGTCGTGCCCCGTCGAGGCGCTCGTGCCGTTGACGCGGGTCGAGGGGGTCGAGTTCGTCGGCCTCCAGAAGTTCGAGCCGGGGAAGGGCGGGAACTATCCCTTCCCGAACGCGGTGGCCGAGTGCCGCGACTTCCTCGACACGGCGCGGGTCGTCGCGGGGCTCGACCTCGTGATCTCGGTCGACACCTCGGTCGCCCACCTCGCGGGCGGGATGGGGAAGCCGCTCTGGCTCCTCCTGCCGTGCCATGCGGAATGGCGGTGGCTCCTCGACCGGGAGACCTCGCCCTGGTATCCGACGGCCCGCCTCTTCCGCCAGCCCCGGCCCGGGGACTGGGAGGGATTGGCCGAGCGCCTCGCCGGGGAGCTCGCGATTTTGGCGGAAGAAAAAAAAGAACGAAGGGAAGGTCGCGCCATCGGGGCCGGGCCTGCCGCCGCGTTGATTTCGGAAGGGGGAGTCGCAACCGTCCACCATGGGACCCCAGGCCCATGATCCTCCTCCCATGAGTGCCCCCTCCTTTGAAGAAGCCGCCGCGATGGCGCAGGAAGCCCTCCAGCTCCAATCGGCCGGCGATCCGGCGATGGCGATCGAGATCTACCGGAAGACCCTGCCGACCCTCGACGCGGTCCCCGAGATCCACAACAACCTCGCCGTCTGCCACTTCAACCTCGGCGACCTCGAGGAGGCCGAGCGGGAACTCCGCATGGCGCTCCGCCTCCGGCCGACCTACGCCGAGGCCCACAGCAACCTCGGCAACACGCTGAAGGGCGTCGGCAAGGTGCGGGAGGCCGTCAGCCATTACCGCGAGGCGCTCCGCCTCTCCCCCCATTACGCCTGGGCCCACTTCAACCTCGGCACCTGCCTGCTGGAGGAACACCAGCCCGCCGCGGCCGAGGCCGAGCTGCGGGAGGCGCTCCTCCAGCTTCCGAAGGCGGCGAAGGTCTGGCGCAATTTCTCCCTCGCCCAGCTCGAGCAGGGGAACGTCGCGGGGGCGCTCGAGGCGATCGACCGGGCCTTCGCCCTCGATCCCGACGACGCCGAGGTCCGCTGCAACCGGGCCCTCGCCCGCCTCCTCTGCGGCGACTTCAAGGTCGGCTGGGAGGAATACGAGTGGCGGTGGCGGCTCCCCGATAACGCGCCCCTCCGCTACCCGATGCCCCGCTGGAAGGGGGAGGACCTGCGGAACAAGCGGATCCTGCTCTGGACCGAGCAGGGCGCGGGGACGGCGATCCAGTTCATCCGCTACGCGCCGCTGCTGGCGGAACGGGGGGCCGAGGTCGTCGTCGCCTGCCCGGAAAGCCTCCGCCGTCTCTTCGTCTCGGCGCGGGGCGTCTCCGAGGTCGTCAGCCGGGAGGGGGGGGCGGGGAAGGGTTCGGGATCGCCGACCGTTCCGCCGTGCGATTACGAGCTGCCGATGATCTCCGCCGCGCTCCGCTTCGGGACGACGGAGGGGACGGTCCCGCCGCCGGAACGGTTCTTCCTCCCCGACGAGGCGGGGATCGAGGACGACGAGGAGATCGCGGCGAAGCCTCCCGGGCGGAAGCCCTTGTTGAAGGTCGCCCTCGTCTGGGCGGGCAATCCGGCCCACGCCAACGACCGCCTCCGCTCGATCCCCCTTTCGATCTTCCATCCCCTCGCCTCGATCCCGGGCATCGAGTGGATCAGCTTCCAGAAGGGCGATCCCGCCCTCGTCGCGAAGGCGGTGGCGGGCTGGCCCGCCGGACCGGAGGGGCGGGGTTTGCGCGATGCGGGGAGCGGCTTCGCCGACTTCTACGACACGGCGATGGCGCTGGAGGAGGTCGACCTCGTGATCTCGGTCGACACCGCCGTGGCCCATCTCGCGGGGAGCCTCGGGAAGCCGACGGCGCTCTTCCTCCCCTTCCATCCCGATTGGCGGTGGATGCTCCGCCGCGGGGACACGCCGTGGTATCCCTCGGTCCGGCTCCTGCGCCAGGCGACGCCCCCCGCCGGGACGAGCCATGAGAGCGTGGCCGCAGCCTGGGCCGAACCGTTGGCCGCCGTGGCGACGTTGCTGAGAGAGCTGGCCGCGCTCCGATGAGGATGCGAGGGTGGCAGGAATGGGAGTGATGGGAAAAAGCACGATTCTGCTATTGGCCGATGCCGGGGACCCGGCGGCCTGGAGTCGCGCCCGCCGCGCGCGCGCGGCTCTCTCCTCGGGGCGAGGAGACGAGCGCCAGCGGGTGCTCCTCCGCGACCTCGCCGACATGGAGGCGCTCTTCCCCCGCCTGGCCGACTCGGGCGACGTCGCGGCGGTCGGCGTCCGGCACGTGCTGGTGACGCAGCAGCGGCTTTTCCTTTCCCATTTCGACATCGGGGAGATCCGCCTTTTCTCCGCGCCCTCGGACGCCTTGCGGGCTTTCCTCGAGGAGGTTCTGGCGGCTCACGGCGCTGAAATGGGGGTCGAGGAGGGGGGTGATCCGGGCTCGGACGAAGGGATCGAAAAAGAAGGCAGGGACGGCGTCTGGGTCGCGATCCACGAAGCCTCGACTCCCGCGACGAAGACCGCCGAGGCGATCGCCCGCGCCTGCGCCGAGGAGGGCCACCGGACCGAGATCTGGGAAACGGGGATGATCCGGGCCCGCGTCCTGATGGAGGACGACGACGCCTCCTTCGCCGCCGAGACGGGGGCCGTCATCGGGCGCGAGATCGCCCGGCGCATCGAGGCCGGCGGGATCGGGACGATCCTCGGCCTCGACCTGAACTGGTACCTCGATCCGGGCCTCTTCCTCGACCATCCCCGGATCCGGCGGGTCGTCTCCTTCTGGTTCGACGACGTGAAGGCCTGGTGCCAGGCCCCCTACAACGCCTGCTTCCCCGGCGCCGCCGCCCGCCTTCCCGAGGCCCTCCGACATCCGAAGGTCCTCCACTGCTGCTACGGGCGGGGACAGCTGGAGGAGATGCGGCTCCTCGGCTTTGCGAACACCCGGCTCAGCTTCCTCGCCGCCCCCGCCGAGGCGCTTCGCCGCCGGGAGTGGCCCTCTCCCGAGACGAAGGGGAAGGCCGCGTTCGTCGGGAACCCCGGCCTCAACGTCCCCCCGCCACCGGCCCTCCTCGCGCTGCTGGAGCGGGGGGCGGAGATCGAGGAGATCCGCTCCCTCGCGCGGGAGATCGCGCTCCTCTTCGCCCGGAGCCATTTCGCCGCCCTCGTGGCGCGGGAGCCGTCGGTCCTCGCCTTCTTCGCCCACGCGCTCGAGCTCCGGGCGCGGGAGCCCTACATCCCGGCGGCGGTCGTCTTCCGGGCCCTGGAGGCCCATTTCCCGGCGGTCCTCGCCGCGCTGAACCACTCCGGGGAGATCCTCAACGCCCTCCTCGTCGTGAAGATGGCGAACCAGTTCGACCGTCCCGCCCTCGTCCACCGCCTGTGGCGGGCGGGGCTCCTCGACGTCCACAGCAACGCCGATGCGTGGCGGGCCTACGGCATCGAGGCGCGGCCCGACGTTCCCTTCCACCGCCTCGGCGAGGTCTACCAAAACTATCTCTGCCATCTCAACGGCTCCAACGCCTGCCGGGACGCGACGGCGAACGAGAAGCTCTTCGAGATCGCCGCCTACGGCCGGGTCTCGGTCAACTTCGCCTCGCCCGACGTCCTCCGCTGCTACGGTGAGGGCGAGATCGCGGCGATCGCCTCCCTCGGCGAGGCCGAGGCCCGGGTGCGGGGTTTCCTCGCCGATCCCGACACGGCCCTCGCCTTCGGCGAGCGGGCGCGCCGCCGCACCGCGTCGGAGCACCTCTGGAACCACCGCCTCCGGGGGCTCCTGACGTGAGCGCGGGCCAGACCGGCGATCCCCGGTTGCAGCCGATCATCGCCCTCTTCCAGGAGGGGCGGGGCGGGGAGGGGACGTCGGCCCTCGACCGCTTCCTGGCGGCGGAACCCGATCACGTCGAGGCGCTGGCCCTCGCGACGTTCTGCCACGTGAGGGCGGGGAACAAGGAAGCGGCCCGCGCCTGCGTCGGGCGGGCGGCGACCCTCGGCCTCTCGCATCCGGTGGCGCTGAACAACCTCGGCCTGCTGGCCGAGGAAGCCGAGGCCGCGCCGGGGACGATCGCGGCGCTCTTCCGCCGCGCGGCGGAAGCCGATCCGGGAAACGGGGAAATCGCCGACAACCTCGAACGGGCGCTGGTCGCAGAGGGACTGGCTCCCGGCGCGGCAGCCGGGTTTTGGGAAAAGGAGCTGCGCGCCTATCCGCGGATGGCCGGGCTCTGGACGGGCCTGGGCAATCAGGGCCTCGCGGCGGGCGACCTGGCCGGGGCGGGGGAGGCTTTCGCCCGCGCGGCGGCGCTCCGCCCGGAGCGGGCCGAGACACGGGTGAACCTCGGCATCGTCGAGCACCGGCAGGGGCGGCCCGAGGCGGCGCTCCGGCGGTACGCGGAAGCGGCGGCGCTGGAGGGAGGGGAGGGGCCGTCGTCGGCGTTGCGCTGGAACCGCGCCCTCTCCCGGCTCACCCTCGGCGATCTTGAGAACGGCTTCGCCGATTACGAGGCGCGCGATTACCTCGGGGCCTACCGCCGTCTCCCGGTGCCGCGCTGGACGGGGGAACCGTTCTCGGGAACGCTGCTGCTCCACGCGGAGCAGGGTTTCGGCGACGCGATCCAGTTCGCCCGTTATGCGGCGCTGGCGAAGGAGCGGGGGGGAAGCGTCCTCCTCGCCTGCGACCCGCTGCTGGAGCGGCTGCTCGCCCGGGTGCCGGGCGTCGACGGGATCGTCCGCGCCTCGGAGATCGACCGGGCGGCGCGGGAGGCCGCGTGGGAGGCTCCCCTTCTCTCCCTGCCCCACATCGTGCGGACGCGGCTGGAGACGATTCCGGCGTCGGTGCCGTACCTGGCCTGGGATGAAAAACCGGGGCGGACGGGAGATCGCGGTCCTCTCCGGGTCGGCCTCGTCGCCTCGGGCAATCCGAAATACGGGAACGACCTCCGCCGCTCGATCCCGCCCGCCCTCCTCGCCCCGCTGGCTGCCGTCCCCGGCGTCCGCTGGACGGGATTCCATCACGACGGCTGTCCGGGCGGATGGTGGGAGGAAGGTCTGGCGGGCCTTCCCGACGGGTCCGATTTTTACGACACGGCGTTGCGGCTCCGGGAAATGGATCTCGTCATCTCGGTCGACACGGCCTCGGCCCATCTGGCGGGGGCGATGGGGCTCCCGCTCTGGATCTTGCTGCCGCACGCCGCCGATTGGCGCTGGCTGCGCGATTGCGCCGACTCGCCGTGGTATCCGACGGCCCGCCTCTTCCGCCAGCCCCGCGACGGGGCGTGGGACGAAGTGGTCTCGGCGGTCGGAACGGCACTGGCCGGGTTTCCGAGGTAAAAACAAAGAGGCCGGTTCCCGCGAGGGAACCGGCCTTTTGCTTAAACCTTGGAGGAGTTACCCGCTACCCAATTACTTGAGGAGGGAGAGGACCGCCTGCTGGCTCGAGTTGGCCTGGGCCAATTCGGCGGTGGCCGACTGGAGCAGGATGTTATACTTCGAGAGGTTCGTGCTTTCCGTGGCGATGTCGAGGTCGGCAATGGCGCTGTTGGCGCTGGTGACGTTCGTCCGCTCGGTGTTGATGTTGGTGATGTAGAAGTTGAACTTCGAGACATCGGCGTTGACCGAGGCTCGGCGGGTCGTGATGCAGGCGATGGCGGAGTTCAGGAGCGTCAGCGAGGAGAGCGCAGCCGTGGTCGTGCTGATCGAGACCGCATTGATGCCGAGGCTGGTGGTGCTGCCGACGGTGGAGAGCGTCAGGTAATCGGTGACGCCGTCCGCGTTGATCGCAACCGAGATGCTGGCCGCCGCGAAGAGGCTGATGCCGTCGAACGTCGCGTTGCTCGAGATCGAGTCGATCTGGGTCTGGAGCGTGGCGAATTCGGTCTGGTAGTTCGCGCGGTCCGAGCTGCCGAAGGAACCGTTGGTCGCTTCCTGGGCGAGTTCGGAGAGGCGGGTGAGGATGTTCTGGATCGTGGTCAGGAAGCCGTCGGTGGTCTGGGCGGCGGAGACGACGTCCTGGGCGCCCTGGGAGGCGGCGGTGAGGCGGCGGATACGGGCGGAAAGATTGCCCGAGACGGCGACGCCGGCGGCGTCGTCGGAGGGATCAGCCAAGCGGGAACCGGAAGCGAGCTTCTGGATCGACTTGGTGAGCTGGGTGTTGTTGTAGTTGAGGTAGTTCGTCGCGCTGACGGCGGCGATGTTCGTTCCGATGACGGCCATAGTGATTTCCTTTCAAATACTGTCCCCATCATGGGGCCAGGTCGGTTCCTTCCGACGTTCCGGTTTTTAGAGGACCGGCAACCTGTCGAGGATTCCTTCCTCTCGAACCTCGGTCTATGACCGACGTCCTGTCTTATCTTTCGGAAGGAACGGGGAAAACTTTACCTTTTTTTGAGGAATCTTTTTCTCCGTCCCGCTTTTCCCTGGGGAAGAGGAGAGAGGTGGTAAAAACAAAGAGGCCGGTTCCCGCGAGGGAACCGGCCTTTTGCTTAACCTTGGAGGAGTTACCCGCTACCCAATTACTTGAGGAGGGAGAGGACCGCCTGCTGGCTCGAGTTGGCCTGGGCCAATTCGGCGGTGGCCGACTGGAGCAGGATGTTATACTTCGAGAGGTTCGTGCTTTCCGTGGCGATGTCGAGGTCGGCAATGGCGCTGTTGGCGCTGGTGACGTTCGTCCGCTCGGTGTTGATGTTGGTGATGTAGAAGTTGAACTTCGAGACATCGGCGTTGACCGAGGCGCGGCGGGTCGTGATGCAGGCGATGGCGGAGTTCAGGAGCGTCAGCGAGGAGAGCGCAGCCGTGGTCGTGCTGATCGAGACCGCATTGATGCCGAGGCTGGTGGTGCTGCCGACGGTGGAGAGCGTCAGGTAATCGGTGACGCCGTCCGCGTTGATCGCAACCGAGATGCTGGCCGCCGCGAAGAGGCTGATGCCGTCGAACGTCGCGTTGCTCGAGATCGAGTCGATCTGGGTCTGGAGCGTGGCGAATTCGGTCTGGTAGTTCGCGCGGTCCGAGCTGCCGAAGGAACCGTTGGTCGCTTCCTGGGCGAGTTCGGAGAGGCGGGTGAGGATGTTCTGGATCGTGGTCAGGAAGCCGTCGGTGGTCTGGGCGGCGGAGACGACGTCCTGGGCGCCCTGGGAGGCGGCGGTGAGGCGGCGGATACGGGCGGAAAGATTGCCCGAGACGGCGACGCCGGCGGCGTCGTCGGAGGGATCAGCCAAGCGGGAACCGGAAGCGAGCTTCTGGATCGACTTGGTGAGCTGGGTGTTGTTGTAGTTGAGGTAGTTCGTCGCGCTGACGGCGGCGATGTTCGTTCCGATGACGGCCATAGTGATTTCCTTTCAAATACTGTCCCCATCATGGGGCCAGGTCGGTTCCTTCCGACGTTCCGGTTTTTAGAGGACCGGCAACCTGTCGAGGATTCCTTTCCTCTCGAACCCCGGTCTCGATGACCGATGCTCTATCCCTTATTTCGGAAGCAGGCCCAAAAACCTTAATTCTTTTTGCGATTCTTTTGCGGGGAAAATTACCTAGGCCGTGGCAAAGCCAAAGCCGCCCTCCCTCTCCCCTAGGAGTCTGAACGTATGGGTACTGCTCCCCCTTCAGTACGTACCCTCGGGCGTACCGGAACCATCCGATTTTAATCCAGTTCGGAGACGAGGCGCCGCCCAAGCGCGTCCGCCTAGCTAAGGCCCTCAGAACAGGAGGTTCCAGGAGGGGCAAAGCCCCTCTTGGGCTATAAAGCGGAGCGCCTCCAGCTGTACAGGGTCGACCCCGCCAGCCCCGAAGGGCCCTCCGCAAGGCCGCCCCCCCAAACAAAAAAAGGCCGCCCCTTCCGGGACGGCCTTTTCATTCCACCTACCGAATTACTTCAGGAGGGAGAGAACCGCCTGCTGGCTCGAATTGGCCTGGGCCAATTCCGCCGTGGCCGACTGGAGCAGGATATTGTACTTCGAGAGGTTGGTGCTCTCGGAGGCGATATCGAGGTCGGCGATCGCGCTGTTCGCGCTCGTGACGTTCGTCCGTTCGGTGTTGATGTTGGTGATGTAGAAGTTGAACTTCGAGACATCGGCATTGACCGAGGCGCGACGGGTGGTGATGCAGCTGATCGCCGAGTTGAGCAAAGTCAACGAGGAGAGGGCCGCAGTCGTCGTGCTGATCGAGACCGTGCTGATGCCGAGGCTCGTGGTGCTGCCAACGGTGGAGAGCGTCAGGTAATCGGTGACGCCGTCCGCGTTGATCGCGACCGTGATGCTCGTCGCCGCGAAGAGGCTGATCCCGTCGAACGTCGCATTGCTGGCGATCGAGTCGATCTGCGTCTTCAGGGTCGAGAACTCGGTCTGGTAATTCGCCCGGTCCGCGCTGCCGAAGGAGCCGTTGGTGGCTTCCTGCGCCAACTCGGAGAGCCGGGTCAGAATGTTCTGGATCGAGGTGAGGAAGCCGTCCGTGGTCTGGGCCGCGGAGACGACGTCCTGCGCGCCCTGGGACGCCGCGGTGAGGCGGCGAATACGGGCGGAGAGGTTCCCCGAGACGGCGACACCGGCCGCGTCATCGGAGGGGTCGGCCAAGCGGGACCCGGAAGCGAGCTTCTGGATCGACTTGGTCAACTGCGTGTTATTGTAGTTGAGATAATTCGTCGCGCTGACCGCGGCGATATTGGTTCCTATCACTGCCATAAGAGTTCCTTTCTAATCCCAAGCCCGTCATGGGCTCGGGTCGGTTCCTTCCGACATCCGGTTTTTACATGAAGGTCCCGGCGACCTTTCGAGGAATCCCTCCTCTCGAATCTCGATCTGCAGACCGAGTCCTGACTCGTGTATCGGATTTAAAAAGGGAAACTTTAGTCTTTTTTGGGAAAAAGACCGAATAACGGCACAACTCTTTCTCGGCCTGCTCCAAAGGGAGTGAGAAGAAAGGAGCACAAAGAGGCCGGTCCCCTTTCGGAGACCGGCCTGTTGCTTAACCTTGGAGGAGTTTACCCGCTACCCAATTACTTGAGGAGGGAGAGGACCGCCTGCTGGCTCGAGTTGGCCTGGGCCAATTCGGCAGTGGCCGACTGGAGCAGGATGTTGTACTTCGAGAGGTTCGTGCTTTCCGTGGCGATGTCGAGGTCGGCGATGGCGCTGTTGGCGCTGGTGACGTTCGTCCGCTCGGTGTTGATGTTGGTGATGTAGAAGTTGAACTTCGAGATGTCGGCATTCACCGAGGCGCGGCGGGTGGTGATGCAGGCGATCGCCGTGTTCAGCAGCGTCAGCGAGGAGATCGCCGCCGTCGTCGTGCTGATGGAGACGGCGTTGATCCCGAGGCTCGTCGTCGTTCCGATGGAGGACAGGGTGAGGCTGTCGACGATGCCGTCGGCATTGATCGCCACCGTCACGCTCGTCGAGGTGAAGAGGCTGATGCCGTCGAACGTCGCGTTGCTCGCGATCGAATCGATCTGGGTCTGCAGCGTGGCGAATTCGGTCTGGTAGTTCGCCCGGTCGGCGCTCCCGAAGGAGCCGTTGGTCGCTTCCTGCGCCAGCTCGGAGAGCCGGGTCAGGATGTTCTGGATCGTGGTGAGGAAGCCGTCCGTGGTCTGGGCCGCGGAGACGACGTCCTGGGCGCCCTGCGAGGCCGCGGTGAGGCGGCGGATGCGGGCGGAGAGGTTGCCCGAGACGGCGACGCCGGCGGCGTCGTCGGACGGATCGGCGAGGCGCGAGCCCGAGGCGAGCTTCTGGATCGACTTGGTGAGCTGCGTGTTGTTGTAGTTGAGGTAATTCGTCGCGCTGACGGCGGCGATGTTGGTTCCGATAACGGCCATAAGAGTTCCTTTCTGCTTACTGTCTCCATCATGGAGTCAGGTCGGTTTTTTCCTGCCGACGTCCCCGGGGTTTTCCTAAGGTCTCGGGAGCCTTTCGAGGGTTTTCCCTCTCGAACATCAGTCATTTAACCGATGCTCTGTCCCTTATTTCGGAAGGCACACGGTAAACTTGAGTTCTTTTTGTAAAAAAGTAGTGGGAACTACTCAGGACTACTCACGGCGTCATGAGGCTACGTTGCGGAATGAGAGGGGAAATGCATCTCGGTTGACCATCCCATGGAAAACCCTCGGAACCTGATTTCAAAAGGCTCCGAGGGCTTTCAGGTCAAGGACGTCCGGCTTACCGCGAGGAACTGGCCGACGGGGTCAGGAGGCCGAGGACGGTCTTCTGGTTCGAGTTCGACTGGGCGAGGAGGGAGACGCCGAACTTCGTGAGGATGATGCTCTGGCTCAGCTTCGTGCTTTCGGAGGCGATGTCGACGTCGGAGATGGCGCTGTTGGCGCTGATGACGTTCGTCTGCTCGTAGCCGATGTTCGTGCTGTAGAAGTTGAACTTCGAGATGTCGGCGTTCACCGAGGCGCGGCGGGAGGTGATGCAGCTGATCGCGGCGGTGAGGAGGGTGATGGCCCCGGTCGCGGCGGTGACGGTGCTGATCGAGACGGCGGAGAGGCCGAGGCTGGTCGCCGTGGCCACGGTGGAGAGGACGAGGCTGTCGGTGCTGCCCGAGGCGTTGACGGCGAGGGTGACGGTGCCGGCGCTGAAGAGGGAGAGGCCGTCGAAGGTGGCGCTGGTGGCGATGAGGTTGATCTGGGAGAGGAGGGTCGAGAACTCGGTCTGGTAGTTCGCGCGGTCGGCGCTGCCGAAGGAGCCGTTGCTCGCCTCCTGGGCGAGTTCGCCGAGGCGGGTGAGCTGGCTCTGGATGGTGGAGAGGAAGCCGTCGACGGTCTGGGCGAGGGAGACGACGCTCTGGGTGACCGTCGAGGCGGCGCCGAGGCGGGCGACGCGGGCGGTGAGGTTCCCGCTGACGGCGACGGAGGCGGCGTCGTCGGAGGGGATGGCGAGGCGGGAGCCCGACGCGAGGCGGCTGATCGAGCGGCTCGAGGCCTCGTTGTTCTGGTTGATGTAGGTCGCGACGCTCAGGGCCGCGATGTTGGTACCGATGGCACTCATGGTTCCGTCCTCGTTCTTTCCACCCCGGAATCATTCCAGGGTACGCTCACGATACCCGGAAAAATGAGTAAAAAAAGTACTAAAGCAATGATTTCAAATGCCGAAGAGGAGAGGGCCGCTTTTCCCTTCGGCTTCGGCATCGCCCCTTTAGATCGTTAACACGCCCTAGCGCCTTAATAACGATGGTAATGGTGATGATGATGGGGATGGTGGTCGTCGATATAGAGGGCGCACCCGGAGAGGAGCAGGGAAAGACCGAGCCCCAGGAGGAGGAGAGCTTTCATCCCCTAATCTACGCCCGATCGGCGCTCAAATCCACTCCCTGATCCCACTTCGGTCCCGCAATTCCTAATGATGGGGATGAGGCGGGGGAGTCCCGGAGGGAGGGGCGGGATGGGCCGCGGCATGAGCGTGGGCGGTGGAATGGCCCGCAGGACGGGGCGCGGGCCGGGAGGGCGGCGGGCGATGGGTCTGGCGATGAGCGGGGTAATAGCGGGGGTGGGCGTCGTAATAGACGACGGTCGAATCGCGGTAGGCGTAAGAAGGGGGATAGGGATCGGAGTATCCCGTCTCGACCGCGCATCCCGAGAAAAGGAGGGCGAGGGCGAGCCCCGAGAGGGCAAGAGCTTTCATCCCCCACTCTACCCCCGATCCGTTCCGATCCCAAATCCTAAGCGGCCCTCGTCAGGCCCAATCCTCCCAGCACCTCGCGCACCCGGTGGGCCCAGGTGTGTTCGGCGAGGAAGCGTTCCCGTCCCGCCGCGGCGAGGGCTTGGCGTTCCGGGGCGTGGGTCAGCCAGCGGGCGATGGCCGGGGCGATCTCGGCCTCGGTGCGGTAGCAGGCGATCTCGGTCCCCTCGCGGTAGCAGGCGAGGAGCTCCGGCTTCACGTCGGTGAGGAGGGCCTGGCCGCAGGCGGTGGTCTGGAAGACGCGGAAGGGGAGGCCGCCGAGGACCGACTGGGGATCGGTCCCCTGCAGGTGGAGGCGGCCCTCGGCGTAGAGGAGGGGGAGGTCGCGCAGGGGGAGGTTCCCGGTATTGTGGAAGTGGAGGGGATGGGGGGCGGGGCCGACGAGGGCGGCCAGTTCCCCGGCCCCGGCCTGGGTCTGTTCCAGATTCCCGGAAAAGAGGGTGACGGGGGCGGCGTCGAGGGCGGCGCGGAGCATCCGGCGGCGGACCTCGTTTTTCCCCAGGTGCCAGGCGAGGGCGCGGAGGGCGAGGAGGGCGTCGGGAGTCCGGACGGCGAGGGCCTCGACCTCGGCGCGGAGCCGTTCGGGCAATCCGGCGAGGGCGGCCTCGACGAGGGCGAAGGGATCGGCGCCGAAGGGGGCGGCGACGAGGGCGGCCTCGACCTGCCGGGCCGCCTTCGCGAGGACGGGGGAGAGGGCGGCCTTCCGCGCCTCGATGGCGGCGCGGGAGGCCAGGGTGCCGATGAAGACGACGTCGTCGACCGTCCGTCCCTCGGGGGGGAGGGGGCGATAGAAGTCGGGATCGGCGGCGAGGTGGATGGGGCGGGAGGCGATGCCGTGCCGCTCCGCGAGCCAGGCCCGCCAATGGCCGTCCCAGACGTGGTGATGGACGTGGGGCCGCCGCAGCGCGTCGAGGAAGCCGGGCTCCCGCTCCCAACGGGTGACGGGCCGGTAGGGATCGTCGAACCAGAAGCAGACGAGGGGGCGCCCGGCGACCTCGGGCCGCTCGAAGAAGGAGGGGAGGGTGAAGAGGAGGGCGCTGGCGGCGAAGAGGGCGGCGGGGTCCTTCCGCCCGATCTCGGCGGCGAGGGCCGCGGCGGTCTCCTCCGGGGGGGCGTCGGGCCGGCGGAGCGCCCGTTCCTCCACCTCGTGCCCGGCGGCGCGGAGGGCGGCGTTCCACTCGTCGAGGGCCAGGTGGCGCATGCCGAGGAGGGGATGGAGGGTGAGGAAGTTCATCCGTTTGCAAAAAGGCGCAGGCAAGGTATAGATGCCTTCTCCATGCCGGACGAACTCAAAAAGAAAGAGGCTCCGTTCCTCGTCGTCGACGTGAGCAACTCGTTCACGAAGTACGCCGTCGCCACGCCGGGCCGCCTGCTGCGCGGGCAGGGCGGCACCTGCCCGACGCCGTCGCTCAACCTCGCGACGGTCCGGGCTCTGGCCCGCCGTTTCAAGGGGAAGGCGGTCTTCCTCAGCAGCGTCGTCCCGGCGCGGACGAAGATCTTCCGGCGCGTCTTCGGCAGGCGGCTCCACGTCCTCCACGGGGAGGCGGTCCCGCTGGGGATGCCGGTCCGCTATCCGAACAAGGCCCGGATCGGCCCGGACCGCCTGGCGAACGCCCTCGCCGTCCGCTCCCTCTACGGCGCGCCCGCCGTCGTCATCGACTTCGGCACGGCGGTGACCTTCGACGTGATCGACCGGGACGGGGCCTACTGCGGCGGCGTCATCGCCCCCGGCCTGAACATGATGACCGAGTACCTGCACGAGCGGACGGCGCTCCTCCCCCGCGTCGAGGTCCGCGAGCCGCGCCGCGCCATCGGGAAGAGCACCGAGGAGGCGATCCGCGTCGGCGCGGTGATCGGCTACCGGGGGATGATCCGGGAGATCCTCGGCGCGGTCCGGAGCGAGCTCCTCGCGGGGAAAAAGCCGAAGGGGACCGTCCACGTCGTCGCCACCGGCGGGCAGGCCGGGATCGTGGCGCGGGCGATGCCCGAGGTCGCTGCCGTCGTCCCGGGGCTGACCCTCGACGGGCTCCGGCTCTGGGCCGGGACCGTCCTCGCCTCTATTTGAGCGATCGGTTGCCCGGCAGCCGGTTGCGGATCGCCTTCAGCCCGAGGAGCCCCGCGCGGAGCTTCAGGTGGTGGAGGCCGGAGAGGAAGAGGATCGCCGTCCCGAAGAGGGTCCCGGTGATCGGCAGCGGGATTCCGGCGAGGATCGCGCCGAGGAGGGCCTTCCAGAACGCCGCCGTTCCCTTTCCGTGGCCTCGGCCCCACCGCTTCTCCACCTGCCACACGGCGACGAAGGTGACCGCGAAGGCGGCGACCGAGACGAAGAGGACGTCGAGGAACCCGGTGGCCGCCTCGCCGCCGAAGGCGAGGAGGTCGATCCCGAGGATGATCGCCCCGCTCGCCGGATGGTAGAAGGTCTCCCAAAAGGAGGCGGGCTGCGTCGGGTCGCGAGGTTCGGGGGTCTGGGGCGGCATCTCTCCCTAATCTACCACATCTTTCCGGGTTGCACCGCCTTCCGCTTCCCGGTTGGATACCGGGATGTCGCAGACCGCCACGCCGAGCCTCGCCCCGAACCGCATCGACGCCGCCCTCGGCCGCCTCCACGCCGCGGGGAAGAAGGCCTTCGTCGCCTACATCGGTGGCGGCGACCCGACGCTGGCGGCGACGCCCGACCTCATCGTCGCGCTGGCGCAGGCCGGGGCCGACGTCGTCGAGCTCGGCGTCCCGTTCTCCGATCCGTTGGCCGACGGCGTGGTGAACCAGCTCTCCGCCCAGCGCGCCCTCGACGCCGGGGCGACGCTTCCCGGCCTCCTCGCCGCCGTCGCCGCGGCGCGGAAGCGGACCGAGGTCCCGATCGTCCTCTTCACCTATTTGAATCCCCTCCTGCGGCGCGGCCTCGCCGAGACGTTGCGCGAGGCGCAGAAGGCCGGGGTCGATGGCGCCCTGGTCCTCGACCTCCCGGTCGGCGAGACGCTGGAGGGCGGGGAGTCGGTCTTTCCCGAAGGGTTCCGCCACATCCAATTGATCGCCCCGACGACGCCGCCCGAACGGGTCGCCGAGATCGCCCCGGCGGCGAGCGGCTTCATCTATTATGTCTCCCGCGCCGGGGTGACGGGGATGCAGAGCGAGATCGCGACCGGCATCAAGGAGCAGGTCGCCGCGATCCGCGACGCCTACCGCGACCGGTTCGAGGACCGCGCGCCGGTCCCCATCTGCGTCGGCTTCGGCGTCTCGACGCCCGAGCAGGCCCGCACCGTCGCCCAGACCGCCGACGGCGTCGTCATCGGCAGCGCCATCGTGAAAAAGATCGGCGAGTGGGGAAAAGAGCCCGATTTGGCGAAGCGGCTGGAAGAGTTCGTCCGTCCGTTCGCCGAGGCGATTCACGCGAAGTAGGAACGCCTCCCCCTTCGCGCCGCTACACCATCCCCAGCTTCTTCTTCCCTGCCTCGGTGATCCGGTCCGGCCCCCACGGCGGGTCCCAGACGACGGCGACCTGCGCCTCGGTCACGCCGGGGAGGGTCAGCAGCTTCGCCCGCGCGTCGGCGGCGATCGAGGGACCCATGCCGCAGCCGGGGGCGGTGAGGGTCATCTGCGCCGAGATGACGGAGCCCTTGCCCTCGGCGTCGGGCGCGATCTCGAGGGTGTAGACGAGGCCGAGGTCGACGATGTTCACGGGGATCTCGGGGTCGTAGCAATTCTTGAGCTTCTCCCACGCCGCCTCCTCGAGGGTCTGGCCCTCGGGGAGGGCCTGCGCCTCGGTGACGGCGGTGCGGCCCAGGGCGTCGGCGTCGGTCCCGGCGATGCGGAAGAGGCCGCCGAGGCTCGGGACGGCGACGGTGAAGGTGTCGCCCAGCGCCTGGGTGATGACGACTTCGGTGCCGACGGGAAGGAGATGGGAGTCGCCGCCGGGGATGCGGATCGCGGTGACTTCCCGGGAAAGAGGGAGGGATTGGCTCATGGGTGGAAAAAGGGGGTTCGGGAGGGGTTCCTTTCTCGCTGATTCCGACCGGAATAGCACGGAAATAAGAAGAAAATCGGGATGGCGTGAATTTCAATTTTAGCGTGGCCATTTGACGGGGCGGCCCGTCATACTGCCCTGGTGTCTATCGGTACATTGAAGCTGAAGCAGGCTGTCCGACTCCTCTCCTTTGGGACGGCTCTTTTCGTCATTTCCCTCGCGGGGGTTTCCCAGGCACGCGCCGCCGGGGCGGCCGACCTGTTCAAGCAGGGGGTCGAGGCGCTCAATACCGGCGACTACCCCGGCGCGATCACCCCGCTGAAGGACATCGTCGACCATTACCCGACCGAGGTCATCTATCCCGACGCCATGCTCGCCCTCGGGCAGGCCCAGCTCGCGGTCGGCGAAATCGACAACGCGCTCCAGAATTTCACCAAGGTCGCGACCACCCCCGCCTATCCCGGCGACCTCCGCGAGATGGGGAGCTACTACATCGGCCAGGCGCTCTTCTCCAAGGGCGCGCGGCAGACGGTGAAGGCCGACCGCGACAAGGCGCTCCTCCAGGCGGGCGAGGCCTTCGGGAAGTACCTGAAGGATTATCCCCCCGCCGCGGGCGACAACCCGACGGGGATCTTCCGCCAGGAGGCCCATTACTACCGGATGCAGGCCCTCTACTTCGGCGGGGACAACGCCGGGGCCGACAAGGAGGCGGCGACGCTGATCGCCGAATACCCGAACAGCGAGGAGAAGGGCGAATACTATCTCTGGAGCGGCAAGATCGCGGCGGCCTCGGCCCGCGCCGTGATCATGAAGGACCTGACGAAGATCGACGTCCCGCTGGTGCAGCAGTTCGTCGCGAAGGCCTTCGACGCCTTCTCCCACGTCCAGGCCAGCCCCTCGCTCGCCGCCCTCTCCAACGACGCGCAGACCGAGATCGGCGCGCTCGAGATGGACTACGCCGAGGTCTTCCAGGGCCCGGCGAACAAGGCGGCCCGCTCGGCCGAGTTCGACAAGGCGATCGCCGCCTTCGTGAAGGTCCTGCCGAAGGAGCGGATCCTCCCGCTGGAGGAGAAGAACCTCGCCGAGATCGCCGGGAAGATCCGCGACGCCGCCCTCTCCGGGAACAAGGCCCTCTACCGCTCCCTCCTCGACCGCCGCCAGCGGCAGCAGGCGGTGATCGACGAGATCAAGAAGAGTCCCGATCCCGCCGTCTCCGCCGGGCTCCGCATCGGCGAGGCCTACGTCCGGACCGACCGGCAGAACGAGGCCCGCACTGTCCTCCGCTTCTACGGCCCCCTCGCCGCCTCGGAGGAGGACCGGAAGAAGGCGGGGTACCTCACCGTCCTCACCTACACCCTCCAGAAGAACGTGGCGAAGGCCGACGAGGCTCTCCAGAAGCAGATCGCCGACTTCGCCACCGATCCCAACTCGAAGAACCTCCGCTACTTCATCGCGCAGACCCTCCGCCAGCAGGAGGAATTCCCCGCCGCCGTCGAGCAGTACAAACGTTACATCCAGGACGCCCCCGACGGCCGCTATTACGATCCCGCCGTCGCCGAACTGGCCGAGACGATGATCACGCTGAAGCAGGAGGCCGCCGTCGTCCCCGTCCTCACCGACTTCCTCAAGAAGAAGCCGGCGAGCCCCGAGGCGCCCCGCGCCCACTTCCTCCTCGGTCGCGCGCTCGCCGCCCAGGGGAAGCCGACCGAGGCGGTCGCCGAGTTCCGCATCGTCCTCCTGAACGCCGCGGCCGAGGCCCGGCTCCGCACCGATTCGGCGGTCCAGTCGGCGGCGGCCCTCTCCCAGGCGGGTTCCTTCGACCTCGTGATCGCGCTCAGCGACGAGTTCGTCCCGAAGAACATCTCCCCCCTCGCCTCGGCGGCCCTCCTCTACTACAAGGGCGCGGCCCAGGCGCAGAAGAAGTACGTCCCCGGCGCCATCGCCGCCTTCGAGCAGGTGCTGAAGGACTACCCGAAGGAACCCTACGCGATCTACGCCGGGCAGCAGGCCGTCCAGCTCCGCATCTCCCAGAACGAGCTCGACCAGGCCCTCGCCATCGCCCAGCTCCTCCGCGAGGCGGCCCCCGATTCGCCCCAGGCGGCGGGCGCCGCGATGGTGATCGGGCAGGTCTACGAGAAGCGGGCCGATTACGAGAAGGCCGCCGCCACCTACGCCCCGGCGGCGGCGGGGGCGACGCCGATCGCCCCCGTCGCCGACGCGCAGCTCGCCGCGATGTGGCTGACGGCGGCGAAGGCCCTCGGCGTCTATACGGCGCTCGGCGAGGAGGACAAGAAGCTCTGGACGCAGCGGACCGACGCGGCGACGGCGGCGGCGCTCGACGCCGTGAACCGCTTCCCGACGGCGCGCGCCGCGGGGCGGGCGCTCGAGGGGCTCGTCGCGGTCACGATCCTGAAGATCGACGCGGGGGTCTTCACCCTCGACGCCGGGACCGGCTTCTTTGCCGACCAGGCCGCCAAGGCCGCCGCCCCGGCCAAGGGCCGCTACGAGCTGGCCCGGGCCGCCGTCATCATGCGGCGCGGGAAGGCCGAGGAGGCCTTCCCCCTCTACCAGAAGGCCTATGCCGACGCGGCGATCCTCTGGACGCCCGAGGACCTGGAACGCTTCGGCGAGCTCCTGCTGGCGGGGAAGCAGTGGGAGACGGCCGTCGCCGTCTTCACGAAGCTGAAGGCGAGCTACACCGGGCAGGGCGAGGACCGGGCGCAGGCGGCGGCGGCCTACGGCCTCGGCGCGGCGAAGCTCGGCGCGGGCGATTCGGCCGCCGCCGACACCTTCTTCGGCGAGCTCGAAAAGAACTACCCCTGGTCGGAAAAGATCTGGGAGGCGAAGCTCGGGCGCGGGCGGGCCGCGGCGGGCCGCGGCGACCAGGACAAGGCGCAGGACTACTTCAAGCAGATCATCATGGCGGGCGCCTCGACGCCCGAGATCAAGGCGCAGGCCCTCCTCGGCTTCGCCCAGGCGCTCGAGGCCCAGGGGAAGCTCTTCCCCGACGCGAAGGGCGATCTCCCGAACGCGGTGAACAATTACAAGAAGATCGACGCCTTCTACGAATCGGTCCCCTCCGTCGCCGCCGAGGGGCTGTGGCGCGCCGGGCAGCTCTACGAGAAGGCGGGACGGAACGCCGAGGCCCGCGACGCCTACGCGCTGCTGGTGAAGAAGTACAAGCAATCGTCCTTCTTCGCCCAGGCCGACGAGCGGCTGAAGGCGCTCCCCGCCGCTCCGGCGAAGTAGACGAAGACGAAGAGGAAAAGGGAGAGCGATGATGAGGCGTTTCCTCCTTCCGCTCTCCGCCGCTTGCCTCCTCCTCGGCCTGCTTCCGGGCCGGGCGTTGGCGGCCTCTCCTCCGGGGGAGGTCTGGATCGCGATCCGCGCCGACAAGGCGGCGGGCCGGGGGACGGCGCAGGACCCCTGCGACGGATCGACGGCGGCGAGGATGAAGGCCCTCCTCGCCGCGCTTCCCGAGAGTACCCGCGTCCACTTCGCCGAGGGGACCTTCCCGATCGAACCCGCCTCCCGCTTCTGCGGCGCGGGCGAGTTGCTCTGCGGCGTCGAGCTCAAGGACGGCTGGAAATTCGAGGGGGCCGGGCAGGGGCGGACGATCCTCCGCGCCGACTATGCGGGCTTGTCGAGGCAGGCGAAGGAAAAGGCGACGAGCTATTGCCTGCTGCAGGGCGGCCTCGCCCGGCCCGGGGGGCTGGCCGGTTTCGAGCTGCGGAACGTGACGCTCGACTGCAATCCGGGCAAGGCGGGGGCGAATCTTCCGAAGGCGAAGATCGTCGCGACGGCCCTCGGCCTCAACGGGACCCACTGCCTGATCGAGGGGGTCGAGATGATCCATGGCTACAACGGGAACCAGACCGCCGGGACCGAGGCCTTCTACGTCGCCATCGGGCGGCCTCCGGGGGCCGACGGCTTCGGGAATACGGTCCGCCGCTGCCACCTCCACGCGATGAGCGAGGCCCGCTCGCTGGAGCTTCTCCTCGGCCTCTCGGGCTTCGGGGAGACGACGTTTGCGAACCGCGACCTTCTCTTCGAGGAGAACCTCCTCGACGGCCTCGACGAGAACGGTCACCTCGCGACCCAGGGGCTGAACTGGTTCACGGCGGGAGGGAAATCGACCCAGCCGAATTTCAAGATGACGGGCAACACGGTGAGGAACTGCGGCGTGGCCGCCTACGGCGATACCGCCGCCACGCCGCTCGACAACTGCCAGATCGTCGGGAACACCTTCGAGATCCCGCCCGACGGCGTCGGCATCTACGTCCTCCACCCGCTGACCCACACCTTCATCGACGGGAACGTCTTCCGCTTCGCCGGGCCGGGAGGGCAGGGGATCATCCTCGGGCAGGGGGACCAGCCGGTTTCGGGGCTGATGCTGAGCAACAACCTCTTCACCGGGGAGAAGCGGTGCGCCGTGAATCTCTGCGGCGACCCGCACCTCACCGAGGCCCTGATCGTGAACAACCGGGTCGAGGGGAAGAGCGGCCTCGGGGCGCTCTGCAACGTCTCCGGCCTCGGGGCCGACGTGACGATCTCCGGCAATATCCTCCCTACGCCGGAGCGGTAGGGGCGGCGGTTATTTCGCCGGGGCGGCGGGGGGGGCGAGGACCGTGGAAGTCGAGGCCGGGGCCGAGGGGGCCCGGGCGGGACCGGTATCGCCGATCGAGCCGAGGCTGGCGCTGGGGGCGGGCGCGGGCGTCGTGTCGGTGTTTCGCATCACCTCGATCTGCTGGATGATGCCGCCGAGGCGGGTGCGGAAGTCGCCCAGCCACCGGTTCCAATCGTCGTTGGCGGCGGCGGAGGGGCGGGGGATGTTCGTCGTCGGGTCGCTCGCCTGGCGGTCGAGGAGGGAGAGGTAGAAATCGAGCATCTTCGCCCAGGCCGGATTCTCCTTGTTCTTCAGGATCGTCTCGAGGAGGGCCGTCTGGTCGAGGAGGTTCCCCTTGTATTCGGCGAGGAGCTGGTCGGCGCAGCGGCGCTGCCAGTAGAGCTGGTCGTCCTTCTCCAGCGTGTTGACGAGCCAGATGAACGACTGGAGGGCGGCGGTCTGCTTCGGCTTGTCCTTCGTGATGCCGTAGAGGGTGACGAGGCGGAGCCACGACTCGGCGGCGAAGGGATGGAAGGGGGCGATGGCGAGGGCGGTCTCGTATTTCGCGATCGCGTCGGGGACCTTGTGGAGCTGGAAGGCGATGTCGGCCTGGCGGAAGTTCGAGGTCTGGATCAGCTTCTCGAGGGAGGGATTCTGCTTCTTGAACCGCTCGTAGAGCTCGTCGGCCCGTTCCCAGTTGTTCGCCAGGTACTCGGTCTCGGCCAGTTCCCACGTGGCGGCCTGGGAGAGGCGGAGGGAGGAGGAGAAGTCCGACTTGTCGAGGGACGAGGCCTTGTTGATGGCGAAGGAGAGGGTCTTGTAGAAGGCTTCCCGGGCGCGGTCGTAGGCGCCGAGCTGCTTGTAGAGCTCCCCGGACTGGAACATGGCGCGGGGGGCGTCGATCTGGTCGGTGAACTCGGAGAGGTAGCGCCGGTACCAGACGAGGGCGGCGGTCGGCTCGTCGATCTTCTGGGCGATCTTCGCCCGGAGGAAGACGGCCTCGGCGAGGGCGGGCCGGTCGACGCCGGGGACCCGCATGAAACGCTCGATGAGCTGGATCGCGATGGCGTAGTCCCCCCGGTCGGCGCAGCGGCGGGCCTGGGCGAGGACTTCGTTCGGCGTGGCGATGCCGGGGTTGAAGTCGTTGTCGTCGGCGTGGAGCGGCAGCGTCGACGGGAGGGTGAGCCCGAGGGTGAGGAGGAGGAGCAGGGCGGCGCGGAGGATCACCATCTTGCCTCGCACGGTACCGTTCCCTCCCCTCGATGTCTACCTCTTCGCTCTCGACCGGAGGCGCGTGCCTACCGCTGCGGGACGGTGTAGATGACGGAGCTGCCGTGGCCCGAGGGGGCCTCCTGGTTCCACGTGTAGGGGTAGCGGATGTGGAGGAGGAGGTCGTCGCCGTCGCCGTCGGTGCCGTCTTCTTCCCGGGCTTTGCCCTTGGTCTTGGCGTCGGAGGCGGGGGAGCCGTCGGCGTTGTATTGGCCGCGCTGCTGCTTGGCCAGTTCCTCGGCGTCCCGATGGGCGCGGACCCAGTCGAGGAAGGCGTTGGAGGCGGGCTTCGGGGCGGGCGTCTCCTGGACGACGTCGGCTTCGGGGAGGTCGCCGCCGTCATTGCCGGCGTGCTCCTTTGCCTTGGAGGGAACGGGTTCCATGCCGAGGCCGTGGGCGGCGGGAAGCTCGGCGATGATCGATTCGGTCCGGGGGGCGGGGGCGACCTTCGCCGGTCCGAGGGGCCGGAGGGCGTCAGGGAGGGGGGGGAGGGCGACTTCGTTGGAGCTCGCCATCATGTCCTTCGGGTCGCCGCCGCCGCGGACCCCGGCGCGCATGGCGACGGGATTGGAGAGGAAGTGGGTCGCCTGGGGGGAATTCGGGGAAAAGACGGTCTGGTCGACGTCGGCGTAGGGAATATCGGAGGCCGACGCCCCGGGGGAGGGGAGGAGGAGGCTCAGGGTAAACGCACTCCAGGCCAGCGCCAGGATGGGGCTGGGGAAGGGATGCCGGGGTTGCGCCCGAATCATTCGGGGCGAACCACTTACAGAGATATTGCGTTTCATGGCGCTTGCGCGCCAAGCGGAGGCCTAGGGATTCCTGCTTTGGGGTGGCTCCATCCGCCCGCAATCTTTTGGAATCAACTAAAATCCGATCAGCGCAGATTCCTTATCGGCAAAAACTTCGAGATCTTTAGTTTCTTCGAACGCCCGGGCCTGGCCGGTGAATTCACTGGAACCGATGACGCGGAACTTGATGCTCAGCTCGCGGCACGACTGGACGATCTGGAGGAGGAGCTTGATGATCGTCATCTCGATCCGCTGGACTTCGCTGGCGTCGATCAGGAGCTTGTTGAGGCCGGAATCGACCATTTCCCGGGTCTTGGGGGAGATGTAGTTCGCGAGCTCGGTGGCGATGATCTGCGAGGGGTTGTTCGGGATCTTGCAGACCTGGATGCCGCCGGCGACGAAGAAGTAGCGGCTGGAGGTGTCGACGTTCATCGCGCGGCAGACGCGGTAGAAGAGTTCCGACGGGTCGATCGGCTTCGTGATGACGCCGTTGAAGCCGATGGACTGCGCCCGGTTCTGCTCCTCGGTGGCGGTCTTCACGCTCATGCCGAAGACGGGGACCGACTTGGTCTTCGTGTTGGCGCGCATCATCTGGAAGAAGTTGAACGCCGCGCCCTCGGGGAGGGAGAGGTTGATGAGGATGACGTCGGGGACTTCCTTCGAGGAGAGGTCGATCGCCTCGCCGCACTGCGCGGCGCTGGTGACGCGCCAGGAGGTGCTGGAGAAGGCGGAGCGGACCTGGTCGATGATCGCGGGCTTGTCGTCGACGACGAGGATGTTCGCGGTGTCCTCGAGGGTCTTGTTGCGGTTCTCGCCGGAGCCCTTGGGCTGGAGGTCGAGGACGCGGCCGACGCGCTCCAGGAGGACCTGCTCGGTGAAGGGCTTGATGATGTAGTCGCGGATGCCCATGCGGGCGATCTTCACGACGTTTTCCTTGCCGGCTTCGGCCGTCAGCATGATGACGGGGATTTCCTTCAGGACGGGGTCGGCCTTGAGCTTGCTGAGCGTCTCGACGCCGTCCATGACGGGCATCGTGACGTCGAGGATGATCAGGTCCGGGTTTTCCCGGGTCGCGACCGCGAGGCCCTCGACGCCGTTGCTGGCGAAGGAGAGATCGACGTTGTAATTTTTGAAGGCGCGACCGATGACCATGTGGATCATCTTACTGTCGTCGACGCTCAGGATCTTGGGCTGGGCCATGGTAGTCTTATTCCTCTAAACGGGCAAAAATGCAAATGTTCAACGTCTCGTTGATTTCGGGCACGTTGAAAGAGCTGGTCAGGGAGAGCGGGGATTGCAGGTTGTCGACGCTGACCTTCAGGCCCCGGAGGACGGTGGGGATGCTGAGGGCGCAGTTGAATCCGCGGTCGGCCATCTTCGACTTGAGGTTGCCGGTCACCATGTTGGTGAGCTCGCCCACGACGTCGTTGACCTCGTCGGCGGGGCGGTTGGGATCGTCTCCCAGGATGCGGTTCGCGGCGGCCTTCGCGAGGCCGTCGGTGAGGTTGAGGTAGAGGATGCCGGTCATCTTGCCGGTGAAGCTGACGCCGCCGCTGACGCCGGAGATCTCGATCGGCGGTTTGGCGATGTCGTCCTCCGTCTCATTGGCCGCCACCTCGATGTTCAACATCGTGGCGAAGACTTCTCTGGCGGCGGCTCGGGCGAAGGTCGATATGATATGCACAGGCAAGGCTTCCGTTTTTGAATGTTCGGCGACGGTTACTGAGGGAAGCACTTAGCATACCTCGTTTGCGTAGTTCTAGTAAAATCGGGAATACGCGAATCTTTCTCTTTTTCTACCTAGGCATCGGGGGGAGTTCGGACCCGTTCAACAGGGAAGATGGACGGGCTCTGTCCGGCGCGATGTGCTTCATTCGGCTGACGCCGCCCGGGCTCTTTAAATGCTAGACGGGCTCTTCCGTTTCGTACATGGTTTCGGTCACCGAAGCCCCGTCTGCTTCCTGAAACTGCATCGCAAGGCTTTAGCGTATTTCCGATGGAAAAAACGGCATCCCAGCCCCCGATTCAGCCCCCGAGCGAGGCGACCCCCGGCCAGCCCCCCATTTACGAGCTGATTTCCGACCCGAAGGCGAGCCAGGTCCTCCCCTCCCTCGGCGTGATCGTGAAGCAGCTGCAGCACCTCACCGGGAACCCCCGGACGACGGTGCAGGAAATCACCGCCCTGATCCGCGCCGACCAGAGCCTGACGGTGAAGATCCTCCGGCTCTCGAACTCGGCCTTCTACGCCCCGGTCGAGCCGATCCTCCACATCGACGAGGCGGTCCTCTTCCTGGGGCTCAACCAGGTCCGCAACGCGATCCTCACCGCCCGCCTCATCGAGGCGACGGCCCCGATCCCGGAACATCTGCTGACGTGGCGCGACTTCTGGCTCCACGAGGTCGCCGTGGCGATCGTCCTCCAGCATCTCTCGGGTTACATGCGCCAGCCCCGGATGACCGACGAGGCTTATTACGTCATGGGGCTCTTCCACGACATCGGCAAGCTCGCCCTCGCCCTCCTCGCCCCCGATATTTTCAAGAAGATCCTCACCGAGACGGCGGAGAAGCAGTGCGAGATCTCCCCCGTCGAGATTGAGATCGCCGGGCTGAACCATGCCAGCATCGGGGCGTGGTACCTTCAGCAGCAGGGCCTCCCGCCCTCGCTCTACGAGGCGATCCGGCTTCACCACTCGTGGAGCTACAGCCCGGGCCCCGTCGAGGAGGCGGCGATGATCTCCCTCGCCGACCAGATCGTCCACCTCTTCCGCCTCGGGGCCTCGGGGACCTACTTCCCGCCCGAGTGGAACCCCGGCGAATCGCCGGAGTGGCTCGTTTATCGCGAGGGAGTGAACAATCTGGCTCCCCGCTGGCCCGATCTGTTGCTCGAGACGTGGAATAAGGTGAAGCATGTCTCGACGATTTTTGAGAGTTTGAGTTTTGAGGGGGAGTAGGGGGCGGAGCGCCCGTTGGGGCGGGCGGGGTCGACCCTGTACAGCTGGAGGCGATCCGCTTTATAGCCCAAGAGGGGCTTTGCCCCTCCTGGAACCTCCCCTTCGGAGGGCCTTAGCTAGGCGGACGCGCTTGGGCGGCGCCTTATTTCCGAACTGGATTAAAATCGGATGGTTCCTGGAGCGCCCGAGGGTACGAGCGATAGGGAGAGACGGGGCCAATACGCCCTGACTCCTATTGTGAGAGGGGCGCTTAGGGGTTGAATACTTCCCACATGAGGCCTGCCGCTGCTGCGGCGGCGATCACGGCCATGGGATTTCTTTTTCCGGGGACCAGTGCGATGAATGCGGCCACGGCGACTCCGATGGCGAAGAGGTCGATCTTCCCGCCCCGTGCCTCGGGGAAGAAGGTGTGGAGCGCGAACCAGACGGCGAGGTTCAGGATGACGCCAACGACTGCGGCGGTTACGGCACCGAGGATCGAGGCGGTGCGGCGGTCGGCGGAGAGCCGCGCGACATGGGGGGCGCCGAGGAAGATCCAGACGAAACTCGGGACGAAGGTCATCCAGGCGGTGAGTCCGGCCCCGAGGGTGGCGGCGAGGAGGGGGGGGAGGGTTCCCGGCTGGTTCCATGCGCCGAGGAATCCGACGAATTCGAGGGCGATGACGAGCGGCCCGGGCGTCGTCTCGGCGAGGCCGAGGCCGTCGATCATCTGTCCGGGCTGGAGCCAGCCGAAGTGCTCGACGGCCTGCTGTCCCACGTAGGGGAGGACGGCGTAGGCCCCGCCGAAGCCGATGAGGGAGGCTTTCGCGAAGAACCATCCTTCCCGGACCAGCGTCTGTCCCGGCCCCAGCGCCCACGCCAGCAGGGCGACGGGGGCGAGCCAGGCGAGCAGGCCGAGGCCGCCGACGCGCATGAGGCGGCGGCCCTCCCCTTGCCAGGAGGGGGGAACGGACGGCGCGGCAGGTCCGGGCGCGGCCTTCAGCAGGAACCAACTCCGGCCGCCCCGCCCCGCCGCGAAGCCGGCCAACGCCGCCTCGCCGAGGACGAGCGGGAACGGAAGATGGAAGGCGAAGAGGGCGAGGAACGCGGCGGCGGCGACGGCATGGGCGGCGGGACTCCGCAGCGCCTTCCCTCCGATCCGCAGGAGGGCGGCGACGACGAGGGCGGCGACGGCCGGCTTCAGCCCGTGGAAGAGCCCGGCGAGCGCGGGGACGGTGCCATAGGCGACGTAGAGCCAGCTCAACGCCCAGAGCAGGACGGCGGCGGGGAGGACGAAGCCGATCCCGGCGACGAGGCCGCCCCGCGTCCGGTGGAGGAGCCAGCCGAGGTAGATGGCCAGCTTGTGCGCCTCGGGGCCGGGGAGGAGCATGCAGTAATTGAGCCCGGCGAGGAATTGCTCCTCCGTGACCCATTTCTTCCGCTCGACGACTTCGGCGTGCATCAGGGCGATCTGCCCCGAGGGGCCGCCGAAGCTGACGAGGCCGAGCTTCAGCCAGAAGCGCGAGGCCTCGCGGAACGAGGGGCGGGGCGCGTCGGGCGAGGGCGTGGGCTCGGTCATGCGCCCTCATCGGTAGACGAGGGGCCCGGGGACTGCAACCGCTTTAGCGCGCCGTCACAGGAATGGCACCGTCGAGTCCGGGACCAGCGCGGCGACCATGCGGGCGGCCTCCTCGAGGGAGAGGCGGTCGGTGTTCAGCGTCATGTCGTAGCCGTGCGGGTCGTCGATGTCGCGGTGGAAGTAATGGCCGATGAAGCGCATCCGGGCGCGGTCGATCTTCTTCGCCCGGGCGCGGGCCTCGGCGAGGGAGAGGGGACTGAGGCCGGGGAGGGCGGAGGGATCGGCCAGCCGTTTCGCCCGCTCCTCGAGGGTGCCGACGATGCGGATGTGCCGCGCCTCCGGCATCCCCATCAGGACGATGTGGGAGGCCCGGCCGACGAAGATCGCGCGGCCGATCTTCGCAAGGCCGAGGATCGTCTCGATCATCTTTTGAACGAGGAGGAAACGGTCGGGATGGAGGCCGACGAGTTCCTCGACGATGTCATCGATGGCCGAGGTCTGCTCGTCGGTCAGGAAGGCGCGGATCCGGTCGGGGAGGTGATGGTCGCGGACGATCCGGGCGGCGAGCTCGTCGTCGAAGACGAGCCAGGGCCGGGGGTGGGGGCCCCGTTCGCTGAGGATCGTCCCGGCCAGGCGGGCGATGGCCTCGCCGCCCGCTCCTTCCTCCCGGGAGAGGGTGATGACGGGGCCGGGGTGGTCGAGGGCCGCGGGGTGGAGGGAGTGGTGCCGGGGGCCTTCGGTGTTGAGGTAAGCGGCGAGGGGGGAGAGGGGGGTGTTCATAGTGGTTTCTCCGGGGTGGGAGGAGGAAGAGCTAGTCTTCCTTGATTTCCTCGGGGTTGATCTGGAAATGCATGTAGTTCTGCGGCGTGGTGCACTCGACGCGCTCGACCCGCGTGCAGATGACGGCGGTGGAGGGGCCTTCGGCGCAGTTCTGGAGGAAGTAGGCGTGATGCTTGTCCCGCACCTGGTTCCAGACCCGTTTCACGGTCTTCGCATCGGTGAGGACGGTGGCCCGGCCGGTGAGGTTCACGACGAGGGTGAGGTCGCGGTTGAAGAAGGTCCAGCTGACCCGGGGCCGGGCCTGCAATTGGGCGACCTTGCGGCTGGAGGGGGCCGTCAGCGTGTAGAGATAGGGGAAGTCCTGGCAGGCGAGGGTCGACATCCAGCGCGTCCGGGGGAAGCCTTGCTCGTCGACGGTCGAGAGGAGGCCGGGTTGGTCGCCGTCGATCAGTTCCCGGACGAGGCCCATGATGTCCTCGCTTTCCTCCGCCTGGTAGGGAAGGGGGACGAGGGCGGGGGCGTTGCGCGATTTCAGGTTGGTTTTCATGGTGGTGTTCCTTGGTTCCAGCCTACGCCTGCGGGCGCGCCCTGCTCCGCATCGGTTGGTCAAAAGAGGGCCGATCTTGTCTTGACCTCCGTGGTATCGTGCAGGGAGATGCTGAAGCCCACCGAAATCCTTCAGCAGCTTTCCGAATCCCGGATCTATCGGGACTACGAGGCGGCGTTCAGCGACGCCACGCGGCTCCCCCTGGCCCTTCGTCCGCACGAGATCTGGCGGCATGCGATGGAGGGGAAGAAGAACCAGAACCCGTTCTGCCTCCTCCTCGCCCAGTCGAGCCGGAGCTGCGCCGCCTGCCTGGAGGTGCAGCAGAAGATGACCGACGGCGCGCAGGCGGGGGAGAAATCGGCGACGGTCACCTGTTTCGCCGGACTTTCCGATACCGCCGTGCCGCTCCGCGTGGGGACCGAGGTGATCGGGTTCCTCCAGACGGGGCAGGTGGCGTTGGGGAAGCCGAGCCGGGCGGGGTTCTCCCGGGTCTGCCGCCAGTTGATCGAGTGGGGCGTCGAGGTCGACCTCCGCCGGTTGGAGGATGCCTATTTCCACGGCAAGGTTCTCTCTCCCGAGCAATACGGGGCGATGATCCGGCTGCTCGAGATCTTCGCCCAGCACCTCTCGGCCTTCGCGAACCAGCTCCTCATCCGCAAGACGCAGGAGGAATCGCCGATGGTGACGAAGGCGAAACGCCTCATCGCCGACCGGAGCGGGGACGACCTCTCCCTCGACGAGATGGCGAAGGCGCTCAACGTCAGCACCTTTTATTTCTGCAAGCTCTTCCGCAAGGCGACGGGGCTGACCTTCACCGAGTACCTTTCCCGGACCCGGGTCGAGAAGGCGCGGAACCTCCTCGTGAACCCGAACCTCCGGGTGAGCGAGATCGCCTTCGAGTGCGGCTTCGGCTCCCTCGGCCACTTCAACCGGGTCTTCCGCAAGATCGCGGGGGCCTCCCCCAGCGCGTACCGGGAGAGGCTCCTGAAACCGGCCCCGGCCAAGGCCGCTAAAGCCGCGAAATCAAAAGTTCCCGCTGGAAGATAAGCTCCTTCGGGAGGTCGGCGTAGAGCTTCAGGAAGAGCTCGTCCTGGAGCATCACCTCGTTCTTCCAGCCCTCGATGTCGATCGCGAGGGAGCGGGCGAGGCGGTCGTTGTCCTCCTTCGTCAGCCCCTTCATGTCGATGTCCTTCGCCTCGGGCATCCAGCCGAGGGGGGTCTCCAGCGCGGGGACGCGGCCCTGGCAGCGGTCGACGATCCATTTCAGGACCCGCATGTTCTCCCCGAAACCGGGCCAGAGGAAGGCGCCGTCCCCGTCGGCATCGCGGCGGAACCAGTTCACGTGGAAAATTTTCGGCGGGTTCCGGAGCAGCTTCCTCATGCGGAGCCAGTGGGTGAAGTAGTCCCCCATGTTGTAGCCGCAGAAGGGGAGCATCGCCATCGGGTCGCGCCGCACCACGCCGGTCTGGCCGCCGGCGGCGGCGGTCGTCTCCGAGCCCATCGTCGCGCCGACGTAGACGCCGTGGATCCAGTTGAAGGTCTGGAAGACGAGGGGCATCGTGGTGGCGCGTCGGCCGCCGAAGACGATGGCGCTGATCGGGACCCCCTCGGGCCGGTCGACCCCGGGATCGAGGGCGGGATTGTTCCGCATCGGCGCGGCGAAGCGGCTGTTCGGATGGGCCGCCTTTTCCTTCGAGGCGGGAGTCCACGGTTTCCCCTTCCAGTCGATCGCCCGGGCGGGGGGCTCCCCGTCCTTCCCCTCCCACCAAGGATCGCCATCGGGCGTGAGGGCGACGTTGGTGAAGATCGTGTCGCGGGACATCGAGATCATCGCGTTCGGGTTCGACTGGTAGTTCGTCCCCGGGACGACGCCGAAGTAGCCCGCCTCGGGATTGACGGCGTAGAGCCGCCCGTCGGTGCCGGGCCGCATCCAGGCGATGTCGTCTCCGACGGTGGTCACCTTCCAGCCCCGGAACCGCTTCGGCGGGACCATCATGGCGAAGTTCGTCTTGCCGCAGGCGCTCGGGAAGGCGGCGGCGACGTAGGCTTTCTCCCCCTCGGGCGACTCGACGCCGAGGATCAGCATGTGTTCGGCCATCCACCCCTCGTCCCGGCCCAGGAAGGAGCCGAGGCGGAGGGCGAGGCACTTCTTCCCCAGGAGGACGTTGCCGCCGTAATTCGAGCCGGTGGAGATGATCGCGTTGTCCTGCGGGAAGTGGGCGATGTAGCGCCGCTCCGCATCGACGCCGAGGGTGCAGTGGAGGCCCTTCGTGAAGGTCCCCGTCTTGCCGAGCTGCGCCAGGTGCTGCCACGCCACCGCTCCCATCCGGGTCATGATCCCCATGCTGAGGGCGACGTAGATCGAATCGGTGACCTCGACGCCGACCTTCGTCAGCGCCGATCCCGGCGGCCCCATGAGGTAGGGGACGACGTACATCGTCCGTCCCGCCATGCCACCCTCGCAGAGCTTGTGGAGGCGCTGGTACATGGCGTCGGGCGCGGTCCAGTGGTTGGTCGGCCCCGCCTCCTGCCGCGTCCGGGTGCAGATGAAGGTCCGCTCCTCGACGCGGGCGACGTCGCCCGGGTGGGAGCGGTGGAGGTAGCAGCCGGGCCACCGCTTCGCGTTGAGCGGGATGAGGATTCCGGCGGCGACGGCGAGTTCGGTGAGGCTCTTCTTTTCAGCCTCGCCGCCGTCGCACCAATGGACGGCGGCGGGACGGCAGAGGGTCTCCATCTCCCGCACCCAGGCGAGGACGCCGGGATGGCCGGGGAGGGACTTCGGGGAGGAAGGAAGGAGGGGCATGGTCGGGGGAGGGTTGGAGGTTTGGGGGGGAAGGAGTTCAGGCATGTTCGATCAGATAAATGCCGCCGATGAGGAGGACGACCCCGGCGAGCCGTCCGGGCGTGGCGGCGTGGGAGGCGAAGCCGAGCCACCCGAAGTGGTCGAGAGTGAGCGACATCACCATCTCCCCCGCCACGATGAGGGCGAAGAGGGTCCCCGCGCCGAGGCGGGTGCAGAGGCCGATCATGAGGCTGATGAAGATCGCGCCGCAGAGGCCGCCGCCGATCCAGTTCCACCACGGGATCCGGGCGATCAGCCGCGCCTCGGGCATCGCCACCCGGGTGACGACGGCGTAGAGGAGAAGGAAAAGGGAGCCGACGGAGAAGGTGACGAAGGCCGGGATGAGGGAGGAGCCGAAGGTTTGCTTCAGCGGATTGTTGATGCCGCCCTGCAGGGGCAACATCATTCCCGCCAGAAGCGCCAAAGAGAGGAAACCGAGGCTGTTCATAGGGCTCCATCGTGGGCCGTTCCCCGGCGGCGGTCTTGCGGCTCCTTGGCCAAAATCCCGCCTTTCTTGTCCTTGCCTTCCCCCCTGCGCCGCGCCCGCTTCCCAGGGTAAAGGATGACAATTCCGAGCATAACCAGGACAACCTTGGTCTTCCCTATTTTGCCCTCACCCTGTAGTTTGGCTGAAACGTGTTAGGTTTGTTTCCGACCCGTTTTCGACCGTCATCGCCATGCCGCCCGAGACCCTTTCCCCCATCCCCCCCGACCTCGCCCATGCGGAGGAAGCGGCGGCGTGGCGTCCCATCGAGGGGAGCTGGCGGCCGCTTTACGGCAGTTTCCCGGGGGAGGGGATGAGCGTCGAGTGGCACGACTTCGAGACCGAGAAGCCGTTCGACTGGAGCCGGAGCTTCCACGCGCCGAGCCTCGAAATCTGCCTCAATTTCTCGGGCGAGGCCCGCTTCGGGATGAACGGGGCGGGGAAGGAAATGCAGCCGCTCGCCGCCCGGCAGGCCGCCCTCTACACGACGGGGAAGGAGCGGCTGAAGGCGCAGCGTCTTCCCGGGATGCGGCACCGCTTCGTGACGATCGAGCTCTCGGCCGGGTTCATGGGGACCGCCCTCGGGACGCCGGAACTCCGCGCCGGGCTCCGGGACGACGTCCACCGCTTCCTCGACGCCCCGGAGGAGTCGGTCCCGCTCCTTGAGATCTTCCCCCTCCCCACCGCCCTCCTCGCCCTGCGGGAGCAGCTCCTGGAGCCCCCGGTCCCGCCCGCCGCCCGGCCCCTGTGGTACCCGGCGAAGGTCGCCGAGGTAATGGGGCAGATCCTCTTCAAGGCCGAGGGGGAGCCGGAACTCTTCTGCGAGCGGCGCAAGCGGCAGATGCGGGAACGGATCGACCGGGTCTGTTTCCTCCTGAAGCGCGACCTCGAAAACCCGCCGACCCTCGAGATGCTGGCGAAGGAGGTCGGCTGCAGCACCTTCTACCTCAGCCGGACGTTCTCCCAGGCCGTCGGGATGACCCTCCCCCAATACCTGCGCGGCGTCCGCATCGAGCGGGCGGCGGAGCTCCTCCGCAACGGCGGCAAGGGGGGCGCGGGGAAGACGGTGACCGAGGTCGCCTTCGAGGTCGGCTACACCTCGCTCAGCGCCTTCAACAGCGCCTTCGTCGAGATCATCGGCTGCTGCCCCGGCCTCTATCCGATGGCGGCGAACAGCAAGATCGCGATGGCGCGCCGCCCCTCGGCGGCCAATGGAAAATAAGGGAAGCCGACGGTCCATGAAGAAGCGTTCCGCTCCGCCCTCCCTCCTCTCGTCGTGCGGCTGCGGCTGCGCCGGGGACGGGGAGACCCACCTCGGCCTCGCCGTCACCTCGGTGAAGGGAGAGGCAAGGACCGATGCAAAAGGGGAGGCGAAGGCCTCCGACCGTTACAGCGCCGCCGTCGAGGCCTGCCGCCGGGCGGGATTGCGGAAGACGGTGGCCCGGGACACGATCCTCGCCTTCCTCGACCGGCGCGGCACCCCGGTAACCCTCTCCTCCGTCGCCGAGGCCCCGGGCATCGCCGAGCAGTGCGATCCGGCGACGGTCTTCCGTGTCCTGCAGAAGCTCGAGGAGATCGGCGTCGTCCGCCGCATCTGGCTTCACGAGCGGACCCCCTACTACGTCCTCGCCGAGGCGGGCCGCCACAACGATTACGTCCTCTGCGTCGGCTGCGGCAAAGTCGAGCCGACCGGCCTCGACTGCCCCGGACGGGCCATGGAGGCCGAAGTCACTTCCCGCCTCGGCTACGCCTCGGTGCGGCATGAGCTCGGCTTCTACGGCCTCTGTCCCGCGTGCCAGAAGAAGCAGGGCTAGCGGGATCGGCGGGAGAGCTGAGGGAGCGGAGCCGGAACGCATTCGGCGTCTCTCCCGTGAAGCCGGCGAAGGCCTTGCCGAATGCGCTGAGGCTGTTGAACCCGACGGCGAGGGCGGTCTCGGTCACGTTCTCCTTTCCTCCCGCCAGTTTCTCCATCGCCAGCAGGAGGCGCGCCCGGAGGGCGTATTCCCGCCACGTCATCCCCGCCGCCTCGTGAAAGCGGCGGCGGAAGGTCCGTTCCGAAAGGGCGGCGGCCCGCGCGACGTCGGCGAGGGCCGCCGCGCCGGGGGTGGAGAGCGCCTGTTCCGCCGCCGCCCGGAGGCGGTCGGGGCCGATCCGGGGCAGGGAGTAGGGAAGGCGGGGCTCGGCGCAGAGGGTGCGGCAGAGCTGGGCGAGGGTGGCGAAGAAATCGGCGGCGTAGCGCCGTTCCTCGGCCCGCCGGGGCTTGTTCGTCCAGCGGAGCGAATAGCCGATCATCTCCCGCAGGAGGGGGGGCGCGGCGAAGACCCGGATGCGGCTCCGTTCCCCGCCGAGGGAGGGATACCGTTTCGGGTCGAAGTAGACGTTGCCGAGGGAGACCCCCGCGAGGATCGTCCGGTGGCGGGCCCCGGCCGGAATCCATGCCGCCCGGTGGGGCGGAAGGAGCCAGACCTCCTCGGCGGTCTCGAGCCGGACGGTGCCGTGGAAGGCGTAGAGGAGCTGGTGGTTTGCGTGCCGGTGCCAGCCGTAGGCGAGGGTGCGCGGCTCTTTCCCCGTCCCGTCGGCGAAGGAGAAGGCGGGGGCCTGCGCCTGGACGAGGCCGAGGCGGCGGAGTTCCCGGGCGGTGGCGGCGGTGGAAAGGGAGGGGTGGGGCATGGAGCGGAATCCCCATTCAACCCTGTTTGGCCGGAAAAAGCAAAAGAATGGCCGAAAGACGAAAGCGGACCCGTTCGGAAAATGGGAAGATGGAGCGATGACAAACCTTTCTGCCGCCGCCTCGGCCCATCGGGCGGAGATCCTCGAACAGTTCACGAAACAGGCCGGTCCCTTCGCCGCCCGGCCCGAGCACTCCGATGCGGAAATCTTCGCGAAGATCCTCGACTTCTCCGGCGTCGGCCCGGGGGACGAGGTCCTCGACGTCGCCTGCGGGCCGGGGCTGGTCACCTGCGCCTTCGCGGCGCGGGCGGGCCGGGTCACGGGGATCGACCTCACCCCGGCGATGATCGCCGAGGCCCGGCGGACCGAGGCGGCGCGCGGGGCGCGGAACGTGGCGTGGGAGGTCGGCGACGCCGAGGCGCTCCCCTTCGCCGACGGCACGTTCTCGATGGTCGTCACCCGCTACTCGTTCCACCACCTCACCGAGCCCGAGCGGGCCTGGCGGGAGATGGTCCGCGTCTGTCGCCCGGGCGGGACGGTGCTGGTCATCGACGCCTCGGTCCCGCTGGAGCAGGCCGAGGCCTACGACCGCTTCGAGCGGTTCCGCGATCCCTCCCACTCCCGCGTGATCCCGCTGGAGAGCTTCGAGCCGATGGCCGCCGAGGTCGGCCTGGAGGCGGTGCGGATGGGATTCTACCGCCTCGACGTCGGCATCGAATCGCTCCTCGCCTCCTCGTTCCCGAGGCCGGGCGACGACGAGCTGCTCCGCGCCCTCTACCGGGAGGAGGCGCTGCGGGGGATCGACTCCGGCGGCCTCGCGCCGCGGGAGGAGAACGGCGAACTGCGGATCTCGTTCCCCACGCTGATGGTGGCGGGGAGAAAGGCGATGGCCAGATAACTTTGCTTCTGGCCGCTCCTTCCCATGGCTCGGCCCTCAAGGAGGTTAGATCCAGCGGAGTAAAGTGAGCGTACGGGAGACGGCCTTTAGGGCTGCGTTCCATCTACACCACGGCCTATCAGAGGGGGTGGTGCAGGAGGGGCGCAGCCCCTCTTGCATCTCTAAACGCGCGGGTTACATCCACCTGTACAGGGTCATGTACCCGGTCCCGAAGGGCCGCCCCTCCCCCCGCGATCCCTTAATTCGCCCCCGCCCGGCCCGCGAGCCAGGCTTCGCGCAGGGCGTTCTCCAGGGCTTTCCGGTTCAGCGGCTTCGTGAGGTAGCTGTTCATCCCCGCCTCCAGGCACCGCTCCTTCGCGCCGTTGATGGCGTCGGCGGTGAGGGCGATGATCTGGATCGGATTCCCCTCGGAGCGGAGGGCGCGGGTGCATTCGAGGCCGTCCATCTCGGGCATCTGCATGTCCATGAGGATGACGTCGTAGGGATAGGCGTTGGTCTTCTTCGCGGCGCGGACGGCCTCGAGGCACTCGATCCCGTTGGCGGCGGGATGGCCGCCGAAGCCCATCTGCTTCAGCAGGAGGAGGACGAGGCGCATGTTGATGGCGTTGTCCTCGGCGACGAGGATCCGCATCGGGTAGCGGGCGGCGAAGGGGAGGCTCTCGTCGTTCGAGGCGTTGGAGGCGGCCTCGGCGGGGGAGGGGGTGTGGGCGCGGCAGGGGAGGGTGAAGCGGAAGGTGCTCCCCTGGCCGGGGACCGAGGTGGCGGCGAGGGCGCCGCCCATGAGGTCGACGAGGCGCTTGCAGATCGCGAGGCCGAGGCCGGTGCCGCCGTATTTCCGCGTGGTCGAGGAATCGGCCTGGGTGAAGGGGCGGAAGAGGCGGGCGATGACCTCCTCCGTCATCCCGATGCCGGTGTCGGAGACCTCCAGGTGGAGGTGGCGCGTGCCGTCCCCGGCGAGACCTTCTCCGAGGAAGGCGCGGAGCGTGACGCCGCCCTTCTCGGTGAACTTCGCCGAGTTCGAGAGGAGGTTGACGAGGATCTGGCGGAGGCGGGCCGAATCGCCGATGAGATGCTCCGGGACGTCGTCGGCGATCTCCTGGACGAGGGCGAGGCCCTTCGCCCGGTACTGGGGGCTGAGGATCTCGACGGCGTCGCCGATGCAGGCGCGGAGCTGGAAGGGGCAGCTCTCGACCTCGAGCTTGTTCGCCTCGATCTTGGAGAAGTCGAGGAGGTCGTTGATGAGGGAGAGGAGGGACTCGGCGCTCCGCTTGATCGTGTTGATGTAGTCCTTCTGCTGGGCATCGACGCCGGTGGTCTCCAGCAGGATGTTGCTGAAGCCGATGACGCCGTTCATCGGGGTCCGCAGCTCGTGGCTCATCATGGCCAGGAACTCGCCCTTCGCCCGGTCGGCGGCCTCGGCCTTTTCCTTCGCCTTCACGAGGTCGCGCTCGGCCCATTTCCGGGAGGAGATGTTCGTGCAGGTGATGGCGATCCCCTCGCCGAGCGGGGCGCCCGCGATGCGGAACCACTCCGGCGCGGCGGGCTTCATCGTCCCGGCGAAGGCCTGGAGCGGCGTCGGCGTCGGGGGGATGGTCTCGTACTCGAACTCGTCGCTCTGGCCGCTCTCGACGATGTGGACGAGGTGGTTGAAGAGGGGGCTCTCCCGGTGCTGGGGGAGGACCTCGAGGAGGCGCTGGCCGACGAGGCCCTTTCCGCTTTGGCCGCCGCCCCAGGTCCGCTCCGCGGCGGGGTTCGCGAGGATGAAGCGGAAGTCGATGATCTTCCCGTTCTCGTCGCGGATGGCGGAGAAGGCGAGCATGCCATCGACGCCGCTGCGGAGGACGCCGTCGAGGAGGTGGCGGCTCTCGGCCAGGTCCTGCTCGATCGCCTTCCGGGAGGTGATGTCGGTGAAGGTCGCGGCGAAGCCGTCGCCGAGGCGGGCGGCGTTGATCTGGAACCAGTGGGGGGCGGCGTAATGCTCGGTGTAATACTCGAACTCGACCGGCTCGCCGCTGTTGGCGACGGCGACGAAGGTCTCGAAAATGCCCTCGAAATCGAGGTGGGGGGCGGCCTCCAGGAGGGTCTTTTCCGACCACGCCCTGCCCTTCTTTTTCGCCTCCGGCTGGGGGGCGGCATCGGGGTCCTCGCCGAAGAAGAGCCCGGCGGCGGGGTTGGCCAGGAGGCAGGCGAAGTCGGTGATCCGGCCCCGGGCGTCCCGGAGGGCGCGGAAGGCGGCGGTCCCGCGCAGGGCGTGGCGGATGACGCCGTCGAGGAGGGTCCGCGTCGTCTGGAGGTCGAGGGCGAGGTCGGGGACGGCCGACGGTTCCCCTGCCGCTGGCGTCGCCGTTCCGGATGGGGAGGGCTCCGTCATTGCGATCTGTTATGGCCCGGTTTCGGACCCGACTCAAGCCCGCATCGCGCGAAATGAAACCGGAAAGCCGCCCGTTTCACGAATAGTCTCTTCGGTCCCTTGCCGATTGCCGTTCCCCTACTTCTGCGTCCACTTCCCGTTTTCGTCCTGGAGCCATTCGCCCGAGTTGGCCTGGGAGAAGAGGCGCTTCCCGGCGGCGCGGGCCTCGACGTCGAGGGTCGTCCCCTGGGTCGAGGCCTGGGTGCCGTAGATGGTGCGGCGGGCGCGGTTCTCCTCGTCGACGATCCGCTTGATGTAGTCGCCGTAGTTTTCCCCGGTGTTGACCTTCCCGGCGGCGGCGTTCCCGGCGGGGAGATCGCGGATGGCGACGTAGCCGGTGGCCGCCTCGCCGATGAAGTGGGTCTCCTTCAGCGACTGGACTTCGGAGCTCAGGTTGTGGGCGTCCTCGGCGGCCCCGCCGGTCTTGTCCTTGGTGGCGTCGGCGGCGGGTTTCGGGGCCTCGTTGCGGCTGGTGACGTCGACCTTCATGTTGACGTCGATGACGACGGGCTTCGGGACGGCGACGTTCACCGTCGGCGCGCAGCCGTTGAGGAGGAGCGAGACGCAGGGAAGGGCGAGGAGGAGGGGGCGGCGGGGGAAGGTCATGGCTTTTTGGGAGGCGGGGTTGAGGGCGGGATCGGCGACGGGGTCGATGTCGTGGGCTTGTCGATCTGGACGGAAATCTGGGGGGGCTTTTGCTCGGGGAGGGAGAATCCGGGGGTGGTCTGGTTTTCCTGTTTCCAGTTCAGGACAAAGTTACGCTTTCCGGCGGGGCCTTCAAGATGGAGTTCGGCGGTGCTCGTCGGGACGCCGTAGTGGAGGAGGACGGTGCCGAGGTCGAAGGGATAGTTCTCGAAGCTCTCGAGGACGCGGGCGACGATCTGCCGCTGGGCCGAGTAGGGCCCCCAGCTCTCGGGGAGGCGGGTGGCGACCTCGGCGACGGAGGGGATGGCGAGGCGGCCGCCCGAGGGGAATTTCAGCTCCCCCTCGCAGGTCAGGATTTCCCGGGCGCGGGCGTCGACGACGACGTGGGCGTTGACCTTCCCGGAGAGGTCGAAGTGCTCCCCGGCGACCTTCCGCACGGGAACCTGCGCCTGGCTGCCGCTCATGTAGAGCCCGGCATGCCACGGGAAGCCGTCGCCGAAGCCGACCCGGTAGAAGCCGTCGAGGTAGCCGTCGTAGAATTTCCCGCCGATCTTCCCGAAGATCCCCTCGCGGTTGAAGGTGACGGTGGCCCAGACGTCCTGGGCGGCGATCTCCTTCCAGCTGGCTTCCTTCATCTTGATCGTCTCGACGAGGTTCCGGGCGGTGCTGTCCTGCGGGGGGAGGTTGAACTCGACGCCGCTGCTCTGGTCAAGGCCGCTCAGCTTCACGCCGTAGGCGGGGAAATCGAGCTCCGGGGCGCTGATGACGAGGCGGTTTTTGAACTGGAGGTGGCTGAGCTGGCTGATGCTGAGGTTCTGGGAGGTCGAGTTGAAGCTGAGGGGGAGGGCGAGGCCGGGCTCGCCGAAGGCGGTGATGGTGAGGTGGAGATGGAAGAGGCCGAAGTCCTTCAGGACCCATTCCTTCACCGGGGCGTCGGCGGCTGCCGGTGCCGGGACGGGCGCCGGAGCCGGAGTCGGAGTTGGAGCCGGAGTTGGAGCCGGAGTGGCGGGGGCGAGGTGGGCCTTGAACTCGTCGGCGAAGGCGAAGAGACGGGGGCCGATGTAGATGGTGGGGTCGGAGATGGAGAGGTACTCGATCTCCTGCCGGGCGAGGCCGGCCCAGGTGAAGTGGATCTCGATGTGGCCGAGGTCGAGGACGGGGGAAAGCTGGTCGTCCCGGGCGTAGAGGCGGACGCCGTTGGCGACGGCGACCTGGGTCTCGTTCTCCTTCGCGGCGGCGCGGGAGACGCTGCCGGTGTTCCATTCCAGCGGCGTCGATCCGCCGATGGAGAGGGGGATCGCCTCCATGCCGGGGGCGAGGTTGTCGAGCCAGACGGTACCGCGGATGATCCGGACCTTGTAGAAGATGTGGCGGATGATCTCGATGGGGTTCGTGTCGTCCTTGTCGTCGTCGGCCTCGGCGACGGCCTTCCTTTCGGTCTCCTTGTGCCCGGCGGCGAAGGCGGCGGCCATCTTGCCGACGGTGATCTCGGGTTCTTCCAATTCGATCAGGCGGAGGCGGCGGACGGTGGGGAGCTTCGCCCAGTTCCAGACGATCTCGACCCGCTTCGCGCGGAAGTAGGGATCGGGGGCCGCCGGATCGGGGCCCGTCATGGTCACGTCGAGGAGGGCGAGGGAAGAGGAGCTGTCCCACCGCGCCCCGGAGAAGGCGAGGGTCTGGCCGTTGAGCGAGTGGAGGAGCCGGGCCACCTGCCGCATGGTGAAGCCGGGAAAGAGCGAGGCGACGAGGAGGATGCCGAAGAGGAGGCCGAGAAGGCCGAGGCCCGCCAAGGCGCCGCCACCGAGCCAGGGATGGGGGCGGAGGAGGGCGGGAAGGCGCGGCATAGGGAGCATTAACTTTGCCCCGGGAACGGGAAACGTCAATGAGGGGGAGTCGGAACGGGACGCCGCTCTCTAGTGGGCAGCCACCACTTCGTCGGCCAGCGGGACGAGGTTGCCGCCGCTCTGCTCGCTCAGCGCCTGGGTGATCGCATTGTCTTGGGCCGTCGTCTTCCGGGAGGTGAGGAGGAGGATGTCGATCTTCGGCAGGGAGTCCGCGCGGGCACGGAGGTCGGCGAGGAGGGCCTCGGCCCGGATGGGATCGGGGCGGGCGTTGGCCCCGGTGACCTGCCACTGGCCGTCGGTGACGACGATGATCCAGTCGGGAGCGAGGGAAATGGCCTGCCGGAGCGCGGTGTCGCCCCGGGTGCCGTTCCCCTCGAAGGAGGGCACGCCGGGGGTGCCGCCTTTCACGGAGAAGTGGATGCCCTGCCGGGCGACCTTCGCGAGCCAGCGGCGGGCCTCGGCGCGGTTGGCCTCGGTGGCGGGCAGGGGCTCCCCTTTCCAGGCGAGGGAGCCGTTCTTGAAGACGATCAGGTCGAAGAGGACGGCGGGCGGCAGCGTGTCGATCCGGGCGAGGGCCTCGGCGTAGAGCGTGTCGAAGAGGCCGGGCCGGCGGAGGAAGATCGAGTCCGAGACGTCGAAGACCAGGACGATCCGGCGGCCCGATCCCTCGACGCCGTACAGGGAGAGGGTGCCGGGACCGGCCTGGGGGGAGGCGGCGCTGCCGCTGGCGGAAGGGCCGGTGTTTGCGCTCGTGTTCGCGCTGGTGCCCGCTTCGGTTTCGGAGGAGCTGGCGGCGGTGGCGGACGAGGCCATCGTTTCGGCGGGGGCGCTCTCCTGACCTGGGCTCTGGCCCTGCGCCGGGACGGAAGTCGGCGGCGGCGGCGGGATCGGCGCGACGGCAACGGGAGAAACCGGGGGCGGGGCCGGGACGGCTTCGGGCGTCGGGGCAGCGGAGGCCGCGGCGTGAGATTGAGCCTGGGCCTGGGCTGCCGGGCGCGCCGCCGCCGCCCCGTTCAGGAAGCTCAGCGAAAGAGAGGGAGCCGGGGCGAAGCCCCGTCCGGGCGTCTTCGCGTTGTGGAAGAAGAGAACGAGGAGCAGGAGGCCGAGGAGATGGAGGAAAACGCTCCCTCCCGCAAAGAGGACAAGACGGAATGAGCCCCGGTCGGCGGTTTTTCCCGAAGCGTCTTCCATGACGCGCCCGAAGATAGGACAAGTTTCCCGGGTAGGCAACCCTGTGGCACGATGTCGCAGGGGCCGATCGGGGCTTGCCGTTCCGGGGAGGCCTCCCTTGGATGGGGGGGCATGGTTCGGTTCCTCGGCTATCCGCTGGTTGCCCTGGCCCTCTTCGCGATGGCGGGAGGGCATTGGGCCGTGCTCCAGTCGGTGGCCTGGGCCGGGATGGTCGCCGAGCGCGTCGAGGCAAAGATGTCCCTCCGCCAAGCCGTCGCCCAGACCCTCGACGGCGAGCATCCCTGCGAGATGTGCGCGAAGATCGTGATCACGAAGAAGCAGGAGAAGGACGACCCCGCCCCGGGCCTCCTCCTCGTGAAGGCCGCCAAGAAAGCCGAGGCCGTCTCCTCCCTTCCTTCCGTCGTCCCGCCCGCCTTCCCCTCCGCCCGCCTCGCGTGGCGGACCGAAGCCCTCGTCGGTCCCCTGCGGACCGAGGCCCCGCCCGCGCTCCCGCCGCGAGGCCTCCTCTCCTAGCCGCGCGCTAGGCCGTCGTCGGCGCGCCCTTTTCGGGCCCGCCTCCCCCCCCTCGTCATTTCCGCCGGGCGCGATCGCGTCCGCGCGGCACGGAAAGGAGCTCGTATGAGTTCATTGGATTCGTTTTGGAACAAGGCCGCCCGGGCCGGGCTGGCTGTCGGATTATCGGGTTTATTGGCTTCGGTCGTCGGGGCCGAGGAACCCGCGCAGAAATTGGAGGAAGTCGTCGTCAGCGCGGCGGCCCCTTCGGGTCTACCCTCGCCGGTTGCGAAGTATCGGCTCCCGAACACCGCCGCGAGCCTCACCGCCGACCGGATCGACGAGACGCTCAACATCGTCGACAGCGAGGACGCGCTGAAATACCAGCCGAGCCTCTTCCTGCGGAAGCGGAACAACGGCGACACCCAGGCCGTCCTCGCCACGCGGACGGCGGGCGTCAACGCCAGCGCCCGCAGCCTCGTCTACGCCGACGACGTCCTGCTCTCCGCGCTGATCGGGAACAACAACACGAACGGCGCGCCCCGCTGGGGGATGGTCTCGCCGGGGCAGATCGACCGGGTCGACGTGATCTACGGCCCCTTCGCGGCGGCCTATCCGGGCAATGCGGCCGGAGGCGTCGTCCTCATCACGACGAAGATGCCCGAGACGTTCCTCGCCGACTTCAGCCAGACCGAGTCGTTCCAGACCTTCCGCCTCTACGGGACGAAGGACACCTACGAGACCGACCAGAGCAGCTTCGTCCTCGGCGACCGGCACAAGGACCTTGCCTGGCTGGTGACCTACAACTTCCAGAACAGCTACAGCCAGCCGCTCGCCCTGATCACGAGTTCGTCGGCGGGCGGGACGGCCCCGGCGGGGACGACCGGAGCCTATGCGGCGGCGGGCAAGACAGGAACTAGGGCTGATGTCCTCGGCGCGGGCGGCCTCCTCCACACCCAGATGACGAACACGACGGGGAAACTCGCCTGGGACCTCACGCCGGCGTGGAAGGCGACCTACCAGATCGGCTTCTGGAACAACGACGCCGACGCCCGCGTCCAAAGTTACCTGCGCGATGGTGCGGGGAACGCGACCTTCGGCGGGCTGAAGAGCTTCGCGGGCAACACCTACTCCCTCGACCAGAGCCACCTCTCCAACGCCCTCTCGCTGAAGAGCGAGACGAAGGACGATTTCGACTGGGAAGTCGTCGCCTCGAACTACTACTACCTCCAGGACCTCCAGCGGAGTCCCTACACCGTCGGCACGGGGACCAACTTCAGCACCAACGGAAACATCGCCCGGATGGACGGGACGAACTGGACGAACGGCGACCTCAAGGGGATCTACCGACCCGCCGGGACGGGCGGAGAGGGTGGCCACGAGATCAGCTTCGGCCTCCACGGCGACCGCTACGAGCTGAGCAACCCGACCTACGCCACGCCGACGTGGAACGCCGGGGCCGACTCGACCTCGACGCTCTACACGAAGGGCGAAGGGATGACGATGACCGAGGCCCTCTGGGCGCAGGACGCCTGGAAATTCGCCCCGAAGTGGACGCTGACCCCCGGCGGACGACTCGAATTCTGGGAAGCGACGAACGGCTACAACCTCGCCACCACCCAGAACGCGACCGGCGGCGTGACCGGGACGACCGTGACGAATCAGCCGGGCATGGCGAAGGTCAATTTCTCCCCGAAGCTCTCCCTCGGCTACGACCCGAGCGAGAGGTGGAACGTCACCGGCTCCTTCGGGCAGGCCTACCGCTACCCGACGGTGACGGAATTATACCAGATTGTCTCGACCGGGACGACCTACGCCGCGCCGAACCCGAACCTCAAGCCGGAGAACGTGATCTCGGAGGAACTCGCCGTCACGCGGAAGTTTGCGGGTGGGGGCGGGAGCCTCCGCGCCTCGGTCTTCAACGAGTACATCAACAACGCGCTGATCTCCCAGACCTCCTACCTGGCGGGCGCGACCGCCCCGACCTCCTACGTCTCCAACGTCAACGTCGTCCGCAACACGGGCATCGAACTCGCCTTCCAGAAAGACAATGTCGGCATCGAGGGGCTGACGCTCTTCGACAGCGTCACCTACGTGAACTCGGAGATCCTCAGCGATCCCGCGTGGGCCACGGCCTATGGCTCGACGGCGGTCGGCAAGCGGGTCCCCTATGTCCCCGATTGGCGGGCGACGTTCGGCGCCACCTACCATCCGGACCGCCATTGGGCGCTCACGACGGCGGGGCGCTACAGCGGCGTCCAATACTCGACGCTCGACAACACCGACAACAACAACGGCGTCATGGGCTCCTTCGACAGCTTCGTGGTCTTCGACCTCCACGCCCAATACAAATTCAACGATCGCTTTTCCGCCGATGCCGGGATCGACAACGTGAATGGCGAGAAATACTTCCTCTACCATCCGTTCCCGCAGCGGACGTTCTCGGCGGCGGTGAAGTATGCGTTTTGACCCTCGCGGGATCGCGCTTTTCTTTTTTATCGGCCCGGAGGAGAATGGCTCATGATTCCGTTCCTCGCCGAAAGTTGCTGCGACGTCGTCGCCAGCAGCTACCCGATCACGAAGACCGCCGTCTGGATCACCGCCGGAATCGCAGGCCTCGTCCTCGCGTTGGGGATCGTGATGGGGCTGCTGATCGCGAAGAAGCGGGGGCAGGCGAAGGGGTAGGAAAACGACGTTCAGCCCCCTTCGGCTCCGCCCGCACTGGGACGCGTGATTCCTCCCAAGCGGACAAGGGAACTAGCGGACGTTCTCTACCCGAAGCGGACGGCCTAATGCGGCACTGCTCTCAACAGTTCAGGCCTATCTGACGGGGACTGCCGTCGCGGTAGCGACACTCGTTCCTCAGGGGAAACAAACTTGCAGGGCCGGGAGGCAAGTCCAGGAGGGGCGAAGCCCCTCTTGCGTCGTCTAACACGTGCGGGGTACATCCAGCTGTACAGGGTCATCTACCCGGTCCCGAAGGAGCGTTCACCGCCCCCTTCGCAATCTTTTAAATCTTCTCCACCAGGAATCCCTTCAAGTATTCCGTTTCGGGAATATGAAGCAGCACGGGGTGGTCGCCGCCCTGTCCCAGCGTGGAGACGAGGCGGAGGGTGCATCCCGCGTCCTTGGCCGCGCCTTGCAGCATGGTGTGCCAGAGTTCCCGCGTCAGGTGGTGGGAGCAGCAGTAGGTGGCCAGCAGGCCGCCCGGCCCGATCATCCGCAGGGCGCGGAGATGGAGTTCGTGATAGCCGCGCAGGGCGGAGGAGACCTGGTCCTTGGTCTTCGTGAACGAGGGGGGATCGAGGACGATCATGTCGTAGCGCCCCTTCCGCCGCTCGGCTTCGCGGAGCCAGTCGAAGGCGTTCGCCTCGATCCAGTTGATCTCGAGGTTCTCCCGCGCGGCGGCGGCCTTGCCCCGGCCCAGTTCCTCGGCCGATTGGTCGAGGGCGTCGCAGGAGACCGCGCCCGCCTTCCTCGCGGCGAGGGCGAAGAGGCCCTGGTTGCAGAAGCAATCGAGGATCCGCTTTCCCTTCGCGTAGGGGAGGACGGCGGCGTGGTTGTCGAGCTGGTCGAGGTAGAGGCCGGTCTTCTGCCCGGCGAGGAGGTCGAGGTCGAGGTCGACGCCGAGGATGTTCAGGCGGGTCGGCGGCGCGTAGGAGCCGAGGAGGGCCCCCTGCTCGCGCGGGAGCCCTTCGAGGGTGCGGACGGCGATGTCGTTCCGGGCGAGGATCGTCTTCGCCCCGGTCTTCTCGGCGGCGAGGGCGACGATCTCCGGCTGGAGGCGGGCCATCGCGGCGGTGACGGTCTGGAGGACCAGGACGGCCTCCTCCCCGGTGCCGTATTGGTCGAGGATCAGGCCGGGGAGCCCGTCGGACTCCGACCAGACGAGGCGCTGGGCGTTGCGGGCCGGGAGCCGCTTCCGCAGGGCGAGGGCGGCGTCGAGGGCGCGGCTGAGGAAGGCCGAGTCGAGTTCCTCGTCGCGGAGGGAGTAGCGGCGGACGACGATCTGGGACTTGCTATTGTAGATGCCCGAGCCGAGGGGGCGGCCCTTCGTGTCGATGATCCGCACGGTCCCGCCGTCGACGGCCCCGTCCTCGACGCGGGCGACCTCGCTGCGGAAGACCCACGGGTGGCCGTCCCGGATGCGGTGGCGGGTGGCTTCATTCAGATAAAGGGCGGGGCGGGACATGAGGGGTTTAGCGTAGGCGAATCAGGGACGATGGAAATGAGGAAAAAAGGTGGCTCCCGGGGGGGCGATCTGGCACCGTTCTGCCCGTTTCTTCAAAGTCCTTTTGCCCCTATGTCTGTCCTCGCCCTCGATTATGGAACCAAGCGGATCGGCGTCGCCGTGAGCGACACGACGCGGTCGCTGGCGCGGCCCCTCCCGTTCCTCCCGGCGGAGCCGTTCGGGGCGCTGGTGAAGGCCCTCCGCGGCATCGTCGCCGAGCACAAGGTGGAGACGATCGTCGTCGGCATGCCCCGGAACATGGACGGTTCCTACGGCGAGGCGGCGCAGAAGGTGCGGGCCTTCATCGCCCACCTGGCCCGGACGATCGTGACGCCGATCCAGACCGTCGACGAGCGGCTCTCCACCGTCCAGGCCGGACGCTATCTCCACGAGGCGGGCCACAAGGCGAAGGACCAGCGGACGAAGATCGACAGCGCCTCCGCCGCCGTCCTCCTCCAGGCCTACCTCGACCGCCTCACCGTCCATCCCGGGATCGAGGACGCGGGGCCCGACCTGGAATCGCCGGAGCACGATTGATGTCGGCGCATCCGATGGCGGGGCACAAGCTGACCATTGCCTACGACGGGGCCGCCTTCAACGGCTGGCAGCGCCAGGCGGGCCACCCCTCGATCCAGCAGACCGTGGAGGAGGTGATCGCGCGGATCTGGAATCGCCCGATCTCGATCGAGGGCTCGGGCCGGACCGACACCGGGGTCCACGCCGTCGGCCAGGTCGCCGGGTTCACCGCGCCCCGGAAGCTGGCGGCCCCGGTCCTCCTCCGCGCGTTGAACGACCACCTTCCCTTCGCGATCCGGGTGACGAAGGCCGAGTTCCTGGAGCCGAGCTTCCACGCCCGCTTCGACGTCCGGGAGAAGACCTACGAATACCGCGTCCACAACGCCCCCTTCAGCGATCCCTTCCTCGTCGACCGCGTCTGGCACCTGCCGATGCCGCTCGATTTCGCGGCGATGGAGGCCGCCGCCGCCCACCTGCGCGGGGAGCACGATTTCGCCGCGATGGCCTCGAACGCCGGCTACGCGCGGACGACGACGGTGCGGACGATCTCCGAGCTCGCGATTTCCCGCAGGGGGCCGCTCGTCCTCTTCCGCGTCACCGCCGACGGCTTCCTCTACCACATGGTGCGGAACATCGTCGGGGCCTTGACCCGGGTGGGACGGGGAAAGCTCTCGCCCGCCGACTTCGGCAAGATCGTGAGGGCGGGCAAGCGGACCGCCGCCCCTGCCTCGGCCCCCGCGATGGGGCTCTACCTCATGAAGGTCGGCTACTACCCGAAGCCGGTCCGTCTCCAACGGGCCAAGAACCGGCGGGACCCGACGTGGCTGCCGGAACCGGACGCCGACGACGCAGAGTGAGGGTGAACGCCGCCGCGCCCAGGCCGAGGAGGCTGAGGGCGAGGGACGAGGGCTCCGGAGCGGCGGAAAGCGTGAGGACGATGTCGCCGCCCGAGAGGGAGAGGGCCGTGTTCATGCCGTTGAGCGTCGAGGAGGAGAGTGTCAGGCCTCCGCTGATCGCCCCGTTGCCGTCGACGACCAATCCCGAGTAGCTGCCCGCCGTTCCGGCGGTGAAGAGCGTATAGGTCCCCGTGCCGAGCGTCGTGCCGACCTCGTTCAGGGTGAGGACCGTGTTGGAGAACGAGACGGAGCCGAGCGTCCCGACGTCTACCTGATCGTGGCTGGTGGTGCTGGCGAGGTCGAAGGTCATCGAGGCCCCGCTTAACAGCAGGGAGGTTGCCTGGGTGTCGCTCGCGCCGCCGACGGTGACGGTGGTCGCGCCGATGATGGAAGTCGTCGTGGAGCCGACCGCGCTGACCGTGAGGTAGGCGGCGCTGCCGCCGGGGTTGAAGGTCGAATTGAGGGTCAGCGTCGCGCCCGAGGTCCCGGAAACATTCGAGAAGGTGATCGTCGAGGAAGGGCTGAGATCGAGGAGGGTGAAGGTCCCGGCGACGCCGACGACCGATGAGCCGCCCCCGAAGGTGTACGCTCCCGCTGCGAGCTGGAGAACGGTCCCGTTCGCGATGCTGCTCCCGTCGATGACCAGCGTCCCGGTGCTCCCGCTTTGGAGGGAGAAATTCAGCGACGCGCCCGTCAGGGTGAGGCTTCCGTCATCGGCCCGCGCCCCGCCCGCGACAACGAAGAGGCCGAAAACGACCGGAGCGACAAAACGGGCGAAAGAAGGCTTCACCATAGAAAGGATTCGGGAGGGAGTACTACATGAGACCCTCAATGTGGCACAATAAGAAATTACATTATTTCGAGTAAAAACTAATCGTTAGATACAATCTATTGCCGAGGCGGGCGATTTCTCCCTAGGCGGCAGGGGAGGAGCCCTTTTATAAAGGGCAGCCCCATGCCCGACCTTCCCCGCCTTCACCTCGTCCTCGTCGAGCCGGAGATCCCCGGCAACTCGGGGAACGTCGGGCGGCTCTGCGCGGCGTCGGGCGTGCGGCTCCATTTCGTCGGGAAGCTCGGGTTCGATCTTTCGGACAAGGCGCTGAAGCGGGCGGGGCTCGATTACTGGCCCCTCCTCGATTGGACGACGTGGGCCGACCTCGACGCCCTCCGCGCCCAGGCCGATCCCGGGGCCGGGTGGCATTTCTTCACCACGAAGACGAAGCGGTTCCACACGGCGGCCCGCTACCGCGCCGGCGATTACCTCGTCTTCGGCAAGGAGACGAAGGGGCTCCCCGAGGCGCTCCTCGCCGCGCACGCCGACGCCTGCGTCACGATCCCGATGCGGAATCCCGGCGTGCGGAGCCTCAACCTCGCGACCTCGGTCGGGATCGGCGTCTACGAGGCGCTGCGGCAAATCGAGGGTTGGCAATAGTCCGGTCTTTCGCGTAGTACGAAGGCCCCTTTTCAAAACGCCACGCCATGCTCGCCAAACGGATCATCCCCTGCCTCGACGTCCACGCCGGGAAAGTCACGCGCGGGCAGCAGTTCGGCCGGGCCGAGGCGGGCGGCCTCACCGAGGTCGGCGATCCCGTCGCCCTCGCCCTCCGCTACAACGAGCAGATGGCCGACGAGCTCGTCTTCTTCGATATCACCGCCTCCTCCGAGGGGCGCCGGAACATCCTCGACGTGATCGAGCGGACCGCCGACCAGTGCTTCATGCCCCTCACGGTCGGCGGCGGCATCCGCGCCGTCGACGACATGCGGGCGATGCTCAACGCCGGGGCCGACAAGATCAGCGTCAACTCGGCGGCGGTCGCCAATCCCGACCTCATCCGGGCCGGATCGGAACGCTTCGGCGCGCAGTGCATCGTCCTCTCCATCGACGCGAAGCGGACCCCCGCCGGGTTGTGGAAAGTCTTCACCCACGGCGGCCGCAAGGAAACCGAGTGGGAGGCCGAGGCGTGGGCCGTCCGCGGCGTCGAGCTCGGCGCCGGGGAGATCGTCCTCAACAGCATCAACGCCGACGGGATGAAGACCGGCTTCGACATCGAGATCACCCGCCGCGTCAGCGAGGCCGTCCCCGTCCCCGTCGTCGCCAGCGGCGGCGCGGGAAAGATCGAGCACTTCGCCGAAGTGCTGGGCGCGGGAAAGGCCGACGCGGTCCTCGCCGCGAGCGTCTTCCACTACGGCGAGATGACCGTGCCGCAGGTGCGGGAGTACCTGAAGCAGCAGGGTTTCCCGACGCGGTAGCCAAAAGAGCAGGGCCGCTTCGGTTCCGCCAGCACTCGGACGCGTAGTTCCTCCCAAGCGGACAAGGGAACTAGCGGACTCTTTCTACCCGAAGCGGATGGCCTAATGCGGTGTCGCTCCCAACAGTTCAGGCCTATCTGATGGGGAGGTCCAGGAGGGGCGAAGCCCCTCTTGCGTCGTCTAACCCGTGCGGATCGCCTCCACCTGTACAGGGTCTGTACCCGGTCCCGAAGGGCATCCACCGCCCCCTTCGCGTCCTCCCCCCCCGCACCAATTTCCGCGCAGTCTTCGCCAAGAACCGCCCCTAGGAAACCCCTCGGGGCATGTTACACTGTCGGCATGAGAAAGCCCAAAGTCACCGTGGTCGGCGCCGGATTTGTCGGAGCGACGGCGGCGCAGCGTCTGGTCGAAAAGAATCTCGCCACGGTCGTCCTCCACGACATCGTCCCCGGCATGCCCCAGGGGAAGGCACTCGATCTCATGCAGTCGGCCTGCATCGAGGGCTATGAATCGACCGTGACCGGGACGAACGATCCCGCCGACTACGCCGGTTCCGACATCGTCATCGTCACGAGCGGCCTCGCCCGCCAGCCGGGGATGAGCCGCGACGACCTCCTTTTGAAGAATGCCGAGATCGTCGGATCGGTCGCGGAGAACATCAGGAAATACGCGCCGGACGCCATCGTCATCGTCGTCAGCAATCCCCTCGACGTCATGACGGCCCTCGTCGCGGCGAAGACCGGCTTCCCCAAGGAGCGGGTGATGGGGATGGCGGGGGTCCTCGACTCGGCCCGGTTCCGCGCCTTCATCGCGATGGAACTCGGCGTCGCGCACCAGGACGTCGACGCCATGGTCCTCGGCGGCCACGGGGACGACATGGTCCCGCTCTCCCGCTACACCACGGTCAGCGGCATCGGGATCGAGGCCCTGCTGCCGCCGGAAAAGATCGCCGCCCTCGCCGAGAGGACCCGCAACGGCGGCGCCGAGATCGTGAAGCTCCTCCAAAAGGGGAGCGCCTACTACGCCCCCTCCGCCGCCGCCGTCGCGATGGCGCAGGCGATCCTGAGGGACGAGAAACGGCTCCTCCCCGCCTCGGCCTGGTGCACGGGACAGTACGGGATCGAGAACCACTACGTCGGCGTCCCCATCGTGCTGGGGAAGGAGGGCGTCGAGAAGATCGTGACGCTCGACCTGACCGCCGAGGAGCTGAAGGCCCTCCACGCCAGCGTGGGGCGGATCGCGGAGAGCGTGGCGAAGCTGGGGCTCTAGGTTCTGGGGGCTGGGTACTGAAACGCAAAAAGCTCCCCTTGGGGAGCTTTTTTGCGTGGTGCGGAGAGGCGATGCCTCGGTCGTCGTATCGTGGGGGCCTGCCCGCCAGAGTGCGGCAGATCGTTTCTCCCGTCTCCCTATCCCGGTACCCCGCCCCTTTTACCCTCCCTATCCCCTGTCCCTTGACCCCTGAAACGATCTGCCGTCATCCGACCGGCAGGCCCTTGAAACACGATTCGGAACGATCCCTCGATCGGTCCTGTGTTAGTTCTATCACGGCCGCCGGAAAAGAGTGTCAGGTAGGTTGCCCTTTCTTTTTGTAGGTTCGTAACCTACGTGCTTTTCATTTGGAAAAAGGGGAGAGATACTCAGCCCATGGCAAAGCGCCCTCCGACCCTGCTGGCCCGGCTCGTTCCCCCGACTGAGTCGAAGCCCCGGAACCGATCGAATGCGAAATCGAAAGCGGAGGCCAAGCCGAAACCGCAGCGCCCCCCCGCCCCGAAGAAGGGAAGGCCGATCGCCCCGTTCCAGAACAAGGCGCAGGGCGCTCCTGTCCGCATCGCGATTCTCGACGACCAGCCCCTCGTCATCCTCGGCCTCACCGTCTCCCTGGAGGAGACCGGGAACTTCACCCTCTGCGGCCAGGCGACGACGATCCCCGACGCCCGGGAGCTGATCGAGCAGGCCCGCCCCGACGTCACCATCCTCGACCTCTCCCTTGGCGGACGGGACGGCGTCGAGTTCCTCGAAGAGCTGCACCGCCTCCATCCCGCGGGGAAGATCCTCGTCCTCACCGCGTGCGACGAGAACCTCTACGCGCGCTGGGCCTTCCGCGCCGGAGCCTCGGGCTACCTCATGAAGACCTCCGGCCCCGAGGAGGTGATCGCCGCCCTCCGCACCATCCTGCGCGGCAACAAGGCGGCGAGTGAATCGCTCCAGCAGGCCGCCCTCGCCCGCGCCCTCGGCGAGGGCGGGGTCTCCCCCTCCTCGACGCCGCTCCACGGCCTCTCCCAGCGGGAGCTCCAGGTCTTCAGCCATCTCGGCGGCGGAAAGACCACGTCCGAAATCGCCGGTCTCCTGAACCTCGGCGTGAAGACGATCGGCACCTACCGCGAGCGGCTGAAGGACAAGCTCGGCCTCCTCACCGGCCCCGAACTCGAGGAATCGGCCCGCCAATACGTCCGGAACGGCATCATCCCCGAGGTCGGCAAAAGGTAGGGATTTCTCCTGTTTATGTTATCGTAAAACCGCTCTGATATAATTGAAATAATGTAGATTTTTTGATAGATGCAACTCTTTGATTTTCATCATCATAAAGACAATTTTATGTACATTAAATTCTGAGGTTGATTGATTCAATGGGCGGGATATAAATCGCCCCCGATGAATGCAACTTCCTTTCCCCAACAGCCCCTCCAGTCATGAATGTCGTCACGTTATTGAAGGAGATGCTGGGAACCTATTTCCCTGAGTTCATCTGGCTGCTGATCTTCAACGCGATTCTGACCCCGATTTTCATCGGCCTCTGGATTTTCGTCTTTCCCCTGGTCATCCGGGGCTGGATCCGGCAGGCCGGGTCCGAAGTCGCCTTCACGCGGACGAACTTCACCCCGATCTTCAAGTCGCTCCTCTCCGAAATCCGGGCGATGCGGATGGACCTCCAGTCCCTCGCCCCCGCGCCGCAGCCCTACGTTCCCGCTCCCGCCCCGCTCTCCGCGCCGACGGCCGCGGCTCCGGGGGCGGCCGTTCCCGACCTCGTCACCCCGTCGCCGCGCCACCACATCCTCGTCCTCGAGGACGACGCCTCGATCGGGCCGATCATGTTGCAGATGTTGCAGCGCCTCGGCCACGAGGGGACGCTGGCCCCCGCCGGAGAGGAGGCCTTGGAGGCCTACAACGCCGCCCTGGCCGCCGGGACGCCCTACCCCATCGCCCTCTTCGACCTCACGATCCACGGGGGCATGTCGGGCCGCGAGGCCTTCAAGCTCGTCAAACAGAGCGGCTCCCCGATGAAGGTGATCGCCTGCAGCGGCTCGATCGACGACCAGATGCACAAGGAACTCCTCTTCGAGGGCTTCGTCGACGTGCTGCGGAAGCCGTTCACCGCGCAGACCCTGCGGGCGGTGATCGAGAAGCATCTCTAGGGAGCCCGAAGGCCGCCCCTTCCTCCCTACTTGATCAAGCCCTTCACCCCGCTGATGACGCGATCGATGTCGGCGTCGGTCAGCTTGGCGGAGAGGGGGAGGGAGACGGTCTGTTCCCCGATGCGGTGGGCGACGGGCCAGGCCGCCGCGTCCCAGCCGAACCGCTTCTTGTAGGCGGAATGGGTCGGGATCGCCCGGTAGTGGACGCCGGTGCCGATGCCGAGGCGGTGGAGGTGGAGGAGGAGGGCGTCGCGGGTGATGCCGCCGGTCCGCGCGGGGTCGATGAGGACGGTGTAGAGGTGGAGGGCGTGGCGGCTGCCGGTGGAGAGGGTGTCCTCCAGCGGGGCGGGGAGGCCGATGGGAAGGTCGGCGAAGGCTTCCTGGTAGCGGTTCCAGACGACGAGGCGGCGTTCGAGGTAGGCGCCGATCTTCTCCATCTGCCGGAGGCCGATCGCGGCCTGGAGGTCCATCATGTTGTATTTGAAGCCGACCTCGGCGACGTCGTAGTGCTTGTAGCCGTCGTCGGAGAAGCGTTTCCAGGCGTCGAGGCTCATGCCGTGGAGGGCCAGCATCTTGATGCGGGCGGCGATCGCCTCGTCCTTCGTGATCACCATGCCGCCCTCGCCGGTGACGATGTTCTTCGTCGAGTAGAAGCTCAGAGCGCCGCAATCGCCGAAGGTCCCGGCGGCCCGTCCCTTGTAGAGCGTCTCGATGGCGTGGGCGCAGTCCTCGATGACGTGGAGGTTGTGCTCCTTCGCGATCGCCATGAGGGCGTCCATGTCGCACGGGCGTCCGGCGAAGTGGACGGGGAGGAGGGCCTTGGTCTTCGGGGTGATCTTCCGGCGGACGTCGGCGGGATCGATGTTGAAGGTGGAGGGGTCGACGTCGGCGAGGACGGGGGTCGCCCCGGCGTGGATGATCGCGTTGACGGTGGCGCAGAAGGTCATCGCGGTGGTGATGACCTCGTCGCCGGGCTGGAGGTCGAGCGCCAGGCAGCTGAGGTGGAGGCCGGCGGTGCACGAATTGAGGCCGACGGCGAAGGGGGCGGCTTCGCCGGGGTTCGTCTTGTAGGCGGCGATCGATTTCTCGAAGGCGGCGGCCTTCGGTCCGGTGCCGAGCCAGGCTTTCTGCATCGAATCGACGACTTCGTCGATTTCGTCGCGGGCGATGAGGGGCTGGCCGAAGACGAGATATTCGGGAGAGGACATCCCTGCGAAATACCATCTCTGCCAAAAGAGGAAAGGGGAAAAGTCCCCTTGCCTCTTTTTACCGGGTCGGTACGCTCGCACGGGGTCGGTTTTCCTGTTATACCCTAATGAATCTCAAGCGGCTGTTGATCGTTGCCGAACCAGGTAAAGACGGGGTCTTTGACTACGTCTGCTCCCTCGTCGACAGCCTCCACCGGGAACATCCCGAGATCACCGTCGATCTCGCCTATTCGAGCCGCCGCTGCGGCGATTCCCTCTCCGGGTTGGTTGCCCGGGTCGAGGCCCACGGCGGGGTGACCTTCAACATGAAGGTCGGCAATTTCCCCGAGTTCGGTGACCTCCGGGCCTCGCTCGGGATCGTCTCCCTCGTCCGCCGCCGCCGGACGCAGCTCATTCACGCGCAGAGCTCGAAGGCGGGGGGACTTTGCCGGGTCCTGCGCCGCCTCGTTCCCGGCTTCCCGCCGGTGGTCTACACTCCGCACGCCTACTACGGCCTCGACGGGCGGAACGACGCGAAGGCCCGCTTCTTCAACTTCATCGAGTGGGTGCTGGGACGGCAGGATATCGCGATCGCCGATTCGCCCGACGAGCGGGAATTCGCCCTCCGGCGGCTCGGTCTCCCTCCCCGGCGGGTCGCGCCGATCTACCTCGGGGTCGACACGGAGCGGTTCCGCCCGCCGACGGACGAGGAGCGGCGGGCGGCGCGGGCCGAGTTCGGCTTCTCCGACGGGACGCCGGTCCTCGTCACGGTGGGACGGGAATCGGCGCAGAAGAATTATCCGGCGCTCTACCGGGGCCTCGATCCGATCCTCTCCAACCCGAGGACGAATCTCCTCTTCTTCCATGCGGGGGCGGGCGGCGCGGCGCTGGCGGCGCGGTGGCTCTCCCCCGAGGCGCGGAAAAAGCACCGCGCGGTCGACTTCATCTCGGCCTTCGAGCGGCTCCTGTGGGCCGCCGACGGCTTCATCCTGGCGAGCCGCTACGAGGGGCTCTCCCTCGCCGTCGTCTCGACGCTCTGCTGCGGGCCGAAGATGTTCCTGAGCCGGGTGCCGGGGAACAAGTGCCTGGCCCGGATCGGCTTCGGCGAGGTCTCCTGGCTGGAGCCCGAGGCGGGGGCCGCCGATCCGTTCGGCGTCCCCTTCGAGGAGCGGATCGGGGCGGCGGTGCGGGAGTGGCTGAAGCATCCCGTCCCGGCCTCGCCCGCCCAGGCGGCGCTGGCCCGTTCTTCCTTCGACGCGCGGATCCAGATGCGGAAGGTCTTCCGGCTCTACCGCCACTTCGCCGCGACCTATCCGAAGCAGCCGCCGCTCCGCCGCCTCCTCATCGTCTCGGAGCCGGGTAAGGACGGCGTCTTCGATTACATCACGGAGCTGATCGGCTTCCTCCATCGCCGCCGCCCGGAGATCACCGTCGACCTGGCCTACTCCTCCAACCGGAGCGGGAAGGGCCTCATGGGCCTCGTGGAGCAGGTCCGCGCCCACGGGGGCGAGGCGATCGACCTCCACGTCGGGAACATGCCGAAGCCCCGGGACCTCGTCGCCTGCTGGCAGCTGGCGGCGCTGGTGCGGCGGCGGAAGACCCAGCTGGTCCACGCGCAGAGCTCGAAGGCGGGCGGCCTCGCGCGCCTCGTCCGGCGGATCGTCCCCGGCTTCCCTCCCGTGATCTACAGCCCGCACGCCTACTACGGCCTCGACGGGAGGCGGACGGTCCTCGCCCGGATCTTCGGCTTCATCGAGCGGGTGCTGGGGCAGCGCGGCATCTCGGTCGCCATTTCCCCGGACGAGCGCGATTTCGCGATCCGCACCCTCGGCATCCCGCCCCGGAAGGTCATCTCGATCCAGCAGGGGATCGACACGGGGCGGTTCCGCCCGCCGACTGCCGAGGAGCGCCGGGCGGCGCGGGCCGAGTTCGGCTTCCCCGAGGGGAAGACGGTCCTCGTCACGGTGGGGCGGGAATCGGTGCAGAAGAATTATCCGGCGCTCTACCGGGGCCTCGATCCGGTGCTCGCCGATCGGGCCTGGAACCTCCTCTTCTTCCATGCCGGGGCGGGCGGGGCGGCGCTGGCCGACCAATGGCTCTCCCCCGCGGCGCGGCAGAATTGGAAGGGGGTCGAGTTCACCTCGGCGGTCGAGCGGCTGTTCTGGGCCGCCGACGGCTTCATCCTGGCGAGCCGCTACGAGGGGCTCTCCCTCAGCGTCCTCGCCTGCCTCTGCAGCGGGCCGAAGATCTTCCTCAGCGCGGTGCCGGGGAACATCTGCCTCGGGAAGCTCGGCTTTTCCGAGATCGTCTGGATCGAGCCCGCGGGAACCTTCGCCACGGTCGACGATCCCTTCGGCCCGCTCTTTGAGGAGCGGATCGCGGCGGCGATCCGGGAATGGCTCCGCGATCCCGTCCCGCCCGTTCCCGACCAGTCCGTCCGGGCGCGGGTCCGCTTCGACATCGCGACGCAGATGGGGAAGCTCTTCCACCTCTACGATTACGTGACCCAACATCCCGACATGGAGGAAGTGCTGTGAGCGAACCGAACGCCGTCGGGACCCATCGTCGGGAGCTGTTCTTCAACCAGCTCTGGCAGGGGCTGAACTTCGCCTCGAAGGCGGGATTCCTCGCCCTCCTCACGCCGCTGATGCTGAAGACGTGGGGGGGAGGAGGCTACGGCATGTTCGCCCTCTCCAGCTCCCTCCTCGTCTCGATGGCCGTCCTCGACGGCGGCGTCCGGAGCATGACCCGGCTGAAGCTCTGCGAGGCGATCGTCGCCGGGGACGACCGCGCCTTCGGCCTCCACATCGGCCGGGGCCTCGCCTCCTTCGGCCTCGTGGCGCTGACGGCCTTCCTCGTCGCGATGGCGGGAGGGTTCGCGGGGATCTGGAGCCGGGCGCTGAACCTCCCGCCCGAGGGCGATTTTCTGATCCCGGCGACGGTCGGCCTCGTCGGCCTCTTCATGCTCAGCATGCTGGCGATGGAGCCGCTGGCGGCGCGGGGGAAGCTTTCCGCGCTGAAGGCGGCGAACACCGTCGGCGCCTGCGCGGGGATTCCCGTCGTGGCGCTCCTCCTCGTCCTCCCGGTCCACCTCACCGTCTCGGCGGCGGTCTTCGCCTATCTGGTCTGCCTCATCGTCCCGAACTTCGTCCTCATCGTCCGCTCGGGGCTCTTCGGGGAGCGGCTGTGGCGGGACTGGGGGACGATCCGGTGGGGCGACGTCGCAGCGACGTTCCGGGCCGGGGGCTGGTTCTACATGACGACGATCGCCTGGATCGTGAAGACCCACGCGCTGACCTTCGTCGTCTCCGCCATCGGCGGTCCCGCGGCGGCGGGGGCGTTCTACATCCTGCTGCGGATCACCGAGATCGTCGGGAACCTCGGCTCGACCTCGGGGGAGACGGCCCTCTCCGCCCTGGCGCGGGAGCCGCAGCCGGAGAAGCGGGCCGAGTCGTTCCGGCATACGCTCCTCTACGCCGCCGTCTTCTGCCTCCACGGCGCGCTCGGCGTCGGCTTCCTCACGGGGGCGGTGCTGGAGCGGTGGCTCCCCGATTTCCACGTCGTCGCCGCGATCGGCTGGGCGATGGCGGCCTACGGCCTCGCCGGGGCCTTCGGGCGGATCACGGTGAACGCGGCGATGGGGACGGGATTGATCCGCATGGCGGCCATCGGGACCATCGCCGAGGCCGTCGGGGTGACGCTGGCCGGGGTCCTGCTCCAGCCGCGCTGGGGCCTTCCCGGCCTCTTCGCCGGGGGAAGCCTCGCGGCGCTCTGCATGGTGCCGACGGCATGGGCCCTCTGCGCGAATTTCGGGAAAGGATCACCCGCCGGGTTCTTCGGGACGTGGGTGGCCCCGCTGGGACGGCTCCTCCCGCTTCTGGTGGTGAACGGAGTGGTCCTCTTCTTCGCCGCACGCTGGGATACCCTCCCCGCCCTCGCCGTCGCCGTGGCGGTGACGGGGGGCTGCGTGGTGGTCGAGATCAAGCGGCTCCATCGGTAGGGATTCCCAACCCTCCCTCTCCCAAGCGTTTTTCTCCCAATAGGAGTCTAGGCGTATTGGTCCCATCTCTCCCTATAGTCCGTACCCTCGGGCGCTCAGGGAAGCAGCGGATTTTAATCCAGTTCGGAGACGAGGCGCCGCCCAAGCGCGTCCGCCTAGTTCAGGCCCTCCGAAGGGGAGGTTCGAGGAGGGGCGAAGCCCCTCTTGGGCTATAAAGCGGGTCGCCTCCAGCTGTACAGGGTTGACCGCGCAAGCCCCGAAGGGCGGTCCCCGTTCCGCGATCCCTTTCCCCGTGCGCCCTTATCTCCCAAGCGTTCCGTTTGCCAAGCGTATGGGATAGGGGCGCTTGGGAGAAAGGCGTATGGGACACGGAGCGCATGGGAGAGGGACGCTTGGGAGATGAGGCGTATGGGATACGGAGCGCATGCGAGAGGAGCGCTTGAAAGATGAGGCGTATGGGCACGGAAAGCCTGGGAGACCCACGCTGGGAAGCGCCACGGAGCGGGGCAGCCCTTCGGGACCTGCGCGGTCAACCCTGTACAGCTGGAGGCGATCCGCTTTAACGCCACAGAGGGGCTCCGCCCCTCCGTGACCTCCTGTTCTGAGGGCCTGAACTAGGCGGACGCGTTTCCCCCTGCGCCTCATCTCCTAACTGTTTTAAAATCCGCTGCTTCCCGGAGCGCCCGAGGGTACGTACTGAAGGGGTAGCGGTACCAATACGCCTAGACTCCTATTGGGAGACGACTCTATGGGAGAGGGGCGATAGGGCCGGAGCGCCCTACTTCTTTGCAAATCCGAGCTTCTGTTTGGCTTGCTGGACGAACGGTTTTTCGTCGATCTCGTGGGCGAATTTCTTGGCGCGGACGAGCCACTCCTCGACGGGCTCGAGGTCGGGGCAGCCCTGGAGGACGACGCCGTAGATTTCCATCCGGGCGGTGGCGGCGCGGGCGGCGAGGCGCATGAGGTCGGAGGTCGTCGCGCCCTGGTAGTCGGAGACGACGATGATCTGGGTCCGGGGCGGGGCGGCGAGGAGGAGGTGCCACTGCTCGAGGAGGGGCGGGCCGTCGATGAAGATGAAGTCCCAGTCCTTCGTCAGGCGGGTCAGCTCGGGGGCGAGGGGGCGGCGGGAGATGAGGCTGTCGACGTCGCCCTCGAAGTCGCCCGCGTCGATCATCGCGAGTTCCTGGACGGCCGAGTAGGCGATGTGTTCCTCCAGCGCGTCGTCGGCGAAGAGCCAGTCGGCGAGGCCGGAGACGGGGCTGATGCCGAGGCGCTTCGCCAGGCGGTTGTCGGAGAAGTTGAGGTTGATGACGAGGGTCTTCTTTTCCGACTTCGCCAGGAGGATGGCGAGCTGGGCCAGGGCCTCGCGGGAGTCGCCGCCCTCGCCGACGCTCGAGAAGGCGAAGATCTGGGGGTGGCCGCCGGTGAAGGAGTTCCGCAGGAGCTGGCCGCGGAGGTAGCCGAGGTCGGAGGGGGAGTCGGTGAAGTGGGCGGTCTTGCCCTTCCCGCTCCGCGTGCTGGCGGTGGCGCCGAGGGGGAGGGTGGCGAGGCAGGGGAGGCCGGTCGCCATCTCGATCTGGACGGGGGTGCGGAGGCGGGAATCGAGGAGGTGGATGAGGAAGGCCGCCCCGGCGCCGCCCGCGATGCCGAAGAAGGCGCCGAGGAAGAGGTTCAGGATGAGGCTGGGGCGGACCGGCTTCTGGTCGGCGAGGCCGGGATCGACGACGGCGATGACGCTGGCCTGGCTCTCGATGCCGTCCTCGGGCTTGGTCTCGGTGAGGAGGCGCTTGCGGAGGTTGAAGTCGCTGAAGGCGCGGGAGAGCTCGCCCTTCTTCGTCTGGAGCTGGCTGATCTTCTTCTCGTTCTCGGTCGCCTGCCGGGTGAGGACTTCCTCCTCGGTCCGGCTGATGTCGAGGGAGGAGCGGAGGCCCTGGGCGAGGTGGTAGGCCTGCCGGACGAGCTGGCGGCGGAGGCTAACGGCCTCGGCCCGCTTGCCGTCGAGGCGGAGGCCCCGGGTGCTGTAGGCGGAGAGGGAGAGGTATTCCGACTCGACGAGGATCAGCTGGGTCTTGAGGTTGTTGATCGTGGCGTCGGTGCTGAAGGTGGGGAATTCCTCGAGGGGGAGGTTCTTCGCGACGTAGGCGTCGAGCTCGCGGACCTGTTCCTCCAGCTTCACCCGCTCGCTGGTGACGGTGGCGAGGTTGTCGATGACCTTGGCCGAGGTGTTCCGCGCGAGGATGAGCTGGGACTGCACTTCGCCGAGACGGCCGGCGAGGGTGTTCATCGTCATGATGTGGTCGAAGAGGAGGTTGACGACCTTGGTGGCGAACTCGGGGTTGCACGACTCGACGGTGATGGTGCCGAGGCGGCTGTTCCGGGTGGCGGAGACCTTGATGTTGGCCCGGTTCGAGTCGAAGCCGCTGAGGGAGATCTTCGGCTCCTTGTCGTTAAAGGAGAGGGCGCCGGGGAGGATGTGGAGCTGCTGGGCGAGGGCCCGCTTGATCTCGCGGCCCGGGATGCTGAGGATGAGGCTCTGGACCATCTCGCGCGAAGTCTCGGCGTCGTTCGCGTTCTCGGCGGCGGTCTGGAAGGGGAGCTGGTCGACGAGGAAGGTCCCCTTCGCCTGGTAGGTGCGCGGGGTGATGAGGTACATCGCGAAGCCGAGGAGGAGGCCGATGGAGAGGCCGATGATCCAGATGTGGAGCTGCTCCCGGACGAGGGACATGAAGTTCTCGAACGTCGGCTCCTGGCCTTCCTCGGCGACGTGCTCGACCGGCACGGGGGCGGAGGAGGCGGGATAGAGGGGATAGCCCTCGCCGGGGGGGGGGTAGCCGCCGCCGCCCGGCGCGCCGAGGCCGAGGAGGAGGATCCGCATCTGCTCCCGCGCGATGGCCGCCGCCTGCTGCATGACGGCTTCGGGGATTTCCTCGCCGGGGCGGGAAGGCTGCATGGGAGCGGAGGGGGTCATGGTGCGATTGGAGGGGGATTCTATCAAGAATCTCCTAAGATGACTCTAGGGGATTTTACAGATATTGCAGGAAATAAGGGAAATATTAGAGGAAGTTCTTCGGAACGGTCAGGACGTCGCCGGGCTGGAGGAGGACGTTCTGCTCGGCGCTGAGGCCGCGGAGGACCGACTTCAGGTCGAGTTCGTAGATGTCGGTGACGCCCGCGTTCTGGCGGAGGAGCTTCACGCGGCGGGTGTTGGCGATCGAGGTGAAGCCGTTGGCGGCGGCGATGGCGTCGAGGGCGCGCATCGGCCCTTCGGTCATCTCGATGTGGATCTGGTGGAAGACCTCGCCGAGGACGGTGATGCGGGGGGTGTGGAATTCCTCGACGTGGACGACCTTCGTCCCCTTGGAGGCCTTGGCGACGGCGGCGGCGAGGGCGTCGGGCGAGAGGCCGACGACGGTGATCTCGTTGGCGGTCCCGGCGTCGGCGTTGCCGTCGAGGTCGAGTTTCCCTTCCTGGGAGACGGCGACGACGGAGACGGTGCCGTCGGCCTTCTTCAGGGTGATCTTGTCGAGGAGGGCGATGGTGTAGGGCTGGACGGAGTGCCGGAGGAGGACGACCCCGGCGGGGAGGGCGGCTTCGGCGGCATGGCCGGTCGTCAGGCCGAGGAGGGCCGTGAGCGTGGTGAGCGTGGCGAGGAGGAGCGCGAGGTTCTTTTTCATGAGGGGGGTGGGGCGTTGGGTGGGAAAGGGGGAAAGGGGTTCCTAGAATTTCATGGCGATGCCGGTGGAGAGGCGGAAGTCCTCGGTCTGGTGGCCGTCGCCGACGACGGTCTCGGTGCGGAGGTAGGTCCCCTTCACGTAGATGCGGGAATCGCTCCCGATCTTGTCGGGGAGGCGGTAGGCGAGCTCGACCTCGGGGCGGAGCTCGATGGTCTCGAAGAGGGTCCGCTCGAAGGTGTAGTCGGTGAGGGCGACCTGGGGGATGAGGTACCAGTTCCCGCCGAGGAAGACCTCGGGGATGAACTGGACGGCGCTGGAGGTGTAGTTGTTGTCCTTGTCGAGCTCGTTCGCCTGGAAGAGGCGGTCGTACTTCAGGGTGAGGCGGAGGCGGGGGCTCCAGTCGAAGCTGGTGTGGCCGCTCATCCGCCAGCCGGAGAGGGCGTGGCGATTGGGATTGCCGTCGCTGGCGGTGAAGCTCATCGCGTCCCAGCCGAAGAGGACTTCGGTGAAGAGCCGGGGATCGGGCTTGCCGCGCCAGCCGAAGCCGTTGATCAGCTCATTGTAGGCGGAGCCGCGGGAAACCTCGGTCTGGCGGAGATTGTTCCAGACGAAGACGTCGACGTTCGGCAGGACGCGGGTCCCGGCCTGGGTCATGTAGTTCCAGGTGTCGGCGTCGATGTAGGGGGTGAAGTCCCCGGTGAGCTCGTTGAGGACGCCGTTCTGGGGATGCTTCATGTGGGTCCAGGAGAAGTCCTGGCTGACGAAGCTCTGGGAGGTGACCTGGTAGTCCCCGTGGATGCCGGGCGCGAGGATCTGGCGCTTCACGCGGCCGATGCGCTCGTTGTCCCGGTCCTCGAAGCCGGTGCTGGTGAAGTCCTCCATCGTGAGGTAGGGCCGCCAGATCGCCGAGCCGCGCCCGATGCGGCCGTCGAGGTTCAGCTGGTTGTTCAGCGCGTTGAAGCGGTCCTGGGTATCGAAGACGTCGGCGGTGAAGAGGTAGTGGCCGTGGAGGCCGAGGATGGTGTCGTACCGCTCGGTGTAGACGGAGTCCGGGGTGCCGACCTGGAAGTCGGCCCCGGCGGAGAGGGTGGTGAAGTAGTCGCCGATGTGGTTGTCGGGCGAGAGGTTGATGTTCGACTCGTAGGTGTGGGTCACGCCCGCGTAGGGGGTGATGGTGAAGAGGCCCTGCTTCGCCGGGGTCGGCTGGAGGCCGAAGGCGGGGACGGAGCTGATGACGTCCCGGTAGAGGTAGGGATAGTAGCCGGGATCGTAGGCGAGGGGGAGCCCCTCGAGGTTGATGTGACGCTCCGGGCGGAGGACGCCGGGATTGTAGAGGGGGCGGTCGGTGAAGAGGCCCTGCTGGACGACCTCGGGGGCGGCGAAGTCGATCTCGGGCTCGGGCGGGACGGCGCGGGTGCGGGAGAGGCCGGGGATGACGGCGTCGGCGGTCTGGGGCTGGGGCGAGATCTCCTCGGTCCCCGGCGTCAGGGCGCGGGCGGAAGTGAAGAGGAGGAGCAAGGCCGCGCCCGCATGGCGGGTTGCCTTGGCAGTCCCGATCCTCACGCGCCGCCGCCTCCCAGGCCCGGCTGCTGCTGCTGGAGGATCGTCTTCTTCGCGAGGCTGATGGTGCTCCGCAGCTCGGAGATGCTCAGCGGCTTGCCCAGGATCTTGAGGATGTTGAGACGCTCGGCGCGGGGCATGTCGATCGCGCCGGTGTCGCCGGAGAAGAGGATGATCGGGAGTTTATCGTAGCCCGCGTTTCGCAGTTCCTCGACGGCGTCGAGGCCGAGGCGGTCCGGCATGAAGTAATCGATGAGGAGGACGTCGACTTTCTCGTCCCGGACGAGTTCGACAATGCCTTGGGAGTCAGGACGATAAAGGGACTGCCAGCCGCCTTGCGCCACGATCTGCGCAATAATCATCCCCACGGCCTCCAGATCATCGACAACAAGAAGTTTCATAAAACGTTCGTAGTGGAGTACCAGCTTGGCGGGACGGCAACAATAAGGAAGATTTTCCGTCGCAATTTACCGCTCAACCGGTCTCCGCCGGGACCGCTCCCTAATAGGCGTTTTTCGGGGGGAAAAGGGTCATCAGGATGATCTTGAAATCCCGCATGAGGCTCCAGTTTTCGAGGTAATAAATGTCGTAGGTCAACCGGTCTTCCAGGGAGGTGTTCCCCCGGAGGCCGTTGACGGCGGCCCAGCCGGTGAGGCCGGGGCGGCAGGTGTGGCGGAGATTGTAGTGGGGGATGGTTTCCCGGAAGTTGGCGGTGAACTCGGGCCGCTCCGGGCGGGGGCCGACGAGGCTCATCTCCCCCTTCAGGACGTTCCAGAACTGGGGGACCTCGTCGAGGTTCGATTTCCGCAGGAAGGTCCCGATCTTCAGGCGGCGCGGGTCGTTCTCGACGGCCCACTTCGCGCCGGAGGCCGACTCGGCGTCGAGGCGCATGCTGCGGAGCTTGATGATGCGGAACGGCTTTTCCTTCAGGCCGAGGCGGACCTGCCGGTAGAAGATCGGGCCGGGCGATTCCCGGTAGATCAGGAAGCCGGCGACGGCGATGACCGGGGCGAAGAGGATGAGGCCGACGAGGGCGCCGACGATGTCGACGGCCCGCTTGAAGATGCGGTTGTGGTAGTGGTCGAAGTTCAGCCCGTGGATGCCGACGACGGGGACCCCGGCGACGACGCGGACCGTCGCCTTCGTGCTGAGGACGTCGAAGCCGGAGGGGATGATCTTGAAGTTGACGAGGTGGCGGGAGCAGATCTCGACGATCCGCCCGGCGTCGCCCGCCTCGAGGCCCCGCTCGTCGATGATGATGAGGGTGATCTCCTCCTTCTCGATCATCGTCTCGACCATCTCGATGGTGCCGAGGCAGCGGTAGCCGGCCGCGGCGGCCTCCGCCTGGATCGCCGGGTCCTTCCCGGCGAAGAAGCCGACGAGGATGTGGAAGGTCCCCATCTCGTCCCGGTAGGCCTCGACGACCTTCTTCAGCGAGGGGCTCCAGCCGGCGAAGGCGATCCGCTCCACCACGATGAGCTTCATCACGTCCATGACGACCCAGCGGAAGACCTGCCGGAGGATGCCGAGGACCGCGCTGGAGAAGAGGATCAGCCATTCGAGCGTGAGGGCGACCTCCCGGTCGGCGCCCCGGAAGAAGAAGAGGCGGATGCCCGCGACGGTGGCGGCGGCGAGGATGAAGGCGCGGCCGAGGCCGAAGAGGGCCCCCTTCCGCCCCGTGAAGGCGTCCCAGGTATAGAGGGGGGTGCTCCGCAGCATCCAGGCCGAGACGATGCCGAAGAGGATCGAGGCGCGGAAGCTGAGGGGCTCTCCCGAAAGGAGCTGTTCCCGCTGGAGGACATGGACCAGCCCCAGGGAGACGATCAGGGAGAAGGCGTCGCAGCAGCCGAGCCCGAAGGCCCAGTCGAACTTATTCTTTTTGCCGAAGTACATTTGGTTCTGACGGTGCGGATCCTAAAATCCAATGATAAGACAGCTAGTCTCATTCCACCCCCATCCGGTGTTTTCCTCTCCCCCCGGAATGAACGGCATCAGCTTCTTGCGCTTTGTCGAATAGGCAAGCAAACATTTGAGTTTCACGATTTTTTAGCCATTCTTCGGGCACGTGGCCTCGAAACGCACTTCCAACGCCGGTTCCTCCCGTTTCCCCGGCAGCCCCCATCCGGAGCGCCCCCGGTCGGGCTTCGTCCTCCGCTTCCGCCACGCCGCGATCATCGCCGCGATCGTCACGGCGATCGCCGTCGCCATCGGCTACTGGTCGGGCTGGTACGATCCGGGGCTCTTCCGGCGTTTCACCGTGCCGTGGCCCGATCCGCAGATGGAGGCGCTCTGCATCACCGTCGGCTCGGCCCTCGTCCTCGGCCCCCTGATCTGGATCTTCTGGAACGGGTCGATCGACTTCCTCGCGCTGGTCCTCCCGCTGGAGGCCCTGAACCTCTTCGCCTACTTCGCCATCAGCACGACCGCGAACAAGATCCCGAAGGAGGCCATCGGCATCCTCCAGATGGCGGGGCTGCTGCTGATGCTCAACGCGCTCGGCTTCTGCGTCCTCCTCATCTCCCTCTTCGTCTTCTACCGGATGATGGTCCTCTTCAAGGGCCGCCTCGCCGTCCTCCCCCGCCCGCAGGAGCTCCTCGACGAGCGGATGCGGAAGTTCATGCGGGTGGCCGCCTGCTTTTGCGCCCTCTTCATCTTCGCCCCGATCGTCTACACCGGGGTGATCCCCCTCTTCGCGGGCAAGGAAAGCCGCATGGGCCTCCTCGTCTCCGATCCCCTGCGGGCGACCTACAACTTCGCCGAGACCTTCTTCCCGATCCTGATGGGGAGCTTCTTCGTCCTGATCTACCGGAAGCCGCGCCGCCTCTTCGGCCTCGACGGCCTCGTCTTCGGCTCCCTCATCATCCTCCAGATCCTGACGACCGACCGCTCCTCGCTCCTCTTCGGCATGATGGCGGCCGTCGTCCTCCTCTCGATGGAGCGGCGGTGGCCGCGCTGGCTCCTGGTGTCGGCCTTCGTCGGCTACCTCAGCGTCTTCACCTTCCTCGCCGGGTTCAGCTCCCTCCTCCGGACCGATCCGGCCAAGCTCGCGGGCGCGGGCGCCCTGACGAGCAGCATCGAGGAGACCTTCTACGGCGACAACGTCATCGACCTCCACGACGGCGCGTGGGTCCTGAGCCATTGGAATTTCGAGCCCCTCATGGGGACGAGCTACATGGGCGGCATGGTCTCGATGATGCCGAGCGGCATCTTCCCGATGAAGAAGGAGTGGCACATCGGCCTCATCGCGCTCCGCATCGTCGGCTGGTCCGAGGCCGAGATCGAGAACCACTTCGGCCTCCGCATCTCCTTCTTCGGGGAATCGTTCCTGAACTTCGGCATCGCGGGGGTCTTCACCCTCGCCATCCTCCTCGGCCTCCTCTTCGCCTTCATCCTCCGCCTCACCCACCTCGCCGCCGATGCCGAGCAGCCGTGCCTGTGGCGGAACGTCCTCCTCCTCCTCTCCGTCCAGATCATCAAGCCGCTCTCGAACAGCGCCGACGCCTTCTATTCGTGGAGCCTTATCGGCTTGGTCTTCATGATCTGGGTCTTCGTCGTCCTTCCGGCCCCGCCCCGCCCGAAGCATGTCCGGCCCGGCGCGCTCCAGCGGCGGTAGGAGCGAATGGCGTCGTCCTAAACGACGGCGCGCGTGAAGCGCAAGGCCGCGGCGGCCCGTTCCTCTTCCTCCCCCTCTTCGACCGGCGCGAAGAAGAGGGGGAGATCGGCTCCCTGGACGGGGAACGATCCGTAGTGGCTGAATCCGGCCCGCATCAGGACGAGCGTCGGGCGGCGGAAGGAGAGGGAGAGATGGGCGCCGAGGGAATCGATGCAGATCGTCCCCGCCGCCGCCTGGGCCAGATGGAAGAGGTCGTCGAAGCTCGTCTGCCCGGCGACGGAGAGGGCGGGAATTCCGGCGGCGGCGAGGGCGGCGAGGACCGCCTCGCCGGTCGGCCCCGCCGTCTTCCCGACGAGGACGAAGCGCCGCCCGCCGCCCTGCGGGGCGACGCGGGTGAGGATCTCGGTCCAGACCGCGGCGGAGACTTCCCGCGACGCCTCCCGGCTCTCCATGTGGAGGACGAAGTAGCCTCCCGGCGCCAGGCCGAAGCGGGCGGCGACCCCCGCCGATTCGGCCTTCGGGAAGCCGGGGAGTACCGGCCCGCGATAGATCTCGGCCCCCGGTTCGGGCGGGACGCCGAAGAGGGGAAGCGCGTTCAGCAGGAGCTGCCCCATCGGGACGACGCCGTCGTAGGGGATCTCCCGGTCGAGGAGCTTCGCCAATCCCCGCGTGCCGAAGCCGACCCGGTAGGCCGCCTTCGCGAGGCCGCCGAGGAAGATGGCGTTCGGCGTATAGGGACGGAGCTCGACGAAGGTCGACGGCTCCCGCTTCCGCAGGAGGGGGCGGAGCCGCCGGACGTCGGCCAGGCAGGTGCGGAGCCGGGCGAGGCCGCCGCCGCCGTTGAGGAGGGGGAGGTCGAGGTATTCGACCTCGTCGCAGAGGCCGATCCGCTTCAGGAGCTCGGCGCAGCCCCGGTTCCAGCGGCCGACGATCAGGAGGATCGAGACGCCGGGATGGCCCCGCTTCAGCCCCGCCAGGAACGGCGTCGCCATGAGGAGGTCGCCGATGTGGTCGACCTTCGCCACCGTGATCCGGTCGAGCGGCAGGGGGCGGGCGGGATCGTGGGCCCGCCGATGGGGCCACAGGAGTTCGGCGACGGCGTCGATCGTCCGGTAGACGGCGGCGTGGAGGAGGGTGAAGCGCCGCCCGGCGATGTAACGGCGGCCGAGGAGCGTCCGCCAGGCGGTATCGTTTCCGATCTCGTTCAGGGAAGTGCTGGAGGGGGTCTCCTTCATCGGCGGGGTATCCTTAACCGATCGGGCCGGGGATTGCAAAGACGTTCTGGGAGCGATAGCTTCGGGCTCCATGAACCGGCGCAAATTCCTTTCGACTGTCGGCCTCGGCGCAGCCGCCGTCGGCGGCTTCTACGCCGAGCAGCGTTTCATCTCCCCGATCCACGGGGCGCTGGAAGTCACCGAATACACCTTCCCCGGACCGGCCTCCCTCATCGGGAAGAAGATCGTGATGATCTCCGACCTCCACTACGGCTTCTACTTCGGGGAGCGCGAGACGCGGGTCGTCCTCGACCGCGTCGCCGAGCTGAATCCCGACATCGTGATGCTCCCGGGCGACCTCACCGACAAGGCCGAGTACGACATGAGCGATTTCCTCTTCCTCTACGGCGAGCCGAAGTGGAAGACCTATTTCTCCCCCGGCAACCACGACAAGGTGAAGGCCGACGACGACCGGATCGAGCGCCAGGTGAAGGACGCGGGCTGGATCGCCCTCTGCAACGACAAGGTCGAGTTCGACGACTACGCCATCATCGGGATGCAGTCGGGCCTCATGGGGCCGATCGATTACGACCTGATCAAGACGCCGAAATACAAGATCGTCCTCGGCCACGAGCCCGATTACTGGAGCCGCTACACCGCCCCCGATCTCCTCCACCTCGCCGGCCACACCCACGGCGGCCAGATCCTCTTCTTCGGCGAGCCGATCATGCTCCCGACCGACGGCAAGGTCTACGTGAAGGGCTACTACAAGCGGGCGAACAACAACCACCTGATCGTGGGCCGCGGCATCGGCTGCAAGTTCGTCAACATGCGGGTCGGGGCTCCGCCTGAGATTATTTCGATCACGTTCACGTAGGGCCGCCCGCTTCCCCAGCCTACGGACGCGTCGTTCCTCCCAAGCGGACAGGGGAACTAGCGGACTCTTTCTACCCTAAGTGGATGGCCTAATGCGGTGCGGCTAGAACAGTTCAGGCCTATCAGACGGGGAGGTCCAGGAGGGGCAGAATGCCGTCGCGTTAGCGACACTCGTTTCTCAGGGGAGACTAACTGGCATGGCCGGGAGGCAAGCCCCTCTTGCGTCGTCTAACACGTGCGGGTTACATCCACCTGTACGGGATCTGTACCCAGTCCCGAAGGGCATCCACCGCTCCCTTCGCGCCCCCTTTCCCCTACGCCGCCGCCACGCTCGGCTTCTTGTCCAGGCAGTCGCGCACCATCCTCAGCAGGCTGTGGGGCGGATAGGGCTTCGGGAGGAAGTTGATGCTTGAATCGAGGGCGAGGTTCTCCCCGATCACCTCGGCGCTGTAGCCGCTGGTGAGGATCACCGGGAGGCCCGGCTTTTCCGAGGCGAGTTTTTCCCCCAGGTCGATCCCGGTGATGAGGCCGGGCATGATGACGTCGGAGAGGACGAGGTCGATCTTCTCGATGTTCTTCTCCCAGACGCCGATGGCGTCGAGGCCGCTCTTCGCCTCGAGGATGCCGTAGCCGGCGGTCTTCAGGATGGCGACGACGAGCTGGCGGACGTGGGTCTCGTCCTCGACGACGAGGATCGTCTCGCTCCCGCCCAGCGGCTTCACGGCCTTCGCGCCGGGGACGACGTCGCTGACCTTGCCGGAGAGGGGGAGGTAGATGTGGAAGGTGGTGCCGCTGCCGAGGACGCTGTCGACCTCGATCCAGCCCTCGTGCTGCTTCACGACGCCGTAGACCGTGGCGAGGCCGAGGCCGGTCCCCTTCCCCATTTCCTTCGTGGTGAAGAAGGGCTCGAAGATCCGGGTGAGGGTCCGCTCGTCCATGCCGGTGCCGGTGTCCTTCGCCGTCAGGAGGGCGAAGCGGCCGGGCCGGGCCTCGGGCCGCCCGGCGACGTCCTCGGGGGCGAGGGTGACGATTTCCGAGGAGAGCCAGATGGTGCCGCCGACGGGCATGGCGTCCCGCGCGTTGGCGACGAGGTTCAGGACGATCTGCTCCACCATGCTCCGGTCGGCCTCGACGGGGATCGCGCCGGTGGCGGGGAGGATCTTCAGCTCGATCTGCTCGCCGACGAGGCGGGAGAGCATCTTCGCCATGTCGCGGACGATGAGGGAGACGTCGAGGATCGTCGGCTTCATCACCTGGCGGCGGCTGAACATGAGGAGCTGCCGGGTGAGGTCCTGCGCCCGCTCGGCCGAGACCGAGATCTGGGTGAGCTGGTCGACGACGGCGGCGTCCTGCTCCTCGCGGGCGAGGAGGAGCTCGGTGAAGCCCTGGATGACGGTGAGGATGTTGTTGAAGTCGTGGGCGATGCCGCCCGCGAGCTGGCCGATCGACTTCAGCTTCTCCGACTGGTGGAGCTGCCGCTCGAGGCGGAGCTTGTCGGTGATCTCCCCGGCGTAGCAATGGACGGCGCGCTCCCCCGGGACGGGGAAGAAGGACCAGCTGACGGTCCGCTCCCCGTGGGTCGTTTCGTGGCGGAGGATCGGCTCGCGCTTTTCGAGGCAGCGGGCGACGAGCTCGTCGGTCTCCGGCGGGAGGATCTCCGAGGCGGCCTCGTGGCCGAGGGATTGGGCGAGCTTCAGCGCGGCGCTGTTCGAGTAGGTGGCGTGGCCGCCGGGGGTGAGCTCGTAGACGGGGTTCGGATTGAAGCGGGAGAAGTTCGCCATCCGCTCCAGCTCGATCTCGGTGTTCTTGTCGGCGGTGATGTCGTCGGCGATGCCGTCGAGGTGGGCGGGCTTCCCGGTCCGGTTGCGGATCGTCCGGCCCCGGTTGCGGAGCCAGCGGATGTCGCCCTCGGGGCGGACGATCCGGTAGTCGATCTCGAAGGCGTCCTCGTTCCGGGCGACGACCCCGGTGAGGAGGTCCCGGACCCGGTCGCGGTCCTCGGGGTGGATCGAGGAGAACCAGAGGGAGGCGTCGTGGTAGAAGTCCTCGACGGGGCGGCCGAAGACCTTCTCGGTCGAGGGGCTCAGGTAGATGAAGCGGTCGAAGTCGAGGGAGGTCGACCAGACGACGTCGCTCAGCGAATTCAGGATGCCGTTGAGCCGCATCTGGCTTTCGAGGAGCGATTGCTCGGTCAGCTTCCGCTCCGAGATGTCCCGGACGACGAAGACCCAATGGGGCGAGGTCCCGGCGTCGACGGGGACGATCTGGAGCTCGATCCAGACCGGGCGGCCGTCCTTGCGCGGCAGGAGGATGTCCCGGACATAGGCTTCCCGGCGGCGGAGGGTCTCGCGGATGCTCTGGCGCTGGAGGGCGGCGATCTCCGGCTGGAAGAGGAGCGTGGTGGAGCGGCCCTGAAGCTCGTCCGCCGTGTAGCCGGTGAGGCGGGTGAAGGCGGGATTGATGAAGGTGACGCGGCCCGATTCGGGATCGTGATCGTCCCCGGTATCGGGGGTGATGATCAGATAGGCTTCCTGGGTCAGGCCGAGCGCCGTGAGGATGAGGGAGAGGGGAGAGTCCGATGCCGGCACGGGGGAAGACGTTGAGGGGGAGTGGACGGTGTGGGCGGTCCGAAAAGTAAGAGGAAAGAGCGAACGAGGTTGCGCCATGGGGGAGGGGATGAGGGGTAGGAGCTGCCGCCGGGGTCTTCCTTTCAGAGAGGAATGGCCCGAAGGGTCGCACTTATTTGCTTAAATGTCAAAGTTATAGTCTATAACGAAATGCTCCTGTCGGGGCCCTTATCTATTGCTGAAAGGCTCCCGCCACCTCCTTCGGGAACCCTTTCTCCAACGATTTTCCTCTCCCTCTTCGGGCTGGCTTTAAAAATGCTTCCTTCGATTCCTTGATAGAGAGCGAGTTTCTGGATTAATTATCAATTAATCTTAAAAAGCAAGCTCACTAAAATACCGTCTATTAGTAGGCCAGGACGGTTCTCCTCCCCCACCACAGCATGTGGTTTGACAAAAAAAGTGGGCCTCTGAGAGGGCGTTTTTTTCTAAAAAAATCTTGCTAGCCCTCCTTTCTCTGTGCAAATATACCTACTATTAGTAGTGCGCTCTTTGTTTTCGATGCACCACCTAGAGGGTTGTTTTTCTTAAAAAAGCGGAAAAACTCCTCTCGTCAAGCCAGGCACAGCCCAGGCGAGGAAGGGATTGAAGGCAGAGAGCAGGAGTCGAATCAGCAGTGGCAGTCGTAGTGAGTAGTAGCGGAATAGTAGCAGAATCAACGCAGTCCATATTTACAACGCCTTAAAAAGAGAAGACTAGGGGTCATTTCAATTTCTCGGGGATCGTCGCTTTGACGAAAGACGGGGGGGAGCGGATCAAGGTCCGACGGGGTTTCTCAAAGTTCTTTTTAAGGAAATATTCAAAAACAAGAGCGTCCATCGCGCCTTCGTCTTCGATACGGGAAGAAGGGCGCGGGACCTCGCGCGGTGAAGGAAAAGGCGGCGAGGGCTGCAAAGGAAGTAACGGTGTCCGGCTCGAACGGGATTCGGGTCGGACGGGGTTGGTGCTCCCGGGAAGGGGCGTCCGCAGTGCGGGCGGCCTCCGGAGGCGAAGTCGGAACAAAGAATAGTCAACGAGGAACGGAGTTCGTTTATGTCGATGAGTGATGCGCCTAAAGGTCAGATGAATTTGACGGGGATCGATCCCCTCCAGGAGCGGGAATTTACGATCCGCAAGCGGAGCGGCCGCGTGGAGACGTTCAACGAGGAGCGGATCTTCCTCGCCGTCGAAGCCGCCTTCAAGGCGGAGCGCGAGGTCGCCGGGGCGAATCCGCTCACCGAGGCCGATCACCTCGCCGTCCGCCAGGTCACCGACCGCGTCGTCGAGCAGGCCCTCGCCTTCGCCGTCCAGGGGGAGCAGCTCGAGATCGAGCGGATCCAGGACCTCGTCGAGCTCCAGCTCATGAAGGGCGGCCACCTCGGCATCGCCCGCCGCTACATCATCTACCGCGAGGAGCGCCGCCTCGCCCGCGCCCTCCGCGGGGACAAGGACCTCTCCGGCCAGCCGCAGGCCAGCGTCATGGTCACCCGTTCCAACGGCCAGCAGGAACCCCTCGACACGCAGCGCGTCCGCCGCGAGCTGATGCAGGCCTGCCGCGGCCTCGAGGACCGCTGCTCCTGGCGCGAGATGGCCGACGAGGCCCTCGTCACCCTCTATGACGGCGTCCGCACCTCCGAGGTCGCCCAGTCGATGGTCATGACGGCGAAGTCCCGCATCGAGCGGGAGCCCGCCTACACCTACGTCGCCGCCCGCCTCCTCCTGAACAAGGTCTACCGCGAGGTCCTCCCCGCCGAGTCGCTCCGCGAATACGGCGTCGACATCGCCGCGATCCACACGGCCCACTTCGCCGACTACGTGAAGCACGGCGTCGAGGTCGGCCGCCTCCATGCCGATCTCCTCGGCTTCGACCTCCCCCGGATCGCCGCCGCGCTCCGCATCGAGCGGGACGAGAAGTTCACCTACATGGGGATCCAGACGGTCTACGACCGCTACCTCCTCCACGACCACGGCCGCCGGATCGAGTCCCCCCAGTACTTCTGGATGCGCGTCTCGATGGGCCTCGCCATGCGCGAGGGCGACCGGAAGGACGAGCGGGCGATCGAGTTCTACGAGGTCCTCTCCTCGTTCCTCCTCACCTCGTCGACGCCGACGCTCTTCAACGCCGGCACCCTCCATCCCCAGCTCAGCTCCTGCTACCTCTCGACGGTGATGGACGACCTCGACCACATCTTCAAGGTCGTCGCCGACGACGCGAAGCTCTCCAAGTGGGCGGGCGGCCTCGGCAACGACTGGTCGAACATCCGCGCCACCGGCTCCGTCATCAAGGGGACGAACGGCACCAGCCAGGGCGTCATCCCGTTCCTCAAGGTCGCGAACGACACCGCCGTCGCCGTCAACCAGGGCGGCAAGCGGAAGGGCGCGATGTGCGCCTACCTCGAGACGTGGCACCTCGACGTCGAGGACTTCCTCGAGCTCCGCAAGAACACCGGCGACGAGCGCCGCCGCACGCACGACATGAACACGGCGAACTGGATTCCCGACCTCTTCATGAAGCGCGTCGCCTCCGGCGGCACCTGGACCCTCTTCAGCCCGAGCGACGTCAAGGACCTCCACGACCTCTACGGCGCCGCCTTCGAGGCCCGCTACACCGAGTACGAGGGCCGTGCCGACCGCGGCGAGATCAAGCTCTTCAAGCGGATCGACGCGATGCAGCTCTGGCGCAAGATGCTGACGATGCTCTTCGAGACGGGCCACCCCTGGATCACCTTCAAGGATCCCTCGAACGTCCGCTCCCCCCAGGACCACGCCGGCGTCGTCCACAGCTCGAACCTCTGCACCGAGATCCTGCTGAACACCTCGGAAGCCGAGACCGCCGTCTGCAACCTCGCCTCGGTCAACCTGCCGAACCACATCGTCGACGGGCGCTTCGACGAGGAGCTCGTCGCCAAGACGATCAAGACCGGCATGCGGATGCTCGATAACGTCATCGACATCAATTACTATCCGACCCCCGAGGCGAAGGCCTCGAACCTGAAGCACCGCCCCGTCGGCCTCGGCCTCATGGGCTTCCAGGACGCGCTCTACAAGCTGCGGATCTCCTACGCCAGCCAGGCGGCGGTCGAGTTCGCCGACAAGAGCATGGAGGTCATCTCCTACTACGCCATCCTCGCCTCCTCGGAGCTGGCGGCGGAGCGCGGCACCTACGAGAGCTACAAGGGCTCGAAGTGGGATCGCGGCCTCCTCCCCATCGACACCATCGACCTCCTCGAGCGCGAGCGCGGCGGCGAGGTCGATGTCGACCGCTCCTCCACGATGGATTGGGCCGTCGTCCGCGAGTCGCTGAAGAAGCACGGGATGCGGAACAGCAACACGATGGCGATCGCCCCGACGGCGACGATCTCGAACATCACCGGCGTCTCCCAGTCGATCGAGCCGACCTACAAGAACCTCTACGCGAAGTCGAACCTCTCGGGCGAGTTCACCACCGTGAACACCTACCTCATCGAGGACCTCCGCGCCCTCGGGATCTGGGACTCGGAGATGCTCGACGACCTGAAGTACTTCGACGGCTCCCTCCTCGAGATCGAGCGGGTGCCCGACGCGATCAAGGAAGTCTACCGGACCTCCTTCGAGATCGACCCCGTCTGGATCGTCGAGGCGGCCAGCCGCCGCCAGAAGTGGATCGACATGGGCCAGTCCCTCAACCTCTACATCGCCGCCCCGAGCGGCAAGAAGCTCAACGACATGTATTTCCTGTCGTGGCGCAAGGGGTTGAAGACGACCTACTACCTCCGCTCCGTCGCGGCGACCTCGGTCGAGAAATCGACCCTCGACGTCAACCGGCGCGGCCTCCAGCCCCGCTGGATGAAGAACAAGAGCGCCTCGTCGAACATCAAGGTCGACCGGGCCGAGGAAGCCGCCGAGGTCCCCGCGGCCACGGTTCCCCAAGCCTCGCCGATGCCCGCCGTCGCCAAGGTTTCCGAGGACGACATCACGGCCGGGCCGGGCGTCGAGGCCCCGAAGGCCTGCTCGCTCGACAACCCCGACTGCGAATCGTGCCAGTAAGCGCCGTTCCCCAGTTGATCCAAACCTGAAAAGAAGAAAACGAATCTATGTCTTGCTGCAATGTCGGTGATGAACGGCCCGCCCCCCACGACCTGAACAAACGGGTCAACGTCGAGGACAAGCGCCTCATCAACTGCAACACGGTCGACGTGAACCAGCTCATGCCCTTGAAGTACAAGTGGGCGTGGGAACACTACCTCAACGGCTGCTCCAACAACTGGATGCCGTCCGAGGTCCCGATGCAGCGCGACATCGAGCTCTGGAAGTCGAACCGCCTCACCCCGGACGAGCGGCAGGTCATCCTCCGCAACCTCGGCTTCTTCAGCACCGCCGAGAGCCTCGTCGGGAACAACATCGTCCTCGCGATCTTCAAGCACGTGACGAACCCCGAGGCCCGGCAGTACCTCCTCCGCCAGGCCTTCGAGGAAGCCGTCCACACCCACACCTTCCACTACATCGTGGAGTCCCTCGCCCTCGACGAGCGCGAGATCTTCAACATGTACCACGAGGTGAACTCGATCCACGACAAGGACGCCTTCGAGATGGAGCTGACGAAGGGGATCATGCGCGAGGACTTCAACACCTCGACCACCGCCGGGGTCCAGCAGTTCCTCAAGAACCTCATCGGCTTCTACATCATCATGGAGGGGATCTTCTTCTACTCCGGCTTCGTGATGATCCTCTCCTTCAAGCGCCAGAACAAGATGGCGGGCATCGGGGAGCAGTTCGAGTACATCCTCCGCGACGAGACGACCCACCTCAACTTCGGCATCGACCTGATCAACGGGATCAAGGAAGAGAACCCCGAGGCGTGGACCCCCGAGTTCCAGAAGGAAATCGAATCGCTCATCGACCAGGCCGTCGAGCTCGAGGTCGCCTACGCGCAGGACTGCCTCCCGCGCGGCATCCTGGGACTCAACGCGGGCCTCTTCCGCGAATACGTCCAGTATATCGCCGACCGCCGCTTCGAGCGCATCGGCCTCAAGGCCAAGTTCGGCTCGAAGAACCCGTTCCCCTGGATGAGCGAGACGATGGACCTTGGCAAGGAGAAGAACTTCTTCGAGACCCGCGTCACCGAGTACCAGCACGGCAGCTCGCTGAACTCGACCTGGTAAGGCCTCCGCCCCGCGCACTCCAAAGGCGGTCCTTCGGGACCGCCTTTTTGTTTTCACCCCTCTTACTCCCATGGAAAAGCAGCCGATCAACGTCACCGAAGTCTGGGTCAACGGATGGAGGGAGCGAGACTCCCTCTTCGTCTACGAGCAGCGCCTCGATTTCCGGCCTCCCTCGGGCGGGCTCAAGATTCCGCCCTCGCTCGATCTCCCGTTCGGCCTCGTCGTCGGCTTCAATCCGCCGCCCTTCCCCGTCGACCAATGGGAAGAGGGAAGCGGGAGCTGGCAGCTCTGCCCCGCGAAGTGGACCCATCGCCGGATGCCCTCGTTTCTCAGCCAGATCCGGCAGGCGTTCAAGGGACAGGCGAAGCCGAATGTCGTGAAGACCCTCTCGATCGTCAACCTCCACGCCGTGTGCGGCGAGTTCGAGGCGAGCCTGCCGCAGTTGAATGCGGTGAGTGCGGCGAAGCTCGGCGAGGTCACGGCCCGCTTGTCGCGGAACCTGCCCTCGAAGAAGCCGAGCTGGATCTGGTGCGCGTGGTCGGGGCGGAGCGATGCCGCCCTCCGCGACGGCGCGCTGGCGATCCTGAAGAAGAAATATCCCGACGCGTTCAATTTCGGCTTCGATCAGGACGTCTGGACCCGGGAGGCCTTCCAGATTCCCCGGGGCGACCGTTCCGTCTGGAACGATCGGCTCTGGTAAGGGATTGGCAGCCAGGGGATTGCGCGGGATCGCAAGCGGGAGCAAAACGAGGACAACCCCCGGAAAGCGGGAACGGGGCGGATGCGATAGAGTGGTTCCACTATGGCAGCTTTCCATCTCAAAGGGTTCGAGCGGTTTATGGCGTTGAAGGAAGCGGGGAAGGCTTCCCGTCCCTCGGCCGAAGCGAAGGCGAAGCCCGCCTCCTCCTCCCGCGCCCTCGCCCGTTCGGGCAGCCGCCGCCGCGCCCTCGCGAAGTAAGGCGTCAACGTGGGGCCCGCGTTTGCGGGATCGACGTTTCGGCGGGGAGAGGCTTTAATCGCCCCCATGTCCCTCATTTCCAAAAAAATCGCCGACGCCATCAACCAGCAGATCGGCATGGAGTTCGGCGCGTCGCTCCAGTACGACGCCATCGCGGCCTACTTCGACACCGAGGCGCTCCCGAACCTGGCGAAGCATTTCTACCAGCAGGCGAATGAGGAGCGGATGCACGCCCACAAGTTCATGAAGTTCGTCATCGACGCCGGGGCCATCGTCGAGATCCCGACGATCAAGGCGCCGCAGTCCCGCTTCAAGTGGGCCGGCGCGGCGGTGAAGCTCGCCTACGACAACGAGATCGTCGTGACGAACTCGATCAACTCGATCGCGGTCCTCGCCTCGAAGGAGGCGAATTTCACCACGCTCAACTTCCTCCAGTGGTTCATCGAGGAGCAGGTCGAAGAAGTCTCCTCCGCCGACCAGCTCCTGAAGATCGTCGAGCGGGCCGGAGAGGGCGGCGTCCTCTTCGTCGACGATTACCTCGCCCGCGCCAAGGGCGGCGAGGGGAAGAAGTAGTCTTTCAGTTCCGCATCGGAATAGGAGTCTGGGCGTATTGGCCCTGTCTCTCCCTATAGCTCGTACCCTCGGGCGCTCCGGGAAGCAGCCGATTTTAAAACAGTTCGGAGACGAGGCGCCGCCAAAGCGCGTCCGCCTAGCTAAGGCTCTCCGAAGGGGAGGTTCGAGGAGGGGCGAAGCCCCTCTTGGGCTATAAAGCGGATCGCCTCCAGCTGTACAGGGTCGACCGCGCAAGTCCCGAAGGGCGGTTCCCGTTCCGCGATCCCTTTCCCCGTGCGCCTTGTCTTCCAAGCGTCTTTCTCCCATGCGCTTGGCAGACGAAACGCTTGAGAAATAGGGCGTATGAGAAACGAAGCGCATGGGAGAGGGACGCTTGGGAGATAAGGCGTATGGGATACGGAGCGCATGCGAGAGGAACGCTTGAAAGATGAAGCGTATGGGCCGAGCGCCTAGGAGACCCACGCTGGGTAGCACCACGGAGCGGAGCAGCCCTTCGGGACCTGCGCGGTCAACCCTGTACAGCTGGATGTAACACGCTTTAACGCCACAGAGGGGCTCCGCCCCTCCGTGACCTCCTGTTCTGAGGGCCTCAACTAGGCGGACGCGTTTCCCCCTGCGCCTCGTCTCCTAACTGTTTTAAAATCGGCTGCTTCCTGGAGCGCCCGAGGGTACGAGCCATAGGGAGAGACGGGGCCAATACGCCCAGACTCCTATTGGGAGAGGTACGCTTGGGAGATAAGGCGTATGGGATACGGAGCCCTAGGAGACCCACGCTGGGTAGCACCACCGAGCGGGGCAGCCCTTTGGGACCTGCGCGGTCAACCCTGTACAGCTGGAGGCGACCCGCTTTAACGCCACAGAGGGGCTTCGCCCCTCCGTGACCTCCTGTTCTGAGGGCCTGAACTAGGCGGACGCGCTTCCCCTGCGCCTCGTCTCCTAACTGTTTTAAAATCGGCTGCTTCCCGGAGCGCCCGAGGGTACGAGCAATAGGGAGAGACGGGGCCCATACGCCCAGACTCCTATCGGAAGAGCTACTGTGAGGGCAGCGTTCCCTCGGCCTGGGACTCGGCTTCCTTCTTCCCGCCTTCCTGCCAGCCGCCGCCGAGGACGCGGTAGAGCGTGACGAGGTTCTGCAAGCGGGCGAGGCGGAGGTTGATGGCAGTTTGCTGCGCTGCGAGGAAGGTGCGCTGGCGGGTGAGGGTGTTGAGGAGGGTGTCGATGCCGTTATGGAAGCGGAGCAGGGAGAGGTTGTACGATTCCTCGGCGTCTTTGGCTTCCTGCTCGGTGGCGCGGAGCTGGTCTTCGTAGGTGGCGCGGGCGGCGAGGGCGTCGGCGGTCTCGCGGAAGGCGGTCTGGATGGTCTGCTTGTATTGGGTGAGGGCGATGTCCCGGTCGATCTTGGAGACCTTGAGGTTGGCCGCGTTGACGCCGCCGTCGAAGATGGGGAGGCGGATCTCGGGGGCGAACTGCCAGAGGCCGGAACCCTTCGCGAAGAGGCCCGACATGCCGTTGGCCCCGGTGCCGACGGCGGCGGTGAGGGTGACGCTGGGGAAGAAGGCGGCGCGGGCGGCGCCGATGTTCGCGTTGTAGGCCTGGAGGGTCTGCTCGGCGGCGCGGAGGTCGGGGCGGCGGGTGAGGAGGTCGGAGGGGAGTCCGGGCGGGAGCTGGGGAAGGGAGACGGAGGAGGTGGCGAGGCCGCCGCCCTGGGTGAGGAAGACCTCGACCTCGGGGGTGAGGGGCTCGCCGAGGAGCTGTTCCAGGGCGTTGCGGCTTTGGGCGACCTGGCGGGTGGCCTGGGCGACGTCGGCCTCGGAGGAATGGAGGAGGGCCTCGGCGTCGCGGAGGGAGAGCTCGGAGATGACGCCCTGCTTGCGGCTTTGCCGGAGGGCGTCGACGCTTTGGCGCTGGGTGGCGAGGCTCTCCGTGTTGAAGCGGAGGAGGTCGCGGTCGGCGAGCCAGGTGAACCACGCCCCGGCGACTTCGGAGACGAGGGTGATCTGGACGGAGGTCTGGGTCTCCTGGAGGGCGAGGTAGGCGTGGAGGGCCTGGTCCTTGAGGCTGCGGACGCGGCCGAAGAGGTCGAGCTCGTAGGAGGTGGTGCCGAGGCTCAGGGAATAGGCGTGGCTGGTGACGGGGGAGCCGGTCTGGGAGAGGGTCTTCGGCGTCTTCTCGATGTCGGCGGAGGCGACGCCGTCGACGGTGGGGAAGAGGAGGCTGTCGGAGATCTGGTATTGGGCGCGGGCGCGGGCGACGTTGAGGACGGCGACGCGGAGGTCGCCGTTGTTCGCGAGGGAGCGTTCGATCAGGCGCTGGAGGCGGGGATCGGTGTAGAAATCGCGCCAGCCGATGAGGTCGGCGGTCGGCTTCCCGGCGGTGTCGGTCGAGACCGGCTTCACGGTTCCCGACTTCGGCCACGCGGGTTCGACGATGCCGTCGGCGGCGGGGCGCTGGTAATCGGGCGCCATGGTGCACCCGGCCAGGAGGACGGGGAGGAGGAGGGCGAGGCGGCGGCGATTCGCGGGCACGTTCATTTGGCCTCCCCGGTGGAGGGATCGGACTGGTGGCCCTTACCGTGATCGTGGCCGTGGCCCTGTTCCGCCGGGGCGGGTTGATGGTCGGGGTGATCGTCGGGATGGGGCTCGCCCTTCGTCGGCTTCACCTTGAAGAGGCGGAGGATGCCGACGAAGAAGAGGGGGATGAAGAAGATGGCGAGGATGGTGGCGGTGAGCATGCCGCCGACGACGCCGGTGCCGATCGCGTTCTGGCCGCCGGAGCCCGCGCCGCTGGCGATGGCCAAAGGAAGGACGCCGAGGATGAAGGCGAGGGAGGTCATGAGGATCGGGCGGAGCCGCTGCTGGGCGGCGTGGAGGGTTGCCTCAAGCAGGGGGGTCCCCTGGTCGTAGCCTTCCTTCGCGAACTCGATGATCAGGATCGCGTTCTTCGCGGAGAGGCCGATCGTCGTGAGGAGGCCGACCTGGAAGAAGACGTCGTTGGCGAGGCCGCGGAAGTAGGTCGCCATGACGGCGCCGAGGACGCCGAGGGGGACGGTGAGCATGACGGCGAAGGGGACGGCCCAGCTCTCGTAGAGCGCCGCGAGGCAGAGGAAGACGACGAGGAGGGAGATGCTGTAGAGGACGATGGTCTGGCTCCCGGCGCGCTTTTCCTCGAAGGAGAGGCCGGTCCAGTCATACCCGATCCCGGGGGGGAGCTTGGCGACGAGGTTCTGGACCTCGGTCATCGCGTCGCCGGAGCTCTTCCCGGGGACGGGCATGCCGAGGATCTCGACGGACGAGGTGCCGTTGTAGCGTTCGAGCTTCGGGGAGCCGATGCCCCAACTCCCGGTGGCAAAGGCGGAGAAGGGGACCATGCTGCCGCTCTGGTTGCGGACGAACCAGTTCTCGAAGTCCTGCGGCTGCATGCGGGAGGTGGCCTCGCCCTGGATGAAGACGCGCTTGATGCGGCCGCGGTCGACGAAGTCGTTCACGTAGGCGGAGCCCCAGCCCTCGGTGAGGGTGTCGTGGACGTCGGCGAGGGAGAGGCCGAGGGCGGTGGCGCGGTCGCGGTCGATCTGGATCTTGTATTGGGGCTCGTCGTTGAGGCCGTTCGGGCGGACGCCGACGAGGAGGGGGCTCTTCGAGGCCATGCCGAGGAACTGGTTCCGCGCGTTCATGAGGGCCTCGTGGCCCGCGCCCCCGAGGTCGAGGAGCTGGAGGTCGAAGCCGGTGGCGTTGCCGAGCTCGAGGGCGGCGGGGGGCGCGAAGGCGAAGGCCATGGCGTCCTTGTATTGGGCGAAGTGCTTCGAGGCGCGGGCGGCGATGGCCTGGACGCGGTTCTTCGCGCCGGGGCGGTCTTCCCACGGGTTGAGCTTAATGAAGCCGAGGCCCGAGCTCTGCCCGCGGCCGCCGAAGCTGAATCCGGCGACGGTGTAGACGGAGTAGACGGCTTCCTTTTCCTCGGTCAGGAAGTAGTCGCGGATCTGGGAGAGGATCGCCGAGGTCCGGTCGAGGGTCGCCCCGGGAGGGGTGGTGACCTGGACGAAGAGGACGCCCTGATCCTCGTCGGGGAGGAAGGAGGTGGGGATGCGGGGGAAGAGGAAGATGAGGCCGCCGATGAGGACGGCGTAGACGATGACGAAGCGGAAGGTGCGGGAGAGGGTGTAGTTGACCCCCTTGCCGTAGCTATTCCGGGTCCAGTTGAATCCCTTGTTGAAGTAGCCGAAGAAGCCCTTGTCCTTTTCCTTGTGCCCCTTCTCGACGGGGGAGAGGAGGGTGGCGCAGAGGACGGGGGTGAAGATGAGGGCGATGAGGACGGAGAGGACCATCGCCGAGGCCATGGTGATCGAGAACTGCCGGTAGACGACGCCGGTGGAACCGCCGAAGAAGGCCATCGGGATGAAGACGGCGGTGAGGACGAGGGCGATGCCGACGAGGGCACCGGTGATCTGGGTCATCGACTTCTTCACGGCGGCCTTCGGGTCGAGGCCCTCCTCGGACATGACACGCTCGACGTTCTCGACGACGACGATGGCGTCATCGACGAGGAGGCCGATGGCGAGGACCATCGCGAAGAGGGTGAGGACGTTGATCGAGAATCCGGCGGCGGAGAGGACGGCGAAGGTGCCGAGGAGGACGACGGGGACGGCGATCGTCGGGATGAGGGTGGCGCGGAAGTTCTGCAGGAAGAGGAGCATGACGCAGAAGACGAGGAAGATCGCCTCGATGAGAGTCTTCACGACCTCATGGATGGAGAGCTTCACGAAGGGCGTCGTGTCGTAGGGGTAGACGACCTCGTAGCCGGACGGGAAGAGGGGCTTCAGTTTCGCGATGGCGGTGCGGACGGCGTCGGCGGTCTCGAGGGCGTTCGACCCGGCGGCGAGCTTCACGGCGAGGGCGGCGGAGGGGTAACCGTTGAACTGGGTGGTGCGGGTGAAGCTCTCGGCATCGAGCTCGATCCGGGCGACATCGCGGAGGCGGATCTGGGAGCCGTCGGCGGCGGTCTTCACGAGGATCGCGCCGAACTCGGCCGGGGTCTTCAGCCGGGATGGGCCGACGATGGTGGCGTTGAGCTGCTGGCCCTTCACGATGGGGAGGCCGCCGAGTTCGCCCGAGGGGATCTGGACGTTCTGGGCCTGGATGGCGGTCTTGAGGTCGGCGGGGGTGAGGGAGAAGTTGCGGAGCTTCGCCGGATCGACCCAGATGCGCATGGCGTACTGGGAGCCGAAGAGGAGGAAGTCCCCGACGCCCGGCGTGCGGCTGACGGGGTCCTGGACGACCGAGGCGATGAAGTCGGAGATGTCGGCGGTGGTCTGGGTCTTGTCGCGGGAGTAGAAGCCGGCGACGAGGAGGAAGTTCCGGGTCGACTTCGCGACGCGGAGGCCCTGCTGCTGCACCTCCAGCGGGAGGGAGGGCGTGGCGAGCTGGAGCTTGTTCTGCACCTGCACCTGGGCGATGTCGGCGTTGGTCCCCTGGTTGAAGTAGAGGTTGATCGAGAGACTCCCGTCCTTGTCGCTTTCGGAGGTGAAGTAGAGGAGGTTGTCGATGCCGCTCAGCTGCTGCTCGATGACCTGGACGACGGTGCTCTGCACGGTCTCCGAGGAGGCGCCGGGGTAGGTGCCGCTGATCGCGATGGAGGGCGGGGCGATGCTCGGGTACTGGGCGATCGGCAGCTCCTTGATGGCGAGGCCGCCCGCCAGCATGATGAGGATGGCGATGACCCACGCGAAGACGGGACGGTCGATGAAGAAATTGACCATGGGGGAAGGGGAGGAGGCGGCCTGGCCCTAGCCTTGGGGCGCGGCCGGATTGGCGGTGGAGGAGGCCGGCGCCGATCCGGCGGGAGGGGCGGGGGTGAACTCGGTGGCGTGGACGGCCGCCCCGGGGGCGACTTTCTGGATCCCTTCGACGATGACCCGTTCCCGGGCCTGGAGGCCCTGGCCGGTCTGGGGGTCGACGCCGTTCGGGACGAGCCAGGCGTCGCCGACGGTGCGGTCGGGCTTGAGGATGCGGAGGGCGACCTTGTCGTCGGGGCCGACGACGAGGGTGGTGGCCTGGCCCTTGGCGTTGTAGGTCACGGCGCGCTGGGGGACGAGGAGGGAGTTCTGCGCGACCCCTTCCTGGACGCGGGCGTGGACGTACATGCCGGGGAGGAGGAGGCGCTGGGGGTTCGGGAAGAGGGCGCGGAGGGTGAGGGAGCCGGTCCCCTCGTCGACGGTGACCTCGGCGAACTGGAGCTTCCCGGGGAGGGGATAGGCGCTGCCGTCCTCGAGGAGGAGCTTCGTCTCGGCCTGCATCTTGTCCTTGTCGTCGCTCTTGATCGCCCCGGAGGCGAGGGCGTAGCGGAGGCGGAGGAGCTGGGCGGAGGGCTGGACGATGTCGACATAGATCGGGTCGAGCTGCTGGACGATGACGAGGGAGGTGGTCTGGTTCGCGGTGACGAGGGCCCCCTCGGTGACGGCGGAGCGGCCCGTCCGCCCGGCGATGGGGGAGGTGATCTTCGTGTAGCCGAGGTTGATCTGGGCGGTCGCGACGTTGGCCTTCGCGCTGGCGATGTCGGCCTCGGCCTGTTTCTGGGCGGAGACGGCGTCGTCGTATTCCTGCTGGCTGACGGCCCCGGCCTTCACGAGGGGGGCGTTGCGCTGGGCGAGGAAGCGGGCGGAGGTGAGGGTCGCCTCGGCGCGGGCCTGGGCGGCCGCCGCGCTGGCGAGGGCGGCCTCGTAGGGGGCGGGATCGATCTGGTAGAGGGGCTGGCCGACGGTGACCTCGGCCCCTTCCTCGAAGAGGCGCTTCTGGATGACGCCGTTGACCTGCGGGCGGACCTCGGCGATCCGGTAGGGGGAGGTGCGGCCGGGGAGGTCGCTGCTGAGGGGGACGGGAACGGTGGCGAGGGTGACGACGGAGACCTCGGCCGGAGGGGGAGAGGAGGCCTGCGGCGGCGCGTCGTGGCCGCAGCCCGCCAGGAGGAGGGCCGTGGCGAGGCCCAGGCCCAACGAGGAAAGTGAAAGGGGGAGGGGGCGCATGAAATCCTTAAAAATCCTTAATGAGGTGTATGATGTACGGCGTACTACAATTCCGGAAGACGGTTTGAAAGTGAAAAGGTTTCAGTTTCGTTACTTCATCAAATACGTAAAAAGCTGGCAAGGCGTTAAGTCAGGGCCTTTTCGAGGAGGCGGAGCTGGGCGCGGATCCGCTCTTCGATGCCCCGGTCCTCGAGGTCCTGGAAGAGGAGGGGGTGGGTGATCCAGGCGAAGGAGTCGAGAAGGACGCGGGCGGTGTCGAGGGGGTCGGCGGGGCGGAATTCCTTCCTGCGGACCCCTTCCTCGACGATATCGGTGATCAGCTTCAGGAGGAACTCGCGGAAATAGCGGATGCAGGCCCATTTCTCCTGGTGGGCGGCGATGATGAGGCTGAACATGTTCTTGTCGCTCTTAAACCGTTCGACATGAATCTGATGGGTCGTTTTCAGAACGGCCTCCAGGCGGTCGATGGAGCGTGCCTTCTGGCGGGAGGCGTGGAGGATCCGTTCCTTTTTCTCGATGAGCCGCTGGTCGGCGCAGGCCTCGATGATCGATTGCTTCGAGGAAAAGAATTTATAGACGTAGGCCGGGGAGATGCCGATCTCCGAGGCGATGTCGGCGACGGTCATCTTGCCGTAGCCCAGGGTCCGGCAGAGGGCGTCGGCGGTGGTCATGATGCGAAGGCGCATTTCTTCCTTCGTCGAGCGGCGGGGAGGAATGGACTGGGTCGGCATGATCGGGGTGATGAAATTGGCAAATCGTCACCAATCTGTCAATTTCAAAAGGCAAAGGTACAGGCGGTGAAGGAAGGCGGGGACGGTGCCATTGCGAGCAGAATCGACACTTGCGCCCCAGAAGGGCCGATGGCACGATAGCCCTTCCGTTTTTTTGTTAACATGGCCGCCGAATATAACGAATACGTCCTCGATACCGCCGTCACCTACGGCGTCATCACCCCGGAGCAGAAGCAGTCGGTCTCCTCGATGCTGGCCACGATGCCCGGCCTCTCCGCAGTGGAGGTGCTCTACGAGCAGCAGATCATCGACGAGCCCCACCGGAAGTGGTTCTACCAGGAGGTCCTCCACCAGCCCGTCCCCGGCCTCCATTCCCACGCCGGGGCCGATGCGGAACCCTCCCTCAGCCACGATCCGGCCCAGGGCCACGGGGCTACGGCTTCCAATGTAGATTCCGAAGCGGGAAAACAGCTCCTCGCCTTCCTCGCCGAGGCCCAGGCCATCGGCGCCTCCGACATCCACCTCGGCCCCGACTTCGCCCCGACGATGCGGTACCGCGGCGCCCTCGTCCCGCTCCGCGCCGGGGCCCCCGCCCTCACCCCCCGGGAGACCGAGGCGATGGGCCGCGCCTTCCTCACGCCGAAGCAGGCCCACGAGGTCGAGGGGCACGGCTCGGTCGAGTTCTGCTACGAGGCGGCGGGGATCTCCCGGTTTCGCACCAGCGTCGTCCGGCAGCGGCGCGGCTGGGAGCTGATCTTCCGCCTCATCAACTCGAAGGTCCCGACCCTCGATTCCCTCGGCATGCCCGAGGCGCTCCGCAGCCTCACGAAGTTCCACAACGGCCTCATCCTCGTCACCGGCCCCGTCGGCAGCGGCAAGTCGACGACCCTCGCCGCGATGATCGACGAGATCAACCGGACCCGGCACGACCACATCCTCACCCTCGAGGACCCGATCGAGTACGTCTTCGAGCCCCAGGGCTGCCAGGTCTCCCAGCGGGAGGTCCACACGAACACCGATTCCTTCGGCACCGCCCTCCGCGCCGCCCTCCGCGAGGATCCCGACGTCATCATGATCGGGGAAATGCGCGACCTGGAGACGATCCAGCTCGCCATCACCGCGTCGGAGACGGGCCACCTCGTCCTCGGTACCCTCCATACCGGGAGCGCCGCCCGCACCCTCGACCGCCTCCTCGACGTCTTCCCGATCGAGCAGCAGTCCCAGATCCGCACCATGGTCAGCGAGTCGATCCGGGGCATCGTCTGCCAGCAGCTCATCCCGAAGGCCGACGGCACGGGCCGCGTCGCCGCCCTCGAGATCATGCTGAACAATCCCGCCGTCGGGAACCTGATCCGCGAGTCGAAGACCTTCATGCTCCCCGGCGTCATCCAGACCGGGGTGAAGCAGGGGATGCAGCTGATGGACGACGTCCTGCTGAAGCTCCTCGACAAGGGGGACATCACCGCCGAGGAAGCCTACAACCGGGCCGACAACAAGAAGGCCTTCGCCCAGGAGCTGGCCCGCCGCCAGTAGAAGCGAAGCGGGATCGAACCCATTCACCGACGACCGAACCCACTGCGATGAGCCATCCCATCCACGCCTTTTTCGAGGAACTGATCCGCGACGGCGGTTCCGACCTCCACCTCCTCGAGGGCCAGCCGCCGAAGATCCGCCGCCACGGCGAGATCCGGGCGATCCGCGAGGGCGTCCTCGACCACGCGGAGATGACCTCCCTCCTCCAGCCGATCGCGAAGCCCGCCTCGTGGCAGAAGTTCACGAAGCACGGCGACCTCGACTTCGCCTACGAGATGGGCGTCGACGCCCGCTTCCGCTGCAACTACTACAAGCAGCTCCACGGCTACGGCGCGGTCTTCCGCATCATCCCGACGAAGATCAAGACCATCGCCGACCTCGGCGTCCCCGAGATCATCCAGTCCTTCGGCGACCTCAAGAGCGGCCTCGTCCTCGTCACGGGGCCGACCGGCTCGGGCAAGTCGACGACCCTCGCCGCCGTCATCGACTACATCAACTCGACCTACACGAAGCACATCGTGACGATCGAGGAGCCGATCGAGTTCGTCCACCCGAACAAGACGAGCATCATCACCCAGCGCGAGGTCCCCTCGGAGACTCCCTCCTTCTCCACCGGCCTGAAGGCCGCCCTCCGCGAGGACGCCGACGTCATCCTCGTCGGCGAAATGCGCGACCTGGAGACGATCTCCCTCGCCCTCACGGCGGCGGAGACCGGCCTCCTCGTCTTCGGCACGCTCCACACGAACAACGCCCGCAAGACGATCGACCGTATCATCGACGCCTTCCCCTCCGACCAGCAGTCCCAGATCCGGACGATGCTCTCGAACTCCCTCCGCGGCGTCTGCGCCCAGCTCCTCTTCAAGAGGAAGGACGGCAAGGGGCGGCTGGCGCTGAACGAGATCCTGGTGGCGACCCCCGCCGTCGGCGCGATCATCCGCGAGGGCGCGACGGTGAAGCTCACCGACGTCATCAAGACCGGCGGCCTCGACGGCATGCAGCTGATGGACGACGCGATCTTCAACGCCATGAAGGACGGCCTCATCTCCGGCGAGGAGGCCTACATGAAGGGCATCGAGAAGAGCCGCTTCGAGGAATACCGCGACGACAAGGGGGCGTGAGGGGATGAGTGCAGGCTTTTCCCGGGAGCCGCTCCTCTCCGACCTGGCGACGGCCCTCCGCGCCGGGCGCGAACTGACGGGGCCCGAGGTCGCCGCCGCCGCCGAGGCCCTCCTCTCCCCGCCCGTCGAGGGAGGGGACGAGGCGAAGAAGGCCTTCCTCCGCGCCCTCACCGACAAGGGCGAGACCCCCGCCGAGCTCGCCGCCTTCGCCGCCGCCCTCCTTCCCCGCGCCCTCCCGCTCCCCGCGTTCCGGGAGACCGCCGCCCTCCTCGATTGCTGCGGCACCGGCGGGGGCGGGTTGCCCCTCTTCAACGTCTCGACGGCGGCCCTCTTCGTCCTCGCCGCCGCCGGGGTCCCGGTGGTGAAGCATGGGAATCGCGGAGTGACGAAGCCGTCGGGCAGCTCCGACGTCATCGACGCCCTCGGTCTCGGGCGGCTCCTCGAACTCTCCCCGGACGAGGTCGGAACCTCGCTCGAGCGGCTCGGCTTCGCCTACCTCCACGCGCCGCGCTACCACTCGACCTTCGCCGTCCTCGGCGCGGTGCGGAAGGAGCTGGCGCTCGAGGGGCGTCGGACGATCTTCAATCTCCTTGGCCCCCTCCTGAACCCGGCCCGGCCCGGCTGCCGCCTCGTCGGCGTCTTCCGCGAGGAACACGTCCCGCTCTATGCGGAGGCCCTCCGTCTCGCCGGCTGCGCCCGGTACGCCGTCGTCCGCGGCTGCGTCGGCGGGACGCCGATCGGCGAGGCGAGCCCGACGGGGGAGAACCTCATCGGGATGAGCGAGGGCGTCGTCCCCGGCGTCGTCCGCGATTTCTTCCTCCAGTTCGCCTCCGCGCCGACCGCCGAGGCGCTGAAGCCGTTCTTCATCGCCAGCGCGCGGGAGAGCGCCGCCTGGATCGAGGCGCTCCTGACGCCGATCCCGCAGCGGCCCGCCGCCGAGGTCGAGAAAAGCGTCCTCGCCCGCTCGCTGATCGTCGCCAACGCGGGCCTCGCCCTCGTCGTGGCGGGACGGGCGAAGAACGCCGGGGAAGGGCAGGCGATCGCGCGGAAGACGATCGACGACGGCGGGGCGCTGGCGAAGCTGGCGGCGGCGCGGGCGTTCTGAGGCCGCGCGTCCTCTTCGCTCGCCCCCCTGTATATTCCTCGACGGTCTCCTGCTTGGGCTGCTAGTACGGCAACACCGTCTTTGCCACAGCAACAGTCGCAGCGGTAACGATCCAGGCGCGCTTCATCGTGGGTTCTTTTTCCGACACGCTCCGTCTCTTCGGCACCCCTCGGGAGGCTACCCCCACCTCGCGCCTCGCCTTCCTGTTCCGTTTCCGGTTCCTGCCCGCCGTCCTCGTCTACCTCGCCTTCGCCGGTTCGGAACAGTTCCTCTACCAGGCCCCCCTCGCCCCGTGCGGGTGGGCCGCCTACGGCGTCGCGCTCGCCTTCTTCCTGCTCGACGGCTGGGCCGCCCTGCCGGGCCTCTTCGTCGGCGTCGTCCTCGGGCTGTGGAACAACCCCCATCCCATCCCCGTCCCGGTCGATCCGCGCCTGGTGCAGGCCTTCCTCGCCCTCCTCACGCTCGGCCTGCCGGGCCTCTCCGCCGTCGCCCTCCGCCGCCGCCTCGATCCGATCCAATTCTTCCTCACCCGCATCGGCGATCTCGTTCCGATCCTCCTCCACAGCTTCCTCGTCGCCGGGGCCGGTTCCTTCCTCTGGCTCCTCTTCCTTCTCGGCTGCGGCTGGCACATGCCCCCGGCCGACCTCGATACCGTCCGTCTCTTCGTCCTCTGGTTCAGCCAGCAGTCGGTCGGGGTCATCCTGCTCACCCCCGTCCTCCTCCGCCATTTCTCCCATCCCTCGCCCCTCGGCGGCCTCCTCCGCCATGCCCGCCGCCGCCCCTTCCTCCTCCTCGAGGAAATCGCCATCTACGCGGGGGTCCCGATGGTCTCCCTCGTCACCCTCTTCAATCCGTGGGGGAGCCATCTTCTCGCCTCCTTCTACACCTTCACCCTCTTCGCCTTCCTCGTCTGGGGCGCGGTCCGCTTCGGTTTCCGGGGGGCCTCGTTCTTCTGCCTCATCCGGGCTGTCTTCACCCTCGTCGCCGCGCGCGAGGGCCACTTCCTCTTCAACGGCCAGATCCTCGACCAGGGGATCTCGACCACCGCCTACGTCTCGATCATCACGGCGATCTCCCTCTGCATCGGGATGATCTTCGAGGAGCGGCGGAACCTCATCGTCCGCCTCACCGAGAGCGAGGCCCGGCTCCAGTCCCTCCTCCGCCATTCCCCGCTCCCGATCACGATCAAGGACCTCCAGGGCCGCTACCTCCTCGTCAATCCGGCGGCGGAGCTTTCCTTCGGCCACCGCGTGAAGAGCCTCATCGGACGGACCGACCGGGAGATCTTCCACTCCGGCGAGCCCCGGCCCGAGGCCGCCGAGGGCGACGTGGCGGGGATCGACGCCCTCGTCCTCTCGACGCGGCGGCCCCTCACGGTCGCCGAGACCTTCACGACCCGGACCGGCATCCTCCACTATTCGACGACGAAGTTCCCCCTCCTCGACCCCCACGGCGTCCCCCATGCGGTCTGCAGCATGTCGATCGACGTCACCGAGCAGCAGCGGGCCGAGCGCGAGCGCGACCGGTTCTTCACCCTCGTCCCCGACCTCTTCTGCGTCCTCCGCTTCGACGGGCGGATCGTCCGGGCGAATCCCTCGTTCCTCCGCTACAACAACCTCACGGGCGAGGAGGCGACGCGCTCCTCGATCCACGACCTCGCCGACCCTTCCGACCTTCCCCTCAGCCGAAGCCACTTCCATCCGGCCGCCGACAGCCGCATCGCCGAGATCCGGTGGCGGCAGCTTCCCGGCGTGCCCGGGGGGGGCGAGATCGAGCGCGTCCTCTCGTGGACCGTCGTCGCCGACCTCCACTCGGAACTCCTCTTCGCCAGCGGCCGCGACGTCAGCGAGCGGAAGCGCGACGAGCGGACCCTCCTCGAGGCGATCGAGACCGCCGACCGGATGGCGCGCGAGGCCGAGACGGCGAACCGCTCGAAGACGTCGTTCCTCGCCGTCATGACCCACGAGCTGCGGACGCCGCTCAACGGCATCCTGGGCGCGGCGAACCTCCTGGAGACGACCGAGATCGACGCGGAGCAGACCGATTACGTCCGGATCATGACGAACTGCGGGGAGTCCCTCCAGCGCCTCGTGACCGACATCCTCGACTTCGCCAAGAGCCAGGCGGGCCGCATCTCGATGGCCGAGGAACCGTTCGACGTCCGGGCCTCCCTCGAGGAGGTCGTCTCGACCCTCTCCCCGACGGCGGCGAAGAAGAACATCGCGCTCTTCCTCGTCTGCCCCGCGCTGCCGTCGCCCCTGCTCGGGGACGCTCTCCGCCTGCGGCAGGTGCTGCTGAACCTCGCGGGGAACGGGCTGAAGTTCTCCGACCGGGGCCGCGTGATCATCCGCGCCATGGTCGAGAACGAGGAGGCCGACCGGGTCCGTCTCCGCTTCGAGGTGGAGGACTCCGGCCCCGGCATCGCGAAGGAGGCCTTCCCGCTGCTCTTCAAGCCGTTCTCCCAGGCCGACGATTCGCCGACCCGCTCCCACGGCGGCGCGGGGCTCGGCCTGGCGATCTCGAAGAACCTCGTCGAGCTGATGGAGGGGGAGATCGGGGTGAGGAGCGAGCCCGGAAAGGGATCGCTCTTCTCCTTCACCGCGCGGTTCCGGAAGGACCTGGAGTAGGGGAGGGAAGCTCCCCCCTCAGCGTTGGTACTTCGCCAGCTTCAGCCGGAGCTCGAAGTTCTCCTCGCGGACGGCGGCCAGCTCGTTGCTGGTGGCGCGGAGGCGGTTGGCGACGATCTCGGCGAAGAGCTTGTAGACCACGGCGTAGATCGTGTCCCGGTCATGGGGGAGGAGGGTGTCGAGGAAGGCGGCGTCGATGGCGAGGCACGAGGTCAGCGTCATGGCGACGACGCTGGCGGAGCGGGGCTCGTAGTTGATGATGGCGAGCTCGCCGAAGATGTCGCCGGTGGTGTGGAGGCGGCTGATGGAGGCGCCGTTTTTCCGCACCTCGACTTCACCGGTGAGGAGGATGTAGACGAAGCTGTCGTAGACCCCCTCGGGGATGACGACCTCGCCCCGCTCGAACTGGCGGAGGCGGCTCATCTTGAAGATTTCGACGATATGGCGGTCTTCCAGATGGCTGAAGAAGGAGACCTGCCGGAGGGTGGCGACCATGGTCGCTTCCTGATCGGGTTGAAAGGGGGCGTCCTTCATCTGGGTAACTGAGGACTAAATCTTTCCCAAAGCCTTGCAAGCCAATTCCCTCGGGAGAGGGGGGACTAAGTAAAATTAGGAAACATCGGGCTATAAACGAAAAACAAAAACCCCGTTCCGGCGAACCGGAACGGGGCTTTGAAAGAGGCTCGGAAGCGAAAGCCGAAGCTTAGGCGGCCTTCGCCTTCTTCTTGAGGATCGGGAGGCCGGTGCGCTCGTTCTCGCTCACCATGTAGCCTTCGGGGAGGGCGTCGATGGCGCCTTCCTTGGCTTCGGAACCGAAGTAATAGAGCTTCACCTTGGTGCCGCCGCGGAGGGTCTGCTCGCGGGCGTGGAGGAAGAAGGTCTTGCCGCTTTTCTTGCTTTTGACGCTGTAGGACATGATAGGGATTCCTTGTTTGGTGGAGTTGGATTATCGAACCGCTTAGATCAGGCCGGCCGCCTTGAGGGTCTGGTAGGGGCCGTTCTTCGTGAGGGTCTTCAGGGCGCGGGCCGAGAGCTTCACGGAGACGTAGCGGTTGATTTCGGGGACGAAGACACGCTTTTCGCGGAGGTTCGGCGTGAAGATGCGGGGGGTATTCGCGGTGACGTGGGTACCGATACCGCCCTTTTTCTTCGCCTTACCGCTGCGGAGGATGTGGTGACCCTTGGTGGGGCCCACTCCGGTGATGGAGCAACGACGGGACATAATATTTTCCTGTGGTGGGGTTGGATTTACCGTGCCAGGAGAACGTTCCGGGCGCGCTTGATCTCGCCGGTCAGTTTCCGGTGGAGCTTCGCGGGCATGCCGGTGACGCGGCGCGGGAGGATGCGGCCGTTCTCGGTGACGAATTTCTTCAGGGTCTCGGTGTTGGTGAAGCCGATGGCTTCCTTGTTCACGTCGATCCGCTTCTTGTGGACTTTCTTCGGGGGACGACGGCGGCGTTTACCGTCTTTACCGGTATCTTTGGTCTGGCTCATGTGGAGTCTCTGTTCTCTGGATGTTTAATCTTTTTCCTTGCGGCGGTCGTCCTCTTCGGAGGCGTCGTCCTCTTCATCGGCCAGCGTTTCGGCTGAGTCCATGAACTGAGGGATGGTGTCCCAACGGCGACGGCCCTTGTTCTCGCGCTCCAGCTGCGCCTGGCACTCGACGGTGAACCGGGCGTGGGGGATCGCCTCGAGGCGGACCTTGGGGATGACCTTGTTCGACATCTCGCAGATGCCGTAGTTGGTCCCCTCGATCCGCTTCAGGGCCTCCTCAATTTCGTAGAGGGCGTCCTGCTCCTGGGAAAGGAGGCTGAGCGCGAAATCTTTGTCGTAGGCGTCGGAGCCCGCGTCGGCCTGGTGCATGCCGAAGGCGGAGGCCTCGCTCCCCTCGGCGCGGACGCGGAGGGTGTCCTGGGCCACGCCCTGCATCTGGTTCAGCAGGTGGTCGCGGAGGTCGACGAGGCGCTGCTTCTGCAGGACGAGGAACTCGGCCGTGAGGTGCTTCCGGGAGGTTTCCTCGGGGAGCTTCGCGGGGGCGGGCCGGAGGGAATTGTTGCTGCTGGGCGCAGGGGGGAACTTCGGGGCGGGGGCGGTGCGGGCCGCCGGGGCCGGAGCGGGAACGCTCTTGGCGGGCTTGGCGGCAGGCTTGGCCGGGGCCTTCGCCTTTTCGGCGGGGGCTTTGGCGGGGGTCTTGGAAATCTTGGTGGGCTTGGGCACGGTCTTCGTAATCTTCTTTGCGGGCTTCGGTGCCTTGGCGGGTGCCTTCGTCGGCTTGGCCGCCTTGGCCGCTCCCTTTTTCACTGAAATCTTGGCGGCAGGCTTGGCCTTGGCCGATTTCCCGGGCTTCGACGCGACCTTGGAGGCTGCTTTGGGCGCGGCTTTCGGGCCCTTGGGGGCCTTGGTGCTCTTCGCTTTGGGAGCGGGGGCAGGCTTGGCGGCCTTCTTGGGCGCCTGCTTTTTCCGGTCGGGTTTAGCCATAGGGGGTTCGTTTCTATGAGGGGGGCTCTCTTTTGCCAAGCAAAAAGTACAGGGACGGAAACCATCGCTCGGCGGCGGTTGCTTTTTCCCGACGCCCCTGATAGGCAAGGGCGATGTATCCGACCTGGCTTCAAATCGCGTTCCTCGGCCTCATCCAGGGAGCGGCGGAACTCCTTCCCGTCTCCAGCTCCGCCCACGTGATCGTGGCCGAGAAGCTGATGGGCCTCGATCCCTCGACCCCGGCGATGACCTTCCTCCTGGTGATGCTCCACACGGGGACGATGGCGGCGGTGATCCTCTATTTCTGGAAGGCCTGGAAGGAGAGCTACTTCTCCAGCGCGGCCCGCTTCAAGGAGGTGGTGATCCTCGTCGTCGTCGCCTCGGTGGCGACGGCGCTGGTCGGCGGCGTCCTGAAGGTGGTGATCGAAAAGATCCTCGTCGCGACCACGGGGGGGGCGAAGAGCGAGCTGGAGCACCTCTTCTCCAGCCTCCCCCTGATCGCCGGGGCGCTGACGGCGGCGGGGATCGTGATCCTTGTCTCCGGCTACCGGACGCGGGGCCAGGGGGAGGAGGCGGGAGGCGAGGTGACCCTCCCCTCGGCCGGATGGATCGGGGCGATGCAGGGGATCTGCCTCCCGTTCCGGGGCTTCTCCCGTTCGGGGGCGACGATCTCGGCCGGCCTCCTCCTCGGGATCACCCGGCGCCGGGCGGAGGAATTCAGCTTCGCCCTCGCGGTGGCGCTGACGCCGCCGGTGCTGGCGAAGGAGCTCCATCGCTTCCTCAAGGCGGAGAGGGAGGCGGGCGCGGGCCTGGCCGACCTCCCGAACCTCCTCCTTCCCGGCCTTGCCGGGATGATCTTCAGCTTCCTGGCCGGTCTCCTGGCCCTGAAGTTCCTCTCCCGCCTGCTGGAGGGGGGGAAGTGGCATTACTTTGGCTGGTACTGCCTTGGCGCGGCGGCGGTGGTGGCGGCGCTGGCGGCCTGCGGCTGGTAGGTTTGGCGGCGGTGGGGGGAGTAAATATTCCTATTGTGGGAATCGCACCGTCTATTGTAGCCTCCCAACAGGCGGGTAACCTTTCACAGAACGTTTCTAACCGAAATTGCAATCCATGAGCGAAGCCCTTCTAGAACATGCCGAGGCGACGGGAAAGTCGTCCAAAATCAACGCCTCCCTGGCCGGGAAGTACCTCACGTTCTGCCTCGGGCAGGAATACTACGGCATCGCCGTCCTGAAGATCCGGGAGATCATCCGTCTCCTCGAGATCACCCCGGTCCCCCAGATGCCCGACTTCATCCGCGGCGTCATCAATCTCCGCGGCAAGATCATCCCGGTGATCGACCTCCGCATGCGCTTCCACCTCGCGAAGGCCGACACGAATGAGCGGACCTGCATCGTCGTCGTCCAGGTCGAGCTCCCGAACGGGGACAAGACCCAGATGGGCATGGTGGTCGACGCCGTCGAGGAAGTGATCAACATCGCCCTCACCGACATGGAAGAGACGCCGAACTTCGGCGCGAAGCTCCAGTCCCACTACATCCTCGGCATGGCGAAGATCAAGGGGAAGGTGAAGACCCTTCTCGACATCGACAAGGTCGTCGGCGCCGACGCCCTGGCCGAAGTCGCCGCCGCGACGGCCTAGGCTTCCTTCCGTTTTGAGAAAGGGCCCCTCGATCCGAGGGGCTCTTTTTTTTGTGGCAGTCGGTCCGAAGTTTCTTATAGAGTCCCTCTTCCCGTAGTCCTGGGCCGTTAGCTCAATGGTTAGAGCAGGTGCCTTTTAAGCACTTGGTTCTCGGTTCGAGTCCGAGACGGCCCACTTTTCCTCCCCCCCCCCCTTCCCGCCGGCCTCAGATGCCGTAGGTCCACCGCGTCACCCCGAAGAAGAGGACGATCGTGCCGAGGATCAGGAAGGGGCGCGGTTCGGAGCGGTCCTGGTGGGCCGGGGTCTTCGCGAAGAGGAGGATGAGGATGAAGCTGATCACCCACCACGCGACGTAATTCCGCCAATGGGGGAGGCCGTCGCCGCCCCAGATCCAGTAGACCTTGATCTTCGAGGCGAGGGGCTCCATGAACCAGTCGAGCGCGGTGACGAGGCCCGCGACGATCGCCGCCTCGATCACGGGGATGAAACCCGCGAGGAAGCTGCGCCAGAGGATCAGCGCGTTCGAGATCAGGACGTACCACGCCAGCGGGATCGTGACGGGGACGAGGCCGAGGAACGGGAGGAAGTCGAGGCGCGGGCCGAGGTTCTCCGTGTAGGCGTAGCGGCCGAAGGGGAAGCCGGTGACGACGCCGATCACCTCGAGGCCGAAGGGGATGACGAGGAGGGCGACGAGCCAGCGCCGCGCGGCCCGGCGGCCCCAGATATTGTTCACGATCCGGCGCGTGTTCTCCGCCGCCAGCAGGAGGAGGAGGGGGTCGCCCCAGGCGATGCAGAAGCCGACGAAGGCCCGGACCCAGCCCGGCAGGAAGAGCCATTGCCCCGGCGTCGCCTCGGTGACGTGGAACGGGGCGGCGGCGAGGCCGACGGCGATCCACGCGAGGTAGAGGAGGAAAAAGAAGCGGTCGGAGGGATGCCAGGGTCTCATGAGGGGGGACGACTCAAAAATCGACCCTCTCCGCTACCATGTTTGCGGAGAGTAACACAAGCGGGATTCCTCCCCCCGGGTGGGTCGTCCCGCCGACGAAGTGGAGCCTCGCGACGCCGCGCCGGGAGATCGGGGGCCGGAGGAAGGCCGTGCGGAGGGAGTGCGAGGCCCATCCGTAGAGCGCGCCGCCGCGCGAGCCGTCCCGCCGGGCGAAGTCGGCGGGGGTGAAAATCTGCCGGGTTCCGGGGATGGCCTCGCGCCACAAATCGGGAAGGGCGAGGCGGGGGAACCGTCCCGGCAGGGCGGCGCAGACCCGCGCGACATAGGCCTCGGTCTCGGCGGGGGAGAGGGCGGAGGCGGCGGGCGCGTTGACGAGGAGGAAGACGTTCTCCCCGCCCGGGGGCGCGTCGGCGGGATCGGTCCGGCAGGTCGAGGCGAGGTAGACCGTCGGCTCCTCCGGGAGCGTCTTCCGGTCGAAGAGCGCGGCGAACTCGGCGGCGTAATCGGAGGAGAAGAAGATCGAGTGGTGGCCGATGTGGGGAAGCCGCCGCGCCAGGCCGAGGGTGACGACGAGGGCCGAGGTGGAGAGGGCGGGCCGGAGGAGCGCCGCCTTCTCCCTTTCGGCGAACGCCGCGCGGAGCCATCCCTGCGACGCCTGGAGGACGTCCTGGTTGCAGATCACCGCGTCGAAGCGGGAGGCCGTCCCCGCGCCGTCCTCCACGAGGTGCTCCCCGCCCTCCTTCCTCCACGACCGGGCCTCGGTGCCGAAGCGGAAGCGGACGCCCCGGGCCTCGGCGAGCCGGTGGACGGCCGCGCCGATCGCCGCCATGCCGCCGCGCACATACCACGCGCCGTAACGGGCCTCGATGTAGGGGATGATCGAGAACGTCGCCGGGGTCCGCGCCGGGTGGGAGCCGTTGTAGGTCGCGAAGCGGGCGAAGAGCTGGCGGACCTTCGGGTCGGCGATGTGGCGGGCGATCTCCTCCTCCAGGGTGCGGCAGTTCATCACCTTCGGCAGATGGCGGAGGTGGGCGAGGTTCCGCCACGTGAAGGCGCGCCAGAACTCGGCGGGCGGGTAGTGGAGGAAGGCCTCGCCCGAGAGGGCGTCGATCCCCTCCGCATGGGCGAGGAAGCGGGCGACGTCGGGACGCGCCCAAAACGGGGCGTCCTCGTCGAGCGTCGTCCCGTCCCCCCAGAAATAGCGGCAGGCCGAAGGGAGCCGCTCCAGCGTCAGCCAATCCTCGCGCTTTTCCCCCGCCGTCGCGAAGAGGGCGTCGAGGACGTGGGGCATCGTCAGGAGCGAGGGGCCGAGGTCCCAGCGGAAGCCCGCCTCACGCCGTTCCTGCAGTTTCCCGCCCGGCGCGGCGTTCTTTTCCCAGACCTCGACGCGGTGGCCCGCGCAGGCGAGGCGGAGCGCCGCCGCCATCCCGCCGAGGCCCGCGCCGACGACCACGACGGCTTTCTTCCCCTGGTTGGAGCGGTTCGGCTTGAACATTGCCTCTCTCGATAGCAAAAACGGGCCATGCTCGGCCATCTCCATCGCACGATCCTCCGCCCGGCCTGGCGTTTGGCCCATCGGGCCGGGGCGCGATTGGTCGACGAGGCGAGCTTCGGCGCGATCAACGCCCTCCACCTCCGGCACGATGGCGGTCCCGGCCTGGCCGCCCGCCTCGGGGAATACATCGCCGGTTGGAGCGGGGCCTCTCATGATGCTTACTACGCGCTTGAGGGGGAGGGAGTGGCCCGCTCCCGGGAGGCGCTTTCGCGCATCACCCTCGGCACAGGGCCTGCCCGCCTTGTCTTTCCAAGTCCGCTTGCGTCGGTCGTCGGTCTCCACGAGGAAAACGATAGCGCCGTCTACGATCTCTTCCCTTGCGCGGCGGGTTGGGTCGGAGCGCCAACCCTTCTCATGGGCCACGGCCTCATGTCGGTCAGCGATAGCGGCTATCGGCGTGAGGCGGCTCGGCTCAACGCCCTCGGCTGGAACGTCGTCTTCTGCCACCTTCCCTACCACTACGCGCGGAAGCCCCGGCGCGGCTGGATCACCTCGGGGGAGCTGGCCGTCACCGCCGATCTGGTCCGCACCGTCGAGGGGGTCCGGCAATCGGTCATCGAGACGCGGCTCCTTGTCGAGTGGCTGGCGGGGAAGGGCGCGCCGTTCTTCGTTGGCTGGGGGATGAGCTACGGCGCGTGGATCATGGCCCTCCTCGGCTGCGTCGAGGAGCGGATGGGCCGCCTGATTTTGGTCGAGCCGATCCTCGACGTCCAAAGCGCCATCTGGGATTCGCCGACCTGCATCGCGATGCGCTGGCACCTGGGCCGCCAGGGCGTGACCCGCGCGGGTACCGCCCCCCACATGCGCCTCTGCTGCCCCTACCACGTCCCCCCCCGGCTCGACCCCCGCCACGTGCTGATGTTGGCGGGAAGCTACGACCGCATCGCCCCGCCCGAGACGATCCGGGCGTTGCATCGGAAGTGGGCGGGATCGCACTATCATGAGTTCCCGCAGGGGCATGTCGGGTATCGCCTTCTGCCGGAGAGCTTCCGTCTGGCCGATGCGCTGTGGGGGGGGGAATTGCCGCCGTTGGTGTAGGGGCGCTGGAGAGAAGGGCGCGTCCTTTGCGCCGCGGAGCGGGGCGGCCCTTCGGGGCTGGCGGGGTCGACCCTGTACAGCTGGAGGCGACCCGCTTTATAGCCCAAGAGGGGCTTCGCCCCTCCTGGAACCTCCTGTTCTGAGGGCCTGAACTAGGCGGACGCACTTTGGCGGCGCCTTGTCTCCGAACTGGATTAAAATCGGATGGTTCCTGGAGCGCCCGAGGGTACGGACGATAGGGAGAGACGGGGCCAATACGCCTAGACTCCTATTGGGAGACGGCTCTATGGGAGAGATGCGCTTGGGAGAAATTATTCCTCTCTGTGTGGCTGGAGTTGAAAACTCCCGCTAACCCGGCAACCCCTCCGATGTTTGACAAGGCTGCCCCCCGTTCGCCAATCTGGGGGGGTGAGTTCTTCCGTCTCTTCGGCCTCCTCCCGCCTCGGCACCGGGCCTTATGACGAAGCCAACGTCCGCCGCCTCGCCCGGGAAGCCCGGGAGGAACTCGGCGGCGAGCCGACCCTCGGCATCGTCTTCGTCACCCCCGATTACATTCCCGACATCGCCGACTTCCTCGAGGTCGTCCGCCTCCATGCCCATATCCCCCTCCTCGTCGGCGGGAGCGGCCACAGCCTCCTCGGCGTCGGCGAGGAGATGGAGGGGGGCTCTGGCTTCAGCCTCCTCCTCCTCCGCCTGCCGCAGACCCCGGTCCACGCCTATCACCTCCCCTCGTCGCTGATGCGCGATCCCGAGATCGGGGAGCAGGACCACGAGGGCGACCTCCGCGCCTGGCAGCGCCTCGTCGGCAAGGACGGGGCCGCCGCGAAGGCGTGGATGGCCCTCATCGATCCCTTCGATTTCCCCGTCGAGCGGTGGCTCGCCCAGTGGGACGAGGCCTTCCCCGGCATCCCCGTCTTCGGCGGCCTCTCCAGCGGGCCGAAGATGCCGGGCGCCAATCCCGGCTCGGGCTCCGATTCGGGCTCAGGCCTTGGCTCGGCCAACGAGGCGTGGGTCTTCCTCGACGGGAAGGTCGTCGACGGCGCGGTGCTCGTCGGCTTCGGCGGCGAGGTCGCGATCCGCACCCTCGTTTCCCAAGGCTGCAAGCCGATCGGGGAGCCCTCGATCATCACCGGGGCCGACCAGAACATCCTCTACACCCTCGGCTCCCAGCCCGCCTACAAGATCCTCGACGGGGCCTTCCAGTCCCTCACCGACGACGAGAAGGAAAAGGCCCGGGGCCACCTCTTCGCGGGCCTCGCGATGAGCGAGTACGTCGACGAATTCAAGCGGGGCGATTTCCTCGTCCGCAGCATCCTCGGGGCCGACCCGAACACCGGGGCCGTCGCCATCGCCGCCCATCCCCGGATCGGGCAGACTCTCCAATACCAGCTGCGCGACGCCGAGGCCGCCTCCGACGACCTCCACGAGGCCCTCGAGCGGACTGTCGATGACCCCGCCGTGAAGCGGAAGCCGCCCGTTGCCGCCCTCGTCTTCACCTGCACCGGGCGCGGGCAGAGCCTCTTCGCCCAGCCAGGGCACGACGCGAAGGCGTTGAACCGGGCCTTCCCCGGCCTCCCCGTCGCCGGGTTCTTCGCCAACGGGGAGATCGGCCCCGTCGGCTCCCACAGCTACATCCACGGATACAGCGCCTCGATCGCCTTCTTCGGGACCCCGCCCGAGGCCGTCGCCCCCGCCGCGATCTGAGCCCGAGTAACGGGGGATACCGCCTCGCCCGCCCTGCCACGATGCCTTCCGTTTTCGTCAAGACCTACGGCTGCCAGATGAACGTCCGGGACTCGGAGCAGGTCGTCCGCGACCTCGCCACCCGGGGATACAGCGTCGCCGCCTCGGAGGAGGAGGCCGACGTCATCCTGCTGAACACCTGCTCCGTCCGCGACATGGCGGAGCAGAAGGCGATCGAGAAGATCGGCCAGTTCCGCCACCTCAAGAAGAAGCGGCCCCACCTCGTCCTCGGCCTCATGGGCTGCATGGCGCAGAGCCGGGGCGCCTCGCTCTTCGACGGCCTCCCCGACCTCGACCTCGTCGTCGGGACGCAGAAGTTCCACGAGGTCGCCGCCCATGTCGACCGGCTGCGCGACGGCGACCCGGCGGCGCGGTCGCCGGTCGTCGACACCGGGGCCGAGGCCGGTTCCCAGAACGCGATCCGCGATCACGTGCTGGAGCCGGGGCAGCGGAGCGCCTTCGTCTCGATCATGCAGGGGTGCAACATGCACTGCACCTTCTGCATCGTCCCCTCGACGCGCGGGCCGGAGCGGAGCCGCCCGATCGCCGAGATCGTCCGCGAGGTCGAGGGCCTCGTCGCGGGCGGCGTCCGGGAGGTGACCCTCCTCGGCCAGATCGTCAATCTCTACGGGCGGCACGAATTTGAAAAAAAGGACGGGCAATCGCCCTTCGTCCAGCTCCTCCGCGCCGTCGCCGCCGTGCCGGGGATCGACCGGGTCCGCTTCACCTCGCCCCATCCCGTCGGCTTCCGCGACGATCTGATCGAGGCGATCCGCGACGTGCCGCAGATCTGCGAGTCGGTCCACATGCCGCTCCAGTCGGGGAGCGACGCGATCCTGAAGGCGATGCACCGCGGCTACACGGCGGAGAAATACCTCGGCCTCGTCGCGAAGCTCCGCGCGGCGATCCCCGACGTCTCGATCTCGACCGACATCATCGTCGGCTTCCCCGGCGAGACCGAGGCCGACTTCGAGGCGACGAAGGCCGTCGCCCTCGCCGCCGGGTTCGACGCCGCCTATGTCTTCCGCTACTCGCCGCGGACGAATACCCCCGCCGCGGCGCTCCCCGACCCGGTCTCCGAGGAGGTGAAGGCGGCGCGGAACCACGACCTCCTCATGGCGATCGACGGCCCGCTGAAGGCGAAGAGCCGCGCCCGCATCGGCACTGTCGTCGAGATCCTCGTCGAGGGGGAGAGCAAGACCAACCCGACCCGCTTCCAGGGCCGGACGAGGGGAAACCACCTCGTCATCGTCGAGCGGAACGAGCGGTGGCGGGGGCAGCTCCTCCCCGTCCGCATCGTCGAGACGACGGGGTACACCTCCTACGCCGAACCGGCATTGCTTGAAAGCGACACGGTTTCAGCCCAGACTGTCGCCTTTTCATGATTTACTCCTTCAGCCTCCAGGCCGTCGCCATCGTCATCGGCCTCGCCTATCTCCTCGGCCACCTGCCCGGCATCGTCCGTCCGGTCGCGACCGCGGAATGGCTGCGGACGGTGCCGCGCAGCGTCCCCCTCGGCTTCCTTCTCTTCGGCGCGGCCTATGTCTGGACGCTCTTCCTCGTGGCGACGATCGACCTCGGGGAGTTCTCCTCCTACCGCAGCGGGATCTTCATCTTCTTCCTCGCCCTCGGCCTCGGCGTCCTGCTCTGGGCGCGGGATTACCTCGCCGTCCGCGGCTTCGCCTGCCTGCTGTGCCTCGCGGCCGACGTCGTCCTCGACGCCGCCTTCCTTCACAACGAACCGGCGAAGCTCCTCTACGTCACCGTCGCCTATGTGTGGGTGGTCGTCGGGGTCGTCCTCTTCTTCTCCCCCTACCGCCTCCGGGATGCGATCGCGTGGGCGACCGCGACGCCGCTGCGGCTGAAGGCGCTCTCCCTCGGCGGCTCGGCCTTCGGCCTGGTCCTCCTGCTCGTCGCGTGGGTCGCGCTTTAGCGCGGGCCGTTCAGGTCATCACCGTACTTTTCGCCGAACGAATTCCCTTCGCTTCGGGTCATTCACGGTCCCGCAGGGACCATGGAAGGGCTTATCGGCGTCGCTGTAAAAACCGCGCATTTCCCTGGTGAACTACCCTCTTTAAGGGGGCTTGGTACAGGAAAAGTGGCTTTTTATAGGTATAAACGCTTAATGCAAGTAAGGGATTTTATCTGCTTATCGTGTTTTTAATTGTAATCACCCTTTCCGAGGGTTATTTCTCCAATCGCTATGAAAACGATTTTGGGAAACTTCACCTTCACCTTCGCCCTTCCGGCGCTCACCCTTTCCGCGCTGTTGCTGGCCGCCCCGGCCCAGGCGCAGACGACCTCGACGCAGCCCCCCGCGAATGACCCCCTCGGCGCGGTGAAGACCTCCCCCGAAGGGATCAACAGCTACCCCGGTTTCACCCCCCCTCCCTTCAAGACCAGCGCCGAGCCCCGGACGATGAAGACCGGCTCCGAAGTCGCCGTCTTCGGCGGCATCGATTTCATGCAGACCGGCGATTTCAAGGAAACCTACACGAGCGGCTCCGCCCGCGCCTCGTGGTGGAACACGACCCGCACCCACATGGGGACCGTCTTCGGCGCGAAGGCCGGTTACACCTGGCCCGGCCTCGGCAAGGGCGCGGGCTTCGGCAGCGAAGGCCCCGCCGAGATCGACGAGGACTCGAAGCTCGTCCTGCTCCCCTCCTTCGAGGCCGAGTTCTTCTACAGCAGCCACACCTACGAGGGCAAAGGCCCCGTCTACGGCACCGGCGGCACGGGCGTCCGGGCGGTCAACGAGACCGACATCCGCGCCAGCATGGAGGAATATGTCCTCACGGTGAATCCCGTCCTCCGCGCGCAGGTCTGGCGCTTCCGGCCCTACGTCGGCGCGGGCGTCGGCGCAGCGCTGGTCCAGCTGAAGAACTCGTCGGTGGCCAGCAGCTATCCCCAGACCGGCTCCTACGTCAACCTGAACAACCGCCCGGCCGACCAGACCTCGATCTGCCCGGTCGCCCAGGTCGAGGTCGGCACCGACTTCTTCATCACGAAGAGCGTCTCGATCTTCGGCGAGTATAAATTCCTCGCGCTGATCAATCCTCAGTTCCAGGGTCTCGGCGGCTTCGACTACCGTGGCGACTACGAGGGCGAGAGCATCGCGACCGCCGGTATCCGCTACCACTTCTAGGTTTCCGCGACGTCAGCAAAAAAGCCGCCGCCCTTTTCGGGCGGCGGCTTTTTGTTTGGCCCGTGCCGGCGTTTCCGGCTCAACCGGTGGTGCGGAGGCCGGAGGCGATGGCGTTGATCGAGAGCAGCAGCGAGGGGCGGAGCGCCTCGGCGGCCTCGGTGTCGCCCTTCGCCCGCAGCGCGCGCCATTCCTCGAGCAGGGTGAGCTGCTGGCGGTGGAGGACGAGGAGGGGATCGTGGCGGACCTGAAGAGTCTTCAGCATGCGGGGACGGCGCTCGGCGAAGGAGCCGCGGAAGATCTCCTCGAAGAGGACCCGCGTCCGGGTGTACTCCTTCAGGATGATCCCGACGAACTTGTCGCGGATCTTCTTGTCGGTCACCAGGGCCGAGTAGCGTTTCATGAGGTCCTCGTCGGCGCTGGCGAGGTTGGTCTCGACGTTGTTGAAGACGTAGGCGAGGAAGGGCCACGACTTCGCGTGGTCGCCGAGGGTGGCGAAGCTTGCCGGGTCTTCCTTCTTCAGCCGCTCCAGCGCGCTGCCGACGCCGTACCAGCCCGGCAGGTAGAAGCGGGACTGGGTCCAGCTGAAGACCCACGGGATCGCGCGGAGGTCGGCGAGGCTTCGCTGGCCGGTCCGCCGCGAGGGGCGGGAGCCGATGCCGCTGACCTCGAGGGCGTCGATCGGCGTCGCCTGCCCGTAGAAGGTCATGAAGTCGGGGAGCTTGAGGAAGGCCTGGTAGTTCAGGCGGCTCCATTCGGAGAGGGAGTCGAGGAGCGCGCCCGGGCGGGTCGGCTTCTTCTTCATCTTGCGCTGGCTGAGGGTGACGCCCGCCGTGCCCGCGACGAGGAGCTCGAGGTTGTACGTCGCGGTGCCCCGGTTGGCGTATTTCTGTGCGATGGTCTCCCCCTGCTCGGTGAGGCGGAGGTCGTTCTCGAGGGTCCCCTCGGGGAGGGCGGTGAGGAAGCGGTGGGTGGGGCCGGCACCGCGGCTGATGGTGCCGCCGCGGCCGTGGAAGAAGCGGATGTGGGCGTTGTTCTTCTTGCCGACCTCGACGAGGGCTTCCTGCGCCCGGTAGAGGTTCCACTGGCTCGAGAGGATGCCGCTGTCCTTGTTGCTGTCGCTGTAGCCGATCATCGCCTGCTGGGTGAGGAGCGGTTCCTTCTCCTTCTTCCCCTTCGTGGGCTTTTCGTCCTTTTCCTTCTCCGTCTTGGTCCCCTTCTGGATCAGGGCATAGGCGGTGCCGTCCTGCTGCGCCCGGAGGCTGCGGCGGGTGACGGGGTGCTGGAGGAAGTCGCCGAGGATCTGGGGGCTCCCCTTGAGGTCCTCGATGGTCTCGAAGAGGGGGACGACGGGGAGGAGGCAGACGAGGCCCTCGTCCGAGGTCCGCGCGAGGCCGACCTCGCGGGCGAGGAGATAGACGATGAGGAGGTCGGAGACGGAGCGGGTCATGCTGACGATGAGCGCGCCGATGCCGTCGGGGCCGTATTGGGCGATGTGCTTCGTGAGGACGGTGTAGCAGGCCAGCACCGCCTCGGCTTCGGGGCCGGTCGGCGCGTCGACGGGGGAGAAGGGCCGGGGGGAGGCGAGTTCCTGGTTCAGGAAGGCGAGGCGGCCCGCCTCGTCGAGCTTCAGGAAGGCGTCGCCGTCGAGGCCCGCCGCGTTCATGAGCTGGCTGAGGGCGAGCTCGTGGAAGCGGCTGTTCTGCCGGATGTCGAGGTAGGCGAGGTGGAAGCCGAAGACTTCGAGGGAACGGAGGACGGGATCGACGTCGGCGGCGGCGAGGGCCCCGGCCTCGATCTCGACGAGCGACTCGCGCAACAGGCGGAGGTCGGCGAGGAGCTGCGAGGCGTGGGTATAGCGGCCCTTCGCCTCGCTGATGCGGAGGGAGTGGTCTTCCGTCGTGTCGAGGGGGAGCTTCGCGATGACGAGGGAGACGAACTGCCGCCACGGCTCGATGGCGTTCTTCTTCAGGATCGCCTCGGAGGTCTCGTCGTCGAGGTCGGAGGCGAGCTTCTCGATCCGCCGCGCGAGGGCGGCCGGGGTCTCCTGGTGGTGGCGGGAGAGGGAGAGGGAGTGGTTCAGCTCCTCGAGCTGGCCCCGGAGGGAGACGAGCGCGCCGAGGCGCATGTCGAGGAGGGTCTCCTGCGTGACCGAGGAGGTGACGAAGGGGTGGCCGTCCCGGTCGCCGCCGACCCAGCTGCCGAAGCGGATCTGGGGGAGGGCGGTCGTCTTCTCGATCAGCTTCGGGTCGAATCCGAAGTGTTCCCACGCCGTGCGGAGGCGGAGGTCGAGCTGGGGGAGGACGTCGGGGAAGACTTCCTTCAGATAGTGCATCATCGAGGCCCGTTCCGTCGCCACGTCGGGCTTCGTGATATAGACCTCGCCGGTCCGCCAGAGGCGTTCGAGGACGACTTCGATCTTCTTCTCGATGTCGGCCTGCTCCGTCGCCGTCCACATCTGGTTCTCGCGCTGGAGGAGGAGGAGGTAGAGCTCGCGATGCTGCTCGAGGACGGTGGTCCGCTTCGCCTCGGTCGGGTGGGCGGTGAGGACGGGCTCGACGCGGACCTCGGGGAGGGTGGCGGCGATCTCCTCGGGCGAGAGCTTGAGCTTCTTCAGCTGGCCGAGCCACTCGCCCCACAGGCCCGATTCGGCGACGAAGCCGTACTTCGTCTCCCGCGCGCGGCGGGCCTGGGCCGAGGCGTTTTCCTCGACGATGTTCAGGAGCTGGAAGCTGATCGAGTAGGCCTGGCCGATGCTGTCGGAGAATTTCCCGATGGGGAGCTTCTTCCCCTGCCAGGGAAGGTTGTCGGCGATCTCGCCATGGCCGAGGCGCCGGAGGACGACGGCCAGGTGGTCGATGAGGAAGTAGAGGTCGCGGTCAATCTTGGAGAGACCGGCAGAGAGGACAGGATTTTTATTCACGCCGGGTTTGTTTGTTATCTTCTTCATCAGGGTTGGAAAGACAAAAGCCATCTTTGTGCCAAAATGGGTCGGCGAGGCCACATTCGGAGAGATTCGTCCCCGCGCGTCGGTCGGCCGGTCTATAGACATTCCTCTAGTCGCTATTTTATCGCGGGGTGGATTGGGGCCTTGTCATCCCGATGGCTTTCCGCTACGTCACTGTGAGGCGGGACGGTTATGGGTTCCCCGGGGTCGATTTTTTTCTGTCGCATACTGGAAAGATATTAGAAACGTCATGTCCTCCGATTCATCGGCAGCCTTGGTGCAATCCCTCTCGGGAAGCGCGACTCCCTATTTCGTGTTGAACCACGACATGGCGATCCTCTTCGCCAATCCCGCCGCCGGGGCGCTCCTCGGCTTCGACGCCGCCGCGCTCACCGGGCAGGCGTTGAACATTCCCTTCGCCGTCGGCGTGCCGAGCGAGCTCGATATCCTCGGCGCGGGTGGCGTCGCCCTGAAAGTCCGCGTCGATGCCGAGCTCGTCTCATGGGACGGGACGCCGGTGACCCAGCTGGCGCTGACCCCCTACGCGCAGCCCGCCCCTCCCGTGCCCGCTCCGGCCCCGGCTCCCGCCCCGCAGGCGGCTCCCCGCCCTTCGGCGGGCGGCCAGGGCAACGGCGAGCGGATCCTCGTCCTGGAAGACGACCTTTCGATCGGCGACATCCAGGGCCGTATGCTCAAGTCCCTCGGCTACAACACCGAGTGGGCGAAGACCGGCGAGGAAGCCATCGAGATGTGCAAGAAGGCCCTCGGCGAGCAGAAGCCTTTTTCGGCCGGCCTCTTCGACTTGACGATCCAGGGCGGCATGGGCGGCCAGGACGCGATGAAGGCGATCCGCCAGATCGCTCCCAATCTCCGTGCCATCGCCTGCAGCGGCTATTCCGATGACGATTTCAACGCGAAGCTGCTCGCCGAAGGCTTCCACGATATTCTCCCGAAGCCGTTTCGTGCGGCGGAGTTGGGGAAGGTGTTGAAGCGGAATTTGTAGGGGGGTGCGGAGCGCCCTTCGGGGCTGGCGGGGTCAACCCTGTACAGCTGGAGGCGACCCGCTTTATAGCCCAAGAGGGGCTTTGCCCCTCCTGGAACCTCCTGTTCTGAGGGCCTTAACTAGGCGGACGCGTTTCCCCCTGCGCCTTATCTCCTCACTGGATTAAAATCGGATGGTTTCGGTACGCCCGAGGGTACGTACTGAAGGGGGAGCAGTACTCATGCGCCCTGACTCCTATTGGGAGAGGGGCGCTTGGGAGAAATTGTCTGTTCTTGTGCTGGCGCAGGGGAAGCGCATGGCCTCTCTCTCCGGCAATCCCTGTACTCTTCGACCGTTTTTCGGTTCTCTATAGCGGAATCGTCTGAAATCGGCTTTTCGGCACAAAATACCGGTCTTGTACAGGAAAAATTTTCCTCAGAAAGATGCCGTACCTTTCTCCTTTTTTGCCTCCCGGAACTTTTTGCCGATGCTTCGGTCGGAAAAATAAATTTATAACTCGTTTATTGTAATATACTTACAAAATATTTTAAAACTTTGGCATGGCCGGTGCTGAATGGGTATCGCTGTCGAAGTTCCCAAGGCTGGGTAACGGAGACGGAAAAAGAAACATCGGAACACCAACCAACAAGGAGTAGTTATGGCAGTTATTGGAACAAACATCGCCGCCCTCTCGGCGTCGAACTATCTTACGTCGAACCAAGCGGCGTTAACCAAATCGATTCAGCGCCTTTCCTCGGGCTCTCGTCTCGCCGATCCCTCGGATGACGCCGCCGGCGTCGCCGTTTCCGGCGATTTGTCCGCCCGGGTTCGTCGCTTGCAGGCCGCCGCGAACGGCGCGGGAGACATCGTTTCCTTCGCCCAGACGACCGACGGCTTCCTCTCGACGATCCAGAACATGCTGACCCGCATGAGCGAACTGGCCCAGGAGGCGACCAACGGCGCCTTCGGCTCGTCGGATCGCGCGAACTACCAGACCGAGTTCGCGAACCTCGTCGCCACGATGAACAACATCGCGAGCAACGCGTCGTTCAACGGAAGCCCGCTCTTCGTCACCAGCTCGATCGTCATCGCGATCAATGCCGACGGTAACACCGACAGCATGCAGCTGACGACGATCGCCAACGCGACCAGCCTCGGCATCGACACGACCTCGATCAACACGACGACGGCGGCGCTCAGCGCGCTCACGCTGCTCAACGCGGCGATCTCCTGCGTCACCAATCGCCGTGCGACCGTCAACGCCGACATCTCGAAATTCAACTTCTACATCGCCAACATCAACACGGAGCGGACGAACGTGACCTCGGCCAACAGCCGTATCGCCGACCTCGACGTGGCCGACGAAAGCGCGAACCTGGCCAAGCAGAACATCCTGGTCCAGGCCAGCACCTCGATGCTCGCCCAGGCGAACACGAGCCAGCAGTCCGTGCTGAAGCTCCTGCAGTAAGCTCTTAAGAGTCTTATTGCCGGTCGTTTCGATCGTTTCTTTAGGTCTCAAAGCCGAGAGGCGGCATCGCTCCCATGACGGGACGCGGTGCCGCCTTTTTATTTTTCTGGCACTGGGACGCTTGGCAGAATCACGCGCCCCCTCGAGGGCAACGCCAACGCGGCTAAACCCCGATGGCGGCTTTCACCGGCGCGAGGATCTTCTCCGCCAACGGTGCGAGCAGCGCCTCGTCTTTCGCCTCGATCAGCAGTCGGATCTTCGGCTCGGTGCCGGAGTAGCGCAGCAGCAGCCGTCCGGCGGTGCCGAGGGTTTTCTCCGCTTCGGCGATGGCGCTTTCCAGGCCGGGGATCTCGGCGAAGGGCGTCCGGACGCGCACTTTCAAATTCACAAGAGTCTGCGGGTATTTCTTCAGCACCCGCCGCAGCTCGCTCAACGGCTTTCGGCTTTCGACGACGACGCGGAGGAGGGCGAGGGCGCTCAGGAGGCCGTCTCCGGTCGTCGCGTGTTCCTTCAGGATGACGTGGCCCGATTGCTCGCCGCCGAAGGCGAGGCCCTCGGCGAGCATCGTTTCCAGCACGGCGCGGTCGCCGACGGCGCACCGGGCGATGCGGCCTCCCTCGGAGGCGAAGAGCTCGTCGAGGGCGAGGTTGCTCATGACGGTGGCGACCATCGCCTTGCCGGGGAGCCTCCCGGAGCGGAGGAGGTCGAGGCCGACGATGGCGAGGAGCTCGTCGCCGTCGAGGGCGCTCCCGGTCTCGTCGCAGCAGATGACGCGGTCGGCGTCGCCGTCGTGGGAGATGCCGACGCGGGCGCGGCTCTGTTTCACGAGGGCCTCGACGACCTCGGGATGGGTGCTGCCGCACCCTTCGTTGATGTTGACGCCGTCGGGCGCGTCGTGCGCGACGATCACCTCGGCGCCGAGGGCGCGGAGGACGGCGGGGGAGGTCTGGTAGGAGGCCCCGTTCGCCGCGTCGAGGGCGATCTTCAGGCCCTTCAGCGGGAGGGCGGCGGGATCGTGGGGCCAGGAGGCGACGATCGCCCGTTCGTAGAGGGACGTCGCCGTTTCCCCGGCGCGGAGGGGAAGGAGGCGGCCGAGGCCGTTGCCTTCGGGACGGGGGAGGGGACGGCCGTCGAGGAGGCCCGCCTCGATCTCGGCTTCGAGGGCGTCATCGCACTTGTAGCCGGTGCCCTGGAAGATTTTGAGGCCGTTGTCGGCGAAGGGATTGTGGGAGGCGCTGATGACGACGGCGGCGGCGGCGCCGAATTGCCGGACGAGGAGGGCGACGCCGGGGGTGGGGAGGACGCCGAGGAGGGTGGCGTCGGCCCCGTGGGAGAGGAGGCCGGAGAGGAGGGCGGCCTCGAGCATCGGGCCGGAGAGGCGGGTGTCCCGCCCGATGAGGACGCGGGGGCGGGCTCCGGGCGCGAGGTTCCGCCCGAAGACCGTGGCCATGAGGCCGCCGAGGCGGAAGGCGACTTCGGGGGTGATGGGATCGACGTTGGCGACGCCGCGGATGCCGTCGGTGCCGAAGAGTTTCTGCTGGGTCATGGAATCAGGAATCAGGGAAGGGGAAGCGGGGGGACGGCGGGGAGGCCGGTGGCGTCGAGCCAGGCGCGGTGGATGGCCCCGGGCTCGATCTGCTCCTTGAGGATGATCCAGATGGCGACGGCGAGGAGGAGGCAGACTCCCTTTTGACGCCAGTTCACGAAGAAAAAGTTTCTCATGGGATTGGGGGAGCGGGATTAGAGAAGGATTTCGCTCAGGCGGGTGCGGAGGCCGTCGGGATCGAGGGGGCGGATGAGCTCGCCTTGGTAGGCGACGGCGATGGTGCCGGTCTCCTCGGAGAGGACGACGATGACGGCGTCGGTCTCCTCGGAGAGGCCGAGGGAGGCGCGGTGGCGGAGGCCGAGGGCGCGGTCGAGCTGCTCCCGGTGGGTGAGGGGGAAGATGGCGGCGGCGGCGGCGATCTTGTTCCCGCGGATGATGGCCCCGCCGTCGTGGAGGGGGGTCTTCGGGTAGAAGATGGTGGCGAGGAGGTCGGCGCTGACTTCGGCGTTGAGCTGGGTGCCGGTGTCGCGGCCCGGGTTGAAGATGTCTTCCTGCTCGACGGCGATGAGCGCGCCGTAGCGTTCCCGCTGGAGGATCTCGACGGCGTTGACGATGTGCTCGATCACCTCGCTCTGCTGGTGGCTGCTGCGGAGGATCGGCTTGCTGCCGAGCTCGGAGAGCATCTGCCGGAGCTCGGGCTGGAAGAGGATGACGACGCCGATGAGGAGGGAGGGGTAGAACTGCTCCACGATGGCGCTGACGACGGAGAGGTTCAGGAAATGGGAGATGATGGAGAGGGTGACGAGGACGATCACCAGCCCCGTGAGCACGCGCGCGCCGCGGGTGCCGTGGAAGAGCTTCCAGATCGAGTAGAGGCCGACGGCGATGAGGAGGATCTCGATCGCCCAGGGCCAGGGAATGCGGGACAAATCCATGATGGGAAAAGAAGTTGGGAAAGGAGTTCTGACGGGGTTCTAGGATCGGGAATCCGGGGGGACGCCCAGGCCTTCCAGAAGCTGGCTGGCAGCCCGGGCGGAGGCGACGTCGTGCGTGCGCCAGATCCGGGCTCCCTGTGTGGCGGCGAAGGTTTCGGCCACCCTTGTGCTTACCTCCAAGGCGGCTTCCCCGGCAACCCTTTTCAAAAACGATTTCCGCGAGAGGCCGATGAGGAGGGGATAGGGGAGGGCGGCGACGGTGCGGAGGCGGGCGAGGAGGGCGAGGTTCTCCTCGGTCGTCTTCGCGAAGCCGAAGCCGGGATCGAGGACGATCCGCTCCCGCGCGATGCCGAGGCCCTCGGCGGCGGCGGCGGCGGCGGCGAGGTCCCGCGCGACCTCCCCGGCGACGTCGCCACCCGCGTACCCGGTCAGGGTCTGCATCGTCTCCGGGGTCCCCCGGGAGTGGGTGAGGACGTAGCCGAGGCCGCGCCGGGCGACGACGGGCTGGAGCTCGGGATCGAAGCGGCCCCCGGAGATGTCGTTCACGATCGCGGCCCCCCGCTCCCACGCGCCCTCGGCGATGGCGGCCTTCGTGGTGTCGACGGAGAGGGGGATCTTCAGTTTCCCCCGGAGCGCCTCGAGGACGGGGAAAAGGCGGCGGCCCTCCTCCTCCGCCGGGACGGGAGCGGCCCCGGGGCGGGTCGATTCGGCGCCGAAATCGAGGAGATCAGCCCCGGCGGCCTCCATCTCGAGGGCGCGGGTGACGGCGAAGGGGAGGGAGGAGTAGCGCCCCCCGTCGGAGAACGAATCGGGGGTGAGGTTCACGATCCCCATCACCAGCGGGCGGGCCGGGAGGGGGAGGGAAAGAGTTGCCGTTTGCCAGGAGAAAGGCATCCTTCTCTATGCCTTGCTTCACTCCGTGGAGCAAGGGAGGAAAGTTTTTCCGCCGGACGGATTCGGCCTCACGTTTTCGGTTTTTATGCCGAATACGGAATAACCGAGGAATCCGATGCCGCCGTCCGCCCAGCCCACTCCATTTCCGCTCGCCTTTCCTCCCGTGGAGGGAGCGCTCTTCGCGCTCGACGAGGCGACGTTGCTCCGGGGCATCGAGGGGTCCCGCCACTCCCCCCGGAAGCGGATCATTCTTCCCCTGCACCGGACCCAGGACGCCGCCGTCCAGCGGATGCTCAATTTCCTCCAGCCGGGGACCTACGCTGCCCCCCACATGCATCCCCAGCCCGGGGCGGTCGAGAACGTCATCGTCCTCCGGGGCGCGATCGATTTCTTCCGCTTCGACGCGGGCGGGAAGGTCCTCGACCGGATTCCGCTGAAGGAAGGGGGCGCGGGGATGATCGATATGGAGCCGGGCGTCTGGCACACCTTCACGGCGGTCGTTCCCGACACGGTGATCCTCGAGGTGAAGCGGGGGCCGTACCGCGCCGATCTCGACAAGGTTTTCGCCCCCTGGGCTCCCCTGGAGGGGGCGCCGGAGGCCGGGGCGTGGATGGCCGACCTGCTGCGGACGCCGCCGGTGCGGGAGTCCTCTGTTGGCGTTTAAGGGAAAAGGGGATACCATGTCAGAAGGTTCACAGGGTGCGCTGGGCGGGGGGAAGGCGGGCGGGGCGGCGTTGCTGCTTCCGCCGCTTCCCAAGATCGCTCCGATCTCGGCCCCGTCTCCGGCGCTGTCGGGAACGTCGGGAAAGTCTGCTGCGAATGCGATGAAATCCAGGGATTCCTTCAAAGCCTCCTCCCCCGCCTCCGGCGGGGCCGGAACCCCGTCGCAGTCCCCTTCGCCCAAGGAGGCGGCCCTCGTCCGCGCCGCCCTCCTGGCCCTCACCGAAAAGCACGGCGCGATCGTCCTCCGCTACGCGACCCGCCTGGCGGGCGATCCGAAGCGGGGCGGCGAGGCGGTGAAGCGGGCCTTCGTCCTCCTCGCGGGGCTCCCCGATTTCCCTTCCCTGGCCGCCGAGAAGCAGGTGGAGAAGCTCTACCGCGCCGCCCGCGAGGCGGCCCTCGCCCAGCTCAAGGGCGAGGCGCGGCGTCCCCGGACGGCTACCGCCTCCCCCGTCGATCCGGTCCGCCTCGGGCTGAATCAGGTGCAGGAGGAGATGCTCCGGCTGAAGTTCGAGTGCGGCCTCGGGTATCCCGCGATCGGGGCGGTCCTCGACGTCGCGCCCGCCCACGTCGCCCGCCTCGTCCATGCGGCCCTCGCGCAGGTGAGGGGGAAGGAAGGAGCCGCGTGAGCCCCGGTGCCTTTGCCCCGAACGATCCCGCCTGGACGGCCTATGCCCTGGGCGAGGTCTCGCCCAAGGAAAAGGAGGGGATGGATGCGGCGCTCCGCTTTTCGAGCGACGCTGGGGCCGAGGTCGAGCAGGTCCGCCTCGCCGCGCAAAACCTCCGCGAGGCGTGGGTGGCGGAGAAGGTCGAGGTCATCCCGCTGGAGCCCGCGGCCTTCGTCGACGGCGTGATGGGGGAGGCCGGGATCGGAGGGGCCGGGGGGGCGAACCCGGCGCTCTTCCGCATCGGTTCCCTCTCCCTGCCCGTCTCGCCGAAGTACGTCGTCCTCGGCTTCGCCGTGATCGTCGCGGCGGCGGGGGGCGGGCTGACGTGGGAGATGGAACAGCAGCCCCGGCCCGCGATGCTCCGATGGATCCCCGCGCTGGGAAGCCAGCCCGAGACGGAGGCCCTCACCCCGGTCCAGCCGCCCGGCGAGGTCACGACGACGATGGAGGCGGTGCCGCCCACGCCCGTCACGCCGCCTCCCGCGCTCGGCGACAACGCCTTCGACGTCCGCCAGCCCGATGCGGCGTCGGCTCCGGCCCCGGCTCCTGCGCCCGCCCCGGCGACGGCGCAGCAGACCGCCCCGACTCCCGCTCCCGCCGCTCCGGCCCTGACTCCCGCCTCGCCCCCGCCGGCGGCCGCTCCCGCCGCGGCCTCGGTCGCGGCAAGTTCGGCTGCGGCTGCGGCTGCCGCCGAGGCCGATGCGGCCCGCGCGGCGCGGAAGGAACGGATCGACCGGCTCCGGGACCAGCTCGCCGCCGAGGCTCCCCCGGCGACTCCGGCGGCGCCCTCCTCCTCGGCCCCCTCGGCCTTTCCCGACACGATCTCCTCGGTCCCGATCCAGACCGAGACCGAGATCCCCCTCGCCTCGACCCAGCCGGGCGGGATCGCCTTCGTCCCCGGGCCGCTCCGGGTGGTGCGGCAGCCGATCCAGACCGGCTTCGCCCTCGCCGAGATCGTCCCCGTCCTCCCGGTGGCGCTGCTGCCCCGGGAGCGGGCCGCCGACGGTTCCTACCTGGAGGAGGGAAACGGCATCCGCCTCGTCGATTACGGTGCCGACAACGACGCCCAGACGGTTCCCGCGCAGCTTCCTTTCGTGATGATGGCGCGGCTCTTCCCGTCGCCGTGGGCGGAGGGGCGGCAGCTCCTCGTCGTCGGGCTCCGGGCGACGACCCCGGCCCAGGTGGCGCGGCCTCCCGCGAATCTCGTCTTCCTCGTCGACAACTCCCTCTCGATGGGCGCGCCCGACCGCCTCGGCGCCTTCAAGAAGGCCGTCCTGCCGTTCCTGGAACGGCTCCATCCCGGGGACCGCGTCGGGATCGTGACCTATGCGGGAAGCTCGGCGATCCCGCTTCCGCTGACCGAGATTCCGAAGAAGAGGGACGAGGCCAAGACCGGCGCGGCGGCGGCCTCGCTGGTCTCGGCCCCCGGTGCCGACGCCGCCGCCTCGGCCTCCGAGGACGAGGCGCGGGCGACGATCCGCTCCGCCTTCAGCCGCCTCGCCGTCGCCACGGCCGACCGTCCGGGGGCGAGTCTCCGCGCCGCCTTCGACATGGCGAAGAAGGGGTTCGTCCCCGACGGATTCAATCGCGTGATCGTCGTCACCGACAACGACCTCGATTCCCTCGCCTACGGGCAGAAGGGGGAGGGCGGGATGACGGGCGAGATCACCCGGCAGGCGCGGGAGGGGGTGACGCTGAGCGTGATGTTCCTCGGCAAGGAGGCGGCCGACGGGCCGATGCTGCGGAAGGTCGTCGCCGCCGGGCGCGGGCGCGGATCGGTCCTGCGGACGGCGGGCGGGGTCGAGACGGTCCTCGAACGGGAAGTCGCCTCGCCCCGCCCGGCCTCGGTGAAGGATGTGCGGCTCCAACTCGCCCTCGCCCCGGAGTCGGTCGGCGCGTGGCGGTTGATCGGCTACGAGAACCGGCTCCCCGTGACGGGAAACGGGATCGCGCCGAAGGAGGGGGACGGGCTGCTCGCGTTCTATGAATTGCAGCGCCCCGTGGCGGCGGCCCCGGTCGACCTCACCGCCCGCTTCCGCCGCGACGGGAGCGAAGGGGGTGGAAAGGAAATCCTCCACCTCGCGGGCCTCGCTCCCGCCACTGCCTCGCAGGAAGTCTCCCCCCAGTTGCTCCGCGAGTTCGACCGCTCCGCCGCCGAAGTCCGGGACCGCCTCGCCGCCCTCTCCCCCGACACCCGGGCGGGAGGGGTGAAGAGTCCGAGCGCCGAGACCGTCCCCAACAGCGTCCCGAGCGCAGGCAGCGACAGCGCCGAAGCGTACAAGAACTTCCGGCAAAACACCGAAGAGTGGCTCGACGCCGGAAAGAAAAATTAAGCCGCTTCGGTTCCGCCAGCCTGCGGACGCATGATTCCCCCATCCGCTTCTCTCCCGATAGGAGTCTAGGCGTATTGGCCCCGCTACCCCTTCAGTCCGTACCCTCGGACGCTCCGGAAGCAGCCGATTTTAATCCAGTTCGGAGACAAGGCGCCGCCCAAGCGCGTCCGCCTAGCTAAGGCCCTCCGAACAGGAGGTTCCAGGAGGGGCAAAGCCCCTCTTGGGCTATAAAGCGGGTTACATCCAGCTGTACCGGGTCGACCGCGCAAGCCCCGAAGGGCTGCCCCGCTCCCATGGCGTCCAAGGAAGACGCACTCGCCCCCTACCTCACCTGCAACACCACCGTCTTCAACTTCCCATTCCCCCCCTCGACCGCGACGCTCTTCGTCGTGACCTCGGGGTCCTCCTGGAAGGCCTGGTGGATCATCCACCGCTCGTAGGCGTTCATCGGCGGGAGGGTCTCGGGCTTGCCGGTCTCGCGGACGCGGTCGGCCTTCTGGCGGATGGTGGCGAGGAAGTCGTCCTGTTCCTTGCGGCGGTAGCCCTCGACGTCGACGATGATGCGCGGGGTCTGGTGGACGTCGCCTTCCTCGTCGCGGTCGATGAGGCGGTTCAGGAGGTACTCGACCTCGTCGAGGGTCCGCCCGTCGCGGCCGATGAGGCGGCCGGGATCGCGGGTGCGGATGTTGAGCCGGAGCCGCTCGCCCCGGTCGGCGGGCTCGTGGCTTTCCTCGACTTCAAAGACGAAGCCAAGGTGGCCGAGGAGCAGCTCGAGCAACTCCTTAGGGCTTTGTCCTTCGTGCGACGACATGGCCCGTATCATGCCGCATGCCGATTTTTTTGGCTAGGCCGAATCTATCGCTTGAAGCTGATGCCGTTCCCCGGCGCGGCTTTCTTCACCCGCTGAAGGACCGGAAGGGGCTTCTTGAGGTTCCGGTAGGTCTGGAACATCGAGATGAAGTTGTTCACCGTCCAGTAGAGGGCGAGGGCCGAGGCGAAGTTGTAGAAGAAGATCAGCATGATGAAGGGCATGAACTGGAGGATCTTCATCTGCGCGGCGTCCCCGGTCTGCGGGGTGATCCGCATGAGGGCCCACTGGGAGAGGGTCATGATGATCGGGAGCGGGTTGATCGGAAGGTTCACGCCGGGGAGGACGGCGATGGTGTCGGGCTGGACGAGGTCCTTGATCCAGAACCAGGTCTCGTGCCGGAATTCGACGGCGCTCTGGAGCATGGTGTAGAAGCCGATGAAGATCGGGATCTGGATGAGCATCGGGAGGCAGCCGCCGAGGGGGTTCACGCCGTACTCGCGGTAGAGCTTCATGACTTCCTGCTGCATCTTCGCGGGATCGTCCTTGTACTTCGCCGAGATCTCCTTCTGCTTCGGGGCGACGGCCTGCATGAGCTTCATGCTGTGGTTGGCCTTCGACTGAAGGGGCCAGAAGATCCCCTTGAGGCAGGCGGTGAGGAGGATGATCGACCAGCCGTAGCTGGGGATGACGGTGTGGATCCACTTCATCGCCTTGAGGAGGGGGAGGGCCGCCCAGGCGAAGAAGCCGAAGTCCATGAGGGCCTTCTGGCCCTGGCCGAGGGTGGCGAGCTCGTCGTATTCCTTCGGACCGGCGTAGAGGGAGTAGTCCTCGGTGCGGGTCTCGTTCGGGTTCAGGGTGAAGGGGGCGAAGGTGGCCGAGGCGGAGACGGCGGGGAGGATTGTCCCGGCGGGGCTGGGGGCCTGGGGATGGCCGGGGCGGTAGATGAGGGAGGTGACGCGGCGGATGGGGTCGCCCTCCGGCGCGGTCAGGACGACGGTGAAGAAGCGGTTCCGCACGGCGGCCCAGCCGATCTTCTCCTCGGGTCCGGCGATGCCGTCGCGGGCGGGATGGGGGCTGATGAAGTTGAAGCTGCCGCTCGCCTCGAACTCGGGCGCGGTGATGTGGCCGGTCGCCTTGTTGCTGCCGGCCTGGGACCAGGTGGCGCCGATCGTGGGGGGGCCGTCATTGTGGTAGAGGGGGCCGACGAGGCCGATCTGGGCCTGACGCTCGGGGAGGGAGAGGGCCTGGCCGGTGGTGTTCGTGAGCCGTTCCTCGAGCTTCACGCCGTAGGAGCCGTCGAGGGTGTAGAGGCGCTCGATGCGGAGGCCGTTCGGGAGGGTGCGGGCGAAGGCGACGTGGGTCTCGTCGGCGCCGGGCTCCAGCTGGTAGTCGATGGCCGACTCGGTCTCGGCGGTGTTCCAGCCGGTGAGGTTGAAGATGGGGAGGGCGACGTGGTCGACGGCGGCGAGGCCGGGGCCGTTCAGGAGGACGGGGTCGCCGCCCTTGATCTCGGCGTGCTGCTTCAGGACGATCGTGGCGGGGCCGCCGCCGTGGCTGGTGAAGGTGACGCGGATGGCGCTGTTTTCCAGGACGGGACGCGCTTCGGGGAAGGAGACGGCGGGAGCCGGGGCGGGCTTGGCCTTCGCCTTTTCCTTCTCGCCGGGGAGGGCGCTGAGGGTCGGCGTGGAGGCCGGTTCGGCCGCGGTCGCGGGGGTGGCGATCTTCGCGACGTCGGCGGGATTCGGGCGCGGGGGGGTCTTCGGCGAGGGCCAGCGGGCGGTGGAGTAGAAGGTCCAGCCGACGAGGGCGGCGACGCAGAGGCCGACGGCGAGCCAATCCGATTTGCCGAGGCGGGGGGAGGGTTCGTTCATGGGATGAAGGGGGTTGGGGAAAGGGAGGTGGAGGGGGCTTTAAGAGGGAGGGAGTTTAACGCAGTAGGGGCCGGAGTCACCCGATTTCGGAGCGGTGGGGAAACCTTTTTTCGTATTCAGGGGAACGGGATCGGGGCCGTGGCCGCCCCAGGGATGGCAGCGGCAGATCCGCCGCGCGGCGAGAAGGGAGCCCCGGGCGGGACCCCATTCGCGGAGGGCTTCCTCGGCGTAGCGGGAGCAGGTGGGGGTGTAGCGGCACCAGCCTTGGAGACCGAAGAAGATTTTGACCGGGCCGAAGAGGAGCCGGTAGAGGGCGATGAGGCGACAGAGGAGGGCGGTCGTGAAATCACGCATCGGGCGGCTTCACCTTGGCCAGGGCCGTGGCGTAGAGGGCCTCCATCTGGGAGACGAGTTCGGGAAAGGGGAGGGCGCCGCTCGACGACTTCGCCATCCAGAGGAGGCGGAAGGAAGGCGGGGAGGCGGCGAATTGCGGCGCGATATGCCGCCGGTGGACTTCGCGGAGGCGGCGGCGAAGGCGGTTGCGGACGTTGGCGTCGCCGAGGCGCTTCGGGGTGAGGAAGGCGACTTCGTCGGGCGAGGTGTCGCCCGGCTTACGGGGAAGGGCGAGGAGGGTGAGGGCGCGTCCGTGGAAACGTAGGGCGCCGCTGGCACCCTCCCCGGAGAAGGCGGCATCGAAGTGATGCCGCCGACGCACGATGCGTCGCCGTGGCAAACGCTCGCGCATGGGGAGGAACGAACCCCGGGACTAGGCCTGGGTGTGGCGGGCGAACTTGACGTCCGCGCCGACGGGAACGAGCCGGACCCGGCCCTTGCGGCGGCGGCGGCTGAGGATGGCGCGGCCCGACTTGGTGCGGGTGCGGGCGAGGAAGCCGTGCTGGCGCACGCGGCGCTTCTTGGAGGGCTGGTAAGTCCGTTTCATAACGATGGTTCTCTAAAATTGCTAGGGCCGGTTAGACTGAACGTACCGTTTTGGCAATGCAAGCGGTTTTTTACCCTCTTTTGTGTACATAGTCTAGGAGGGGGGGCGGGGCGGCCCTTCGGGACCTGCGCGGTCAACCCGGTACAGCTGGAGGCGATCCGCTTTATAGCCCAAGAGGGGCTTTGCCCCTCCTGGAACCTCCTGTTCTGAAGGCCTTAGCTAGCCGGACGCGCTTGGGCGGCGCCTCGTCTCCTAACTGGATTAAAATCCGCTGCTTCCCTGAGCGTCCGAGGGTACGAGTGATAGGGAGAGACGGGGCCAATACGCCCAGACTCGTATTGGGAGAAGGATGCGTCCGGGCCTATGCCTGGAAGAATGTGACGGCTCCGGCGACGGCTTGGACTAGCCGCTCGACCTCTTCCTCGGTGTTATAAAGGTAGAAGCTCGCCCGGGTCGTCGCGGGGACGCCGAGGCGGTGCATCAGGGGCTGGGCGCAGTGGTGGCCGGCGCGGAGGGCGACGCCTTTTCCGTTGGTGTAGTAGGCCATGTCGTGCGCGTGGACGGTCTCGGAGACGAAGGAGACGATGCCGGTCTGCCGCCCCCCGGCCTCCGGCCCGATGACGCGGATGCCGGGGATCTTCCGCAGCCCGGCGGCGGCGAGTTCGGCGAGGTGGACGGAGTGGTCCTCGATCGCCTTCAGGCCGACGCCGTCGAGGAAGTCGAGCGCGGCGCCGAGGCCGACGGCCTCGACGATGGGAGGGGTCCCGGCCTCGAAGCGGGCGGGCGGGGGACGGTAGGTGATCGCGTCGAAGCGGACCTTCTCGACCATGCTGCCGCCGTGCTGCCACGGGGGGAGGTTCTCCATGAGGGCGAGGGTGCCGACGAGGAGGCCGACGCCGGTGGGGCCGCAGGCCTTGTGGGCGGAGCAGGCGAAGAAGTCGCAGCCGAGGGCCTCGATGTCGACGGGGAGGTGGCCGAAGCTCTGCGCGCCGTCGACGAAGGTGGTGACGCCGTGGCTCCGGGCGAGGGCGCAGAGCTCGGCGGCGGGGGTGAGGAAGCCGAGGACGTTCGAGGCGTGGGCGAAGGCGAAGAGCTTCGGCTTCTTCGCCAGCAGCGCCTGCGCGGCGGCGAGGTCGAGGGCGGCGCCGTTGTCGGTGACGGGGACGTATTCGACCTTGGCCCCCTTGCGCTCGGCGAGGGCGCGCCATGGCAGCATGTTGCTGTGGTGTTCCATCTCGGTGAGGAGGATCGTGTCCCCCGCCGCGAGATGGACCTCGCCCCACGACCAGGCGACGAGGTTGACGGCCTCGGTCGTCCCCCGGGTGAAGATGGCGACGCGGCCGCCCCCGGCGCGGAGGAAGGCGGCGGCCCGTTCCCGCGCCCCCTCGTAGGCGACGGTGGCCGCCTCGCTCAGATCGTAGACGCCGCGATGGACGTTCGCGTACTCGTGGAGGGCGAAGGCGTGCATCCGGTCATAGACGGCGCGCGGCTTCTGCGCGCTGGCGGCGCTGTCGAGGAAGGCGAGGGGACGGTCGTCCTTGCCCTTGTTGGCGAGGTAGGGGAAGGCGCTGCGCCACCGGGGGCTGTCGGGAAAGGGGCTCGGGCTCATATGGGGAGGACGGTTTCCTCGGCGGGGAGGACGGGCAGTTTGCCATCGTTGCCCCGCCGCGTCGAGATCGAGACGAGGAGGAGGCCCCAGATCGTGACGGCGAGGAGGAAGAGGGGAAGCTGGAGGAGGACGGGGAGGGAATAGATCAGGACCGTCGTGGGGATCCAGAAGCAGAAGTTGGAGAGGGTGAGGGGGACCACCTGTTCCCCGATGAAGGCGGGACGGAAGAGGTCGCCGAGGGCGGCGAGGCGGTAGCCGGAGTGCTTCCAGTGGTAGCCGAGCGTCAGGAAGGGGCAGGCCAGGAAGGCCGAGTAGACGAATTGGTCGATGGCGACTTTCTCCGCGACGATCAGCGGGCTCGGCGCATTGCCGAGGAGGGCGCCGAGGCCGAGGTAGAGGAAATCGGAGCCGATCCCGCAGAAGCCGAGGAGGAAGAAGCGGAAGACCATCTCCTCCAGGTTGGCCTTGGCGAAGCGCCCCCGCTGGAGGAAGAGGACGCGGCACGCCTCGCCCAGGACCCCGGCGAAGAGCCCCGTGGCGACGAAGCTGAAGAGATGGCCGTAACGGACCTTGAGGTCGGCGAGGGTCGTGAGGAGCGCCGTCGTCGGCCAGCCCCGGTAATAGCCGACGACGATCAGGAGCGTGATCGCCTGGATGACGAGGCCGGGGACGAGGTTTTCCCGGCCGGCCCGGAGGCCGACGGAGATCCCGCGCCCGAAGAGGGCGCGCAGGGAGGCGGTCATCGGTCTAGGCCTCGAACGAAGTCCCGCAGCCGCAGGTGGCCTTCGCGTTGGGATTGCGGATGCGGAATCCGGCGGCGGTGAGGCCGTCCTCGAAGTCGATGGTCGATCCGCCGAGGAAGAGGAGGCTCTTCTCGTCGACGAAGAGTTTCACCCCGAACTGGTCGTAGGCGACGTCGCCGGGTTCCCCCCCCGCCAGCTTCATCTCGTACTGGAAGCCGGAGCAGCCCCCCGCCGAGACGAAGAGGCGGAGCCCCTTCGTCGCCACCTCGCCGCCCACGCGGGCGCGGATCGCCGCCGCGGCCTTTTCGGTCAATTGGACGGAGGGGGCGGACGTGGCGGCGGGGGCATCGGACATAGGAAATAAGGGTAACTCTCAGAGGACACGGCGTCAATCGGAGGCGGGAGAAGGGCAAAAACGGGGTCCTTTAGGATCAGGATGAAGCCCCTCGGGTAAGTCATGCATTTCGTGGTGTACCCTTGCTCTCCTTGTTCACTTGGTATACAGGTTGCTTAAAATTCAGGTAAAATTACTTATATGTTAAACTTTTTAAAGAAGCAATCGAGACTGGGTGATCATCCTTCCTCCACTCAGGACCTTCAAGGCCAGGTCGAGGCGATCCGTCGCTCCCAGGCTGTGATCGAGTTTAACCTCGACGGGACGATCCTCTGGGCCAACGACCACTTCCTCTCCGCGATGGGCTACGAGCTGGAGGAGATCCGGGGCCAGCACCACCGGATCTTCGTCGACGAGTCGACCGACCAGGAGGCCTACCGCCTCTTCTGGCAGAAGCTGGGCCGGGGCGAGTACGATTCGGGCAAGTACAAGCGGATCGCCCGGGACGGCCGCGAAGTCTGGATCCAGGCCTCCTACAACCCGATCTTCGACCGCTTCGGGCGGCCGGTGAAAGTGATCAAGTACGCGACCGACATCACCGCCGAAGTCCTCCGCAACGCCGACGTCGCGGGCCAGCTCGACGCCATCAGCCGCGTCCAGGCCGTGATCGAGTTCGACCTCGACGGGACGATCCTGACGGCGAACGAGAACTTCCTCGCGACCACCGGCTACACCCTCCGCGAGGTCCAGGGCCAGCATCACCGGATGTTCGTGAATCCCGCCGAGGCGAACAGCCAGGGCTACCGCGAGTTCTGGCAGCGCCTCGGCTCCGGCCAGTTCGACGCCGGGCAATACCGCCGCGTCGGCAAGCACGGCCAGGGCATCTGGCTCCAGGCCTCCTACAACCCGATCTTCGACGCCGACGGGCGGCCCTTCAAGGTCGTCAAGTACGCCACCGACGTCACCGCCCAGATCGAGGCGACGCAGACCCTCCAGGACGCCCTCTCCCAGCTCTCCGCCGTGATCCAGCAGAACGCCTCGAACGCGAAGGACGCCGATCAGGCCGCCGCGACGGCCTCGGCCATCACCGTGAAGGGCCAGGTCGTCGTCTCCGACGCCGTGGCGAACATGACCGCCATCGCCGACAGCTCGAAGAAGATCGGCAAGATCGTCGGGATGATCAACGAGATCGCCTTCCAGACGAACATCCTCGCCCTGAACGCCGCCGTCGAGGCCGCCCGGGCCGGGGACTCCGGCGCGGGCTTCGCCGTCGTCGCCGAGGAAGTCCGCTCCCTCGCGCAACGGAGCGCAGTCTCGGCAAGCGACATCGGCGAGCTGATCGGCGACGCCCTGAAGCGGATCGAGAGCGGCCGCATCCGCGTCGAATCGATGGGGACGACGATGGAAAACATCTCCTCCTCCATCAAGCAGGTCGGCGGAACGATGTCGGAGATTCTGGGCGCGTCGGAGAACCAGGCGGCAGGGATGGAGAAGCTGAACCGCGCGATCGCACAGCTGAGCCACACGACGATCTTGAAGTAGGCGGGGGGCGTTCCAAGCGTATCGCTTCCCTGGATGCCGCGGGAGCGGGGCAGCCCTTCGGGGCTGGCGCGGTCAACCCTGTACAGCTGGAGGCGACCCGCTTTATAGCCACAGAGGGGCTTCGCCCCTCCGTGACCTCCCCTTCGGAGGGCCTGAACTAGGCGGACGCGCTTTGGCGGCGCCTCGTCTCCGAACTGGATTAAAATCGGCTGCTTCCTGGAACGCCCGAGGGTACGAACTGAAGGGGTGGCGGTACCAATACGCCTAGACTCCTATCGGAAGAGAAGCGTATGGGAGAGGGAGCGCTTACGGAAGTCCCCTACCGCGCCATCTCCGCAATCTGCTCCACCCCATGCGACAAAGCCTTCCGGGCCGGGTTCAGGTGCGAGACGAAGCGGACGAAGGGGACGATGTCCCAGGGCCGCGCGAAGAGCGCCGCCAGGAGCCGGAGCGGGGTGGGCTGCTGCCGCACCAGGTCGAACGAGGCGTCGAGGATCTCCTGCGGGAGGACGTCGTCGAGGCCGTCGGAGACGACGCGGAGGGGGAGGAAGGGGACGCCGAAACGCTCGGCCTCGTCGGCGACGGCGGCGGTCTCCATGTCGACGAGGTCGAAGCCCTGGTCGGCCAGGGCGCGGCGGCTGGCGGGCGTGGCGGCGACGGCGGCGGCGCTGTGGAGGAGGGCGCGGCGGGTGTCGGGGAGCGCCTTGTCGAGCCACGGCGCGGCCGAGGGGGTGAGGTAGTTCGAGGCGACGAAGAGGGTGTTCCGGCGGAAGGCCGGCCCGGCCCGCAGCGCCCCGGCGTAGCCGGCGAGGACGAGGAGGCGGAGCGGCGTCAGCTTGCGGCGCTCCAGCTCCCGGGGCAGTTCGGCCAGGGCGAGGGCGGTCCGCCGCCGCGCGGTCTCGGCCCCCATGCCGACGATCAGGACGAAGACGACGGCCCCTTCCTTCCCGTCGAGGATCCCGACGTGGCACGGCACCTCCTCGCCGAGGAGGATCGTCTTCCGCCGGTAGAGGCGATGGAGGAGGGGAGCCGCCTCGTTGTCGAGGGCGAAGGCGAAGGCGATCATGGACTCGAACTCTTCCGGGTCAGGCCGAGGCGGTGGGGGTCTCGGCTTCGGGCGCGGCGGAATCGCGCTGGCGGCGGTACTCGGCCATCTTCAGCGTCGAGGCGGCCCACGCCTCGGCCTTCTTCGCCTGGTCGGCGCGGAGGCTGTTGAACGTGGCGAGGGTCAGGAGGGGCCAGTTGTTCCGGTACATGTCGTAGCGGAGGTAGAAGACCTTCGGGAAGCCGGTGCCGGTGATGAGGCTCTCGCTCCACGACCCGTCGGCGTTCTGCGTCCGGGCGAGGTAGTCGATGCCGCGCAGCACGCTGGGACGGCTGGCGTCGCCGCAGGCGAGGATGCCCATGACGGCCCACGCGGTCTGCGAGGCGGTGCTCGTCCCCTGGCCCTTCAGGTGGGGATCGTCGTAGGAGGCGACGGTCTCGCCCCACCCGCCGTCCTCGTTCTGGCACGATTCGAGCCAGTCCCGGCCGCGGATGATCCAGTCCTGGTTCATGTCCTCGTCGATCGACTCGAGGCCGCGGAGGATCTGCCACGTGCCGTAGATGTAATTCACGCCCCAGCGGCCGTACCAGGAGCCGTCCTCCTCCTGCGTGTCCTTGATGAACTTGATCGCGCGCTGGATGAATCGCTCGCTCCGCTTCACCCCCATCATGCCGAAGAGCTCGAGGGCCCGGCCCGTGAGGTCGCTGCACGGGGGGTCGAGGATCGCGTTGTGGTCGGCGAAGGGGACATGCTCCAGCCAGCCCTTCGTGACGTCCTTGTCGAAGGCCGCCCAGCCGCCGCCCTTGCACTGGAAGCTGATGATCCACTTCTTCGCCCGCTCCATGACCTCGCGCTTCTGCTCGGGGTCCCGCGCCTCGATGAGGTGGAGGGCCATCATCACCTCGAGGGTGTCGTCGACGTCGGGGTAGTAGATGTTATTGTACTCGAAGGCCCAGCCGCTGTTCTCCGGGTGGGGATTCTTCACCGCCCAGTCGCCGCGATGGCGGACTTCCTTCGAGATGAGGAAGTCGGCCGCCTTCTGGAGCCGGGGATCGTTCGCGGGGAGGCCCGATTTCACGACGGCTCCGGCGGTGATCGCCGTGTCCCAGACGGGGGAGAAGCAGGGCTGGATGCGGTAGTCGTTCTCCGTCGCCGTGGCGTCGACGTGGAGGTCGTCGAATTCCTTCTTCGCCTTCTTCAGGAGCGGATGCTCGTCGGTGTAGCCGAGGGCCTTCAGGGCGATCACGGCGTACATCATCGCGGGATAGATCGCGCCGAGACCGTCGGAACCCTCGCCGACGCGGGCGACGAGCCATTCCTCGGCCTTCTTCAGCGCGATGCCGCGCGAGGGACGCCAGGGGAGGCGCTCCAGCCACTTCAACCCGAGGTTGATCGTGAGGAAGAAATTGCGGAAGGAGACCGCCTTCTTGCTCCACGGCAGGGCGACGTCGGCGTACTCGGTCCCGTAGGGGTAGAGCTCGTGGATCTGCTGGTGCTCGGGGAGGCGGCGGGTCGGCTTGAAGTGGTTGATGATCGCCAGGGGGATCACCATCGTCCGGCTCCAGGCCGACATCTCGTAGATGTTGAAGGGGAACCAGTTCGGCAGCAGGATCAGCTCCACCGGGATGATCGGGAGGTGCTCCCACGGGAAGAGGCCGAGGATGGCGAGGTTCAGCTTGCAGTACGTGTTGCACTTCGGGATCCCGCCGAGGCGGAGGATCGCGGCGTGGGCCTTCCGCATCTCGGGCTCGTCCGGGGTGAACCCGGCGAGCTTCAGCGCGAGGTAGCACTGGACGGTCGCGTTCACCTCGCTCGGGCCGGTCGGATAGATGTTCCAGCCGCCGTCGGGGAGCTGCTCCTTCAGGATGTGCTTCACGCATTTCGACTGCTTGTCGTAGTCGATCTGGCGGAGCCAGTGCATGTAGAGGATGTAATCGGCGGTGAGCGTCGAGTCGACGTCGAGCTCGCCGACCCAATGGCCGTCCCCGTTCTGGATCGAAAGGAGGAAGTCGCGCGATTTCTGGGTGGCCGCCTGGGCGCGCTGGTCGATCGCCGCCTCGGCCTCGAGGTTGAACACGGTGAAAGTCCGCTCCCGCTCCTTCAGGGAAGGCGAGGGGGAGGGTTGGGACGGGACCGGAGACTGAGCCATCGGATTAGGGTAGAGAGGCTGTTTTTGGTGTCAAGAGGGGGGCGGGGGGAGCTGTGGAGCGGGGGTGCCCGTTGGGGCTTGCGCGGTCAACCCTGTACAGCTGGAGGCGATCCGCTTTATAGCCCAAGAGGGGCTTTGCCCCTCCTGGAACCTCCCCTTCGGAGGGCCTTAGCTAGGCGGACGCGCTTTGGCGGCGCCTCGTCTCCTCACTGGATTAAAATCCGCTGCTTCCCGAGCGTCCGAGGGTACGTACTGAAGGGGGAGCGGTACCCATACGCCCTGACTCCTATCGGGAGAGAAGCGTATGGGAGAGAGGTCTTCAGGGGTTCAGCAGCGAGGAGATAGGACTGCATCCTTGGATGCTCCTTCCCATGGCTCGGCCCTTAAGGAGGTTAGATCCAGCGGAGTAGAGTGCGCGTATGAGATTAGCCTCTTGGATTGCGCCTCATCCACACCACGGCCTATCAGAGGGGCGGCGCAGCCTCTCTTGCATCTCTAAACGCGCGTCCGGCCTCCAGCTGCACAGGGAAATGTACCCGGTCCCGAAGGGCTGCCCTCTTCGCGACCCCCCTACCTCCCCCGCTCAAACAAAACCCTCTTCCGACTCATCCGCCCCATGAGATAGCCCAGGAAGGCGAGAGCAAGGAGGGCCTTGAGCCAAAGATGGCTCCACGGACGAATCCAATCGCCGTAACTGTCGCACCCTAGGAGGAGGACCAGCAGGACGAGGCATCCGGCTTCTCCCTTTCGCCCCATCGCCATCGCGTGGGCGAGGAAGGGGAGGACGACGGCGGCGAGGATGACGTAGGAGTTTTCCTCGGTCCGGGGGTTGAAGAGCATGAGGTAGGCCCCGGCGAGGGCGGCGATCCAGAGGGGGGCGTTGCGCGGGTCGTTCCGCGGCGCGGCGAGGGAGAGGAGGAGGACGCCGAGCGCCGCCCCGACGGAGACGAGGTGGAGGGTCTGCTGCGGGACGGGATGGCCGAGGAAGGTCCACAGGAGGCCGCCGAGGTCGCAGAAGCCGTGCTCGTCGGGCGATCCGGCGATCTTCAGCTTTTCGGCCATCAGCCGGTATTGGTCGACGACGTAGCCGGGGGCGGTCGGGGCGAAGAGGAAGGGGACGAGGGTGAAGACGAGGAGCCCGGCGAGGAGCCGGAGCCGCATCGCCGGATAGACGGCGGCGGCGAGGAGGAGGGGGGCGGCGGCGATCGGCTTCAGCGCCAGCATCAGGAGGAGGAGGAGGGTGGCCATCGTCCAGCGGCGGGCGATCAGCTCCAGCGCGGCGAGGAGGAGGGCGGCGGCGAGGGCGATGTTCGTCTGGCCGTTGCGCGCGCTGGCGAAGGTCGAGGGGAGGAGGAGGAAGCTGAGGAGGGCGAACCAGCCCGCGTTGGGGAGCCCCGCCCGTTCCTGCCGCAGGTGGCCCGCCAGCCGCCAGACGGCGTAGGCGAGGAAGGCGAGGGAAAGGACGCGCCAGAGCACCTCGCCGAGGGCGAGGGGGAGCTGGGCGAAGGGAACGAAGATGAGCGCCGCCTGCGGGAAGTAGAGGAAACCATGGATCGAGCCGAGGTCGTAGAGGGGCGCGTGGGCGAGCCACAGCGCGGCGGCGTCCCGGTAGACGGTGACGGTGTGGGCTCCGGCGGTGCGGAAGACGACGACGGCGAGGATCGCGGCGTAGAGACCCCAGATCGTCCAGCCGGTGCGGAGGAGGCGCATCGGGAGACGCTAGGAGGAGAGCGCCTCGAGTACGAGATCGAAATCGGTCTCGGTGTTGTAGAAGTGGGGGGAGAAGCGGAGGTGGGGGTTGCCGTCGAGGTCCCAGCGGTGGGAGGCGGTGATTTTCTTCGCCTTCAGTTTGTTGAAGAGGGCGACGTAGTCGGCCTCGGAGGCCCCCGGCTTGCGGACGGTGAGGATGCCGGTCTTCGCCTCGAACCGGCCCGACGAGGCGGGGAAGGCGTCGGAGAGGACCTCGTATCCGGCCTTGCGGAAGAGGGCGGCCCCGTAGTCGTGGAGGCCGAGGAGGCGATCCTCGATCCGGTCGATCCCGAGTTGGAGGAGCATCTCCATCGAGGCCTTCATCCCGAGGATGCCGAGGCCGAAGAGCGCGCCGCACTCGTAGCGGCGGCCGTGGTCGGGGAAGGCGATCTCCTCCTGCGCGATGAAGCGGGGGGAGGTGACGTTCCACGAACCGAGGAGGGCGGGGCGGAGCTTGGCGAAGTGTTCCTTCTTCACGTAGAAGATCCCCGCGCCGAGCGGGCCGAGGAGCCACTTGTGCGAGTCGGCGCTGAGGAAGTCGACGTAGGCGGCGTCGACCTCGGTCGCGCCGAGGGACTGGATCGCGTCGAGGCAGAAGAGGATGCCGCGCTTCTTCAGCTCGGTCCCGATCGTCTTGTAGTCGAGCCGGTAGCCGGTGAGGAAGTGGCACGAGGCGAGGGCGACGAGGCGGGTCCGCGGCGTGAGGGAGGCGAAGACGAGTTCGGGCGTCAGGTGGCCGGTGCGGGCGGGGGCGACGGGGACCGGCTTCACCCCCTGGCGGGCGAGGTCGGTCCACGGGTAGACGTTGGAGGGGTAGTCGCCCGGGTAGTAGACGACCTCGTCGCCCGCGTTCCACGTCAGCCCGGAGGCGACGAGGTTCAGGCCGAGGGCGGTCGGGCCGAGGAGGGAGATCTCCTCGGGCTGCGCCGAGACGAGGAGCTTCGCGGCGACGGCGCGGGCCTGGTCGAGTTCCTGCGGGAAGCCTTCGTATTCCTGCGAGGCGATGGCCCCCTTGTGCGCGCCGAGCTGGACGGCCTCCTCGGCGACCTTCGGCAGGGGGCAGACCCCGGCGTGGCCCATGAAGATGCCGTGGCGGGTGACGGGGAAGGCCGCGTGCCGCGCGGCCTCGTCGGGGAAGGTGAGGCGTTCGACGACAGGCATGGGAAGGAGGGGTTAGGCCTTGGCGGCCGGGGAGGCGGCGGGCCGGGGTTCGCGGAGCTCGGCGACGAAGCGGGGGAGGAGGTCGAGGACGGTCTCGATCTCGGCCTCGGTCGTGAGGTGGGAGAGGGAGAGGCGGATCGTCGAGCGGGCCTGCGACGGGGTGAGGCCCATCGCGGAGAGGACGTGCGACGGCTCGAGGGAGCCGGTCGAGCAGGCCGACCCGGCCGAGGCGCAGATCTGGTGCTCGTTCAGCTTCAGCAGCAGGCCCTCGGCCTCGAGGCCGTCGAAGCGGACGCTGGCGGTGTTCGGGAGCCGCTCGGTGGCGTGCCCGTTCCGGTGGGAATTCGGGATGCGGGAGAGGATGCCGTTTTCCAGCTTGTCGCGGAGGGCGCGGGTCTGCGTCTGCTCGTCGATGAGGTTTTCCAGGGCGAGTTCGGCGGCGCGGCCGAGGGCGACGATGTGGGGAACGTTCTCGGTCCCGGAACGGCGTCCCTTTTCCTGCGACCCGCCGATGAGGAGGGGGGAGAAGCGGGTGCCGCTGCGGATGTAGAGGACGCCGACCCCCTTCGGGGCATGGAGCTTGTGGCCGGAGAGGGCGAGGAAGTCGCACTGCACCTGCTTCACGTCGATCGGGACCTTGCCGGGGACCTGGATCGCGTCGATGTGGTAGAGGACGCCGCGCGCCTTGCAGATCTTGCCGATTTCCTCGACGGGGAAGAGGACACCCGTCTCGTTGTTCGCCCACATCGTCGAGACGATGGCGGTGCCGTCGTGGATCGCGGCATCGACCTCGGCGGGATCGAGGGTACCGTCCTCGCGGACGGGGAGCCAGGTCACGGTATAGCCGAGGGTCTCCAGGTGCTCGCAGAAGCTGTGGACGGCGGCGTGCTCCACCTGCGTGGTGACGATGTGCTTCTTCCCCGTCGTGCGGAGGGCCGACCAGATGGCGGCGTTGTCCGACTCGGTGCCGCAGCTGGTGAAGACGATCTCGCGGGCCTCGGCCCCGATGAGCTTCGCGACCGACTCGCGGGCCTTCGTCACCGCCGCGCCCGCTTCCTTCGCCACGCGGTAGAGGCCGGAGGGATTGCCGTAGAACTCGGTGAGATAGGGAACCATCGCCTCGAAGACCTCGGGAGCCACGGGCGTGGTCGCATTGTTATCGAGATAGATGGCAGCCTGAGTGTTCATAGGGGGGGAGGGACGAGAATGGGAGAAAAGGACCGAGTTTTCAAGAATTTACACCGCGACGCCAGTTCCGCCAGCACTGGGACTGATGATTTCCCCCAAGCGTTCCTCTCCCGATAGGAGTCTGGGCGTATGGGTACTGCTTCCCCTTCAGTACGTACCCTCGGGCGTACTGGAACCATCCGATTTTAATCCAGTGAGGAGACGAGGCGCAGGGGGAAACGCGTCCGCCTAGCTAAGGCCCTCAGAAGGGGAGGTTCCAGGAGGGGCAAAGCCCCTCTTGGGCTATAAAGCGGGTCGCCTCCAGCTGTACAGGATCGACCGCGCCAGCCCCGAAGGGCCGCCCCGCTCCCAACGCGCCCAAGAAAAGAACCCCCTCACCCCCCCTTCACAACTCCTTCCAACTCCCCCGCCATCGTCCGTGCCGAATCTTCCCAGCTCAGCGCCCCCGCGCGGGCCGCCGCCCCCTGGGCGAGGCGTTCCCGCCCCGCCGGATCGGCGATCAGCCGCTCCATCGCGGCGGCCCAGGCAGGCACATCCCCCCAAGGAAGGAGAAGCCCGCTCTTCCCGTCATCGACAGCGTCGCGGAGGCCCGGCACGTCGGCGGCCAGGGTCGGGGTCCCGCAGGCCCCGGCCTCGATCACCGAGAGGCCCCAGCCCTCCTTGCGCGAGGGATAGACGAGGGCGGTGGCCCGCCGCATGAGGGCGCTCTTCTCCTTCTCCGAGACCGCGCCGGGGAAGCGGACGAGGGTGCCGAGGCCGAGCTTCAGGACGAGGGCCTCGAGCCGGGCGCGGTCGTCCCCCGCTCCGGCGAGGACGAGGCGCGCCTCGGGCCGCCGCTCGACGACCTGGGCGAAGGCGCGGAGGACGACGTCGAGCGACTTGTACCGGCGCAGCCGCCCGACGTAGAGGAACGTGGCGGGATCGCAGGGCCGGGCATCGCCGGGCGTCTGCGCCTCGGTGGCGTGGCCGTAGAGGACGACGCGGAGGTTCTGCCTCGGCAGCCCCCGCTCGACGAGCTCGTCCCGCGTGCTGGCGCTGATCGGGAGGAGCGGCGTCTTGCGGTAGGCGAAGGGGAGCAGGGCCTCCCCGATGCGGATGAGCGTCCCTCCGAGGAGCCCGGCGGCGGAGAACGCCGTCTCCCCGAGAAGGTGGGGGACGATGGCGGCGACGGGGAGCTTCGGGAAAAACCACGGGAGGAAGAACGGCAGCTTGTCGATCCCCTCGACGACGAGGTCGTAGTCCCGGCCGTGGCGATTGACGTGGCGGGCGACGTTGAGGGTGAAGAGCGCCTCGGAGCCCCGCCGGATCAGGCCGAGGTGGTCGCTCCGCTCCTCGGCGGGCGCCCCCGGGAAGGCGGTGCAGAGGTAATCGACCTCCCATTTCCACGGCCCGGCGGGATCGGCGAGGCGGCTGAAGATCTCGCGCAGCGCCCGCTCGGCCCCGCCCGCGCGGGGGTTCTTCCAATCCCGGTATTCGACGAGGAGGAGTTTCACGCCTTGCGGGAGAAAAAGAGGAGGAAGCCGAGGAGCCCCGCCGTGGCGAGCCACGCGAGGAGGGAGAGGCCGAGGCAGAGCCCGTACCAGAACGGGGCCTCGAAGCGGAAGGTGACGGCGGCCCCGGGATGGGGGACGGGGGCGGCGAGGTAGGCGCCGAGGGCCTTGCAGACGGGAAGGGGATGGCCGGCCTCGTCGAAGGCCTTCCAATCGGGATGCCAGTTCTCGGGGACGACGACCCAGGCGGCGTCATAGGGGGCCGGGGCGAGGCGGATCGTTTCGGGGTTGAGGTTGGCCCGGTGGGGGGCGAGGAGGGGAAGCCGCTGGGAGGAGGGAAGCGGGGAATGGTCCTGGTCGTTGTCGTTCTGCTGCGGGAGGGCGATGTCCTCGTTGGAGTCGAGGGCGGGCTCGATCGTCCAGCGGCCCTTGCCGTAGAGGGCGAGGGATTGGGCGGGGGAGGCCGTCCCGGGGGCGACGAGGCGGGTGCGGCGGACGGGGAGGGCGAGGGCGGGCGCTCCGGCCCCGGGGACGGCGAGGACGGCGAAGTTCGGGTTCTCCAGGACGGCGGGGAAGAGCTTGCGGAGCTGGTCGGCGAAGGGGGCGGGGAGATCGGGATCGGTCTTGTCGAGGACGACGTGGGAGACGCCCGCGGCGGCGAGGGCGGCGGCGTAGGCCTCCGGGGTCTCCCGCCCGGCGTCGGCGAGGGCGCGGCTCCATTCCGGCTGGAGGTAGCTCATCGCCGCCTCGGTGTGGAGGGGGCGGCCCGTCTGGGCGGGGAGCTCGAGGTAGAAGTAGCGGCCCGAGAAGACGAGGGCGGTGCCGGGCTCGGTCTCCGCGTGGTCGCGGAGGAAGGCGGCGGCCTTCCCGTAATCGGCGAGGACGGCCTCGGCCTTCGGCTTCCCCTCGCCGGCCGGGAAGCCGTCCCGGAAGAAGGCGGCGTGGTAGGTCGAGAAATCGGTGAGGGTGGTGGCGACGAGGAGGAAGGGCGCGAGGAGGGCGAGCCGCGTGCCGGGGCGGAGCCCGGTGAAGCCCTGCCGCCACGCCAGCGCCCCGGCGAGGGCGATGCAGAAGCTTCCCCCCATGTTCCAAAACGAGGCCGGGGCGCGGATCTGGCCGAAGCCGGGGAGATGTTCGACGAGCGGGAAGAGGGGGACGACGAGCCAGAAGAAGGCGAGGCCGACGAGAATGAGGCGACGTTTCCAAAGCCAGTCTGGATCTCGTTCCTGATCTGCGCTGCGAAATAACGAAAAGATCAAAAGGATCGGGAAAAGAAGAAGCCAGATGAAGGAAGATGTTGTTAGCCGTTCACGTTGCGAAGAAGTCAGGGAGGTGAAGGCAAAGGAAGCCAGCAGAATGACGAGGGCGGCCTGGGCGAGGAGGACGAGCCAGAGGAGGGGGATCGACCAGTTCGCCATCTCGGCGGAGTGGGAGAGCAATTGGCGATGGGCCCCGAGGGGGGAGCGGACGCCGTAGGAGAGGGTGCCGAGGAGGAGCGCCCCGCCGACGAAGAGGCGGAAGAGGCCGCCCTCCCGCGTCCGCAGCCAGTCGCGCTTCGCCGCCAGCATCGCCGCGATGCCGGAAACCCACAGGATGCCGGAGTAGAAGGCGTCGGCCGAGGTGTGGAGCCCCTCCGGTGCATCGGCGAGGAGGAGGCCGCCCCGGTCCCAGAGGGAGAGGACGCTCTTCAGCGTGAAGCCGTCCTGCCAGACGGTGAAGGGATCGTGGGAGAAGAAGGTCATCCACCGCTGTTCCCGCAGCAGCGGCAGGAGGGGGAGGAGGGCGAGGGGCAGGGCGACGAGGGCGGCCCGGCCCAGCCGCAGGGCGAAGGCGAGGCGCTCTTCCCGCGTCGCCGGGAACGCGAAGGCGGCCCACGCGGCGAAGAGGGCGACGATCGGCATGAAGAGGAGGGCGACCTTCGTCGAGGTCAGCAGCATCGCCGAGGTCCCCAGCGCGAGGGCGAGGACGGCGGGCCAGCCCCCATCCTTTCCGGGACTCTTGGCCACCCGCAGAACGAGCCACAGGAGGAGGGGGGCGAAGGGGAAGCAGGCGACGGTGCCGAGGTGCTCCGCCTCCGCCAGCCGGATCGCCATCTCCGGGCAGAGGAGGTAGAAGGCCCCGGCGAGGGCCGCCGTCGTCGCGCACCCCGTCAGCTCGGCGGCGAAGCCGTAGAGCATCAGCGCGGCGAGGAGGGCGAGGCCGAGGGAGAGGAGCTTGTAGGCCTCCGTCGGCCCGATGCCGAGGGGGGCGAGGAGGAAGCGGCCTCCCTCGAAGTAAAGGACCTGCATCGCGGTCTGCCACATCGGGGCGAGGCTGACGCCGTGCATGTAGCTGGGCGTCCACCAGGCGATCCCGCCCGAGGCCCGGCAGGCGCTTTCCCAATCGTGGAGCTTCGCCAGCGGCAGGAGGAGTTCCCGCGCCCCCGCCGCCTGCCCCAGCCAGCCGTGGCCGACGAAGCCGAGGAAGGCCAGGGCGAAGGCGAGGAGGAAGAGGAAGGGAGGGCGGGGAAAGCGCATCGAAGGGGACCGCCACCCTACCAATCCCCCGCCCCGGGACAAGTCTATGCGATGTTGTCATCGCCGATTCAATCGGCTAATGGAAAGGATGGATTCCGTCCGCGCCCGCCCCGCCAAAGCCGCCTCCGCCCCGAAAGAGATCAGCCAGGCCCGCCGCGTCTTCGACATCGAGATCGACGGCCTCCGCCGCGTCCAGAAGAAGATCGGCCGCTCCTTCCCCGCCGCCGTCGCCCTCCTCGCCTCGGCCGTCGAGAACGGGCGGAAGATCGTCGTCTGCGGCGTCGGGAAGTCGGGCAACATCGGGCAGAAGATCACCGCCACCCTCAGCAGCACCGGCTGCCCGGCGGTCATGCTCGACCTCCTCAACGCGATCCACGGCGACCTCGGCGTCGTCTCCGAGGGCGACGTCATGATCGTCCTCAGCTACAGCGGCGAGACCGAGGAGCTCGTCCGCGTCCTCCCGATCTTCGCCCGGATGGAGGTCCACATCATCGCCATCACCGGCAGGCCGAAGTCGACCCTCGCACGCAACGCCGACGTCGTCCTCGACGTCGGGGTCCCGAAGGAGGCCTGCCCGCTGAAGCTCGCCCCCACCACCAGCTCGACCGCCCAGCTCGTCCTCGGCGACGCGCTGGCGATGGTTCTGCTGGAGAAGCGGGGGTTCAAGAAGGAGGAGTTCGCCCGCTACCATCCCGGCGGCAGCCTGGGGAAGAACCTTCTCCTGAAGGTCTCCGAGGTCATGCGCCCGGCGGAGAGCCTCGCCATCCTCCCCGGCACCGCCCTGGTCCGGGACGCCCTCCGGCAGTGGAACGTGAAGCGGACGGGGGCCGCCGTCATCGTCGGGAAGAAGCGGCAGGTCGTCGGCATCTTCACCCACGGCGACTTCATCCGCCGCTACGAGACCGACCCCAACATCGGCAATGCCCGCCTGGCCGACGTCATGACGGCCAATCCGATCACCGTCCACGTCGGGAAACTGGCCGCCGAGGTGCTCAATGTCTTCCAGAAGAATCGTATTGATGATCTTGTGGTTGTGGACGATACTAACCGCCCCGTCGGGCTCGTGGATGCCCAGGACGTGACCAAACACCGCATCGTTTAATAACGAGTTACAGAGAGATTTTTCAGTATGTCCAACGCCAATGCCAACGACGTCCATAAAGGACAGGCCATCAAGTTTAACGGCGCCGTCTGCGTGATCCTCGAGACGCAGCACCGCACGCCCGGCAACCTCCGCGCCTTCGTCCAGCTCACCATCCGCAACCTCAAGACCGGCAAGTCGTCGGTCGAGCGCTTCGGCTCGAGCGACAAGCTCGAGATCGTCCCGATCACCCGGACGAAGTACGAGTTCAGCTACAAGGACGGCGAGGACTACGTCTTCATCGAGCCGAACACCTTCGACAACCTCACGCTGAGCCCCGACAAGGTCGCCAAGATCAAGGACTACCTCACCGAGAACCAGGCCGTCGAAGTTCTCTTCACCGACGAGGTCGTCGCCGAAGTCGAGCTCCCCTCGACCGTCACCCTGAAGATCGCCGAGTCGGCCGACGGCGTCCGCGGCGACTCCGCGAACAACGTCATGAAGATCGCGATCCTCGAGACCGGCCTCCAGGTCCAGGTCCCGCTCTTCATCAAGGAAGGCGAGCTCGTCAAGATCAGCACCGAAGACGGCAAGTATCTGAGCCGCGCCTAGGTCTTCAGACCCCCAAAACCGCCGCTTCCCGCAAGGGGGCGGCGGTTTTTTTTGTGCCGGTCCGGTCAATCATGAACCACAAGGGTGGTCGGACATTGACCTGCGTCCAAAGGGGGAGGAGTCGGAAAAGGATGAAAACTGAGGGGGAATACTCACGGGAAAGCGCCGAATTCCAGTAATATTATGGGGTTGTGGGGATGAAGTCGTCATGCGGCATGCACGATGCGAGTATCGGTTTAATGAAAAACTCGGATTGGACGATTGGTAAGCGGATTCTCGTCGGCTGCGCACTCTTGATTCTGATTAATACCGTGGTCGGCATCTTCAGCTGCATCAGTATTTCAAAGTTGAAGAGCCATACGGAAAGCATCGTGACGAACTGGATCCCGGGCATCAACGACGCGGGAGCGATCAACGCCGAAATCCGGACGCTGAATCGGTTGATCCTTCAGCATATTTTGGCCGATACCCCCGAAGCCAAGGCGAAGGTCGAGACGACCTTCAAGACCCAGCTGGAACTGGTCGACAAGCTGGTGAAGGATTACGGCCAGTCGATCGATCCCGAGGAAAGGGAACTCTATGCCGCGATGACGCGCACGGTCGCCGCCTATATCGCCCAGGCGAAGGTCGTCGAGGGCCTGAGCGCGGCGGGGCAGGCCAAGGAGGCGCACGAGACCTTCGACCAGCAGATCGTGCCGCTCTACGCCGCCGCCCGCGATGCCGTCGTCGCCGAGAACAAATACAATCAGAAGGGCGCCGACGTCGAGGGGGCCGAGACCACCTCGCTGGCGAAGTTTGCCTTTGCCGCCGTCGCCTCCAGCGTGGTGATCGCCTTCGTCGTCGGGCTGCTGACCGCCTTCCTCAATATCCGGAGCATCACGACGGCCCTGAACGCCGTTTCCAGCTCGATCAACGACGGTTCGGCCCAGGTCGCCTCGGCGGCGGGCCAGGTTTCCTCCAACAGCCAGTCCCTGGCCGACGGGGCGAGCGAGCAGGCCGCCTCCCTGGAGGAGACGAGCGCTTCCCTGGAGGAGATCAGCAGCATGACGCAGCGCAACGCCGAGAGCGCCCAGAGCGCCCAGGCCCTTTCCGGCCAGGCCCGCGCGGCGGCGGAGACCGGCGCCCTCCGCACCGGGGAGATGCAGCAGGAGATGGCCGCGATCCGGCAGGCCAGCGACGAGATGGGCGCGGCCATCGCCGACATCCGCGCCTCCGGCAACAACGTCTCGAAGATCATCAAGACGATCGACGAGATCGCGTTCCAGACGAACATCCTGGCGCTGAACGCCGCCGTCGAGGCGGCCCGCGCCGGGGAAGCCGGGGCCGGATTCGCCGTGGTGGCCGAGGAGGTCCGTTCCCTCGCCCAGCGGAGCGCCGACGCGGCCAAGGAGACAGCCCAGATGATCGAGGCCTCGGTGGCCCAGAGCGCCCGGGGCGTCGAGGTGAACCAGCGGGTCGCGGTCCGCGTCGCCAGCATCGCGGAGAAATCGGCGGGCGTCCGCGTCAGCCTCGACGAGATCGTGACGAAGGTCCGCGAGGTCGACGCGCTGGTGAGCTCGATCGCCTCGGCCTCGAAGGAGCAGACGGAAGGGATCGGCCAGGTGACCAAGGCGGTTTCGGCCATGGACAAGGTGACCCAGAGCAACGCCGCCGGGGCCGAGGAGACGGCGAGCGCGGCCCAGCAGCTCGACACCCAGTCCCAGGAGTTGAGCGCCGCCGTCGATATCCTCGCCCGGTTGGTCAACGGGAGCGGCGGGCAGGCTCCTTCGCCGGCGTCGGCGCGAATCGCCCCGTCTGCCCCGCGCGCCCGGGTCACGGCCAGCCGGACCGCCCTCCAGGGGTCTTCCCGCGACAACGCCTTTCGGAACATGTAATCGGGCGGGAAACCTCAATCGAACAACCCTTGATGCAAACGACTTTGAAACAGGATGAAGCGGCGGCCCCAAGCCTGGCGGGGAAGTATCTGACCTTCGGCCTGGGCCGGGAATCCTACGGGATCGGCGTGCTGAAGATCCGGGAAATCATCCGGATGTTCGAGATCACGCCGGTGCCGGAATTGCCGAAGCACATCCGCGGCGTCATCAATCTCCGGGGGAAGATCATCCCGGTGATCGACCTGCGGTGCCGTTTCGGCATTTCCCGGGCCGAGGGCGAATCGACGGAACGGAACTGCACGGTGGTGGTCCACGTGGAGCGGGAAAACGGCGAGACGTGCCTGATGGGGCTGATCGTCGACGCGGTGGAGGAGGTCATCCTGATCCGTGAGGAAGAGATCGAGCCGACGCCCCGTTTCGGCGGGGAACTCAGCGCGAGGTACATCCTCGGCATGGTGAAGATCAAGGGGAAGGTGAAGACCCTCCTCGACATCGACGCGGTGCTGGCCGCCGATGCGGCCGAGATCCTCGCGGGAGCGGCTGCCTAGGGCCAATCTCCCTCCAATCGGGCGTTTTTCTGCCGCCGCTTCCCGCAAGGGGGGCGGCGGTTTTTTTAGGCCTTCTTCCCGGCGGCAACGATCTCCTCGCGGACTTTGGCGATGAGATAATTGCAGGCCTCGGGGCAGGGGAGGGGGATCGCGTCGGGCGCGGTTTCCGGCGCGGGCGTTCCCGGGCCCCATTGACGGCGGCGGAGGCACACCGCCTCGCATGTCCCGGCGATGGCGGCGCGGAGCGGCTCGCCCTCGTCGCCGCAGGTCTGGACGAGGCGGTACATGCCGGTTTGCCGCCGCGCGGTTTCGGAGAAGGGGACGGGGGGACGGGGATGCGCCCAGAACGGGAGGGCCGAGGGGTAGAGGGCGTGGAGGGCCTCGACGAGGGCGGGGAGGACGAGGGGGTGGGTGCGCCAGCCGTTCCGGAGCCCCCGCGCGACGCGGAGGGGGCGGTAGGTCCCGCTGGCGTCGGCCTTCCCGATCTCGCGGATGGCGGGAAGGTCGGCGAGGCGGCGGAGGCTTTTTCCGGCGGCGTCGGCGTCGACGCGATGGCGCAGCTCCCATCCCGCCGGGGAGGGAAGCAGGACGAGTTCCCCGAGGAAGACCGGCTTCCCCTCCGAGGCCTGCAGCCGGGCCTCAAGCGTTTGCGAAATGGAGGGCATCGAATTTGTCGACTTGGGCGACGATGACGTCGGCGATCCGGGGGTCGGTGCCGAGGGCGGGGGCGTACCAGAGCCGCCGCCCGTCGATCGCGTGGGGATTGAGGACGCCCTGCTCCCGCACGTTTTCGGTCATGCCGAGGAGGACCGGGATGTCCTCGTAGGAGTGGAGGCCGTCGGAGATGAAGAAGGGGACGGCGACGACGTTCGGCTGGGCGGCGATCGTCCGCCACTCCTTGATGAACGGGGCCTGCTCCATGAAGGCGGCGTGGCAGGCGGCGTAGGGACGGGGCCGGAGGGCGGCGATCCGGGCGGCCTGCTCGTAGACGATCTTCGTCGAGTTCTCGTTCAGGCCGGTGCCGTGGCCGATGACGAAGAGGGCGGTCGTTTCGGGATCGAGCGGCGGGACCCCCGAGGCGCGGACGACGACGGCGGCGCGCTCCAGCAGGACGTCGGTCATCGAGGGGTGGAGGCCGACGGGCTCGCAGTAGCAGAGGGTCTTGCCGTCGCGCCGGGTGATCGGGGAGCCGGGCTCGAGGCCGAGCTCGCGGGGGATCACCTCCTCGGTGAAGTAGCCGGAGCTGATGAAGTCGGGAACGATGTAGACCCGTTCGGCCTCGACCTGGTCGAGGACGAAGCGGAAGTTCGGCTCCTCCTTCCAGAAACATTCGTGGACTTCGGCGAAGAGGCCCTGCTCCCGGATGCGGTCGGCATGGCGGTAGGTGGGCGTGCTGGAATCGGCGTTCAGCGTCGAGCCGTGCCCGGCGACGACGAGGGCGGCGCGGCGACGGGGCTGGGATTCACGGGAGCCGGACATGAGGCATCCACACTATCGCCCGGGAGGGCCGGGGAGCAAGGCGGGAGGAGGAAGGACGGACGCCGTCCTAGGGATTGAACATCTTCAGAATGTCGTCGATGTCATTCTGATTGTACTTGTCGTCGTCCTGCGACTGGTCGAAGGCGAGACCCTTTTCCTTTTCGGGAATGGCGATGGTCTCGTCGTGTTTTAGCAGACTCTCGCGTCCTTCATCGGCCATGATTTCGATACGATAAGGAACCGAGGCGAAAACGCAAGGAGTGAAGATACCTAAGACTTAAGGCGGAAAGGAGGTCGAGATCGCCTCCATCGCACCCCTGTCGGAGGGGCGCTTTTCAGCCACCTAGTCGGCCTTGACGAGGGCGAGGACGTGGAACGTCGCGCCCGAATCGACGACCTTGAACGTGAAGGCGCGGGAAATGGTGAAGCCCTTGCAGCTCACCGAAATCGAGGTGCCGCGGAGGACGTTCGGGATGCTGAGGGCCGAGTTGTATCCCTTGTCGGCCATGTGGGTCTTGATGTTCCCCGTCACCATGTTGGTGAACTCGCCGAGGACGTCGTTCTCCGCCCCCTCGTCGACGCCCGCCTCGTCGCCCGTGATGATCCCGGCCACCCGGCGGGAGAGGGCAGCGGGAAGGGAGAGATAGATGACCCCGGCGATGGCGGGACCGGCGAAGCTGACGTTCCCCGTCACCTCGTGGAGCGCGTCGGCGGGATTGCCCGAAACGTCGATCGACTCGACCGGGGCGACCTCGAGGGAGGCCATCGTCGAGAAGATGCGGACCACGGCGGAATTGAGGGAGGCGATGATTTCGGCGGCGACGTCCATATGAGATTGGGGAAAGCGGGGCGATGATCGTTAAACCGATTCACTGCCACAAGCTAATTTCATTTCGCCATTCAATTTTTAATTTCAGTTAACGTTGTCGCCATAAAGAGAAACGCACCGGAAGGAGAATCTGCGGGAGAGGGGGAGGTGGTGCTTGCCAAAGCGAACGGCCTCCCCCTAGTACGGTCACTAACCATGATTGTCACCACAGCCGAACTCTTCAAGGTGGCCTACGGCAAATACGCCGTCGGGGCCTACAACGTCAATAACATGGAGCAGATCCTCGGCCTCTTCAAGGGGTGCGTCGATTCCAAGGCTCCCTTCATCATCCAGCTCTCCAAGGGCTCCCGGAAGTATGCCGACAAGCGGATGCTCGAGGCCCTGATCCGCACCGCGGAAGTGATCTATCCCGACGCGATCTTCGCCGTCCACCTCGACCACGGCGACGAGGAGACCTGCTACGACTGCATCGACTCCGGTTTCTATAGCTCCGTCATGATCGACGCCTCGCACGAGGACTTCGCCGAGAACGTCGCCATCACGAAGCGCGTCGTCGAGCGCGCCCACGCCAAGGGCCTCAGCGTCGAGGCCGAACTCGGCAAGCTCGGCGGCGTCGAGGAAGACATCCAGGTCGACGAAGGCCACGCCTGCCTCACCAACCCCGAGGAAGCGATCGAGTTCGTGAAGCAGACCGGCTGCGACTCCCTCGCCGCCGCGATCGGCACCAGCCACGGCGCCTACAAGTTCAAGGGCCACCAGTCCCTCCACTTCAACGTCATCAAGTCGATCCAGGAAAAGATCCCCGGCACCCCGATCGTGATGCACGGCAGCTCCAGCGTCCCCGCCGAAGAGGTGAAGCGCATCAACGCCGCCGGCGGCACCCTCGACCCGAGCGCCTGCGGCGTCGACGAGAACGAGTACCTCCCCGCCGCCAAGCTCGGCGTGACGAAGGTGAACATCGACACCGACGGCCGCCTCGTCTGGACCCGCGTCCACCGCGAGTTCTTCAAGGAAAAGCCCGGCGAGTTCGACTTCCGCCCCCCCGGCAAGGTCTTCATCGAAGAGTACGCGAAGTTCATCGCGCACAAGAACGAGAAGCTCGGCTCCGCCGGCCAGGTCGAGACCGTCCGCGCGGCGGTGGTGAAGAAGTAGGTTCTTTCGTCCGATTGGAAAAAGGCGGCATCCCGTGGGGGATGCCGCCTTTTTTTGTGGGGATGAAGCCCTTTGGCTTCGCTTGTTATCGGGACGCGTGTTTCATTCCATACGTTTCTCTCCCGATAGGAGTCAGGGCGTATTGGCCCCGTCTCTCCCTATCGCTCGTACCCTCGGGCGCTCAGGGAAGCAGCGGATTTTAAAACAGTTAAGAGACAAGGCGCCGCCGAAGCGCGTCCGCCAAGTTCAGGCCCTCCGAGGGGGAGGTTCGAGGAGGGGCGAAGCCCCTCTTGGGCTATAAAGCGGGTCGCCTCCAGCTGTACAGGGTTGACCGCGCAGGTCCCGAAGGGCTGCCCCGCTCCGTGGTGTTACCCAGCGTGGGTCTCCTAGGCGATCCGTGTCCCATACACCTCATCTTTCAAGCGCTCCTCTCCCATACGCTTCGTTTTCCATGCGCTTGGCAAACGGAACGTTTGGAAGACAACGCGCACGGGGAAAGGGATCGCGGAACGGGAACCGCCCTTCGGGACCTGCGCGGTCAACCCTGTACAGCTGGAGGCGACCCGCTTTAACGCCACAGAGGGGCTCCGCCCCTCCGTGACCTCCCCCTCTGAGGGCCTGAACTAGGCGGACGCGTTTCCCCCTGTGCCTCGTCTCCGAACTGTTTTAAAATCCGCTGCTTCCCGGAGCGTCCGAGGGTGCGAGCTATAGGGAGAGACGGGGCCAATACGCCCAGACTCCTATTGGGAGCGAGGCGCGTCCTATTCCTTCGGCCCGTACTTCTCGACGATCTCGTCGAGCTCGTCTTTCACGTCGGCGCGCTCGGCGGGGCTGAGGAGGTCGATGAAGAGCTTGCCGTGGAGATGGTCGGTCTCGTGCTGGATGGCGACGGCGAGGAGGCCGGTGGCCTCGAACTCGAGGACTTTGCCTTCCATGGTCATCGTCTTCACTTCGACGCGCTTGCTCCGGTTCACGTCGGTGCGGAGGCCGGGGATGCTGAGGCAGCCTTCGCTGCCCGGTTCCTTCGCCTTGGTCCCGGTGACGACGGGGTTGATGAGGAAGAGGGGCATGTAGTCCTCGGGATTCACGGCCTTCCCGGCGATGGTCATGGTGCTGGGGCGGTCGTCGATGCCGGTGACGTCGACGACGGCGAATTGGAGGGCCTGGCCGATCTGCTGGGCGGCGAGGCCGACGCCCTCGTGCTTTTCCATGGTGTCGAGCATGTCGTCGGCGAGCTGGCGGAGGGTGTCGTCGATGACCTTGATCGGGGCTCCTTTGGCGCGGAGGCGGGCGTCGGGGTAGTAGACCAGCGGAAGGATCATGGGGGGGAAATCAGACGTGGGGATGGGCTGAAAGCTAAGGCGTCGCCGCGGCTGCGGCGGGATAGGCGGAGGCGTCGGGATTGGCCTCGTTCGGCTCGGCGGTGAAGGTGGGGAGCTCGTCGATGCCGGCGATCTTGACGGCGTCCATGACCTTGATGACGATGCCGAAGGGGGCCTTCTTGCTCGATTTGAGGGCGAAGCGGGCGCGGGGGTCGGCGTCGCGTTTGCTCTTCAGGAGGGGGCCGAGCTCGGCGACGGTGATGAGGGTGGGGCCGAGGTAGACTTTCTCGTCCTCGGTGACGGTGATGATCTCGGGCGTGGTCTGCTGGGAGGCCTTGGCCTGGCTCGACTCGGGGAGGTCGAGTTTGATCTGCGGCTCCTCGCGCCGGAAGATCGAGGTGACGACGAAGAAGATGAGGATGATGCAGAGGATGTCGATCAACGAGACGATGTTGATGATCGGCGTCCGGTGGGGCTTGTTGCGGAAGCGCATGGGATGGGGGTCCGCGGGAGGGCGCTAGACCAGGGGGGGCGTCGTCGTCCCGGACGTTTCCTGCTCGCTGATGGTGTAGAGCTTGGAGAGGAGCTCGTTGCAGTAGCTTTCGAGCTCGACGGAGAAGCTCTCCACGCGGCGGCTGAAGATGCTGTAGGCGATGAGGGCGGGGATGGCGACGACGAGGCCGAAGACGGTGGTGTTCAGGGCCTCGGAGATGCCGCGCGCGATGGCGACGCCCTGGGTGGCGATCTGCTGGTCGCCGACGTTGCCGAAGATCTTGATGAGGCCGGAGACGGTGCCGAGGAGGCCGAGGAGGGGGCCGACGCCGACGGCGATCTCGAGGATGACGAGGCCGCGCTCGAGGCGGCTGATCTCGGAGCGGGCCTTGGTCTGGAGGGTCTCGGCGTTCTCGGCCTTCGTCCAGGTGGCGTTGCGGAGGGCGGTGCGGACGAGGCGGCCGAGGATCGTCTTGTCATCGGCGGCGGCCTCGACCTCGGCCGGGATCTGGCCGTAGCGGAGCCGCTCGATGGCGTCGGTGAGGAGGGGGTTGATGACGCGGTTGCGGCGGATCGCGAGGGACCGTTCGAGGAGGACGGTGAGGGAGATGAGGGAGGCGATCCAGAGGGGCACCATGAAGATGCCGCCGCGAACGAAGAACTGGGAAACGTCGTGGAAGAGGTCCATTCGAGGGAGATATGTAGGTGAACGGGGTTACAAAGACGAGAAGTTAAAGACGAGAATTAAAGCGGGGAAGTCGGCTGGAGGGACGCGGGAGGGGACGGGAGGTTACGGGGATCAGTAGATGGAGAAGGTGATCTCCTCCCAGTAGCCGTCGCCGAGCTGCTGTTTCATGCTGTCGGAAAAGGGCTCGAAGGGGAGGCCTTCGCGGATCGCCTTGAGGGAGACGCCCTTCAGGACGTCGGCCTGGCCGCTGGAGGAGATGGCGGTGATCTGGTCGATCATGCCGTTGGCGCGGACGTAGAATTTGAACCGGACCTCGCCGACGCCGAGGATGGTCATGTTTTTCTCGACGTTGATGTACCAGTAGGTGCCGATGGTCTTGTAGAGCTTGGCCTTGTAGCGGCCGATCTCGGTTTCCTTGGAATCGGGGGAGGGATCGCCGATTTCCTTCGGGGCGCCTCCGGCGATCTGGGTGCGGGCCTGGGCGAAGGAGGGGGAGGAGGGGGGCGGCGCGGCGGGGGAGGGATTCTGCTGCTGCTGGGCCTGTTGGTTTTGCTGCTGCTGTGGTTGTTGCAGGGTCTGCTGGGGGGCCGGCTGCTGGGTCTTTTCCTCGGGCTTGTCGGGGGAGGGCTTCGGGTTGGGCTTCGCGTCTTTCTTGCCGTCCTTGGCCCCGGCGGGGTCGGCGGGAGCGGGGAAGAGGGGGACGCCGTTGGCGCCGAGGACGGGGGAGTCCTGCTTCGGCAGGGCGGAGGGATCTTTCTTCGAGGGATCGCCGATGGGGGCGGGCTGGGCGGCGGTGGTCTTCGTCGGGTCCTTGGCGGGGTCTTTGGTCGGATTGGTCGCGCTGGTCTCCGCGGGCGAGGGGTCGGTCGGGCTGCTCTTCTGCGGGGTCTGCTGGGTTTTCTGGGGGGAGTATTGGGAGGGGGTGCTGTTGACGGCGGGGCTGGAGGGGGTGTTCTGCCAGACGAGGCCCGATTTGGTATCGCCGCTCATCGAGGGGAGGGAGGACTCTTTCTGGGCGGTCTCACGGCTTCTTAGGAGGGTGTTCCGTTCCGATTCGAGGACGGCGTTGGGATCGGCCTGGGCAGCCTCCTGGCTGGGGAGGGTGGGGATGAAGTCGGGCATCCGGGGATGGGCGGGCGGTTTCGGCGGGTCCTGGAGTTTCAGGACGGTGATGCGGGGGGGCGGCGGCGGGGGCGTGCCGGTGGGCCGGATCAACGGCATGAGGTGGTCGAGGGCGCCGGAGACAAACAGGAGGAGGACCCCGAGATGGATCAGTACGGAAACCGCGATGAGGACTAAGAACTGCGACTCGACCCGCGATTTCACTTCGCAAAAGTTAGAAGAGGCGGGACGAGTTGGCAACCTCCCTTACTCCTCCTTCACGTTTATCGCTCCGGGTCCGCTTGGATGGGAAATATATGCAAAGGAGTTAGATGCAAGAGTACTTTGTGGGTATGTAGTAGGTAATTTTGCTCTGGAGGGTTGGTTTGACAATCAGGGGGGGCTCTTTACTTTAGAATGTGAAACACGACCTCAAATTCGGGCAAATAAGTTATGGATCCCTCTGTTCGCAATATCAAAAGTGAAAAAATCGACGTTGAACGCAAGATTTTCATGTTCGATCTGAAAGAGAATGACCGGGGGCGCTTCCTCCGCATTACGGAAGATGTTCGGGGACGCAGGGATACGATCATTATCCCGGCCCCGGGCCTCGAAGAATTCCGTCGTGCCCTTGATAGCGTGATCGCGGCCAGCCGCGAGGCCGGTCCGCTTCCCGCCAGTTCTTTCCCTGTTTAAAGGGATTCTCGCGATTCAAAAAAACCGGATTTGCGCCTGCTTAACAGGTTGCAGATCCGGTTTTTCGTTTTCAGCGCGGACCGGGGAAACCGTGTCGATTCAACCGGCGCGGGGGATGAATTGCGCTTTCGCGCCGCGTGCGATTTCAACAACCCGGCAGGATCAATTCACCCTACGGCGCGGATGAAGCGGGAGCGGAGGTCGGTGCCCCGGCGGCGGGTGCGGGCGTGGCCGTCGGCAGGGCGGCGAGGCGCTTCGCGGCTTCGGCGGCGACCTGCTTGATGCGGGGGTCGAGGCCCGCCTCGTTCGCCATCGCCTGGAGGGCGGGGATCGCCTCGCGGTCGCGGTAGTCGACGACGGCGAGGATCGCCTCGAAGCGGACGGGCGGCTCGGGATCGGTCAGGCATTTGCGGATCGCCGGAAGGCCCTCGGGGTCGAGCTGGTAGCGGAAGGCGCGGAGGCCCTGCTGGCGGGTGGCGGGATCGGGGGCGGTCAGGTAGGCGAGGAGGACGGGGGTGACCGATTTGTCCTGGACGGCGGCGAGGGAGAGGGTGGCGGCGCGGATGCGGAAGGGGTCGCCGCTCTGGAGTTCCTTTTGATAGGGGGTGAGGTCCTGCACCTGCCGGACGAGGGAGGTGAGGGCGATCTCGGCGTTGTGGCGGACGGTGCCGTCGGGATCGGTGACGACGCCGAAGAGGGGGGTGACGGCGCGGACGTCGCCCATGTTCCCGAGGGCGGTGGCGGCCTCGGAGCGGACGAACCACCATCGGTCCTTCAGGGCCTTCACGAGGGGCGGGATCGCCTTGGCGTTCTTCAGGCTGCCGAGGGAGACGACGGCGGCGCGGCGGACGTTGTCGTTCGGATCGTCGAGGAGGTTCATCAGTGGCCCGGCGGCCTCCGGCTCCCCGACCATGCCGAGGACGCGGGCGGCGGAGGTGCGGACGGCGGCGTCCTTGTCCTTCAGCGCGTCGAAGAGGAACGAGTCGGTGCGGCTGATCTCGGCGGTGAAGGCGCGGTAGCGGCTGTAGGCGAGGTCGACCCGCTCGGCCTTGAGGAGGAGGAGGATTTCCTCGCGGCGGAGGGTCTTGCTCTTCGGGTTCTGGACGAGGCCCGCCTGGAGGACTTCATAGGCGGAGGAGAACTGATTCGCAGCGACGAGGGCCTCGACCCGCTTCCGGGTCTTCCCTTCCTGGCCGCAGCCGGCGAGGCCGAGGGTGGCGATCAGGACGAGGCCCAGGCCGAGGCGGGCGGAGAAAAGGGACGGGGAACGCATCGTCAGTGAGTCTAAGCATGCGGAGAGGCCCCGCAAGGAAATCCGAGCGGCGCGGCGGCATTAGATCGCGTCAGGAAAATCGAACCGGGCTTGCCCTTCCCGGTGATTCGTCATAAATTCGTTTTCATTCCTATGGAGTCCGGCCTCAATTCCGCCAGCAGCCTAGGCCGCGTCACTTCGGCTTCGTTTCCTTCCTCCAAAGAGACGGAGGGGAACGGGACCAACGGGGCGGCCCATCCCCTCCTGAACGGCGGCCAGAATACGGAGGCGATCGCCGCCCGTCTGAAGGAACTCGACGCCCGGATCCTTTCGCAGGCGGCCCTCTTCGACGCCGATATCGTCGCTTACCTGGAATACGTCCTCCGCTGCCACGGGAAGCGGCTCCGCCCCACCCTCGCCCTCCTCTGCGGCGAGGCGACGGGGGGGATCAAGGAATCCCACCTCGACGTGGGGACGATCGTCGAGATGATCCACCTCGCCACCCTCGTCCATGACGACATCATGGACGGCGCCTCGCAGCGCCGGAACCAGCCGACCGCGTCGAGCCGCTGGGGAGCCGAGATCTCGGTCCTCGTCGGCGACTGCCTCTTTTCCCACGCCCTCCGGGTCTGTTCCTCGAAGTTCCCGCAGGAGGTGAGCCAGGTCATCTCCGGGGCGGTCTGCGAGGTCTGCACCGGGGAGATACTCCAGACGCAGCGCCGCTTCGACCTCAGCCTCAGCTTCGACGACTACATCAAGATCGTCCGGATGAAGACCGGGGAACTCTTCCGCGTCTCGTGCCACCTCGCGGCCTGGGCCAACGGGGCCTCGCCGGAGACCGTCGCCGCCCTCGGCAAGTACGGGGAATCGCTCGGCGTGGCCTACCAGATCTACGACGACTGCCTCGACTTCCTCGGGACCGAGGAGGAGGCCGGGAAGACCCTCGGCACCGACCTCGAAAAGGGGAAGATCACCCTCCCGTTCCTCTACCTCCTCCAGTCGACGAAGGGCAACGCCCGCGCCCACGAGGCGCTGTGCGAGGTCCTGCTCCACGGCAGCCCGAAGGACCGCCAGACCCTCGTGGCGCAGGTGAAAGAGCAGGGGGCGCTGGCGCAGACGCTGGAAACCCTCGCCTCCCACCTCGACGCCGCCGCCGAAGCGCTGAACGTCCTGCCGCCCTCCGAGGCGAAGGAAAGCCTCGCCGCGATCCCGATCGCCCTGGCCGGGCACGTGGCGGTATTGACGGGCGGACGGGCTTAGGCGCGTGATTCTCCCGATGGGAGTCAGGGCGTATTGGCCCCGTCTCTCCCTATCGCTCGTATCCTCGGGCGCTCCAGGAAGCAGCGGATTTTAAAACAGTTAGGAGATGAGGCGCAGGGGGAAACGCGTCCGCCTAGTTGAGGCCCTCAGAACAGGAGGTCACGGAGGGGCGGAGCCCCTCTGTGGCGTTAAAGCGGGTTACATCCAGCTGTACAGGGTCGACCGCGCAGGTCCCGAAGGGCTACCCCGCTCGGTGGCGTTATCCAGCGTGGGTCTTCCCAGGCGCTCCGTGTCCCATACGCCTTATCTCTCAAGCGTTCCTCTCCCAGGCGCTCCGTATCCCATACGCCTTATCTCCCAAGCGTTCCTCTCCCATGCGCTCCGTGTCTCATACGCCTTATCTCCCAAGCGCCCCTCTCCCATGCGCTTGGCAAACGGAACGCTTGGAAGACAAGGCGCACGGGGAAAGGGATCGCGGAACGGGAACCGCCCTTCGGGACTTGCGCGGTCAACCCTGTCCAGCTGGAGGCGATCCGCTTTATAGCCCAAGAGGGGCTTCGCCCCTCCTCGAACCTCCCCTTCGGAGGGCTTTGGTTAGGCGGACGCGCTTGGGCGGCGCCTCGTCTCTTAACTGGATAAAAATCCGCTGCTTCCCTGAGCGCCCGAGGGTGCGAGCGATAGGGAGAGACAGGGCCAATACGCCCCGACTCCTATTGGGAGAGAAGCGTATGGGAGAGGAACGCCCCACAGAAACCGGATCTATGCTTGCGTCCCGGTACCCCGGCGTACTACCCTCCGGGCCGATGCAGGATTCCGCGCCCTCTCCGGGCCCGACTGACCGTGATTTGGTCAGTCGGGCGCAGGAGGGCGATTTGGCGGCCTTCGACGAGCTGGTCCTCCGCTACGAAAAGCCGATCCGGGTGACGCTCTATAATATCCTCCTCCACCACGAGGATACGAACGATGCGCTGATCGAGACCTTCACGAAGGCCTACCAGAACCTCGCCTCGTTCCGCGAGGAGGCCCAATTCTCCACTTGGCTCTACCGGATCGCGAAGAACACCGCGCTGAACCAGATCCGGAAGCGGAAACGCCGCCCCTTCTTTTCCCCCTCCCAGGAAGAGGAAGAAGAGTTTTACGAGGGTAATAATTTCATTGATAATAATATTTCGGCTGATGTGACCCGTCAGATCGAGAATCAGGAGCTGCAAAATAAATTGAACGAATCGCTCTCCCGGTTGTCAGAAGAACACAGAATGGTTGTATCCCTCTTCGACGTTCAAGGCATGAGTCACGCGGAAATCGCGGCGATCATGAAATGCACCGAAGGGACCGTCCGCTCCCGCTTGTTTTACGCCCATAAGCAGTTGCAAAAGTTTCTCAAAGATTATAAACAGTAACATCCCCTCGAGGTTCCCCATGCTTTTCCGCAAAGATACCGCTGATTCCGCCCTCGATCCCCAGATCGCCGCCCTGCTCCGTTCCCGCCAGGCGATGTTCTCTGAGACCCCTTCCGTCCTTCCCGATCTCCACCGCCGCCTCCGGGCCTCGGCCATGCGCCGCGTCTCCGTCCGGGAGGCCCTCGTCGCCCGCGTCTCGAACTGGATCGAGGAGCACCTCGCCCTCCAGTCCGGTCTCCGTTATGCCGGTGCCGCCGCCCTCCTCGCCGCCGCCGTCGTCGTCGGCCTCAACCAGGCCTCGCTCGGCGAGAACGCGGGCGCCCCGATGCTGACGCTGAAGTCCGAAGCCGCCTCGGCCGTCTCCCCCACTCTCGCCCTCGCCACCCCCGGCGGCCGGGTCGACTACGCGATGAACGACGCCCAGCCCTCGATGGTCGCCGCCTCGCTCACCCTCGACCAGCAGATCGACCGCAGCACGGTCGGCGGCGACCTGAATCCGACCCCGGCGAATGCCCAGTATATCCTGCCCAAGGCCCCTTCGACCTATGATTCGGTCGTGGCGTTCTAGAATGGTCCGGGATACGCGCTTCCTCAGCCTGAGCTTCGGCTCGGCCTTCTCCCTTCTCGTACTGGCCTCGGCCTCCCTCGGCCTCGGCACCCTCCCCGCCCGCGCGGAGAGCGCCTTCGACGCCATCGGCACCCAGGTCAACAAGGTCTTTGAAAACGGCAAGGCCTCGGTCGTCCGGGTTCACGCCGCCCAGGCCCCCCTGCCGGGGACGACCGACAGCTTCGAAACCATCGGCTCCGGCTTCTTCATCGACAACAAGGGGACCCTCGTCACCGCCGCCTCGATCATCGGCTTCAGCCCGGCGGTCTCCGTCGAGGTCGGCGGGCTGCGGCTGCCCGCGAAGATCCTCGGCCTCGATCCGCGCAGCGGCGTCGCCGTCCTCCAGGTCTTCGACGGGATCACCCCGTTCCTCACCTTCGGCAAGGAAGAGGATGTCCACACCGCCACCCCGATCGTCGCCATCGGCTTCCCGCTCAACCTTCCCTCGGCGCCGAGCTTCGGGATGGTGACCGGGTTCGACACCCAATACCTCGGCCGCTTCTTCTCCTGCACCCACCTCCGCACCAGCCTCCCGATCAGCCCCGGCCAGATCGGCGGCCCGGTCCTCGACGGGCGCGGCGGGGTCGTCGGGATGCTGATCATGGCGGCCGACGAGCGGAAGTTCGCCTACGCGCTCCCCGCCTCGGCGATCCAGAAGATCGTCACCGACATCGCCGTCCACGGGCGGGTCGAGTACGGCTGGATCGGCGTCGGCGTCGATCCCCGGTCGGACTCGAACGACGTGAAGATCACCCAGCTCTTTGAATCGACCCCGGCCTCGACCAGCGGCCTCCAGCCCGGCGACACCGTCGTCCGCATCGGGCCGCGTGAGATCGCCAAGGCCTCCGACGTCATCGACGCCTCGTTCTACTCCGAAGTCGGCGACGACCTCGCCGTGGTGGTGAACCGGAAAGGGAAGCTCCTGACCTACAAGTTCACGGTGGGCGAGCGGCCCTCGCGGTTGCCGGTGCCGATCCCGGCCATCGTGCCGACCTCTCCTGCGGATGTGCCGCAGCAGGCGATCCCGGTTCGTGCCGACCTTCCCCGCTGACCTGTCGCAGCAGGCGATCCTGGTGAGTGGGCATTCGGTTTTAGGAAAGGGATCGCGGATTGGGGAGTGCCCTTCGGGGCTGGCGCGGTCGACCCTGTACAGCTGGAGGCGATCCGCTTTATAGCCCAAGAGGGGCTTCGCCCCTCCTGGAACTTGTCTCCCGACCCTGCAAGTTAGTTTCCCCTTTACGAGGTATTGCGCTATCGCGCAGGCAGTCCTGTTCTGAGGGCCTTAGCTAGGCGGACGCGCTTTGGCGGCGCCTCGTCTCCTCACTGGATTAAAATCGGATGGTTCCGGTACGCTCGAGGGTACGTACTGAAGGGGTAGACGGTACCAATACGCCTAGACTCCTATTGGGAGAGGTGCGCTTGGGAGGAATCACGCGTCCCAGTGGTGGGGGAACCGAAGCGGCTGTACGGTTTAGAAATTCCGATACACGCGCGGCAACTTCAACGACGTTCCCGTCACGATCTCGTATGAAATCGTATCGGCCCGCTTCGCCAATTCGTCGGCGGTGATCTCCTGCTTTCCCTGCCTGCCCAAGAGCACGGCTTCGGCTCCGGCGTGGAGTTTCCTCGCGGGGACGCGGCTGGCGTCGACGACGATCTGGTCCATCGTCACCCGGCCCCGGATCGGGCAGCGGACGCCGCCGATGAGGACGTCGGCGTTGTTGGAGAGATGGCGGGGGTAGGTGTCGCCGTAGCCGACGGAGACGGTGGCGAGGGTCTGGGCCTGCGGCAGCGTGTAGGTCGCGCCGTAGCTGACGGTCGTCCCCGCCGCCGCCTTGCGGACGAAGGTGACGCGGGCTTTCCAGCTCAGGATGGGCCGGAGGTGTTTCGCGTCGGCGGGGCGGGGCGGGAGGCCGTAGAGGGCGAGGCCCGGGCGGACCCACGCGGCCCCGGCGACGGCGCGGGGATGGTGGAGGAGGCCGGCGCTGTTCGCCGCATGCCACGGCAATCGGGGGAAGAGGGCGCGGAATTTTCCGAAGAGGGCGAGCTGCCTGCGCGTCTTCGCGTTGTCGCTGTCGGCGCTGGCGAAGTGGGTCATGATGCCGACGATGCGGACGCGGGGGAGGTGGGCGAGGATCCGGCTCAGTTCCTTCGCCGCCTCGGCGGGCGGGAGGCCGAGGCGGCCCATCCCGGTATCGACCTTGAAGTGGGCCTCGGCGACGGCGTCGGGCCCCAGTTTTTGCGCGGCCTTGGCGAGGGTCGCCGCCTCGGCGTGGGTCGAGAGGACGGGCCAGCCCCGGAGCGAGAGGACTTCCTCCAATTCCTGCGGCAGGACGGGGCTGGAGAGGAAGACGGGCGCCGGGTCTCTTTCTTTGCCCGAGGCGCGATAGGCACGGAGCTCGTCGAGGTCGGCGAGGCCGATGACGGCGTCGGGGAGGCGGCGGAGGATCTCGGGGACGATCGGCATGCCGTGGCCGTAGGCGTGCGATTTCACCATCGCGATGAGCCGGGGGGCGGGGGCCTTGCCCGCGTGCCGCTTCACCGTCGCGCGGAGGAAGGCGAGGTTGTGTCGGAGGGCGGCCCCGTCGATCTCCAGCCAGGTGCGGAGCGGGGGGGCAGCCAGTTTTCTGCTCTTGGTCTTCATGCCACGGGCTCCCGGAGGTAGATCGGCTCCAGCGTTTCCCCGGCGGGGGGGACGAGGAGGTCGAAGTGGGGCAGGTGAAGGAAGTCGGCGGCGCGGGGCGGGAGGGCCTCCGGGATCATCGGGAGGGGATCGGCGCTGACGGCGAGGGTGACCTTCGAGGCCATTTCCTCGACGCCGTCGCGCGGGAGGAGGAACGATTCCCGCTCCAGCGTGCCGAGGGCGTAGAGGGTGCAATAGTATTCCCCCCGGCGGGCGTCGGCGAAGACACCGAGGCGGGTGACGTGGGGGAGCTGGCGGGCGATCGAATCGCTGCTCCGCGCGCCGACGATCGGCGTCCGATGCGGCAGCGCGAGTCCCTGCGCGGCGGCGAGGGCGACGCGGATGCCGGAGAAGGAGCCGGGCCCGAGACCGACGATGATCTTCGTGAGGGGGCGGTCGCGGAGGTTGAATTTCGCGAGGGCGGGGAAGAGGGTCGTCGAGTGGCGCTCGCGCCCGCCCTGGCCGGAGAAGGTCTCGACCTGGAGGACGTTCCCGGCGGCGTCGCCGAGGGCGGCGGAGCCGTGGGAGGAGGAGGTGTCGATGGCGAGGATCATGCGACGGAGGGGGAGGGAAGGATGGGGCTTCGGCGCGGGGGGGTCAAAACTCTTTCGTCGAGGAGGCTCCGACGGCGAAGCGGCGGCGGCCGTCGGGGAGCGGCTCGATCGTGAGGTGGAGGGTGGAGGCGGGGAGGAGCGGGGCGATCCTCTCCGGCCATTCGACGACGGCGACGCCCCGGCCCTCGTCGTAGTCGAGGTAGTCCTCGACGCCGAAGCGGCGGGCCTCCTCGACGGTCTCGACGCGGTAGAGGTCGAGGTGGCAGAGGGGGAGGCGGGCTCCGGGATACTCGTGGACGAGGGAGAAGGTCGGGCTCGTCACGTCGCCCCGGTAGCCGAGGGCGCGGGCGAGGCCGCGGGTGAACTCGGTCTTCCCCGCGCCGAGGGGGCCGTGGAGGGCGATGATCTCGCCGCCCCGGAGGGTGGCGGCGAGGGCGGCGGCGAGGGCGTGGGTCTCCCCGGCGGTCTCGACGAGGGCGGGGAAGAGATCGGTCGCGCTCATCTCATTTTTCCAGGTGGTCGTAGCCGCGTCCGAGGGAGGCGGGCTTTTCCCCCGCGCCCGGTTTCGTCAACGCGCCGATCCGGGTGAGGCGGAGGGAGGGGAAGGATTTCTTCCACGCCCGTTCGAGCCGGACGCGGGAGGCGGCGGGGGCGGCGAAGAGGAGTTCGTAGTCTTCCCCGTCGGTCAGCGCGGCGCGAAGGGTCGCCCGGGGCGTGCGCGGGATCGCCGTCCGGTCGAGGCGGAAGCCGCAGCGGCTCGCCTTGGCCAGCCGGGGGAGGTCGGCGGCGAGGCCGTCGCTGAGATCCATCGCGGCGGTGGCGAGGCCGTGCTTCGCGAGCCACGCGCCCTCGGCGAGGCGGGGCTCGAAGGCGAGGTGCTTGGCCCGGTTTCCGCCGCGCAGGGAGGCCCCGAGGGTGCCGGTGACCCAGAGGTCGTCCCCGGCCCGGCCGCCGGAACGGAGGAGCGGCCTGGAGGGAAAGGTGCCGAGGAGGGTGACGGAGAGGAGGAGCTTGGGCGAACGGGTCGTCTCCCCTCCGGCGAGGGCGACGCCGTGGCGGTGCGCCAGGGCCTCGATTCCGCGATAGATCGCGGCGATGCGGGCGGGGGAGAATCCGGGCGGCAACGCGAGGGTGACGAGGGCGTGGGTCGGCGTTCCCCCCATCGCGGCGGCGTCGCTCAGGTTCCGGGCCAGCGCCTTCCGCCCGACGAGGGGGCCGGGCGTCCGCGCGGTGAAGTGGAGCCCCTCGACGACGGCGTCGGTCTTGAAGAAGAGGGCGGGGCCTCCCTTTTGCGGGACGACGACGGCGCAGTCGTCGCCGGGGCCGACGGGCATCGAGGCCGAGGCTTTCCACTTCCGGGTCAGGGCGGCGATGAAGCGGTCTTCGTTCATGGCTGGCGATTAGGGAGTCGCCTTGCCGATCTCGGCGAGGAGGGCGGCGGCGCTGATCGTATTGAACCAGAAATGGACGGAGAGGCAAAGGAGGAGGGAGCCCGACGTCTCGTAGACGATCCCTTGGACGAGGCCGAAGCCGAAGAGCGGGAGGAGGGTGGCCCAATGGCAGTGGATCCCGGCGAAGGCGGCGGCGGTGGCGGCGAGGGCGATGCCGGGCCGGACGGGGAAGGCGGCCTTCAGGACGGGATGGAGGAAGCCGCGGAAGAAGGCCTCCTCGCAGAGGGGGGCGAGGAGGAGGGCGGCGAAGAGAAGCTGGGCGAGGGCTCCGAAGTGGCGGGCCTTGAGGAAGAGGGCGACGGCGGGCTCGGGCGGGGTCGGGAGGCCGAAGTGGCGGAAGACCGCCTCGATCCCGGTGGCGAAGGCCTGGAGCGGGAGGAAGACGGCGAGGGCGATGACGAGGCCGAAGCCGAGGGCACGGAGGGGCGGGACCGGCGCGCCCGGCCCGAAGCCGAAGTGGCGCGGCGGGGGGACCCCCTCCGAGGCGAGGACGAGGACGACGCCGACGAGGGCGACGAGGTCGAACCAGAACCCGCCGAGGGTGAGGGCGGTGACGACGATCGCGCCGACGAGGGCGATGCTTTTCTCCGGCGGGACGGCGATCGCCGGGGCCTTGCCGAGGAGGGGGAAGCGGAAGCCCCGGCCCTGCAGCAGGAAGACGAGGGCGGCCTGCGCGGCGAGGGAAGCGGCGAAGAGGAGCCCCGGGATGAACCGGGGATGCTGCTCCAGGAAGGCGAGCATGGAAAGTTAGAGCCTGGCTCTAAAACCCGGCGACCGAGGCGGGGAGGTAGTAGAGGCGTCCGCTCTGGAGGTGGAACGCCGGGGAGCCGGCCGCCGAGGCGTTGAAGCCGGGGATCTCCAGCCGGAGCGCGGGCATGCGGGTCGTCACGCCGAGGGAGTGGAGGAAGCGGGCGGTGTCGAAGGGGGGGCTGTAGCGAACGACCTCGGCGTCGCCCAGCTTCGCGAGCTCGCGGCCCTTCGCCACGGCGTCCTCGAAGTAGCCGAGGTCGTCGACCAGGCCGAGGGCCTTCGCCTGCTTGCCGGAATAGATGCGGCCGTCGGCGATGCCGTTGCGCAGGCTCTCGACGTCGAGCTTCCGCTCCGTGGCGACGACGGTGACGAAGCGGTCGTAGGTCTCGTTGACGAGGCTCTGGACGAGGGCGAGCTCCTCCGGGGCGGGATCGCGGAAGGGGTTGAGCATGTCCTTCATCTTCCCCGACTTGATCACGAGGGCCTTCACGCCGACCTTCCCGGCGAGGTCCTTCACGTTGTAGGTCTCGAGGATGACGCCGATGCTCCCGGTGACGGTGAGGGGATGGGCGATGATCCACGAGCCGCCCATCGCGCTGTAATACCCGCCCGAGGCGGCCATCGATTCCATGTAGACGACGACCGGCTTGCCCGACTTCGCGCGGAAGTCGGCGACGTAGTGGTAGATCTCGTCGCTGGCGGTGACCTCGCCGCCGGGGGAATCGATGCGGAGAATGACGCCCTTCACGTTGGCGTCCTCGGCGGCCTGGCGGAGCTGGAGGCGGATGTCGTCGACCATCGAGTCGCCGAAGACCCCGGGGAGGCTCCCGCCGATCTCGCCGACGAGGTCGATCAGGACGAGCTTCGCCGTCGTCGTCCCCTTCGCCGGGAGGTAGCTCTCCTCGCTGAGGCCGGTCTTCGCGTCCTTCTTCATCGAGAAGGCGGCGATGAGCCCGAGGTTCAGGACGAGGCTGACGGCGAGGAGAAGGCAGAGCAGTACCCCGGCGCAGCCGCCGAGGAACGTTTTGAAGGGAGAGGCCATGGGGTGCTGGAAGTTGGCACAGTCCCGGGGGGGCCGCAATCCCGGTGAAGGGGGGCGGGGTGCCGGGGAGGGAGGGCCGCCTCCCTCTCCCCGCGCTCCTTTTCCTCCCTACCGCGACGGCCCGGGCCGCGCGCTGTTCTGCGGGGCCGAGCTGTAATCGGGCTGGGGCGCGGCGGTGTTCGGCGCCGGGCTCGGCGCGGGAGGGGCGGGAGGGGCGGGAGCGACGGTGGTCGTGGTGGTGGTCGTCGCGCTGGTGCTGACCGTCGCGCTCGTCGTGCTTCCGCTCAGCGATTCGGGGGGCGTGGCGAAGGGGGTGCCGTAATTGGGGTCGGCGGCCTGGGCGCGCTGGGCCTGCTTCGCGGGGACGAGGAAGGAGTCGGAGATCAGCTTTCCGGTGTAGTAGCCGGAGAAGGTGAGGTAGCTGCGGAGGTCGTGGAGGATCGCCTTGCTCCGCTCGGGGGAGTTGCTCTTCGGCAGGTATTTCTTCGCGTAGCGGCGGGCCGACTCGACGACGGCGAGGTTGTTCGCGTCATAGTCGGCATGCATCGTGAGGACGGTTTTTTGGGTCTCGACGTCCTGCATGAAGACGTCGACGACGATCCGCAGGGGGGGATAGATCTGTTCCTGGCTCAGCTTCACGAAGAGGATGGCGTCGGCCCCCGTCTCCTTCGCCTTCGCCAGGGCCTGGGCCTCGGTGATGGGGAGGTCGACCCGGGTCGAGGCGACGCCGGGATAGGGGATCATGATCCACCGCATCTTGTCCTTCAGCGCGGGGACGAACTGGCTCTCGAAGAGGGAGCGGGCCTGGTCCTCGACCGCGCCGCTCACGGGGAGGACGAGGATCTTCCCGGGCCAGAGCTGGATGGAACGGGTGACGACGGGAAGGTAATCACTGCCGAGGGGTTCGTCGGCGTAGAGGCTGGTCTCGTCGACGGCCATGCAGCCGCCCATGAGGAGGAGGCCGGAGGCGAGGACGACGATGGCGAAGCGCGAGAGGGTGGAGTGGGGCATGGCGTTGGGGGTCGGCGGTTGTTCGACTAGGGACTCGTCAGGCGAGGCGCATCCATGCTGCCGTGAAATAGGAAAGCAGAAGTCGTTCCCGGAGGAAAGGAATCCTGGCGGCGGATCGAGGAGGGCGTGTCACGATAGCCGGTAAGATAGCCCGAAACGGGTCCGATTTCGAGCACTGGGGCGGGGGTCGGCATCCAACTTGCTTGATAGCCGTTTCCGGTTCGCTTTTCAATGTTTCTCCAGAAAGCCAAGGGGAGGGTTTTACGAAAATTATGAGGAGTACGGAAAAAGTACGCAAAAAAAGTAAAAATCGGTCCTATTCGTTGGAAATACCCTTGATCCCTAAGACAAAGTCTTTCATATCTTCTCACCGCCATGTCTCTGAATCACTCGATCCTCACCCAGATGGGCTCTTTCAACGGAAAGGGGCTCTACGATCCGGCTTTTGAACACGACGCCTGCGGCGTCGGTTTCGTCGCGAGTATCAGTGGGGAACGCTCGGAAAAGATCCTCAAGACCGCCATCGGGTGCGTCTCGGCCCTCTCCCATCGCGGCGCGATGGACGCCGACGCGAAGACCGGCGACGGCGCGGGCGTCCTGACCCAGATCCCCTACGAGATCTTCCGGCCCGAGGTCGAGAAGCTCGGTCACAAGCTCTTCTCCGACAGCGATCTGGCCGTCGGCTTCCTCTTCCTCCCGAAGGACAACGCCTACGAGCAGGCCTTCTGCCGGAAGGTCGTCGAGGAGACCCTTTCCAAGCGGAAGCTCTTCGTCTTCGGCTGGCGCAAGGTGCCGGTGAAGATGGACATCCTCGGGGACAAGGCCCTCCAGACCTGCCCCGAGATGGAACAGGTCCTCATCGGCAAGCCCGAGGACGAGATCATCGGCGCCGAGGAATACGAGCAGGTCCTCTACCTCGCCCGCTCCGAGATCGAGTACCGGATCAGCCGCGCCGGGATCGAGAGCTTCTACGTCGCCTCGTTCTCCAGCCGGACGATCATCTACAAGGGCCTCCTCGTCTCCCCCCAGCTCGACAAGTTCTACCTCGACCTGCGGAACCCGAAGTACAAGACCTCCCTCGCGATCTACCACCAGCGCTACAGCACGAACACCTTCCCCACCTGGCCCCTCGCCCAGCCCGTCCGCCTCATGGCGCACAACGGCGAGATCAACACGGTGCAGGGGAACCGCGTCTGGATGCGGTCCCGGGAAGCCCAGCTCGCCGCCTCCGTGTGGGGCGACGAGATCGAGTTCCTCCGCCCCGTGATCCAGCCCGGCGGCAGCGACTCGACGAGCCTCGACAACGTCCTCGAGCTGCTGACGATGTCGGGCCGCGACCTCCTGCACAGCCTCATGATGCTCGTCCCCGCCGCGTGGCAGGCCGACACGAAGATCACCCCGGAGCGGCAGGCCTTCTACCGCTACCACTCCTGCATGATGGAGCCGTGGGACGGCCCCGCCGCCCTCGTCGTCAGCGACGGCCGGACCATCGCCGCCTGCCTCGACCGGAACGGCCTCCGGCCCTCGCGCTACACCGTCACCTCCGACGGCCTCGTCGTCCTCGGCTCCGAGGTCGGCCTCGCGACCATCGACGACAAGGTCGTGGTCGAGAAGGGCCGCCTCGCCCCGGGCGAGATCCTCGCCGTCGACACCGTCGGGAAGAAGTTCTGGCGGAACGACGAGATCAAGGACTTCTACGCCGCCCGCCAGCCCTACGGGGAATGGCTCGCGCAGAACCTGAAGGAACTGAAGGCCGCGGCCTCCCTCGCCGCCGGCACGGCGGCCGACGGGGCGCTCCTGCCCCAGCAGCTCTCGTTCGGCTACAACGAGGAAGAGGTCGAGGTCATCCTCAAGGCGATGGCCGAGACGGGCGAGGAGGCGATCGGCTCCATGGGAGACGACGCGCCCCTGGCCGTCCTCTCGCTCAAGTCGAAGCTCCTCTACGAGTACTTCAAGCAGCTCTTCGCCCAGGTCACGAACCCCCCGATCGACCCGATCCGGGAGAAGCTCGTCATGTCGGTCGAGATGCCCGTCGGACGGGAATCGAACCTCCTCGCCGAGGGGCCGAGCCATGCCGACGTCCTCCTGCTGAAGAGCCCCATCCTGTCCAACGCCGAGCTCGACGAGATCCGGTCCCGCCCCGAGGCGAGCCTGAAGTCGCAGACCTTCTCCGTCCTCTTCCCCGCCGTCGGCGGCGAGGGCGCGCTGGCGAAGCGGCTCACCGACCTCCGCCGCGAGGTCGAGAACGCCGTCGACGCGGGCGTCACCCTTGTCATCCTCAGCGACCGGGGCGTCTCGGCCGAGATGGCCGGGCTTCCCCTCCTCCTCGCCGTCTCTGCCGTCCATCATGAGCTGATCCGGCGTGGCAAGCGGAGCCTCGCCTCGATCCTCGTCGAGGGCGGCGAAGTGCGGGACGTCCACCAGTTCGCCTGCCTCATCGGCTTCGGCGCGTCGGCGGTCAATCCCTACCTCGCCATCGCCACCTACCGCGATCTGATCGAGAAGGGCTCCCTCAAGGTCGCCGACCCCGCAGTCGTCTGGAAGAACTACCGTTCCGCAATCGAGAAGGGCCTCCTCAAGATCATGTCGAAGATGGGCATCTCGACCCTCCAGAGCTACCACGGTGCCCAGGTCTTCCAGGCCATCGGCATCCACGAGGACGTGGCGAAGGAACACTTCGCCGGAGTCATCTCGCGCGTCTCGGGCCTCGGCCTGAAGGAGATCGCCGAGGAGACCCTCAGCCGCCACATCCACGCCTTCGGCTCCGCGGAAGCGAAGCTCGTCGACGCCGGCATCTACCGCTACCGGCGGGACGGCGAAGTCCATGTCGTCACCCCCGCCCTCCTCCAGAGCCTCCATGCCTACGTCGGCATCAAGGGAATGGACAAGGCCGGGAAGCAGGAAGACTACCAGAAGTACGTCGATGCCGTCATGGCGGGCCAGCCCGTCGACCTCCGGCATTGCCTCCGCATCAAGCCCGGCACCCCGATCCCGATCGACGAGGTCGAGCCCCTGGAGGAGATTCGCAAGCGTTTCACCACCGCGGGCATGTCCCTCGGCGCGCTCTCGCCCGAGGCCCACGAGGCCCTCGCGATCGCGATGAACCGGATCGGCGGCAAGTCGAACTCCGGCGAAGGCGGCGAGGACAAGATCCGCTTCGGCACCATGGAGAACGGCGACTCGAAGAACAGCGCCATCAAGCAGGTCGCCTCCGGGCGCTTCGGCCTCACCGCCGAATACCTGGCCAGCGCCGAGGAGATCGAGATCAAGATGGCGCAGGGCTCGAAGCCCGGCGAGGGCGGCCAGCTGCCCGGCCACAAGGTCTCCGCCCTCATCGCGAAGCTCCGGCACAGCACGCCCGGCGTGATGCTCATCTCGCCCCCGCCGCACCACGACATCTACAGCATCGAGGATCTGGCCCAGCTGATCTACGACCTGAAGCAGGTCAACCCGCGCGCCAAGATCTGCGTGAAGCTCGTCTCCGAGGCCGGCGTCGGCACCATCGCGGCGGGCGTCGCGAAGGCTCATGCCGACATCATCCTCATCAGCGGCCACGACGGCGGCACCGGCGCCTCGCCGCTTTCCTCCGTGAAGCACGCGGGCGGCCCGTGGGAACTCGGCGTCGCCGAGGCCCAGCAGGTCCTCCTGCTGAACAGCCTCCGGAACCGCGTCACCCTGCGGACCGACGGCGGCATGCGGACCGGCTTCGACATCGCCGTCGCGGCGCTCCTCGGCGCGGAGGAGTACAACTTCGGCACCATCGCCCTCATCGCGGCGGGCTGCGTCTACGTCCGCAAGTGCCACCTGAACACCTGCCCCGTCGGCGTCGCCACCCAGGACGAGCGCCTCCGGGCCAAGTTCAAGGGGACCCCCGACAACATCATCACGTTCTTCAACGGCGTCGCCCAGGAGGTCCGCGAGATCATGGCCTCCCTCGGCATGCGGACGATGAACGAGATGATCGGCCGCGCCGAGCTCCTCGAGCAGAAGGAGATCCCCGGCCATCCGAAGGCGAACACCCTCGACCTGAAGCCGATGCTCGCCGTCCCCCCCATCGACGAGACCGTCCCCCGGTACCGGACGTGGAACGCGAACACGAAGCTCGAGGAGCGGACCCTCGACGACGAGATCCTGCAGGACGCCAAGAGCGCCCTCCAGACCCGGCGTCCCGTCTCCCTCAAGTACAAGGTGAAGAACGTCAACCGGAGCGTCGGCACCCAGCTCTCCGGCGAGGTCGCCTATCGCGCCGGGGACGAGTCCCTGCCCGAGAACACGATCCAGATCGCCCTCACCGGCAGCGCGGGCCAGAGCCTCGGCGCCTTCCTCGTGAAGGGCGTCCGCATCCACCTCACCGGCGAGGCGAACGACTACGTCGGCAAGGGCATGTCGGGCGGCGAGATCGTCATCGTCCCCTCGGCCTCGGCGACCTTCGCCGCGCACGACAACTCGATCCTCGGGAACACCAACCTCTACGGCGCGACGGGCGGCACGCTCTTCGCCCGCGGCAAGGCGGGGGAACGGTTCGCCGTCCGCAACAGCGGCGCCCTCTCCGTCGTCGAAGGGGTCGGCGACCACGGCTGCGAGTACATGACCAACGGCCTCGTCGTCGTCCTCGGCGGCACGGGGAAGAACTTCGGCGCGGGCATGTCGGGCGGCCTCGCCTACGTCCTCGACCTCGAGGGGAACTTCGACAAGCTCTACAATCCGGCGATGGTCGGGATCGACCGCCTCGGCACCGAGGACGAGGTGATCCGCACCGACGCGCAGGGCAATCCCCTGACGCTGAAGGCGATCATCAAGCAGCACCTCGACGCCACGGGGAGCGCCCGGGCGAAGGAGATCCTGGCCGACTGGGAACGCTTCCGGACCCTGTTCTGGAAGGTCGTCCCCCATCCCCCCGTCGCGGCGCTCGCCCCGGCGAAGCCCGCCGACCCGGTCGAGCCGGCGAAAGTCTAAGGGATTATGGCGGCCAGCCTCTACCCCTCGATCCAGGTCGGCACCCAGCTCGCCTTGTTCCTCACGAACAAGCCGGGCTCGATCGGCGCCGCCGCCGACGTGATCGCCCACGCCGGGGTCAACATCCTCGCGCTGACGACCTCCGACACGGTCGACCACATGGTCCTCCGCGTCGTCGTCGACAAGCCGAAGACCGCCCTCCTGGCGCTCGAGTCGCACGGCACCCTCGTCATCGAGAACGAGGTGATCCTCCTGGAGGGGGCCAACCGCCTGGGGAGCCTCTCCACCATCGCGAACCTCCTCGCCGAGGCGAAGATCAACATCGACTACGCCTACTGCGCCACCCCGTCGAACTCCAAGCAGGGGCTCCTCGTCCTCCGCCCCTCCGACGTCCCGAAGGCCCTCAAGGCGCTGAACAGCGCCGACCTGGGCCGGGCCGGGGAGAAGAAGTTCCTCGCCGCCGCCAAGGCCCGCGCCGCCCTCGAGCAGAAGGCGAAGGGCAAGGCCCTGAAGGCGACGCCCGCCGTCCGAGGCCGGGCGCGGGAATAGGGGAAAGGCGGGGCGATCCCCGCCTGTTTCCCTTCTTTTCCCCGCTTTCATCCCCCCTTTCATCTCTGAAAGGCTCCCGTACGTGAAGCGTACGGCGGGTGAAATAGGATTGTAACAAACCCCTTCCGGGGTTACCTTGATCGACTCTATGACTCTTACGGAGAAAATCCTCGCCCGCGCCTCGGGCCGCACGCACGCCGCCCCCGGCGACAACATCTGGGTGAACGCCGACGTCCTCCTCACGCACGACGTCTGCGGGCCGGGGACCATCGGCGTCTTCAAGCGCGAGTTCGGCCAGGACGCGAAGGTCTGGGCGAAGGACCGCATCGTCATCATCCCCGACCACTACATCTTCACGGCCGACTCGATGTCGAACCGCAACGTCGACATCCTCCGCGACTTCTCCCGCGCCCAGGGCCTCCCCTACTTCTACGACGTCATCGACGATCCCGAGGGGGCCTGGCACTTCGACGCGGCCCAGGGCCAGTTCAAGAAGCAGTACGGGAAGAATTTCGCCGGTGTCTGCCACACCGCGATGGCGGAGCGGGGCCACGTCCGCCCGGGCGAGATCCTCTTCGGCACCGACAGCCACACCTGCATGGGCGGCGCGTTCAACATGTTCGCGACCGGCATCGGCAACACCGACGCGGGCTTCGTCATGGGCACCGGCAAGCTCCTGGTGAAGGTCCCCGAGACGATGCGCTTCTACCTCGAGGGTGAGATGGCCCCCGGCGTCATGGCCAAGGACGTCATCCTCCACGTCATCGGCATGATCGGCTTCGACGGCGCCACCTACCGCGCCATGCAGTACGAGGGGCCGGGCGTCGGCTCCCTCTCCATGGACGACCGGATGACGATCGCCAACATGGCCATCGAGGCCGGTGCCAAGAACGGCATCTTCCCCGCCGACCAGAAGACCTTCGACTACGTCAACGAGCGGATCGCCGCCAACGGCACCCGTTCCAAGTACGAGCCCGTCGAGATCGACCGCGACCAGAAGTTCGCCTACGACGCGAAGGTCGACCTCTCCGCGCTCGAGCCGACCGTCGCCATGCACCCGAACCCGGGCAACCGCGCCCTGGCGAAGGAACTCGGCAACATCGTCCTCGACCGCGCCTACGTCGGCTCCTGCACCGGCGGCAAGACCTCGGACTTCCTCGCCTTCGCCGAGATCATCCAGGGCCACCAGGTGAAGATCGACACCTTCGGCGTTCCGGCCACCCCCAACGTCGTCGACGAGCTGAAGACGACGATCTGGGACGGCAAGAGCGTCTGGACGATCATGGAGGACGCGGGCGTCCAGATGACCGAGAACGCCTCGTGCGCGGCCTGCCTCGGCGGCCCCGTCGACACCTTCGGCCGGATGAACAAGCCGCTGAAGTGCATCTCGGCCACGAACCGGAACTTCCCCGGACGGATGGGCCACAAGGATTCGCAGGTCTTCCTCGCCTCCCCCTACACCGTCGCGGCCTCGGCCCTCACGGGCCGGATCACCGATCCCCGGGAATACCTCTCCGTCGCCGTCTAAGCGGCGGCTGCCACGGCTGATCCCATGCGCCTCCTCGCCTCGCTCTCCGTCGCGCTCGTCCTCCTCCTCGGGGGCTGCGCGACGGTCGCGGGCGGGAACGCGGAGTTCAACTGGATCGTCTCGAAGGAAGGGGCCGACTTCAACAAGAGCGGTCCCGCCCAGGACGTTCCCGACCGCCACCTCGGCCTCGGCACCCGCCTCCGCATCATCGGCAGCAGCGGCGATTACTACAAGGTCCAGCTCGTCAGCGGCGAGACCGGCTTCGTCCCCACCGACGCCATCAACATGGCCCCGAAGGAAGACTCCGGCACCGGCCAGGGCCTCGGCAGCGGTTAGGCAGGTCCTTTTTTTTGAGAATCGCCCCTCTCCATTTCAATATGAATCGAGGAACGTGAGGCGATTCTGGATCGTGTTGGCCTGGATGGCCGGAGTGATCATCGGCGTCCCCGTGGCGCTGATGGCGTATCTTTATTTTGTCTCCATTCCCCCCAAGGAAGAATCGTTGATTCGGAATTTCGCCCAGCATCGGGCGGAGTTCGAACAACTGCGCGGAATGTTGCAGGCCGATACCCATCTGGTTCGGGCGGCTGGCTGGGGGGTGCAAACGGTTGATCCGCTTTATCTTGGTCCTCAGTCCGGGAGCTCTTTTCCGGTTGAGCGTTACGATCTCTATTTGGCTCTCCTCAAAAAAGTCGATGGCGTGGGCGTCTCGCGTGGAGAAGGGGAAAACCCCGATGTCTTCATCCTTTTATGGGCGACGGGATGGGCTGGAGATACCAAACACGTGGAGGTTTCCTATCTGAGCCGGGAACCTGCCGACATGGTTGAGCGCCTCTATGTTCATTTTCGCAAACGGCTGCCCTCCGAAGGGTGGAAACGACAGTATAAACGGATCGAGGGGAATTGGTATTTATCGACGGACATTTGGTAGGATTGCTTTTTGGCCGCAGCCGGGATACGATTTATCCCCATGAAGGCCTCCACCGTTCTTCGCCGCCTTCGGGCGCGCTTCGGGACGGTCTTCTTTGGTGCGGCACTTCTCGCCGCCCTCTTCATCCTTTCTCTCCCTTCGTCGTGCCTCGCCGCCGTCTCTCTCTGCGGTGAAGGCATGCCGGTCGTTACAGCTATGGCTACGGCCAAGGCCGATGCCTGCGCGATGGAAGAGGGGACTTCGCCCTCTTGCTGCTGCACAGTTTCCTCTGCCGAGGATTCCCAGGCCTCCCTTCCGCAGGCACTGCCGCCCCTCACCCAGGGCGGCGTGAAGGCGGACTTCTCCGTTTCCCCGCTTTCCTTCCTCGTCGTCTTCACGACGGACGATTCCCGCACGGGCGGGGCCGAAGTCGCGGCCCTGGCCTCCTCGCCCCGTTTCCGTTCTGCCGCCTTCGCGGCTTCGGACGGAACGGCGGCCCGTTCCCTCCTCGGCTCGTGGTTGATCTGATCGCTCGTTCGTCCTGAACGAGACGGGCGCGGCATGGTCCTGCGCCCTTCGCCCCTCCGTCCTTTCGTCGGACCCGGCTCTATCGTGGCTTGGTTCCGGCGGATCAACCCGATCTCCCATGAATCCGTTTCCCCCCCTCTCCGTCGTTCCCTCCCGCCGCCGCTTCCTCTACGGCATCGGCGCGGGCCTTGCGCTCGCCTTGGCCGGGTGCAGGGAAAGACGCACCGAAAATCCCGTCGCCGACTACACCTGCGCGATGCATCCCGAGGTTCGCTCCCACGATCCGAAGGGGCATTGCCCGATCTGCGGGATGGATCTCATCCCCGTGGCCTCGACGGCCGTTTCCTCCGCCTCCGCCGCCACGACGAAGGCCGATCCCTTCACGATCCCGCCGGAGCGGCTCGCCGCCATCGGGGTGCGGACGGGGACCGTCGAGCGGAAGCGGGTCGCTTTCCCGCTGCGTGCCCCGGCGACGCTGGCCTACGACGAGGCCGGGTTCCGCGACATCAACGTGAAGGGCGGCGGGGGATACGTCGAGAATCTGGCCGCCAATTATGTCGGCAAGCCGGTCGCGAAGGGGGAGCGCCTGATGACCGTCCTCGTCGAGGATTGGATCGAGGCGCAGAAGGCCTACGTCGCCGCCTGGCGGGCGCGGAACCGGACCGGCGGGGCGAAGTTCACGCAGAACGCCTTCGCCGCCGACCAGGAACTGGAGCGGTTCCGCGCGCGGCTCCGCATCTGGGACCTCTCCGGGGCGCAGATCGCCGAGCTCGACCGCTTCGCCGCGACGGTCTCCGAGTTCGACCTCCGCACGGGGAAGGGACTCAAGGGGACGCTCGACATTCTCTCGCCGGTCTCCGGCTGGGTGACGGAGAAAAGCGCCGTCGAGGGGATGCGCTTCGAGGCGGGGCAATCGCTCCTCCGCCTCGCCGATCTCTCGACCGTCTGGGTCGAGGCCGCGTTCGACGAGGCGGCCGCCCGCTACGTCGCTCCGGGGACGGCGTTCACGGTCCGGGTCGAGGCCCTGCCCGATTTCCAAGCCGAGGCGCGGGTCGATTACCTCGCCCCCGGCTTCGCCGAGGGGAGCCGCCGCCGGACGGCCCGGCTTCGGCTCGCGAATGCCGACGGCCGCCTCTCCCCCGGGATGATCGCCTCGGTCGAGAGCGCGGTCGCCCTGGGCGAAAGGCTGGTCGTCCCCGCCTCGGCGCTGCTGCCGACGGGGACGCGGCAGGTCGCCTTCCTCGACAAGGGGGAGGGGCGGCTGGAGCCCCGCTTCGTCGTCGCCGGAGCCCGGTTCGGCGAGGAGGTCGAGGTCGTCTCGGGACTCGCCGAGGGGGATCGGGTGATCACGAGCGCGAATTTCCTGATCGATTCCGAGAGCCGCATCCAGGGGGCGCTGAGGGTCTTCGAGGGGGACGAGAACCGGGGCAGTGAGGGCAACGCGGGAAATGAAGGGAGGATGCCGTGATCGGCTCGATCGCCGACTGGTGCGGGCGGAACCGCGTCCCGGTCTTCTTCCTCTGCCTGCTGGGGGCCGTCTGGGGCGTCGCCTCGCTCCATGAGACGAGCCTCGACGCCCTGCCCGACCTTTCCGACACGCAGGTCATCGTCACGGCGGAATGGCCGGGCCGGAGTCCCGCCCTCGTCGAGGATCAGGTGACCTACCCGATCTCGAGCCGCTTCGTCTCGGCCCCCGGCGTCAAGGCGGTGCGCGGGCAATCGATGTTCGGCAAGGCCTTCGTCACGGTCCTCTTCAAGGAGGGGACCGATCTCTATTGGGCCCGCTCCCGCGTCGTCGAGCAGCTCGCCTCGGTGCGCGGGATGCTGCCGGAGGGGATCGATCCCCAGATCGGCCCCGACGCGAGCGGCGTCGGCTGGATCTACCAGTACGCCCTCGTCGACCGGAGCGGGCGGCACAGCCTCGCCGAATTGCGGACGTTGCAGGACTGGACGCTCCGCTACGCCCTCGCCTCGGTCCCCGGCGTCGCCGAGGTCGCCCCGGTCGGCGGCTTCGTGAAGACGTGGCAGGTGACCCTCGATCCGGCGAAGTTGAGCGCCTACGGCATCGGCGTCGCCGAGGTCGCCGACGCGGTCCGCCGGAGCAACGGCGAGGCCGGGGGCCGGACGCTCGAGGTTTCCGGGGCCGCCTACTTCGTCCGGGGGAGGGGATACCTCCGCGAGGCGGCCGATCTCGACAAGGCGGTGATCAGGGGGAAGGGTGCGTCGGCCGTCGTCGTCGGCCAGGTGGGCCGCGTCGAGGTCGTCCCCGACCTGCGGAACGGCATCGCCGAGTTCGACGGCGAGGGGGAGACCGTCGGCGGCATCGTCGTGATGCGGAACGGGGCCGACGCCCCGGCGACGATCGACGGGGTGAAGCGGAAGCTCGCCGCGCTGAAGCCCTCCCTCCCCGAAGGGGTCGAGGTCGTCGCCGTCTACGACCGTTCCGTCCTCATCGGGAAGGCGGTGGCGACGCTCCGGGACAAGATCGTCGAGGAGGCCCTCATCGTCAGCCTCGTCTGCCTCCTCTTCCTCGGCCACCTGCGGAGCGCGCTCGTCGCGATTCTCATGCTCCCGCTCGCCGTCCTCCTCGCCTTCATCCCGTTCCATGCGGCGGGGCTCTCCGCGAACATCATGTCCCTCGGCGGCATCGCCATCGCCATCGGGGCGATGGTCGACGCGGCCATCGTGATGGTCGAGGGCGCGCATCGGGAGATCGCCCGCCGCGGCGGCGCGGAGAGCGTCGCCGAGCGGACCGAGGCGGTCCTCTACGCGGCGCGGAAGCTGGGGCGGCCCCTCTTCTTCTCGCTCTTCGTCGTCGCCGTCTCGTTCATCCCGGTCTTCGCCCTCCAGGACGAAACGGGACGGCTCTTCCGCCCCCTCGCCTCGACGAAGACCTTCGCGATGTTCTTCGCGGCGCTCCTCTCCGTCACCCTCGTCCCGGCGCTGATGGTCCTCTTCATCCGGGGGAAGATCGCGCCGGAGGGGCGCAATCCGCTCAACCGTTTCCTCGAGGGGCTCTACCGTCCCGCCGTCGACCTCGTCCTCCGTTTCCCGAGGCGGACCCTCGCCCTCGCCCTGCTCCTGGGGCTGGCGACGCTCTTCCCCCTCCTCCGCCTCGGTTCCGAGTTCATGCCGCCGCTGAACGAGGGGGACATCCTCTACATGCCGACGGCCCCGCCCGGGCTCTCCTCCGCCGAGGCGGCGCGGCAACTGGGGCGGCAGGATGCGATCCTGAAGGGCTTCCCCGAGGTCGAGAGCGTCTTCGGCAAGGCGGGACAGGCCGAGACGGCGACCGATCCCGCCCCGCTCTCGATGTTCGAGACGACGATCCGGTTGAAGCCCGAGTCGGCCTGGAGGCCCGGGATGACGCGGGAGAAGCTCCTCGCCGAGATGGACGGGGCGACGCGGACGCCCGGGATGGCGAACCTCTTCTGGATGCCGGTCCAGACCCGGACCCAGATGCTCGCCACCGGCTTCCGCTCCGCCCTCGGCCTGAAGGTCTATGGCCCCGACACCGAATCGATCGACCGGGCCGCCCGCGAAATCGAGCGGGCGCTCTCCGACCTGCCGGGAACGCGGAGCGTCTTCGCGGAGCGTCTTTCCGGCGGCCGCTACCTCGACATCGTTCCCGACCGCGACGCCCTCGTCCGCTACGGGGTGACGGTCGCCGAGGTGAACGCCGCCGTCGAGTCGGCGATCGGCGGCGCGCCGGTGACGACACTCGTCGCCGGGCGGGAGCGGTATCCCGTCGCCGTCCGCTACGACCGGCCCTTCCGCCAGGACGTCGAGGCGCTGGGGGAGGTCCGGGTCGGCGATGCGGGCCAGGGCATCCCGCTCTCCTCCGTCGCCCGGATCGCCTTCGCGGCGGGGCCGCCCGAGGTGCGGAGCGAGGGGGGACGCCTCGTCGGCTTCGTCCTCGTCGATCTCGATGCCTCGGTCGCCGACATCGGGGCCTACGTCGCCGACGCCAACCGGCGGATCGCCGAGCGGGTCCCTCTCCCCGCCGCGCAGGGCTACGCCGTCGAGTGGGCGGGGACGTTCGAGTCCCTCCGGAACGCGCAGCACGCCCTCGCCTTCGTCATCCCCGTCACCCTCCTGATCCTCGGCTTCCTGATCTGGCTTAACACCGGCTCGATGGCGCGGACGGCGCTGGTCCTCCTGGCGGTGCCGTTCTCCCTCATCGGGGCGTTCTGGCTCCTGTGGCTCCTCGGCTTCAAGATGAGCGTCGCCGTCTGGATCGGCCTCATCGCGCTGGCCGGGATCGACGCGGAGACCGGCGTGGTGATGCTCCTCTACCTCGACGAGGCCTTCGACGAGCGGCGGGCGGCGGGAACGCTCCGCACCCGCGCCGACACCCTGGAGGCGATCCGGGAGGGCGCGGTCCGGCGGCTCCGCCCGAAGGCGATGACGGTCTGCGCGATCCTCTTCGGCCTCCTCCCGATCCTCTGGACCGAGGGGACGGGGAGCGAGGCGATGAAGCGGATCGCCGCGCCGATGGTCGGCGGGATCGTCACCTCGGCGCTCCTGGAGCTGCTCCTCTATCCCGTCCTTTATCTCCTGTGGCGGGGGCGGCGGTAACGGGCCGGGGACCGGGCGGGGATTGCAAACGGAAGGGAATGGAGTACGCTCTTCCACCCCTTCCGTCTCCTTTCCGTTTTCCCGATCCCATGCCCGCCCTGCCCCGCAGCCCCTATTTCTGGGTCCTCTTCTCGACCGCCCTGGTCATCCTCGTCGCGGGCCTGATCCTCGGGTTTTTCGTCCAGGGTTGGCTCGCGTGGATCCTGGTCGCGGTCTACGTCGGGTTCGACGGCTGGCTCCTCGCCTCCTCCTACGCCGCGGCCCGGGCGGCGATCCAAGAGGAAAAGGAAAAGGAAAGGATGGCCCCCGGTCTCTCCCCGATTCCCGACTCCCCCCTGCCGCAGCCGGTCTCCCTCTCCCTCGTCATCTGCGCCCGGAACGAGCGGGCGGCGCTCCCCTTCATGTTGGAGACCCTCCAGAAGGCGCTCCGCAAGACCGAGCGGGCGGGCGAGGAGATCGACATCGTCGTCGTCGACGACGGCTCGACCGACGGGACCGGGGCGTGGATGCGGGACCATTTCATGATGCGGGCGGCGGGCGGCACCGCCTCCGGCACGCCGGTCTTCGTCTCGCGCACGTGGCCGGGCCTCCGGCTCCTCGTGCGGAAGGGCGGCGGCAAGGCGTGGGCGCTGAACGAGGGTTGGCGGGCGACGGCCGGGGAGGTCGTCGTCACCCTCGACGCCGACACCCTCGTCGAGTCGGGCGCGCTCGAGGCGCTCCGCGCCTCCTTCTCCGCCGATCCGTTCCTCGCCGTTTCGGGCGGGGTGCTGACGCCCCAGTGCGCCCCGGGGACGGGCTGGCGCGGCGGGCTCTTCCAGTTCTTCCAGACCTTCGAGTACCTCCGCTCCTTCCTCTGGCGCGCCTCGTGGCGGCGGCGCGGCTGCCTCGTCCTCGTCTCCGGGGCCTTCGGGGCCTACCGCCGCCAGGCCCTCGCCGCCGTCGGCGGGTACGATCCGGGCAGCCTCGTCGAGGACTACGACATCGTCTACCGCATCCACCGCCACAGCGGGGAGATGGGCCTCGGCTGGAAGGTCGGCCTCTGCGGCGCGGCCCGCGCGGTGACCGACGTCCCGGCCCGCATCGCCCAGTTCCTGCGGCAGCGGCGACGGTGGTTCGGCGGCTTCCTCCAGGTCCTCTTCCGCAACCGGGACATGGCCGGGAAGGCCCAGTACGGCACTGTCGGCTCCTACATGATCCCCCTCAAGGCCGTCGATTGCCTCCTCCCGCTCTATTCGCTGGCCGCTTCGGGCGTGCTGGTCTGGTTCCTCGCCACGGGGCGGATGTGGAACCCGATCATCCTGGCGATCCTCGCCGGGAAGTTCCTCTACGACGCGACCTTCCATCTCCTCTCCGCCCGCCTCTGGCAACGGTGGCAGGGGGACCGGGGCCTCCTCCCGGGGGCGCTGCTGGCGACCTTCACCGAGCCCTTTTTCTTCCAGCTCCTCCGCCACTTCGGGGCGCTCCTCGGCTGGGTCGATTTCTTCCGCCGCCGGATCGATTGGACGCCGCAGCGGCCTGTCGTGGCGTTGGGGAGTGTGTCTGCGAATGAAGGGAAATAGTTGCAATCGGGACCGGGTCGGGAAAGATAGGGGGCCTATGATGCGACGTTTTCTGGGCTTGGTTCTGGGGTTGGTGTTGTTCTGCGCGGTCCTTCCCGCCTTCGCCGAGATCCCGGCGGCCGATGTCTGGCCCCTGCCGAAGCCCCCCGAGGGGGCGAATCCGGCCGAATTCGCTGCGCCCCGGATGGATTGGGTCGACCGGGTTCAGGGAACGCTGAACCGGACCGAGGGGAAGCAGTACGATCTGATCTTCGACGGCGATTCGATCACCGACGGCTGGCAGACCAAGGGCAAGACCGTGTGGGAGGCCCGCTACGCCCCGCTGAACGCCGTCGATTTCGGCATCAGCGGCGACAAGGTCGAGCACGTCCTGTGGCGTCTGAAGGAGGGCCAGGGCGCGAAGGCCGATCCGAAGCTCGTCGTCCTCATGATCGGGACGAACAACACCGGCCGCGACAGCGCCGACCAGATCGCCGCCGGGATCAAGAACCTCGTGGCGGCCTATCTCGTCCAATGCCCGCACGCCCGGCTCCTCCTCCTGGCCGTCTTCCCCCGCAGCGCGTTGCCGACCGACGCGGTCCGGGCGAAGATCAAGGAAATCAACAAGCAGATCGCGGCCCTCGACGACGGCGGCAAGCGGGTCACCTTCCTCGACATCGGCGACAAGTTCCTCCAGCCCGACGGCACCCTCACCGCCGACATCATGCCCGACATGCTCCATCCCAACGAGAAGGGCTACCAGATCTGGGCCGACGCCATCGCTCCCGAGATCGAGAAGACCTTCCCCAACGCGCCGAAGGGGAGCGCCGCCCCCGCCACCCCTCCCGCCCTGAAAGGACCCTGACGAAAGGAATCGGGGGACGCGTTTGATCGGCGCGGGAAAGAGTGATAGGCTCTCTCCCGCATGATCAAATCCTTTGTCCGTTCGGGCCTCTTCGCCGCCCTCGCCGGCGTCCTCGCCCTCTCCTTCACCGCTGCTTCCGCCTCGGCGGAGCGCCTGCCGAAGCTCGTCGGCGAGGCGATCTCGATCCTCGAGACGAAGCAGAACTCGGGCAAGCCGATCCCGCCCCGCATCCTCCAGCAGGCCCGCGCCGTCGCCTTCATCGAGGTGACGCGCGGCGCCTTCGGCTTCGGCGGCTCGGGCGGCGACGGCGTCCTCCTCCTCCGGCAGGCGAACGGCTCGTGGTCGGCCCCCTTCGCCTTCGGCCAGAACGGGGCGAGCGTCGGCTTCCAGATCGGCGTCGACGTCCAGCGTTACATCTACATCTTCAACACCGATCAGGGCTGGAAGCCCTTCGTCGGCGACGGCCACCTGAACTTCGAGGCGCTGGCCCGGGCGACGGCCGGTCCCGACTCCGACTCGACGGTCGCCGACTCGGGCCTTCCCCCGGTCGATCTCTACATCTATTCGGTCTCCAACGGCGTCTTCGCCGGGGCCGCCATCGGCGGCCAGAGCGTCGGCGGGGAGAAGGGCGTGAACCGCGCCGCCTACGGCACCGCCGACGCGGCGAAGATCTTCGACCCGAAGACCCTCATCCCCGATTACACGAAGCCGCTCTACGAATCGCTGAAAAAGGCCGGGGCGAACAAGAGCTGGTATAATCTCGGCAAGTAATTGGGGCCGAAGGGCGGGTTCCCCGGGGCCGTCCCCAGAACCGCCCTTGCAATTTCGGGGTGATCCCGTAATTTGATAAAGCCAAGAGCGGCAGAGCGCCGGCAGGGTAACCCCGCCAGGTCCGAAAGGAAGCAACGGTAACTTGACCGTCGTTGTTGCCGCTCTTGGTTTTTTGCGTCCCATGAGTGATCTTGATTTTGCCCTCACCTCCGCTGCCCCCGCTCCCGCTCCTGCGCCCTATCAGGTCTTCGCCCGGAAATACCGCCCCCGCACCTTCGCGGAAGTCATCGGACAGGAGCACATCACCCGTACGCTCTCCAACGCCATCGGGCAGGGCCGCCTCGCCCAGGCCTACCTCCTCGTCGGCCCGCGCGGCACGGGAAAGACCTCGACGGCCCGCATCATCGCCAAGGCGCTGAACGCCCCCGGCGGCCCCCAGATCGACTTCGACCCCGATTCCGAGATCGCGAAGGAAATCGCCGAGGGCCGCTGCATGGACGTCCTCGAGATCGACGGCGCCTCGAACAACGGCGTCGAGCAGGTCCGCGACCTCCGGGACAACGTCCGCTTCGCCCCGACGAAGGGCCGCTTCAAGATCTACATCATCGACGAGGTCCACATGCTGACCTCGGCGGCCTTCAATGCCCTCCTGAAGACCCTCGAGGAGCCGCCCGCCCACGTGAAGTTCATCTTCGCGACGACCGAGGTCCACAAGGTCCCCGCCACCGTCCTCTCCCGCTGCCAACGCTTCGACTTCCGCCGCATCCCCGACGCCGCCATCGTCTCCCACCTCGGCCACATCTGCGCCAAGGAAGGGGCGACGGCCGAGGAAGGGGCCCTCCGCGTCATCGCCCGCCACGCCGACGGCGGCCTGCGCGACGCCGAGGTCGCCCTCGACCAGGTCATCGGCTTCTTCGGGAACCGCGTCGAGGAGGCCGCCGTCCTGGAGATGTTCGGCCTCACCGGGATCGGCCCCGTCGCCGACCTCGCCCGGGCCATCGTCCACGGGGACGCCTCCGGCCTCCTCCGGCAGAGCCGCTCCCTCGCCGCCGCCGGGAAGGACATCACCCGCCTCGCCCACGACCTGCTGAAATTCTTCCGCGACTTCGCCCTCTGGCAGACCGCCCCCGAGGCCGTCGAGGCCGAGCTGGCCGCCGGGGAAAAGGAGGCCTTCTCCGTCCTCGCCGCGAACCTCACCCCGCGCGGGACGATCGCGATCCTCGAGGAGCTGGGAACCCTCGAAGGGCGTCTCCGCTACGCGCTGAGCAAGGACGTCCTCTTCGAGGTGACGCTCCTCCAGCTCTCCCAGCTCCGGGAACGGGTCTCCATCGAGGCGATCCTCCACCGCCTCGGCGGGGCCGCGGAGGCCGGTTCGTTCTCCGCCGCGGCTCCGGCGGCGACGGTGGCCCCGGTCCCCGCTCCCGCCTCTCGCCCCGCTCCGGCGGCGGCGGCTCCGATTCCTGCTCCGGCGCCCGTTCCGGCGGCGGCAGCGGTCCCGGCTCCCTCTCCCGTTCCCGAAGCGGTCCCGGCCAAGAAGGTCGATCCGGCGAAGGTCTGGGCGCGGGCGGTCGCCCAGTTCGCCCAGGAGCGGCCCCTCGAGGCGGCGAGCATCGCCACGACGCGGGTCGCCGAAATGCGCGGCGACGAGATCGAGATCGCCCTGCCCGCGAACCTGAAGCACAAAATCGCCGCCTTCATGTCGCCCCGGAACATCCCGATCCTCCAGGAGGTCCTCCGCGCCGAGTTCGGCCGTCCCGTCGGGATCGTCTTCCTCGCCATCGACGAGGCGTCGAAGGACCCCGCCCTCATTCCCGCCCCCGTCGCCGCCCCGACGAACGAGCCTCCCGCGCCCTCCAACGCCGCCCCCGCGCCCGGCGCTTCGGCCCCGCTCTCCAAGGAGCCGATCCGGATCAGCGAGAAGGAATACAAGGACGATCCGCTGATCCGCAAGGCGCTCGACCTCTTCCAGGCCCGCGTCGTCTCGACCAAGAACAGCTGACAGCGAACGCCAAGCACCTCCCCCCTTACCTATGAACATTGCGAAGTTGATGAAGCAGGCCCAGCAGATGCAGGCCGAAGCGCAGAAAATGCAGGCCGAGCTGGCGACGAAGAAGTACGAGGCGACGAGCGGCGGCGGCGCGGTGAAGGCCGTGGCGAGCGGCGAGGGGAGCCTCCTCTCCCTCAAGATCGATCCCGCCATCGTGAAGGAAGGCGATGCCGAGATGCTGGAGGACCTCATCCTCTCCGCCGTCCGCGACGCGATCGACCAGGGCCGCAAGGAGGCGCAGGCCTCGATGTCGAAGCTCACCGGCGGCATGGGCCTGCCCGGGTTCTAGTTCCCCCTCGGAAGACCGACCGCGCCTGCGACCGTGGCCGACTATCCCCCCAGTTTCAGCGAGCTGATCGCCGCCCTGCGGCAGCTTCCCTCCGTCGGCGCGCGGAGCGCGGAGCGGCTCGCCCTCTTCCTCGTCGGGGCCGGCCCCGAGGTCGGCGGCCGCCTTGCCGCCGCGCTGACGCAGGCGGGGCGGAACATCGTCGCCTGCCGGGAATGCGGCTTCTACGCGGAGCGCGAGGCGGAGGAAGGCCACGGCGGGGAGGAGGGCGTCCTCTGCCCGATCTGCCGCGACGGGAGCCGCGACGGCTCCCTCTGGTGCCTCGTCGAGCAGGCCGACGACGTGGTGAAGTTCGAGAAGGCGGCGGGCGGCGGCTTCCGCGGCCTCTACCACGTCCTCGGCGGGAAGCTCTCCCCGCTCGAGGGGATCGGCCCCGACGAATTGCGGATCGCCCCGATGCTGGCCCGCCTCGCGACGCGGCCGCCGAAGGAAGTCATCCTCGCCCTCGGCACCGACGTCGAGGGGGAGACGACGGCCCTCTACCTCGCCCCCCTGCTGAAGGCGCGCGGCGTCGCCGTCTCCCGCCTCGCCACCGGGCTCCCCGCCGGGGGCGGCCTCGAGTTCGCCGACAGCGTGACGCTGGGGTACGCATTGGCGGGACGGCGGGAAATCTGATATAGTAGGGGATGAACAGCCTCGGCGATAACGGGAAGAAGCATCTTCGGAAAAGCGCGAACAAGCTCATCTTCGGCGTCTGCGCCGGGGTGGCCGAATACCTCGACGTCGACCCGACCCTGGTCCGCGTCATCTGGGCGCTCCTCATCCTCCTGTACGGGACCGGCGTCCTCGTCTACCTGATCCTGGCGTTGATCATGCCGAAGCCGGTCGGTTCCCTCTGATTTTTCAGGCTTTCTTCCGACGAAAAAGGGCGGCGCGGGAATTTCCCGCGCCGCCCTTTCCGTATTCCGCGATCGGGCCGCTACTTCTTCCCGGCCCGGTTCAGGGCGCTGACGACGGCCCCGATCGAGGCCGTCTCGATGCTCGTGTTGCGGCCCGCGCCGAAGACCGTCTTCCCGTCGGGGAACTTCAGCTGGATGTAGGCGATCGCCTCGGCCTTCGCCCCCGTCCCGAGGGCATGCTCCGAGTAGTGGATGACCTCGAAGGGCCCGACGAGCGGGGAGATCGCCGCGACGAAGGCCGCGATGGGGCCGTTGCCGGTTCCCCGCACGGTCACGCCCTCGCCGTCGACGTTGAGGATCGCCTCGCCGCGGGCCGTCGGCGGCTTCAGGCGGTCGCTCTCGGAGTGGAACTCGATCAGGTGATACTTCGCCCCGGGCTGGGTGACGTAGACCTCGTTGAAGAGCGCGTGGATCTCCTCCGCGCTGATCTCACGGCCCAGCTTGTCGGCATGGTCGTTCGCCAGGGGGCCGAATTCCTTGTGCATCGGCTTCGGCAGGGCGAGGCCGTACTCGGTCTCCAGGACCCAGGCGACGCCGCCCTTCCCGGACTGGCTGTTGATGCGGATGATCTCGCCGTATTCGCGGCCGATGTCCTTCGGGTCGATCGTCAGGTAGGGGACGTCCCACTGGCCCTTGAAGGCGGCCTCCTTCTGGAGTTTCATCCCCTTGTTGATCGCGTCCTGGTGGGAGCCGGAGAAGGCGGTGAAGACGAGGTCGCCGCCGTAGGGCTGCCGGGGGGGCACCTCCATCTTGGTCACCTTCTCGTACATCGCGCGGATGCCGTTCAGGTCGGAGAAATCGAGGCCGGGGGCGACGCCCTGCGTGTAGAGGTTCAGCGCCACGATCACGATGTCGAGGTTGCCGGTCCGCTCGCCGTTGCCGAAGAGGGTCCCCTCGACGCGGTCGGCCCCGGCCAGCAGCGCCAGCTCGGTCGCGGCGACGCCGGTACCGCGGTCGTTGTGGGTGTGGAGGCTGAGGACGATCGACTCGCGGTTCTTCACGTGGGTCAGGAACCACTCGATCTGGTCGGCATAGACGTTCGGCATCGCCACCTCGACGGTGTCGGGGAGGTTGAGGATCATCTTGGCCTGGGGCGTCGGCTGCCACTGGGCGACGACGGCCTCGCAGACCTCGAGGGCGAAGTCGACCTCGGTGGCGGAGAAGCTCTCCGGCGAGTATTGGAACGTCACCTCGGTCCCGGGGAGGCGGCCCGCCTTCACGCGGTCCTGGATCCACTTCGTCCCTCGGACGGCGATGTTCACGATCTCGGCCTTCTCCAGCCCGAAGACGATCCGGCGCTGGGCGGGGGAGGTCGAGTTGTAGAGGTGGATGATCGCCTTCTTCGCCCCCTTCAGCGATTCGACGGTCCGCTCGATCAGGTCCTCGCGGGCCTGGACGAGGACCTGGATCGCCACGTCGTCGGGGATGCGGCCCTCCTCGATGAGGCGGCGCATGAAGTTGTACTCGGTCTCCGAGGCGGAGGGGAAGCCGACCTCGATCTCCTTGAAGCCGATCTTCACGAGGGCGTCGAACATCTCGAGCTTCTGCTCGATGTTCATCGGGACGGCGAGGGCCTGGTTGCCGTCGCGGAGGTCGACGCTGCACCAGCGCGGGGCGGCGGTGAGCTGGCGCGAGGGCCATTGGCGGCCGCTCATGTCGAACGGCATGACGACGGGCTGCATCGGACGGTATTTGGCGGACGGGACGGGGATCATGGGAAAACTCGGTTATAGACGGAATTGAAGGGAGAAACAACCCGACGCATCGGGTGACAGGGTGAACCCGGTTTTCTCCTCCGAAGGCGAGGGGCGAGCAAAGCGCAGCGAACTACGCAGGAAGCAGCCCCACGGCCCCGAAGGGGAAGCCGGGCCCGGTAAGTCGGGCGGAGAGAAGGGTAAGCTGCTTCATAGGAAGGAAGCGTAAGATGCCTGATTTGAGGGGCGGAGTCAAGCCAGCCCCGATTGAGGAGAGTGGTTTCCGTTTTTCGATTTGTAGCGTGATGTGCTTCTTTTGGATTTTAAAAATGAACGAAACGGGCGCGGCATTGTCATATCCTCACTATGAAATCCCTAGTGTGTGCGACGGCTCTGAGTCTGTTCCTTACGCCGATTTTATCCCAGGCGGCGACCTTCGACCAGCCGGTGACAGTAAAGGAGACGAAGAATCCCGATCAGAGCGTGACCCGGATCTATTCCCAAGGAGGTTCCGTGATCTTGCAGCAGGAGGTCGGTGCCGGGTCCGGCAGCATCGGGCAATTGGTCTTCTACAAAGACCGGGTGGTCGTCGACGACCGTGCGGGAAGTCGGCCTCTCGCCGGGGCGATGCGGACCGTTCCCTCGAACGATCTGAAGATCGCTGTGGTTTCCATCGCCGCCGATGAGCTCAGTCCTGCGCGTCTCCGCATTTGTGACGTCGCGACGCAGGAGATCCTTTCCGAATTCTTCATCGACAAGGAGGGATTGATGAAGCCCGTCACGAAGGCGGAACACGATGCCGACCTTGCATTGCGCCGCCAGAAGCTGGCAGTGAAGTAGAGAGGTTTTTTAAATCCAGCCAGCCCTGACTTTGCCGCTTCGGTTTGCGGCAGCGTCAGGGCTTTTTCATGGTTCAGAGCTTCAGCCGATAGATCCGGAACGGCGGGCGGAAGCGGTTTTGGCCGTCGTGGAAGGCGGGCATGAGGTTGATCTGGGAGCAGGTGAGGTAGAGGTAGCCGCCGTGGAGGCTGTAGCTGTCGGGCCAGAGGAGGCGGGAGGAGTCCTGGATGAGGCTCAGCTTCTGGAGGTCGGGGGTGATCTTGATGATGCGGTTATTTTCGATGTCGCCCAGGTAGAGGTTGCCCTTGGCGTCCATCTCCATGCCGTCGGTGGCGACGAAGCGGCCGAGGGATTCGACCGCCGATTCGATTGGCATCTCGGGGACCTTCGGATCGCGGAGGAGCTCGGTGTCGATGCGGTAGAGTTTGTTGTCGGTGAGGGGCTTGAAGTAGAGCTTGTTCCTGTCGGGGCTCAGGGCGATGCCGTCGGAGTGGATCTTCGCCGGGCCCGCGGCGGTGGCCAGTTCCCGCCCGTCGACGACGAAGCGGTAGGCGGGGTCGGAGAGCGTCGAGGGATGGCCGTGGAGGACGAGGCGGGATTCGCCGGTGGCGAGGTTGAGGACGACGATCCCGCCGTTGCTCGACGAGGTGAGGTAGGCGAAGCCCCGGGGGCCGTCGACCCGGATGTCGTTGAGATAGCTCTTCGCCCCGGCGACGGCCTCGGGGAAGCGGTAGACGCGGGTGACCTTGTTCGTCTTCAGGTCGATGCGGACGACCTTGTTCGCGTGCTGGTAGACGTCGCCGAGGCCGATCCCGGCGGAGTCGACGACCCAGAGGGAACCCCAGTCGTCGGCGTAGACGGCCTGGGCGCAGACGAATTTATCCTGCCCGTTCTCGCCTTTCTGGAAGCTGTTCCACGTGGCGTCGGGGTAGGGCTTCGTCGAGCCGTCCTTCGCGACCTCGACGACGGAATAGCGGTGGGCGTCGAGCCAGTAGGGGTAGCAGACGAAGAGCCGCCCGCTGACCGAGACGGCGACGCCGGTGAACTGGTAGGTCGGATCGGCGAAGACTTCCTCGAGTGCCGGGGACGAAGGGGGAACGGGGGCCGGTGCGGGCTTGGGAGCCGGTGCGGGCGCGGCAACAACGGCAGTCGAGGGGGTGTCGGCCCGCAGGGCGGCGGCTCCGGCAAGAAGGAGTAGGAGGGAGACGAGGGCGGGGAATCGGAAAGGCATGAAGACCATCTTAGCACAGGTGGGCGGAGGTTTCTATCGAGAGGATGATCCCGGAGCGGATCAGGAAAGAAGGAACTGCCGGAGGCGGTCGCTCTGCGGGGTGGAGAGGATTTCCCGGCCTCCGGTTTCGGCGAGGCGGCCCTGGTCGAGGAAGTGGACGATGTCGGCATGGGCGCGGGCGAAGCCGAGGGAGTGGGTGACGAGGGCGAGGGCGATGCCCTGCTCGCGGAGGGTGAGGAGGTGGTCGAAGAGGATGCGCGCTTGTTCGAGGTCGAGGGCCGAGGTGATCTCGTCGAGGAGGAGGCACTGGGGCTTCAGCGCCAGGGCGCGGGCGAGGGCGGCCCGCTGGCGTTGGCCGCCGGAGACGGCGTTCGGGTGGCGGGAAAGGAAGGACTCCATCCCGAAGGTCTGCGCGAGGGGGGCGATGAGGTCGGCGATCTCCTCCTTCGATTTTCCGGCGCTCACGAGCGGGAGGGCGATGTTCTCCCGGAGGGTGAGGTGGGGCCAGAGGAAGAACTGTTGGAAGACGACGGTGAGCTTCGGCCAGGGCGGGGCGGGATTCTCCGCGTCCGGGAAGAGGTAGGGGACGCCGTCGATGCGGAGGGTGCCGCTGTCGGGCTTCTCGACGAGGGAGAGGGCGCGGAGGAGGGTCGACTTGCCGCCGCCGCTCGGGCCGACGATGGCGGTGATTTCCCCGGCGCGGAGTTCGAGCGAGAGGTCGTCGAGGACGGGTTGGCCGTCGCGCGTTTTCCGCAGGTTCTCCGCTTTCAGGAAAGGCGCGCTCATTGTTCCTATTGTTCCGAGAGGTCGCGGGTGAAGCGGTGCTTGAGCCAGAGGGCGAGGCCGTTGAGCGGGAGGCAGACGGCGAGGAAGAGGACCCCGAGGGCGGTGTAGATCTCGACGGGGCGGTAGATCGTCGAGTTGATCCGCTGGGCGACGCGGAAGATCTCCTCGACCGAGATGAGGCTCGCGAAGAGGGTGCACTGCAGCATCGTGACCTGGGCGGCGAGGAGGCCGGGGAGGATCTGCCGGAGGACGAGCGGGGCCTCGATGCGGCGGAGGATGGCGCGGCGGTCCATGCCGCAGACCTCGCCCGCGATCACGTATTGCCGGGGGAAGTCGGTGACGGCGTGGCGGACGATGTCGGAGACGAGGAAGACGTTCACCACCGAGAGGGCGAAGGCGGCGGTGTAGAAGGGATCGATGACGACATCGAGGAGGCTCTGGAGCGGGTAGTGGAGCCAGAAGAGGAAGACGAGGAGCGGCATCCCGCCGAGGACGAAGGAGGCCCCGCGCACGGGCCAGCCGACGCTCTTCGGCAGGCGGGCCGCGGCGACGCCGAGGAGGCTGCCGAGCGCGAGGCCGCAGCTCCAGACGACGGCGCAGAGCTTCAGCGTGACGAGGAGGCCGCCCGCGAGCCCTTCCCGGTAGCGGACGAGGATGTCGGCGACGGAGTGGAGGAAGTCCACGGCTTGCCTTTATTTGGGAAGTTTTCCCGGCACTCGGTAAGGGGTCGAGAGGGGGAGGAGCGCGCCGGGGAAGGGCTCGTATTGCTTGATGAGGGTGTCGACGTAGCCGAGGTCGACGAGCTCGGCGAGGGCGTTGTTCAGCATCGCCTTGAACTCGGGCTGGCCGCGCGGGATGAGCATGATGTTCGGGCAGACGCCGACGGGGGTGCCGTTGGAGACCTCGCGGAGGGTGCCGGGATTGTGGTCGAGGAAGTACTTGGCCGAGGCGGCCTCCTCGAAGACGAGGTCGGCCTTCTTCGTCGAGACGGAGAGGAGGAGGGAGGCGATGTCGGCGTTCTGGGGGAGGGAGTAGGTCTTGGCGTTGGGGAACTTGCTCTTCGCAATGACCTCGGTGACATCGCCGTCGACGGTGGCGATTTTCAGGTCGGGGTTGGCGGAGAGGATTTGATCGAGGGACGCTCCCGGGGTGAAGCGCTTGTCGTCGGGCCGGGCGTAGGCGTTGACGGCGCTGTAGAAGAGGGGCATGGAGAAGTCGGCGAGGCGGGCGCGGGCGCCGGAGGCCCAGGCCATCATGACGACGTCGTAGCGGCCGGTCGCCAGCCCCTCGATCATCGTGCTCCACTGGCCTTCCTCCACGTAGGCGGTCTTCAGCTGGAGGTTGGCGGCGGCCTTGTCGAGGGCCTCGACGGCGATGCCGGTCAGCTTGCCGGTGTTGGGGTCCTTGATGACGCCGGGGGGCGAGGCGAGGTAGCCGACGCGGATCGTCCCGCTCCTCATCACCTTGTCGTAGGTGCTTTCGGGGGCGGCGAAGGCGAGGAAGGGGAGAAGGAGGAGGGCGAGAAGGGGAAGGGACTTCATCAATCGAGCTGGTTGATCCGGTCGGGCCGGTCTTCCTCGGGCTCGTGCCAGGAGTGGTCGGCCTCGCCGGGGCGGCCGGGGGTGTTGCCGAAGAAGTGGGCGTTGAGGCGGCGGATGGGGGAGGGGGCGGTCTTGCCCTGCCAGGGGTCGAGGACGAAGCAGTAGATTTCCTTCCGGAGGTCGGGGAAGAGGAGGTCGACGCCGGTCGGGGCGGTGGCGGAGGGGGCGAGGCTCCAGTCGACGAAGGCGGAGAGGGTCCCCTCGGCGACGGCGACGGGGTTCTCGGCGAGGCGCTCGATCGCCTTGACGTAGGCGGCGCGGCCGAGGCCCCGGGTCAGGAGGGGGCCGGTGATCCCCATCTCGGCGAGGAAGTCCCGCGCCGATTGCTTCGTCGAGAGGAGGATGGTCTGGGCGATCTTCTTCGGGGCGAGCTCGACGGAGAAGAGCTCGTGGTCGAAGTCCTGCTGCCGCCAGAACTCGAGGTCGGTGAAGGTCTTTTGGAGGAGGGTCTTGCGGAGGAGCTTCGCGATCCACTCGATCCCCTCGCGGGAGGGGTCGAAGTCGGCGAGGTAGATCGGGATGAGGCGGCGGTGGTCGCGGGAGAACTTCGCCCGCTCCAGCCGCTGCCGGTAGCGGATCTGGAAGCGGGAGTGGAGGAGGAGGGGCTGGGGGGACTCGTACCAGAGGACCTGCCAGACGGCGCTCCAGTCGAGCTCGCCGATCTCCTCCCAGTGGTTGGTCTCGGCGGCGGCGAAGAACCGCTCGGCGAGGGCGGCGCGGTCGGCGGCGGGGAGGGGCTCCGGGAGGGTGATCGAGCCGACGTCGCGGAGGAGGGCGGTCCCGGCCTGGACGGTGCGGGGCGTGCCGAGGGAGAAACGCTGGCGCTGGAGGTTCTTCGTCTGGAAGGCGATCCGCTCCCGGAGGGTGCCGGGGAGGTTGCGGGGGATCGAATCGGGCAAGGCGCTGCCCGTCTTGCTTTTCTCCGGCTCCTGGGGCTGGGGCGTCGCCTTGGGACTCATGATCGGAGTGGAATCAGGGGTTGCCCGTGGCGCCGTTGCCGGAGGGGAGGGACGCGGTGGTGGCGCTCCCGTTGCCGGTCTCGATCGCGCCCTGGGGCGGGAGGGGCGGGGCGGCGGGCCCGCTCCCGCCGGGGCTGCCGGGATTGGCGCTGCCGCCGGTGCCGCCGGAGGCGGACGGGGCGGCGGGGGAGCCGGGGAGGGAGATGGGGGGCATGGCGAAGAACTTCGGCGCGGCGAGGACGAAGCGGATGTCGATGCGGCGATTGAGCTTGCGGCCGTCCTCGGCGTTGTTGTCGCCGATGGGGCGGTATTCGCCGTAGCCGCTGATGCCGAGGAGCGATTGGTCGTGGCTGCTGAGGAGCTTCCCGAGGTCGGGCTCGGTGGCGATGATGGTGCGGTAGGTGGTGAGGGCGCGGGCGGTGGAGAGGTACCAGTTGTCGGGGAACTCCGGGGTGTGGATCGGCTGGTTGTCGGTGTGGCCCTCGATGTAGATCGAGTCGAGGCGGGAGGTGACGGGGGAGTTCTGGAGGATGGTCTTGATGATCGTCGAGACCTGCCGGATGACGTCCTCGCCCTTCGGCTTCAGGACGGCCTGGCCGACGTCGAAGAGGAGCTCGTTCGGGAGGTGGAGGACGCCCCGCTCCTCGTCGACCTGGATGACGATGTTCTTCTTGGCGGCCTCGGACTGGATCTTGCGGAGGAGCTCGGCGCGGATGCGGTCGGAGTTCGTGAGGATATCCTGGGCGGTGCGGAGCTGCCGGATGCTCTCCTGCGAGGCGGCGAGCTTCTCCTGGATCGCGGTGAGCTGCTGCTGCGCCGTGGTGATCTGGCCCTGGGCGATGACGATCTGCTGCTGGGCGAGGAGGTTCTCCTGGCGGGTCTTCTCGAGCTTGGCGACCTCCTCCTGGAGGGCGACCTGCTTCGCGTTCAGGGTCTCGTTGATTCCCTTGAGGTCGCTGTTCTGGAGCTGGAAGACGCTCATCCGCAGGGCGAAGAACGTGAAGAGGATGAGGAAGATGAAGAGGAGCCCGACCATGAGGTCGCTCAACGAGATGAAGTAGTTCTCCTCCTCGGCGTCGAGGTGGGAGGGACGGATCCTCTGGTTGAAGCGGGACTGCATGATCGTGGGCTGAAGGGGGCCTCAGCGATGCCTCGGTTAGCGGTGCTTGGCCGCCTCGATCTTTTCCAGCGTGGAGTTGAGTTCGACGATGGAGGCACCGAGGGCCTGGGTCGACTTGCCGAGGCTCTGGTCGAGCTGGCGGATGAAGCTGTCGACCATGTCGTGATAGCGGCTGAAGCCGTTGCCGAGCTGCTCGACCATCCCCTTGAGATCGTCGTCGACCTTCTCGAAGCGTTCCCGGTAGTTGTCCCAGATGGCGCGGGTCTGCGAGGTGGTGTCGCTGAGCGATTGGCTGAAGGAGGAGAGCTGCTTCAGCGCCTGGACGGTCGCCTCGTTGCTCTCCTGGATCCGCTTCGACATGGTGAAGAGGTCCTGCGAGGCGGCGGTGAGGGGGGTGCTGGCGTTGGCGAGTTGCTCCGTCGTGGTACGGAAGTCGGCCAGGAGGGTTCGGAGGCCGTCGACGGTGCCGCCGAAGAGCTCCAGGTTCGTCTTCATCTTCGACTCCATCGTCGAGAAGCTCTCCGTGAGGGCGACGATCTTCCCGGTGAGGGGGTTCAGCGAGCCCTCGAGCTGCTGGGCGGTGTTCTTGAAGCTCTGCTCGACGCGGCCCGCGCCGTCGGCCATCCGCTCGTAGACGTGGGTGGAGGCCTTCGTCATCTCCTCGTCGAAGCGTTTCGCCGAGTCGGAGAGCATCGCGCCCATCCCCTCGACCGAGGCGCGGGTCGACTCGAGGCCCCGGATGAGGACGGCGATCTCTTCCGTCGCCGCGCCGACCAGCTGGGAGCGGAACTCCTTCACCATCGACTGGACGGCCTCGCGGGAGATGTCGGTGATCCGGTTCGCGACCGCCTCGACCTTCTCGGCGAGGGGATCGACGAGGCGGATGAGGCTGAAGGCGAGCTTCGTCTCGATCCCCTTGCTGATCTCGTCGGGGAGGCGCTTCAGGACTTCGGTCTGCTTCGCCGTCTCGTCGGCGCGCTCGGCGAGGAGCATCTCGGGGGAGACGCAGGGGATCAGCTCGTTCAGGGAGCGGCAGAACGCGCCGGTCTGGAGGGAGAAGTCGTGGAAGATCTCGCGGATCTGCCAGGAGAAGAGCATCGAGCTGCCGAGGCCGGCGATCGAGTTGATGAACTTGAAGGAGGCGGCGGAGAGGAGGTTCTGGAGGATGCCGACGAGTTTGTCCGGTTCCTGGTCCATCGCCATGCTGGCGACGTAGAGGGCGGCGACGAGGCCGAAGAAGGTGCAGAGAAGGCCGATGCCGAGGAGGTAGCCGGGGAAGGCGACGTAGAAGCGGAGGTTGACCCCGGCGTGGTTCAGCAGGTTCTCGTTGAAGTAGTATTCCGACTCCCGCGTGCGGCGGATCGGCTTCCCGTGGCCGGGCGGGACGAGGTGGTCCCAGAAGTTCTGCCACTCGGGCCCCAGGAGGGGGTTCTTGCGGAGCTCCTCGTACAGGGCGTCGGCGTTCTCGGTGAACTCCTCCGGGGAGTCGAAACGCTTGATCGTCCCCTTCGCCCGGGCAAGGGCCATCGAGGCCTCATGGACGAGGCGGAACCGGAGCCACGCCCACATGCCGACGGCAAAGAGGAAAATGCCGGTGGCGAGGCACCACGTCACCTCGGGCCGGATGAAAAAGGAGAGGAATCGTTCCAGCGCGCCGCTGCGGACGGGCTCGACCTGGGCCAGAAATCCGGCGATGTCGCAGTGAAATGACATTGAAGGACTTGTATAGGCGATTATTTACGTAGGAAAAGAAAAAAGTATTTCCTGGCCGGAAGCGAATCTCCAAAAAGTGAAAATAAGAATATGTTTCCTATTGACTTTATAGACCTATAGAATAGTATCGGTTTTAGAACGCAGAAAATCGGACCCTGCCCCTTCGTCATTTTGTAGAAACCACCCCCTCCACCCCAACCTCCATGAAAACGACCTCCACCTCATTGATTCGCCTCTTCACCGGGGCTCTTCTCGCGACGAGCCTCGTGGCTTCCTCGGCCTTCGCCAAGGACGTCACCCTCCTCAACGTCTCCTACGACCCGACCCGGGAGCTCTACCAGGACATCAACAAGGCCTTCATCAAGAAATGGGCTGAGACGGGCGACACCCTCACGATCAACCAATCCCACGGCGGCTCCGGCAAGCAGGCCCGCGCCGTCCTCGACGGCCTCGAGGCCGACGTCGTGACCCTCGCCCTCGCCGGGGACATCGACGTCCTCGCCGACAAGGGCCACCTGATCCATCCCGATTGGCAGAAGGTCCTCGCGAACAACAGCTCCCCCTACACCTCGACCATCGTCTTCCTCGTCCGCAAGGGGAACCCGAAGGGGATCAAGGATTGGGACGATCTCATCAAGCCCGGCGTCCAGGTCATCACGCCGAACCCGAAGACCAGCGGCGGCGCCCGCTGGAACTTCCTCGCCGCGTGGGGCTACGCGCAGAAGAAGAACGGCAGCGAGAGCGAGGCGAAGAAGTTCGTCGCCGACCTCTTCAAGAACGTCCCCGTCCTCGACTCGGGCGCCCGCGGCGCGACCCTCACCTTCACCCAGCGCGGCATCGGCGACGTCCTCATCGCGTGGGAGAACGAGGCCTACCTCTCGCTGAAGGAATTCGGTCCCGACAAGTTCGAGATCGTCACCCCCTCGATCAGCATCCTGGCCGAGCCCCCCGTCGCCGTCGTCGACGCGAACGTCGACAAGCACGGCACCCGCGCCGTCGCCGCCGCCTACCTCCGCTACCTCTACACCGCCGAGGCGCAGGACATCATCGGGAAGAATTACTACCGTCCCCGCCTCGAGGCGGCCAAGGCGAAGTATGCCTCCCAGTTCGGCTCGGTGAAGCTCTTCACCATCGACGAGGCCTTCGGCGGCTGGAAGAAGGCGCAGCCCCGCTTCTTCAACGACGGCGGCGTCTTCGACGAGATCTACAAGCCGACCGCCGCGAACACGGCTCCCGCGGCGAAGTAATCGGACGGGCCGACCGCCGCTGACCATCGGGCCGGGTCTTTGGGTTGACCGAAAACAATCCAAGGCCCGGCCTTTCCCTTTTTCCCCATTTCCTTTATTCCCTGATCATGAAACCGACCCATCGAGCCCTCTTTTCCCTCCTTGCCGGAATCCTCCTGGCGGCGACCCTCCCGGCCTCCCCCGCCACGGCGAAGGACCTCTCCCTCCTTAACGTCTCCTACGACCCGACCCGGGAGCTCTACCAGGAGATCAACAAGAAGTTCATCCAGAAGTGGGCCGAGACGGGCGACACCCTCACGATCAACCAGTCCCACGGCGGCTCCGGCAAGCAGGCCCGCGCCGTCCTCGACGGCCTCGAGGCCGACGTGGTGACCCTCGCCCTCGCCGACGACATCGACCGGCTCGCGAAGTCGAAGCTCCTCTCCCCCGACTGGCAGAAGGTCCTTCCCGGCAACAGCTCCCCCTACACCTCGACCATCGTCTTCCTCGTCCGCAAGGGGAACCCGAAGGGGATCAAGGATTGGGACGACATCGCGAAGCCCGGCGTCGACGTCGTCACCCCGAACCCGAAGACCGGCGGCTCCTCGCGCTGGGTCTTCCTCGCCGCCTGGGGCTACCAGCTCCGGAAATCGGGCAGCGACGCCGACGCGCAGGACTTCGTGACGAGGCTCTACAAGAACGTCGCCGTCCTCGACTCCGGCGCCCGCGGGTCGACCATCACCTTCGCCCAGCGCGGCATCGGCGACGTCCTCATCACCTGGGAGAACGAGGCCTACCTCTCGCTGAAGGAATTCGGCGCCGACAAGTTCGAAATCGTGAACCCCTCGGTCAGCATCCTCGCGGAGCCCTCCGTCGCCGTCGTCGACGCCAACGTCGACAAGCACGGCACCCGCGCCGCCGCCGCCGCCTACCTCCGCTACCTCTACACCCCCGAGGCCCAGGACATCATCGGGAAGAACTACTACCGCCCCCGCGATCCGGCGGCCAAGGCGAAGTACGCCGGGCAGTTCGCGAAGATCAACCTCTTCACGATCGACGACGTCTTCGGCGGCTGGCCCAAGGCCCAGAAGCGGTTCTTCGTCGACGGCGCGGTCTTCGACCAGATATACAAGCCCACCGGCAACGCGGCCGCCCCGGCGGCCAGGTAGCCCTTTCGCTCTTTGGGGATGCCGCGCGGGGAGTTCTTTCCTCTCCCCGCGCGGCGGGGCTTCCCCTCTCCTTCCCCTCTGTCTATCCATCCATCCTCCCGCCTGCTTGAACTATCCACCCACCCCCTCCATGCACGCCCCGAACCTCCACCTCCTGCCCCGCATCGACTTCCCGACCGGCGAGACCGCCGACGCCGTCGAGTCCCTCCTCCGGCCCTTCCATCTCGTCGCCTCCGCCTCCGACGACGTGATCTCCGGGACCGTCGGCCGCTTCCGCGTCACCGACCGGAACGGCATCCCCGGGAAGGAATACTCCCTCCCCCGCTTCATCGTCACCGGCCCCGAGGGCGGCGACCGGCCCATCCGCATCGGCATCTTCGGCGGCCTCCACGGCGACGAGCCCGAGAGCATCCTCGGCCTCCTTCCCTTCTTCCGCAGCATCGTCGCCGATCCCGAGCTCATCCGCGGCTACGTCCTCTTCCTCTATCCCCTCGTCAACCCCACCGGCTACGAGCGCGGCACCCGCGCCTCCGCCACCGGCAAGGACCTCAACCGCGAATTCTGGAGCGGCTCCGAGGAGCCCGAGGTCTTCCTCATCGAACAGGAACTGATCGACCACCGTTTCGACGGCATCGTCTCCCTCCATGCCGACTCCGACAGCCGCGGCGTCTACGGCTACGCCCGGGGCGCGACGCTGAGCGCCGAGATCCTCGCCCCCGCCCTCCGCGCCGCCGCCGAGGCCCTCCCCCACGATCCCTCCCCCGTCATCGACGGCTGGCCCGCCCGCGACGGCATCATCACCGAAGGGTATGAAGGCATCCTCTCCGCGCCCGACGCCTCGCACCACGCCACCGGCCGGGAACAGGCCTTCGCCCGCGGCCCCCAGCCCTTCGAGATCGTCTTCGAGACCCCGCAACAGGCCCCCGTCACCCAGCAAGTCGAGGCCACCCGCCTGGCGCTTCTCTCCATCCTCGATAATTACCGGACGTTCATCGCGTTCTCGCAGAATCTGTAAGGAGGCTCTCGCACCCTTGCATTTCGCACCCGCACGGCGCGTTTATACCCAAGAGCATTCCGCCCGATTTTTCTGAAGGCGAAGGAGTTAAAAGCGGAGTCTCTTCCTCCGGCACGATCCCTGCGGCTCCCAATCCATGCCCCAAGGTTCCAAAGTCAAATACACCGCCAAGCAGAAGCGCCAGGCCGAGCACATCGAGAAGAGCTACGAGAAGCGCGGCACCTCGAAGAAGACCGCCGAGAAGCGGGCCTGGCAAACCGTCAACAAGCAGAGCGGCGGCGGGGAGAAAGGCGGCACCGGCAGCCGCACCCCCGCCAAGGCGAAGAAGGCGAGCCGCCAGGAATCAGGCCGCCGCGCCGCCGCCTCGCGCAAGACCGGCACCCGCACCGTGCAGAAGAAGGCCCCCCGCAAGCGCGCCTCCGCCGCCGCGAAGTAAGCGGACCGGACCTTTCCGTTCCTCCTCTCGTGCGCTCCCATTTTCCTTGCCGGATAGGAAATACCGGGAGTAATATCGCCCTCCCTCGACCCGGGCAGGAAGGCCTCGTCCCCGTCGACGGTTTCAGAGTGACGCGACGTGGCGGGCGCGCTAGTTTCAGGTTTTTACTAGCTCATTATCAGCGATTTGCGTTGCTTGCTCGGCGTTGCGTTTCAAAGAGGTTCGATCGCTTCCCGTTGCATGGCGTTGCACTGAACAACGCCATTTTGCACTTTTTTCGGCTGTGACCGTGACCAAGCCCGTGACAGGACGGCATCCCTTCCCCGCTGATGGTGTGCCGCCTTATTTGGGGCGGCAAAATCAACGTCATTGACGATGGCGGGGATCTTCAAATCCCCACACCGAAATCGCGCGTATCCAATCCACTGCGAAGCCCTATGAAGGGAACCCCGTCTGGAATGCGATGCCCCGTCCCCATGCTGGCTCGGCATCATCGCATTCTTAGGAGAAGGCTCGCTCCGTGCCAGGAAAACGCATGAGCTATGTTGCGAGGTCATTTCCGATCGTGACGATGCGTCGTTGTCGGGTCTTGGTATTGGTATTGGCTCCTGTCACTTCGATTTGGCGTCCTACAGTTTGAGGCGTTCGTGTTTCAGGCTGGCGATCTCTTTCTTGTATTTTTCGATGCGGTCAAGGAAGGCGGCGCTGGGAACGAGGGGGGTGGAAGGGGGTTGGCCCATCTCGTAGGTATGGAGTGCGACGCCGTCGTCGTAGGCGAGGGGGAGTTTGGTCTTTACGTCGATCCACGCTTTGAGTGCGGGGTGGGCTTCGATGGCGCGGCGGCCTGTCGAAGGGGAAATGGGTGAGTCGGCGACGGCGGCTTGGGCGAAGACGTAGGCCGGCGAGCCGTTATAGGTTTCTGTGCCGACGTACGAGGCGGCGTTGATCCAGGAGAACTCGGGAAAGGCCGAGGTCGACATGGTGGCGAAGGAGGCGCGGAGGGAGTCGCTCTCCTCCATCACGTAGATCTCGCCGCTATTCGGTTGGGTGAAGAGGGTGAGGCTTTGGTAGCGCCATTCCTCGGTGGTGACGCCGTCGCTCCACGTCTTGACGATCCGCATCGCCGAGGGGGTGCGGGAGAGTTTCGATTCTTTGAGGAAGTGGACGGTCGCGGGGAGGGACGGCGCGTCCGGGGCGGGCGGACGGGGCGCGTGGACGATCTTCCAGGAGAACGAGGCGGGCGGGTCCTCGACATAGGGCGGCACGGGGGCGGAATCGGGCGCCGCGCCGGCGAGTTCCTGCGCGGGGAGGGCCGTTGGAAAAAGAAGGAGGAGGAGAAGAATTCTATTCATGGACGAGCTCTATGTTCTGGGAAATGATTTTCCCCGTGTAACGGTCGATGGAGAGATGGAGCCAGTAGCGGCGTTCGCCTTCGACGAGGAATTGGTTCAGATTCCCGGCTGTGGCGGGATAACGGCCGGTCTGGGCGACGAGGTCGATAAGGAGGTTCCAGGTGCGGGTGTTCGCGACGTCGGCGAGGGCCCGGACGGCGGTCTCGCGGCGGGCTTTGATGATCCCGTCGGTGGCGGTGGTGTAGGAAATCCCGGAGGCCCACCGGGTGACGAGCTCCGAGGGGTTCGCGAGGGGGGTGATGGAACTGAGGGCGACGAGCTTCGCGGCGATCGCCTGGGCGTCGGCGGTGCCGAGGGAGGTGGAGGGCGTGGCGGCCTCCTCTTTGATCGCTCCGTTGAGGAGGGCCTGGAGGACGGGGATCTGGCGGGTGTTCGGGTCGAGGCGGCCGGCCTCGATCGGGACGGGGGGGGAGGGGCGGACGGTGAAGAGATCGAGGAGGGCGGCATCGGCGCTGGTGGAGTGGAAGAAATCGATGTTTTTCCACGGGGCTCCGCGCGAGGCATACCCCATGTCGGCGACGGAACGGAAGGGGCGGTTGAGGACGACGGGGCGGCTGTGAAGGATGTTCGCGTTGTCGTTGGCCATCGGGTAGCCGCCGTCGGCGAGTGTTCCGTCGGCATAGCCGCCGATGCCGGGGCGAAGGACGCCGTCGGGATCGGTGTAGCGGGTGTAGGAGCCTGTGACGTTGTCGGCGAGGGAACCGGGGTAGAAGGTGGCCGGGGTCAGTGGCTGCGGGCCGCCGTAGGTCCAGCCCGCAGGGGCGGGGATCTTGGTGCCGGAGTGGGAATAGAGGGCGTTGAGGCTTGCCGTGGGGCGGGGGGTGACCCAGGGGATGCCCGACGGGTCGGCGTTGTTGATCGAGCCGAGCGCGCCGAAGCGGTCGGAGCGCGGGTCGGAGCGGATATTGAAGTAGCCGTGGGGGGCCGGATCGGAGTTGAAGTACTTGTCGTAGCAATAGTGGCCGAGGTTCCCGTAGATGTTTTTGATCTGGTCGTATGTGATCCATGAGGTTCCGTTCTGGTACTGAAGCGAGTGGGCGACGCGCGAGGCGCTGATCTTGTCGACGGCCTGCTGGTAAGTGTCGGCGGCGTTCGTGTCCGGGCATTGGCCGATCCAGACGCCGAGGTTGCCGGGCGTATCCCCGACGAGGTTGTTCCCTGCCGCGGTGCCGCCCGTGGGCTGGGTGAGGAGAACGGGGAGCTTGAAATTGCTGTTGGATGCGCTGGAGGAGAAGTAGACGCCGTCGGCGGTGCTGAGGCTCGTCGAGGGCGTCGTCCAGACGACGGTGGGGGAGGTGGTGTTGACGACGAAGGAGACGTAGATGTTCGCGCCGGAGGTGACGCGGACGATATAACGGAACTGGGTGGGCCCGGCGGTGGGCGCGTTGGCCGTGTTCTGGGGGTTCCAGATCTGGGGCTGGTACCAGAAGCTCGGTGCTGTCGCTAGGTTGTTCCGGTGGACGAGGTTGAAGATGCCGATGAGGTAGGGGAGGGACTCGACGCCGTAGATCTCCTGGCTGTTCAGCGAGATGACGGTGGGGAAGGAATCGGTGTCGTACTGGTCGATGAGGTTCGCGCCGATCTGGATGATCTGGTTGTAGACGTAGTAGTCGTAGGCGTTGATGTTGTCGTTGAAAGAATTGTCGAAGGTCTGCCCGAGGGAACCGAGGAGGATGCCCGCCTGGAGGAGCTCGAAGAAGTCGGGCTCGCGGCCGGCGTCGGCGACCTCGGAGAGGCGGAGGATTTTCGTGGTGTTCCCGTGGTTGTAGACCCACGTGGCCCCCGCCGTGGAGCGGGTGAGGCCGAAGTATTTGTAGATGTCGCCGGTCGTGCTGGAGATGGCGCTGTTGTTGTTGCCGAAGAGGGCGAGGCGGGAGAGGGGGAAGCGGTATTTCACGAGCGGCTCGCCGATCTGCGCCTGGGTGCCGTCGCTGTCCCGCACAAAAGTCTTCGTGACGCGCGTGGCGAGGATGCCGGGGTTGAAGAGGTCGTCCAGGCCTTGTCCCGCGTAACCGGCCTGGACTTTGGCCCGGGAGGAGGAGGGCGTCCACGTGGGGCTGTTGACGGCCCGGATCGAGGTGCCGAGGTAGCGCAGGGAGTTCTGCAGGCTGGCAGAGGAGGAGGAGCTTCCCTGGCCGAGGCCGTCGACGAGGAAGTGGATGAGGTTCTGGCGGCTGACGAATAGGCGATCGGTGGACCCGGTCGGGGAGAGGGTGGCAGCGGGAGGGGAGAGGAAGCCCGAGGTGTTGGTCGAGACGAGGGTGAAGTAGTTGGTCTGGCCGGTGGCGGCGGTGTCGACGCTCAGATTGGGGAAGGAGCCCTGGGCGTTGAGGCTGGCGGCATTGCGCCAGGCGACGAGGGCGTTCACCTGGGCCTGGGTGAGGCCGATCTGGGTGAGGTCGGCGAAGGATTCGGCGGTTTTGAAGCTGGCGATGCCGCCGGTGCCATTCGGCGCGGATGCGGAGGGATAGCCCGCGACGTTCGCGTCGAGGAGGCCGCCCTCGTTGTAGACCGTGTAGGCGTAACGGCCGACGACGGAGGAGGAACTTCCGGCAACGCTCTCGTCCAAGGCATTGGTGCCGCCCCCCTTCGAGGTGACCAAGGCGGGGCTCCACGCGGTCGGATTTCGACCGGTGCGGTCGACAAGAATCCAATCCGGAGCGGTGAAGTTGGCGATGGGGGAGAGATCGGTCGAGGAATTCAGGTTCGCCTTGGTGAGGAGGAGGGGCTTGTTCCAGCGCGAGCGGGTGACGGAGCGGCCGTTGAGGGAGGTCGTGGTGCTCGGCGCGGCCGCGGCGCGCACGGGACCGCCGGGATAGAAGGCGAGGCCGGAAGCGCTCCGCTTGAGGAGGTTCTCGACGCCTGCCCCCCCGGAGGAGCCGACGAGGGTGGGAACGACGTTGGCGGCGCCGTTCGGGATATAAAGGGTGGTCTGGCCGACGGTCGAGGCCGTCGAGTTCGCGAGGATTTCCTGCCGCACGTCGCCGACGACGATGTTCAGGGCACCCCGGGCGAGGATTTCGGCCGACGTGTCGTTGGCGCTGCTCTGCGAGACCTGATGCTGGAGCTGGCTTTGCGAGAGGAAGGCGACGACGACGGAGACGATGAGGGCGACGAAGGCGAGGACGACGACGAGGGCCGCCCCGCTTCGGGACTGGGAGGACGGGAGGCGGTTCATACGCGGTTCAGGGGGCGTTCAGATAGAGGTAGCGTTGGTATACGTGGATCGCGGCGGCGATCTGGGAGGGCAGGGAGGAGGAGAGCGTCGGGCCGGAGAGGATCTGGAGCCATTTCGTCCCCGGGAGGATGGCGGGCGAGGACTGGAGGTCGGATTGTGCGGTCTTCGGAAAGAGGGCGGCGGCGGCGTCGAGGTTCCGGCCCGAGGAGGCGAGGGCGCGGCGGTTCGCCGTGTCGAGGGTGGCGATCGTGACGACGACGGCCGTGACGTCCTGCCAGCCGACGGCCCGCCAGACGGCGGGCGCGACGGCGTTGACGCAGATATAGCCCTGCTTCCCGTTGCCGTCGTACCAGCGGGAGCCGATCTGGTAGGTCGGCGCGCCGTTCTGCGGCGAGGGCGGCGCGGCGGCGGCGGTATAGAATGTGCCGGAGAGCCAGGTCGATGGCGCGAAGGTGAGGATCGGGACGGTCGAGTAGGTGCCGTCGCGGAGCTGGTAGCAGAGCTCGAACCGGAAGACGTCGGCGGCGAGGACGTGGAAGCGGGAATCGGAGGAACCGGAGGCGGTGACGGCGTCGGCGGAGAGGCGCGTCGAGGCGACGGGGGCGCTCGTGACCGCGCCCGTCGGGTAGGTGAGGAAGCGCAGGCCCTCCTGCATCGCGCCGTCCCATTGCAGGGCGGCACCGTAACGTTCGAGCTGGTTGTAGGAGGCGCTCCCCGAGGTCGCATTGATCCGGTAGCCGACGAGGGAGACGTTGCTCGGCGTCGAGGAGCCGGAGGGGTAGCCCGGGGTCTCGGAATAAAAGAAGATCCGGTCGTTGAGGGATGACTTGTCGACGAAGAAATCGACATCGGGCGACTGGATGACCTGGGCGAGGTCCCGGTCGAGCGTGGTGATGGCGAGGCGCGCCTGGCCTTCCGAGTCGAGCCGGTTCTGGGCGGTGCGACTCGCCGAGGAGGAGGCGTTCATGACGGAGACCATGAGGAGCATCAGGATCGAGAGGACCGCGACGGCGACGAGGATCTCGGTGAGGGTGAATCCCCTTCCTCCGGAAGTGGCTGGCCTGGGTAGCATGGGGATCAGTAGAGGCTCAGGGCCGTGAGGACCTGGAAATTGCCGACGTGCCGGGAGGGCCATTGGCCTGCGGTCGGGTTGGCCGAGGCGGGCCAGGTGACGAGGATGCTCATCGGGGCCGGGGCGCTCGCCGACGGGCGCTCGCCGAAGCTGACGTCGACGCGGTAGCGCGCCTGGTTCACGTTGGCCTTGAGCGTGCCGTCCTCGGCGAAGAAGAGGGTCTTGTCCGGCTGTGCCGAGGCGGTGGTCCCGCTGGGCAGGGCGATCTTGTAGAGGGGGCTCCGCGTCGACGCGGAGGTGTTCCCGATCCCGCTCCAGAGGTCGGCGACGACGGCGCGGGCCAGACCGGCGGCGACGCTCTGCTCGACGGTATCGGTGTTCGTTTTCATGCCGACGACGAGGAGGCCGAAGATCGAGATGAGGCAGAAGCTGCAGATCCCCATCGCGACGACCACCTCGATGAGGGAGAAGCCTCGGGAGCGGGGAAAAGGATTTATGGACACGTTCTTCGCCTGGCTTACTTGCTGGGACGGAAGACCTGGATCGAGCCGGTGATCCCGTCGATCTGGAAGCCGGCGCAGTTCGCCAGCACGGTCGCGGCCTGGTTCCCCCGGGCGGGTTCGAGGCCGAACTGGATGTAGGGGCGGACGGCGGCGACGCCCGAGAGGGAGGTAACGACGGAGGCCGCCCCGGCGGGGCTGAACTGGATCACGCTGTCGAAGATGCAGACGCGCTGGGCGGAGCCGACCGGCCCGGCGAAGGGCGTGGTGGGGGGGGAGGAGAGATCGATGTTTGAACCGTCGGAGGCATCCATCGAGCCGAGGGCGGCGTGGATCACCGCGCCGTCCCGGACGAGGTGGACGCCGTCGAAGGAACGAAGCGGGCCGACGGCGGCGAGGTTCGAGGAGTCCCAGTCGCCGTTCTGGTAGCCGTTGGTCCCGTCGCGCGAGGCGGCGACCTGGACGTAGATGCGTCCGATGCCCGAGACTCGGGTCCCGGTGTCGGTCCGCGTGGCGTCGGCCTCGAAGAGGCCGACGTAGACGTAGGTGTTGTTCGCCATCGCGTGGGTGCGGGCCTGTTCGAGGAGGCTCGCGATGTCGGAGGAAGCGACGCTCAGGGCGCGCGCCCGCTGGATCGAGAGGAGGCCGGGAAGGACGATGGCCGCCAGGAGGCCGACAATCGCCAAAACGGTGAGCAGCTCGACCAGCGAAAAGCCGCGGCGCGGAGAGGAGGCACGGAAGCGGAGGACGGGAGACATAGGCTTCGTAGTGGCGTCATTCTATCCGAATACGCCTCTGTCCTGTTAATCATGATGCTGTCTTACCCTAGCAAAATAACGACATTTTTCCCCTAGGCATGCTAGTGATTTCACCTGAGGAAAGAATAGAAAATCTCGTAATCCGTTGATGGTCAATTTCTTGTGATATCGGAGGCGCGATCAGAGACGGCCCCGCCGTGCTTCCAGGACGGCGCGGATTTCACTCATCCGTTCCCGGCTCAGGGGATAGAGCCGGATAAAGAGAAAGCTGATCGCCCAGAAGACGATGGGGACGAAAATGTAGAGCCAGAACATCCGGTCGAGGACGGGGCGGGGTTGCGAGGCGGCCTTGGCGTCGAAGTGGGTGAGGGCGAGGAGGAGGCCGCCGATGCCGGTGCCGCAGGCGAGGGCCGCCTTGACGAAGCAAGAGTAGAAGGCGTTCAGCGCGCCCTCGCGGCGGCGCGCGGTGTGGAGCTCGTCGTGGTCGGCCACGTCGGCCTTCATCGAGGGCAGGTAGAGCCAGAGCGCTCCGATGGTGCCGGACTCGAAGACGCCGGGCACGATCTGCAGGTAGGGCATGTCGGCCCGCATGCAGAAGAGGTTCAGCAAGTGGCCGAACATGCTGAAACCGATCATCGACGCGACCATCGTCCGCTTGTCGTGCCGTTCGCCGAGCCAGGTCCAGAGAGGAAGCATGAGAATGCCGGTGACGAAGACCGCCGTCGATTTCCATCCGGCGATGACCGAGGCCAGGGCGATGTCTCCGCCCGTGAGGCAGTAGATGTTCACGTACCCGCCGAGAACGGCGATGGAGGTGTAGCCGAGGACGACGAAGAACGAGATGGCGATGAGCATGCGGAGCGAGCGGCACTGGGCCGATTCGCGGATACTGGCCCAGAATGGATCGTGGGCCTGGGAGCGGGCCTCCCGCTCGTAGTAGCGCTCCTTCACGAAGAGGGCGGGCAGAAGCCCCACGGCGGTGATGACGAGGCCGAAGATCCAACTTGAGGCGCGGATGCCGTGGACGATGTCGGGCCGTCCCGTGGCGAAATCGGCGAACCAGCGGCTTGAGGCGAAGGCCATCGCCCAGCCCGTGCCGAGGCCGAAGATCTTCCCGAAGAAGGTGATCCACGCGGTGAGGTTCGTCCGCTCGTCGTAACTCGGCGTCAGTTCGAGCTGAAGGCCGTAGTAAGGCATGGCCCAGGAGGAGAAGGAGAGGAAGAAGGCCATTCCGGCGAGGGAGAGGTAGACGCCGTCCCGCAGGGGCGAGACGCCGACGGGGATGTGCCAGATGGCGATGAAGGAGGCTCCGGTGAGGATCGCCCCGACGAACATGAAGGGCCGCCGCCGTCCCCAACGCGTGCGGGTGTTGTCCGAGAGGTTCCCCATGACGGGGTCGATCATGGCGTTCCAGACCTGGAGGATGACGAGGACGGTGCTCAGTAGGACCGGATCGAGCCCGAGCCCGATATTGAAATAGGGCATCCAAAAGAGGCTCGTGAGCAGCCCCATGGCGATCGAATCGACGCCGAATCCGGCTCCGAACATCGCCTTTTGGAAGAGCGGGATCCGATCCCCGGGAGAGACAATGGGCGGGGAGGCGGCGGCGGTGGCGGAATCGTTCAAGGTGTGGGGGGCGGTGTCACATTTCATGGGGGAAGAGGGCCGGAGTCAAGGAGCAGGGATCAGGAATGGGGGGCGGCGGTGCGCGCTGAAGCTGCGTCTTTCCGCGCCTCGCGAGGGAGCGCGATCGTCCAGCGCGAGGTCCCGCGAGCCGTCCCGGCGGGAAGGCCGGGGAGCCGGACCTCGGCTTCGATGCCCGGCGGGAGGCGAAGCTCGACGGAGATGCCGACGGCCTCACGGATCCAACGTGCTTCGAGAATCCCGAGGGGCGTGGGGATGCGGATTTCACACGACGCGCCAAAAAAAAGGGGGGCGAAGCGGACTGCCTTCCAGCCCGAGGCCGTCTGGACGATGCCCCCGAGGATCTGTTCCAGGTGGTAGAGGGGATGAGCCGACCAGGCATGGGAGAAGCTCTCGTCACCCCGGCGCGGGGCGAAGTTTTCCCACGTCGTCCCGTAGTCGCCCATCGCGGCCCAGTGCTTCGCGATGTAGCGGAGGACGTCGTCGCCGTGGCCCCGCTCATGGAGCGCCGTGAAGACGTAGGTGATCCAGTAGGCCGATGGGGCCGATTTGAAGGCCTTTTCCTCGCGGAGGAAGGGAAGGAGGACGTTATCGATGATCGCGTGTGGCGAGGTCTCCCGCAGCCCGGAGAGGAGGGCGAGGGTCTGCGAGTGGATCGAGGACTCGGCGACGACGCGTCCCTTCTCATCGAGGCCGTCGCGGATGAGGCCGTCGGCGCCGACGAGTCGGGCAAGGGCCGCCCGCAGTGCGGCGGCGCGGGACGTACGGGCCGCAGCGAGCGCCGCGTCGCCCCGGATGACGTGCATCGCCGCGATTTTCTCCAAGGCGGTGAGGAACCAGAAATTGAGAAGGGTGGGGCAGCCCTCGCGGTGGATGTCGGTCCAGTCCAGGAAGAGCCAGTATCGGGGGTCGTGGCGGACGAGGCCAGAGGCGGGATCGGTCGCTTCCTCGAAGAAGGCGACGATCCGGTCGATCGTCTCCTGGTGGGCCTCGAAGGGTTCGAGGGAGCCGGTCTGCCAGTAGTAGTCCCAGAGGGTGAGGATCCAAATGAGGGAGAAGTCGGGAAGGATGCAGTTGTGGGCCATCGTCGGCGCATGGCCGTAAGTGAGGCCGTTCGGCGTCATCTGCGAGGCGATCTGGCCGATCCCCCGGCGCAGGAGGCGGACGTCGCCGGAGAGGTGGAAGGTGTTCCAGGCCTGAACGCGGGCATCGCCCCACCATTGGGCCTGTTCGCGCCAGGGGGTGTCGACGTAGGCGTCCATGCTGCAGCATTGCTGCGTCCGCACGCAGGCGTTCCAGATCCCGTTCAGGAGAGGGTCGCTACTGTTGAAGCGCCCTGCGACGTCGAGCGGATAGAGCTTGCTCACGAGCGACGCCCGGACGCGGAACGGCGTCTCGGAATCGCGGACCACGAGGATCATGTAGCGAAAGCCGAAGGGGTGATGGAAGGTATGAGTGTTCACGCCGGGACGGCAGACGAGACGGTGGCTGAAGGCCATTCGGGAATGGGCCTCGGGGGTGAAGTCGAGGGAGAGTGTCCCGGGGTCGATCGTCTCGCCGTGGAGGGTGTCGATGGTTTCGCCGCCGCGGGCGTCGGAGAGATAGAGCGAGAGGGAGCCGACGACGGTGTGGCCGAAGTCGATGAGGACGCGGCGGAAGCGGCCTTGGCCTGAAGGGGGAAGGACGAAGTCTCCCGCGTCGGCAAAGGCGATGACGTCCTCTCCGGCGAGGGGCTCGTGGGAGAGGCCTTCGACATTGATGCCGAGGGAAACATTCCGCAACTGGGCCGAATCGGCGACGGAGCGCCCGTCGCGGAGGCCGAGGACGGCGCGCGGGAGGACCGTCTCCTCGCGCAGCAGGGGGATGCCCCGTTCCTCGAGGTGATTCCACGGCATCGAATTCCAGTGGGTCGTTGCGGTTTTTTCCGTCCAGCCTGAGTCGTCAAAATCGGGCTCCATCCAGGCAGGATCCTCGACCCGGAGGTCGATGTGCTCCTGGCAGAAGAGCTGGAGGCTGACGGGGGTCGCGGCGGGATTCACGCCGGTCTGGCGGCGGCATTTCCACGATGTGTCGGTGCCCAGGAAGACGCTTCCCGCGCGGCCTGCGGCGAGGAGCCCGGCGTAGCCCTCGGTGAGGTACTGGAAGTTGCTGAAGCCGGGATTGTGGGCGCGCACGGCGAGGACGTTCCGGCCCGGGCACAGGAGCGGGGCGATCTCGACCTCGTCGAAGGGCCAACTTTTCTGGAAGCCCCGCGCGGGCCCGGCGCAGACGTAGTTTCCGTTCACATAAAGCCGGTAGGATTGGTCGGCCGTGATGCGGAAGGGGACGCTTGAGGGGACCTCGGCGAGGTCGAACGTCTTGCGGAAGAGGGCGTAACTGTTGTGGATGTCCCAATGGATGTTCCCGGGCCAGATCCACCACGATTTGCCGAAGATTTCCTGGTGGTCCTGCGTGCGGGTCTGGTTCATGGGAAGAGGGGGCTCCACTTCGGGCTAGGATCACTCCGATCCCGTCTTCGCCGTTAGGCCGGAGCGCGCTTTTTTTCTGACATTCTAAGACATCGAGCCCGGCGGCAGGGCTCCCTTGGCCGCGTCGTCGAGGACGAGAACCCAATCGTCCTCTTCCGTGGCGGGGAAGAGGAGGCCTCCCTCTCTCTCGACGTTCTCGAATGTGCCGTCGTAGGAAGTTTCCCCGGTACGTGGATCGAAGCGCCAAGCCCGGAAACGGCGAATGGGGATCGCGCCGGTCCGTAGCCGGAGGGGGCCGCCGAAGGGTGCATAGGCGACGACTCCGGACGAGGAGGCCGGGACCGCCGCAAGGTTCGGGATCTCGGCCATTTCAGGGTGGGGAACGAGGGGGAGAAACGCGCGCGAGGCGAGAAGGCGGCGAAGGTGGCCGATCTGAGTTGCGCCCGGGCGGAACAGGGCCTCGCGCCATGAGGAGCGCGGAGCATAGACCGGCTCGAGGCCGCGCCCCGGCTCCCACATCTGCCAGACGGAGTGGTGTCCGTAGGTGTGGCCGAATGCGCCGGAGATGAGATTCCAATAGGCCGCGCGGCGGATGTCGGTGTCGTTCGCGTAGGGCTTTGCGGTGTCGAGGTCGATGGGGATCTCCTCGTAGACCGGCTCGCCGTCGATCACCGGTTTCGCGGGGAGGCGGCGATAGTCGGCAAGGGTCTTTTCGTAGCGGCCTGGGTAGCCGACGGCGTGGCCGTTCTGGCGGCAGTTGAAGTCGAGCCACGGCGCGTCGTGGAAGTAGGCCGAGGAGCCGTCGTCGCCGCGTGTGTGGAACGTCATCAGGTGGGTACCGCGATCGCCTCGGCGCAGGCCGCATGCCATCCGTTCGACGATTTCGATCTCGGCGGCGCACGAGGGGACACGGTCGCCGCCCAGGATCCAGGCGAGCCCGGCCTCCCTGTAGCGGGTTCCGATCCACTCCCCGTAGGCCTCGGCGGTGACAGCGTCGAAGAACCCTTTTCCCTCGGGCCGCTGCTGCCAATAGCTCCCCCACGTTGGAAGGAGGCCGACGCGGAGGCCGAGTTCGTTGGCCCGCGCGACGACGGCGTCGATGTGGGCCCAGTACGGTTCGTTCGGGCGGAGCGGATCGCCTGCGACAAAGGGGAGGTCGCCCCGGGCATTCGGCGTGTCGGGGCCGCCAAGTTCGGAGAGAGCGACGGCCTGGACGAGGGTGAATCCCTGTGCGGCGCGCGTTTTCAGATAGAAGCCAGCTTCGTCGTCGGTCAGGCGGTGGAAAAGCTCCCACGCCGTGTCCCCGATCCAGAGATAGGGCCGCCCGTCCTCCTGAGCGAGGAAACGCCCCGAGGGATCGACGGAGAGCTTGGCAAGGGCGTCGGAGGCAGGCGGAAAGGGCATCGGATGGAGATACACCCGTCGTTTCGGCGCTGCGACGGAAAAGCTGCCGATATCAAACGGAGGCTAGCGGAAAGCGGGCTAAAGGCTAACGCGGACGATGCGGGCAATGATAACTTTTGCCATCAACCGAACCCTATGAAAGCAATCAAGCCCTCTCAACGAATCCTCCTTGCGATCGTCTCCCTTGCCGCGTTGCTCTCGCTCTCGGCGTCCTGGGCGGAGGCGGCGACGACGACCTACTTCATCGATTTCAACGGCGTTACGACGACCACAAGCTCGGGCAACCCGAACGGCTACACTTGGAACAATATCAGCTCGAGCGCCCTCGCTGCGCTCTCCGATTCGACGGGGCTCCTCAGCGCCGCCAGTATCCAGATGGTCGGCAGTTGGGGGGCAGGGGCAGGCAACGGGACGCCAACGACCCTGGGTATGACGGGGGCGGCGGCGACGGCCTTCGGAGGGGCGCAGTATACGGCCGCGAACAATCTCTACTACACCGGGGCCGCGACCGGAACGGGCGGAACGTCGAGCACCTACATCACCTTCACAAATCTCATTCCGACTGACACCTACACGTTCACGATCTTCGCCTCCCGCAACGGCGGTGGCAATCGGGACGGCCTCTACACGCTTGTCGGCGGGACGACCGCCACGGGGACGCTCGACGCGAGCCCGAACGGCTCGGTGAACACGGCTAATATTCTGACCCTCACCGTGACGCCGACGGCTGCGGGGGTCATCACGCTCTACGATTCCCTCGCCTCCGATAACACCGCGACCTTCGCCTACATCAATGCGCTGCGCATCGACGCCACGGCGGTCGCCGTGCCGGAGCCCGCCACCACGGCCCTCCTCGGCTTCGGTGCGATCGCTTTCCTTGGTATGAGGCAACTTCGGCGTCGCTTCGTCGCGGTGAACGGCTAAGATGGCCGTGCCCGCTTTCTCCTTCCGAACCATGAGTTCCTCTGCCCTCCTTTGCTTCGCCCTCCTTGCGGCGTTCTCCCTCCTTCTCACCCCTCTTCGCGCCGAGGAGGGAGGCCAGCCGCTGGCCCTCTTCTATCCTGTCGAGGAGCCCTATCTCGGGGGCTTCGCCACCTACGGGACGACGAAGATGGAGGAGGCCGAGGCGAAGAACGCCGTCACCTTCTCGAGCGAGCCGGGAAAGATCGCCGGCTTCGTCCGCTGGTTCGCGAAGCACGTTCCTCTCCCCGTCCCTACGGTGAAAGGATGGAAGGGAGGTAACGTCCGGCTCCAGATCGAGGAAGTCGACGGCAGCGGTCCGACGCCGGTCACTCTGGCGTGGCGCGGGAACGTTGATCCTGCCGAGCTCGGTCCCGTGACCGAGGCGAACGTGACCATCGAGAGTACGACGAAGGCTGTGCTGCTGCCGCTCCCCGATGTCGATGGCCTCGCCGTCGAGAACATCACCGGCCTGCTCATCAAATTCCCCTCTGGCGGGAAGTTCGTCATCCATCGCATCGAGATCGTCTCCGCTTCGGGAGAGGCAAAGTAGCATGTCCTCCGGTCTTCTTTCCCGCGCCGCCGTCGCCGCGTTGGTCGTTCCGTCCCTTCTGGCGCTCCTTCCCGCCTTCGCGGAGGACCTCGTCTCGGTCCGCGAGGTGATTCTTCCCCTCGCGTCGGCCACCCGTCCCGGTGATGTCGTCGCCTACGGCCAGAGTACGGTGAAGAAAGAGGGCGACATCGTCGTCCTCTCCGCTTCCTCAGGCGAGGCGGCTCTCGCCCGCTGGTTCCCGAACCATCTCCGGCTCAAGGGAGCCGATTTCCCCGATTCCGGCCTCCGCCTTCTCGTCGAGACCGAGGGGGGGGACGGCCTCGCCGTGAACGCGGCTTGGCGCTCGGGCGACAGCGCCCTCGGGACGAAGGTGTCGGGAACGCTGAAGGCCTCGTCCGAGGGCAGGGCCTCGGCCCTCCTCCCCCTCCCCGCGTGGATCGAGGGACAGGACGTCTCGGCGCTCTACCTCGCCTTTCCCGAAGGGAAGGAAGTCCACATCCGCAAGGCGGCCATCGTCTCCCCCGTCGATCTCCTCCTCGACGTTGCCGCCCAGCAGGACCCGTGGAAAAAGGAGCCTCTCGCCTTCTCGGGCCGGGGCGCGACGCCGGGTGCCGAGGTTCGCATCGCGGTCCGGCCCGACGCCGGCAATGCCTTCGGTTCGACGCTCGACGTCGCGGCCACCGCCGGGGCTGATGGAGCCTTCACGGTGGCGCGGGAGAACGGCGATCTCGTGCCCGGCGACTACGTCGCCACCGTCGTCGAGGCGAAGGCCCCGGCGAAGAAAGCCTTCCCTGTCCATTTCTTCGTCTTCCCCGCCCTGGCCGACGCGCCGCTCCCTGCCGTGCGGGCCGAGGGGACCCAGCTGATCGCCGACGGGAAGTCCTTCGGCTTCGTCGGGGTGAACTACTCCGCCTTCCTCCTCGATTTCCCCCGGAAGGCCGATTACCGGGAGATCGTCCGCCACCTCGTCGAGATGAAGTCGTGGGGCGTGCGCGTCGCCCGAGTCCCGCTCAACATGAGCCTCATCCAGCCTGCCGAGGGCCTCTTCCCCGACGATCCGAGGTGGGCCGACGCGATGAAGGTCCACCAGCTCGATCCCGAGTTCGTTCGGGCGATCGACTACTACGTGAAGGTGGCAGGGCAGATGGGGATCTACACCGTCCTCGACTGGCACGGCTTCCCGACCGAGCCCTATGACTACCACGCAGGCGGCCAGCCCTCCGACCTCGGGACGAAGAAGCCCGGGGCCGCCATTGCGTGGCTCGCCCCCTCGGCGACCGAGACTATCGAGCTCGACGACGCGAATCCGCGCCACCGGAAAGCGATCCTCACGGCCCACACATGGCTCGCCTCGCACTTCAAGGGGAATCCGAACATCCTCTCGATCGAGGTTCCCTACAACGAGCCGCACAACCTCTTCATGGCAACCGAGGCAAACTGGCGGAAGCTGACCGCCCAGGCCATCGAGGCCGTGAAGCTCGGCGATCCCGATCGCCTCACCTTCACCATGCCCTCGGCCTACGGGCACGACAACCTGAGCGCCTCGGCCACATGGCTCCCGCCCGACCGCGCGTCGGGTGTCGCCCCCCACTTCTACCTCGCCAACGGCCCCGTCCCGACGCGTCCCGACGCGGCCCAGTCGAAGCAACCCTACCTGGCGCGGAACGCGGCGATGTCCTTCGGTTACGCCCAGGCCTCCGTCTTCATGCCTTTCTCCGGGATCGAGTGCCCGATCTACAACGGCGAGTCGGGCGAGTACGGGAACGCGGACTTCCTCCCGACGGAGAAATTTCCCGATCGCGCCGAATGGGTGATCGAAGCACAGATGGTCCAGGCCTACGCCGCCGGATGGAGCGGCGTCCTCGAGTGGACGCTCTGGCTTGATAAGGGGGACTTCATGCCCTATCGGGCCCTCTATGCCCACGTCTTCAAGCGCTACGCCCCCGTCTTCGCCTCGGGGACGCTCGACCGCTCCAAGGCCGAGGTCGCCTTCGTCCAGAGCCCCGGCGCGGTGCCACCGCAGAACGGGATGAACTACGCCTGCGTCCCCTTCGCGAAGCTCGTCCTCGCCCTCCACCTCCCCGGTGTCCACTACTTCACCGACGCCCAGCTCCTCTACCGTTTCCGGGCGAGCGTGCCGACGGGGCTAGAACAGGTCGTCGAGGGCGGTTCCCTTTCCCGCTACAAAGCGATCGTGGCCGATCGACGCAATCTCGACCCCCGCGCCATCGAGCTCATCACCGCCAGCAAGGTTCCCGTCCTCTGGGCTGACGATGCTGAGAAGGTCACCGCGGCGCAACTCGCCACCTTCCTCGAAAAGAGCGGCGCGCGGGCCGACGCGAAGACTCCGGAAGGGCTCCAGATCGTCGAGGGGCCGCAGTATCTTCTGGTCTATAACCGGGCCGACAAGGAAACGAAGGATCGGGCCTACCCCCTCGTCCGTCGCTCCGGGACCTTCGTGCTCCTCGACGAGGCGGGCAAGGCTGTCTTCAAGGGCAATGCCGCCGCGTTGGCCCGGGACGGGGTCGATGTGGCCCTCCCGCGCTGGACGGCGTCGATCTACCGGATCGCCGACTAAGGGCTCTTTTGCGTCTCGCCATGATGCCTTCAGCGTGGCAGAAAGGGAGGGGTATGTCTTTTCGGATGATCGAAACCGCCGATCTGCGGCATCTGCAATGGAAGCAGGACTTCAAGGCCGACATGTTGATCGTGGCATACCACTTCCCCGACCACGATCCCGAGGAGCTCCCGCACGATCACGACTTCGTCGAGCTCCAGATCTGTGTCGGCGGGAAGGGCCGACAACAGACTGCCGCGGACGATTTCGTATTCAGCCGCGGGAAAGCGATGGTCATCAGTCCCGGGGCTTGGCACCGCCACTACGACAACAAACGGATGGACGTCTACGTCTGCTGCTTCGAGGCGAAGCTGCTGATGCACGAGCTCCTTTGGACCCTCGACGATCCGATCCTCAATCTCCTCCTCTGGCAGCGTTTCGCGAACAAGGGGGGCGGCCTTTCCGTCCTCACGCTCGACGACGCGCTGCTGGAGAAATGCATCCCGGCGCTCGACGCGCTTGTCGCTCTCGGCGAAAATCACGACCCTTCCGAAAAGGCGATGCGCCTGGGAAACCTCATCGTGATCCTGGCCCATCTCGCCAAGGGGAAGCTCGAGAGGGAGGTGAAGCCGACCGTGCCCGCCATCCACGTCGCCGTGCGGCGGTGCCTGTCCCTCATGGAGGAGCATCTCGCCGAGCCCTGGACCGCCGAGGGGCTCTCGGAAAAACTCAACATCAACGTCTCCTATCTCGGACGACTCTTCAAGTCGATGCTCGGCGTCTCTCCGATGGCCTACCTCTCCCACATGCGGATGGAGCGGGCGGCCAGGCTCCTGAGCCAGACCGATCGCCGCATTTCCGAAGTGGCGAGCGATGTCGGTTGGCCCGACCCGAATTATTTCGCCCGGCGTTTCCGGCTCTACTTCGGCATCTCGGCGAGCGAGTATCGCGCCAGGCAGATACGCCATGCCGCCGAGGCGAAGGCCAACCCCGACGACGTCCTCTTCGGCTGGTCTGTTCCCGAAGCCGTCTCCCGCCTCGATGGAGGAAAAGGCAAGGCAGTCCGCGTCCGCGGCCCCATCGAGGCCTGAGGAGGCCTTTTACGGTGTCGCTTCGGCCAGACGGCCTTGTTTGGCCTCCTCGGTCACGGCTTCGTGAGCCAGCTCCCGAAGCCGCGCGCCGTCTTCCGGGGGCAGCTCGGAGGGGGCGAAGGTGTTTGCCCGCACGTCCTCGCCGAAGAGCGTCTCGAAGAACGTTGCTCCGGCGAGGTATTTCCCCGCCGTATTGCAGTGCTTCGGATCGAGGCGGAAGACTTTCTTGGTGCCGTCCCGCTCCCACGACCAGCCGACGTTGATCGTGCCGGGTTGCGCCGGGAGGGAATCCTCAACCGGGTTCTTGTAGTCGAAGGCGGGATCGGGGAAGACGAACGTCCAGTGCGGATCGTGGCGCGCCTTCTGGAAGGCGCTCCCCACGGGGATCAGCGGAAGCTTGTTCCGGGCCGCGAGATCGTGGTAGGCCGAGGCGAGGCCCTCGAACATGGCTTGCTGGGTGAACCCGCTGCCCGCGAAGCCGGGAAAATCCTCGCGATAGGCCCACGTCTCGAAGACCACGATGCGGGCCCGGGGCGCATCCTTGTGGATGGCGGCGATCAGCTCGGAGGCATAAGGCTCGTAGCTTTCCGGCTTGAAGCTGAGCGCGCTTGCCTGCTGGAGCGTGACGACATCCCAGGCGTCGGACCGGAGCGCCTCGGGCAGGCTCATTTTTTCGCGGCCCGGCGAATTGAAATTCGTGTAGGGCCTTCCCTTCGGGTCGTTGGGATCGGCTTTGTAGGCGCGCAGGTAGGACGCGTGCTCTTCGAGGGAGCAGTTCGAGAGATTCGCCGGAAAGACGACGACGCGTTTCCCCGCCGCCTCGGCCAGCCGGGGCAGATATTCGGTAGCGTTCCACGCGAAGCTGTTTCCCAGGGTAAGGATCTTGAGTGTTTCCGGAGCACTGCCGGTTTCTTGGGCAGGGCATTCGATTCGGACGAGGAATAGGAAGAGAACGGCGAGATGGAGTCGTTTCATGTCGAAATTACAAGCCGTCCGTTCTATCCCGGCTGGGTGCCGGAGCGTTACGCCAGGGCGGTATTTTCCCTAGGATGAACCCGACATCTTTGATGTGCTGGCGCGATCATCTTTGTCTTGGTCTTGGCCTGCCCGAGCGGGGTGGCGGCGACTCCCTGGGCTTCCGCCGTTCACCACCGTCCGATGGGAGGACGATGACGCGCAAGATATCGATTTCATCCTAGGGAAAATACCGCCCTGGCGTAACGCTCCCGAGGTCGGCCCGGTAGGATGGAAGCCTTTCATTTTCCGACCTGATTTTCCAATTATGCAAATCCATCTGATTTCCAACGCGCATCTCGATCCTGTCTGGCTGTGGGATTGGAGGGAGGGGCTCAATGAAGGGCTCATCACCGTGAGGACGATCCTCGACTTGATGGACGAGGACAAAGACCTGACGTTCATTCGCGGCGAGTCCTTGATCTACGAGCACATCGAGGAAACCGATCCGGCGACTTTCCGCCGCATTGCCCGTTATGTGAAGGCGGGCCGTTGGGACGTGGTCGGTGGGACCTATATCCAGCCCGACACGAACCTCGCCGGGGCCGAGACGCTGGCGCGGCATTTCACGCGTGGCCTCCGCTACTTTGAGTCGCGCTTCGGAGTGCGGCCGACGGTGGCGTGGCAGGCCGATTCCTTCGGCCACACGGCGGGCCTGCCCGAGATCTTCGCCGCCGCCGGAATCGATTCCTTCGCCTTCACCCGTCCCGACGACAAGGTGCTGAAGCTGGAGGAGCCCGCCTTCTGGTGGGAGGGCGCCGGTGGGGCCCGTATTCTCGCCTATCGGCCGTTGGTCGGCTGGTACGGGTCCGAACACGACGAGATGCCTCGCCGCCTCGACAGCCTCCTCGCCGCCGCCAAGACCAGCCGTATCGAGAACGCGGCTTGCTTCTACGGCCTCGGGAACCACGGCGGCGGCCCTTGCCGTCGCCAGCTTGCCGACATCCGCGCGTGGGCGAAGGCCCATCCCGAAGTGCAGGTGTTCCATTCCGGCCTCCACCGCTTCTTCGGAGCATTGCGGCAAGAGATCCAGGGCAGGAAGCTGGTGCTGCCGACGCGGCGCGGAGAGCTGAACTACTGTCTGCGAGGCTGTTACTCGTCGGTCGCGAAGCTGAAGTTCCCTTACCGGCGGGCCGAGAGCCTCCTCAACCGCGCGGAAAAGACCGATTCCGTGATCGCCGCCCTCGCGCGACGGTCGGGTGCCGATCTTTCCCGGGCCTGGGACGGGGTGCTCTTCAATTCATTCCATGACATCCTTCCCGGATCGAGCATCGAACGGGCCATGGACGACCAGATCGCCTGGATTGGCGGCGTGCTTCACGAAAGTCAGCGGGTCGAACTTCGGGCTCTCAACGGACTGACGGCCCGCGTCGACACTCGGGTCGCGGCTCCCGCCGAGGGACATCCTTCCGGCGTGGCCTTCCTGGCATGGAACCCCCATCCCTGGCCGTTTGTCGGCCACGTCGAGGCCGAGGCCTGTCTCGATTACCGACCGATTTTCCCCTACCAGAATCGGGCCGCAGAGGTCCCCCTCCAGGTGCTGGGTCACAATGGGGCGGCGGTCTCTTTTCAGGAGGTGACGACGGAAAACCGGAGCATCGTCGACCTGCCGTGGCGGAAGCGGGTCGTCGTTCCGGTCACCCTTCCGGCCTTCGGATGGAACGTCCTCGAAATGGGATGGGTCGAAGGGAAGCGCCGCCTCGCCAAAACGCCCGAGTCGGGCAAGGCGCGCGGCGAAACCACGCCAGGCCGGGCCGCCATCGATAACGGAATCTACAGGTTGGAGGCTGCGATGGGTGCCCGCACGATCCGGCTTCTCCACAAGGGGAAGGAGGTCTTCGCGCGCGGGGGCTTCGCGGCCTCGGTGTTCGACGATGTCTGGGGCTCTTGGGGCGGAATGAGGGAAGAGGCCGAGTCGATTCATTTGGATCAGGTTCGGGAAGAGTGGGAGGTGACCGGCCTCGAACTGCTTGAATCGGGCCCGGAGCGGGCTCTTTTATGGATCTGTCTCTCCGGAGCGCGTTCCCGCATCGAGCTTTCGTGCTCCCTCTACCGTGGGGACGAGAAGGTCGATGTCTCTGCCCGGGTGCTTTGGAACGAGAGGTCCGCTCGCCTCAAGCTCCTCTTCCCGGTCGGCGACACCGCCGAATTCGAGGTACCCGGCGCCTCGGTCGTCCGCGGTCCGAGCGGCGAAGTGCCGGGAGGGCGCTGGTTCCGCGTGCCGGAAAAGGGTGGGGAGGGGTTCGGCTTCGTGAGTGACGCGCTTTACAATTTCGACGGCCTGGATGGGCGGATCGGCGCGACAGTCGTTCGCGCCAGCCGCTATGCGGACGACGTCCCGACGCCGGCCTCGGACAAGCCCTGGCTTCCTGCCGTCGATGCGGGCGAATTGAAGTTCCGCTTCGTGCTGGCATCCGGCCGTGCCGACTTGCCCCGCCTCTCCCGAGAGCTGGAGCAACCTCCCTTGGTCACGATCGCGCCTCCGGGGAAGGGGACACTGCACCGGAAGGGGTCACTTGCCGCGCTTCATCCCTCCTCGCTCGATCTCTTGGCTCTCAAGCGTGCGGAAGACGGAAAAGGTTTCGTTCTGCGAGTGCAGGCCCGCGCCGGAAGGAGCGTTGAGGCCCGCCTTGAGTGGCTCGGGGAGAAGATCGCCCTCGGCCCTATCGCCGGGGGAGGGATCGCAACCTTCCTCCTGATTCGGGGAGCGAAAGGCTGGAAAGCGGCGAACGTCGATATTGCCGAGCGTCCTGCCAAACGCTCCGCCAGCAGACGCCGTTGACGATGGCGTCGAAAAGGATCCTTCGCAGATTCTGCGGCTCCACCTTTGCAGAAATCTCGGAATCTTCCAAACCTGCGTTGGATCGGACCGGGGGGCAATTCCTAGTGGCCTCGGCACTTGGCGTTGCTTGTCCGGTTTCCATTTCCGGAAGGGTGGGCCAAGATTTCAGAAGAGCCTTCAGCTTCTCTTTGGCCTAATTTTATGGGAGATCAGGCGCGCTCGTCGAGGTTCTGGTGGTCCTTGACCGTGCCGTCGTCGAGGTGGTTGGCGCGTTCGCCGTGGAGGCGGAAGAAGAACCGCCGGATGCCTCGGATGCCGCCCCAGGTGAACCAGATGCCGGTGACGCAGGTCAGGAAGACGGGGAGGCCGATGCCAACGACATGCCAAAAGGAGGCCCATGCCGCGACGGGCCACGGCGCGAGGTAGTTCCACGTCGTCCCCGCCAGGAAGATCCCGGCCAGCATCAGTCCCCAGCCGAAGAGAAGCCCGGCGATCCACTTGTCCCCCTTGGAAAAAGTCTCGTCGATCCCGATCAGCCGCCCGAGCCAGGGCTTCTTTCCCGGCACCGGCACGGGAACCAGCGCGGGGTCGGCGGGCTTCGCGTAGGCGCCGCGATGGAGGAGGCGGTCCATGTTGAAGTCTTCCCGATGGGTGAGAAGGGAGACGGTGACGTAGAGGAAGATCGCGATGCCCGTGACGCCGAGGGAGATCTCGATCCCGTTGAGCGGGAAGCGGGGATTCAGCTGCCGGGCGACGATCCCGAGGACGGAGAGGGTCGATCCCGCGAGCAGGGCGACCCAGGCACCCTCCGGTGTCCCTTTCTTCCAATAGAGTCCCCCGATGATCGCCGCGCCGACGCCACCGACGTAGATCGCCGTCGTCACAGCCCACCACATGATGATGTAGTCGATCTGCCGGTAGAACGCCCCGAAGAGGAAAGCAAAAAGGGCAACGCCCGCGATCGAGCAGCGGAGGGCGAAGAGGTGCTGCCTCGGGCCGAACGGTTTTTTCCGTAACGGAACGAGGACGTCCTGGACAAAAATGCCACCCCACGAATGGAGATGAGTCGCATCACCCCCGAAGACACCCATGAGGAGAACGGCGCAGAGGACGCCTTTCACGCCGAACGGCAGCAGGTGGGAGACGGCGATCGGCACGGTCATCTGCCCCTGGACCTTCGGATCGGCGATCTTGCCGATCTCCCCCGCGACTTCGGCGGCACCGCCCGCGAAATCGGGATGGGCGAGGAAGGTCATCGCGCAGATGCCGAGGAGGGTGACGACGGCCCCCTTTCCCATGCTTCGCCAGCTGCCCAGCACCGTTCCCATCCGCGCCTCGTGGGGGCTGAGAGCCGCCCCCTGGTAGCCCGCCGCATTCTGCCAAGCCATCGTCCCGTAGACGCTGACGACGAGGCCCATGAAGACGTAGCCGACGTTGAAATCCTTGATCCCGCCGGCGTCGAAGGGGTTGAGGAAGGAATGGGCGGGCGGCTGTCTTTCCAAGACTGCGATGATCTGCGACCAGTCAAAAAGCGTGAGCAGCGCCGCGATGATGATCAGGTAGAAAAGCTGGGAGATCATCCCCTCGAGGCAATTGATGATCATCACGGTGACCAGGCCGCCGGTCAGGGCGACGAAGAGCGCCATCGAGAGGAAGAGTCCCATGAGGAGGACGTAGGTCGGGACGGCGGTTCCGAATAGGGCCACATGCTCGGGAAAGCCGAGAAAATAGGCGAGGCACCGCGCCCCAACGGCGGGGATGATCCCGAAGTTGAGGATGCCCGCGAAGAAGCCGAGAAAGCCGGTAAAGAGGCGGAACGATTTACTGTACCGGAGCTCGAAGAACTGGGCCAGCGTCATTGCCCGGGTCTCCCGAAAGCGGTAGTTGACGAACCCCGAGATCCCGACCGCAAAGCTGATCGGCCACGCGATCCAGGCCCACCACCCGAGGACGAACCCGGCGTGGGAGATCACCTCGAAACCGGCTACGAACATGACGGCACCGGCTTGAAGTTCCCCCTGCGCGATCGAGAGGAGGTACCGGTCGGCCAGACGCCCGCCCGACATGAAGTCGGCGACGCTGCGGACATGCCGTCGGCAGTAGAGGCCGACCGCCAAGACGAGGAGGACCGGTGCGAAGGTGATGATCCAATCGAGCGTGCTCAAACTCAAGGAAGGTAGGTGGGACGGGAGTATTGGCCGGAGGCGATCTGCGCCGCAGAGACGTCGAGGCGGCGGAAACGGAGATAGAACCCCCAAGCCAGGCCGTGGTTGAGGTCCATCGCCACGGTCAGCTCATGGAGGCCGGGGGCGAGGACGATTTCTTTTCTCCCTTTGTCGGGGAAGCATGGGTTGATCCCAGCGAGGTCGCCGAACGCCGGCGCGTCCCCGATCCAGAGCCGGAACGGCCCGTCATAGCCCGCCAGGATCTCGAGCCGCATCAACTCGGGAAGATCCATCCGGGAAGCGAAGTAGGCCTGCCCGCTCCTTCCCTGCCAGAGGACGTGTTCGTTGACGAAGCCGCCCGTCCCGCCTTCGTATCGCCGGATGTTTTCTCCGCCCACCTGGGGGCGGGCGATCCTGCCGAGCGGCAGTTCGGACGAAACGATCCCGCTGGTCCGCCACTCCGTGATGAAGGGAAGGTAGGCGGCGGGGCGCCCGAAAGGAAGCGGCCCGAAGACGGGGAGCGCCATGTTCCGCTCGTCGGTCAGGTTGCACGCGGGACGTTTCCCGTAGCCGTAGGAGAGACGAAGGCCGGGTGGGGCGTCGGCGGGAATGTGGACGCGGGCCGTGTTGCCGCGCAGCGATGTCCGGTAGGCGCCGGGGCATTCGTTCCCGTCGGAGGCGACGAGGGTGAAGCCCGACGGTTCTCCCAACGCACGGAGGCCGCCGGGGACGTTCTCGAACGTGACGTCGATGACCCGGGAAAACGATTCCCGCAGGAGACGCGGTTCCCCGATCGAGCGGAGACGGGGTGGAAGCGGCTCCCGGCGGTTGCCGAGCGCAAGGCGGTCCGCGGCCCGTGCGAGGCGGTCGCCGAGCTTGGCGACACCGTCGGCCCCAATATGAATCGTATCGTCCAGTGGAAGGTCGATGGCCGCGACGACCTCGAGAGCAGTGATCTTCCCGGGCAGAAGGCGTTGCTGCTCCTGCACCCCGTTCCACGCGGCGGCCTCAGCAGGAGTATGAGGACGGATGTGGCGGCCCAACTGGACGATGATCCACGGCAGGCGCGGCTGGCGCAGATCGCGACGGGTCGCTGCGACGAGCTTCCGCATCCGCCCTGTATAAAGCGGTTCGTCTACCGGGTTGGCATCGCTCTCGCCCTGATACCAAAGGAGGCCGGAGAAAATCGGCCCGGCCGCCTTCGCCGAGAGGAGGAAGGAGCCGTAGAGGGAGATCCCTTTCCCGTTCTTCCGGAACGGCTCCCACTGCTGCATCGAGGTGCCGCCGTGGGCGGTGCAGACGAGACCTTGCGGCACGCCGGTCCTTCGCAACATCTCGCGTGCGAAGTGGAGCGCGGGTCCGACGCCTTTCGACTCTTTCCGGCGAAGCGCCTCGCCCTGGGCGGGGGTGCATTGCGCGGCGCAATGGCAGGAGTCGGGAGACTCGGCCTTCACGTGGAGCGGCTCCTCGGCGAGGCGCCACTCGCGGCGCATCGAGAAGGCCCGGATACGGGGATCGGGCAGGGCGGCGCCGGAGCGGTTGGCGCTTCCCTCCATGTTGCTCTGCCCGGCAAGGAGCCAGAGATCGCCGACAAAGAGCGAGGCGATGCGCGCCGTTTCCTTCCCCGTGCGAAGCTCGAGGCGGTAGGGACCGCCTGCCGGAATCTCCGGGAGGCACGCCGAGAAGTTCCCTTTTGCCGCCCGTCCCACCACGCGGTTCCTCCAGCCCGCAAGGGTTTGGTGCCCCTCGAAGAGCGTCGCAGTGACACGGGAAGGGGTGGAGGAAGTCGTGATCCCCTTCAGAACGACCGTCGCCCCCCGCTTCCCCCTGCGCTGGAGGACCTGCCCCTCCGAAAGTCCGGTTTCGATACGCATGATCGGATCAGGCGGTAGTGAGAACCTCGTTGCCCTCGAATCGGCACCCCTTCACCTCGAACCCTTCGACATCATCCTGGACGAGGCCGGGACGAACATCCTCCCCCTCGAGCCGCGCCCGCACATCGCGGAAGACGATGTCGCTGGCGTGACGGAGGTAAAAGCCCCAGGCGGGAAGCTCGCCGAACTGGTCATACTCGGGATAGTCGGCCCGACTCTCGGGCACCTCGTTGCCGGGAGTCAGGATCGACTCGGGGGCGTGGAGACCGCCTCGGTAGAGCAGGCGGATATTGCTGAGCGTGATTGCCTCGATCTTCGCGTCGGGGAGGCCGACGATCGCGCTGGGCAGGGGATTCAGCCGAGGTTCGTGCCGGGGGGCGCGGAATGGATAGCCGGCGTCGGCATCGAACCCGGTGACCTCGGCGACGACATTGGAGATCGTCACCTGCCGGAGGGCCCCGACGTTCCGGTGGGCGGCGTTGCGGCGGCTCCGGTCGCCGAGGCGGAGGTAGATCGCGTTCCCGACGTTGCGCATGGTGACGTTCGAGACGGCGACCTGCTCGAGCGTCCCGCCGTCGACGACCTGGAGGGTGATGCCGGAACGGGCGGTGTCGAAGATCACCACGTTCGAGATCGAAATGTTGCGGAAGCCCTGGCTCGAGGCGGTGCCGCACTTGATCCCGCTGGCGCTGCTCCGGACGACGCAGTCGGAGATGACGACATCCTCGACGGGGAGGTGCGTCGACTTGAGGCAGATGCCATCGTCGGCGGCGTTGATGTGACAGCCCCGAATCACGACCTCGCGGGAGTCGCACAGGTCGAGGCCGTCGTTGTTCCACGCGGAGATTCCCTCGACCCGGAGATTTTCTAGCCGCAGATCGACGCACCGGGAATAGCTCTGCATCCAGGAGGCCCCCTCCTCGAGGGTCAGACCGGAAACCTCGCAACGGCGGCACTCGACGAGATTGATGAGAAGGGGGCGGTATTTTTCGTCGATCTTTTTCTGGGGGCCGACCGGGGGATAGTGGTGGGCAAAAGCCTCGCAAAGGCGGGAGCCGTTGCCGTTCAGTGTCCCCCGGCCCGTGATCACGACACCATCTAGGCCGTGGCCCAGGAGGAGGGAATACCAGCAGGCGGAATCCTGGCCCTCGACCGGGACGCCGGTCTCGGGAATGCGCTGATAGGCCTCTCTCTCGAGGCTTCCGATAAGCACGGCACCATACCCGAGCTCGAACTGGATGTGGCTTCGCAGATGGATCGTCCCGGAGAGATAGCGGCCCGGCGGAAAGAGGACGGTGCCCCGCGCCCGATGGGCCGCCTCGACGGCGGCCTGGATCGCGGCGGTGTCGTGCGTCGCGCCGTCGGCCTTGGCGCCGAAGTCCTGGGGAGTGAAGACGAAAGAGGAGGGGGAGGGCATGAGAAGGCCGATTAGGAAAGGGAGAGGGGCTTGCGCCCCCGGTTCGACTTCCCTTTCCAGGCGCTCGGGGAGACGCGGAAGCGGCGCTTGAACGCGCGGGAGAGGATCGCCCCGTTCTGGTAGCCGCATTCCACGGCGACCTCCTCGAGCTTCACGTCGTGGAGCATCATTAAATTCTTCGCCCGGGTGAGGCGGATATTCTCGAAGACCTGCTGGGGATTTGATTGCAGCACCTGCCGGAAGAGGCGGCGCAGGTGGACGGAGGAGATCGCAAGGGCGGCGCTGACCTGATCGAGGGTCCACCCCTCGTTGAGGTGCTCGGAGAAGATCGTCATCGCCTTCTCGACGGTGGTGCCGGGGAGCTTCCTCTCCTCGAACGGGGTGAGATGGGCCAATTCGCCGATGAGGATCGCGAGATCGAGGCCGAGGCGCGACCAGCGGAGCGAGGTGAGGACGCCGGGGCGGAGCCACTCGGGCTCCGCCTGCCGGTGGAGCTCCTGGAGGCGGGCGCAGTTTTCCGAGGTAAGGTCGAGGGCGATCCAGCCGTGCCGCTTCACCCAATCGCCGATCGGGGCCGCCAGGTGGTCGAGGTGGAAGACGACGATCTCGGCGCTCCGTCCCTTGTCCCCGAGCCAGGAATGGCGCAAGCCGGGAGGGATCACCCAGAGGGTCCGCCCGCGCGCGGTTTCGATCTTGTTGTCGAGGGAGAGGCGGATCTTGCCGCTGGTCACCGACATCAATTCCCACGATTCCCTGGGCCACGGTTTCTGGGGGGCGCGATCGTAACTCCGTTCTCCGGAGGCAAGGTAGGTGAGCATTCTATTAGTGATAGATTTAGCGAATCAACGATACCGCAAAATAGGCGGTTCCGTCGATCCAATGATCGATATGGGTAAATAAGTGATCGCCCGGGCGATGGGAGAGAGAGGACGGGGAATGATAGGATGAAGGGGCCCTCTCCTCCTCGGACCATGCACGATTCCCTGCTTCACGCCGGCATCCCCTCTCCTCTCCCCTCCTCCCTCCGCGCCCGCGACGTCGTCGAGGCAATCCTGCGGGAGCTCCCCCCTCTTCCCTCTGCCACCTGCGACCGCTTCCAGGCGGGCGATCCCGCGTGGCTCGTGACCGGGGTCGCGGTCACCTTCATGGCGACTCGCGCCGTGCTTGAAAGAGCAGTCGCACTCGGCGCGAACCTCGTCATCACCCACGAGCCGACCTTTTACAATCATCACGACGAGACCGAATGGATCGGGGACGATCCGGTCTACCGGAGCAAGGCCTCCTTCCTCCGGGAACACGAGTTGATCCTCTGGCGCTGTCACGACGGCCCCCACCTTCGCCGTCCTGACCTGATCGTGGAGGGGATGTCGCGCCGGTTCGGGTGGACACTCGCCGCCGGGGAGGACTTCGTCTGCGATATCCCGCCCCGCTCCCTCAGGGCTCTCGCCGCCACGTGCCGCCAGATTCTCCGCTGCGGACCGATCCGCGTCGCGGGGGAATTGGAGATGCTGTGCCGCCGCGTCGCCCTCCTTCCCGGCGCGTGGGGCGGACGGAAGCAGATCGCTTTCCTTCGCCGCGACGATGTCGATGTCGTCCTCTGCGGGGAGAGTCCCGAGTGGGAAACTTGCGAATACGTCCGGGACGCTCCGGCGGCGGAACGGGCGAAGGGACTGATCGTCCTCGGCCACGCGAACAGCGAGGAGCCCGGCATGGAACGGACCGTTGAGTGGATGCGCGCCCTCCTTCCGGCCTCGCTTCCAGTCTTTCATCTCCCCGCGGGCGACCCTTTCCGGACGGTCTAGCTCCGTCCGGAAAAGGGCCCGTCCTCCGTTAGGAGGCGGGGACGATCGTGATTTTGATCGGGAACTGGGTGTCGTTCGGGTGGGCCTTGAGGTCGTATAAGAATTGGAAGCTGTAGGAGTTGCTGTTGAAGAGGCGGTTGTCCTGGAGGCCGTACCAGTTCGTCGGCACCTCGATGATCCAGCCGTCCTTCGTCGGCGCGGTGACGGAAAACTTCGAGATCGCCGAACCCTGCTCGATGAACTGGCTCCCCTTGTCGACGGGGAAATCCTTCGGCGGGTTGGCGCCGAAGGCGTACTTGCCCCCGTTGTTGAAGGAGAGCGGGACGCCGAGTTGGAACTTGAAGCCGCGCGCGTTCGCCGGGAGGTTCGAGAAGACGAAGATCACCTCATCCCCCTGCACCTTGCATTCGACCTTCGCCCCCGACGGGTAGACTGCCGTCCCGATATCGTTGGCGACGTCGAAGGCGGGCTGCTCGTTCCCCTTGTCGAGCTGGAGCGCGGGGGCCGAAATGACGAACTTGCCGGCAGTGCCGGCGTCGAACTCGATCCCCTTCGGGACGAGGACCGGTCCAGCGGCGAGCTTTCCCGCCAGGCAGACGAGAAGGAGGGGAATCAGGGAGAGATGAGTCAATCGGGATGTTTTCATGGCGGATGATTTGGATTTGGTGTTTGTTATTCAGTTTTCAATGATGCGGGCCCGGCCCCAGGCGCCGCGGTCGCTCGAGTTCTTCGCGTTTCCGTTCCACATCAGTTGATGCCGGCGGGCGAGGCCGTCGTCGCTGTTGTCCAGGCCGATGTCGAAGAGAAATTCGGTACCCGCCTTCGGCTCGACGCCGAGGACGCTCCACGGGATCGCCGCCTCAAGGGTGTAACCGTCGCCGGTCACGCTCTTGACGGTTAGCATCCGGATGGCCGCGCCGAGTTCCGGGTTGTCGACGACCCACGCCTTCGGCGTGGCCGCCGCGCCGAGGAGGACTTGGCGGTCGCTGAAGATCATGCTACCTCCCTGGTCGGGGCTCTTCGACCCGACGAAGAGCTCGAAGCCGTCGCCGTTGTAGAGAGCCTTCGCCTCGCGCTCGTTCTTCAGCGGGGTGGCGTCCTTCACCTCGGCGAGGAAGTAGAGGTTCTTCTCGTCCCAGCAGAGGCGGAAGTCGGCGCGGAGGTCGGGATTGGGGGGGCCGTTCACCTGGTTCTTCGGGGTAAGAGGCTCGGCCGGACGGCCCGGCCAATGGCTGGTCGTCCCGTCGAGCTCGAGGCCCGGAAGCGCCTTCGGGATCGTCGCGACCTTGCCCGATCCGCCCGGCTTCCCGGCGGCGAAGCGCGGGTCGTCGAAGGCGAACGGCTTTTCCCTGCCCAGCATCACGGGGTAGATCCGGTCGTTGGTCTCCTTCACCTGAGGGATGAAGTCGGCATAGGGCCGATCGGTCACGTCGACGAGGCCGCTGTTGTTCCCCTCGCCGTTGAATCCCTCGAAGAAGCGGCCGGTGATCGACTGGTCGCCGTAGATGAACCACTGGGAGCCGACGACGAAGGGAAGCGAGGCCGATTGCTCGATGTAGTTCCGGTAGGCGAGGCCGCGATCCTTTTGATTCGCCACCTCCTTGCCGCCGTTCAGGCCCATCTCGCTCGAGCCGTAGTACCACTCGCTGAGGATGATCGGCTTGTCGCCGCTCCATTCGTGGACCCGCTTCAGGAAGTAGGACTCGATGCCGTAGGTATAATAATTGACGGTGACGACGTCGAAGTACTTCGAGGCGGTACGGACCACCAGCTCGTTGCCCGCCGTTCCCGGCGTCCAGCGGCTACCGAGGAGAAGGTGGTTCGGGTCGTGCTTGCGGAACGTCCGCGAGATCATTTCGTAGTAGGTGTCGAGGTAGACCTTGAGGTAGTCCCGCATGTCAACCTCGGCGGCGTCGGTCCGGATGAAGAGCGGGGCGTCGGGTAGATCGTCCCACGAGGCGAAGGAGGTCGCGGGATTCCAGGCCGCGTTGAACTTCCCGATGTCGCCGTACTTCGCCTGCAGCATCGCGACGAGCTTCACCTTCGCCGCGACGCCGCTCTTGTAGGTCGGCACGAGCTTCGGGATGTTCTCGAAGTGCTGCTCGTTACCGAAGGAGTAGCCGATGAGGAGTGGATCGGTGACGAAGGGATCGACCTTCGCCGTGAAGGCCTTGTCGAGCGCCTCCTCGTTTCCCGGCGCGAAGGGGTCCATGACGAAGCTCGCGCCGAGGCGGTCGGGGAGCGACTTGATCGCATTGCCGTTCACGGGAAGGCTCCCTGTGTAGGGGAACTGGAGTTCCTTCATCTTCGCCGACTGGAGGGAGAAGGCGCCGGCCGAGTTGAAGCCCCAGGCGCGGAGCCGTTCGACGACCTGGCCCGTCCACTCCTCGAAGGTGTAGGGGCGGCCGAACTTCCGGATCCAGTTCGCGATGAAGAAGGAGAACGCGCCGGGCGTGCCGGGGCGCCAGGCCGTGGCGAAGTCGCCGCCCGCCTCGGGGACCCACTCGTAGATCTTCTCGCGGCCCCGGACCGTCGTGAAGTCGTCGGTGTTCGCGATGCCGCAGACGCCGAGCTGGTAGAAGGCGTTGCCGTCGGGGTCGACGAGGAATTGCCGCTCCCCGGCGGTGCCGACGTGGAAGAAGCCGGTCTTCGTCAAATGGAACTCGACCCCGCTTCCGGCCAGGCCGCCGAAGACGTCGCGCGGGGGGCCGCCCGGGGCGGGAAGAGCCGCCTTCTGCTTCTCGACATCGTCCTTCAATTCCTGCTCGTCCTTCACCTTGCCCGGGTAGTCCTTGCGGGCCGATTGGCCGAACCGGTCGACGAGGAAGACGCGCGGCCCGGCGGGGACGGCGGGAGAGGGCGACGCAGCAGCGGCAGCGGCGGGCGCGGCCCCCGCGTCGAGGGTCCGGACCGAGAAGGCGAAGTAGCCCTCGGCCTTCCCGCCGGTGTCGACCTGGCAGATGAAGACGTACGATTGCGAGCTGAAAATCCGGTTGTCCTGCAGCCCCGAATAACCGCCCGGCATCTCGACGGCGAAGCCGTTTCCGAGGGGATCGGCGAGGCGGAAGGAATTGGCGTTGCCACTCTCGACGAACTGGGCGCCCTGCTCGGCGGGGATCGGCTTGAGCGGGGCGCCGTTGAAAGAGTAGGTTCCGCCCTGGTTGAACTTCAACGGGATCTTTAGGTTGAATTTGAAGGCCTTTGAGGGTGCCCCCTGCGTGTAGTGGAAGGTGATCTTGCCCGTCGCCTTGTCGACCTTCATGTCAAGGAGGACTCCCGAGGCATAGGTCGCCCGGCCGCCATCGCCCGAGGGGGCGAAGGAGGGTTGCTCGTTCGGCCCCTCTTTCTTCAGCAGGCCTGGAGCACCGAGGGTGAACTGGCCCGCGCTCCCCGCGTCGACGAGGATGCCCTGGTCGTTGACGCCGACGGTGACCGGATCGGCGAGGAGGGGGACAGAGGGAATGAAGGCGGCGAGGAGGGCGATGGCGAGGCGGGTTTTCATAGGTGGAGTGGCAATGCGAGAATCAGGGGTGAAAGAGCCGGATAGTCCCGTTGCCGGGGACGATCTGAATGGTTGCGTAGTTCCCGCCGTCGTGGAGCGGCTTGTCTCGCTCCATGACGAGGGTGACGAAGCTTTCCGCCGAGGCGAGGTCGGTGCCGCCGCCGGGAAGGAACTGGAAGGCGACCTGCCGGTAGTTCATTCCGTAGTAGGGGAGGGCCGTGTCGGTCGCCCCCGGCGGGGAGGCGGCGCGGGAGACGAGGAGCCCTCCTTCGGGAGCGGACGTGGCGAAGACGGCGGGCTCGTCGAAGGCGACCAGCTTGCCGAGGGGGACGGCGTCGCTTTCTTCGATGACGAAGAGGCGGAAGGCGCGGAAGACGGCAGGCCCGTCGGTCGGCTTCGTGCCGTACTCGGGGAGCTTGTAGAAACGGACCTCGACGGGAAGACCCCGGGTCTGGCTTGTCTGGCGGGCGAGGTTGCACTGGTCGATGACCTGGCGTCCGGCGGCGTTGAATTTCGAGACCCGAACCATCCGAAGGAAGGAGGGGAGCGACATTCCGGCGAGCAGCCCCATGATGACGAGGACGACGAGGATCTCGACGAGGGTGAAGCCTCCGGCGCGGCGATGGGAAGCGGCGGCGATCATGGCGCGAATTTCTTCACCGCGACGACGCGCGTCTTGTAGAACTGGCTGAGCGGGGTGGTCACCGTCAGGTCGGCATAATCGGGAAGGGCCTTGGTCGCGGGATCGACATAGCGTTCCACCGTTTCACTCCCGCGATATTCCCCGACGACGAGGTCTCGCCCGTCGCTCCATGTCGTGGGATCGCTCCCCGTCCGTTTCTGCAGAACTTGGACCCGGGCGTGGACGGTGTAGGTGTTCGACTTCGTCGTGAGACGGGGATAGATCGTCGCGTAGGGCCGCTCCCGGCTGTTGTCCCCGGTGAGGCGGTGGCTCTTCCAGTAGGTTTCCATCGTGTCGTAACGCCCTCCCTGCGGGACAATCTGGATGTCGCAGATCTCGCTCGCGGACCTAAAGAGGTCGTTCGCCGCGAAGCGTTGCTCGAACCCCTTGAGCGTCTCGTCGGGATCCACGTCGTAGCGGACGGTGACGTTCTGGGACCCGTTCCCCTGGAGCTTGTATTGGGAGACGTTGCCATCGGAGATCGCGATCACCTTCTCCCCCTCCAGCACCGCGCGGACGCCGGTATCCCGCCGCAGGTAGGTGAAGGGAACGATCTGGTAATTCATGTTGATGCGGCCCGCCGCCGAGAAGGGCTCGCTGATTGCGTAGGGCTCGACGACGGGCATCGTGAAGAGGTCGAGGAGGAGGTGATCCTTCGGAGCGGCGAGGCCGGGATGGCCGAGCGGGCCGGGCCGGAATTCGAGGGTCTGCCACGGCAGGCCCGCCCAGACGCCCGTCGGCAGGGAGCCGAACATGACCGCGGAAGGCATCATCCGATTGGGGGAGAAGAGGGTCGTGTTGACGTTGACGTTGCCCGTCACGTAATAGGGGGGGGAGGAGCTGTCTCCCTCGTCGGGCCGGTTGATGTAGGGGCCGTCGGCACGGTAGGCGACGCCGTTGTCCCAGTCGGCCTGGAGGTCGGCCGCAGTGGCGGCCCCGTTCTTGCCGAGGGCGACGCCCGAGGTGAAGTTGTCGGGAACGGTCGAGGAATCGCGGGGGAAGGCGCTGTTCATTCCCGGATTGTTGCCGATGGCGGGATTCAGCTCGTAGCCGCTGAGATAGACTGCCGCATAGCTGGCGTAGGAGAGGGGAAGGAGGCGCCCCCCGGTCGCGTGGTAATAGGGCGTGTTGTTGCCGTTGCGCAGGTTATGGGCGTAGGCAGTCGTAGAGTCGGCATACGCGCTGTGCGGCGCGAACAGTTTTGAATAATCGGCGTCGCTCGCCAGGAGTGTCTTCCTCGGCGAGACGAGGCGGAGGTCGCCGACCGCCGGAACAATGGAACGGACGACATCGGCGCTGGTGATCCACGAGACCAAGACGGCGTTCCCGGTGCCCTGGAAGCGCGAGGTGCTCGAGGAGAGGTTCCGGTAGATGATCGTGCCGTTCTCCCCCGCCAGGTGGGGGACGGGGAGCGTCCCGGAGGGGAAGGCGAGCTGCAGCGACTGACAGACGGTGGTCCCGTCGGGCGCGAGGATTTCGACGGTGACCGTCCCGCCCGAAAAGACAAAGGTGGGAGCGGGCGCGATGTCGGCGCTGGCACCGGGCGGACGCGGGTGGAGCATGTTGATCGCGTTGCTCAGGAAGGTCGGCGTGTATTGTCCGTAAGCGGCCTCCATCGCCCCGACCGATCCGCCGTAGCCGTTGTCGCCCCAGATCGTGTAACCGTTGCTCGGCTTCATATCGATCTTCCCGGTGTTCGTTTGCGTGAACATCCCCACGGGTGGTGTTGCCGCGCCGGTCGAGTCGACCCCCGTCCAGCGGAAGGTGTCGAGGCCCGAGATCCTGTACGAGAAGTTCGGGCAGAGGTAGGGGTGGCCGAGCGAGGGATCGTAGAACTGCGGGATAAGGAAGGCCCGCACGGCGATCTGGTCGCTCCGGGGCGGGACGGCGGTCTGTCCGGTCTTCGTCGCGTCGGTGTCGCGCGCGCCGACGAAGACGATCGTCGCCCCCTGCAGGGTGGGGAAGCGGCCGAACCCCCGCGTCGCTGTCTGGGTGTCCTCGATCGGGACGACTTGCCCTTGCCCGGCCTTGTTCGCCCCGCCGACGAGCGACGGCGCGAAGGGGATCGCCGCCGTCGGGTCGAGGAGGTTGGTCGATCGGATGTAGTCGAAGATCTCGGTGAGGATCTGGTTGCGGTCCTTGGTCCCGTACTTCGTCTCGAAGTTCCCGCCGAAGCCGGGGATCTCCCGCGAGGTCAGCCCCCGCAGGTATTCGAGGAGAGCCCGGTTCCGTCCGAGGCCCGTGCTCGCCTTTGCGGCAGGAAGGTCGGACGTCGGGCTCTGGGGGTTGCTCCGCTGGAAATAGAAGAGGTTGCCCCCGATCGTCGAGCAGAAGGCGATGAGGCGATCGAAAGCCGAGGTGTGTGTGGCGTCGAGATTTAGGTATTCGGGCCAGATCGAGACCCGGGGAAGGTTGAAGAGGTTGACTTCGGGCGACCGACTCGAGGCGGTGAGGAAAAAGCGGAAGCGCGGGAGGGTGTCCTGGTTGAGGACGGTGCTGTTGTTGGTCCCCCTCTCCCCGCCTGTCACGGCGGGCTTGAAGAGGAGCTCGTCGACGTCGGCGTAGAGGCGGTCGAAATCGGGAGTGATCGTGGCGCTCGCCGTCGTCGTCCCTTCCATCGAAGTCCCGGTTCCGCCCTTCACTCGAGGGGCCAGCGCGTAGATCTCCTCCTGGCTCAGGGTCGGGAAGACGGTCCGGAGCGATGTCGTTGCAGGATGTCCAGGATAGCGCTGATACTCATGCTGGGCGGGTTGGTATTTCCCAAGGTTGCCGTCCTCGAGGCTGCTCGTCGTAGGCGTGTCCCAGTAGGTCCCCGAGGCGGCGGTGTTGATGTTCACCTTGCAGCTCTCGTCGTCGGTCCAGAAAGCGACGCGGCCGACGATCGGATTCGATGACGATGCCCCGGATATCTTTGCCTGAGTTCCCCCGCTTCCCGTGGCGGGGGCGGCGATGGTGCCGTCGGCGAGGACGTAGAGCCACTTCACCGGCATCGGCGCCACGTTGGCCGAAGCACCCGAGGCCGTCGGCGCCCCGGTGACCGAGAACCCCTTCACTGTCGGGCTCTGGTAGGCGAGCGATCCCCCGCCGGCCGCCGTCAGGCCGTTGCCGTCGATGATCGGATAGAGCGTTTTCCCCCCGATTTTCATCGGGGCGTTGAGGTCGGTGAAGAGGGCCGTCCTCGCGCTCCAGTCGAGCGGCACGGCCTCGGCGGTCGCCGTGGGAACGAAGGCCCCTGTCCCGATCATCTTGTCCCACGAGTAGAGCTTGAAGTACTGGCCTGCCGCGCCGGTCGCCGAATAGGTTCGGATCATCCCGGGTTGGGAGGCCCAAGCCACGGCCTTCCCGGCGGTGTCGACTCCCTTCGTCGCGGCGGTGATCTGGGCGATGGCGAGGTTGAAAGCCGACTGAGCGAGGAGCCCCGCCGCGCCACCGTCGGCGTACCGTTTCGACGAGTTCCTCTCGCTCGAGATGCTGGCGAGGAAGGCGATGGCGAGGGAGGCCGTCAGCACCAAACACGAGAGGACGAGGAGGAGCGCCACGCCGCGCCGCGGCCGGACCCTCTCCGGAGCCGGGATTAAAGCCCCCACTTGGCTCCTTTCATGACCACCGTGGTGCGGTAGACGCGGTAGGAGAGATGCCGCCCGGAGAGCGTCGCCCCGATCTGCTTCAGGTCGTTTTCGAGGAGGGAGGCAGTCTTGAACAGATTGGCCGTGCCGAGGTCGGGAGCGCCTTCGGTGTTCCCGAGGTGGAGGGCCGAGGTCTCGTCGATGGCGACAAGGATGAGGTCGACCAGCGGCGGCAACTGGTTTTCGTTCGGTTTCTGGGTCGAGTTGGCCGCAGTGGCCGAGGTCGCTCGGGAATCGTATTCGTAGTCGGGGGCGAGGACGATGCCGCCGGTATCGGTCGAGGCGGCGCGGGGGAGAATCACGAGGGCGATCACGTTCTCAGCAAGCGGATGTGAAGGCGGCGAGGACGATGCGAGCGGAGTGGTGAACCAGAGGCGGCCCGCCCCCAGCGCGGGATCGTAAATGGCGAGCTGTTGCGCGGGCTGGAGGAATTGCATCAGCCGGAACCGCCGAAGCGGCGGTGCGGTGTTCGGCAGCGAGGCGAGGAAGGAGGGGCGCTCCGGGTCGGCCCCGTATTGGACGTAGTAGCCGCACCCGTTGAGAAGGCCGCCGAGGTTTTGATAGGCGGTCTTGTCGGTCGAGCCGAGTGGCACCTGGAAGAAAACCGCGTGAGTGATTTGGCCGGGAACGAGCGCCTTTCCGGAGATGAAGTGGAGATCCGATTTCCTGAGGTACCGAGTCGGAGCTGTGGCGCTGTCGTAGTCGTAATACGCGTTGAGCGTCGCCTGGCCGAGCTGGGAGGAGATCGTGTCGAAGGCGGCGCGGGCAGCCTGGAATCCCTCGATCTTCGATGTGGAATGCTTCCACGTCGTCGAGATCAGGGAACTGATTTGGAGGACAAGGACGAGGATCACCGAGAGGATCACCACGGCGGCGAGAAGCTCGAGGATCGTAAAGGCGGCAGCGGCGCGGCGCGCGTCTTTCATCGGGATCGGTTCCGGATCTTGCGCGTCACTGCCGGGGGATCAGGATCGAGTAGCGGGCGGGCGCAGCGGAAAGCTTGCGGCTCTGGATGGTGATGGCGACGGTCGTCCCCGCGTCGGAGGCAAGGTCGGCGACGCTGGCGGAGCGGGTCTCAATCTGGGCGGTGAACTGTCGGACGGGATCGGAGGCGGCGACCTCGGTCCCCTGCTCGTCGTAGTAATGGGTCGAGGCGGCGAGGGCGGTGTAGTCCGACTGGACGAGGTCGTTGATGAGTCCCTGGGCGATCTGGGTCTGGACCGTGATGTTGATCGTGTCGCGCAGAGTCGTCAGCCCCATCGGGATCATCCCGAGGACGCCGACCAGCGCGAAGCTGACCACGCCAAGCGCCAACGCTGTTTCGATCAGAGTGAATCCCCCCCGCCGCCTGCCATCGACTCCTTTGTGCTCGACGGCCTTCACACGCCTGCCGCGCCTCATGCGATCTCCTGGTGCCGGGGCCGGGCGGAGCGGCGGGCCGCCGCCGCGCAGGCGAAGGCAAGGACGCCGAACCCGGCCAGCGCGAGGGGCGAAGGTTCGGGAACGGCGCTGAGGGTTGCGACGTTGGCCTGCACCTGGGTGGCAGTGAGCACGGTCGAATAGAGTGCCAGTTCGTCGATGGTGACGGCGGAGGCGGCGAGGTTGGCCGCCGTGGTGCTGCCGCGGACGTCGGCCGCGGCGACGAAGAAGGAATTTCCGAGGGCCGAGAAGGTGTCGGCCGAAGTGAGCTTGTTCGTCACGCTGCCCAGCGTTTGGGCGACGCCGTTGACGTAGACCGTGACGGGGGTGGAAGAGGTGAGATCGAACGTGAAGGTCAGGTCGACGAAGTTGCCGCTGTAAAGGGCGGCGTTCGTGAACGTGGCCGAGAAGGTGTCGGCCAGAGTGTCGGCCCGGATGAAAATACGGGTCGTCCCCGCCGAGAGCGTGCCGCTCGAATTGCTGTTCAAGGTGATCGAAAAGGCATCGTTGGTCGCATTCTGCGTCTCGCCGAGCAGAACCCCCAAGGCGCTGCTGTTTGTACTCAGAAGGAACGCGATCGTCGACGACCCCAGCGACGACCCAAAACTGTTCGCTCCCGTAAGACTCGCGTATTGGCTGTTGGCGTTGAAATAGGTCGCCGTGTCGCTGCCGCCGCCGTAACCGGTCGTACCGAGTGTCGGCGAGCCGAAGTAGGCCCCGTTGTGTGCGTTGCCCGACGAATCGGTAAGGATCGAGCCGCTGTCAGTGAAATGATAGAGCGCGTAGGGATTGTTCGCCGCCAATGCCGCCTCGTAGGCGGTCGGCGCAGCCTGGGTCGCATTCATGGTGAGCCAGAGCACTCCCATCCCCATCATGCCGAGGAGCCGAACCGGTGAAGTCATATTATTCATCAGTCGCGTTGTCGTCATGCAAATATTCAACCTCCTTGCGGTCGACACGGCTATAGCCCTGCCGATCGCCTATTTATCTTTTTCGATCACATCCTTCCGCATTCCTTATCAGTGTAGAAGGGGTCGGATATATCTTTTTGCCTATTTAAAATCGAAAGGGAGGACGTTGTTCGTTCGCTTGTCGAATCGGCTAAGACGAGGACGTGGAACCTGCTCGTCGATATCGTTGCTCGATCGGAACACTACTCGCCGGGGACTACGGCGGCGGAGAATTGCGTCGTCGAAGGGGAGCGCCGCTATTGGTTCCATTTGGCGATTGATCGCTACAGTGGGGAAATCGTCGATCGGCAACTCGAAGGGGTAACGGAATAAGAATAGTTTTATGGCCTGCTTCGTACTCCTTAAGGAGATCGATTTTAATCTGAGGATCTGAAAGATCGGGGTCATTTGTGGTTCTGGCGCGGTGTCCCGTTGTCGGCGCAGCGTGGAAGGCGGCGAGCGGTTTGCGTTCGGCTTTTTCTTGGGAACTCGCTATCGAGAGTCCATGGGGGAAGGTTTTTCATTGGACGGGAAGTCGATGCAGGCGGTCTATGTCTTGTGGGACGAGCTCGGGGCGTTTCCGGCGGGGGAGTCCGATGCGGCTTTGAGTCATCTCTTTGACTGGCTGGCGAAAGGGATTGGGGCCGATAACGTCATCTGGATCGGTGCGGTGCGGCTCTTGCGCGGTGCGGCGGCGAAGGACGATCCCTTCGGGGGATGGCGTTTGCGGACCCGGCAGACGATGCATCCGGATAATCCCGAATATCGGAAGCTCATCGCCTCCTACTACGATATCGAGCATTACAGGAAAGGAGGAGGCTCCCGGATTGAAGGCCGGAGCCGGGTCAGGGCCCTCCTCCATAGCGGCATGACGGGCCGCACGATGTTTGCTCAGGCAGGTCACTTTCGGGTTCATCGGTTGCGGGACGGCTGGATCGATTACGCTGCCTTTGCAAAGACCGAGCACTACGACGTCTATTATCGCCGACAGGGGATTGCCGATCGGATGCATGCGGGCTTCCCTCTCAATGTCGACGCGGAATCGATCTTTATGATTGATCGATACAAGGCCGGACGCGTCTCCCGCAAAGCCTTCACCGATCGGGAGAAGGCACTTGTCGAGATGGTGCTGCGGGGCGTTCGCGAACTCCATCGGCGTCTGTTCCTTGAACGCGGTCTCCTTATGGGGGAGGTTCCCCTGACGCTGCTGCAACAGCGGGTTCTTCGGGGGCTCCTGACGAAGATGACGGAGAAGGAACTGGCCCGGGAAATGGGTCAGCAACCCCGGACGCTGCACAAGTACGTCACCTCTCTCTACGCCCGCTTCGGCGTCCAGAGCCGGGCAGGACTGATGGCGATGTGGTTGGGTCGTTAGCGTTTCTTTAGGCTATCCTATGGGGTCTTGTGGACTTCTTTCAACGCCCCGGGAAGTCTTGCCATCCGGTGCCTCTATTTAGCGTCATTCCCCTCTTTTCCGCCGCTCGCTACGATCCTTTCGCGACTGAAGTTGTCGCGTAACAAAAAGGGGATTCATGAAAGCAATGGGCCGTCGCCGGGGGAAAGTTTCGTTTCAAAACGCCGTACTGCGTGGCCTCGCGCCCGCCTTGCTGCTGGGCCTCTGGCCTGTCGCCCTGCTGGCGAACCCCACCGGCGGAACGGTTGTCTCCGGCTCGGCTACGATCGCGACGAACGGCAATACGCTCAACGTCAACACGGGGAGCAGCCAGACGATCATCGACTGGAGCCACTTCGGGATCGACGCCGGGGAAATCACCAACATCAACCAGCCGAACAGCGGTAGCACCACGCTGAACCGCGTCATCGGCGGCAACGTCTCTGCCATCTACGGCACGCTGAACTCCAACGGCAACGTTATCCTCATCAACCCGAACGGCGTCCTCATCGGCGCGGGCGGCGTGGTCAACACCCAGAGCTTCACCGCCTCCACCCTCGACCTCTCGAACAGCGACTTCTTGAACGGGGTCCAGCACTTCACCGGCACCAGCACCGCCAGCGTCGTCAACTTGGGGCAGATCACCGCCAACGGGGGCGACATCTTCCTGATAGCCCAGCACGTCAGCAACGGCGGGAGCCTCACCGCCCGCAACGGCACTGTCGGCCTTGCCGCCGGAACCGATGTCACGATCCAAGCCGGCGGGACGGGCAACCAGCGCCTCTCCGTCGCCCTCGACAGCGCCACCGTCGCCCGCAACAGCACCGGAGTGGACAATCAGGGAACCATCGACGCAGTGAAGGCCGAGTTGGTCGCCAACGGGAACATCTACAGTCTCGCCGTCAACAACGGCGGAATCATCCGAGCCACCGGCAGCGGCAACGTGGGCGGCCAAGTCTGGCTCCTCGGCCATGGCGGCACGGTGAAGAACACCGGCACGATTACGGCAAAGAACGCCGACGGCCGGGGCGGGAAAATCGAGACCAGCGGCGATGTCGTCTCGGTCGCGGGCATGGTCCAGACGGGTGCGGGCGGCCAATGGCTGATCGACCCGCTTACCCTCGACAATAGCACCGACATCGCCGTCGCCACCCTCCAGGGCCAGCTCGAATCGGGCGATGTGCAGGAACAGGCGACTTCCTCGATCACCCTCAACGAGAGCCTCTCCTGGTCGGGCACCGGGACGTTGACCCTCCAAAGCGGCACCATCGACCTCAACGGCGCGATCACCGCCGGGAGCGGCGGATTGACTCTCACTGCGGCGGGCACGATCACCGCCTCGGCTGCGATCAGCGTCGGGAAGTTCACCCTCACTTCCGGGAACTGGGTGCAGAACGGCTCCTCGCTCCCTTCCTTCTACGCGCGCGACTTCACGCTCAGTGGCGGCACCTTTCTCCGCGTCCTCGGCGGCGACGGCTCTTCCTCCACGCCCTATCTCTTGGGCGACGTCTACGGGTTGCAGGGAGTGAAAGGGTTCCTCTCCTCGGACTTCACCCTTGCCAACGACATCGACGCGAGCGGGACGACGGCCTGGAACGGCGGTTCCGGGTTCGCTCCGATCGGATCGAGCTATCCCGGATACGGCGGGACCTTCAACGGGGCCGGCCACATCGTCGACGGGCTGACCATTCAGAGGACCGGCACGAACGATGTCGCCCTCTTCGGCCTTTCCCTTGGGGTCATTGAGAATGTCGGGCTGACCAACGTTGTGATCAACGGAAACGGTTACGTGGGCGGATTGGTGGGGGCCAATGGGGGGACGGTGACGGGCAGCTACACCACGGGGGTGATATCGGGCGTGCTCTATGTCGGCGGCCTCGTCGGGTACAACACCGGCACGATCACGAACAGCCACTCCGATGCCAGCGTGGGTGGCTACCAGAATGTGGGCGGCTTGGCGGGGTATAACGCCAACCTCATCGACCTCTCCTACGCCACCGGAAACGCGACGGGAACGCTCCAGATCGGCGGCCTTGCCGGGTGGGACACCGGAACGATCCGGCGGAGTTACGCGACGGGGTACGTCCGCGCCACGAGCACGCTGGCCGGTGGTCTGGTCGGTTATCTCGATGCCGGGGGCCTGGTCCAATATAGTTATGCGACGGGGGCGGTCTACGGCTTCTCCAGCGCCGGCGGTCTGGTGGGGGAGATCTATGCGGGCGCCTTGATCGACGGGTGCTATGCGACGGGGGCCGTCGACTCTTACTACAACGCGGGAGGCTTGGTGGCGGTGGCGCAGGGAGGCGCAATCCAAGGCAGCTACGCCACGGGCGTGGTGACTTCCTCTTCGGGCTGGAATGCCGAATTCTTGTGCCAGGGATATGTTGGGATTGCGAACAGCTATTGGGCCACCGACACGGGGAGCCCGAACGGGTTCTGGACGACATCGGGCTTCGTGAACGATTCCTCCGGCCTGACCCTGGCCCAATTGACCGACGCCGCCAATTTCCAGCCGCTCAGCGGAAACTGGGATTTCACCGCCGGCACGGGCGTCTGGGGGGTCAAAGGGTACACCGATACGGGGTTGATCAACGGCGGCCTTCCCTACTTCCAATGGCAGTATCCGACGATCGCCCTCACGGCGTCGAACCAGACCGCGGTCTACGGCCAGTCCCAGTCCGCAAACCTCTCAGCGGTCTTGGGGACGACGTATACTGTCGCGGGGCTCGGCACCGCGAACCTCTCCGATTACCTCTCCGGCACCCCCACGCTTTCCAAGGTCGGCAGCAATAGCACCGTCGGTACGACGAACGTCCTGACGATCGCCGGCACGCCGACGGCGGGCCACGCCGTCGAGTATGTCGCCGGAACGCAAAGCTTCAGCCCGGCCCCCCTCGAAATCACGGTCTCCTCCCAGAGCAAGACGTACGGAACCAACCAGGCGCTGAATGGAACCGATTACACCATCACCGCCGGGCAGCTTTACAACAGCGATTCCCTCATCAACATCAGCCTCTCCAGCAGCGGGGCGACGGCGACGGCGAACGTCGGCACCTATGCGATCACGGCGGGGAATCCGCTCGGCTACGGATTGGGCAATTACCAGATCACCTACATCGACGGCGTCGATACGGTGACCCCCGCCTCGTTGGTCGTCGTGGCGGGCAACGGCTCGAAAACGTACGGAACGGCGCAGACGCTCTCCGGGTACAACCTCTACGGGCAGCTTTACAATGGAGACAGCCTCACTGCCGTGACGCTCTCCAGCGCAGGATCGTCCGCGACGGCGAACGCCGGAACCTACGCGATCACGGCGGGCGCCGCGACCGGATCGGGCCTCGGCAACTATCAGATCGCCTACGTCGACGGAGTCGACACCGTGAATCCCGCCCCCTTGACGATCGAGGCGGGAAGCGCGACCAAGACCTACGGCACGGCCCAGACCTTGAGCGGGTACGGAATCACAAGCGGGTCCCTCTACAATGGGGACACCCTTTCCTCCGTGACGCTCTCCAGCGGTGGAACGGCGGCGACGGCGAGCGTCGGGGCCTACGCGGTTACGGCGAGCAACGCGACCGGATCGGGTCTCGGCAACTATCAGATCACCTATGTCGACGGAGTCGATACGGTTAACCCGGCCACGGTGATGCTGACCGTGGGGAACGCGACCAGCACGTACGGAAGCGCGCCGGGTATCTCGAACATCCAGATCGGAGCGTCCGGCCTCGTCAACGGCGAAACCGTGGCCGACCTCGGTTTCGTGACGACGACCTCGGTCACCGCATCGACCCATGTCGGCACCTACTCCTTCACCACCTCGGCGGGCAATTCCAACTACAACTACATCTACGCCACCGGCAACGCCGGGACGTGGACGGTGACCGCCGCGCCGCTTACCATCACGGCGGGCAACATCACCCTCACTACGGGAAGCTCGCTTCCCGCCCTCGGCGTGAGCTACGGCGGCCTCGTCAACGGCGACACTTCCGCGGTGGTGAGCGGATTGACGGTGACCACTTCGGGAACCGGCGCTTCGGCGGGCAAGTATGCCATCATCCCGGGGAACGGAACGGCTTCCGATTACCTCATCACCTTTGTCGACGGCTTCCTCACGGTGAACTCCCCCGTGGTGGAGCTAGGCTCCGGTCCCAGCGCCCAGCTTCCGAACGGGGAGACCGTCACGATCCCCAGCGCGGCCTTCAGCCCGAAGATATCGATCCCGAACACGGCTTCTTTCGCGGGCGTCGGTGCCCGTGGGGGAGTGTTCTCTCCCTTCGGCGGCGGCGTCTCTTCGGTCGGTCGTATGGGGGCGAGGGCTTCCTCCAGTGGTGTGGCCTACATCGACCAATAACCTCCATCATCGATGCTTTTTCTCCTTCGTTTTTTCCTCTTCCTCCTTCTCGGAATCGCCGCCCTCCCCGCCCAAGATCTCGAAAAAATCCTCCCGAAACAGTTGCCTGCGAACCCGCCCGCCCAGGCCCCGGAAACCCCCGAAATCCCTGAAGGCCCTGGCGGCAGGGAAAAGATCATCGAAAAAGTCCGCGCCTTGGTCTTCGTCTCCAGAGAGGCGCAGATCAGGAAAGACGGCCTCCCCGCCTTCGACGGCGTCCGCGTTGGCCCAGGGTTGCCCTACCTCGACGCCCCCGCCTTCCGGTTGAAGGCTGAAGCCTTCCTCGGACGACCCCTCACCGCCGACACTCTCAACCAAATTACCCGCGCCGTCGTCGCGCAGTACGTCGCCAACGACCATCCCGTCGTCGATGCCGCCGTCCCGGAGCAAAACATCGGCAATGGCATCATTCAGGTCACGGTTATCGAGGGACGCATCCACGAAGTTCGCGCCAAGGGGAACAACTGGTTCGGGAGCGAGGTCCTCGTCAACGAACTCGGCATGCGCCGGGGCGACTCCATCCCCCAGAGCGTCCTCGTCTCCCGCCTCAATTGGATGAACCAAAATCCCTTTCGCGACATCAGCGCCCAATTTGCGCGCGGCCCCGAAGTCGGCACCACCGACCTTATTCTCAAGACACAAGACCGCTTTCCTGCCCGGTTCTACGCGGGCTACGACAACAGCGGCAACTACACCACAGGGCAAGACCGCTGGAACTACGGCTTCAACTACGGAAACTTCCTCGGATTAGACCAGCAGTTGAACTATCAGTACACTACCAGCAGCGACTGGACTCGCTTCAACGCCCATGCCGGAAGCTACGTCATCCCGCTCCCCTGGCACCACACCGTCACCTTCTTCGGCGGCTATATCACGACCTTAGGGCATCCCTCCGGCACCACCCTGAACGGCACCAGTTGGCAGGCGAGCGGAAGGTACACCGCCGGGCTTCCCACCCTCGGCGAATTCACTCAAAGCCTCACCGGGGGCTACGACTTCAAGCAATCGAACAACAACCTCGAATTCGGCGGCCTCTCCGTTTTCAACACCACCACCGATGTCTCCCAGTTCGTCGTCGGCTACAACGCCGGGTACGGCGACGACTGGGGCACCACCAGCCTCGGCCTCACCGCCTACCTGAGCCCCGGCGACATGACCGATAACAACACGAACCGGGCTTTCACGGCGACCCGGAGCAAGGCCGACAGCGAATACATCTACGGCCAGGTGAACCTCAACCGCGTCACGAAGCTCCCGTGGAACTTCTCCTGGGTCGTGAAGGGAGCCTATCAGGCATCGAGCGGAAACCTCCTCGGCAGCGAGCAGTTCGGCCTCGGCGGCGACGGCACCGTACGCGGCTACCAGGAGCGCGAAGCCAACGGCGACCAGGGTTGGCTCGCCAGCACGGAGCTGCGGCTGCCCCCGTTTAGTTTGAGCCAGTTCTTCGCGCCGAAGTTCGGGACGAACATCGCCAACGACCCATTGCAGTTCCTCGTCTTTAGCGACTACGGTTGGACGCGCAACGTCGACCTCCTCCCCGGCGAGGATCCGAACATCTACCTCTGGAGCGTGGGCCCTGGCTTCCGCTACACGCTCGGCAAATACGTCACCGCGAAGCTCGACTACGGCTGGCAACTCACCGACACCGGCCTCCGGGACCCCGAGGCTTCCCGCGGAGAGCTTTCGGTGACGATCAGCTATTGAGAGCCTGCAGACGGACTACTTGACGTGTCCGGAGACGAGTTTGGTCATCTCGAACATGGTCACCGTCTTCTTGCCGTTGAAGACCTTCTTGAGTGCCTCGTCGGCGTTGATGTTGGTCTTCTTCTTCGGGTCCTGAAGATTGTTCTTCTTGATGTATTCCCACAGCTTCTTGGTCAACTCCGTGCGGGGCAGGGGCTTCGCGCCGACGACGGCGGCCAGGGCCTCATCGGGAGTCACGGGTTTGAGGAAAGCAGCGTTGGTTTTAGCGGGCTTGGTGGTCTTGGTTGCCATCGACAAAGCTTAAGTGAGTCGCCCAACAACGCAAGAGGGACAAAACCGCTCCCCGTCGCGCGATCCCCATTTTTCCTTGCCCGATACGAAAAAGCGGGAGTAATATCCCCCTCCGCGACGAGGCAGAAGTCCCCGAACTTTTGTTTTGCCCCGTCTCTTTGCTGTTTTTTCCATCGACCATGGATCAGCCGTAGAACGAGACCGTGACAAAATGAGGGTTCCCGTCTGTAAGTCGTTGGTTGAGTTATTGCGATCGTGGCGAAATGGCAGACGCGCTAGTTTCAGGTACTAGTGCCGAAAGGCATGCCGGTTCGAGTCCGGCCGATCGCACTCTTTTTCTCCGTCAGGCATTTGCGGCATGAGCCGTAACGGTTCGAGCGCGCTGAAGCGGACGAATGCAGGGCTGCATGACAGAAAGTTGACAAGCCCTGCCGAACGACGCTGACGCGTTCACATCGTTGATCCCAGAGCGGAGATCAACTTGGGAGCGGCAAAGGTTTCACGGACGGGCGCACACCGTCAACGTCTATAGTGGAACCACCTTAAATCATTGGTCTGAGGTTGATTTTGATCATGAAAAAAATCATTTGCTGGATGGTTTTGATGAGCATGGGACTAGTTGCTCATACCTTTGCTGACGACAGCGTTTCAAAAGCGGATTTCGCGGATTCTTATCGGAAAGACCCAGTATTTAGATTTTTATCTACTATATACACGCTTTCATTAATGGTTGCTGAAGCGAAGCCTGGGGATCCGATAAATTCGCCTGAAAATCGCCGAACCGGTGGGTTGCTTGCAATAGTGAAGGGAGATGAGGGAAAGGTGACGGAATTTATGTCCGCCCCGAGTAATTCGGGCCTTTTAAGTGTGACGAAACCTTTGTTGGAAAAATTAAAATCAAAATCCTTTCAAGATCGAAAGGAAAAAATCATTCAAGGATATGGTAAAGACGACCCTGCTGGCCTGAAAAAAATGGCCGAGTTATATGGCGAACTATTGCCGCAAGGAGGTGTGGATCATTACTTTGACGCTTATTTTGAATTGAGATTTCCTGGGCATGATCGGAGTAGGTTTTAGTCTTAGGAAGTATTTAAGACTTTAGCTCCGCGATAGTCGGTATCGGGCTGAGCGTTGTGAAGTGCGATTCCGGGGTGTGCTTCCGTACGGGCAAGAGTTTTGAGTCTTTCTATGATGATCGCTATGCAAATTCCTGAGGAGAGGGATGAGTGGTGATTGGGGGGGGCAGTAGCTATTCAGACACTAGTGGGGCAATCCACATCGGTTCGAGTCCGGCCGATCGCACTCTCCTCTTTCAATCAAAGAGTTACGGCAAGCGGCCGTGCCCCCTTCGGGCGCCAAATGTGTCGGAAAAGCGTGCGGCATGGCAAAATATAGGCCCTCGTGTTTCAAATGACCCCGGGTCGTTGTATTGGGCGGGCCGGGTCCCTTGACACGGGGCCGGGGTGGACTAGCCTTCTAGCCTAAATATGCCCTCTTCCAATCGTCTTGTTGAACTGATCGGTAAACACCAGAAAACCTTGCTCGAGGGCTGGGTGGCTGAACAGCTCAAGGCCATTTCGAAGCAGGGCGTCCTCCGGCCCGAGGAACTGCGCGACCAATGCGCCGAGTTCCTGACGAGCCTGATTGCCAGTCTGAAGAAGGGGAAGGACGGCGGCTTCGACAGCGCCACCTTCGACGACGTGAAGGAAGGCGTCGCCTCGATTTCCCGTTCCCGGGCGCTTCAAGGCTTTTCCCCGACGGAGACGGCCCTCTTCATCTTCTCCCTCAAGAAGCCGCTCTTCGCCCTACTCCAGACGAACCTGACCGGCAGCCCCGAGGCGCTGGTCGAGGAAACGCTCTCGATCTCGACGCTGCTCGACCAGGTCGGCCTCTATTCGACCGAGGTCTTCCAGAAGACCCGCGAGGAGGTGATCCTCCGGCAGAACCAGGAGCTCCTCGAACTCTCGACCCCCGTCGTGAAGCTCTGGGACGGCGTCCTGGCGCTCCCCCTCATCGGGACCCTCGACAGCGCCCGGACCCAGGTGGTGATGGAGTCCCTGCTCCAGAAGATCGTCGAGACCTCGGCCGACGTGGCGATCATCGACATCACCGGCGTCCCGACGGTCGACACCCTCGTGGCCCAGCACCTCCTGAAGACCGTCACGGCGGCCCGCCTGATGGGGGCCGAGTGCATCCTCAGCGGCATCCGCCCGCAGATCGCCCAGACGATCGTCCACCTCGGGATCAACCTCGGCGACGTCATCACGAAGGCGAGCCTCGCCGAGGCCCTGAAGGTCGCGATCGACCGCTCCGGCCTCGTGGTGGTGAAGAAATCCTCGATCAAGGCCTGAGATGGAACGGATCCCCATTCTGCGGATGGGAGACTTCCTCCTGGTCACGATCCAGGTGGATATGTACGACCAGCTGGCGATGACTCTCCAGGACGACCTGACGAGCCTGATCAGCAAGACCTCGGCGCGCGGGGTGCTGATCGACATTTCCTCCCTGGAGATGGTCGACTCCTTCATCGGGCGCATGCTGGCCAACATCTCCTCGATGTCCCGCGTCCTCGACGCCCAGACCGTCGTCGTCGGGATGCAGCCCGCCGTGGCGATCACCCTCGTCGAGCTCGGCATGTCCCTGGCCGGGGTGAAGACCGCCCTCAACGTCGAGAAGGGGATGATGCTTCTTCGCGGCTCGTCGGAGAGCTGGTCGTCGGGAGAGGACAGTGCCGGCGATTAAGACCGCCACGCATCCGCTGCGGACCGAGGTCGATATCGTCCAGGCCCGCCATCTGGTGCGGAAATGGGCGGCCGAACTCGCCTTCAGCCTCGTCGACCAGACGAAGATCGTGACGGCGGCCAGCGAGCTGGCGCGGAACACCATCGTCTACGGCAAGGGCGGGGAGATGCGCATCACTTCCCTCGAGAACGGGGCGCGCAAGGGGCTCGAGCTGGTCTTCGCCGACCAGGGCCCGGGCATCGCCGACATGAAGCTGGCGCTCCAGGACGGCTACACGACGGGCTCCGGCCTCGGCCTCGGATTGAGCGGGGCCAAGCGGCTCTCCAACGAATTCGACATCGTCTCCAAGGTGGGCGAGGGGACGACGGTGATGATCCGGCGTTGGAAATAGGGTCAGAGCCATGAACACGTCCCTCTCCATCCCCGTCACGGAATCGAGCCAGGTCGGGGAGGCGCGGCGGCGCGCCCACGGCCTGGCCCAGCAGGCGGGCCTCGGCGAGGCGGCCCTGGGCACCCTCGGCATCATCGTCACCGAGCTGGGGACGAACCTGTACAAGCATGCCGCCCGGGGGGAGATCGTCATCCGCCGGCTCGGCTCCGCCTCCGCCGAGGATGCGGACGGCGGCGGGATCGAGGTCCTCTCCGTCGACCGGGGGCCGGGCATGGGGGAGGTCGCCCGCTGCATGGCCGACGGGTTCTCGACCACCGGGACGACCGGGAACGGGCTCGGCTCGATCCGGCGGCTCTCCTCGGTCTTCGACCTCCATTCCTGCGCCCAGGGGACGGTGATCGTCTCGCAATTGTGGGGCAAGGGCCGCCCGGACGCGCCCCGGCGCCGCCTGGAGGTCGGGGCCGTCTGCCTCCCGTGCGCCGGGGAGACCGCCTCCGGGGACGCCTGGACCTCGACCAACGCCGGGGCCCTGCAGACGCTCCTCGTCGCCGACGGCCTCGGGCACGGGGTCTATGCCGCCGAGGCGGCCGACCAGGCCGTCGCCCTCTTCGAGGAAAGCCAGGCCGAGGGGAGCCAGAGCGGCGAATCGCCTTCCCCGCAGTTCCTTCTCCGGCGCCTCCACGGGGGGCTCCGCTCCACCCGGGGCGCCGCCGTCCTGATCCTTCAGGCCGACCTCCGCGTCGGCAAGATCAACTGCTGCGGCATCGGCAACGTCTCGGCCAGCGTCGTCATCGGCTCGGCGAGCCGGAGCGTCGTCTCCCTGAACGGCACCGTCGGCCACGTCGCCTCCCGCTTCCAGGAATTTTTCTACGAGTGGGACAAGGCCGGCCTGCTGGTCATGCACACCGACGGCCTCCAGACGAAATGGAAGCTCGACAGCTATCCCGGCCTCCAGATGCGCCATCCGAGCGTCGTCGCCGGGGTCCTCTATCGCGATTTTACGCGGGGCCGGGATGATGTTACCGTCCTGGTCGCCAGGGAAATCTAGAAGCCCGAGATTTCAGGAAATTTTACCGTCGTGAAGATCCCGCTTCTCACCGTCCAGATCCATTACGAACGGGACGTCGTCCTCTCCCGCCAGCGCGCCCGGCAGCTCGCGGGCCTGCTCGGCTTCGAGCACCAGGACCGGGTCCGCATCGCCACGACCATCTCCGAGCTGGCCCGCAACGTCTTCCAGTACGCGAAGCGTGGGAAGATCGAGTTCGCCTGCGACACCGGGACCGGCGCGATGGAGGTCGTCATCTCCGACCAGGGGCCGGGGATCGCCAACCTGAAGGAGATCCTGCGGGGGGAATATGTCTCCGAGACCGGCATGGGCGTCGGCCTCGCCGGAGCCAAGCGGCTGATGGACGAGTTCCACATCGAGACCGCCGTCGGCAAGGGGACGACGATCACCATCTCGAAGTCCCCCGGCCGGGGGGTCCCCCTGACGCCGAAGAGGGTCGAGGAGATCGTCTCCGAGCTGGCGACGAACAAGACCGAGGACCCCTTCCAGGAAATCCAGCGGCAGAACCAGGAGCTCCTCGCGACGATGGAGGAACTGCAGAAGCAGCAGTCCGAACTGAACCAGCTCAACCGCGAACTCGAGGACACGAACCGCGGCGTCATGGCGCTCTACGCCGAGCTCGACGAGAAGGCCGATTACCTGCGCCGGGCCTCGGAGATCAAGTCCCGCTTCCTCTCGAACATGACCCACGAGTTCCGGACTCCCCTGAACTCGATCCTCGGCCTTTCCCGGATGCTCCTCGACCGGACCGACGGCGAGCTGACCTTCGACCAGGAAAAGCAGGTCTTCTTCATCCGCCGCGCCGCCTCCGACCTCTCCGAGCTCGTCAACGACCTCCTCGACCTCTCCAAGGTCGAGGCGGGGAAGATCGTCATCCGCCCCTCCGAGTTCGAGATCAAGGACATGTTCGGCGCCCTGCGCGGCATGCTCCGGCCCCTGCTGGCGCACAACTCGTCGATCAGCCTCGTCTTCGACGAGGCCGAGGGCTTCCCGCCCCTCTTCACCGACGAGAGCAAGGTCTCCCAGATCCTCCGCAACTTCATCTCCAACGCGATCAAGTTCACCGAAAAGGGGGAAGTCCGCATCAGCGCCGCCCTCCGGCCCGACAACACGATCCACCTTTCCGTCCGGGACACCGGCATCGGCATCGCGAACGGCGACCTCCTCACGATCTTCGAGGAGTTCACCCAGATCGAAGGCCCCCACCAGAAGAAGTTCAAGGGAACCGGCCTCGGCCTCTCCCTCTCGAAGAAGCTGGCCGAGGTCCTCGGCGGCTCCGTCAGCGTGGAGAGCGAGCTCGGCGTCGGCTCGACCTTCTCCGTCACCCTTCCCCTCCAATACGGCGGGGAGGTCGATGCGGCCTACCTTTCCGGGTTCCAGCGCCAGCTCGACCCGCACCGGACCCCCGTCCTCGTCGTCGACGACAATCCCGAGACCCTCTTCATCTACGAGAGCTACCTCAAGAACACCCCCTTCCAGGCGATCCCCGTCCGCTCGATCCGGGCGGCGCGCGAGGCGCTGGAGGCGGTCCGCCCGATCGCGATCTTCCTCGACGTCCTCCTCGGCCACGAGAGCTCGTGGGCCTTCCTCGCCGAATTGAAGCGGGACAAGCGGACACGGGAGATCCCGGTCTGCGTCGTCACCGTCGTCGAGAACGAGGCCAAGGCGCGGCAGGAGGGGGCCGATGCCTTCCACCTGAAGCCGATCGACCGGGAGTGGCTCCTCTCCCAGCTCCATTCCCGCGTCCGGCCCCAGCGCCTCCTTCTGATCGACGACGACGAGGTCTCCCGCTACCTCTTCCGGAGCCTCCTCTCGGCCACCCCGTTCCAGATGATCGAGGCCGTGGGCGGCCGCGAGGGGATCGAGACGGCGCTGGAGGAGCGGCCCGACGTCATCTTCCTCGACCTCGACATGCCGGGGATGAACGGCTTCGAGACCCGGCGGAAACTCCAGGAGGATTCCCGCACCCGGCACATCCCGATCGTCTTCTACACGGCCAACCTCCAGGCCGACGACAAGCTCGAGGAGTTCGAGGGCGTCGTCGGCATCCTCTCGAAGGATCTCTCGTCCCGCGAGGTCGCCCAGGCGAAACTCATGACGCTGATGGGCGAGATCAAGGCCAGGATCGAAGCGAAGGTCGGCGCCGCCTCCTCATCCTCCGCCGAACCCTCCCTTCCATGAGCTTCCCCGGCAATCCCATCCTCATCATCGACGACAACGAGGAGAACCGTTACGCCTTCAGCCGTTACCTGAAGGGCAGCGGCTTCCAGGTCTGGACCGCCCAGACCGGCGAGGAGGGGCGCGCCCTGGCGCAGCGGCGTCCGTCGCTCATCATGCTCGACATCCAGCTCCCCGACATCACGGGATACGAGCTCTGCCGGGCCCTGAAGGCCGACCCCGCCACCGCCTCGATCCCGATCCTCCACACCTCGGCGACCTTCACCGAGAGCGGCGACCGCACCTACGGCCTGGAGGGTGGGGCCGACGGCTACCTGATCCAGCCGATCGATTCCCACGAGCTCGTCGCCACCGTCCGTTCCCTCCTCCGCATCCGCACGGCCGAGCTCGCTGCGAAGGCGCTGGCCGCCCAGTGGCAGACGACCTTCGACGCGATCAGCGACGGCGTCTGCATCCTCGACGCCGACGACGAGGTGGAGAAATACAACGCCTCCTTCGCCGCCCTCTTCTCGGGCCTCGGCGCGCTCCTCCGGCCGGGAACCTCGTTCGACCTCCTCGTCGGCAAGCTGGCGACGGAGCCGCCCACGCTCGACTGGCCCGCTCGGTGGCCCGAGGAAATCCTCATCCGGAACCGGTGGCACCGGCTGACCGTCAACGCCGTCCTCGACGACGAGGAGGAGCGGATCGGAAGCGTCTGCGTCTTCTCCGACATCCATTCGATCCGGGAGGCCGAGATCAAGCTCCAGAACGCGAACCAGGACCTCGAGGCCCGCGTGGCGGAGCGGACCGCCTCCCTCCGCGAGGCGATCCACCAGATGGAGCAGTTTTCCTACACCGTCTCCCACGATCTCCGCGCCCCTCTCCGCGCGATGCAGGGGTACAGCAGCGCCCTGCTGGAGGATTATGCCGGGGAGCTGAACGAGGAGGCCCGGCATCATCTCGAAAAGATCGCGAGCAACGCCGCCCGCCTCGACAAGATGATCATCGACGTCCTGACCTTCACCCGGATCTCGCGCGAATCGCCGATCCTGACCGAGGTCTCCCTCCTGCGGACGGTGCAGGACGTCCTCGAGCACTATCCCGGACTGAAGCCGCCGCAGGCCCACGTCGAGGTCGTGGTCGACGCCGGGCACCTCGTACAGGCCAACGAATCGGGGCTGGTCCAGGCCCTCTCCAACCTGCTGGGCAACGCCGCGAAGTTCGTCGCGCCCGGCGTGACGCCCCGCATCCGGGTCCATTCCGAGCGGCACGGCGAGATGATCCGGCTCTCGATCGACGACAACGGCATCGGCATCGCCCCCCCCTACCAGGTGCGGCTCTTCGGGATGTTCGAGCGGGTCCTCCCGAAAGCCCATTACGAGGGGACCGGCGTCGGCCTCGCCATCACCCGCAAGGTCATCGAGCGGATGGGAGGGAAAGTCGGCATGGAATCGGACGGCGAGCACGGCAGCCGGTTCTGGATCGAGCTGGCCGCGGGGATCGAAAACCGGAAAGGGGAAAAGAACGGGGGAGGCGCATGAGCGAGGCTCCTTCCGCTTCCCACGCGAACGCCAAAACGGTTCTCCTCGTGGAGGACAACGAGGACGATATCTTCCTCATGCGGCGTCTTTTCAAGAAGGAGGCCATCGAGGTGCCCCTTCAGGTCGTCACCGACGGGAAGCAGGCATTGGAGTATCTCTCCGGCACCGGCCCCTATCGCGACCGCAGCCGCCATCCGCTGCCCGGATTCCTGTTCCTCGACTTGAAATTTCCCTACCTGCAGGGCTTCGAGATCCTCGCCTGGATCCGGGACCAGCCCCATCTGAACGGGATTCCCGTCGCGATCCTCACCTCCTCGGTCGAGGATCGGGATCGGGGAAGGGCCGCCGAGTTCGGCGTCTCCTACCTGGTCAAGCCGCCGACGCCCGAAATGGTCGCTGAGGCGCTCCGCTTCCTCGCCTAGGCTTTGGGGGGAAGGGAAAAAGAAAAAGAGTTGGCGGGACGGGTGACCCCCCGGAACACCCGCCCCGCACTCTTCACCGGCGGGTTACTCGCTCTTTTTGTAAAGATGCGCCTCGATGAACCAGAGGTTCTTGTCGGCGGCGCGGGAGACCTCGGTGAAGATGTCGGCGGCGTCCTTGTCGCCCAGCTCGTCCGTTTCGTCGATCGCCTTGCGGGCGGCGTTCGCGAAGGTGGCCAGGGCGTTCGTCAGGGCCTTGAGGTGGCGGGTCGAGTCGTGGATGCCCACGGGATACTCGGCGAGGCGGGTCTTCGCCTGGATGTGCTGGATCGTCCCCTCGGCGGTGCCGCCGAGCTGCGCGATCCGTTCGGCGAGGAGGTCGGCGCCGTTCTCGACGTCTTCCTCGATCTTGTCGAGGAGCTCGTGGACGGCGATGAAGTCATGGCCGCGGACGTTCCAATGGGCCTGCTTGATCTGGAGCTGGAGGTCGAGGGTGTCGGCCAGGGACTGGTTGATCAGGTTGACGACCTTTCGACGGACGCTTTCCTTGAGATTGACGTGGGAGGTGATGAGTTGAGTCATGCTTTCCTGGGAGCTAGGCCGATGCCGCCGTCCCGTGCTTCCGTTGCAACTCTTTGGCGGGGAAATGATTTTAAGAAAGGGCCGGGAGGGAGCGCGGAACGGCGAAGGGTCGCAAAATGCAGGACTGCACCCGGAGAGCAGGCAATTGGCACGATCGGAAAAAGGAGCCGGAAAAACCGGAAAAGACGGAACCGATTTGCGTGGAGGATCTAAGGACGTCCGGAAGGACGGGGCCACGCGCTGGCATCGCCCGTGCGTCTCTCCTTCCATGAAGCCTCAACACAAATCGATCAGCGGCCGGATTCCCCTCATTCTTCTTTGGCTGGTCGGCGTGCCGATCCCGATCCTCGTCATCATCTTCCTCTTCCGCGGCTGCTCGTAAGCGGCGGGTCAGGTCTTGCGCGCTTCCCACACCTCGGCGTTGACGAGACGCGAGGGGCGGCGTCCGGAGAGGGCGGCGGTGAGCTCGACGATGCCTTCGTCGGCCATCGCCCGCCGCGTCTCATGGGTCGAGGTTCCCATGTGGGGGGAGAGGACGACGTTCGCCATCGTCATGAGCGGGGAGTCGGCAGGGAGCGGTTCGGTCTCGTAGACGTCGAGGGCGGCCGCCCGCAGGCGATTTTCCCGCAGGGCGTCGATGAGCGCCGCTTCGTCGAGGGTCTCGCCGCGCGAGATGTTCACGAGGATCGCCCCGGGCCGGACGAGGGAGAATTCCCGGCGGCCCAGGAAATGGCGCGTCTCCGGGGTGAGGGCGAGGGCGACGCAGAGGAAATCGGCCTCGGCGAGGAGGGTGTCGAGGGGGACCCACGCGGCGTCGAGGGGGCGGGCCGCCGCCTGGTTCGGGCGGCGGCTGTGGTAGAGGATCTCCATGCCGAAACCGTGGCGGCCACGTCGCCCGATGGCCTGCCCGATCTGCCCGAAGCCGACGAGCCCGAGGCGCTTCCCGTGGAGGCTGGTGCCGAAGTGGGCTTCCCCGACGCTCTTCTTCCATTCCCCGCGCCGGACCCAGGCGTCGAGCTCGGCGATGCGCCGGGCCGCGGCCATGAGGAGGGCGAAGCCGAGGTCGGCGGTGCTCTCCGCGGCGGCGGTCGAGGTGTTCGTGAGGACGATGCCCCGGGTCTTGAGGGTGGCGAAATCGAAACGGTCGTGGCCGACGGAGAGGGTGGCGAGGGCCTCGAGGCGGGGCGTGGTGGCGGGATCGAGCGGGATCCGCTCCATGACGCGCCGTCCGCCGATGATCCCGTGGGCCCGGAGGAGGGCGGCGGCGAAGGCCTCCTTTTCCTCGTCGGGCTTCGCGATCCAGGTGACCTCGAAGGAACCGCGCAGCGTGGCGAGCTGGTCGGGGGTGAATTCGGTGCCGAAGGCCAGGACATGTTTTTTCATGGTGGGAGGAAGATCAGGTTTCGAGGGTGCGGATGGAACTGAGGGCGGCGAGGGCGTTCTTCCGCGCGACGGCGTGGTCGACGATCGGCTTCGGATAGTCTCGCCCGAGGACGATCCCGGCGCGGGCGAGGAGATCGCCCGGGGCCTCCCAGGGGCGATGAAGCCATGCGCCGGGCAGCCCCGCCAGCTCAGGACACCACCGGCGGACGTAGCGCCCCAGGGGATCGAATTTCTCGCCCTGCGTGACCGGGTTGAAGATGCGGAAGTAGGGCGAGGCGTCGGCCCCGCACCCGGCGCTCCACTGCCAGCCGAGGGTGTTCTGGGCGAGATCGGCATCGACTAGCGTCTCCCAGAACCATGCGGCCCCCTCCCGCCACGAAATGAGGAGATCCTTCACGAGGAACGAGGCGGCGATCATCCGCACCCGGTTGTGCATCCACCCGGTCGCCCAGAGTTCCCGCATCCCGGCGTCGACGACGGGGTAACCGGTGAGGCCCTTCTGCCAGGCGCGGAGGCGGGCTTTGTCTTTCACCCAGGGGAAGGCGGCGAAGGGTTCCCGGAGCGGCTCCTCGGCGGTGTGGGGGAAGTGGTAGAGGAGGTGGTGGGAGAACTCCCGCCAGCCGATCTCGGTGAGGTAGCGGGAGCCGCGCCAGAGCGGGGAGGCGGGGGCGATGCGGGCGGCGTGGCGGCGGTAGGCGTGCCAGATCTGGCGCGGGCCGATCTCGCCGAAGTGGAGATGGGGGGAGAGGCGCGAGGTCCCTGGGAGATCGGGCCGGTCGCGGTCCCCCGCATAGTTTTCCGAGGCGGCGAGGAGGAAGCTCTCGACCCGCTCGGCCGCCCCGGCCTCGCCCGGATGCCAGGCGGCGGCGAGGCCGTGGTGCCAGGGGATCGTCGGCTCAAGTTCCAGCGCGGCCAGGGGAATCGATTCCGGCCACGCCTTCGGCGCGGGGAGACGGTCGGGCGCGGGGAGGGGGGCGGCGGGATCGGCCTTGCCGAGGGCGTGCTTCCAGAACGGAGTGAAGACCTGGAACGGCTTCCCGCTTTGGTTGGCGATGGTCCACGGCTCGTGGAGGAGGGCGGCGTTGAAGGTCTCGACGGCGTGGCCCGCCTTGCGGAGCGTCTCCTTGATCCGCGTATCGCGGGCGATGAGCGCGGGCTCGTAACGGCGGTTCCAGAAAAGGGCCTCGGCCCCGGTCTCCTTCAGGAGGGCCTGGAGCGTCCCGAGGCTCGCCCCCTCGCGGATCACGAGGCGGCTGCCCCGCTCGCGGAGCGAGTCGCCGAGCGCCTGCAATGAATGATGGAGCCACCAGCGCGAGGCTCCGCCGGGCGCCCACGCCTCCTCCTCGCCGCGCGCATCGATGTAGACGGGAATGACCGGGCCGCCCCGGGCCAGCGCGGCCTGGAGGGCGGGATTGTCGGCGAGGCGGAGGTCGGCGCGAAACCAGACGAGGGCGGGGGAGGGCATGCGAGGACGGCGGCGGACCCTTCTGCCTTTACTCCCGCAGGAAGCCGAAGAGTTCCTGCTGGAAGAGTTCGGGGTGTTCCAGGTGGGGGATGTGGCCGCAATCGGGGATGACGACGAGGCGCGCACGGGGGATCTCCCGGACGGCCGCCTGGGCCATCTCGACGAATTGGCCCATCGTCTTCCGCACCTCGGGCGCGGCGAAGTTGCTCAGCGGCGCGGTGCGGTCCCGGTCGCCGACGACGAGGAGGGTCGGCGCGGCGATCTTCGGGTATTGGGCGCGGACGGGCTGGGTGTAGATCATCTGGTAGGCGCGGGCGGAGGCCTTCGCCCAGCGCATGTTGTCGGGCCCGATCGCCGCGCCGATGGGGACCTCGGTCATCTTCGCGACGAGCTCGGGCCGGGGAAAGGCGAAGTAGTGGTTGAAGAAGGCGGTGATCTTCTCGGGATCGTTGTTCTTCAGTTCGGCCTGGTAGAGGGCCTCGTCCGATTGGGCGGGGACCTTCAGGCTGTAATCCTCGAGGCCGATGGGGTCTTCCAGGATCAGCTTCGCGACCCGCTCCGGGTAGAGGATCGCGAAGTGGGCCGCCAGCATCCCGCCCGTCGAATGCCCGAGGACGACGACGGGACCGGCGATGCCGAGGCTGTCGAGCAGCGCGACGGTGTTCTGAGCGAGCCAGGAGAAACGGTAAGGCATGTCGGGCTTCGACGACTTGCCCCAGCCGATCTGGTCCGGGGCGACGACGCGGTACCCGGCGCGGGTCAGCGCCTCGACCAGGTTGTCCCAGTAGGGGCTGTATCCCGCGAAGTTCTTCCCGTGAAGGAGGAGGACCGTCTGGCCGTTGGAGCGGACGCCGGGCTGCGGCGCGATGTCCATGTAGGCCATCCGCAACGTCAGGTCCTGCCCCTCGGCCTTCACCGGGAGGAAGCGGACCGGATAGGGGTAGGGATAGGCCTCCAGCTCGAGGGTCACCGGGGCGTAATGGGAACTGGAGGGACCGTGGGAGGCCGGGGCGCCGAACAATCCCGCCGAGGCCGGGACGGGGAGGACGGCCGCCACGGCCAGGAGGAGGAGAGCGGGAAGGTGGAGGCGGGAAATCATGGCGTGCGGCGGGTCTCCCCATTATACCGCACCCGCGACGCTTGGAAAGCCGGAGAGGGAAATCGGCTATGGACTTGGAAAATAACTTCGGCTATCCACTCAAGCTCCTCCTTCCCCCGTAAAATCAGGGAAAACCGGGAGGCGTTACCCTAATAATCCTGTAAAAAGCGGCTTTGAAAAATGAGTAAAATCCTGGTGACCGGCGGCGCCGGTTATATTGGCTCGGTCCTGGTTCCCCAACTCCTGCAGCGGGGCCACAGCGTCACCGTCCTCGACACCTTCATCTTCCGCCAGCACACCCTGGCCGATGCCTGCGCCTACGAGACCTTCCAGGTCGTCCGCGGCGACGCCCGGGACGAGAAACTCCTCCGCAAGCTCACGGCCGACGTCGATTACGTCATCCCGCTCGCGGCCCTCGTCGGCGCCCCCATGTGCGCCCGGGACGAGGTCGGCGCGACGACGATCAACCAGGGCGCCGTCGAGCTCCTCTGCCGCATCCTCCGGCCCGAGCAGCGGATGATCTACCCGAACACGAACAGCGGCTACGGCGTCGCCACCGGCGACAAGTTCTGCACCGAGGAAACCCCCCTCTCCCCCATCTCCCTCTACGGCATCACGAAGACCAAGGCCGAGGAGGCCGTGCTGGCGCGGGGCAATTCCCTCACCTTCCGCCTCGCGACCGTCTTCGGGATGTCCCCCCGCATGCGCGTCGACCTCCTGGTGAACGACTTCGTCTACCGCGCGCTCAACGACCGGGCGGCGCTCATCTTCGAGGGCCACTTCAAGCGGAACTACATCCACGTCCGCGACGTCGCCGGGGCCTTCATCCACGCCATCGACAACTTCGAGGCGATGCAGGGCAAGCCCTACAACGTCGGCCTCGAGGACGCGAACCTCTCGAAGCTCGAGCTCTGCGCGAAGATCAAGGAGCATCTCCCCCAGTTCACCTACGTCGAGGCCGCCATCGGCGAGGACCCCGACAAGCGGGACTACATCGTCTCCAACCAGCGCATCCTCGCCACCGGCTTCACCCCCCAGTGGAGCCTCGACCGCGGCATCGTCGAGCTGATCAAGGGCTATCAGATCATCAAGAACACGATCTACAGCAACGTCTAGTTGCTATCGCCTCTTCGGCCTCTCGATCCCCAGCACATTGGGGGGCGGGAGGGCCGTCGAGTGTGCTGTCTCGGCTTCGGCGGCAGCTTTTTGAAAGCGAGGGATCGGGCGATTGCGGAGGCTGTAGGGGAAAATCCTACATGCCTTACGGAAGATATCCTATGGTTGCGCTTTCCCGGTAGGGTTACCATTGGTTCCTGCATTCCCTGCCTTGCTTTGCCGTCAATGAGATCCAAGAGTGTTTTCGTCGTGTGGGCGTGTGGCGTCCTGGTTTTGATCCTTTTTTTGAGTCGTCAGCACCAGACTCCGCTTCCGCTTCCCTCCCTCCAGGCTTCGGTTCCCGTGTCTGCCTCGTCTTCGTGGCGGCTGGTCCACTTTCTGGTTCCGGGCTGTGCCTGTTCCGATGGGGTCGCCGGCTATCTGGCCCGTCGCGGCCCTGTGACGGCAGAGGGGACTCTCGAAGAGGTGCTTTTGCTGGACGATGCCCCGGTTCTCTCGGCCCGTTTGAGGGGGGCGGGATGGAAGGTCTCCACCGTCCATCCGGGAAGCCCGGAAGGATACGGCGTCCGGGGCGGACCCTGGCTGATGATTTTCGATCCAAACGGCGGGACTCGCTATAGCGGCGGTTACGAGGGGAAACCGATTTCCGGGGATCGGGATTCCTTTGAGGATCTTGCCGTCCTCGCCCGGTTGCGCCGGGGAGAGCGTGTTGTTCCCTTTGGCCCTTTCGGGTGCATCGTCGGCTCGAAGTTCCTCGAAGCAGGTCGTTAGTCGTCCGGTTTCCGCATTATCGCAATCTTCTCCAACTTTCTAAAACTCATGAATACCGTCGCCACCACCGTTCAGGACAGCATCCGTGCCGAGCATCGGGCTAAGACAAACTTCCTCTTCCTTGTTTTGCTCTGGGCCCAAGTCCCGGCGATGGTCGGCGTCGCCGCTTATTTCGATACGGGGATGGGGCTGGCGGCAATGGTCGGGCTGGCCATCATGGCGGGGCCGACTCTTCTGTTTTTCCTGAACAAGGAAAGCCGCCTGGCCGGCGTCGCCCTCGGCATCGCCTCCGAATGCCTTGCCGCGCTGCTCATCCATTTGACGCAGGGGCGGATCGAGGCCCACTTCCTGGTCTTCATCATGATTCCTTTCCTGGCCCTCTACGCCGACCTCTGGCCGATCCTGGCGTCGGCGGCGACGATCGCCGTCCATCACGTCGCCTTTTTCTTTTTTCTTCCCCACAGCCTCTTCAATTATGACGCCGCCTTCGCCGTCGTCCTGGTGCACGCGCTGTTCGTGATCCTCGACACGATTCCGGCCTGTCTCTTCGCCCTTACCTTCCAGCGCTATGTGATCGGCTCCCGGAGCGCGCTCGCCGGATTGGAGAGAGCTTCCCAGAGTCTGACGGTGACGTCGCAGGCGCTGGCCGAGGCGAGCCAGGCGTTGGCCGACGGCTCCAGCCAACAGGCGGCCTCCCTCGAAGAGACGAGCGCATCGACCGAGGAACTCTCCGGCATGACGAGGCGCAATGCCGATAATGCGGTGAGCGTGCGCAATCTTTCCAGCGCGACCCGGAACACCGCCGAGACCGGCCTTGTCCGCACCCGGGAGATGCAGGCCGAAATGGAGGCCATCCAGCAGGCCAGCGGAGAGATGAATCAGGCGATGGGGGATATCAAGGCGTCGAGCGACAATGTCTCCAAGATCATCAAGACGATCGACGAGATCGCCTTCCAGACGAATATCCTCGCGCTGAATGCCGCCGTCGAGGCCGCGCGGGCCGGCGAGGCGGGGGCGGGATTCGCCGTCGTCGCCGAGGAGGTCCGGGGTCTTGCGCAGAGGAGCGCCCAGGCGGCCAAGGAAACGTCCCTGTTGATTGAAACCTCGATCGGCCAGAGCAACCGGGGGGTCGAGGTCAATAAGCGGGTAGTCGAGCGGATCAGCGCGATTGTCGAGAAATCGACCGGGGTGCGAGGGAGTCTCGACGACATCGTGGAAAAAGTCCGCCAAGTCGACACGCTGATTGCCGAAATCGCCGATGCCTCGAAGGAGCAGTCGTCAGGGCTCCAACAGATCGGCTCGGCGATGTCCCGCATGGACAAGGCGACGCAGGCCAACGCCGCCGGATCGGAGGAGACGGCGAGCATCGCCGTCGAGCTCAGCCACCATTCGAGCGATTTGCGCGGGGAGGTGGAGACGCTTTACTCTCTCGTCAATGGAACGAAGGCCTCGCAGCTTCTCCCGGGATAAGGCTGAGGGCGGGTCATCGACCGCGCGGCAGCCGATCCGCCCAAGGCTTTCCGTGGCCGTGCTTTTGGCCGTCTTTGTCGGTTGGAGGTGGCGCGAACAGGCGTTGCCTGTCGTCACGATGCGGTAAGCAAGTCGTTTCCCCCCATGGGGGAAGATTTGACCTGAAAAACACCTTCCGAAGGAAGATGGTGCACTCGGGGAGACTCGAACTCCCATGGATTTCTCCACACGCACCTCAAGCGTGCGCGTCTACCAATTTCGCCACGAGTGCAAGAGGAGGGGAGAATAAAGCGGGAAACGCTTTGGCTGTCCACTCTTTCTTGTGCGGCGGCGCTCTTTTTTCTTTGCCCAGAAGCGATTGCCTTCTTTCCGCCTCCCGGGGGATTTGATTCAATGGGGAAAACCCTTACAGGAATACCCGCACCATGAAAAAAATCGAAGCAGTCATCAAGCCGTTCAAGTTGGAAGAGGTCAAGACGGCGCTGGCCGAGATCGGCATCGAGGGGTTGACGGTTTCCGAGGTCAAGGGCTTCGGCCGCCAGAAGGGCCACACGGAGATCTATCGCGGCAGCGAGTACACGGTCGACTTCCTCCCAAAGGTGAAGATCGAGCTGGTGACGCCCGAGTCGAAGGTCGACGCCGTGGTGAAGGCGATCCTGGCCTCGGCCAAGACGGGCAAGATCGGCGACGGCAAGGTCTTCGTCCTCCCCGTCGAGCAGGCGATCCGCATCCGCACCGACGAGCGGGACGAGAAGGCCATCTAAGGCCGTTCCGGGTTCTTTTTTCCCCCAGCCCCCGCTTCCTTCCCGCGCTCCATGGCCACGTGGCTTTTCCCCGAGGCAACGGCTGATGCGGGCGAGGGGAAGGGGGGGCGGGGCCGCCGGGGGGGCAGGAACCTCCTTGGCGCCGATTGGCGGAAGCCGCTTCCGCTCCTCTGCCTGCTGGCGGTGCTCGCCGGGGCCTTCTGGGCGACGTTCCGGCTGGGCCGGATCGGGTTCATGTCGCTCGACATGCCGATCACGTGGGACGCGGCCTGGCGGATGATGAACGGCCAGTGGCCGTGCCGCGATTTCAACACGCCGGGCGATGTCCTCCCCGCCCTGATCCAGATCGTTTTCTTCAAGGTCTGCGGGGTCAACTGGTGGGGCTACCTGGTCCACGCGGGACTCTGCAACGCGGCCTTCGCCCTCGGGGTGATGCTCTTCCTCTCCCGGATGGGGGCGCCGGTGCTCCTCTCCCTCTTCGTCGGGGCGATGGAGGGGTGGCATTTCAACACGCCGATCGGGATTCCCTATTACGACCAGTATTCCTATTTCTTCGCGTTCTTCGCCCTCGCGGCGTTCACGCTCGGGGTCCTCGACCGGAACCTGATGCTGCGGGGGATCTTCCTCCTCCTGGTTCCGCCCCTCTGCGTGGCGACGATCCTCTCCAAGGTCTCCCCGGGGCTCTACGCGCTGGCGCTGCTGCCGGGGATCTTCGTCGTCTCCTGCCGCAGGGGGGAGCGTTGGGACGCGATCGGGGTGCTGGTCGCCTCGTCGATCCTGACAGTCCTCGGCCTCGGCCTGCTCTGCTGGTACGGCGGGGTTGCCCCGGACCGGGTGTGGGAGTCGTTCTTCGGTCTTCCCTCGGGCATCGGGCACGAGCGGTGGGCGGCGGTCCGCTGGGAGGATTGGCGGCTGCAGGCGGAGTGGCGGATGGGACGGCTGGCGGGGCTCTGGATCGCGCTCCCGGCGGGGCTGGCGGCGGCGGTGGCGCTCCTCGTCCGGCGGGAGCGGGGGATGGCGGGGAGCCGCTATGTGAAGCCGGAGAACGATCTCCGGCGGGATCGCATCCGGGCGCTGATCTGGATCACGCTGGCCGCGCCCTGGGTCGATCTGGTGACGTTCCTCTCCGCCGACCAGCAGGCGCTGAATTACCTCGCCTACGGGGTGCTCGCGCTGGGGACGGGGCTGACGGCCTTCGGCCTCGCGGCGGGGCGCGGAGTGGCGGCGCGGACGGTTTACGTCGCGGCGTTTTGCCTCATGGTGGCGGTGACGGTCCGGGTCGAGCTCGGGACGGCCTGGAAGATGGTGCTGCGGAATGTGAACGACTTCGGCCTCCCCGAGTCGACGAAGCTTTCCGAGTTCCCCCCGGCGGGCCGGGAGCTGGCGCCGATGATCTGGATCAACTCGAACGGCCAGTACTCGGCGGAGGAGTTCTGGCGGGTGGTCGATTTCCTGAAGGAGAAGAACGAGCCCTTTTTGATCGCGGGCCAGAACACGCTCCCCTACGCCTTCTGCGGCCGGGTGAATCCGTTCCCCATCGCGTGGCTCCATCGCGGGCTGACGTTCCCGAAGCCCGAGGACCCGCGCCGCCCGGCGTTCGACGCCTGGGCGATCGAGCGGCTGAAGGCGGCGGGTATCCGCTGGATGGCGGTCGACTCGACGTGGGGCAACTGGCTCGGCGACCTCCCGTTCCTCCAGGCCTGGGCCGACCGGGCGACGGGGCCCGAGGTGAGGATCGCCTCGTGGCGGCTGATCCCCGTCGACGTGGCGCTCCTCGGCCTGCCTGCGGAAGCGACGCCGACGCCCGCACCGCCGTCTGACGCGGTCCCGCCCGCCGCGCCATGAAGACGCCTGCGGTGCCGTGGCTTTTCCCCGGGACCGGGGGGCGGGGCGATTTCCGGGCGGCGTGGCTCGCGCCCCTGCCGTTGCTCGCCCTCGCGGCGCTCGCGCTGTGGGCGTTCGGCGCGACGTTCTATTACGGGCGGATCGGCTTCATGCCGCTCGATTCCCCGATCACGTGGGACGGCGGCTGGCGGATTCTCCGCGGGCAGGTGCCGCTCCGCGATTTCAACACCCCGGGCGATGTGATCCCGGCGCTCTTCCAGGCGGGCGTCTTCGCTCTCTGCGGGGTCAACTGGTGGGGCTACCTCGCCCATGCCGGGCTCAGCAGCGCGGTCTTCGCCGTCGGGGTGACGCTCTTCCTCTCGCGGCTCGGCTCGCCCCGGGCGGTCGCCCTCGGCGCGGGGGTGCTGGAGGGGTGGCTTTTCAATACGCCGAAGGGGATTCCCTACTACGATCAATATTCCTATCTCTTCGGCTTCCTCGCCCTCGCGGCGGCGGTGCTCGGGGTGACGGAGGCGGGAGTGTGGCGGCGGCGGTTTCTGGCGCTCGTCCCGCCGCTGGTCGCGCTCACGGCGCTCTCGAAGCTGACGCCGGGGGCCTACATCGTGGCGACGATCCCGGTGGCGCTCTGGCTGGGCGATCGGGAAGGGGAACGCGGGACGACGTGGCGCTGCCTCGCGGTCTCGGCGGCGGCGACGGCGGCGGGGCTGGCGCTGCTCGGCTGGGGGCTCGGGATCACGGCGGGGAGGGCGTGGGAGTCGTTGGTCCGGCTGCCGCTGGAGATGGGGAAGGGGCGGCAGGACTGGCTATCGGAGGAGACCGTCCTTCATCAGCTGGGCTGGTATTTTTCCCACTTCCGGGTCTTTTACTTCGCGCTTCCCGTCGCGGCCCTGGCGACGGTGCTGACGTTGCAGCCGGAGTGGGAGGCGGACGAGGAAAGGCGGCGCATCCGGCTGCTGGCGTGGATCGCCTGCTGTGCGCCGGGGATCGACGTCTTGGCCCAGCTCCTTTCCTCGCAGGGGAATATCAATTACCAGGCCTTCGCCCCCCTCGGCCTCGGGGCGGGGTTGACGGCGGGCCTCGTGGCGGCCGGGCGGCTGGGCGGGGAACGGCTGGCCCGGGGGAGGCGGTGGCGGGTGCTCTATGTCGCGATCCTCGCGCTCCTGGCGGTGCGGATGGGGCTGCTGGAGTGGGGCTCCTCGTGGAAGATCCGGGAACGGCAGGTGACGCTGCTCGGGCAGTTCCCGAAGGGATCGGCCGTCGAGGCCTATCCCCGCGCCGGGCGCGAACTGCGGCCGCTGATCTGGGTCGAGTCCTCCCCCGGGGAATCGCCGGCGACGTTCTGGCAGGGGATCGATTTCCTGCGGACGAGCGGGAAGCCGTTCCTCCTCGCGGGGCGGAACACGCTCCCCTACGCCCTTTGCGGCCAGGTGAATCCCTTTCCCGCCGCCTGGTATCATGAGGGACTCACGTTCCCCAAGGCGGGCGACCGGCGGCGCGAGGCTTTCGACGCCCGGGCAAAGGCGATGCTGAAGGCGGCGGGAGTGCGCTGGATCGCCGTCCAGGACGGCGACGACACGGCGTTGGCACTCTTCCCGTTCCTGCGGGAATGGGCGTCCCGGGGGGGGCATGAGGAGAGGCTTGGCTCATGGCGCTTCATCCAGGTCGATCCGGGACTGCTGCAGTAAGGGGGCAGCCCGGCCTACGGACGCGTGATTCTCCCGATAGGAGTCAGGGCGTATTGGTACTGCAATCCCTTCAGTACGTACCCTCGGGCGTACCGAAACCATCCGATTTTAATCCAGTTCGGAGACGGGGCGCCGCCAAAGCGCGTCCGCCTAGTTCAAGCCCTCAGAACAGGACTGCCTGCGCGATAGCGCAATACCTCGTAAAGGGGAAACTAACTTGCAGGGTCGGGAGACAAGTCACGGAGGGGCGGAGCCCCTCTGTGGCTATAAAGCGGATCGCCTCCAGCTGTACAGGGTCGACCGCGCAGGTCCCGAAGGGCCGCCCCGCTCCCATGGCGTCCAGGGGAGCGGACCGCATGGAAGCATCATCCAGAGGCGATTCTCTCTCGGGCTCTTGACCCCTTTTGGAAAGCCAAGCCCTAGCCCGGAATATCCCCTTCGAGCGCGCCCTTGTCCCCTTCCATCGGCTCGATGATGATGTCCCGCGCGGTGGCGCCGGCGGGGATCATGGGGAGGACGTGTTCGGTGTAGGGGACCATCACGTCGAGGACGTAGGCTTCCTTCGACTCGACGAGGCGCTTCAGCGCGGGACGGAGTTCCTCGGGCTTCGTGATCCGTTCCGACTTCACGCCGAATCCGGCGCAGATCGTCGGGTAATCGGGATAGATCGCCTTGAGGTCGTTCGGGTTGCCGAGGAAGGTGTGGCCGCGGTTGCTCTTGAAGAAGCGGTCTTCCCACTGCACCACCATGCCGAGGTATTGGTTGTTCAGGATGATGACCTTCGCGGGGATGTTCTCCGCCACGGCCGTCGCCAATTCCTGGACGTTCATGATGAAGCTGCCGTCGCCGTCGATGTCGATGACCTGCCGGTGCGGGTGGGCGACCTTCGCGCCGAGCGCCGCGGGATGGCCGAAGCCCATTGTCCCGAGGCCCGCCGAGGTGAGGAAGCTGCGCGGGTGGGTGAACTTGTAATACTGCGCGGCCCACATCTGGTGCTGGCCGACGCCGGTGGTGATGATCGCCTCGCCCTTCGTGATCTCGCAGAGCTCCTCGATCACGCGCTGGGGCATGATGACGTCGACGGGGGTGTGCTGGCCCTTGTAGCGGAGGGGGAATTCCTTCTTCCAGCCGTCGATCCGCTTCTGCCACTCGGGGAATTTCTTCCACCGGCGGCCCTGGGCGGTCTGGGCGGCGATGATCTTGTTGAGGCGCGTCAGGGCGTAGCCGATGTCGCTGAGGATCGGGAGGTGGACGTCCTTGTTCTTGTTGATCTCGGAGTTGTCGACGTCGATGTGGACGATCGTCGCCTTGCGGGCGAATTCCTTCACGTTGCCGGTCACCCGGTCGTCGAAGCGGACGCCGAAGGCGAGGACGAGGTCGGCCTCGTCGACGGCGTAGTTCGCGTAGACGGTGCCGTGCATGCCGAGCCACTTCAGCGAGAGGGGATGGTTCTCCGGGAAGCAGCCGATGCCCATCAGGGTCGTCGTCACGGGGATGTGGAGGGTCTCGGCGAATTTCCTCAGCTCGGCCGAGGCCTCGGCGCTGATGATGCCGCCGCCGACGTAGAGGACGGGCCGCTCCGCCTGCTCGACGAGGCCGAGGATCTCCTGGAGGGCGAGGTCGTCGGCCTTCGGGGGCGGGTTGAAGCCGCGGAGGTTCACCTTGTCCGGGAAGATCGGCTGGCAGGGCATCTGCTGGATGTCCTTCGGCATGTCGATGAGGACGGGGCCGGGACGGCCCGAGCGGGCGATGTGGAAGGCTTCCTTCACCACGCGCGGGATGTCGTTCACATCCATGATGAGGTAGTTGTGCTTCACCACGGGGAGGCTCATCCCGAAGACGTCGGTCTCCTGGAAGGCGCCGCGGCCGATCATGTCCCGCTTCACCTGGCCGGTGATGGCCACCAGGGGGACCGAATCCATGAAGGCGTCGGCGATGCAGGTGATGAGGTTCGTCGCGCCGGGGCCCGAGGTTGCCATGCAAACGCCGACCTTGCCCGTCGCCCGGGCGTAGCCGCCCGCCATGAAGCCGCCGCCCTGCTCGTGCCGGGGGAGGATCGTCCGGATCTTCTTCGACCGGGTGAGGGACTGGTGGAGGAGCATGCTCGCCCCGCCCGGGTAGGCGAAGAGAACGTCGACCCCTTCCCGCTCCAGGGCGGCGACGAGGACGTCGGCGCCGGTCATGGGGGGGGAGAGTTTGGCGGGGGCCTTCGACGTTTTCGTCGTCTTGGCCGCTTTGCCCTTCGATTTGTTCTCTTTGCTCATAATAATAACGGGGTTGTAAAAACGGGAGGGAGTCACTAAACCATACCCCCTCTCTTTTGGCGATATCGAAATACCCTTACCGGGGCCGAAATTTCAGGGGCATGTACAAAATAATTGACACTCCTCCCGATCGTACCTATTTTCACCCCTCCCTCAACTCCTACTGTTATGAGCAAAACGACGATCAGCGCCAAGGCCTCCGAAATCGAACGCAAGTGGTTCGTCATCGACGCCGCCAATAAGGTGGTGGGCCACGTGGCCGAAAAAGCCGCAGTCCTCCTCCGCGGCAAGCACAAAACCCTTTATACCCCCCATGTCGACTCGGGCGACTTCGTCGTCGTGATCAACGCCTCCAAGGCGATCTTCACCGGCAAGAAGGAGACCCAGAAGGAATACCGGAGCTTCTCCGGCTTCATGGGCGGCCACAAGTCCGAGACCCCGGCCCGCCGCCGCATCCGGAAGCCCGAACTGCTGATCGAGACCGCCGTGAAGGGGATGATCCCCCACAACCGCCTCGGCCGCCAGATCTACCGCAAGCTCAACGTCTACGCCGGTGCGGAGCATCCCCACGCCGCGCAGCAGCCCGTCGCCGTCGAGGTGACCAACTAATCTTAGAAAAAGAGATCCCATGCCCACCGCTTCCCCGATCCAGACCACGGGCCGCCGCAAGACGGCGATCGTCACTGTCAAGCTCAGCCCCGGCACCGGCATCGTCACGGTCAACGGCCGCGACGTGAACGACTACTTCACCACCACCACCTCCCGCATCGAGGCCGTCAAGCCCCTCAACGCGATCGAGGGCGGCAAGAAGTTCGACTTCGTCTGCAAGGCCATCGGCGGCGGCACCACCGGCCAGGCCGGCGCCCTCAGCCTCGCCATCGCCCGCGCCCTCATCGAGCACGACGCGGAACTCCGCCCCGCCCTCAAGAAGGGCGGCTTCCTCCGCCGCGATCCCCGCATGAAGGAGCGCAAGAAGTCCGGCCAGCCCGGCGCCCGCAAGCGCTTCCAGTTCTCCAAGCGTTAGTCTTTCTTTTCATCCTCCCGGAGGATGCGTCTCCCAGAGCGGGGCAATTGGATTCGATTCATTTCGGCCCGGTTGTCCCGCTTCGGTGTTTTCAGGGGTGTTTCCTTCTTTGTTTCGTTGCGTTTTCGCCGCTGTTTTGCCATCCATCCACTTGGTTCCAGAATCCTAGACCGTTCCACAACATGAATACCGCCATCATCGGAGCGTCCGGCTATGCGGGCGAGGAGACCGTGCGGATCCTCTCCCGGCATCCCCGGCTGAAGATCACGGCGGTGACCTCCCGGCAGTTCAAGGGGAAGACCCTCGGGGCGGTCGTCGGCGGCCTCACCCGGAACCGGGATATCCTCTTCGAGGACCTCTCCCCGGAGCAGGTCGCGGAGCGGGCCGACCTCTTCGTCCTCGCGGTCCCCCACGGCGTCGCCTCGGAGTACGCCGTCCCCCTGCGGAAGGCCGGGAAACTCGTCGTCGATCTCAGTGCCGACTTCCGGCTCCACGACCCGGCGGTCTACGAGGAATTCTACGGCCATCCCCATCCCTCGCCCGAGCTCCTCAAGGAATCGGTCTACGCCCTCCCCGAGCTCCACGCCGACGCCATCCGCAAGGCCGACCTCATCGCCTCCCCCGGCTGCTATCCCACCAGCATCCTCCTCGCCCTCGCCCCCGCCGTGCAGGAAGGGCTGATCGACCTCGCCACGATTTCCATCACCTCCCTCAGCGGCGTCACCGGCGCGGGGAAGAAGGCCGAGATCCCCCTCCTCCACGGCGAGATCGGCGAGAGCGCGAAGGCCTACGGCATCCCGAAGCACCGGCACCTGAGCGAGATCGAGCAGGAACTCGCCCTCCTGGCCGGGAAGCCGGTCCGCGTCAGCTTCGTCCCCCACCTTATCCCGATCAACCGGGGCATCCTCACCACCATCACCGCGCAGCTCGTCCAGCCGCCGGAGATCGCCGTCATCGCCGCGATCCAGGCCCTCTACGAGGAAGCCTACCGGAATGCCCCCTTCGTCCGGGTCCTCGCCGCCGACGCGCCCCTCCCCGAGGTGAAGAACGTCGCCCGGACGAACGTCGCCGAGATCGCCCTGCGGGTCGATCCCCGGACCGGGCGGCTGATCGTCATCTCGGCCATCGACAACCTCGTGAAGGGGACTGCCGGGCAGGCCGTCCAGGCGATCAACCTCCGTTTGGGATGGCCCGAGGACGAGGGACTTCTGTAGTTTGGTCTTCGTTCCGTCTCATCATTTTCTGCGGCATCTAATTTTTGAAAGTTGAATCAAAAGGGGAATCCATGGCGACTGTAATCGGTAAAGGCAAAGGCAAGAGCAAGGGCAGGGGCAAGGTCGTCAAGGCCGCCTCGGCCCCGGACGAGGGGCGGATCACGCTGCTGAAGAACGGCGGCGTCACCTCGCCCTCCGGCTTCCTCTCCTCCGGCGTCGCCGCCGGGATCAAGAAAAAGAAGGGCGCGCGCGACCTCGCCCTCGTCGTCTCGACCGTCCCCGCCGAGGTCGCCGCCGTCTTCACCGTCAACCAGGTGAAGGCCGCCCCCGTCCGCGTCTCGATCGAGCACGCGAAGCAGGGGAAGATCCGCGCCGTCGTCGCCAACGCCGGTTGCGCCAACGCCTGCACCGGCGTCGACGGCATCCGGGACGCGAAGGAGACGACCGAGCTCGTCGCCGCCTCCCTCACCGAGGCCGGGCTCCCGGCGAAGGGCTCCGAGGTCCTCGTCTGCTCCACGGGCCGGATCGGCATCCTCCTCCCGATGCCCGCCGTCCGGCGCGGGGTGAAGGCGGCGACCGCCGCCCTCGCCTCCGACGGCCACCACGCCGCCGAGGCGATCATGACGACCGACACCTTCGCGAAGCACGTCGCCGTCCGCATCGTCATCGACGGGAAGCCCGTCATCATCGGCGGCATCGCCAAGGGCGCCGGGATGATCCATCCCGACATGGCGACGATGCTCTGCTTCGTCACCACCGACGCCGCCATCGACCGGACCACCCTCCGCCGCTGCGTCGACGAGGGCGTCGCCCGCTCCTTCAACTCGATCTCCGTCGACGGCGACACCTCGACGAACGACACCGTCATCGTCCTCGCCAACGGCCAGGCGAAGAACCCGAAGCTGACCGCGAAGCACCCCCAGCTCCCCCTCTTCCGCTCCGCGCTCCGCCGCGTGATGAAGGAACTCGCCCGGATGATCGTCCGGGACGGCGAGGGGATCAGCAAGGTCGTCGAGGTCACCGTGAAGGGGGCCGCCTCCGCCCGCGAGGCGAAGCTGGCCGCCGAGGCCGTCGGCAAGTCGACCCTCGTGAAGTGCTCCTGGTGCGGCAACGACCCGAACTGGGGCCGCATCATGGACGCCCTCGGCTACTCCAAGGCCCGGATGCAGGAAGAACTCGTCGAGATCTTCTACGACGGGCTCCAGGCCGTCGTGAACGGCCAGCGGAGCCTCGTCCCCGAGACCCGCATCCGCAAGATCGTCGCCCGGCCCGAATTCACCATCACCATCCACCTCCACCTCGGCCACGGGGAATACACCTTCCTCACCGCCGACCTCACCGAGGAATACGTGACCCTGAACAAGGGAGAGTAAGCTCTCCCCAACCCCACGCCATGACCCCCAACGACCGCGCCGCCGTCCTCGCCGAGGCCCTGCCCTACCTGCAGAAATTCCGCGGGGAAACCTTCGTGATCAAGTACGGCGGCTCGGCGATGGAGAACGAGGAGCTCGTCGGACGGGTCCTCCGCGACGTCGTCTTCCTCGAGGCCGCCGGCATCAACCCCGTCCTCGTCCACGGCGGGGGGAAGGCGATCACCCGCGCGATGAAGGCGGCGGGCGTCGACGCCCGCTTCGTCGACGGCCTCCGCGTCACCGACGAGGCCCAGATCGAGCTGATCGACCGGACCCTCGCCGCCGAGATCGCCCCCGGCATCGTCCGGCAGATCGAGGCCTTCGGCGGCCACGCCGAGGCGATCTCCGGCAAGGAAGTCCTCAAGGCCGTGAAGATGCGCTACCGGACGTCGAAGGGCGAGGACGTCGACCTCGGCTTCGTCGGCGACGTCAACGACGTCGTCCTCCCGCCCATCCAGGCTCTCCTCGATCGCGAGGTCATCCCCGTCATCTCCCCCCTCGCGCGCGGGACCGGCGGCGAGGTCTACAACATCAATGCCGACATCGCCGCGGGCGAGGTGGCGAAGGCGCTGAAGGCGCGGAAGCTCATCTACCTCACCGACGTCAACGGCGTCCTCCTCGATCCGGCGATCCCCTCCTCGACGATCCCGACCCTCACCCCGGCCACCATCGCCGACCTCAAGGACAAGGGCGTCATCGCCGGGGGCATGATCCCGAAGGTCGACTCGGCGGTCGAGGCCCTCCAGAGCGGCGTCGGCCAGATCCACTTCCTCGACGGCCGGATTCCCCACGCCCTCCTCCTCGAAATCTTCACCACGGCGGGGATCGGCACCGAGATCCGCAACGACTGACCGTCCTCCCGTCCCGACTGTCATTGACTCCCGTCCGTTCTTCCCCTTTCCTTTTCTTTTGCCTCTTTTCCCATGAAGCATTTCCTCGCCCTCGAAGGCTTCGGCCTGGCCGATTCCCGGGACATCCTTGAGCGGGCCGCCGCCTTCAAGCGGGACCGCGACACCCGGACCGGCCACGCGAAGCCCCTCTCCGGGCAGACCTGGGCCCTCATCTTCACGAAGTCGTCGACCCGCACCCGCGTCTCCTTCGAGGTCGGCATCCGGGAACTCGGCGGCGAGTCGCTCTTCCTTTCGTCGAACGACATCCAGCTGGGCCGGGGCGAGCCGATCCGCGACACCGCCCGCGTCCTCGGGCGGATGACCCACGGCGCCGTGATCCGCACCTTCGCCCAGAGCGACGTCGCCGAGTTCGCCTCCTTCGGCAAGATCCCGACCGTCAACGCCCTCACCGACGAGGAACATCCCTGCCAGGTCCTCACCGACGTCTTCACCTTCGAGGAAAAGCGCGGCTCGATCGCCGGGAAGAAGGTCGCCTTCATCGGCGACGCCGCCTGCAACATGGGCCGCTCCTGGGCCTACGCTGCCGGGATCTTCGGCTTCGACATCGTCTTCGCCGCGCCGAAGGGCTACGAGTGCCCCGTCTCCGGGCCGAACGTCTTCCAGACCACCTCGTGCGCCGAAGCCGCCGCCGGGGCCGACCTCCTCTACACCGACGTCTGGGTCTCCATGGGGAAGGAGGCCGAATCGGCCCAGCGCCTCGCCGACATGGCCCCCTACCAGATCAACGCCGCCCTCCTCGCCCGGGCCAAGCCCGACGCGCTCGTCCTCCACTGCCTCCCCGCCTACCGGGGGAAGGAGATCACCGAAGAGGTGATGGAAGCGCGCGCGCAGGATATCTTCGACCAGGCCGAGAACCGGCTCCACGTCCAGAAGGGCGTCCTCGACTGGCTGGTGGGGTAAGGGCCCGCCCCGCCTCCCCGATCCCCAATCCCGAATCCCAAAAACGAAACAAGGCGGAAGGGCGCTGATCCCCTTCCGCCTTGTTGGTTTTTGCGGGTCTGCAGGCCAGCAGCCCCGCAAAAGGGTCTCCAAATCAAGTATCGGTCTCGCCCGCGCTGCCGGGGCCGCCGGGGCCCTGGCCTCCGCTCTGCGTGTAGGCCTGCCAGAGGCGGTCCTGCTGCTGGTAGACCGGCAGATTCTGCTGGATCGACGAGGCGAGGTTTTCCCCGAGGGTCTGGAGGGTTTTCAGGAACTGCTGGGCCTCGCCCGAGGTGAGGGAGGTCGAGGAGGTCAGCGAACTCGAATCGAGGCTCAGCGAGGTGGCCGCGCCGACCGACGAGGCCGACGGATTGCCCGCGCCGGGGGGCGGCGGGGGCGGGCCGAAGCTCGGGAACGAATCGAACGCGCCGGAACTCGTCGAGGAGGCGGCGATCAACGACGAGGTAAAGAGGTCGAGCGACGAGGTGATCGAGAGGAGGCTGAGCGAGATCGACGAGGCGACGGTGCTCGTCGTGTCGTCGCCGTCGAGCGCGCCGATGGCTCCGAGGCCGCCGCCGCCCCCACCGCCATGATGCCCATGGTGGCCGCCCCCGCCGACGCCCCCGATGCCGAGGGAGGCCGCCGACGAGGCCGAGGAATCGGAGTAGGAGCCCGAGGAAGTGCCGGAGGACGAGGCCTGGCCCTGCGAGAGGAAGAGATTCCCGAGCGCCTGGAGGTCGCCGAGGAAGGCATCGACGGCGGCGCTGCTGATCGAGGAGGTCGTCGTCCCGACCGAACTCGACGACCCCGAGTCGCCCCCGCCGACGGCGGCGAGATCCTTCTGGAGGTCGGCGATCAGGCTCTGGAGCTTCTGGGCGAAGGTGTCGGTCGAGGCCGTGCTGCCGGAATCGCCCGAGCCCGAGATCGACGAGGCATAGAGGCTGCTCGACTGGCCGAGGGAATCGAGCAGGTCCGACGCCTGCCGGGAGGAGCGGGCCTCCTGCGGGGAGATCCCCGAGCTGCCGCTGTCCGCGCCCGAAACCGAGCCGCTCTGGAAGGTGTCCTGGGGCCAGGTGTTCTGGCTGCCGAGGATCGACGAGATTTCCGAGGAGCCGAGCGAGGTCGAGGTCGAGACGGAGACGGAGCTGCTCGCGGTGAGCGAGCTCAGGTAGGCGTCGTAGGGCGTCGTGGAGCCGAGGGAACTGATGGACATAGGGGGTCTCTCCTTGCGGGTTGGGGAAGGTTTTAATGCGAACTGTGTCGTACGACGGCGGTTCCCGGCGAAAGTTGCGCGACATTTGCTTTTTCAGGAAAAAAGGTCCCCGCGGCGATTTGGCCGCAACTTTCCCCCCGGGTTTGCGTCTATCTGGAGGGAGAAAGAGAAACGCATCTCGTGACCCCCAGACCAAGTTTGACGAAGCCCGCCGCATGGAGAAGAACGACGCCGACCTGTCCCATGCCCCGTGGGTCGAGGCGGCCCGCGTCGGCGACGCTCCGGCCCAGGAAGCCCTGATCCGGCTCTACCAGCAGCGGATCGCCGGTTTCGTCTACGCGATGACGGGGGAAACGGGACACGTCGAGGATCTTTCCCAGCAGATTTTCGTCAAGATGGTGCACGGATTGCCCAGCTTGAAGGAAGCGATTCGGTTCGAGGCATGGCTCTTCCGCCTGGCGCGGAACGTCTGCCTCTCCCACATCCGGCGGCGGCGCTGGCTGGGGCGGTTCGTCGCCTTCGACGATGTCGGGGACGATTACGATCCCCCCGCGCCCCCGCCCGAGGCGACGACGGAGGACCGGGAGGAGGCGGAGGCCCGCCTCCTGTGGCTGCAGCGGGCCATGGCCTCCCTGCCCATGGGGCAGCGGGAGTTGTTGGCAATGCTGCAGGATCGTGAGATGAGTTATGAAGAGATGGCCCGGATCACCGGCGCCAGCGTCAGTTCGGTGAAGTCGCGTCTCTTCAGGGCGCGGGAACAATTGAAAGCATGGAGGCAAAATGGATTTCGCTTCGGAACCTAGACACGATGTTTGGAACGATTTGAGGGCGCGGGCCGCGGAAGCGCTCCCGCCCGACTTCGCCGCGGGGGTGATCCGCGCGGCGGCCCGCGAGCGGCGGCAGCGGCAGGTGCGGAACATGGCCTTCGGCGGCGTCGCGGTGATGCTCTGCGTCGCCTACGGCCTCCTCGCTTTGGCGCGGATCGAGACCGGCCACAAACGGGAAGCCCTCTGGCTCCAATACCAGCAGGGGCAGTGGATCGCCCTGCGGACCCTCTAGGGCGGGGCGAGGGAGCGAGATCATGAAAGAATACTTCGGCATCCTCTCCGGGGCGGCGGCCTTCCTCGCCCTCGGCCTTTCGCTGATCCTGTGGAACGAGCACCGGAACGCCCCGCCTCCGGCCCCGTTTCCCTTCTTCCACGAATTCGCCCCCACCCGGGCCGAGATCGAGGAGATCGAGGCCTATCAGAAAAAGGTCGAGACGATCCGGGCGAAGTACCACGGGCAGATCGTCGCCCTCCTGAGCGCCGACCAGAAGAAAGCCTTCGAGGCCAGCCAGGCGCGGGCGATCGAGGCGATCCGTCAGGCCCCCTTCGGCCCCAACGGCAATCCTGACGCCTGCCGCCTCGGCCCGCCGCCGGAGTTCGCCGTCCTCAGCATGGTCGTCTACCGCCCCGTGCTCGAGCTGCTGGCCACGGAACTAAAGCTCGACACCCTCCAGCGGACGAAAGTCTCCGCAATCCTCGAAGCGCGGCGGATCGAGGTGCTCCGCCTCGTCGACAGTGAGCCCCTGCCCTCATTCCTGCAGCAACGGCCGCCGCCGATGGCCGAGACCTTGCCGTAGAGAGGAAAGGGAAGCCCTTCGGGGCAGGGGATCTCTCTCTCTCTCTCTCTCTCTCTCTCTCTAAGAGCTTTTGGAAGCCGTCGTTCCTCCCAAGCGGACAAGGGAACTAGCGGACCCTTTCTACCCGAAGCGGACGGCCTAATGCGGTACGGCTAGAATAGTTCAGGCCTATCAGACGGGGACTGCCGTCGCGTTAGCGACACTCGTTCGTCAGGGGAAACTAACTTGCAGGGCCAGGAGGTAAGTCCAGGAGGGGCGAAGCCCCTCTTGCGTCGTCTAACACGTGCGGATCGCCTCCAGCTGTACAGGGTCTCTGCCCGGTCCCGAAGGAGCATTCACCGCCCCCCTTCGCTACCCCTTTCCTCCGTGCCCCCCCGAAAACGAAAAACCCCCGGAGTCACCTCCGGGGGTTTTGGGAAGACGCTAAAGAATTAGCGAATCCTTAGTAACGACCGCGGCCACCGCCGCCGCCGCCGCCACCACCACGGGAATCGCGACGCGGTTCCATGGGCTTGGCTTCGTTGACGGTCAGGTTGCGACCGTCGATCGACTTGCCGTGGAGGGCGTCGATGGCGGCCTGGCCCTCCTGGGCGCTGCCGAGGGTGACGAACCCGAAGCCGCGGGAGCGCTGCGTCTCACGATCCATGATGAGATGGACATCGTTGACGTTGCCGTACTGCGAGAAGAGTTCCTTCAAGTCGTGTTCGCTGGTCTGGAAGGAAAGGTTTCCTACGTATAATTTCATACTGCTTTTATTTTAGAGGTTACGACCTCACATCGATTGAAGAGCGTGTAAAACGCAGAATACCTTTGGAAGCGAGCAGGGAAAACCTGGGACACCACTACTTGGCTTCAGAACGAAGCGATGGATCGGATGGAGGAACATTTGCACGCTTTTGGGGGAAAGCAACGGAAATCTTACGGCACCGGTGTGAAAAGGTGTTTTTAATGGGCTTCCTTCGCGGCCTCCGCCGAGGGGGCCTGGGTCCGTTTCAAGAGAGGAATCAGGATCAGGGCCCCGAAAAAGAGGACGGCGATGAGCCAGAATACGTCGGCGAAGGCCATCGTGACGGCCTGCTGGCGGACGGTCCGGGCGAGGATGGCGAGGGTGTGGGGATCGCCCGGAGTGGTGCCGATCCGGTCGGCGATACCCTGGAGGGAGGTCTGGACTTTGGGGTCCCCGGCGCGGAGGTTCTCGGCGAGGCGGTGCCAGTGGAGGTTCGTCCGGTCGTTGATCCAGGTGTTGATGCAGGCGATGCCGATCGCTCCGCCGAGGTTCCGCATGGTGTTGAAGAGGGCGCTCCCCATCTTCAGGTGGGCGGGCGCGAGGGAGCCGAGGGCCATGTTCGTCGCCGGGACGATGCAGAGGAGGATGGCGAGCCCCCGGACGATCTGGGGCCAGAAGAATTCCCCGCTCTGCCATTGGGGGGTGACGTAGGTGGTCATCCAGAGGCCGAGGGCGAAGAGGAGGAAGCCGGCGGCGAGCATCGCCCGGGGGTCGGCCCTTTGGGAGAGCCGGGCGACGAGGGGGGCGATGAGGATCTGGGAGAGCCCGGCGACGAAGACGGCCTCGCCGATCTGCCGGGCATCGAACCCGGCGACGCGGGCGAGGAAGAGGGGAAGGACATAGATGCCGCCGAAGAGGCCGAACCCGGTGACGAAGATGAAGAGGGAAGCGACGGCGAAGGTCCGGCTTTTCAGCGCCCGGAAATCGACGATCGGGCTGGGGTGGCGGAGGGACCGCCAGACGAAGGCGACGCCGGAGACGAGGGAGACGGCGGCCCAGGCCCGGATCGTCCCGTCGTCGAGCCAGTTCCAGCGGTAACCCTCCTCCAGTACGTATTGGAGGCTGCCGAGGAAGAGGGCGAGGAGGAGGAGGCCGATGAGGTCGAACTTCTTCAGGAGGGAGGGTTCCGGCTCGTCGATCGCCTCGAAGAAGGGGATGGTGAAGGTGATGACGAGGCCGGGGACGATGTTCACGAAGAAGAGCCAGCGCCAGGAGAGGGTGTCGGTGATCCAGCCGCCGAGGGTCGGCCCGAGGGTCGGGGCGAGGCTGCTGAGGAGGCCGAGGGTCGCGGGGATGAGGGCCCGCTTCTTCCCCTCGAAGAGGGCGAAGCCGGTGGCGAAGACCGTCGGAATCATCGCCCCGCCGACGAAGCCCTGGAGGGCCCGGGCGGCGATCATCGAGTGGATGCTCCAGGCGAAGCCGCACAGCACGCTGGAGAGGGTGAAGGCCGCCGCCGAGGCGGTGAAGAGCCAGCGGGTCGAGAAGGCGCGGGAGAGCCAGCCGGAGAGGGGGATCATGACGATCTCCCCGATGAGGTAGGCCGTCTGGATCCAGGAACTCTCGTCCGGGGCGGCGGCGAGGCCCGCCTGGATGTCGGAGATCGAGGCGGCGACGATCTGGGTGTCGAGGAGGGCCATGAACTGCCCGATCGCCATGAGGGCGAAGAGGGTCAGCTTCCTCCGGTCCGACATGGAGGCGATCACCGAAGAAGGGGCGGCGCTCACCTCGCGCTCCCGTTTCTTTTTTCCGAAAAAAGAGATTGCATGATGACCAACATATAATATGATGATCATAATTCAATAAAATTATGCGCTACGACAAAGGACACAAGGAAGAGACGCGGAAGAAGATCGTCGAGGTCGCCTCCGCCGCCTTTCGCCGCGAGGGGATCGACGGCATCGGCGTCGCCGACGTGATGAAGCGGGCCGGGCTGACCCACGGCGGCTTCTACAGCCACTTCAAGTCGAAGGAGGAATTGGTGAAGGAGGCCGTCGCCTCCGCTTTTTCCCAAAGCCGCCTCCGCAAGGGGCGGGAGGAGGGGAAGAGTGTCGAGGAACTGATCCGCAGCTACCTCCGGCCCGAGCACCGGGACCGGCTCGACGGGGGGTGCGCGATGGCCGCCCTCGTCGGCGATTTCGCCCGCCGCCCGAAGGCGAACCGCGAGGACTTCGCCACGCGGATCGGACGGATGATCGGCCTCATCGAGGAGGTCCTGCCTTCCGCCCTTTCCCCAGCGGCGCGGAAGAAGAAGGCGACGGGAATCGTCGCCACCCTGGTCGGCGCCCTCCAGCTGGCCCGGACCGAGACCGATCCGAAGGCCTCCGACGCGATCCTCGAGGCGGGCATCGATGCCGCGCTGAGCCAAGTGAACTCCTAACCCCCCTATCTTATGTCCACCCTCGCCCCCACCGTCCCCCTGAACGGGCACGCCGTTCCTCCCCGCATTCCTGCCGAGACGCCCGTCTCGCGGAAGCCGACCCGGAAGCACCTCCTCCTCGGAGGCGGGGGCCTCCTCCTCGCGGCGGGCCTCGTTCTCTATCTGATCCACGCCGGCCGCCACGAGGTGACCGACGACGCCTACACGACCGGCCACGTCCACGCGATCAGCGCCCGCGTTCCCGGGACGGTCGCCGAGGTCGCCGTCGACGACAACGACGCGGTGAAGGACGGCCAGACCCTCGTCCGCCTCGACCCGCGCGATTTCCAGGTCGGCGTCGACAAGGCGAAGGCCGACTTCGAGAAGGCCAATGCCGACTTCGCCCGCGTCGAGCAGCTCAAGGGAACCGGCGCCCTCTCCGTCCAGGAGTACGACCAGACGAAGGCGGCGATGCTCGTCGCGAAGGCGACCCTCGACGACATGAACAATCAGCTCGGCTACTGCACCCTCGCCGCGCCGACGGCGGGGATCGTCGGGAACAAGACCGTCCAGATCGGGAACCGGATCGCGGCGGGGACCGTCCTCATGTCGGTGGTGCAGGACGTCTGGATCGTCGCCAATTACAAGGAGACCCAGGTCGGCCGCCTCCGCGAGGGGCAGCGGGTCGCCATCAAGATCGACGCCGTTCCCGGCCACGTCTTCACCGGCCGGATCGACAGCCTTTCGCCCGGCTCGGGCTCGACCTTCGCCCTCCTCCCGCCCGAGAACGCGACGGGCAACTTCACCAAGATCGTCCAGCGCGTCCCGGTGAAGATCGTCTTCGATCCCGACTCGATCCGCGGCTACGAGAAGCGCCTCGTCCCCGGCCTCTCCGTCGAGACCGATGTCGACCTCCGGGACTAGGCCGGTCCCGCTTCCTTCTCCCACTTCCCCAGCGGGCACCGCTCCGACGCCCAGGTCAGCTTGATCCCGCTGCACCCGCATTTCCGGCAGCGCCCCAGCCCCGCGTGGCCTGTGTCGTCCCACTCGGGGCAGGCGCGGCAGAGGGCCTGCCTCGCGAGGTAGGTCGGCTGGCTGGCCTTCTGGAAACCGGAGGCCGCGAAGCGGGCCGAGGCCTTCACCGCATTCAGCGCGGTCTGGGCGAGGCCCGGGCTCGTGCGATACTTGGCCGCGAGGGTCGCGTAGACCTCGTCGTCGAAAACCACATCGTCCCCCTGCACGGTGCCGTGGGCGAGGAGGTCGGCCACATAGCCGGGGGGACGTTTCGCGGCGCGCGAATGGATGGACGAGAGCGGGATGGCGATCATGGGGCGGGGTTGCAGATGTCCCGGATGTCGAAGGTCTGGTCGAGGCCGCCGCTGTCGAAGGCGTTCGAGGTGACCTCGCCGCCGGGACCGGTGAGGGTGAAGACGGCGTAGGTGTTGCAGCAGTTGGCGTGGTCGAATTCGAGGCTCAGCTCGATCTCGCAGCAGGGGCCGACCTCGGCGAGGGCGACGGTGAGGGGGATCTCCCGGATCGTCTCCGGGCAGGGATTGCCCGACGCGTCGGTGCCGCAGCACCCGGCGGGGCTCGAGACCATGTCGAGGAGGGCGATGAAACGCTGCTGGGAATCGCCGCTCTCGTCCTTCCACTTCAGGTAGACGTTGAAGGCGTCGTCCTCGCAACGGTTCACGTCGTCGTACTTCAACGTCATCAGGCACGGCGCGGCGAGGCAGCAGGTGCCGCAGCTTCCGGCGGTGCTCGAGGTGGGCCAGCGAAGGATCATGACCCCGCGACGATGGCAGGGGGCCGCGCCCGCGTCGTCGACGGGGGGAAGGGAGGGCGCGTCAGGGACGCTTCACGTAGAGCGCCTGGGAGATCAGGGGCCGGTCGAAAAAAAGTTCCCGAAGCTCGAAGCCTTCCGCCGCGAGGACTTTCTCCCCCTCGGCGCGGGGCGCGACGGCGTGATGCCATTCGATGAGGATGCGCCGGGCCTGGCGCAACAAGGTGTTTTCGGTCTTCAACAGGGTGTATTCGGCCCCTTCGATGTCGATCTTCAGGAGATCGATGGCGCGGTCCCCGGCGAGGGCGGTCCAGGCTTCGAGGGCGCTGACGGCCGGGACTTCGATGCGGCGTTCGGGAGCGGCCCCCACGGTCGACGAGGCGACGGCCTCGAGGTGGGAACCGAGGTGGGCGGGCTCGACGGCGAATGCGACTGGCGATCCGGCGGGGAGGCCCGTCCCGACGGCGCCCCAGACGACGCGGACCTGGTTCAGGCTGTTCGCTTCGACGAGGCGTTCCAGCCGGGGGATCAGCGCGCGGTTGGCCTCGACGAGAAGGGCGTGCGAAAGGCGGGGCGCGAGGGTGTCGAGGACGGCGAGGGAGAAGAACCCGGCGTTGGCCCCGAGATCGACGAGGGTCTCGATTTCAGTCTCGCCGGCGAGGCGCTGGAGCTTCGCCCCGGCCTTCCATTCCTCGTGGGCGAGCCACCCGTTCCAGTCGGAAATGCGATAGCGAAGTCCCCTGCGGGGGGAACGCCGTTCCCGGGCGGTCGCCCCGAGGAGGGCATCGACGACCGCGCGAAGCGAGAGGAGTCGGGAGAGGGCGCGGACGGCCCGCGAGTGGTCGAGAAAGCCGACCCACGAGCCATAGGGGCTGGCTTTCTCGTTCACGGGAAATCCCTCGACTACTTCACCGCGCCGAGCTCGAAGGCGTCGTGGACGGCCTGGGCCGCCGCGGGGCCGCCCGCCTCGTCGATGACGACGGAGATCTTGATCTCGCTGGTCGAGATCATCTGGACGTTGACCCCCGCGCCGGAGAGGGCGCGGAAGAGCGACGCCGCGACGCCGCTGTGGGAGCGCATCCCGATGCCGACGATGGAGAGCTTGCTGATCCCTTCCTGCGCGGTGAAGTTCTTCGCGCCGAGGGCGGCGACGAGGGGCTCGGCCACCTTGCGGGCCTTCGGGAGGTCGTCCTTGTGGAGGGTGAAGGTGATGTCGGTCGCGCCCTGGTTGGAGACGTTCTGGACGATGACGTCGATGTTCACGTGGCCCTCGGCGAGGGCGGTGAAGAGCTTCGCGGCGACGCCGGGCTGGTCGGGGACGCCGGAGACGGTGACCTTGGCTTGGTTCTTTTCGAGGCTGACGCCGCGGACGACGACTTGTTCCATGGATTTCATTTCTTCCTTGATGAGGGTGCCGGGGACGTTGCTGCCGATCTCGCTGAAGCTGGAGCGGACTTCGAAGGGGACGTTGAATTTCTTCGCGAACTCGACCGAGCGGGCCTGCATGACCTTCGAGCCGAGGGCGGCCATCTCGAGCATCTCGTCGTAGGAGAGGACGTCGATCTTGCGCGCGTTCGGGACGAGGCGGGGGTCGGCGGTGTAGACGCCGTCGACGTCGGTGTAGATCTGGCAGAGGTCGGCCTTCAGCGCGGCGGCGAGGGCGATGGCGGTGAGGTCGGAACCGCCGCGGCCGAGGGTGGTGATGCTCCCCTCCTCGTTCTGCCCCTGGAAGCCGGCGACGATGACGACCGCCCCGGCGTCGAGGTGCTGGCGGACCTTCTTCGGGGTGATGTTGGCGATCTTCGCCTTCGTGTGGAGGCCGTCGGTGACGATCCCGGCCTGGGCTCCCGTGAGGGAGACGGCGGGGACGCCCGCCGCGTGGAGGGCCATGGCGGTGAGGGCGATGGTGGTCTGCTCCCCGGTCGAGAGGAGCATGTCGATCTCGCGCTCGGCGGGCTCGGGGGCGACCTCGCGGGCCAGCTTCAGCAGCCCGTCGGTGACGCCCGACATGGCGGAGACGACGACGACGATCTGGTGGCCGTCCCGGTGCCAACGGGCGACGCGGGCGGCGACGTTCTTGATCCGCTCGGCGTTGCCGACGGAGGTGCCGCCATATTTTTGGACGATCAGGGACATGGGAAGGGTCTTTATAGGGAAAAAGACCCGCGCATGGCAATCCCGGCGTTGAGGGGGACGGGGCCTACTTCCGCAGCGCCTTCGGCTCGATCCACTTGTCCTCGGAGATCCAGCGGTTCTGGTACATGTAGTCGGAGAGCTCGGCGGTGATCTCCCGCGCGGTGCGGGCGGTGTCCTCGGTCAACCCGTGGGCGATGCCGCCCGCGCCGCCCGCGGCCGCCTCGATGACGATGGTGAGGGGATCGGTCGCGATGGCGGTGACGGCGCCGGGCTCCGCGCCGCTGCCGCCTATGGTGGAGAAGGTGAGGAAGGGGGTCGCGGTCCCCTTGCTGAGGTCGTAGACGGAGACGCGGGTCTCGTACCGGGTCCGGCCCAGGCCGAAGCCGATCGTGCCGCGGAGGGCGCGGCTGCCCTGGTGGATGCGGGTGAACTTGCCCCGGATCAGCCAGGCGTTCTCGGAGGTCGCGAACGACTGGTCCTTCCCGGCGGCGACGGCGGGGATCAGGCGGCGGGAGAGGTCGGTGGTGATCCCCTTCTGCAGCATCACCTGAAGCTCCCGCTTGAATTCGGCGAGCTCGATCTTGTCCCGGTCGACGCGGAAGTCGGCCCCGTCGGTCTCGAAGAGCGCGACGTAGACCTTCTTCGGCATCCGGTCGGTCTCATGGGAGGTATGGGTATCGACGCTGACCGAGGCGCACGAGGAGAAGAGGGTGGCGAGGGCGAGCGCGAATGCTGCGGGGACGACGGTGCGGAAAAGGGAAAGACGTTTCATGGAGGAGGGAAGTATCCAAGCTACCACACAAATACCGGAGCCGGAGGAAATGATTTCCAGGGCCTGTTATTCAAACCCGCTGTTCCTCCCGCACTCGGACGCGTGATTCCTCCCAAGCGGCCAGGGGAACTAGCGGACGTTCTTTCCCCGAAGCGGACGGCCTAATGCGGTACGGATAAAACAGTTCAGGCCTATCAGACGGGGAGGTCCAGGAGGGGCAGAATGCCGTCGCGGTAGCGACACTCGTTCTCAGGGGAGACTAACTGGCATGGCCGGGAGGCAAGCCCCTCTTGCGTCGTCTAACACGTGCGGATTACATCCACCTGTACAGGGTCTGTACCCAGTCCCGAAGGGCACCCACAGCCCCCTTCGTGTCCCCCCCCTCAGCCCTACGGAGCCATCGTCTTCCCCGCCGAGGGAATCGGGGCCGAGGTCACCGTCGTGACGGCGTCGCTTCCCGTCGGGGCGTTCCCGGCGGCGACGTGGAGCTTGATGAAGTTCAGCCGCGTGTTCATGTCGGCGACGTGGAGCTGTTGCCGGGCCGAGTGGTAGCTCTGCAGGGCGGTGAGGACGTCGAGGTTCGCCGAGACGCCGTGGCGGTAGTCATCGAGCTGGGCGTTGTAGTTCATCGCGCTGAGCTCGGCGTATTGCCGGTTCTGGAGGTATTGCGCCGCGCTCCCGTTGAAGTTCGCGTAGGCGGAGCGGACCTGCTGGTCGCCCGTCCGCTGGAGGCTTTCCAGGCTGAACTGGCTCTGGCGGAGGAGTTCCCGCTGCTCGTTGATCCGGCCGATGATGAGGCCGCCGTCGAAGATGGGGAGGCTGACGTTGAAGGTCGCCGTCCACTGCTGGGTGTTCTTCGGGTCGTTGAGGGGGGTCCAGTTGAAGTCGCCGGTGATCGTCGGCCAGAGGGCGCCCTTCGCCGAGGAGAGGTCCCGCTCCGTCGCGCGGATCGTGGCGAGCTGGGAAAGAAGGTCGGGCCGGAAGTTGATGTCCCGGAGGTAGGCCTCGATGTTCGCGGCGGTGGGGAGGGCGGCCTCGTCCCGGAGGAAGATCTTCCCGGCGGGGATGCCGATGAGGAAGGCCATCATTTCACGGTCGACGTTGAGGAGGGCCTTCTCCTGCTCCAGGGAGACGCGGCCCGAGGCGAGGTCGGCCTGGGCGAGGAGGAGATCGGCGGGGCGGGAGCGGCCGAGGCGGACGCGGCGCTGGAGCTCGGTGACGCGGGACTCGAAGTCGTGGACGAGGTCGGTGAGGATCGAGACCTGCCCGGCGTCGATCAGCATCTGGTAGAAGGCGGTGGCGGTGTCCTGGTAGAGGGTCTGGTAGCCGTAGCGGAGGGTCTGCCGCTTCGCCTCGATGGTCTGGCTCGCCGCGCCGACGGCGTTGTAGTTCTGGGCGCCGTTGAAGATCGTCTGCGTGGCGCCGATTCCGGTGCTGGAGCCGTAGTCGCGGCCCGCGGCCCCGCTGACGCTGAGGCGGGCGGCGGTCCCGTTGCGCACCTGGTTCTGGAACGACTCGCTGTTGACGAGGCTCACCGTCGGGAAGAGCCCGGCGGCGGCCTGGGACCACTGGGTCTTCGCGATGAGGACGTCCTGGGCGGTGATCTTCAGCGTGTCGCTCCGGATCGCGGCGAGGCGGAAGCACTCGGCGAGGGTCAGCGGCTTCTCCCCGGGGGCGAGGGGAGTCGGCCCGCCCTGGGCGACGGGGGAGGCGGTGGCCGCCGCCTGTGTGGCGGGGGCGAAGGTGTCGGTCGCCGGGGGCGGGGGGACCGGGTCGGCGACGTCGCTCGACTTCGTCTCCTGCCGCGTGGCGGGGGAGGGGCCGTTGACCGGGAGGAGGGCGGCCTTGGCCGTCGCCGTGTTCGTATCGACGTCGCTGGTGGCCCATTCCCGGTGGCTCCTGCGCCCGGCGGAACCGGAACCGGAACCCGAGGCGGCTGCGCTGGAGCCCGAACCCGAAGCCGATTGCGCCGGCTGGCTCTCGCCGAGGGAGGTGCTTCCGCTGGTGCTGACGCCGTCGGTCGAGCCGGAAGGGGAGGCCGAGGCATTGGCCGGGGAAGCGGAGGTGACCGAGGCCGACGCGGTGTCGGCGGCCGCCGAGGTCGAAGTCGAAGTCGAAGCCGACACGGAAGGCGACCCGCTGTCGGCGGCGGGGCTGGACGAGGTCAGGGCGCCTGCCAGGAGGAAAACGAAAGCCAGGGTATTCCGGCAGTTCCGGCGGGAAAGGGGCATCGGGGGACTATAGGAGGGGAAGGAAGCGGCGTAAACCCCTTTGCCGGGCTTTCCTTGCCCTATTCCTTTCATTTTTTCGGTCGGCTTTCCGTTCATTCGAGTGGCGGAAAGACGCGGGAAGGGGGGAAAGGTTACCGGCCAAGGCAAAAACCCCGCGCCTTCCCATAAGAGAGAAGGGCGGGGCTGGCTTGGCTGGGCTTGGACGGGGGGGCGCTTACTTCCGCTTCGCCTTGTAATGGTTGATCAGGCCGTTCGTCGAGGAGTCGTGGCTCGTGACGGGGGCCGATCCGGCCAGTTCGGGAAGGATCGCCTTGGCGAGCTGCTTGCCGAGCTCGACGCCCCACTGGTCGTAGGAGTTGATGTTCCAGACGATGCCCTGGACGAAGATCTTGTGCTCGTAGAGGGCGATGAGGCTGCCGAGGGAGCGGGGGGTGATCTTCTGGATCAGGATCGAGTTCGTCGGGCGGTTCCCGGTGAAGACCTTGTGGGGGATGAGGGCCTCGAGCTTCTCGCCCGAGAGACCGTCCTTCACCAGCTCGGCGCGGACCTCGGCCTCGGTCTTCCCCTTCATCAGCGCCTCGGTCTGGGCGAAGAAGTTCGAGAGAAGGATCGGGTGGTGGTCGCCGAGGGGGTTGTGGGTCTCGATCGGGGCGATGAAGTCGCACGGGACGAGCTTCGTCCCCTGGTGGATCAGCTGGTAGAAGGCGTGCTGGCCGTTCGTCCCCGGCTCGCCCCAGAGGACGGGACCGGTCGAGTAATCGACGCGGTGGCCCTGGCGGTCGACCGACTTGCCGTCGCTCTCCATGTCGCCCTGCTGGAAGTAGGCGGCGAAGCGGTGCATGTATTGGTCGTAGGGGAGGATCGCGTGGGTCTCCGCGCCGTGGAAGTTATTGTACCAGATGCCGATCAGCGCCAGGAGGGCCGGGATGTTCTCCTTCAGCGGGGCGGTCTGGAAGTGCTTGTCGACGGCGTGGGCCCCGGCGAGGAGGTCGAGGAAGTTCGCGTGGCCGATGGAGAGCGAGATCGGGAGGCCGATCGCCGACCAGAGCGAGTAGCGTCCGCCGACCCAGTCCCAGAAGCCGAACATGTTCTTCGCGTCGATGCCGAACTTCGTCACCTCCTTCTCGTTCGTCGAGAGGGCGACGAAGTGCTTCGCCACGGCGGCGGTGTTCCCGCCGATGGCGGCGCTGGCGAGGAGCCAATCCTTCGCGCTCTGGGCGTTGGTCAACGTCTCCTGGGTGGTGAAGGTCTTCGAGGCGACGATGAAGAGCGCCGTCTCGGGGTTCAGCTTGCGGAGGGTCTCGGCGATGTGGGTGCCGTCGACGTTCGAGACGAAGTGGACGTTGAGGTCGCGCTTCGAGTAGGGCTTCAGCGCCTCGGTGACCATGACGGGACCGAGGTCGGAGCCGCCGATGCCGATGTTGACGACGTCGGTGATCGCCTTGCCGGTGTGGCCCTTCCACGCGCCCGAGCGGACGGCGTCGGAGAACTCGCCCATGTGGGCGAGGACGGCCTCGACATCGGGGACGACGTCCTTCCCGTCGACGAGGATCGGGGTCTTGCTCCGGTTGCGGAGGGCGATGTGGAGGACGGCGCGGTCCTCGGTGACGTTGATTTTTTCACCGGAGAACATCTTCCCGATCCAGGCCGGGACGTCGGCCTGCTCGGCCAGGGCGACGAGGAGGGAGAGCGTCTCCTCGGTGATCCGGTTCTTGGAGAAGTCGACGAGGATCTCCTCGAACTGGCGGGAGAATTTCGTGAAGCGGGCCGGATCGGCGGCGAAGAGGTCGCGGATGGAGGTCTTGTCGATCGTGGCGTGGTGGGACGCCAGGGCTTTCCAGGCGGGGCTTTGGGTGAGGGCGCTCATGGTAGGAGGGAGGGTAGAGCGCTTTCACTTCGGGGGGCAAGCTGAAGGAAGGGGGCGCGAGGTTGTGTGTTGCGCCCTTCGGGACGGGGTACAGACCCTGTAACAGGTGGAGGCCGGACGGGCGTTTCGAGATCCAAGAGGGGTTGGCCCCCTCCTGCACCTCCCCCTCTGATAAGGCCTGAACTGGAAAACTGTTTCTCTTAAGGCGATACAACGTGATGAAGCTATCGTCCGCTAGTTCCCCTGTCCGCTTGGGAGGAATCACGCATCCGCAGGCTGGGGGGAGCCGAAGTCGATTTAGCTTAACAGCGTTTCTGCTTCGCCCCAGATACGGCGGACGATCTGCCCCGCCGGTTCCGCCTGCGCCAGCGCCGCCGACTGCCCGGCCCACGCTTGGACGCGATGAAAATCGTTCGCGGCTTCTCCGGTCTTCCGCATCGCCGCCGTGAGGGCGCGCTGGACGGGGTAGGGGGCGGGCGTCGGGCCGAGGTCGGAGATCGCCGCCTTCACGTAATCGGTGACGAGGCTCCGGCCCGCCCGTCCGCTGAAGACGCGGCTGACGACGGTTCCCTCGGGCGGCGTGAGGGCGAGGGCGTCGGCCCAGCTCGAAATGATCCCGGCCTCGGGGCTGCGGAGGAATCCGGTCCCGATCTGGACGGCGCTCGCCCCCAGCGTCAGGGCGGCGGCGATGCCCCGCCCGTCGGCGATCCCGCCCGCCGCGACGAGGGGGAGCCTTACCGCGTCGGCGACGGCGGGGAGGAGGGCGAAGAGGCCGACGAGTTCCCGTTCGGCCCGGGGCGGCGCGGGGTCGAACGAGGCGCGGTGGCCGCCCGCCTCGGCCCCCTGGACGATGAGGGCGTCGGCCCCCGCCGCCGCCGCCTGCCGCGCTTCGGCGACGGTCGAGACGGTGGCGATCCACGGGATCTTCTTCGCCTTGAGCTGGGCGACGAAGGACTCGGGAAAGAGCCCCATCACCGACGAGGCGGCGGCGGGGGCGATGTCGAGGATCGCCTCGCACTGGGGCTCGAAGGGATGGGGGAGGGCGTCCCCGGCCTCGGGCGGGACCTCGGGGCTCCAGCTGGCGGAGAGGAAGTGGCGGACGCGGGCCTCCTGCGCCGGATCGCGCCGGGGCGCGGGATCGGGGACCCAGAGATTGATCTGGAACGGCTGGTCCGTCCCGGCGCGTACGGCGGAGGCCCACTCCTTCATCTGCGCGGGCGTCATCGGCAGCGCCCCGCACGAGCCGAGGCCCCCGGCCTCGGCGACGGCGACGGAGAGCGCCGGAGGGCAGGCCCCGGCCATCGGGCCGAGGAAGACGGGGAGGCGGAGGCCGAGGGAGTCGCAGAAGGCCCGGGAGCGGGCGAGGGCGGGATTCATGATCCCATTTTAGCACAGGCTCGCGGGGTCAGGAAGCTTGCCGGAAGGTGAGGTTGACCCGGCACCGGCCCGTCAAGGGGTGATTCCCCCCGGCGAGCGGATCGACGCCGTGGAACGCCATCCGGGCGGGGCCGCCCCAGACGACGACGTCGCCGTTCTCCAACCGGAAGCGGCGGGGCTTCTCCTGCCGCGTCAGGCCGCCGAAGAGGAACCGGGCGGGGAGGCCGAGGGAGACCGAGACGATGGGGGCGGCGAGCCGCTTCTCGTCCTTGTCCTGATGGAGGGAGAGGCGGGCGCCCGGCTCGTAGCGGTTGATGAGGCACGAGTCGGGCGCGAAGCCGGGGAAGCCCGCCCGCGCGGCGGCCCCGACGGCGAGGGCGCGGAAGAAAGGGGGCATCGCGGGCCACGGCTTCCCCGTCCCGGGATCGCAGGGGGCGTAGCGGTAGCCGCGCCGGTCGCTCGTCCAGCCGAAGTCGCCGCAATTCGTGATCGCGATCGACATGACGAACCCGCCCGGGGTCGTCATGTGGCGGAAGGGGGCGGCCTCCGCGATGGCCTGGACGGCGGCGAAGAGGGCGGGGGCCTCGGCGCGTGCGCCGCCCCGGAAGAGGACGGCCCCGTCGGCCAGCGGTTCGGTTTCCGGTTCGGGCTTTCGGGCTTCGCCTAGGAGGGTGTCCATCTCGGACTGGCTGTCGCTCATTTGCGTTAGTCTAGCATATTGCGTCCGGCTCCGCCCGCACTCGGACGCGTGGTTCCTCTCAAGCGGACAGGGGAACTAGCGGACATGCTCTACCCGAAACGGACAGCCTAATGCAGTACCGCTCCGAACAGTTCAGGCCTATCAGATGGGGAGGTCCAGGAGGGGCGAAGCCCCTCTTGCGTCGTCTAACCCGTGCGGATCGCCTCCAGCTGTACAGGGTGTGTACCCGGTCCCGAAGGAGCGTTCACCGCTCCCTTCGCGTTCCCCCTACGGCTGGCTCCGCACGCCGCTCGCCGGGCGGTGGAACTCCTCCAGGAATCGGATCGCCGAGAGGACCGGCGTCGCCCCGCACCGTTCTGCCGGGAAGCGTCTGAAGTCCGCCGCCACCAGGGGATGCCCCGTCGTCAGCGCCACTTCGGCGAAGCACGCGTCGTCGGTCGAGGGGGTCGGCACCTGCGCGGTCGAGACGCACCGGAGGGTGTCTTGAAGGATGAAGTGGAGGATCCGCTCCTTCTCCAGCGGCAGCAACTCGCTCTGCGCCAGCCCCGACCGGTAGCGGGCCAGGACCCGATCGTCGGCGACGAGGCGGATATGGCCCGCCCTCAGGAGATCGACGATGCGCCGGGCGAGCGGCTCCCCCGGCCAGCCGGGCAGTCCGACGCCGATTCCCGAAAGGAGGAGGGGCAGGTCGAGGACGAGGGGGACGATCCGGCGGAACGTCGCCTTATGGGCGGTCGGGATCATGGGAGGGAGTTAGCTCCGGCGCGTCCGGGCCGTGGCGACGGCGTCGGAGAAGAAGGCGCGGCGGACGGCGGCCAGGGTCGCCTCGAGGCTCTCGGGGTGGATTTCGAGGATCAACGCGCCGGGCCGTCCGTCCCGGGTCAATACGATCTCCTTTTCATGGGCCAGAGTCTCCCAAAACTTCTTCGACTGCTTGAGGTCGGCGACGCCGATGTAGGTCATGATCTCCTTAATAGGAGATCATATGGACTTTAAAAGCCTATTTATCGCTCATCTCCTTAAGCATTAATGAGTGAAAACGCGAAAACGCTTGAAAATAAGAGGGAAACGGATAGGTTGGCCCCCCCTAACTATATATGAGTGAGACCTCCTCCTCCGCGGCGCTCCCCCCTGTCCTCGAGCGCTCCCTGAATAAGAATGGCACCAACGGTGCCCACGCCCGGGGCCATATCGGCAATCCCGAGCACACCGCCCTCCTCGAAGAATATTACGAGCAGTGGAAGATCGATCCCGAATTGGTCGATCCCATGTGGCGCTCCTTCTTCGAGGGCTTCGAGCTCGGCGTCCAGACCCTTCCCTCCAAGAGCGCCAAGGGTGCCGCCCCCGCCGCCTCCTCCACCGGCAAGCCCGTCGTCCCCGAGGGCGACACCGCCTCCCGCCTGAAGCAGGCCCGCGTCTACAACCTCTTCTTCGCCTACCGCATCCTCGGTCACCGCATCGCGAACCTCGATCCGCTCGGCTTCAACAAGACGACCTTCCCCGACCTCGACATCGAGAACTTCCGCTTCACCGAGGCCGACCTCGACACCGTCTTCGACTCCGGCTCCCTCGCGGGCGGCGGCGAGCGGACCCTCCGCGAGATCCTCGCCCTCCTGAAGGAGACCTATTGCGGCAACGTCGGCGTCGAGTACATGCACATGCAGATCTTCCCCGAGCGCCGCTGGCTCCGGGACCGCCTCGAGACGACCCATTGCAAGCCGAGCTACGGCAACGCCAAGAAGAAGCGCATCCTCAACAACCTCCTCCGCGCCGAGGGCTTCGAGTCGTTCCTCCACACCCGCTTCGTCGGCCAGAAACGCTTCTCCCTCGAGGGCGGCGAGACCCTCATCCCGATGCTCGACGCGATCATCGAGGCCTCCCCCCAGCACGGCGTCTCCCAGGTCGTCATGGGCATGGCCCACCGCGGCCGCCTCAGCGTCCTCTGCAACATCCTCGGCAAGGACTACAAGTTCCTCCTCGACGCCTTCGCCGACAACTACGTCCCCCAGCAGGTCCAGGGCGACGGCGACGTGAAGTACCACCTCGGCTTCGACTCGGTCCAGACCACCTCCTCGGGCGAGCAGGTCGGCATCTCCCTCGCGCCGAACCCGAGCCACCTCGAGACCGTCGACCCCGTCGTCCAGGGCAAGGCCCGCGCCTACCAGCGCTTGCTGAACGACACCACCGAGCGCCGCAAGGTCCTCCCGATCCTCATCCACGGCGACGCCGCCTTCGCAGGCCAGGGCGTCGTCTACGAGACGCTGAACATGTCCCAGCTGGAAGGCTACCGCACCGGCGGCACCCTCCACATCGTCATCAACAACCAGATCGGCTTCACCACCCTCCCGCAGGACTCCCGTTCCACGGTGTACTGCACCTCGATGGCGAAGGGCCTCGGCATCCCCGTCTTCCACGTGAACGGCGACGACCCGCTCTCCGCCGTCTTCGTCACCGAGCTCGCCCTCGAATACCGCCAGCGTTTCCAGCGCGACGTCGTCATCGACCTCGTCTGCTACCGCCGCCACGGCCACAACGAGGGCGACGAGCCGAACTTCACCCAGCCGACCCTCTACGGGGAAATCCAGCGCCACGACCTCATCAGCGCCATCTACCTGAAGGAGCTGATCAAGAGCGGCGACATCACCGAGGCCGAGGCCCAGGACTACATCAAGAAGTTCGAGGACCGGCTCTCCGCCGCCCTCACCGAGTCGAAGCTGACCGTGAAGGACATCGTCCCCGCGATCCGCAAGCCCCTCAGCACCCCGGAGCTCCTCACGAACACCGTCGAGACCTCGGTCCCCGAGGCGACGATCACCCGCGTCGGCACCGCCCTCGTCACCATCCCGGCGACCCACAAGGTCAACGCGAAGATCCAGAAGGTCCTCGACGGCCGCCGCGCCATGATCGAGGGGAAGCAGCCCCTCGACTGGGCGATGGCGGAGGCCCTCGCCTTCGGCACCCTCGTCGACCAGAACCACCCCGTCCGCCTCTCCGGCCAGGACAGCCGCCGCGGCACGTTCAGCCACCGCCACTCGACCGTCTACGACGTCGAGACCCGCGAACGCTACATCCCGCTGAAGCACATCTCCGAGAACCAGGCGACGTTCTGCGTCTACAACAGCCCGCTCTCGGAATACGCCGTCCTCGGCTTCGACTACGGCTACAGCCTCGACTACCCGAAGGTCCTCGTCCTCTGGGAAGCGCAGTTCGGCGACTTCGCCAACGGCGCCCAGATCATGATCGACCAGTATCTGGTCAGCGCCGAGGCGAAGTGGGGCATCACGTCGAACATCGTCATGCTCCTCCCCCACGGCTACGACGGCCAGGGGCCGGAACACTCCAGCGCCCGCCTCGAACGCTTCCTCCAGGCCTGCGCCGAGGACAACATCATCGTGGCGAACATCACCACCCCGGCCAACTTCTTCCACCTCCTCCGGCGGCAGGCGTTGAACCCGATCCGGAAGCCCCTCGTCGTCATGACCCCGAAGGGCCTCCTGCGCGACAAGCGGTGCGTCTCGGCCCTGGCCGACCTCAGCGCGGGCCGCTTCGAGGAGATCCTCCCCGACCTCGCCCGTCCGAAGGCCCCGAAACGCCTCGTCCTCTCGACCGGGAAGATCTACTACGACCTCGACGACCAGCGGAAGGCCGCCAACGACACGAACACCACCCTCGTCCGCATCGAGCAGATCTACCCGCTCCACGAGCAGAAGCTCCTCTCGATCGTCGGCGACCCGAAGCAATACGACCAGATCGTCTGGTGCCAGGAAGAGTCGCAGAACATGGGCGCGTGGCACTTCATCGAGCCCCGCCTCCGCAAGCTCTTCGGCCGCGAGATCGCCTACGCCGGGCGCGACGCCTCCTCCAGCCCCGCCGTCGGGGCCCTCTCGATCCACAAGCTCGAGCAGAAGGACGTCGTCCACCAGGCTTACAGCGTGACCGCCTAAAGCCTCGCCCAGCACCCCCCTCCAACCCCTTAATCCTCCCCAACACATGGCCATCGAAGTCAAAGTCCCCTCCGTGGGCGAATCGATCACGTCCGGCACCATCGGCACGTGGCACAAGAAAAACGGCGACTACGTCAAAGCCCAGGAAGTCCTCTTCGAGATCGAGACCGAGAAGGTCACCTCCGAGGTCCACGCCGAAGTCGGCGGCGTCCTGAAGATCCTCGCCGAGACCGGCGCGACGGTCGACGTCGGCCAGGTCGTCGCCAGCATCGACGAGAAGGCCCCCGCGCCTGCCGCCGCCGCCCCGGCTGCCGCTCCCGCTCCCGCGCCCAAGGCCGAGGAAAAGAAGGCCGCCGCGCCCGCCCCGGCGGCTGCCGCCCCCGCTCCCGCCCGCGACAGTGGCGCTGCCGCCCTCTCCCCCGCCGTCCGCTACAACGCCGAGGAAAAGGGGATCGACGCCTCGAAGCTCGCCGGAACCGGTCCCGGAGGCCGCGTCACCAAGGGCGACGTCCTCGCCGCCCCCGCCGGGGGCGCTCCCTCCGCGCCTGCCGCCGCCGGTCCCCGCTCCACGCGGAAGCCGATGAGCCAGATCCGTCAGAAGATCGCCGCCCGCCTCGTCAGCGCCCAGCAGGAAGCCGCCCTCCTCACCACCTTCAACGAAGTCGACATGACCAACGTCATGGCGACCCGCGCGAAGTTCCAGGACCGCTTCGTCGCCAAGAACGAGATCAAGCTCGGCTTCATGTCGTTCTTCGTGAAGGCCGTCGTCTACGCCCTCCAGTCGGTCCCGTCGATCAACGCCCGCATCGAGGGGAACGAGATCGTCCAGAACCACTACTACGACATCGGTGTCGCCATCTCGACCGAGAAGGGCCTCATGGTCCCCGTCCTCCGGGACGCCGACGCCCTCGGCTACGCCGGGGTCGAGAAAGCGATCGCCGACTACGCCAAGAAGGGCCGCGCCGGGAAGATCGGCTTCGCCGACCTCGAAGGCGGCGTCTTCACCATCACCAACGGCGGGACCTTCGGCTCCCTCCTCTCGACGCCGATCGTCAACGCCCCCCAGAGCGGCATCCTCGGCATGCACTCGATCCAGGACCGCCCGATGGCGATCAACGGCGCCGTCGTCATCCGCCCGATGATGTACATCGCCCTGACCTACGATCACCGCGTCGTCGACGGCAAGGAAGCCGTCACCTTCCTCGTCCGCGTGAAGGAATACATCGAGAACCCCGGCCTCGGCCTCCTCGATTTGTAAAAATCCCTTCGGACCGCTCCCGCTTCCCATGAAGTGCTTCTACTCCGGGAACGACGCCGTCGGCCTGTGCAAGGCCTGCGGGCGGGGGCTTTCGTTGGCCCATCTTACTGAATTGCCTCGCGGTCTTGCCTGTAAGGGGAGGTGCGAGGAAAAGACTGGAGACCTGATTGAGGCGGAGGATGGCAATATTCAACTCCGCAAGAGTGGAATGATGAAAACAATGGCAAAGGGTTCAGCGCGCGCCACCTTTGTGGTCGCTTGTTTCTTTCTGCTGTTCGGCGGTATTTTGTGTTTCATCTATTGGCACAGCAGGGATTTCGTGAGTCTTGCTTTTGGGGTGGCCCTTTTTGCCTTTGGTGTTTTTTACATATTTAGAAGCCGGAAACTCGGAGCGCAGATCGAATCTGCAAAATTTTAATTTTTAATTTCTCTTATGCCCCAATACCAAGTCCTCGTCATCGGTGCCGGTCCCGGCGGCTACGTCGCCGCGATCCGTGCCGCCCAGCTCGGCTTCAAGACCGCCATCGTCGAAAAGGGGAAGACCCTCGGCGGCACCTGCCTCAACGTCGGCTGCATCCCCAGCAAGGCCCTCCTCGCCTCGACGGAGCATTATCACTTCGCCCAGGAGCGGTTCGCCGCCCACGGCATCGTGGCGGAAAAACTCTCCGTCGACCTCGGCGCGATGATGAAGCGGAAGGACCAGATCGTCACGAAGCTCACCGGCGGCGTCGACTTCCTGATGAAGAAAAACAAGATTGAGAAGCTGACCGGCAAGGCGACCTTCCTCGACGCGAACACCGTCGAGATCGACAACGCCGGGACGAAGACCACCGTCACGGCGGAGAAGTTCGTCCTCGCCACCGGGAGCGTCCCGGTCGAGTTGCCCTTCCTGAAGTTCGACGGGAAGACCGTTCTCTCCAGCGATCACGCCATCGCCCTCACCGAAGTCCCGAAGTCGCTCCTCGTCATCGGCGGCGGCGCCATCGGCCTCGAACTCGGCTCCGTCTGGCGCCGCCTCGGCGCCGAGGTCACGGTCGTCGAGTTCCTCCCCCGCATCGCCACCGGCTTCGACGGCCAGGTCGCCGAGACCCTCCGCAAGAGCCTCATCAAGCAGGGCATCACGATCCACACCGGCACGAAGGTCGAGTCGGGCGAAGTCACGAAGGGCGGCATCGCCCTCACCGTCTCCGCCGAAGGGAAGACGACGAAGCTCGAGGCCGAGAAAGTCCTCGTCGCCGTCGGCCGCCGCCCCTATGTCGAAGGCCTCGGCCTCGAGAAGGCCGGCGTCGCCCTCACCGACCGCGGCCGCGTGAAGATCGACGCCCATTGGAAGACCAGCGTCCCCCACATCTCGGCCATCGGCGACATCGTCGACGGGCCGATGCTCGCCCACAAGGCCTCCGACGAGGGCATCGCCGCCGTCGAGCGGATGGCGGGCAAGCCCGGCCAGGTCAACTTCGACGCCATCCCCGGCGTCATCTACACGAACCCCGAAGGGGCCTCCGTCGGCCTCACCGAGGAACAGCTGAAGGAAAAGGGCGTCGCCTACAAGAGCGGCAGCGCCCCCTTCGGCCCGAACGGCCGCGCCCTGGCGAACGACGCGACCGAAGGTTTCGTCAAGATCCTCGCCGACGCGAAGACCGACCGGGTCCTCGGCGTCCACATCGTCTCCAGCGCCGCCTCGGAGCTGATTGCCCAGGCCGTCTCGGTGATTGAATTCGGCGGGTCCGCCGAAGACATCGCCCGCACCTGCCACGCCCACCCGACGATGTCCGAAGTCGTCCGCGAAGCCGCCCACGCCGTCGGCGGGCACCCGATCCACGGGTAAGTCCGGCCACCGCCCAACAAAAAGCCCGCTCTCTTCGGAGAGCGGGCTTTTTTGCGTCAGGAACGCTCAGTTGGCGGGGTTGGCCTTGGCCACCGGTTCCGGGGGCGCGTCGGAGGCCGGGGCGGGCGGCGGCGGCTGAGGCGGGGGCGCGGAGGGGAGGGCGGGGATGATGACCGGTTCCGTCGGCGTGTAGACGGGGCCGTCGGAGGCGCGGCGGTGGGCCTGCTTCGCCTTCATCCCGAGGGCCTGCTGTTGGGCCTTCTGGAACGCGGGGAAGGCGATGGCCGCGAGGATGGCGATGTAGAGGAAGACCCCCATCTGGACCGAGACGAAGGCGGAGAAGAAGTAGGCGAGGGGGTTCCGCTTCACCGGACGGAGGAACTGCGGGTCTTCGAGCGCGAGAATGTTCGAGACGCGCTGGGAGAGGGTCGGGTAGCCCGAGTTGAGCTCGTGCCACGAGATGAAGAAGCCGCGATGGCGATGGTGCTGCCCGGCGAACATCGGGGGATTGGCCTTCGGGGCGGCGTCCTTGCCCGCGGCGAGGACGAGGAGGGCGCGGGTCGAGGGGGCCGCTTCCCCGGCGGCGAGGGCGCCGTGCCGGTCGCACGTCGCCTCGCAGGCGCGGGAATAGGCGTGGCCGAGGAGGGGGACGATGTGGGCGGGCAGGAGGAGGGCCCGCTTGAAGAGGTGGTTCCGCTTGAGGTGGCCGATCTCGTGGCCGAGGAGGAACTTCATCTCCGGCGTCGCCTCGCCGAGGGCCTCGAGGAAGCTCGAGTTGACGACGACGAAGTTCCGCCCGCTGTGGCGCGTCGCGAAGGCGTTCAGGATGCCGCCCGACTGGAGGACGTAGAGGGAGGGAAGGGTGTCGGTCAGGCCGAGGGTGCGGCAGACTTCGAGGTGGGTGGCATGGAGCTGGGGGAGCTGTTCCGGAGTCACCTCGACCGACTCGGAGCGGAGCTTCGCGATGAGGAGGCCGTTCGCCATGAAGAGGGCGATGGCGGCCCCGATGGCGTAGGGGATGCCGATGATCGTGATCGCCACCGCGATCCAGGCGAGGATCGATATGGCCAGGGCGAATTGGAAGTAGGTCTTTTCCTTCGGCAACGTCAGGGTCTCGGGGGTCAGGGAAATCGGCATGGGCCGGATTGGAGCACGACGGGAAAGCCTTGTCCCTACAAAAAAGAGGGGGGCGCGATTGCGAAACAGTGGCGCTCCTCCGCTCCGGATTGGGTCAATCTGTCCCTTTTTGGGAAGGACGGAGAAAAACAAAAAGAGCGAACTTATTTTGATAATCAACAGGTTGAGATAAAGTACGGGGCGCGGAACGGATTCTGCGAAGAGAACGTACTTTTAGAACCGGCTGCGGCGTTCCGAATCGGGCGCGGCGGCCATTTACGCGATCTAGAAAACAACACCAAGGAGTCCACACATTATGGCACAACCCAGCATCAAGCCCCTCAGCGACCGCATCCTCGTCAAACTCGTCGAGGAAGGCGAAGTCCGCAAGGGCGGCATCATCATCCCCGACAGCGCGAAGGAAAAGCCCCAGGAGGCGAAGGTCATCGCGGTCGGACCCGGCAAGCTCGACGAAGCGGGCAAGCGCCTCCCCGTCGACGTGAAGGTCGGCGAGAAGGTCCTCATCAGCAAATACGGCGGCACCGAAGTGAAGATCGACGGGGACACCTACCAGATCCTCCGCGAAGACGACATCCTGGCCGTCCTCGCCTAACGCTTTTCAAAACACAACCCACCCACCACTCAAAATACTATGGCAGCCAAACAGCTCCTCTTTGACGAAAAGGCCCGCACGTCGATCCTCCGCGGCGTCGAGCTCCTCGCCCGCGCCGTGAAGGCGACCCTCGGGCCGCGCGGTCGCAACGTCGTGATCGCGAAGAAATTCGGATCGCCCATCATCACCAAGGACGGCGTCACCGTCGCCAAGGAGATCGACCTCGAAGACCCCTACGAGAACATCGGCGCGCAGCTCGTCCGCGAAGTCGCCTCGAAGACCAGCGACATCGCCGGTGACGGCACCACCACGGCGACCGTCCTCGCCGAGGCCATCTACAAGGAAGGCCTGAAGAACGTCGCCGCCGGGTCGAACCCGACGTCGATCAAGCGCGGCATCGACAAGGCCGTCGAGGCCATCGTCGCCGAGCTCTCCCGCATCTCGAAGAAGGTGAAGGACAAGAGCGAGATCCAGCAGGTCGCCACCGTCTCCGCCAACTGGGACACGACGATCGGCGAGATCATCGCCGACGCGCTCGACAAGGTCGGCAAGGACGGCACCGTGACCGTCGAGGAGGCCAAGGGCATCGAGACGACCCTCGAAGTCGTCGAGGGGATGCAGTTCGACAAGGGCTACCTCTCCCCCTACTTCGTCACGAACCAGGACTCCCTGGAAGCCGTGTTCGACGGGGCCTACATCCTCCTTCACGAGAAGAAGATCTCCAGCCTGAAGGACCTCCTTCCCCTCCTCGAGAAGGTCGCCAAGAGCGGCAAGCCTTTCGTCATCGTGGCGGAAGACGTCGAAGGCGAGGCCCTCGCGGCCCTCGTCGTCAACAAGCTCCGCGGCACGCTGCAGGTCGCGGCGGTGAAGGCCCCCGGCTTCGGCGATCGTCGCAAGGCGATCATGGAAGACATCGCCATCCTCACGGGCGGCAAGCTCATCACCGAAGACCTCGGCATCAAGCTCGAGACCGTCGGCCTTGAAGACCTCGGCCGCGCGAAGCGCCTCGTCATCGACAAGGAAAACACCACGATCATCGAAGGCGCCGGCAAGGCCTCCGACATCGCGGGCCGCGTCTCCCAGATCCGCCGCCAGATCGAGGACACCACCAGCGACTACGACAAGGAAAAGCTCCAGGAGCGCCTCGCGAAGCTCGCCGGCGGCGTCGCCGTCATCAACATCGGCGCGGCCACCGAGACCGAGCTGAAGGAAAAGAAGGCCCGCGTCGAAGACGCCCTCCACGCCACCCGCGCGGCGGTCGAGGAAGGGATCGTCCCCGGCGGCGGTGTCGCCCTCATCCGCGCCCAGAAGGCCCTCGACAAGGTCGAGGCGAACGGTGACGAGGCCATCGGCGTCGCCATCATCCGCCGCGCCGTCGAGGCCCCGCTCCGCACGCTCGTCACGAACGGCGGTGGCGAAGGCAACGTGGTCGTGAACGAGGTTCGCAACCGCAAGGGCTCCGAAGGGTACAACGTCGCGACCGGCGAATACGTCGACCTCCTGAAGGCCGGCGTCGTCGACCCGACGAAGGTCACCCGCTCCGCCCTGCAGAACGCGGCCTCGATCGCCGGCCTGCTCCTCACCACGGAAGCCGTCATCACCGACGCCCCCGAGAAGGACAAGCCCGCCGCCCCCGCCCCCCATGGCGGCGGCATGGACTACTAAGCATTAGCTAGTTCCCGCACAGGGCGTCCCGGTTTGCATACCGGGGCGCCCCATGCTAAAGATAAGAAAACCAACCCCCCTCCACATCCCTCCATCCCGATGAGCGAACATTCCTGCGGTTCTGGCTGCGGCTGCGGTCCCAAAATCTCCTCCACTGTGAAACCGAGCGGCGAGAAGACCACCAAATCGGCTCCCTCCATCCAGAACGGCAAAGGCTCCGGCCCCCGCAATATCAGCAAGAAATTCCTCTCGAACTACGAGGGAATCCGCTGGGAATCGGCCGGAAAGAAACGGAAGGAAGGCAGCAAGTTCGTGAAGGTTTACTAAACCGTCACCCTCCCATTTCCCAAACGCCGGATGCGCCCACGCGCTCCGGCGTTTTTTCTTTTCCGCTCCCGACGTTAGGGAAAGATGAGCGGATGAGTTCCTTCGCCACGCTCCTCCAGTCCCGGGTCGATTCGGGCCTTTTCTCCGGTGCCGTCTACCTCGTCGCCGACCGGGAGCGGGTGCTCGAAGTCGTGACGGTCGGCCTCGCCGACATCGCGACCGGCAGGCCGATGGCCGAGGAGACCCTCTTCTGGGTCGCCTCGATGACGAAGCCGGTCACCGGGGCCGCCTTCATGATCCTCGTCGACGAGGGCAAGGTCCAGGTCGACGATCCCGTCTCCCTCTACATCCCCGAGTTCGCCCGTCTCCAGGTCCTCCACGCCGACGGCACCCTCGCCGCCCCGCGCCGCCCGATCCTCGTCCGTGATCTCCTCTGCCACACCAGCGGCCTCCGCTTCCTCAACACGAAGGACAACCACCTCATCGATTCGGTCCCGCTGAAGACCTCGATCGAGCACAACCTCCTCGAGCCGCTGGTGGCCGAGCCGGGGACGACCTACCTCTATTCCAACGAGGGGACCGACACCGCGGGCCGGATCATCGAGATCGTCTCGGGGATACCCTACGAGACCTTCCTCCAGGAACGGCTCTTCACCCCCCTCGGCATGCCCGACACGACGTTCTTCCCCGACGCCGCCCAGCTCGCCCGCCTCGCCAAGACCTACAGCTCCGTCGAGGGCGTCCTGACCGAGAAACCGATCCATTACCTCAGCCACCCCCTCGACCGGCCCGACCGCTATCCCGCCCCCGGCGGCGGCCTCTTCTCGACGGCGCGGGACATGGCCCGCTTCTGCCAGATGCTCGCCAACGGCGGCACCTTCGAGGGAAAGACCTACCTCAGCCCCGAGGCGGTCCGCCAGATGACGGTGAAGCAGACGCCGACCCTCGTGCCGAACGCCTACGGCTTCGCCATCGGCGCGCCGTCGCTCGACGGGAAGGGCTTCGGCCACGGCGGGGCCTATCGCACCGTGATGGGCGTCGATCACGGCCAGGTCCGCGTCTACATGGTCCAGCAGGCCGAGGCCCCGCCCGATCCCGAGATCGGCCCCGCCCTCGATGCCGAGGCGCGCCGCCTCTATCCCGTTTCAGACGGTCCGGCGGCGGCGACCTCCTGGGCTCCCGTGGGGGCGCAGATCGTCGCGCGCCCGTGATGATTTAAGAGAGGCAGGGGGCGGCGCGAGGGTCCGCTTCGCGGCATTGACGATTCCCGTACGACATTTTCCTTCTTGCAGAACCGGCGAATCGTGCGACTCTGACCCGCCGCACTATTCGCCCTGCGCGTCTCCTCGGCCCGTTTCACACGGGCGACGACGCTGGGTATCACAGCGAAATGGAGTGCGGGTTTACCCCACACTGTTCCCATGACCACCCCTCTCGTACCCGTCACCGATGTGACGTTTGCCTCCCTCAAGCTTTGCGAGCCCCTCCAGCAGGCGCTCGCCGAAAAGAACTACATCCACCCCTCGCCGATCCAGGCCGGGGCGATCCCCCACCTCCTCGAAGGCCGCGACCTCGTCGGCATCGCCCAGACCGGGACCGGGAAGACCGCCGCCTTCGCGCTGCCGATCCTCCACCGCCTCGCCGCGAACCCGAAGGTCGCCGGACCGCGCCAGATGCGCGTCCTGATCCTCACGCCGACGCGCGAGCTCGCCACCCAGATCGGCCAGAGCTTCGTCTCCTACGGGAAGCACCTCCGCCTCTCGAAGGCCGTCATCTTCGGCGGCGTCGGCCAGGGGCCGCAGGTCACCGCCCTCCGCCGGGGCCTCGACGTCGTCATCGCGACGCCCGGCCGCCTCCTCGACCTCGTCCAGCAGCGCCACGCCGACCTCTCCCAGGTCGAGGTCTTCGTCCTCGACGAGGCCGACCGGATGCTCGACATGGGCTTCATCCACGACATCCGCAAGATCCTCGCCATCCTCCCCGCCAACGGGAAACGGCAGTCCCTCCTCTTCTCCGCGACGATGCCCGACACCATCCAGGAAATCGCCGCGAAGCTCCTCCACAACCCCGCCCGCGTCGAGGTGACCCCCGTCGCCACCACCGCGGAACGGATCGACCAGCACCTCTGCCAGGTCTCCAAGGACAACAAGCCCCGCCTCCTCGTCCACCTCCTCCAGAAGGAACACACCGAGGGCCTCGTCCTCGTCTTCGTCCGGATGAAGCACGGCGCGAACCGCCTCGTCGACCGCCTCGCCATCGACGGCATCAAGGCCGACGCCATCCACGGGAACAAGTCGCAGGGAGCCCGCCAGCGCGCCCTCGAGAACTTCCGCGACGGCAAGGTCCGCGTCCTCGTGGCGACCGACATCGCCGCCCGCGGCATCGACGTGAAGGGAATCACCCTCGTCGTGAACTACGACCTCCCCGAGGAGCCCGAGTCCTACGTCCACCGCATCGGCCGCACCGCCCGCGCGGGTAAAGAGGGCGTCGCCATCGCCTTCTGCGCCCCCGACGAGCGCGGCCTCCTGCGCGACATCGAGCGGACCATCCGCCAGCCGATCCCCCTCCGCAAGGAACACCCCTTCGCGCCGACCGCCGCCGAAGCCGCGGCTGCCCTCCACGTCCCCGACGCGCCCCGAGGGGGCGGCGGCGGTGGCCGTCGCGGGGGTGGCGGTGGCGGTAACCGTGGCGGCGGTCGCTCCTTCGGTGGTGGTGGCGGCGGTGGCCGCAGCAGCTCCGGCGGCCGTCCCTCGGGCGGCGGCCAGGGCCACTCCGGCCCCCGCAGCTTCTCCCCCCGCTCCAGCAGCGGCGGCGGCGGCCAGCACCGCAGCCCCGGCGGCGCGCGCGGGCGGTAGGCTTGAATGGCACAAAAAAGGACACCCGATGAGGGTGTCCTTTTTTATTGGGGCCGAGCGTTTTTCTGTTTCCTAAGGCCCGTCCTTCTTCACCCACGGTGGGGTTTCGCTCTTCCGCTCGGGCATCGAGAATTCACTCACCGGGACCGCGCCCTCCGGCGGCGTGAAGGTGAATTGCTCCGGCGGTACCGGCTCATTCGTCTTCCAGCCCGAGAAGGCGAAGGTGTAGCTGAACGTCCTCCCGGGCATCATCGAGGAAGTCTCGGCCTGCTGCAGGAGCGGCGCGGCTCCCGAGGTGAACCAGAGGTCGGTGATGGTCTCATTTTCCCCGACCTTGGTCGTGAGGCGCAGGTGATCGCACGGCGTTTCGCCGATCTTCTCGCTCCCGACGTAGGCTCCCGAGGTGTGGCCGGCTACTACCAGGGGGGCGAAGGGGTATTTCGCGAGCAGGGACTCGATGAGCGGGGTGTAGAGCACCACCCGGCCATATTTCAATTTCGTCGACATCGTGAAGAGGTCGCCGACATCAGCGGGCGCGGGGGAGGCGATGTATTCCTTCTTGCCCGGGGCGGGGAAGGGGAAGGCGAAGTAGGCGGTCGCCGTCTTGCCGTCGGAAAGGAGCATGCCCCCCATGATGCCTCCCTGATTCGTCGAGGCGAAGCAGCCGGGGCGGGAGAGGGCGAGATGGAAATCGGCACCGGTTTCCGTCTTCGTCTGCAGCGCCGTGATGCTGTTCTTGAGGACCACGTGCTCCTCGACCTGGAAGGTCTTGAGCCCGGCATAAAAGGCGCTCGCGGCACCAAGGATTTCCGTGCTCTTCGCATCGAGGCCGGAACTCTCGTCGCCGAGGGCTCGGAAGCAGAGGCAGCAGGAGAGGGCCAGACCGAAGATGAGGGGCGAGGATTTCATTTTGGGACGGGGTCTCGCTGTTTATTTGTTCAAGCGTTTCGGAGGGCGAGCGGCGGCTGCAACACCTCGGCGAGGAGGATCGCCCGCCGCGCTTCGGTTCGGTTTCGCAGCACGCTTTGCAGTCGGAGCGTATTCGCCGTGGCGGCCTGGATGGTGACGGCGGTATCGACCGTGATGGAATTGCTGCGCGCCCTCGATTCCGTGCGGTCTTCATCGGCCCGGAGCTGGTCGGCCTGGCGGAGGCGGGCGAGGAGGTTGTGCAGTTCGGCGGCGTCGGGATCGGGGGTTGAGACGGCAACCGGAGCCGGGGCCGGGACTTCCCGGTAGGGAGTCGGCTCGGGTCGGGCCACGACGACGGGCTCGGGCCTCCAGACCGGCTCGGGCTGGGGACGCGGCATCGGCCTTTCCGACTTTTCCGGCCTCGGAGGCCGGGGGGGCGGCGCGGTCGGCGGCTCCCCCTTCCGCATCGAGTTCATCACCTGGGCGATGATCGCCACGACGATGAAGAGGATGCCGACGAGGCTGAATTCGGCGCGTTCGATGGGCATGGATCGGGGAGGTTAGGAGGCGGGATCGGCGGGGCGTTCCTCCCCGGCGATGCTGGTTCGCATCTGAGTGTCGGCCTGGACGTTCTTCATCTTGTAATAATCCATGACGCCGAGGTTCCCGGCGCGGAAGGCCTCGGCCATCGCGAGGGGGACCTGGGCTTCGGCCTCGACGACCTTCGCCCGCATCTCCTGGACGCTGGCGCGCTGTTCCTGCTCGAGGGCGACGGCGGCGGCGCGGCGGACTTCGGCGCGGGCCTGGGCGACGCGCTTGTCGGCCTCGGCCTGCTCGGCCTGGAGCTTCGCGCCGATGTTGTCGGCGACGCTGACGTCGGCGATGTCGATCGAGAGGATCTCGAAGGCGCTGCCCGAGTCGAGGCCCTTCGCCAGAACGGTCTTGGAGATCAGGTCGGGGAATTCGAGGACCTGCTTGTACGATTCGGACGCGCCGATGGTGGCGACGATCCCTTCGCCGACGCGGGCGATGATCGTCTCCTCGGTCGCGCCGCCGACGAAGCGGTCGAGGTTCGTCCGGACGGTGACGCGGGCGCGGACGTTGACGGCGATGCCGTCCTTCGCGACGCCGGCGATGGCGGAGAGGCCGGAGGCGGCGTTCGGGCAGTCGATGACGCGGGGGTTGACGCTGGTGCGGACGGCCTCGAAGACGCTCTTGCCGGAGCCGAGGGTGGCGAGGTCGATGGCGCAGCAGCGGTCGAAGTCGAGGGGGATCCCGGCCTTCGCGGCGGCGATGAGGGCGCGGACGACGGCCTCGATGTTGCCGCCGGAGAGGTAGTGGGTCTCGAGCTGGGCCGTCGTGATCTCGAGGCCGGAGCGGATCGCGGTGATCCGCTGGTTCACGACGAGGGAGGGCGGGATGCTCCGCAGCCGCATCCCGACGAGGTTCATCAGCGAGACGTGGGCGCCGGAGATCCAGGCGCGGACGTAGATGCCGACGAAGTTCACGAGGATGAAGGCGACGAAGAGAGCGACGACGACCAGGACGATGCCGAGGATGATCATCAGGAAGTTGCCGGGATCGATAGTGCTGCTGTTCATGGAGGGGTGGGTTGGTGGGTTGGGGAAGGAAAGAGAAAGAGAAAGGGTTAGGCGGGTTGGACGACGACACGGATGCCCTCGATCCGGGTGACCCGGACGCGGGCGCCCTCGGGGAGGAAGCCGCCGTCGGAGACGACGTCGATGCGGTGGGGGCCGTCCTCCTGCTGGAAGAGGGCGGCGCCGGAGGGGCGGAGGGCGGTGGCGGTCCGCCCGGTGTCGCCGACGCGGACGAGGGCGACGTAGGAGCCGGCGGGGAGGGCGGGGCCGTGGCCGGTCGCAGCCTCCAGGGTCCGGGTGGCGATGCCGCTCTTCAGGACGTAGCGGGTGAGGAGGGCCACGGCGGCCCCCGCCATGATCGTGGCGAAGGCGAGGCGGAGGAGCGCTCCCCGGAGGTCGTGAAGCGAGGGGAAGCCCTGGCCCGGTCCCGCGGTCTGCCCGGCCATCGCCCAGACGAAGGCGAGGAGGAGCAGGAGGAGGCCCGTGGCGACGGGGACGATGAAGCCGGGGAGGAAGAAGATCTCGACGGCGATCAGGACGAGGCCGAGGAGGAAGAGGATGAGGGGCTCGTACCCGCTCAGCCCCGCGACGTAGCTGCCGAGGAAGAACAGGAGAAAGCAGAGCCCCGCCGCGATGCCGAAGAACCAGGTGCCGGGGGCCTTGAATTCGAGGTAGCCGAGGATCATCCCGAGGGTGAGGAGGAGGGGGGCGATCCGGACGAGGAAGCGGGCGAGGGTCTCGAACCCGGTCGGCTTCAGCGTCTCGATGCGGACGTCGGGCCCGGCGAGTTTCCGGGCGAGTTCGCCGAGGGTCGGGACGGTCCCTTCGGAGAGGAGGTTCCTCGGCGGCGTGCCGTAGCGGCGCTCGGCCTCGAGGTTCGTGAGGGTGACGATGCGGCCCTTCGGGACGAGGGTCGCGCCGTCGACGACGAGGCCCCGCTCGCTGTTCACCATGGCGGCGAAGACCTCGGGATTGTGGCCGTGGCGCTCCGCCGTGGCGCGGCCCGTGGCGTCGAAGAAGGAGATGAGCTTCTTCTCGTAGCTCTCCGGGAGCTTCTCCGGGCTGCCGCCGGAGCCGATCATGACGGGGGTCGCCGCGCCGATCACCGAGCCGGGGGCCATGTAGATGCGGCGGGTCGAGGAGGCGATGAAGGCCCCGGCGGAGGCGGCTTTCTTGTCGATGTAGGAGGCGGTGTTCTCCTGGTTGGGGAACGACTCGACGGCGCGGACGATCTCCTCCATCGCGTCGGTGCGGCCTCCGGGGGTGTCGATGCGGAGGAGGAGGTAATCGGCCTGGAGGCGGACGGCCTCCCGGACGCCGCGCCGGACGAGGGCGGAGAGGGAGGGCTCGATCTCATCCTCGATCGGGATGACATAGACGAGCGGCGCGGCGGCGATCTGCGCGAGCGCGAGGAGGGAGAGGAGGGCAGTCCCCAGCCAAGAGAAATGGGGAAGGGAAAGGCGACGGCGAGGAGGCAGACGCATAAGGGTAGCCCATCGTAGCAGGAACCGGGGCGATCCCAAGCGGAAACGGATCGGTGATGCCCTCCACCTGTACAGGGCCTGTCCCCAGTCCCGAAGGGCATCCCCCGCCTCTTCGCGACCCCTTCCTGAATATCGCTCCGCCTCGCTGTAGGCAAAGGCCTACGTCCGAATCAGGGAAAGGCCGATACCGGAGAGGCCGGGTGGGAGGGTACGATGGAACCATGCGAGTTCCCATTTACTCCTTCGTCGCCTTCTTCGGCGGGGCGGCCCTCATTCTTTCGAGCTTCACTCTCGTCGTCCCGCCCGAGCGGGCGCAGGCGAATGCCAATGACAATGCCAATGCGAACGGCGGCGACAGCAGTTCGGAAATTTACATCGGCAGTTCGCTCCCCCTCGGCGGGGCGTTCTCCGCCGTCGGGCAGGAGACGAAGGCGGGGATGGAGGCGGCCTTCCGGGTCGCGAACGAAAAAGGCGGCATCTTCGGCGCCCACCTCAACCTCGTGACGCTCGGCGACGGCTACGATCCCCTGCTCTGCGTCCAGAACACCCTGCAGCTCATCGAGACGAACAAGGTCCTCGCCCTCTGCTCCTACGTCGGCACGCCGACCTCGCTGAAGGCGGCCCCCGTCTGGCAGGGGGCGAAGGTCCCCGTCGTCGGCTTCTACACCGGGGCGCGGGTGTTGCGGGAGCCGTTCAACCGCTACAACATCCATATCCGCCCCTCCTACGAGCAGGAGACGAAGGCCGCCGTCGATGTCTTCGCCGGGAAGTTCCAGGCGAAGACCTTCGCCATCCTCTACCAGGACGATTCCTTCGGCGACGCTGTGAAGACGGCGACCGAAAAGGCCCTCCGGGAACGGGGCCTCGCGCCGGTCGCCTCCGGCACCTTCGTCCGCAATACGCTCCACGTCGAGGAGGCGGTCGACCGCATCGCCGCCGCCGCCCCCGACGTCGTCGTCCTGGCGGGGACCTACGCCCCCCTGGCGCGGGCGATCGACCTGGCGAAGGGGAAGGGCCTCTCCAAGACGATCTTCTACACCGTCTCCTTCGTCGGTCCCGAGGCTCTGGCCGGGGCGCTCGGCTCTGGGGGCGATCACGTCGTCGTCAGCGAGGTGCTCCCGCTCTACACCGACACGAAGCAGCCGATCGTCGCCGCCTACCTCGCCGCCCTCCGGGGCCGGGCTCCCTCCTTCCCCTCCTTCGAGGGGTACCTCAACGCCCGGGTGGTGATCGAGGGGCTGCAGCGGGCCGGAAAGCATCCGACCCATGAATCGCTCATCGACGCCATCGAGACCATCCGCGACAACCAGATCGAGCCCGGCCTCGAGATGGCCTACGGGCCGAACGACCACGAGGGCCTGTCGACCGTCCACCTGATCTCCCTCGACAACGGGAAGTGGAAGGAAATCGAGACCCGCACCATCCCCGACCGGGTCGCCGCCGCAGGGCATTAAATTTTTTATCGCGCCCCGATTTCGACTGCGCGATATTGGCCGGCCTATGTCCCGGACGACCGACCTCTACGATCAGTACATCCTCAACACGGCCAAGCGGTCCTTCACCCTCGTGCGGGGCCAGGGCGTCCGCGTCTGGGACGACGCGGGGCGGGAACTGATCGACTTCGGCACCGGCGTCGCCGTGAACAGCCTCGGCCACGCCCATCCGGCCCTCGTCGAGACCTACGCCACGCAGCCCTCCAAGCTGATCCACTGCTCCAACCTTTACTACAACGAGAACGCCGGGCCGGTGGCCGAGAAGCTCGTCTCCCTCGCCGGTCCGGGGAAGATCTTCTTCGCGAACAGCGGGGCCGAGGCCAACGAGGGCCTCATCAAGCTCGCGCGGCTCCACGGCCACGCCAACCGGGGTGGCGCGTACGAGATCGTCTCGACGACGAATTCCTTCCACGGCCGGACCATGGCGACGATCACCGCCACCGGGCAGGAGAAGATCTACCACGGCTTCGAGCCGCTCCTCCCCGGCGCGGTCCACGTCCCCTTCAACGACATCGAGGCGATGCGGGCCGCCATCGGGCCGAAGACCGCCGCCGTCCTCATCGAGGGCGTCCAGGGCGAAGGCGGCGTCTTCCCCGCCGATCCCGGCTACCTGAAGGAACTGCGGCGGATCACGAAGGAGGCGGGCGTCCTTCTCCTCATGGACGCCGTCCAGTGCGGTTTCTTCCGGACCGGCGCCTTCCAGAGCTTCGAGCGGATCTTCGAGGAGGCGGGCGACGAGAGCGCCGAGGCGAAGGCCTTCCGGCCCGACGCGATCTCGATGGCGAAGTCGCTCGGCGGCGGTTTCCCGATCGGCGCGTTCTGGGTTTCCGACGCCTTCGCGGGGCTCTTCGCCGTCGGCTCCCATAACACGACCTACGGCGGCTCCCCCCTTGGCACCGCCGTGATCGGGACGATCCTCGCCACCATCGAGAAAGACAACCTGGTCCAGAACATCCGGGATCGGGAAGCCGACCTCGTCGGTGGATTGAAGGCCTTGCAGGCGCGGTATCCCGTCATTACCGCCGTCCGGGGACTCGGCGCGATGATCGGCCTGGAACTCGCCGTCGAGCCCGCCGTGGCGATGCCGAAGTTCCACGAGGCGGGGCTGCTCCTCGCCCCCGCAGGATCGAAGACGGTGCGGTACCTCCCCCCCTACATCGTCACCCGCGCCGAGGTCGGCGAGGCGCTGGAGCGGACCGAAACGGCGCTGAAGGGACTGTAGGGGCGTAGGAGGGGGGGCTGCGGAAATGGCTCTTCCCCTCGGGGCGGGTCGTGCTACAAGGCAGGATGGATATGTTGACCCCGCCCGAGGAGGCCCTCCCTCCGCTCTCCTTGAAGGCCGTCTTTGCGGAGAGCTTCCGCGTCGTCGGTTCCTCCTTCCGCACGGCCCCGCAGGTACTCCTGCTGACGCTGTTGGCCGAGGGCATGGTCGATTTATCGTGGCATACGGGGAAACCCCTCCTCGACGGTCTGCAGGCGCTCGTTTTCGGTGCCCTCAGTTTCGTGATGGGCATCGCGATCATCGCCTCCCTTCTCCCCCTGATCCGCAGGGGAGAAAACCGGTGGATTCTCACGTTCAGGCAGTGGGACAAGCTCGCTCGGTTCTGCGGGCTCTTGGCCCTCTTGGCGGTCTTTCTTCTGCTTTGCGGTTTCGGAGGGGTCGTGGTCGGCGTATTGCGAAACCTGTTCCATTGGTCGCCGCTGGTTCTGAAAGGGTTCAGCTTCCTTCTTCTGGCAGGAGTTGTTCTCGTCCCCCTCGTCGTCTGGGGACAATCCTTTTATCTCCTGGTCGATCAGGATCTCGGCGTGTTCGCCTCCCTTCATCACTCGGCGGAGTTGACGCGCGGGGCGCGGGGGACGATCACGGTCTATATGGCGCTCCTGCTCGCCCTCTTGGTCCCTCTTTCGATCTGGGCCAAGCAGAGCGGGTCAATCTGGCTCCATGGACTCGGCTATCTGGGCTCGGCTTTCTTCTGTTTTGCCGGGGCCGTTCTCTACGATCACCTCCTTCGGCGGGCGGCGGCGGCCTCGGTGGAATGAAGCGGGGTCCGTACGTCCCCGTGAAAAGTACTTGCCTCTGAACGATTACTCTCTACTTTCCCTCGAATGCCGCGCGAACACATCACCCTGGAATGCACTGAGGCCAAAGCCGAAGGTAAGCCCGCTTCCCGCTATTTCTCGACGAAGAACAAGAAGCTGACGACGGAAAAGATTGAACTGATGAAGTACAATCCCTTCCTTCGCCGCCACACTCTTCACAAGGAACGGAAGTAAGGTTCCTTTTAGGAGTATTCCTTTTCAAAAAGCGCCATGGTTTTCCATGGCGCTTTTTTTGTGCGTTCTGAGAGCGGGGCGGCCCTTCGGGGCTTGCGGGGTCAACCCTGTACAGGTGGATGTAATCCGCTTTATAGCCCAAGAGGGGCTTTGCCCCTCCTGGAACCTCCCCTTCGGAGGGCCTGAACTAGGCGGACGCGCTTTGGCGGCGCCTTGTCTCCGAACTGGATTAAAATCGGATGGTTCCGGTACGCCCGAGGGTACGGATTGCGGGGGAAGACGGGACCCATGCGCCTCGACTCCTATGGGCATGAAAAAGGCGCTCCGGTTTCCGGAGCGCCTTTTTTAAGTCCGAAGGACTACGCCTTGAGGGCGGCCTCGTAGTACTTGGAGACTTCGCTCCAGTTCACGAGGTTCCAGAAGGCCTTGAGGTAATCGGGGCGGCGGTTCTGGTAGTTCAGGTAGTAGGCGTGTTCCCAGACGTCGACGCCGAAGATCGGGGTCTTGCCGTCGGTGATGGGGCTGTCCTGGTTCGGGGTGGTGACGATCTCGAGCTTGCCGCCGGAGACGACGAGCCAGACCCAGCCGCTGCCGAAACGGCCGAGGCCGCCCGCTTCGATCTTTTCCTTGAACGCGTCGAAGCTGCCGAAGGTGCTGTTGATCGCGTCGGCCAGGGCACCGGTCGGCGCGCCGCCCGCGTTCGGGGCGAGGATGTTCCAGTAGAGCGTGTGGTTCGCATGGCCGCCGCCGTTGTTGCGGATCGGGCCCTGCACGTCGGCGGGGAGGGTGGCGAGGTTCTTCAGGAGCGACTCAAGCGACTGGCTCTCCAGCTCGGGCTTGCCCGCGATGGCCTTGTTCAGATTCGTGACGTAGGTCTGGTGATGCTTGCCGTAGTGGATCTCGACGGTCAGCTTGTCGATGTGGGGTTCGAGGGCGTCCTTCGCGTAGGGAAGGGGGGCGAGTTCAAAGGGCATGGTGGGTATTCCTAATTGGGGGTTGGATAAAGCGTAGGTAAATTTACGGACAAATCCCGTTTAATCAAGTGGCTTTGAAAAAAGGGCCCGATCCCCTCCGTACGGGACGAAGTTTTTACCTTGTTGCCTGGGGGCCGGAACGTTTTAATGGAGCGTCAGCGATTTGGGCTTCGGCCCGATTTCATGAGTGCGAAACCAACCCGAGACCAGAGTAGTTTCCGAGATCCAATTGGAGATCGAATCGAAAATCGATCTGGCAGCCCTCGGGGCTTCCTGCGGCAGGCCGGTTTTTGGGTCGGGACCCATTTCGTTCTATATTAGCCACGAGAACGGAATCCCCGACCTTTCCATATGAGTACCTCTTCCAAGGCCTCTGCTCCCATCCCCACCCCCGCTCCCGTCCCGGGAGCGACGCCCTCCGTCCCCCCGCGGAAGGGAGCCAAGGGCGCGGATCGCGCCGAGGTTCCCTTGGCCGATATCAACCACCAGCTCCTCATGGCGCTGATGGAGATCATCCCCGACCGCATCTATTTCAAAGACCGCGAGAGCCGCTTCGTCGCGGTGAACAAGGCCGTCCTCGAATTCTTCCGCGCCAACACGGCGGGGGAGATCCTCGGCAAGACCGATGCCGACATCTTCCTCCCGGAACACGCCTTGCAGGCGCGGGCCGACGAGTTGAAGGTGATGCAGACCGGCGAGGCGCTGGTCGGCTACGTCGAGAAGGAGGTCTTCCCCGACGGCCGAGTCCGCTACGCCACGACGACGAAGGCACCGCTGCGCGACCACCTCGGCGAGATCATCGGCGTCTGCGGTATCACCCGCGACGTGACCGAGGAGCATGAGCGGGCCGAGAAGCTGAAGGAATACGCCGAGACCCTGGCCGAGAAGCAGGCGCAGATGGAGGGGGAGCTCGAACTCGCCCGGCAGGTCCAGCGCGCCCTCCTTCCCAGCCGCTATCCCGTCTTCCCTCCCATGGCCACGGAGGAGGAAAGCGCCCTCGGCTTTTCCTACCGGTATCAGCCGATGGGGAAGGTCGGCGGCGATTTCTTCACCGTCATCCCGATCGGCTCGCGGCAGGCGGGCGTCTTCATCTGCGACGTGATGGGCCACGGCGTCCACGCGGCCCTCATCACCGCGATGCAGCGGACCCTCGTCGACGACCTCCTCCCCGTGGCGTCGAATCCCGGGGCCTTCCTCGCCGAGGCGAATCGCCTTCTCTATCCCTTCTTCGAGCGGATGAAGACCCCCCTCTACGTCACCGGCCTCTACGCCGTTATCGACGTCGAGACGGGCCGCGTCCGCTTCTCCGCCGCCTCCCACGCCGCCCCCCTCGTCATCGCGAAGGACGGCAAGGTCCGCCTCCTCGGCGCGCCGAAGCGGGTGCCTTCCTCGGTCCCGCTCGGCTTCATGGGGGAATCGACCTACGGCGTCCTCGAGGACGCCGTCGAGCCGGGTGAGCGCCTCTTTTTCTATACCGACGGACTCCGCGACCTCGGCGACGAGGCCGAGATCGGCCTCAATGACGCGATGTTCCTCTCCCTCGTCGAAAAATGCGCCGTCGATGCCGCTTCCGGCCCTGCTTCGACTTCGGCTCCGGTTCCCTCCAAGGGCGGCCCCGCCTTCCTCGACGCCGTCCTGGCAGCGGCGAAGGAAAGCGCCGGGGTCGAGTCGTTCCTCGACGACGTCTGCCTCGTCGAAGTCCTCTTCCGGGGCCATCTCCATTCCGAGGCGGAGAACATCGCGGCGCTCTCCACCGGGCCTTACGGCTTGTAAGGAACTGAAGGGAAGCTGAAGCGTTCGACCATGCCGCCCGCCCCCCTTTCTCCCGCCGTCCGCCCCCCCCTCACGGGGGACGTCTCCCCGCTGGCCGACATCAACCACCAGCTCCTCATGGCGCTGATGGAGATCATCCCGGAACGGATCTATTTCAAGGACCGGGAAAGCCGCTTCATCGCGGCGAACAAGGCCCTCCTCCAATACTTCGGCATGGAGATGGCCTCGCAGCTTCTCGGCAAGACGACGTTCGATATCCTCCAGCACGACGCCGCGCAGAAGACCCGCAACGACGACCTCCGCACCATGGAGAGCGGGGAGCCGATGGTCGGCGACGTCGAGCAGAAGACTTTCCCCGACGGGCGGATGAGCTGGGCCTCGACGACGAAGGCCCCGCTGCGCGACCACCTGGGGGAGATCATCGGCATCTGCGGCATCTCCCGCGACGTGACTGCCGCCCACGAGCAGGCGGAGCGGCTGCAGGAGTACGCCGAGGCCCTCGCCGAGAAGCAGAGCCAGATGGAGGGGGAACTCGAACTCGCGCGGCAGGTCCAGCGGGCCCTCCTCCCCAGCCGCTACCCGCTTTTCCCGCCGACGGCGACGGAGGAGGGGAGCGCCCTCGGCTTCTCCTACCGGTATCAGCCGATGGGGAAGGTCGGCGGTGATTTCTTCACCGTCATCCCGATCGGCTCGCGGCAGGCGGGCGTCTTCATCTGCGACGTGATGGGCCACGGCGTCCACGCGGCCCTCATCACCGCGATGCAGCGGACCCTCGTCGATGACCTCCTCCCCGTCGCCTCCGATCCCGGCGCTTTCCTCTCCGAGGCGAACCGCCGCCTCCATCCCTTCTTCGACCGGATGCGGACCCCGATCTACGTCACCGGCCTCTACGCGACGATCGATTCGGAGACGGGCCGCGTCCGCTTCGCCTCGGCCTCCCATCCGGCCCCCCTCGTCCTCTCGAAGGACGGCGGCGTCCGCCTCCTCGGCTGCCCGCGCAAGGTCCCTTCCTCCGTCCCCCTCGGCTTCATCGACGATTCCTCCTACGTCGTGATCGAGGACACCATCGAGCCGGGCGACCGCCTCCTCTTCTACACCGACGGCCTCCGCGACCTCGGCGACGAGGCCGAGATCGGCCTCAACGACGCGATGTTCCTCTCCCTCGTCGAGAAATGTCCGGCGGGGCCCGGCTTCCTCGACGCCGTCCTCGCGGCAGCGAAGGAGAGCGCCAAGGTCGACACCTTCCTCGACGACGTCTGCCTCGTCGAAGTCGCCTTCCGCGGCCGCCTCCGCCCGGCGCCCGGGGCCGAGGCGATTCTCTCGAGCGGTCCCTATGGATTGTAAGGAAGCGCCCGTCGCGCCCCCCTCCGTACCCTATCGCGGGCGGATCGCCCCGACGCCGACCGGTTTCCTCCACCTCGGCCACGCGGCGACCTTCGGCGCGGCCCACGCGCGGGCCCGCGCCGCCGGAGGGGAGATCGTCCTCCGGCTCGAGGATATCGACCCCCGCCGCTGCCTTCCCCTCTACGCCGAGGCGGCGATGGAGGACCTCCGCTGGCTGGGCCTCCACTGGGACGGGGAACCCCTCTGGCAGAGCCGGAGACGGGAGCGGTACCTCGCCGCCTGGCGGCAACTCCGCGACGGCGGCTGGATCTATCCCTGCACCCGCTCCCGGAAGGAAGTGGCCGAGGCGGCCCCGTTGACCGTCGGCGCCTTCGATCAGGAGGAACCGCTCTTCCCCGCCGCCTGGCGGACCCCCGTCGAGGCCGCCCGCGCGTGGGAAACCCCGGCGGGGGTGAATTGGCGCTTCCGCGTCCCCGACGGGGAGATAGTCGCCTTCGACGACGGCCTCCTCGGAGCCCTCTCTCCCCGGGCCGGGACCGATTTCGGCGACTTCCTCGTCTGGAACCGCGACGACGTCCCGGCCTACGAGCTCGCCGTCGTCGTAGACGACGCGGGCGACGGGATCACCGAGGTCGTCCGGGGGGCCGACCTCCTTCTTTCGACCTCCCGGCAGCTCCTGCTCTACCGCGCCCTCGGCCTCGGCGGGGCGATCCCCGCCTTCCGCCACACGCCGCTGATCCGGGACGCCTCGGGCCGCCGCCTGGCGAAGCGCGACGCCGCCCTCGCCCTCCGCGCCATGCGCGAGGCCGGGGCCACCCCGGAGACGATCTGGGAGCAGATCGACCGGAACGGCCCGTTACCCGGGCAAACGCCTTAGTCCTTTCCCTCGGGAAACGGTTCCCTAGAGAGGAAGGGAGCCCGGCGGGCTCGATTGACTCGGGAGTGACCCTCTTTTATCCTAGTGGAAGTCACTTATTTCTATTGCAATAAACAGCTATTTTGAGGATATTTCGGCAGTAACGCCTGGCACTTGCCGAAAAAGACGGAGCTTTCCTGAGCACGTCTTGAGAGCGCCGGGCCTCGGTCGAAATCCCCAAGGAACCCCCTTCCAAATCTTATGAGCGACTCCGTCTCCCCCTCCGCCGAAATCCACGATCAGGACCCTGGTGAAATCAAGAATGGCCGCCATGCCTTCCTCTTCTTCTTCATCTACCTCGCCCTCTACCTCGGCTTCGTCGGCCTGAGCGCCTTCGATCCCGACGCCCTCGCCTGGAATACCCCCATCGGCGGCCTCAACCTGGCGATCGTCTACGGCATGGTGCTGATCTTCGCGGCGATCGTCCTCGCCTCGCTCTACGCCTTCCTGAACCGCCCGGCGTCCGAGTCGAAGTAAGACCGGAGAAGACTCCCCCCATCCTAAAATCGTTCCCCCCGCCCCCACCCCGATCCCAAGCTCAATGAATACGCCTGTCATCATCTTCTCGATCTTCGTCACCACCGTCCTCCTCCTCTCCTTCTACCTCGGCAGGAAGGCGAAGTCGGCCAAGGGCTACTACGCCGCCCACGGCGAGATCCATTGGTTCGTCAACGGCATCGCCTTCGCGGGCGATTACCTCTCCGCCGCCTCGTTCCTCGGCATCTGCGGCATGATCGCCCTCTTCGGTTACGACGGGTTCCTCTACTCGATCGGCTTCCTCGCCGGCTGGGTCGTCGCGATCTTCCTGATCGCGGAGCCGATCAAGCGGCTCGGCAAGTTCACCTTCGCCGACGCGCTCGACTCGAAGTTCAACTCCCGCGGCATCAAGCTCTCCGTCGCCATCGGCACCCTCGTCATCTCGATCGCCTACCTCATCCCCCAGATGGTCGGCGCCGGGGCGCTGATCAAGCCCCTCCTCGGCATCGACGACAACTACGGCATCATCATCGTCGGCCTCCTCGTCACGATCATCGTCACCACCGCCGGGATGGTCTCGACGACCTGGGTCCAGTTCATCAAGGGCTCCCTCCTCGTCTTCTTCTGCCTCATCCTCGTCGGCCTCATCCTGGCCCGGGGTCTCAGCGTCCGCGAGCTCGCCACGATCCCGATCCCCGTTCCCGCCGAGGTCGCCGCGCCTGCCGCTCCCGCCGCCGCCCCGGCCGAGGCCTCGGCTCCCGCCGCTTCCTCCGCCGCGCTCGAACCGACGCCCGTCGTCGACTCGAGCGTCCCGATCGCCCCCCCCGAGCCGGCCGCGCCCGCCGTCGAGGTTCCCAAGGCGATCACTGCCGGCCCCCTCGCCGGGAAGCCCTACTACGGGCTCTACGACGGCGAGAAGCTCGTCACCCTCTACCGCGTGATCGACCTCCCCGGCAAGGGCAAGGCCCTCGTCGAGGTCCAGACCTCGACCGCCTTCCCGAAGGAAAAGGACAAGAAGCCCCTCCCGAACGTCCTCGGCGGCGGCAAGCCCCTCCACCCGATCAACGGCATCTACTCCCTCCCCGACGGCCAGAAGGAGACCGGCGGCGTCAGCCCCTTCGGCTTCCTCACCACCCTCCAGAAGTCGATCCTCATCCAGTCGGGCAAGGAAGTGATCAAGGACTTCCCGAACGCGAGCGAGGAGACCACCGTCTTCTTCCCGAAGCTCAACTCGGGCGAGAAGCTCCTCCAGCCCGGCACCCACCCGAACTTCAAGGGCATCCACTCCCAGAAGCTCGCCGACAAGCTCGACTTCATCTCCTTCATGCTCGCCCTCTTCGCCGGGACGGCCTCGCTCCCCCACATCCTCATCCGCTACTACACGGTGAAGGACGCGGCGGCGGCGCGGAAGTCGACCGTCGTCGGCATCGGCGCGATCGGCATCTTCTACGTCCTCACGCTCTTCCTCGGCCTCGCCGCGCTGAGCTACGGCGTCCTCGACCTCTCCGACGCGGGCGGCAACAAGGCGGCGCCGCTCCTGGCGAAGTCGTTCTCCCCGCTCCTCTTCGCCTTCATCTCGGCGATCGCCTTCACCACCGTGCTGGGGACCGTCTCCGGCCTCATCCTGGCCGGTTCCGGCGCCGTGGCGCACGACCTGATCGAGAACGTCCTGAAGATCCCGATGAGCGACCACCAGAAGGTCTTCGCGGGGAAGATGGCCGCCATCGTCCTCGGCATCATCGCCATGGTCCTCGGCATCGCGTTCAAGCAGATCAACGTCTCCCTCATGGTCGCCTGGGCCTTCAACATCGCCGCCTCGGCCAACCTCCCCTCGCTCCTGATGCTCCTCTTCTGGAAGAAGACGACGAAGCAGGGCATCACCGCCGCCGTCACCGTCGGCACGCTGACCTCGGTCGGCTGGATCCTGATCTCGGACAAGGTCGTGAAGGAAGTCTACAAGATGGACCCCTTCTCCAACCTGCCGATGAACTACCCGGCCCTCGTCACCGTCCCCCTCGGCTTCCTCATCCTGATCGTCGTCTCGCTCCTCACCCAGCCGAAGGCGAAGGCCGACCTCGACTAACCGCCCCGGCCTCCCCCGGGACCGCCCCATGCGGCTGACACGACATCTCACCCTCGGCCTCGGCTCCCGCAATGGAGCCGGGGAGGGGGATTCCGAGTCCCTCGGCAAGACCGTCGCCGACCTCGCGGGGAACCTCGGCCTCCAGCTCGCCGACATCACCGGGGCCGTCGAGACGATCAGCGCCGCCGCCGTCGAGCAGGCCGCCGCCTTCACCCAGCTGAAGGCCGAGAACACCCGGATGGCCGAGGCGACGCGGGAGATCACCGAGGCGGCCACCGAGGCCCGCACGGTGGCGACCGCCTCCGAGTCCCGGATGAACGAGTCCCGCGCCGTCCTCGACGGGGCCGTCACCTCGATCGCCGGGCTGATGGAATCGATCGAGGGCGTCCGGGCCGGGGCCGACCACCTCGGCGCCGCCCTCCAGAACGTCGGCAAGACCGCCGCCAGCATCGAGGGGATCGCCCTCCAGACCCGCCTCCTCGCCCTCAACGCCTCGGTCGAGGCGGCCCGCGCGGGCGCGGCGGGGAGGGGCTTCGCCGTCGTCGCCGACGAGGTCCGGACCCTCGCCCTCCGGAGCTCCGAGGCCGCTGTCCTCATGAGCCGGACCCTCTCCACGCTGACCGAGGAGGTGCACCGCCTCCTGGAGAGCGCCTCCCAGGGCATCGCCCGCGCCGAGACGGCGAGCCGGGAGACCGCGGAACTCCGCCAGACCGTCACCGCGGTCGGCGAGGCCCTTTCGGGCGTCGGCGGGCGGACCCGCCGCATCGCCGACGTCGCCGAGACCGTCGAGCAGAACATCCGCCACCACATCGGGATGGTCGACGGCCTCTCCGCCCGCATCGGGGAGGAGAGCGAGAGCCTCGAGCAGGCCCGCGACCGGCTCCGCGACGTCGTCGGCTTTTCGGAGCGCCTCGTCTCGACCATCGTCGACAGCGGCGTCGAGACGCGGGACACCCCTTTCATCCGCCTCGTTCAGGACGGCGCGCGGAAGATCGGCCACCTCTTCGAAGAGGCGCTCGCCCACGGGGAGATCGCCGAGGCCGACCTTTTCAGCGACCGCTACGAGCCGATCCCCCGGACGAACCCCGCGCAGTTCCTCACCCCCTACGTCACCCTCACCGACCGCCTCCTCCCGGCCCTCCAGGAAAAGATCGCGGCGACCCACGAGCGGATCGCCTTCTGCGCCGCCGTCGACCGGAACGGCTTCCTCCCGACGCACAACGCGAAGTTCTCCCAGCCCCAGGGGGCCGACCCGGCCTGGAACGCCGCCCATTGCCGCAACCGCCGCCTCTTCAACGATCGCGTCGGCCTCGCCTCCGGGCGCAACGTCCGCTCCTTCCTCCTCCAGCACTATCGCCGCGACATGGGCGGCGGCCAGTTCGTCCTCATGAACGACGTCTCCGCGCCGATCACCGTCCGGGGACGCCACTGGGGCGGCCTCCGCATGGGATACCGGGCGGAATAGGTCCGGGCCTTGATCCTTGATATCGCGCCGTCTTGGGCGAGAGTATCGGGATGAAATGGGTCTATCTCGCCTTGGCGATCGGGTTTGAAATCGCCGGCACCACCTGCATGAAGCTCTCCGACGGCTTCAGCAACCTGAAATGGGCGGCCCTCATGGCCCTCTTCTACTCGGGCTGCTTCATCTTCCTCACGTTCACCGTGAAGCGGATGGAGGTCAGCCTTGCCTATGCCATCTGGAGCGGCGTCGGCGTCGCCCTCCTCTCCTGCATCGGCATCTTCTTCTTCAAGGAGAGCTTCAACGCGATGAAGCTCTTCGGCCTCGTCGCGATCATCGTCGGCGTCGTCGCCCTCCGCCTCAGCGGGGCGAAGTAGGGACGGGCGCTTTCTTCAGGGATTCCCTCAGCCCCTCGGCCAGCCGCTCCGTGGCCACGCTCCGGCTCCCGGCCGTGAGGTGGTGGGCGTCGAAGTAGAGGAGCCCCTCCGGGGCGATCGAGAGAAACGGAACGGCATCGGCGGGCAGGCGGGCCAGCTCGGCCCCGGGGAACGGGAGGAGGATGTAGAAGAACCGGGCCTGGGGGAAAGACTCGGCGGGGACTGCGACGCGTTGGGCGACGTGGTAATTCGGCTCGTTGCCGAAGCAGGGCTCGCTCTGCGCCGGATGGCCCTCTCCCGACAGGGAATAGAGCAGCGTCTCCCGCGCCCACGCCCATTCCATGTCGTTTGTTTCCCAGTTCCGGGACTGGGCGGCGAGGAGGAAATGGCGGCGGTAAAAGAAGTAGGGCGGAGCGGTCAGCTTACCCGTCTGTTTCAGATAAAGGCGGGGGAGGAAGCGGTCGAAGAAATAATCCTGATAGAAGCTGAGCCAGACGTTTTCCACGCTCCAGCAGGCTTCCAGAAGGGAGATCGAGGACGAAGCGGGTTCCGGCTGGGGATGAATGTTCCACCCGAAGAGATCAAGGATCACCGTCTTTCCCGCCGCATGGGAGTCGAGGAAGTTGCGGTTGAAGCTTACGTCATCCCCCGTCATCGAGGCATTGAAGCACCGGACGGGCGCACCCGCGGAGGCGGAGAGCTCTTGGCCCAGTTCCCGGGCCGAGAGCCCGAAGGCGGGGTGCGAGGTGCCGACGAGGAGGAGGTCGGCCGCATCGATCTTCTTTCCGAAACCGAGGAGGCCCGAGTGGAGGAGGTAGAAGGCGGCGGAATGACGGCTCGCTCCTCCGGCATACTCGGAGACGTAGGCCTGCCCGGGAACGGGAAGGGGAGGGAGCGGAGTGAGCGCGGGCCGGGCCAGGGCGAAGGCGAGGAAGAGGACCGCCGCCGTCCCGAGGAACGCCGCGACGAAGGGGAGGCGGAAGGCGGTCGGCTCAGGAGGGGAGGGTCGCGGGTCCATGGCGTCAGAAGAGGAAATAGATGAATCCCTTCGCCGGAGAATAGACGATGCAGTTCAGGACGAACAGGACGCCGGTGACAATGCCGAGCGCGAGGCCGAGGCGGCGTCGCCCGACCCGCTTCAGGAAGAACGGCGCGCCGTGGTGGGCCACGATGGCGAGGGCCGGGAGAAGGGCGAGGAGGGGTCGGTTGCGGACAAACCAGAACGGGTGCGGGGGATGGAACGCGGGTGCGAGGGTAAGCATCGGACGGGCGAAATCCCACGCTTGCGCGAGGGAAGGGCAGCGGAAGAAGACCCAGGCGAAAACCACCCAAAGCTGCGCCGCCGCCCATCCGCCCCAGCGGAAGGAGGGCGAGGCGGCCATCCCGTCCCGGTGGAAGAACCGTTCCGCGACCAACCCCGCCCCGTGCATCAGCCCCCAGAGGGCGAAGCCCCATCCGGCCCCATGCCAGAGGCCGCAGAGAAAGAAGGCGAAGAGGAGATTGAAGGCGGCCCGGGGTGCGGAGCAGCGGTTTCCGCCGAGGGGGATGTAGAGATAATCGCGGATCCAGCGGGAGAGGGTGATGTGCCACCGCTGCCAGAATTCCCGCAGGCTGGCGGCGAGCATCGGCGTCCGGAAATTCGGCGGCAGGCGGTAGCCGAGCATCCGTGCCATGCCGAGGGCCATGAGGCTGTATCCGGCGAAGTCGCCGTAGATTTGGCAATAATAGAGGAAGGCGACCAGCCAGTGTTCCAGGCAAGTCAGGTCGAACGGAGGAGGCGTCCCCCCGTCGGCCCAGTAGGGATCGATCGCCTGGGCGATATTGTTCGCCCCGACACATTTCAGGAAGACCCCGACGACGACGAAATGGAACCCCATGAAGAGATCGTTCCGGACGCGGCGGGTGACGCCGATCTGGGGGACGAGCTGCCAGGCCCGGACGATCGGCCCGGCGATGACGTGAGGGAAGAAGCTGAGGTAAAAGAGATATTGCCGGAACGTCGCCACCCGGACCCGTCCCGCATGGATATCGACGAGGTAGCTGATGAGGTGAAAGACGTAGAAGGAGATCGCGAGCGGGATGCCGAGCGGGAAGGAAGGGAATTCGAGCGGCGAGATCGCCGCCAGCGTGGTGCCGAGGAAGTTGGCATATTTGAAAAGGGCGAGCGTCGCGAGGTCGAGGCCGATCGTCCCGATCAGCAGCCGCTTCGCCGCCGGAGGGGAGAGCCGGGGCAGGAGGCGGGCCGAGACGAAGTTCACCGCCAACACCCCGAGGAAAAGGGCGAGATCGTACCATCCCCACGTCGCGATCACCAGGAGGCTGAAGACGATCAGGAACCATTCCTTCAACGCAGGCCACGGACGGAGGAGGAACGTCACCCCGCAGACCGCCGCGAACAGGTAGAGGAATCCGATGTCGGTGTAGAGCATGGGCGGAGAGACGAGGGAATCCCAAAAGAGCTTGATTGACAACCGCAAAGGTTATTATACACTCGTATCATGGTCTTTAATCCCGAGTCGTCGTCGATGCCTGCGCCGGTCTTCACCCTCACCGGGTCCCAGCAGAAGGTTCTCGAATTCATCGAGAAGTACAGCGAGACCAACCATCGCCCGCCGACGATCCGGGAAATCCAGCGCCATTGCGGCTTCGCCAGCCCCCGCGCCGTCTCCTACATCGTGGAGAAGCTCGAGGCGGCCCAGGTCCTCCTCCGGGAAGCCCGCTCCCGGGGCCTTTTCTCGACCCGCCGCCCGACGGTCCGCGCCCAGGGTTCCCCCGAGGCGTTCCAGCTCCCGCTCTTCGATTCGATTCCCGCCGGTTTCGCCGATCCGATCGAGGGCGGGAGCGAGGTCGAGGCCCCCGCCTCCCTTTCCTTCATCCCCAGCACCCTCGGCGTCTCCGATCCCGCCCGCGCCTTCGCGGTGAAGGTGAAGGGGGAGAGCATGATCGGCGCGGGGATCTTCGACGGCGACGTCGTCGTCCTCGAGCGGAAGCCTGCCGCCCCCGGCGATATCGTCGCTGCCTTGATCGACGGCGAGTGCACCCTGAAGCGCCTCCACCAGCGCCGGGGGGCCTATTACCTTCAGGCGGAGAACCCCGCCTATCCCGATCTCGAGCCGGTCGAAGAACTCAGCGTCCAAGGCGTCGTCGTCGGCGTCCTGCGACGCTACGCGAACGCAGCGTGATTTTCCCAATAGGAGTCAGGGCGTATTGGCCCCGTCTTATAGCACGTACCCTCGGGCGCTCCAGGAAGCAGCGGATTTTATCCAGTTAAGAGACGAGACGCCGCCAAAGCGCGTCCGCCTAGTTCAGGCCCTTAGAGCAGGAGGTTCCAGGAGGGGCAAAGCCCCTCTTGGGCTATAAAGCGGATCGCCTCCAGCTGTACAGGGTTGACCGCGCCAGCCCCGACGGGCCGCCCCGCCCACCAAACATCCGCGAACGCGGCGTAACCAGCATCGCCCGCATCCGTCGCGCCATGGAAATGAGGCCCCTCCTCCCGCCCTCCATTCAAGAATCGCCTCCGGCCTTGACGCCGCCTTGTCCCGACGGGACAAGGTGGAATTGCCCATTGCCAAGGGCCGGAAATGTCTTACCGTACGGGGGTAGTGAAGATCGCCAATTTACTCCAGACCAGCAGCGAGTGGTTGCATGGGGATAGCGGTGGCGCCGGGAACAAGGTAGTGCTTTGCACCCGTGTCCGGCTCGCCCGCAATCTCAACCACCACCCGTTTCCCGGCTGGGCGAAGAAGGCGGAGCGCGAGCGGATCCTCTCCATCATCCAACCCGCCGTCCTCTCCCTCCCCGAGATGGGCCAGGCGATCGTCTGCGATTCGATGGACCATTTCTCCCCGCTCGAAAAGCAGGTCCTCGTCGAGCAGCACCTCATCAGCCGCGAGCACGCCGCGAAGAGCGCCGGCAGCGGCCTCGCGGTGAACAAGCCCCGCACCCTTTCCGTCATGATCAACGAGGAAGACCACCTCCGCCTCCAGGTCTTCCGCGCCGGGCTCCAGCTGAAGGGCCTCTGGAAGATGGCCGACAAGATCGACGGCGAGCTCGACGAGCGGCTCGACTTCGCCTTCTCCCCCCAGATCGGCTATCTCACCGCCTGCCCGACGAACGTCGGCACCGGGATGCGCGCCTCGGTCATGATGCACCTCCCGGCCCTCGTGCTGAAGGAGCAGATCGGCCAGATCATCAAGGCGGTGAACCGCATCGGCCTCGCCGTCCGCGGCCTCTACGGGGAGGGGACCGAGGCCCTCGGCAACCTCTTCCAGGTCTCGAACCAGATGACCCTCGGCGAGAGCGAGACGGCGATCATCGAGCGCCTCCAGAAGGTGATCTCGCAGATCATCGACCACGAGGAGAACGCCCGCGTCACGCTGCTGCAGGAAAAGGCCCGCGTCGTCGCCGACCAGGTCGGCCGCGCCTACGGGATCATGCGCCATTCCTACGCCATGTCGTCGAAGGAGGCGTTGAACCTCCTCTCCCTCCTCCGCTTCGGGGCCGACCTCGGGATGTTCCCCGAGTCGTGCCGCATGGCGATCGACGAGTGCTTCATCAAGACGCAGCCCGCCCACCTCCAGCTCGATTACGACCGGAAGCTGACCACCGAGGAGCGCGACGGCATCCGTTCCGATTTCCTCCGCGAGCATTTGAAGGACGTCCCGGCGCCCGACTGCGCCAAGCTCGGCACCTCCACCCCCCCTTCCACCGAAGAAAGCCAATCATGAATAACTTCACCCCCCGCGCCCAGCAGGTCCTTTCCCTCGCCCGGAAGGAGGCCGACCGTTTCAACCACAACTACGTGGGGACGGAGCACCTCCTCCTCGGCCTCATCAAGCTCGGCCAGGGTGTCGCCGTCAACGTCCTCCAGAAGATGGGCGTCGACCTCGACACCGTCCGCAACGAGGTGGAAAAGCAGGTCGGCACCGGCCCCGAATCGAAGGTCTCCGGGAACATCCCCTACACGCCCCGCGTGAAGAAGGTCCTCGCCCTCGCGGGCAAGGAAGCGAAGGCGCTCAACCACAGCTACGTCGGCACGGAGCACATCCTCCTCGGCCTCCTGCGCGAGGGGGAGGGCGTCGCCGCCCGCGTCCTCAAGAGCCTCGAGATCGACCTCGAGCGCGCCCGCAACGAGATCCTGAAGGAACTCGACCCGAACTTCACCGCCCCCGAGTCGGGCGCGGGCCAGGGCGGCGGCGAGGAGGAGCCGGGCGAGGGCGCCACGGCGGGCGGCCCCGAGACGGGCGGCAAGAAGGAGGTCAAGACTCCCGCGCTGAAGTCGTTCGGTCGCGACCTCACCGAGGTCGCCCGCAAGGGCGAGCTCGACCCCGTCATCGGGCGGTCGAGCGAGATCGAGCGGGTCATCCAGATCCTCTGCCGCCGCACGAAGAACAACCCCGTCCTCATCGGCGAGGCCGGCGTCGGCAAGACCGCCATCGTCGAGGGCCTGGCCCAGGAAATCGCCGCCGGGAACGTCCCCGAGCTCCTTCGCGAGAAGAAGGTCATCACCCTCGACCTCGCCCTGATGGTCGCGGGAACGAAGTATCGCGGCCAGTTCGAGGAACGGATCAAGGCCGTCATGGAGGAGATCCGCAAGGCGAAGAACGTCCTCCTCTTCATCGACGAGCTCCACACCATCGTCGGCGCCGGCTCGGCCGAGGGCGCGATGGACGCGTCGAACATCATCAAGCCCGCCCTCTCCCGCGGCGAGCTCCAGTGCATCGGCGCGACGACCCTCACCGAATACCGGAAATACATCGAGAAGGACTCGGCCCTCGAGCGCCGCTTCCAGACCGTCACCGTCGAGGCTCCCAGCGTCGCCGACACCGTCCTCATCCTCCAGGGGCTGAAGGTCAAGTATGAGGCCCACCATAAGGCCAAGTACACCGACGACGCGATCACCGCCGCCGCGAAGCTCTCCGACCGCTACCTCACGGGCCGCTTCCTCCCCGACAAGGCGATCGACGTCATGGACGAGGCCGGTTCCCGCGCCCGGATCGCCGCCACGATGCGCCCGCCCGACGTGAAGGACATCGAGACCGAGCTCGGCGAGATCCGCAACCGGAAGGATGCCAGCATCAAGGCCCAGGACTTCGAGAAGGCCGCCGCCCTCCGCGACAAGGAGAAGGAGGCCAAGGAGAAGCTCGAGGCGATCCTCGCCGAATGGCGCCTGAAGCGGGACGAGCAGGAAGTCTCCGTCACCGAGGACGACATCATGCACATCGTCTCGAAGTGGACCGGCGTCCCGATCTCCCGCGTCACCCAGAAGGACCGCGAGAAGCTCCTCCAGGTCGCCGACGAGCTCAAGGGCAAGGTCATCGGCCAGGACGAGGCCGTCGCCGCCCTCGGCAAGGCCCTGCGCCGTTCCCGCGCCGACCTCAAGGACCCGAAGCGTCCCATCGGCTCCTTCGTCTTCCTCGGGCCGACCGGCGTCGGCAAGACGATGCTGGTGAAGACTCTCGCCGAGCACATGTTCGGCAGTTCGGACGCCCTGATCCAGATCGACATGTCGGAATACATGGAGAAGTTCAACGTCTCCCGCCTCATCGGCTCGCCTCCCGGCTACGTCGGCTACGAGGAAGGCGGCCAGCTGACGGAACGGGTCCGCCGCCGTCCCTACAGCGTCGTCCTCTTCGACGAGATCGAGAAGGGCCATCCCGACGTCTGGAACATCCTGCTCCAGATCCTCGAGGACGGCATCGTGACCGACAGTCTCGGCCGGAAGATCGATTTCCGGAACACGATCATCATCATGACCTCGAACGTCGGGGCCGACACCGGCTTCAACAAGGGTTCCCTCGGCTTCACCGCCAGCAAGGACGAGGCCACGTATGACCAGATGAAGGAGCGGATGCTCGAGCAGATGAAGAAGACCTTCAAGCCCGAGTTCCTCAACCGCCTCGACGACCTCATCGTCTTCCGCTCGCTGAACAAGGCCGACATGGTCAAGATCGTCGAGCTCGAGGTCGGCAAGGTCTCGACCCGCCTGGAGAGCCGCCAGCTCAAGCTGAAGCTCACCCAGGAGGCGACCGACTTCCTCATCGAGAAGGGCTACGATCCCGCCTACGGCGCCCGGCCCCTGCGCCGCGCCGTCGAGCGTTACCTCGAAGACCCCCTCGCCGAGGAACTCCTCCGTGGGAACATCAAGGAATCGCAGACCGTCGAGGTCTCCTTCAAGCCGAAGGAAATCGCCGCCGAGGCGGTGCAGCGCCGCGACGCCCGCGAGAAGGACGCGAAGGAAGGCGAGTTGGTCTTCCATCCGATCGACGATCCGGCCCCGGCCTCGACGGAAACGCCGACGACGCCTTCCTCGTCCTGAGCGATTGATGAATCAGGAAAAGCCCGCCCCGATTTCCGGGGCGGGCTTTTTTTGTGGTGTACATCGTCGTCGGGGACTGGCACAAGGACGGCGATGCAGGGCCTCCCATTCGCTTCAGCTCTTTCGGCTGACGAGGTGATCGCGCGGCTCGGGATGGCTCCCCATCCCGAAGGGGGCCATTTCATCGAGATCTGGCGCGGACCGAGGAAAGCCGGGGAGACCCCGGGAGGCCGTCCCCATGCCTCCCTCATCTATTTCCTCCTCCGGGAAGGGGAGGTGTCGCATTGGCACACGATCGACGCCGCCGAAATCTGGCTCTGGCACGCGGGCGCCCCGCTCGCCCTTTCCATCGCTCCCGCCGCGGGCGGGGAGCCGGCGGTTCATGAATTGGGAGGCGCCGCTTTTGCCTTTCAGGCCATCGTCCCGGAGGGGGCCTGGCAGAGCGCTAGGAGCCTCGGGACGTGGTCCCTGGTTAGCTGTGTGGTCGCGCCCGCCTTTCATTACGAGGGGTTTAGGATGGCTCCCCCCGGTTGGCACCCCTCCCTCGGGTAAATAACTTTTCGTTGCTCCCAAACGTTACGGGAGTGTCATCCGATTGTCACAATCGGTCGCCACGCTCTCCCCGTCCAGGTGCCAACGCACCCGGGTAACAACACAATACGATCCGTTGCGAGTGTCCGAGCATCCTCGGCGCAGCGGCGGGTCAAAAGGAGAAAACAAACGTGAAGAATATCTTTAAGAGCCTGGCTCTTGCCTTCGGGGTTGCCGCCCTGAGCGCGAGCGCGATGGCGCAGGATAGCGGCCCGTTGCTCGACGCCCTCGTCAAAAAGGGTGTGCTGAGCGACAACGAGGCGGAAGACATCCGTGTCAACCTCGTCAAGGAATACAACACCACGAGCGCCGGCAAGCTCCAGATCGCCAGCTTCGTCAAGAAGCTCCAGCTCTTCGGAGACGCCCGCCTTCGTTACCAGTACCAGGATCTGCAGAGCCCCCGCGGCGGCGCGGCGATCAACGGCGGCGGCCAGATGGTCGACACCATCAACAACCGCTACCGCTACCGCCTCCGGGCCGGTGCGACCTACACGTACGATTCCCATTGGTCGGCCACGGTCCGTCTCGAGACGGCCGCGCCCAATGACTCGACGAACGCCGACTTCGGCAACTACTGGGACAAGCGCGGCACCGACGGTACCGGCGTCCTCTCGGTCGGCCAGGTCTTCCTCGACTACAAGACCAAGTTCTCGGTCTTCGACAGCAGCAGCACGGTTCCGAGCGGCAAGAGCTTCACGACCGTCACCGATCCCGGTGTCGACGTGGGCCTCAACGTCCGTGTCGGTCGCGGTCCGAAGCAGATCTACCTCACCGAGGCGTTCTGGGATAGCGATCTGAACCCCGAAGGTATCGCCACCGAGTTGACGTTCAACAACGTCGGCTTCGACGGCCTCAGCTTCGCGGCCCGCGGCGCGGCCTACGTCACCGACAACGACAACGTTGCCGCTGGCCAGATCGCTGCCGACCACAACCAGATCGTCGACGACGACGGCGGCCTCCTCATCGCCCAGATCGAAGGTGCCTATAAGGTCACCGGCGGTTACTTCAAGGGCACCGAGGTCCGCATCGCTCCCCTTTACCTCCAGGAAACGGGCGGCGACAGCAACGGTTTCGGCGCGGCCGCGACCATCGGCAACGGCAGCTCCGCCCAGGGCGTCGCTGGCAATGCCAACGGCACCCCCCTGGGTCAGGGCAACCTCAAGGTCATCGCGGTTCCTGCCGAAGTGAACTTCTCGCTCTGGAAGCAGAGCCACAAGGTCTACGGCACCTACGGCGTCAACCTCGACTCCAACAACCGTCTCCACGAGATGTATGCCCCTGGCATCGCCGGCTTCACTGGCAACCACGGCCAGAACACCTTCTGGAACGTCGGTTACGAGCTCGGCAAGCTGAAGAAGCAGGGTGACTGGATGTTCGGCGCCGAATGGCGCTGGATCGAGGCCGCGTCCTACACGGGTGCGCTCTCCGATTCCGATTGGGCGAACAACGCGCTCAACGTCACCGGCAGCGTCGTCTCGGCCGGGTACAACCTGACCGACGCGATCACGCTGAAGACCACCTGGTTCCACTCGACCCCGATCCAGGCCGGCCGCGGCGGGTACAATGCGAACAACACCGTCAGCGCCAACTACACCGGTGTGACGACCAATGCCGGCACGCAGGACATCCTCCAGGCCGACATCAGCTGGAAGTTCTAAGCGGTTCGCTGTCTTCGTAGCAGTTAGTTAAGATTGCAACAGGGGCCCGGGATTCTTTAAAACAAGAATCCCGGGCATCCCTCCTCTCTCTCCCCCTTTTTTCGGCTCTCCCATTAACCTACCCTTATAAAACATACCATGAAGCGTCTCCTCCTCTCCATGCTGGCCGTCTCGGCGTTCGCCGTCGGCGCCCACGCCCAGAAGATCGTCATCAAGGGCTCCGATACCCTCGGCGCCAAGTTCGTCCCCCAGCTCGCCGAAGCCTTCAAGGCCTCGCACCCTGGCGTCTCCTTTGAAATCGCCGCCGAAGGCTCGACCACCGGCATCTCCGCGATCATCGACGGCACCGCCGACATCGGCATGGCCAGCCGCCGCGCCAAGGACACCGAAATGTCCGCCGGCCAGCTCAACGGCGTCGAGATGAAGCCCGTGATCGTCGCCCTCGACGGCATCGGCGTCGTCATCAACGCGGGCAACCCCGTCGCGAACCTCAGCAAGGCGCAGGTCGAGCAGATCTTCACCGGCGCGATCACCGATTGGGCCGCCGTCGGCGGCAAGCCCGGCAAGATCTCGATCTACACCCGGAACACCTCCTCGGGCACCTACAGCGAGTTCAAGGAAATGGCGATGAGCAAGAAGGACTACGCCCCGTCCTCGCAGAAGCTCGCCGGTAACGAGCAGATCGCCTCCGAAGTCGGCAAGAACGCCAACGGCATCGGCTACGTCGGCATCGCCTACATCGGCGCCCCCGGCATCAAGGCCGTCGCCGTCAACGGCGCTCCCCTGACCCCCGCCTCGGTCCAGAACCACAGCTGGCCCTACTGGCGCCCCACCTTCTACTACACCAACGGCGCCCCCAAGGGTGTGGTGAAGGAATTCGTCGATTTCACCACCAGCTCCGCTGGCCAGGCGATCGGCGTCAAGGTCGGCTTCGTCCCGATCAACAAGTAGTCGTTTGAGGTTGAACGGCCTCCGATTCCCGGCTTTGCTGGGGATCGGGGGCCGGTCTTCCCCCTTCGGTCGCTTTTCACCACGGATTCCCTTCAGCCCGACGAGTCGACGCCCTAGGTTTCCGTTTTTTCTTTCCCCCCTTTTTCATCCTCTCCCATGAGCGACGCTTCCAAGGTCTCCCCCCTTTCCTTCCGCGAGGCGATTTCCCGCCGCACGCAAAAGCGCATCATGGGCCGGACCGTCGACGAATGGATCGCCACCTTCTTCGGCAGCAGCGCGACCATCTCGATCCTCATCCTCTTCCTCATCATGGCCCTCCTGGTGAAGGAAGGGATCGGCTTCGTCCCCGGCAACGCCTTCAACCTCACGATCTACCGCAAGGCGGGCCTCGAATACGTCGATTACCTCCGGGAGCAGATCGACCGTCATGACTCCACCGGCCAGGTCCTCCAGTCGATCCGCACCCGGGAAACCACGGTCCTCCTGAACCAGGGCCGGACCCTCGACCAGATCAACGCCGACCTCGCCCCCTTCGACGCCTACTCCGCCCGCTACGCCGACGCCATCGCGGCCCACCAGGCGATGCTTTCCGACTTCACCGACGCCGCGACCTCGACAAAGGACCTCGCCCACATCGCCGAGGAGAAGCGCGACAAGAAGGAGCAGTTCGAGAAGGGCGGCCTGAAGGAAGAGGCCGCGGCGATCAAGATCCCCGTCATCGACTTCCGCGCGACGACCGATCCCCTCCGGGCCGCCTTCCCCCATTACAAGGAACTCAACGCCTCCCTCGTCGCCTCTCTCGGCGACCTCCTGAAGGAGGAACCCGCCCTCCCACTTCCCGAGGACCGCGCCGTCTTCGCGAAGTTCAAGGCCCGGGTCTTCGCCGATCTCTCCGCCCTGCCCGAGACCGAACGGAAGATGGAACAGTGGAATCCCGACGCCCCGATCTCCTGGTGGCGCAGCGTCGGGGAGTTCGTCGGCGGCACCCGCTGGGTCACCGCCAGCTTCTGGCAGGATTGGTACGGGGCGCTTCCCCTCGTCATCGGCTCGATCTCGGTCTCCCTCGTCGCCCTCGTCATCGCGGTTCCCCTCTCCCTCGGCGCGGCAGTCTACATCAACCAGATCGCGACGGCGAAGGAACAATCGTTCATCAAGCCGTGCATCGAGTTCATCGCGGCGATCCCCTCCGTCGTCCTCGGCTTCTTCGGCATCGCGATCCTCGGCACCGCGCTGCGGGAGTTCTCGACCCTGCCCTGGCTCTCCTGGGTCCCGGGCTTCCCGATGGCGGAGCGGCTCAACATCTTCACCGCCGGCTGCCTCCTCGCCCTCATGGCGGTCCCGACGATCTTCACCCTCGCCGAGGACGCGCTGAACAACGTCCCGAAGTCGTTCGTCGAGGCCTCCGTCGCCCTCGGCGCGACCCGCCTCCAGACGATCACCCGGATCATGGTCCCCGCCGCCCTCTCCGGCATCATCTCGGCAGTCCTGCTCGGCTTCGGCCGCGTCGTCGGGGAGACGATGGTCGTCCTCCTCTGCGTCGGCGGGCGGACCGAGATCCCCGACTTCATCCACCACGGCCTCGGCGCGTTCTTCGAGCCCGGCCATACGATGACCGGCATCATCGCCCAGGAAATGGGCGAGGTCGTCCAGGGCAGCCTCCATTACCAGGCCCTCTTCATGGTCGGCATCCTCCTCTTCCTCCTCTCCCTCGTCATCAACGGCATGGCCCAGCTCATCGCGCGGCGTTTCAAGATCGTCTCGAACTAAAGGAATCCTCCCATGAGCGCCATGCCCCCCCCCCACAAGTTCCAGCATCGCCCCACGTTCTCGACCCGCATCGAGGCCGCCTGGTTCGGGATGTTCCGTTTCGTCACCTACCTCGTCCTCTTCTGCGCCCTCGGCATCTTCGGCACCATCGTCGTGAAGGGCGCGCCGGTCATCTTCAAGACCCACTTCCCCTTCGTCAACGTCGCCTTCCTCACCGAGAAGCCGGAGACCCTCCACGTCATCCCGATGGCCGACGGGACGAAGCTCGAACTCGGCGACACTGAATACCGCGCCCGCCTCGACAAGGGCGAGCAGCTCCCCCCCGAGGAGGCGAACTACGTCTACGCCGCGGGCGGCATCTTCCCCTGCATCGTCGGCACCGTCCTCCTCGTCGTCGGCTCGATGACCATCGCCCTCTTCCTCGGCGTCAGCTCGGCGATCTTCCTGAGCGAGTACAGCAAGCGGGGGCCGATCATCGCCGCCATCCGGCTCGCGATCCTGAACCTCTCCGGCGTCCCTTCCATCGTCTTCGGCCTCTTCGGGTACAGCCTCTTCTGCATCACCTTCGGCTGGCACACCTCGCTGATGGCGGGGTGGTTCACCCTCGCCTTCATGGTCCTCCCCGTCGTCATCACGGCGAGCGAGGAATCGCTCCAGGCCGTGCCTAAGGGCTTCCGCGAAGGCTCCCTCGCCCTCGGCGCGACCCAGTGGCAGACGATCTGGAACAACGTCCTCCCCTACGCCCTGCCCGGCATCCTCACCTCCTCGATCCTCGGCATCTCCCGCGTCGCCGGGGAGACCGCCCCGATCATGTTCACCGCCGCCTTCATCATGCGGGACAAGCTTCCCTGGCAGGTCGACCGGGCGATCGATTTCTTCTTCCAGGGCGTCATGGCCCTCCCCTACCACATCTACGTCGTCAGCTCGAAGGTTCCCCAGAACGCCTACACGGAGAAGGTCCAATACGGCACGGCTTTCGTCTTCCTCGTGGTCGTCGTCGGCATCGCGATGAGCGCCGTCTGGCTGCGGATCAAAATGCGGAATCGCTTTAAATGGTAATGAGAACCTGGTTTATGAATAGCCAAGCCCGCGCCGAGAGGAATTTTTCCCTCCACCTAGGCGCGAGCGGCGCCGTGTGTGCCTACACATCAGCCAGCGAGCAACAACGGGGGAGTGAAAAATCCCTCCGGCCCTGCGGGTTGCGGCGCTTTTGGCCGGCTGGCTTTGTTGCCGAATCTCGACAGACCACTGCGGGTATGCCTTCGATTCGGCGTCGCGCCATCCAGCCAAAATCGACGCAACGCGGGCTTTGCTATTCATAAACCAGGTTCTCTGCTATGCCCTCTTTCACCCCCACCCCCACCAACGCGATGAGCCCCAACCTCACCCCCGCACCCTCCCTCAGCAGCCTCGGCATCGATCCCGCGCCCGCGCGGCCGATCATCGAGGTCGACGGCGTCAGCTTCTGCTACGGCTCGAACGAGACCCTGCACGAGATCAGCCTGAACATCCCGGAGAAGCAGGTCACCGCCTTCATCGGGCCGTCGGGCTGCGGCAAGTCGACCCTCCTCCGCTGCCTCAACCGGATGAACGACCTCATCGACGGCACCCGCGTCTCCAAGGGCGAGATCCGGATCGACGGGACGAACATCAACGCCGCCGACGTCGACGTGATCGAGCTCCGCAAGCGGGTCGGCATGGTCTTCCAGAAGTCGAATCCCTTCCCGAAATCGATCTACGAGAACGTCATCTACGGCCTCCGCATCCAGGGGATCAACGACAAGCGCCTCTTCGACGAGACCGTCGAGAAGAGCCTGCGCGGCGCCGCCCTCTGGGACGAAGTGAAGGACCGGCTCCACGCCAGCGCCCTCGGCCTCTCCGGCGGCCAGATGCAGCGCCTCTGCATCGCCCGCACCATCGCGGTGAACCCCGAGATCATCCTCATGGACGAGCCCTGCTCCGCCCTCGATCCGATCGCGACGATCAAGGTCGAGGAACTGATCCACGAGCTGAAGAAGCAGTTCACCATCGTCATCGTCACCCACAACATGCAGCAGGCGGGCCGCTGCTCCGACCGGACGGCCTTCTTCTACCTCGGCAAGCTCATCGAATACGACCGGACCGAGAAGCTCTTCACCAATCCGACGCAGAAGCAGACGGAAGACTACATCACCGGCCGTTTCGGTTGATCCTTGACCGTCCGCCCGTTCTCGCCAACCCTCTGCCCCCTTTCCCATGACCCCGAATTTCGAGACCAATATCACGAAGCTGCGCGAAACCCTCCTCATGATGGCGAGCCTGACCGACCGCAACCTCGGCCTCGCCATGCGCGCCCTCGTGCAGCGGGAGGAGAAGCTCGCCGACACCGTCGAGTCGACCGACGACGAGATCGACCAGCTCGAGATCTCGATCGACGAGCAGGTCATCGCCTTCATGGCGACCCAGGCCCCCGTGGCCAAGGATTGCCGCTTCATCCTCGTCGCCTCGAAGATCGGGACGAACCTCGAGCGGATCGCCGACCAGGCCGTCGGGATCGCCCGCCGCTCCCGCGAGCTCAGCGCCCAGCCCCTCCTGAAGCCCCTCATCGACATTCCCCGGATGGCGACCCTCGCCACCGAGATGCTGCGCGACGCCATCACCGCCTTCGTCGAGGAGAAGCCCGACCTCGCCCGCGACATCGTGAAGCGCGACAAGCAGATCGACGAGATCAACCGCCAGCTCCAGCGCGAGATGACGAGCTTCATGCTCGAAGATCCCTCCACCATCACCCGCGCGATGAACCTGAGCCTCGTCGCCCGGAACATCGAGCGGATCGCCGACCACGCGAAGAACATCGCCGAAGAGGTCTACTACCTCTACCGCGCCGACGACATCCGCCACAGCCATCAGGGCAAGGGCGAGGCCGTCAAATAACGATTTCCAACCTCCTCCCCGGCGATAGGATCGCCGGGTGAAGAAGGTCCGCCTCGATCAATTCCTCGTGGAGCGGGGGCTCTGCGAATCCCGCGAAAAGGCCCAGCGGGCGATCCTGGCCGGCGAAGTCTGGATCGGCTGCCATCGCGGCCTGAAGGCCTCCCAGACCGTCCCTCCCGACGCCGTCGTCGAGGTCAGGGGCCGGGACCGCTACGTCGGGCGGGGCGGCCACAAGCTCGAAGGGGCCCTCGCCCATTTCTCGATCCCGACCGAGGGGGCCCGGTGCCTCGACGTCGGCGCCTCGACCGGGGGGTTCACCGATTGCCTCCTCCAGCACGGCGCGGTCCGCGTCGTCACCATCGATGTCGGGACCAATCAGCTCCACTGGAAGATTCGCGACGACGCGCGGGTCGAGGCGCGGGAAGGGGTCAACGCTCGGGGACTGACCCCCGCCGATTTTCCCGGCGATTTCCCCTTCGACCTCGCCGTTGGCGATCTCTCCTTCATCTCCCTGCGGCTGATCCTTCCCGCCGTGCTTCCGCTCCTCCGTCCCGGTGGCCTCGCCTGTTTCCTGATCAAGCCCCAGTTCGAGGCGGGCCGGGGCGAGGTGGGGAAGGGGGGGATCGTCCGGGACGACGCCGTCCGGGAGCGGGTCGTCACCGGCCTCCGGGCCTGGGCGGCGGAGACCTTTCCCGGCGTTGTCGACCGGGGCGTCGTCCCCTCCCAGCTGAAGGGGACCGACGGGAACCAGGAATATCTTTGGGCTTTAGAGACCGGGAAAAACCGGTAGCCTTTTCCTCCATCGCATGAAAATCGGAGTCGTTGCCAACCAGACGAAGCCCGGAGCGGCCGCCGTCGTCGTCGAACTCCACGCCCGCGCCGCCGAGCACGGTCTCGCCTTCTTCTACGACGCCGAGACGGCGCGCCTGTTGAACGGGAAGCTGGGGAAGGCCAGGACCAAGGTGAAGGCCAAGCCGGTGAAGGGCTTCCCCCTCCCGGCGCTCGCCCGGAAGGTCGACCTCCTCCTCGTCATCGGCGGGGACGGCTCCCTTCTTCGCGTCGTCCACGAGATCTATCCCTCGCCCGTCCCGCTCCTCGGCATCAACCTGGGCCGCCTCGGCTTCCTTACCGCCCTGCGGCGGGACGAGCTCGACACCGTTTTCTCCGCCCTCCTGGAGCAGCGCCTCCGGATCTCGCCCCGCCTTCCGCTCCACGTCCGCATCCGGTCGGGAAAGACGCGGCGGGAGATCCCGTGCGCGTTGAACGAAATCGTCCTGAGCCGGGGCGGCTCCCGGATGGCCCTGATCCGGGTCGAGGCCGACGGGGCGTTCGTGAACGAATACATCGCCGACGGCCTCATCCTGGCGACGGCGACCGGCTCCACCGCCTATTCCCTCGCCGCCGGAGGGCCGATCCTGACCCCCGAGGCCGAGGGGATCTTCGTCAACCCGATCTGCCCCCACACCTTGAGCAACCGCGGCCTCCTCCTCTCGGGGAAGGCCGCCGTGAAGGTGACGGTTCCCAATCAGAACCAACATCTTACGCTCCATTACGACGGCACCGCCGGGGGGGCGATCCGGTCGGGCGACGTGGTCGAGTTGCGGACGGCGGAAAACCCGGTTAACTTTGCCTTCCTCCGGGAACGCGATTTCTTCCACATTCTGCGGGAGAAATTGCGCTGGAGCGGAGCCGCCCTCTCTGCCGTTTGACGCATTGACAACGAACCCGGAACCGCGAGAATTGGACTCTTCCATTCATTGTATGAGTGACCACCCACTGGAAAGCCGCCGTTCGTCAGGGATGACTTGGCTTTCCCTACTCTATGTTGATTAGTGACCTACTAAAAACAGGGCAGGTCAACCTTCAGTTGAAAAGCACCGATGGGACGGGTGCGATTAAGGAAGTCGCCGAACTTCTCCGGGACAATCCCGCCGTCACCTCTTTCGACGGGTTTTACGAGGAGCTGGAGGCCCGCGAACGGGTCGAGACCACCTGCCTCGGCAACGGCATCGCCTTCCCCCACGCGCGGACCGACCACATCAAGACGATGGTCCTCGCGGTCGGCCGCAGCGTCGAAGGGATCCACTTCAAGAGCTGCAATCAGATCGTCCACCTCCTCTTCACCATCGGGACCCCCAAACGGATGGCGACCGACTACCTCAGCGTCGTCGGCGGCCTCGCCCGCATCCTGAAGGACCCGAAGCTCCGCGAAGCCCTGATGAGCGCGACCCAGACTTCCGAGTTCGTCGCGATCATCGCCGCCGCCGAGAAGAAAGTCTAAGGAAGCCTCCCGGACGTGCCCGCCCTCCGTCCGCTTTCCTTCCCGGGCCTTTCCGCCGTCTCCGCCTTCCTCCTCCTCGTCGTCGGTTTTTTTCTTCCGCTTTCCGCGCCGGGTGCCGAACTGAAGCCGAGGCTCCACATCCTTTCCGATCCCGCCGATTACCGGGCCGAGGTCCGGGCCGATCCCTCCCGGCGGCTCGTCGACCTTCGTGAGGCGATCCCCGGCCTCGCCGTCGACCTCCGCTACGCCACCGAGCGTAACTTCCTCCACGCCATCCTTTACGACGCGGATCGCCCCCTCCTGCGCGCCCCCGCCGCCGCCCGCCTGCGGGAGGTCGAGGACGATCTGCGGGGCGAGGGCCTCGGGCTGGTGATTTACGACGCCTACCGCCCCTACGCCGTCACCCGCCGGATGTGGCAGGAGCAGTCGGCCCGCTATGCCCTCTACCTCTCCCCGCCTTCGCTCGGGTCGGACCATAACCGGGGGGTCGCCGTCGACGTCGGGCTGGTCGACCTGAAGTCGGCGAAACGGCTCCCCATGCCGACCGATTTCGACGCCTTCACCCCGAAGGCGGCCCACGCCTGGCCTGCCGCGAGGCTCTCCGACGCCGAGGCGGCGAACCGGGCGCGGCTGTTGGCGACGATGACGCGGCACGGCTTCCACCCCTACGAGGGGGAGTGGTGGCACTACGCCCTGAACGGGGCGAAGGACTACAGCGTCCTCGACCTCCCGCTCTCGACCTTCGAGAAGGGAGCCGGGATTGCCAAAGCGCCCGAAAAGGCGGCAAAATAACCCGGTCTTCCCGATTCCTTTCTTCCCCTTCCAGGCATGAATCCCGCTTCCCTTCCTCCCGTGCGCGTGTTGCTTGCGGAGGACGATACCATCAGCCGGATGGTCGTGGGGAGAATGGCGGAAACGCTGGGCTGCACCTGTACCCAGGTGGGGAACGGGCGGGAGGCCCTTGAAGCCCTTGAGGCGACCAAGGTCTGCCCGTCCGGAACCTACGACCTCCTCCTCCTCGACATCGAGATGCCCGAGATGGACGGCATCGAGGCCGCCCAGGCCGTGAAGGCCCACTTCGATGCCCATCCGCCCGCCGGAGGGAAACGGCCCCGCGTCGTCGCGTTGACTGGCGACCTCTGCGAAACCAAGCTCCGGGAATACCATCGGGCGGGCTTCGACGAGTGCCTCGGCAAGCCGCTGAAGATCGAACGCCTCCAGGCCCTCCTCGATGCCCTCCCCAGGGTCGTTCCCGCGGAGTGATTTTCCCTTCCCCCTTTTTCCTTCCTCCGAATTTTCCCCATGCCCACTCCCTCTCCCCGCCCGGCGATCCTGATCGTCGACGGCAACGCCCTGAACCGCCGCCTCGCGGAACAGTTCCTCCTCCAGCTCGGCTGCCGCTGCGGCCTCGTTCCCTCCGGGGCCGAGGCGCTGCAGGCCGTCGTCCGCGAGAAGTGGGACGCGGTCCTGATCGAGCTCACCCTTCCCGACCAGAGCGGGATGGAGATGGCGCGGCGGCTGCGGAAGCAGGTCGACGAGGCGGGCTATCCGCTCCCCCGGCTCGTCGCCCTCGCCGACGGCGGCTCCCCCCGGACGCGGGTCCTCTGCCGCCTCGCGGGAATCCGGGAATTCCTCCTGAGGCCGTTGACGCTACCCGGGTTGGAGACCGCCCTCGCGCTGAAGCCGGGCGCCGCCGCGGCGGGGCGGACCTGCGATCCCGTCCTGCTCCAGACCCTCGAGGGGCTCCGCGACATGGCCGGGAAGAAATTCGTCTTCGACCTGATCGAGATCCTCGCCCGGGAGGGGCCGGAGCGGCTCGCCGAGATTGGCGGGATGCTGGCGACGGGGAACCTCCCCGTCGCGGGACGCCTCTTCCACAAGATGAAGGGGAGCGCCAGCTCCTTCGGGGCTGTCGAGCTCAACCGCATCTGTGAGGTCGGCGACGACGCCTGCGCCGAGGGGAACGCCGCGCTGGCCCGGGATTGCCACCGGCTGGCCGGGGAGGAACTAGGCGAGCTCGCGGTCATGTTGAAACAGTGGAAGGAAGGAGAAACGGAATGAGGGTCTTGACCGTCGAGGACGATCCGATCGTCCAGCATGTGCTGAAGGGAATCCTGAGCGCGGCGGGCCACCAGGTGGTCGCCGCGAAGGACGGGAGCGAGGCGCTCCGCCTCTTCCAGGACCACCCCGTCGACCTCGTCATCAGCGCGTGGCAGCTGCCGGGCGGGATCGACGGGATCGAATTGTGCGAGGCGATCCGCGCCTTCCGCATCTCGCGGTACGTCTATTTCATCCTCGTCAGCTCCGGCTCGATCACCGCCTCCAGCTACGGCGCCGCCGTTGCCCGGGGGGTAGACGATTTCCTGCCGAAGCCGCTCGACCGGGAGCAGATCCCCGCGCGCATTCTCGTCGCCGAACGGATCATCCGTTCCTTCACCGAACTCCGCGAGGTGAAGCAGCTCCTCCCCATCTGCATGTATTGCAAGAAGATCCGCGACGACGCGAACTACTGGAACCAGATCGAGACCTACCTCGCCCAGCAGACCGGATCGACCTTCTCCCACGGCGTCTGCCCGACCTGCTATGACGCCGTGGTGTTGCCGGAGATCGATCGGGTGCGGACGGGGGATTTGTTTCCGGATGCGTGAGGGGGGGCGCGAAGGGGGCGGTGAACGCTCCTTCGGGACCGGGCAGAGACCCTGTGCAGCTGGAGGCAATCCGCACGTGTTTTAAGACGCAAGAGGGGCTCCGCCCCTCCTGGACCTCCCCGTCAGATGAGCCTGAACTGTTTTGAGCGGCACTGCATTAGGCCATCCTCTTCGGGTAGAGAACGTCCACTAGATCCCTTGTCCGCTTGGGAGGAACGACGCTTCCAAAGGCTAGGAGAATCGGGGTGCTATCTCCGTGGAAGGACGGCCCCTTGCCTCAAACGTCGTTGTAAGACCCGACGTATGCCGTGTTCGTCTCTTCCGCTTCGGCTTCCTGCCCGAGGCCGTACCGTTCCTTCTGGACGTCGGTCAATTCCTCCAGGCGGCGGAAGCGCCAGGCGGCGAAGCCGAGTTCCCGTCCGTAGACGTGGCGGGGGTCCTTCGGGTTCTTGAGCTCGCGCAGGAGGACGGCGTCGACCGAGTCGGCCGGGTTGCCGCCGACGAATTCCATCCGTCCGGGAAAGACCTCGCGGATCGTGTAGACCGTCCCTTCCTTCGGGAGGGCGGCATAGATCTTCTCGACGACTTCGTCGAAGCAGTCGTTGACGCAGGCGACGCGCTCTCCGGGTTTGAAGCTCATAGGGAAGGGCAATGTAGCCGAAACTCAGCGGGCCTGCAAGGTCACGGCCTGGCTGCGCCGGACGCTGAAGGCGCCCTGCTGCTGGAAGACGGCGACGGTGAAGCTGACGGGGTCGCCCTTCTGGACGCGGCGGAGCTGGTGGGGGAGGGAATCCTCGTTGAGGATCGGGACGTTGCCGATGCCGACGATGACCATCCCCTCGCGCATCTTCGCCGCCTCGGCGGGGCTCCCCTTGGCGACGCCGGAGATGATGAGGCCGCTGGTCGAGGGGAGGCCGAAGGCCTGGGCGAGGTCGGGAGTGATGTTCTGGAGGCGGAGGCCGAATTTCTCGTCGAGGAGGTCGGGGATCGAGGCGGGGGTCGGCGGCTTCTTGTCCCCCTTCGCGATGGCGATGGCATCGGCGACCCACGCGGAGACCTTCGCCGCCGGGATGGCGAAGCCGATCCCCTCGACGGCCTGGCCCGCGAGCTTCGCGTTGCAGATGCCGACGAGCTTCCCCTCGATGTCGACGAGGGCGCCGCCGCTGTTGCCGGGGTTGATCGCGGCGTTCGTCTGGAGGAGGCCGGTGGTCGTCCCCTCGTTCGTCTTCACCTTGCGGTCGCGGGCGCTGAGGATGCCGGCGCTGACGCTGTTCTGGTAGCCCTGGGGGTTGCCGAGGGCGGCGACGGTCTCGCCGAGGAGGTTCGGGGAGAGGTCCTCGATGGCGAGGCTGAGGGCGGGGAATTTCTCCTTTCGCTCGATCTTCAGGAGGGCGAGGTCGGCCTCCTCGTCGGCGTAGAGGAGCTTCGCCGGGAAGTCGGAGCCGTCGGCGAGGGTCACCTGGATCGTCGTCTGGTCGGCGGCGCGGCCGACCACGTGGGCGCAGGTGACGATGTAGCCGTCGGCATGGATCAGGACGCCGGTGCCGAGGCTGGTCTGCTTCGCGTTCTGGACGCGGTAGTTGTTGAAGAAGACGTTGAAGGGATCGGTGACGACCTGCTGGACGACTTTCTCCGTGTTGATGTTGACGACGGAGGGGCGGACTTTCTCGACGACCTTCACCAGGGGCTCGTCGGCCGGGGTGATGGCGCGGACGGGGAGGGGGGCGAGGAAAAAGAGGGTGATGAGAAGGAGGAGACCACGTACGATGCCGAAGCTCATGTCGCCCATCGAAGCAGAACCCCTTTCAAAAGACCAGCCTTCCTCCGGTCGCGACCGCTATGCCGGGGCGCGCGGCACCCGCCCGCCGGAGGAACCGGGCGCGGGCTGGCTGGCGGCGCTCTGGCTCGACGGCTTTTTCCGCGCCCCGCTGCGGACGGCGGAGGGGAGGGCGGTGGCGGTGCTCCAGCCGGGCCTGCCCGAAAAACCGGGCTCGCTCCGCCTGATCGAGGCGGTCCTCGCATTCGACGGCGGCCCGGGCCTCCGGGGGGCGGTGACGGTGGGGGCAGTGCAAGAGGAGGGGGAGACCCCGCTGGCCCGGATCGTCTGGCGGGGGAAGGCGGGGGATGTGCCCCAGATCGCGCTGGAGGACAACCTCCTCGCCCCGTGGGCCGAGGTCGGCGATTTGATCGATCCCCTGATGGACGTGGAAAACGAGGAGGAAAACCGGACGGACGCGCCCGGGGCCGAAGCCATGCCTGCCGACGCGCTGCTGCCGCTGCTGGAAGCGGCGGGGGCCTATCGCCTGCGGCGGCGGGCCCGGCGGCTGGCCTGGCGCATCGCGGCGGTGGGGGTGGAACAGGCGGTCTGGGAGGGAGTCGCCGAGGCGCTGGGCTACGGCGGGAACCAGGTCCCGTTCCGCCATCTGGCCCGGCGGCTTCCGCTCGCCTACCTGACCGCGTTGAGCGAGGGGGAGCGGGAGGCGCTCCTCTTCGGCGTCGCGGGATTCCTCCCCGACGGCGACGTGGGGAAGCTTCCCCCTCCCGCCCGCGAGGCGTTGAAGCCGCTCTGGGAGGCATGGTGGCCGATGCGGGCGGGGCTCGATTACGCGGTCCTTCCCGCCGAGGCGTGGAGCCGGTTCCGCATCCGCCCGGCGAACCGGCCGGAGCGCCGTCTGGCCGCCCTCTCCCGGCTCGTCCCGCAGATTCCCCGGCTGGTCCGGGCGGTCGAACGGCGCGATCCGGCGATCGTCGGGCGGATCTGCGCCGAGTGCCACGACCCGTTCTGGAGCCGTCACGCCGCGTGGACCGGGAAAACCTCGGCGAAGCCTTCCCGCCTCGTCGGCGACGACCGGGCCGACGACCTGATCCTCAATCTCTTCTGGCCCCTCGTCTCCCTCCGGGAGCCCCACGGCCCCGCCGAGGCGCTGGCCGCCCTCGCCGCGATGCCGGGCGGGAGCAACCGGGCCGTCCGGGACCGGGCGGCGGCCTGGGGCCTCCCTCCGAAGGCCTGCCGGAGCGCCCTCGTCCAGCAGGGGATCCTCCAGGTCGGGCGCGATCTGGAGGGGCCGACGCCGTTCCGCCCGCCCGGCGGCCTGGCCGGGATGGCGGGGAGGCTGCTTTCCGCGGCTTGAACTTCGCCGAATCCCTGCGAAAGTCGTTACGTCTTCCTTTGGAAAGACACCCCCGCTTCATGACGCCCCGCATTCCGGCCCTCCTCGCTTCGCTTTTCCTTTCCCTCCTCTCCGCCCACGCCCTCGACGGGGGATTCGAGATCGGGGGAACCCGCATCGCGGCTCCCGCGGACTGGGTTCCGGTCCCGCCCGAGCCCGCCTCGGCCGCGCGCATCGCCCAATGGAGCCTCCCGCAGGGCGGCGAGGCCGTCGCCTTCTATTTCGGCGAGGGAAAAGGGGGCGACGTCCAGGCGAACCTCAGCGCGCTCGCCAAGATGATGACGACCGCGACGGGCGGCCCCGCCCCAGTGCTCAACGAAGAGAAGGCGAGGGCGGGCGCGAGTGCGCCGACCTGGCGCGTCAGCTCCTTCGCCAGTTACGGGATCTACCTGGGCGATCCCCTCCGTTCCGGCATCCCCGCGTTGCCGAAGCCCGATTGGGGGCTCATTGGCATCGCGGTCGAGTTCCCCGGCGGCCCCCTTTACCTCCGGATCACCGGACCGGCGGCGACGGTCCGCGCCCTGGTCTCCCGGTTCGGGAAAAAGGACGGGTCGCTGCTTCCCCTTTCGGCCTCCGCCCCGGTCGAGGCCGCCCCGCAAAAAAGCGCCGTCCCCTCCGGCGGTTCCAAGGCCAGGAAATAGCCCGCTTTCCCGTCGATGAAAAACGTCCTCTTTGTCTGCACCGGCAATATCTGCCGCAGCCCGATGGCGGAAGGGCTCTTCCGCGATCTGGTGAAGGGGAAGAAGGACATCGTCGTCAGCTCCGGCGGGATCGGCGCGGTGAACGGGCAGCCCCCCAGCAGCTACTCCGTCGACGCCGTCTCCGAGATCGGGGTCGACATCGGCTCGATCCGCAGCCGCTCCATCACCGGGGACATCGTCCGCAAGGCCGACTTCATTTTCTGCATGACCTACGGGCATCTCGACTCGATGCTCCTCCTCTTCCCCCACGCGGCGGAGAAGATCTACCTCGTCCGCGAGTTCGAGAACGGCCTCTCGGCCTCCTCCCGGGAGATCTCCGATCCGATCGGCTGCTCCCGCGAGGTCTACCGCCGCTGCCGGGACCAGATCGCCCGCGCCCTTCCCAGCGTCCTCGATTTCGTCCTCTCGTCCCCCGCCCCGGGGGGAGACGGGGACTCGGGCGGCCTGGCGCGGAAGGTCTTCCTCGTCGCCGACCGGAGCCCCTTTTCCCCCCCCATCCGGGAGGCCCTCTACGGGTGGCTCCTCCGGCAGGGCGTCCCGTTCGAGGACTGCACCCCCCGCCCTGGCAAGGGCGCGGAAGGGGCCGCTTCCGGCTTCATCGACCGGGTCCGTCGCGTCGCCCTCGCGGTGGCCCAGGGGGAGGCCCGCCTCGGCATCCTGATCGGGGAGGCCCCCGCGAAGCTCGTCGACCTGGCGAACCGCGTCGGCGGCGTCCGGGCCGTGGCGGTCGGCGACGCCAAATCGGCCGTTTCGGCCGTCCTCGACCGGGAGGCGAACGTACTTTGTCTTGCCGCAAAAGAGGTTAAGCCCCAACGTGCCTTGGAGATCCTCACCGCCTGGCTCAACGCCGCCAACGCGGAAAACGAGGACGAGAAACCCACTCTTATGGAAGCCGACATCGTGACGAATCCCGCCCCCTCCTTCAATCCGCCCCCCTCCCTCAAGGAGAGCGATCCCGCCATCGCCGCCCTCATCGCGAAGGAGGCGGGCCGCCAGTTCGAGGGGATCGAGCTGATCGCCTCGGAGAACTTCACGAGCCGCGCCGTCATGGAGGCCCAGGGCTCCTGCCTGACGAACAAGTACGCCGAGGGCTACCCCGGCCGCCGCTGGTACGGCGGGTGCGAGTACGTGGACGAGATCGAGCAGATCGCCATCGACCGGGCGAAGGAGCTCTTCGGTGCCGAATACGTCAACGTCCAGCCCCACTCCGGCTCCCAGGCGAACATGGCCGTCTACTTCGCCTTCATCAAGCCGGGCGACACCATCCTCACGATGGACCTCTCCCACGGCGGCCACCTGACCCACGGGAACAAGATGAACTTCTCCGGCCGCTTCTACAACGTCGTCCACTACGGCGTCTCCCAGGAGACCGGCTACATCGATTACGACGCCCTCGCGGAGCAGGCCGCCGAGACGAAGCCGAAGCTGATCACGGCGGGGGCCTCGGCCTACCCCCGGATCATCGACTTCGCCCGGATGAGCGAGATCGCGAAGTCGGTCGGCGCCCTCCTCTTCATCGACATGGCCCACATCGCCGGCCTCGTCGCCGCCGGGGTCCATCCCTCGCCGATCCCCCATGCCGACTTCGTCACCACGACCACCCACAAGACCCTCCGCGGCCCCCGCGGCGGCCTCATCATGGCGAAGGCCCAATACGGCAAGGACCTCGACTCCCACGTCTTCCCCGGCATCCAAGGCGGCCCGCTGATGCACGTCATCGCGGCGAAGGCCGTCTGCTTCGGCGAGGCGCTGAAGCCCGGCTTCAAGGCCTACCAGGAGCAGGTCGTCCGCAACGCGAAGGCCCTCTCCGAGGGGCTGAAGAAGAACGGCTACAAGATCCTCTCCGGCGGCACCGACAACCACCTCATGCTCGTCGACCTCCGCCCCACGGAGATCACCGGCAAGGAGGCGCAGGAGACCCTCGACAAGGCTGCCATCACGATCAACAAGAACTCGATCCCCTTCGATACCGTCTCCCCCTTCAAGGGCGGCGGCATCCGCCTCGGCACCCCCGCTGTGACGACGCGCGGCATGGGTCCCGACGAGATGTTCGACATCGCGAACTGGATCGACGAGGCGCTGAAGAACCGGACCGACGAGGCGAAGCTCGCCGCGATCGCCAAGCGGGTCCACGAACTCACCGCCCGCTTCCCGCTTCCCTACTAAGCCAAGCGCGGAATAAAAAGCGGTAACTCGCACGGAGGCGGGGCGTCCCTATGAGTCATGGGGACGCCCCGCTTTTTTGCGTGTTGGAATTGGAACTGAGATGAAAATCCTCCTCGTCAAACCCGACCACCTCGGCGACTTCGCCCTGACGCTCCCCGTCCTGTGGGAGCTGGCCGGCCGTTTCGGGAAGGAGAACATCGATGTCCTCGTCTACCCGCCGAACGTCGAGTGGGGCACCCTCCTCCCGTGGCTTCCCCCCCTCCACCCGGTCTTCCATCCGATCTTCGCCCGGGGATCGAGCGGGACCCTCGACGAGTCGTTCGTCGCCGCCGATGCGCTCGCGGCCCGCGGCATCGACCACGGCTTCGAGCTGAGCGCGAACCGGCACGACGGGCTGGGGAAGATGTGGCTCGTCCTCGCCAAGGCGAAGCAGCGGACCGGCCTCTCCGGCCAGTGGGATTTCCTCCTGAGCCACCCGCTCCCCGGACGGCGGACCCATGAGACGCGGCGGATGGCCGAGCTGTTCCCCGCGGAGTGGGGAATCACCGGGGAGAGCGATCCCGCCCTCTTCATGCCCCCCGCCCTGCGGCACCCGGGGAGAGGAAAAGGACAGGGGATCGTCCTCGTCCCCTATTCGGGGAAGCCGATCAAGGAATGGACCGACGCGGCCTGGGCGGTCCTCGTCGCCGAGATCGGGCGGCGCTGGCCGGAGGAGCCGGTCTCCCTCCTCGCCGGGCCGGAGCGGGTCGAGGAGGGCTGGGCGTTGGCCGCCCGCGCCGGGTTGTCGTCCGAGGCGGTCTTCGTCCCGGGGACGATCGGGAGGGCGCTCGAAAAGCTGGCCGCCTCGCGGGCCGTCGTCTCGGTCGACACCGGCGCGGCCCACTTCGCCTCGCTGACGGGAACGCCGCTGGTCGAGATCTTTTCGGGCGCGACCGGGATCGACCGATGGATCGCCCGCACCGCCGAACGGGAAGCGACGGCGCTCTACAACCCCGTGCCCTGCTCCCCGTGCCGCCACGAGGTCTGCCCCGTCCCGGGCCGCCCCTGCATGGAGGCGATCCTTCCGGAGGAAGTGGCGGCATTGCTGGCGCAGGTGCTCGGGGCTTAGGTCGTGTTGACGAACCCCGGCGGGGCCGAGTTCCCTCTGGAGTTCACAGGGGACTTCCGATAGACATGAGCCCCAGCCGATCCCTCGGTCCCTCGGAATTATGCCGCGCCACTCCCTCCTGCTGGTCCTTCTTTCCGCCGCCCTGCTTTTCATCGGCTTCCGCCTCGTCTGCATGCTCTCCGATTTCCCCGTCTTCGCCGGGGACAGCCGGACTTTCCTTCCCGCCGCCGTCGAATTGAAGCGCGACCACCGCTGGGAGAATCCCGCCTTCCGCCCGCCCCACGTCGTCGACGCCTCGCGCCCCGACCTCTACACCTACCACGGCTTCCTTTCCCCGCTGGTCCTCGCCCTGCTCAGCCCGTGGCCCGATTACCACGGCATCCGGTTCGCCCTCGGCATCGTGATGCTCGCCTACGCGCTCTGCCTCGCCTTCCTCCTCCACCGCGCCGGGCACGGGCTGCCGGAAATCGACCCCCGCGCCGGTGCCGTCGGCGTCGCCCTGCTGCTCCTGGCGGTCGGCTACCTGGGCGACCTCGGACGGCCCGAGCTCCTCGCCACCGCCCTCGTCGCGGCGGGACTGCTCGCCGTCTCGCTCGCTCCTTCGGGCGCGGCTTCCGCCGCGATCCTCGGGGCCACCCTCGGAGGCCTCGCCGCCGCCGATCCCATTCCCTCCCTCCTCGCCGCCCTGCTGGCCGTCGGCTGGGTCTTCCTCCAGGCCCCGACCTTCCGCGCCGCCCTGGGGCGGACGGCCCTGTTGGGGGGCCTCGCCGTCCTCGTCCTCGCCTTCCTCCTGCTCTTCTATCCCCATCGCGCCCTGTGGCTCGAGGGGATGCGCCTCCACGCCGAGACCGCCGAGGCCTTCGATAGCGAATCGGGGATCCTCAAGCCGTGGTTCGCCAGCCCGGGGGCGATGGGCTTCGGTTTCTTCGTTCTGGCCGGGTTCGGCGCGTGCCTCCATTTCGTCGGCTCGCGCTGGGGCGGGGCGGCGGGGTGGAAGAAGGCGGGCGTGGCCTTCGTCGGATTGCTGTTCCTCGTCCTCTTTTGGCACTACGCCGTCCGCATCGGCGCGAAATGCTACAACGCCCGTCCGCTCATTCCCCTGTTCGCCTTCGCGCTCGCTTCCCGGTTTTTCCAGACCTCCCGCCCGCGCTGGAACCGCTGGCTCCTTCCCGGCTTGTGCGCCGTCGCATGTCTCGCCTGCGCGGTCGATCTTTCGCGGCAGGCGCTCCTCTTCCGCGCCTACCTCGCCTCGGGCCTCCGCTACGACCGCGCCGCCGCCGAGCTCCAGGCCCTCGCCGACCGTTCCACCGGCATCGAGATCTCTCCCGACCTCTACTCGCTCTTCGTCCGCTACGACCACGTCACGGTCCACGATCTCGCTCCCCTGACCGCCCAGACCTACGTCCTCCAGCAGGTCGTCCGGGGCCTGCGCCGCCCGCCTGAGATCGAGGGCTACACCCTCGTCTACGAGAACTTCTCCCCGGTCCGTCCCCGATTCTGCGGCATCCCCGTCGGAAACACCGCCGGGGGCTATAACTACGCCATTTACGAAAAGAACAGGCCCTAGGACGGGCATGAGACCATGACGCTCCTTCTTTTCCTCGACCGCCATCTCTGGCTCCATTGGGCGCTCGGACTGATCGCGATGGGGGCAGCCTCGGCGCTGGCCCTCCGCCCGTTCTTTTCTTCGAGGAAAGAGGGACAGGTGGAGCCGGTCCTGTTCGTCCTCTTTCTCTTCCTCACCCTCGCCGCATTCCAGTATCCGACCGTCCTTTACCCGAAGCCGATCAACACCGACGAGGCGGTCTTCCTCGCCGAGGCGCTGACCTATCGGGACGTGCCCCACGCGGTGCCGTGGCGGGAGATCGACGGTTACTCCGGCGGGCCGCTGATCCCCTTGCAGCTCCTCTGGACCGCCCCGCTGGGGAAGCCGCTTTTCCCGTTGAATTACGCGACGGCCCGGGTGACGGCGCTTTTCGACGCGGGGATGTTCATTCTCTGCCTGTGGCTGGCGTCGCGCCGTCTCTTCGGGGCGCGGACGGCGGGCGTCGCGGTCCTCCCGTTCCTCGCCCTCTTCGCGCTCAACTCCCGGATCTTCTTCGCCTTTTACTCGAGCGAGCATCTCTTCCTTCCCCTCTTCGGGATGGCGCTGTGGCTCCTGGCGATCCTCTGGCGCGGGGGGGAGAAGGTGGCGGGGATCGCGACGGTCGGGCTCGGGGTGGTGCTCGGCGCGGTCCCGTTCGTGAAGCTCCAGGGGGTCCCCGTCGCCCTCTTCCTGGGCGGGACGGGAGTGGTCTTGGCGTGGAGGGGCGGCGGCTGGAAGCGGGCGCTCTCCCTCGCCGCCGCCTCGTGCGTGCCGTTGCTCCTCTTCCTCATTCCGCTGTGGGCGTGCGGCCGGGTGGGGACGTTCTGGCGGGAGTACGTCGTCTGGGCCTATGCCTATGTCGGGGAACGGCAGGACTGGGCCGGGCGGCTGCGGACGGGCCTCCTCTTCTTTTTCAATCCGAAGCTGCCGCTTCCCCTCCTTTCGGTCTTCGTCGGCGTCCTCTTTTCGTGCGCGCTCGTCCCGACGTGGAAGCGGATGGGGGAGAACCGCTGGGGTTGGCTGGCGTGGCTGGGAGGGTTCCTCGGTTTTTCCTTCCTGGCGGTGGCGATGTCGGGACGGCCTTATTTTCATTACGCGCTCCTCCTTTTCCCCGCCATCGGCCTCGCCTGGGCGGCGGTCTGCCGGGGGGTGGAGAAGGGGGCGCGGCTGTCGGACATCGGGCGGTGGGCGGCATGCGGCTGGATCGCCTGGGGGATCGCGATGGCGTTCTCCCTCGCCCGGACGGGAGGGGATGAAGTGGGGGCGACGAGCGGGTCTTCGACGGCGCTCGGTTGCGGCGTGTTGCTCGCCGTGGCCGGGGCATGGGCCTGGGGCTGGCGGCGCAGGGGGACGTTGGCGTCGATCGGGCTGGGGCTTTATGCCGGGGTGGTGATCGGGCTGCCCCACTTTTCCCATTTCCTGATCTTGGCCGGAATCCTGGCGGCGCTCGTGGCCTTGGGCGGCGGCGGCTTGGAATGGCGGCAGGCGCTCTGCCTCGGCGTGGTGTTGCCGCTCGCCTTTTTCTCCCGCTATCACACGGAGTATCTCGGACGGATGGCCGGGGACCGGGAGCTGCCGCCGCCGCCGTTGGCCCGGCAAGTGCGGGAGCTGGCGCGGAGCGGGGACCGGGTGGCGATCTGGGGCTGGTCGCCCGAAATCGCGGTCGAGGCCGGGCTCCCCCTCGGCACCTGCGAGCCGGCGACCGACATGGCGATCAAGCCGAACCCGATGAGGGAATGGTACCGCGCCCGTTTCCTGGCGGGACTCCGGGAGAACCGGCCCCGGTTCTTCGTCGAGGCGATCGGCGACGATTCCCCGTTCTTCTTCGACCGGGAGAGCGAAGGCATCGGTTCCTTTCCCGAACTGGCCCGCCATGTGGAGGCGCACTACCGCTTCGCGGGGGAGGAGCGCGGCATGCGGCTTTACGTTCTCAGCGAACGCAAGCCCTGACGATGATCAGGCCGCGGGGGGCGGCGGCTGGATCAGCGGGGAGATTGGCGAAGGCGACGCTCCCGGGACCGCCGGATCGATGGGGCTGGCGGGGGGGACGGGATTCACCGGCGAGGCCGGAGCAAGGGGGGAGACGGCGGCGACCGGGGAAATCGGCGAGCCGAGGGGAGAAATCGCCGGAGCGGGGCTGACCGGGGACATGGGAGAAGCCGCCGCCGCGCCGCCGCCGAGGGGAGAAAGCGGGGAGACCGGGGCCACGGAAGAGGCCGGAGGGACAACCGGAGCAGGCGGCTGCGGATCGTCCATCACCTGATTGAAGGCGACCTTCTGGTTGTGGAAATCACGGACTTTCTTCTGGAGGGCGATCGAGATCTCGTGGCACTTCGTCACCGCCTCGTTGATGGCGGTGATGCTGCTCTTCATCGGGGAGTCCTCGGGGCAGTCGCAATCGAGCAGGTAGGCGAAGCCCATGAGGGAGGTGAGCTGGTTGTTGAAGTCGTGGATCAGCTTCCGCATGTCGGAGCCGACCTGGACGTCGTCGGAGAAGGGGAAGAGCTTGCGGATGGCGATCTCCCAATCGGCGCGGCGGGTGATCTTGCCGTTGAAGGCGTCGGTCTTGACGATGACGACGGGCTGCCCCAGCGCCTCGACGGCGGCGGTGTCGTCGGTCACGAGGCCGCCCTGGGCGGCGACATGGGCGTAGGCCTCGACGAGGAGGGTGCGGCGGAAGATCTGCGGCGTCTGGACGGCCCAGACGCGGCTCCGGTCGACGGTGTGCTCGACGGCCGCGATCTCGAGGTCGGCCCCGGTGCTCCCCTCGCCGATGACCTTCAGGGTGTCGTTCGACGGATGGCCGCAGACGGCGGCCCCGTGTTCCCGCGCGGCGGCGAGGACGGCGGAGATGATCCCGGGGGAGACGAAGGGACGGGCCGCGTCCTGGATCAGGACATATTCCAGGGCGGGATCGAGGGCCTTCAGCCCTTCCATGACCGAGTCCTGCCGCTCGGCCCCGCCGACGACGACGGAGATCGGCTTCGCGGCCGAGGCGGGGAGGAGCCCCTGGACGACGGAGACGTTCCCCTCCGAGGTGGCGATGACGATGTGGGCGACGTCGGGGGAGGCGAGGAGGCCGTCGAGGGTGAACTGGAAGACCGTCTTGCCCAGGACAGGGGTGAAGAGCTTGTCGAAGCCGAGGCGGCGGCTCGATCCGGCGGCGGCGAGGACGACTCCCAGCGTGGCGCTCATCGGTTTTTATCCCGTTGCCCGTCGTCGTCCTTCGCGGCGACGTCGGAGTAGAAGAGGATCCCCTTTTTGCGGAGGTTGGTGACGAAGGCCTTGAAGTCGTTGGCGGTCTTCGGGTCCTTCAGCATGACGCCGAGGGTCCCCTTGCCGTTCTGGGCCTCGGCGAGGAGGGCGTCGGTCCGGGTGAGGACGGAGCGGAGCTGCTTGATCGAGGCGCGGAGGTCGGCAGTGGTCTCCGGGGTCATCACCTCGCGGTTGAACTTGTCGGTGATCTGCTGCATCTGGGCCAGGATCGGCTGGGCGGCGGAGGCGAGGTTGGAGAGGTCGGAGGTGGTCTTGCCCTGGACGGTGTCGCCGTCGTTGAGGAAGGGGGCCTTCGAGTCGTAGACCGGCTCGATGGCGACGTTGCGGTCCCCCATCAGGCCGACCTCGGCGATGCGGAAGGTGGCGTCGGAGCGGACCTTCGCCTTGCTGAGGAGGCGGAGCTGCACCTGGACGCCGCTGCCGTCGTCGAGGGCCTGCGGGGCGGAGCTGACGCGGCCGACGGGGGCCCCGGCGAAGTTGACCGAGGCGCCCTTGATGAGGCCGCTGGCGTTGGGGAAGTTGACGGTCACGCCGTAGGTATTCGCCCATTTCTCGCCGACGCGCCCGAAGAAGATCATCAGGGCGGCGATCAGGACGAGGCCGATGAGGACGAAGAGGCCGACCTTGGTCTCAAGGTTGGTGTCGCGGCGGAGGCTGGAGGCGGTGGAGGCCATGGGACGATATCAAGTAGGCAGGGGCGTTTCGCGGAGGTCAATGCGTTTTTCGCTGGCGTGGAGACGTTTCCGAAAGGGGCAGGAGGAGGGATTTTGGAAAACTTTAAGGGGAACGGGGCGGGAGATCAGAGGATATCCCCCTTGGAGATGCCGTGGAGGAAGTCGTGGAGGACGGGATCGGTCGAAGCCTGGAGCTCGGCGGGGGTGACGAGGGCGTAGATCTTCCCCTCGTGGAGCATGGCGATCCGGTCGGCGATCTGGCAGGCGCTCGCCATGTCGTGGGTGACGACGATGGCCGTCATCGAGAGGTCGCGGGAGAGGCGGGAGATGAGCTTGCTGATGCTGTCGGAGAGGATCGGGTCGAGGCCGGCGGTCGGCTCGTCGTAGAACATGATCTTCGGCTTCCCGATGGCGGCGCGGGCGAGGGCGGCCCGCTTCCGCATGCCGCCGCTGAGGTCGGAGGGCATCTTGTCCCCGTGGCCGGCGAGGCCGACGAGTTCCAGCGCCCGGTCGACCCGGCATTGGAGCTCGGCCTGGGTGAGGTGTTCCCGCTCGACGAGGGGGAAGGCGATGTTCTCCCCGACGGTCATCGAGTCGAAGAGGGCGCCGTTCTGGAAGACCATCCCCATCTCGCGGCGGAGGGGGAGGAGCTCCGGCTCGTCGAGCTCGGTGAGGTTCGTCCCGTCGTACCAGACCTCGCCCGCGTCGGGGAGCATGAGGCCGAGGAGGTGCTTCAGGAGGACGCTCTTCCCGCCGCCGCTCCGGCCGATGACGACGAGGATCTCCCCGGTCCGGATCTCGAGGTCGACGCCCTTGAGGATCTCCTGGCCGGAGATGCTTTTGCGGAGTTGTTTGACCTGGATCATCGGCGATTTAGGCGGGGAAGATCGCGTTGAGGAGGAAGCTGAAGAAGAAGTTCGAGACCAGGACGATCAGCGAGGCGTGGACGGCGGCGTTCGTCGTCGCCTGGCCGACGCCCTCGGCGCCGTGGCCCGCGTTGAGGCCCTTGTAGATGCCGACCAGGGCGATGATGAGGCCGAAGAAGCAGGCCTTGATCAGGCCGATGGCAACGTCCTTCGGCTCCATGTACTGCGTCATGTGGGCGATGTAGTAGGCCCCGTCGATGTCCATGATCATGACGGCGACGACCCAGCTGGCCGCGATGCCGACGGCCATCGAGAGGCCGACGAGGATCGGGGTGGAGAGGGTGACGGCGAGGAAGCGGGGGATGAGGAGGTATTCCGTCGGCGGGACGGCGAGGGCGCGGAGGGCGTCGAGCTGCTCCGTGAGGCGCATGGTGGAGAGCTCCGCCGCGATGGAGGAGCCGACGCGGCCCGCCAGCATCAGGGCGCAGAGGACGGGGCCGAGTTCCCGGCACATCGCCACGGCGACGACGGGGCCGGTGGCCGTCGACATCCCCATCTCCCGGAAGCGGAAGAGGATCTGGGCCGTGAAGACCGCCCCGCTGAAGCCGCCCGTGACGAGGATGATCGTCTGCGAGCGGAGGCCGGTGAAATACATCTGCCGGAGGAACTGCCGCCACCGGAGGGGCCGGGTGAAGAGGGTCTTCACGAGGTCGGCCAGGAGGAAGCAGATCTCCCCCGTGGCACGGATCAGCCCGAGGACCATGGCACCGAGATGGAAGACGAAAACGTTCAAGGCGGGGAAAGATTAACGCGCCGACCGGGCCGGGGCAAACAGCTTTAACAGCTTTCTAGGGCAGCATTCTCTCAAAGCTGCCGGATCATCTCGCCGAGGCTCTGGAGCTGGAAGGGCTTCGAGAGGATGTGGGAGAAGCCCTCGGCGATGAGTTCCGCGTGGATCGTGTCGTCGATGTAGCCGCTGCAGGCGACGACCTTCAGGTGCCGTTCCCCGGCGATCCGCAACTGCTGCCAGACGTCCCGGCCGCCGATGCTGCCGGGGATGATGAGGTCGAAGATCGCGATGTCGAAGGGGTCGCCCGTCTCGACGGCCCGCCGCCAGGCCGTCACCGCGTCGTTCCCCCGGCGGGTGACCACCGCGCGGTGGCCCAGCCGCTGCAGCATCGTCGAGAGCATGCTGCAGGTGGAGGGATCGTCGTCGAGGATCAGGATCTTCCTCTCCTTGAACTCGCCGACCGAGGTGCGGGTCGAGACCGAATCGTCCGGGAGGGACTGCGCCCAGTCCTGCTGCATCTCCATCCGCAGGGAGCGGATCTCGGCGATCAGCGTCTGGTTCAGCGTCACCGTCTGCTGGAGCAGTGGGATCGAGCGGGTCCGGGCCGAGGTGACCTCCTCCCGGATCTTCTCCAGCTTCCGCAGGACCAGCCCCACGAGGACCACGGCCCCCGCCCCGAGGAGCGCGCCGAGGATCAGGAGAAAGGAGTGAGTATCCATGACGGCTATTGGTATTACAGGAAAGCCCGGAAAAGCAAAGAGGACACTTTTAAGCCTCTTTTTCAGGCCTCTTTGGGGAAATCGCTCAGATGTGCTTCGAGTCGTTGTGATCCTTCACCGCGTAGCCCGATTCCTGGCGCTTCAGGTTCACCTCGTGCTTCTGCTGGTAGGCGGCGAAGATATCGTCGGCCGTCATCCCCAGCACCTGCGCCATCGAGACGAGGAAGTGGAAGAGGTCGACGATCTCGACCCGGGCATTCTGTTCGTCGAACTTCTGGTACTTCGCCCACCACTTCCACGGGACGCTGTCGATCAGCTCCGCCATCTCCTGGCTCATCGCGCGGGTGTAATTCAGGATCCACTTCGTCTTCTCCTCCTCGCTCATCGCGGTCGTGTCGACGCCGATCCGCTTGTTCAGCGCCTCCTGGAGGCGGAAGATTTCCTGGAGCTTATCGACAGACGGGGCGGGGGAATTGGACATAACGCCCCCCTTCTAAGCGGTACCCTGGTGACTAGTCGAGAAAAAGCGCCCGTTCCTCCGGGGAGGGGAGGCGGCACGTCTCCCGTTTCCCGAACAGGCGGTAACGGTGGCGGGCGATCAGGCGGTAGAAGAAGTTGCGGATCGGCCGGGGAACGAGCCGCCCATAGCGGAGCCACCCCCACCCCCCCGGCAGCCGGGCCAGGACCGCGAAGGTCGCGTCCGACTCGAGGTAAAGGCGCTCCGTCCCGTCGGGCCGGGGCTCCGCCGCCACCACCGTCTCCGTCCCCGCCGTGAGCCCCGGATGGCGGGCCTTCAGGGCCGCGAAGGCCTGCCCCTGCTGCGAGGCGTAACGGAGGCGCCGCCCCGTGTCCCGCCGGATGGCGAAATCGACGAAGGCATTGCAGAGAGAGCAAACGCCGTCGAAATAAACCACCATGGGTTCGGGATGATCGGTCACAGGGAAAACCTAGCGGCAACGCCCCAAAGGAGCAAGCGGAGCGGGGGGAGCCGAAAAAGAGTGAAGGAAAAGACTTCCTCCCCGTCCCTTCTTTGTTCTATCCTTGCCCTCCCGCAAGCCCAGGACAGGTGGCAGAGTGGTCGATTGTACCTGACTCGAAATCAGGCGTCCCTTCACGGGGACCGGGGGTTCGAATCCCTCCCTGTCCGCAGCGGGACTCCGTCCCGCCAGGACAGGGCGTCCCAAAAAGCCGGGGTGTTGGCGATCGCTGATCCAGCGACAGCTTTTGCATCGGAACCGGCGACAAACACCCGGTTTGCTTAAATCGATTCAGCGACAGGCCGCTGAACTTCAGCCGTTTAGACAAATTCGCCGAAGCTCCGTGTCGCTGATTCCATGCGAAAATCGCCGTGCTGTTGCTCTTACAACGTAAAGGCGACAGCAGGAATCTAAAGAAGATAGAAGAGCGCCGGAGTAGATCCTGGCTTGCTCAGACGTTCCTTGGGACGCGATCCGACGATATGCTCAAAGAGGGCATCCGCTTCACCCCATGCCTCAACCTCGTTTTCAACCAGCGAGACCATTCCCTGAATCCACAGAAGATCGATTTCAGGCTCCTGGCTGGCATGTAGAACAGCTTCGGCAGCCAGGGCAAGGTCGGGGGAAGGGAAGGCGAGAACAACCTGCCATCGTTCCCGCCCAGAGGGAGCTTCAGGTCGGTGGGTATCGAGAACGAGAATGCAGTCAGAACGAACAATGGAGCAGATATCCTGCTTTCTGAGCGAGTAGGCTTCCTCCATCCCCTGTACAGCCAGAGAGACAAGGGAGAGAGAATCTGGCCACAGAGGCTGCATACCAGAAGACTACCAACATTTTCTAAAAGTCTACATACCAAATGTTGTGCTTAAGTTGATTTGACTATACCACTGGTTGTGATATTCTGTGGCCTATTATGGCCGATAAACCCTTGTATGTTGAGAGGCGCCCTCAGGGCGACTATGCAGTGAGAAAACCGAACTCGGAACGGGCGAGTGCCGTTGCTCCGACCCAGGCCGCGGCAATCGCGAAAGCGGGCCAGCTTAATCCGGGTGCCGCGATCCACGTCGAGCGGGTGCGCGATACGAAGGCGGGTGGCCGGGACAAGTGGCGCACTCCTTAATCATGGCAGAGTTTCCGTTGAGGAAATTCAACGGGGAACGACCCACTACACAGACGCATGAGTATCAGTACGAGGGCGCTTTTCACGATCCAACATGGGGGCATCCCTAATCTTCGTGATGCTATTCAGACGGAAGTAGATCAGATTGAGGGCAATCGACTACTGAATACCGATGTCGAGGCGTTGGTAAAATACTTTGTCGATCGTTTTTCGGTCGATGTACCCGTGCTGAACGAAGCTGCGGTTCAGGTTCACGAGCCTCAAGAAGTGAGGGTAGATCTCTCAGGAGATCATCGCTTTTCGTTTCGAGGGAATACCCGTGTAATGGGCGACTCCTTCACTATCGAGGTTCCCTTCACAGGAGACTCTAGCGTATTCAATATTCGGCCCAATCCTTTTTCCTTCAATCCTCCACATGGAGCAGTGAAGGACGGCATTATTTTCTTCTACAGAGAAGGAGTCGGTTTGCGACCCGAAGAGGTAAGAAGCGAATACCAAAACTGGATCGCTTCTGTGCGTCAGAATCTCGCGATTTTGGCTGATAACTTCAAAGAATACGCTGCTCAGATTGAAGGCATTGCCCGGGAAATCATCGAGAGACGAAGAAAGAAATTACTCGCGGCCCAGAATGTCGCAGCAAGCCTAGGTCTCCCAATGAAGCCGAGACAAGGAGCCACACCGACTTACACTGTTCCCGCGGTGAAAAAGAAGATCGCTCCCACTCTGCCTCCGTCTTCTAGTGCCGCCTTCAAGCCCGAACCCGCCATCGACGAAAATATCTACCAGCACATTCTCGGGGTCATCGAAAGCATGGTGCATGTGATGGAACGGAGTCCGCGTGATTTTCAAAATATCGGGGAGGAGACGTTGAGAAGTCACTTTCTGGTTGCTCTCAATAGCCATTATGAGGGGCGTGCTTCTGGTGAAACATTCAACGGCGCGGGAAAGACCGACATTTTGATCAGGGAGAACGACAGAAATGTCTTCATTGCGGAGTGCAAGTTCTGGGGTGGCCCACAGCAGTTGACCGAGACCATCGACCAGCTTCTCGGCTATTTGGTTTGGCGGGATTCAAAGGCGGCAATCCTTCTCTTTAACCGGAACAAAGACTTTAGCAAGGTGCTGGCGAGTATTGAGGGAGTGGTCGAGGCACACCCCAATTTTGTGAAGAATGAAGGGAAACAAGGGAGCACACGGTTTCGCTATCGGCTCCGGCACAAGGACGACCCGTCGAAGACGTTGCATGTCACCATCCTCGCCTTCGATATTCCGCGGACGGAGTAAGTTAAGGGCGATCTAAGTCTCGTAGCTGAATCTGAGAATAGGGAAGTCCCGCGGATTTCTGGGAGACTGCAAAAGCTAGAAGTTTCTTTTGGCTTCGATCCCAATCGGTCAGGTCAGAGTCGGGAACTTGAGAGAGAAGAGAGTCAATGGTCTCGATAGGATAGAAGCCATCAATAGATTCGCCGAAAAGCAACGGCTCCTCGCGACCGTCTGCCCATCTTACTCTACCAGCAAAGCATCGAATAAAGGTGAGTGCATTCTCGGGAGTAACGAGAAATTTTGAGACCCATTCTTGAACCTCTTCCTTTGTCCCCCAATCCACCCATCGAAGAAGATATTCTCCCCTTTACGAAGAGTTGCGCTAACGCGCAGGCAGTCCCTCCCTGTCTATTCTAGAGCGATCCTCCGCTTCCTTATCGCAACGAATAAGTTTCCTCTCGCAAGACTAGGCGATTGCAGATTAATCAGCCGCCGCGATCTTTCGCGGTCCCTCTTCCTGTCGCTGGCGGACGATGACCGCACCTTCAAAAAGAGAGCGGGGAGGGGGAGGCGATTTCGGTGACGTAGAGGTCGACGGTCGATCTCACGAAATCGCGCTGGGTTCCGAAGTAGGTGCCGGAGATGGGCGGGACGTGCTCGGGATGCCGGGAGACGGCGACGGGGACGTATTGGGCCGAGGCGAGGAGGCCCCAGCTGGGGTCGAAGCCGATCCATCCCGCGCCGGGAAGGTAGACCTCGGCCCATCCGTGCATCGACATCCGGCCCTCGATTTCGGCGGAGTGCATGTAGCCGCTGACGAACCGGGCGGCCAGGCCGAGGAAGCGGCAGGTCTCGACGAAGAGGGTGGCGAAATCGCGGCACGATCCGCTGTTGTTTTCGATGGTCTCCGCCGGGGATTGGACTCCTTTCTCCATCCGCCGCCGGTAGGTGAAGGTGGTGAAGATGGCCGTGTTGATCCGCTGGAGGAGGGGGAGGGTCTCCGTTCTTTTTCCGGGGTGCCAGAAGGGATGAAGCCATCGTCCGATCCGATTCCCGTCCCGCGCGTAGAGGTTGAGGGAGAGCGGGAGGAGTTCCGCGAGGAGTTCGGGCTCGTAGGAGAAGGGGTATTCGACGGCCTCGGGCGGGATGACGAAGTCGAAGGGATTCCGGTCGGCGGAATCGACGGTGCATTCGCTGTCGACCACCAGCTCGGTCGAGGATTGGGTGAAGTCGACGAGGCCGACGTTGTTCTCCTGGGGGTCGCGCATCCATCGGAAGCGGTGGGAGGGGGAGAGGCGGATGGAGCTCTTCACGATGCGGAGGCCGTGGCTTTCCCGGGGCCGCACCAGGAGCCTGTGGGGGCCGAAGGCGACCGGGGAGGCGTACTGGTAGGTCGTCCGATGATGGATGTGCAGTTGCATGGGGGCTCTAGCGGAAACGGATCCGGGGGGTGCCGTCGAGCCGCTTGGAGAGATCGATCGGGTCGCCGAGGGAAACGGTCCCCGGCTTGACCTGGTAGGCCCAGACCTCGAAGAAGGTGAGCTGGGCTTCCCCGTAGGTGGTCGCGAAGGAGCCGTCGACGGCGTCGAGGCCGTGGGAGATCTTGATCCGCCCGATGCGGGGGATGTTGAAGCGGGCGTCGAAGGGCCGCCATTGGTGTTCGAGGTAGACCTCGAAATAGGCGTGGAAATCCATGGCTCCTCCGGCATCGCGAAAGCCGATGTCGGGCATGTGTCCCGAGACGTAGCGGGCGGGCAGGTTCACGGCCCGGCAGAGGGCGATGGCCACGTGGGCGAAATCCCGGCACACGCCGTAGCCGCGGGCCATCACCTCGGAGGCCGAAAGATCGGGGCGGCCGGAGCAGGTGACGTAGCGGATGTTCCGGTGGGTCCAGTTGCAGATGGCGATGACCCGGTCGATCCCGTTGATGAGGTGGCCGAACTGGGTGGCGGCGAAGCGGAGCATCTTGTCGGAGTCGCAGTAGCGGCTCGGCAGGGTGTAGCGCAGGATGTCGAGCGAGAGCTCCGCGACGGGAACCGAATGGGTCTTCGGCTCGAAATTATCGGGCCGGGAGGAGATCTCGACCAGGGCGTCATGGACGATGGTGGTCCGGCCTGGCGGCAGCGTCCAGCGATGGGTGATGTTCCCGTTCGCATCGCGGGCGGCGTCCGATTTTCGGACGGAGGGGATCGACAGCTTTTCCCGAAGGATGCGGTGGGGGCGCTCGAGGCGGGGGCGGATGAGGAGGAGGATGGGCGTCGGCAGCGGCGCTTCGTAAACGAGGCGGCATCCGACGCGCACCGTCATGTCGGGCGGCGCGGCGTCGGAGGCCTTGGGGCGGCGGGTGCTCAAGCGGAGACGGTCGATTGTGCCCGGGAGACGGTCTTCTGCCGGGCGTTCCTGTTTTCTTCGGAGGCCTTCTGGAGCGCCAGGAAGCGTGCCTCGCGGGAGGCTTCCTGCGGGGAGGGCGGGGCGGCGGTGTCGCTGTTCACGGATTGAAGATCAGGCGGGTGTGTTCGGCCTTGGGGCGGAAGGTGGCGATGTCATCGGCCTCGAGCCAGTCGAAGAGGGTGCTCGTCTCGGGGTTGATCCCGACCTTGCCGCAGTTCGCGATGAAGTCGGCCCGCCGCTCGGGGTTCTCGATCGGGCGGGCGTTTTCCATCGAATCGGACCAGGCCGCGGTTTCCAGGGGCGTCTTGGAGATCCCGTTGGTGGTCAGCCAGAGGCCGATCTCCTCGTCGTTCCGCGGGGCGTGGACGGCGGCCTTGAACTGGTCGCCGGTGATCCCCTTGAAGGCGAAGAGCATCTTGTCGAGGGGGCAGTCGTAATGGTATTCGCCCGGGGTTCCGGCGAGGGCGGAGCGGCACTTGTCGGCGGAGCGGAGGGCGAGGGCGAATCCGGCGATGCGGACGCGCGGGCTGCGGGGGGCGGTTTTGGAAAGATCGAGGGGGGCGGGAGGCGTGGTCATGGGATGGGTTTGAAGGGCGGGAGGCGGGGTTGGACGAAGGTCTGAAGATTCGATGGTCAGATTTTTCCGAGGAGGAACAGGAGGAGCAGGATCACGACGATCAGGCCGAGTCCGCCGCTCGGGTAGTAGCCCCAGCTGCGGCTGTGCGGCCAGGTCGGCAGGGCGCCGAGCAGCATGAGGATGAGAACGACGAGCAGAACGGTGCCTAACATAATGATGATCCTTTCAAAGGGGCGGGCGCCGTCCGCCGATGGGGCGCGAATCGAGCCGGTTGGGCCATCGGGCCGACGACTCTGAAATTCATGGAGGAAGAGTAAGGGGCCGGACGGGAAGCGGCTATGGGGTCTTACCCTACTGGCGTCGGGCGTGGGGTGAAGACCCCATGGTTTCCCCGGAAGGGGTTCCCATACTGCTTCCGTAGAAGGATCGGAGGACACCCTCGATCCGAAATGGCCCGGCCCATCGGGGTCGAGGGTCGAACGGCGCTCGGGAGGAAGTAATCGCATGGCCATCCAATTCCAAAACTACTACGAGAAGCTGGAGGTGCCACGCTCGGCTTCGGCGGAGGAAATCAAGAAGGCGTTCCGCAAGCTGGCCCGCATTCACCACCCCGATGTCGCCAAGAACAAGGCCGCGGGCGAGGCCAGGTTCAAGGAAATCAACGAGGCATATGAAGTCCTGGGCGATCCCGAGAAGCGGCGTCGTTACGATGAGTTGGGCGAGAATGGGCAGGCGGAGGCGGGACCGGAGCCCTCGTCCCGTGGGGGAGCGCGCGGTTCGGCCGCGGCGTCGGATTTCGAATTCGGCGGGACGGGATTCAGCGATTTCTTCGAGTCGATGTTCGGCGGCGGGCGCGACGGCTACGGCACCCCCCGGCACTCGACGGCGTACGGCCCTGGCGGAGGGGCCGGGATGGCTGCTCGGGGCCACGACGTCGAGGCCGATCTCCTGGTCACGCTCGAGGAAGTCTTGCGAGGATCGGTGCGCCAGGTGACGCTGCGCCGACCGGGAAGCCCGGGCGTGGCCGATCGGGTCGACAGCTATCAGGTGCGGATCCCTTCCGGGGTGCGCGAAGGCCAGCGAATCCGCCTGGCCGGGCAAGGGGGAGGCGGCAGTGGCGCGGGTCCTGCGGGCGATCTTTTTCTCCGGGTCCGCCTGGCGCGGCATCCCGATTTTCGGATGAACGGAGCAGGGGAGGAGGGCGGGGCCGATCTCCAATGCGATCTCGACCTCGCGCCGTGGGATGCGGTTCTAGGCGTGCAGGCGACGATTCCGACGCTCGATGGCGCGACCTCGCTCCGCGTCCCCCCGGGGACCGCCCCGGGAAGTCGGTTACGGCTGCGGGGAATCGGGCTGCCCAAGGAGGGAGGCCTTCGTGGCGACCTCTATGCGGTCGCGCGGATCCGCATGCCGGAGACGGTTTCGCCCGAGGAACGGATTCTCTGGGAGCAATTACGGACGAAGGCGGAAATCCCCCGCACCCAACCCGAAGGAAAAATATGAATCAGCCGACATCCCGCGAAAGCCATTCCCTCGCCCTGGTCTGGGTGGGGGAGGCGCAGCCCGCCTCCTACTCGCTCGAAACCGCCGCCCGCCTCGGGGGCGTGCATCCCGAGATGTTGCGGCACTATTGTCGGCTCGGCCTCTTCGGCGACCGCTGGAAGGGAACCGGGGCGGAGCCGGTCTTCGACGATGACGCGCTCTACGAGTTGCGCCGCTTCGAGCATTACCGCCTCCATCACGGCGTGAGTCGGAGGACCTTGCGGATGATCTGCGGCTTGTGGCGGGAGTTGGATCGCCTGCAAGGCGAGCTCCGCCTCCTGCGCAGGCAATAGGTCCTGCCTCCCCTGGGGGTCGCCAACTTCCGCTTCTTCTTATTCTTTAGCGGGCGAGGATGATCTTCCCCGAGGCGACGACGGCATCGCCTTCCGCGATCTCGACGGCGAACTGGGCGAGGGGGCCGAAGTCCCGTTCGAGGCGGGCGTGGACGAGGATCGTCTGGCCGGGGAGGACGGGGCGCTGGATCTTGAAGCTGACGACCTGGGCGAGGCTGAAGCGGGCCTGGCTCTCCAGGGCGAGGAGGTCGCCCCACAGGATGCCCGCCGCCTGGGCTCCGCTCTCGATGAGGAGGACGCCGGGCATGAGGGGGGCGCCGGGGAAGTGGTCGGCGAAGAAGGGGAGCTGCGGGTCGAGCCATTTCTTCGCCCGGATGCGGCGCGTCTCCCCGTCGTTCTCGATCTGCTCGACGGCGTCGATGAAGGAGAAGTCGGGGCCGTGGGGGGTGAGGGGGGGGAGGTTCATGGGGTGGCTTCGTCGGTCGGCGCGGCGGGGGAAACGGCTTCGAGGGAGGCGAATTGGAACCACTGCTCGGGATGCCGCGAGAGGGTGGGGAGGAGGGCGTCGGCGAGGACCTGGGTGTAGTGGCGGAGGGTCTCGGCGGAGGAGCCCCGCCGCTCGACGATGATGGGGGGATGAGCTTCGAGGCGGTAGCGGCCGTTCGGCTTCGCGACGACGGTGACGGGGATGACGGGGCACTTCGCGAGCAGGGCGAGGAGGAGGATGCCGCTGGAGCAGGGGAGGGCCCCGCCCGGGAGCTGCGCGGCGAAGCTCTGCGTGGGGTGGGGGCGGTCGAAGAGGGCGGCGACGAATTGCCCGGCCTCGATCTGTTTCTTGATCTCGATGAACTGGAAGGGGTCGGCGCTGACGACGAGGGTTTCCACGCCCCAGCGGCGGCGGTAGGCGGCGCGCCAGGCGGTGAACTCGGGCGAGGGCTCGGGCAGGGTGAGGGCGGTCATGGGGTAGCCGAGGTCCCGCATGATGAGGCCGCCGAGCTCGAAGAAGCTGAAGTGGGGGGTGAGGAGGAGGGCGCCCCGGCCGCTGGCATGGACGGCCCGGAGGTGCTCGATCCCGAGGCGCTCCTCGACCAGCCCGATGGCCTGCGGCAGGGGATGGGCCCCGGCATAGAAGTAATCGACCATGACGCGGGCGAATTCCATGTAGGTCCGCGTCGGGTTGGGCCGGGGGGTGGCGCCGAGGAGGTCGAGGTTCCGCTGGAGGAGGGCGGCCTTCTTCGGGTGGCTCCAGGCGAAGAGGAGGCCCCAGAGGGCGGCGAGGGGCCGGAGGAGGCGGCGGGGGAAGAGGCGGGAGACCGTGTTCGCCAGCCGGAACCAGCCGGTGTTGTAGGTGAACTCCATCCGGTGGGAGCTCATGCGCCCTCTTTTTCCGCGGCGCGGCCGTCGAGTAGGGTGAGGCGCGGGGCGATGGCCCGGTGCCGCTGGAGGCGGCAGAGGGCGTAGAAGGCCCGGACGCGCCAGCGGATCGGCCACGAGAGGTTCGTGTCCCCGGCGACGAGGTGGAGGACGGCGCGGAGGAGCCCGGCGGGGGCGCGGGGGGCCATGAAGACCTCGAAGGAGGAGCGGTCGTAGAACATGCGGATCATGTTCAGGAAGGTGGTGGTCATCTTCTTCACCTCGCGGGTGTAGCGGCGCTGCTCGCCGCCGGTGAGCCCGCGCGGGACGGCATCGGCATCGGCTTTCAGGATCGCCTTGGCGGCGAGCTGGCTGGAGCGGAGGGCGACCATGACGCCGGAGGAGAAGATCGGGTCGATGAATCCCGCCGCGTCGCCCGCCAGGAGCCAGCGGGGCCCGGCGGCGCGGTCGAAGCGGAAGGTGTATTCCCCCTCGGTATGGAAGTCGCGGAGCCGCGCGGCGTCCTTCAGCCGGAAGCGGAGTTCGGTGTGGGCGGAGACGGCGTGATGGAAGCTCTCCTCGGGCGTCCGGCCCGCGGCCTTGAAGGCGTCGAGGTATTGGACGAGGCCGACCGAGGTTTTCTCCGCGTCGAGGGGAATGAACCAGCACCAGGCGTCCTCGAGGCGGACGATGGTGATGTGGCCCGCGGCCTCGCCCTCGTTGCGGTAGACGCCCTTGAAGTGGGAGAAGACGGCGATCTTCTTCCGCATGCCGAGGTCGTCCTTCGGGAGCTTCAGCGCGTTGCCGAGGAGGGCGGTCCGTCCGCTGGCGTCGAGGAGCCAGGAGGCGGTGACGGTGGCGGAGGCTCCCTCCCGCTCGTAGGTGACGGTGGCCCCGGACTCGGTCGTGGCGAGGGAGGTGACCTTCGACTGCTGGAGGACGACGGCTCCCTTTTCCTCGGCGTTTTGGAGGAGGAGGTGGTCGAACTTCGCCCGTTCCACCTGGAAGGTCTGGCCGTATTCGGGGGCGAGGTTCCGGCGGAAGAGGAAACGCTGGATGCCCGCCGCGTTGCCGAGGGTGAACTCGGCCCCGTACTTTGGCATGAAGCCCCCGGCATGGAGTTTTTCCCAGAGGCCGAGTTCCTTCAGGACGTCGTTCCCGTAGGGGAGGAGCGATTCGCCGATGTGGAACCGGGGGAAGGCTTCCCGCTCCAGGACGAGGACTTTCTTCCCCGCCGCTGCGAGGAGGGCCGCGGCGGTGCTCCCGGCGGGGCCGCCGCCGATGACGACGAGGTCCCAGTGGGCGGGGGCTGGCGAGGGGGCGGCGGAAGCGGAACTCACGAGGAGAGGGCCTGTTGCCGCTCGACCCAATGCCGGATGGTGCCCGGCGTCTGGAGGATCTGCTTCGCGAGGGCGGGGTCCTTGATCGGCGTCTGGAAGGCGGCCTCGATGGCGACGGTCAGCTGGAGGGCGTCGAGGGAGTCGAGCCCCAGGCCGTCGGGCCCGAGGAGGGGGGTGTCCTCCTCGATGGTGGAGGGGTCGACTTTCAACATGCAGTTTTCGACGAGCATGGTGCGGATCTGTTCAAGGCTGACGGGTTGCATGGGCGGAATGGGAACAGTCTAGCAAGCATCCCGGAGGAAGCAAATCAAGCTGAGGTCAGGTGGACGAACTAGAGGAAGGAAACAGCGCTGACGGCGGTATTCGTTCCCGGGACGAGGAGGTGGAAGGGGCCGTGCCCGGGTTCTCCGCGTTCCTTCAGGGCCTGAAGGAAACTCCAGGCTGTCGAGGCGGTGAAGGCGAGGCCGGGAGCGGGGGGGAGGAGGACCGCCCCGGTTCCCTCCGGGCCGTTCCGAGGGGTGAGGGCCGCCGTGGAACGGAGGGGGAGGGCGGGATCGAGGGAGGCCAGCAGGGTCTGCCACGCCGCCTGCCGCTCGGGCTTCGTGCGGAAGGCGGGGGAGATCGGGTGGGGATGGATCGCCGGGGCCTCCTTGGAAGAGGGGCGGCGCACCAGGATCGCTCCGGCCCCCTCGGTCGCCACCACGCCGCGGCGGACCCAGCCGGTGCAATGGAACCCCTCCAGCGCGAGGGCGTCGAGTTCCTCCCCGCCGATCACGAGGACGGCGTCGGCGGTCTCCCGCGCGAGCCACACCTGGGCGACGCGGAGGGCGTCGACCCACGCCGTCTCGTCGCCGACGAGGGTCGAGCAGGCCCCGCAGAGGCGGTGGACGGCGGCGACGTGGCTGACGGGGGAGTTGTAGACCGTTTCGGGGAAGAGGGCCGGGCTGGCGAGGCGGCGGCCTTGGCGCAGGGTGTCGGCGAAGAACTTCCGGCTGTAGACGACGCTGCCGGTGCTCACCGCGCAGACGAGGCCGATCCGCTCCCGGGGGAGGTCGGTCCCGGCGAGGGCTTGGGCCGCCGCCTCGACGAGGAAGTAGGAGAGGGGGCTGGCGCGGCGGAGGCGGGGCTCCTTCTGCCAGCGGAGGAGGGCCTCCTCCTTCATGTTGACGCGGCGGACGGGGATCGTCGGCTCGGTCCGGGAGAGGAGCGGCTCGAGGGTGGGGGCCGGGGGCGGGGCGTCGAGAAAGGCGACGCCGCATCCGGCGGGGCCGACGGCGCCGGTGCCGATGACTTCGAGGAGGTGGTCGGGGGACGTGTTCGCGCTCATCTCGTCTTGCTTTGCTTTTTTGCCGATCAGGGGCCGAGGACCAGGGCGGCGTTGGAGCCGCCGAAGCCGAGGTTGACGCTCATCACCGGTCCCGGCTTCAGCGGGGCGGAGGCGTGGGTGAGGGCGAGGGAGGCCGCCATTTCGGGGAGGGGGGTCTCGTTGAAAAGCTGGGGCGGGGGCGTCCCGTCCCGGGCGGTGAGCAGGGCGAGGCACGCCTCGATCGAGCCCGCCGCGCCGAGGGTGTGGCCGATGGCGGCCTTGGTCGAGCTGACGGCGATCCGGGCCAACGCGGGGCCGAAGACCTCGGCGTAGGCGGCGGCCTCGGAGCCGTCGTTCATCGGCGTCCCGGTGCCGTGGGCGTTGACGTAGCTGATCGCTTCGGGCGGGAGCGAGGCCCCTTTGAGGGCGGACCGCATCGCCGCGATCAGCGCCGTCCCGGCGGGGGCGGGCTGGGTCAGGTGATGGAGGTCGAGCGCCTGACCGTAACCGAGAATCGAGCCGATCCGGGCCGCCCCCCGGGCCAGCGCGTGGGCCTCGCTCTCCAGGACGAGGAAGGCCGCCCCCTCGCCGAGCATGAGGCCGTCCCGGTTCAGGTCGAAGGGGCGGCAGCGGGTGCCGCTGAGGGACTGGAGGCAATCGAAGCCGACGAAGATGAGCTCCGCCAGCGCCTCGTAGCCGCCGACGAGGACGCACTCGGCCATGCCGCACTGGATCAGGTCGAAGCCGTGGCCGATGGCGTTCGCCCCGCTCGCGCAGGCGTTGGCCATGAGGGTCGAGGGGCCGCCGAGGCCGAAGGCCTGCCGGAGGTCGAGGACCTGCTGCTGGGGCTGGTAGCGGGCGAGTTGGGCGAGCTTCCGGGTCCGGCTCCCGGCGAGCGCCCGGCGGAGGAAGTGTTCCCCCCACTCCATCGCCCCGCCGGTGGTGCTCAGGGAGAGGGGTATGGCGGCGGCGACCGGCGCGGGAAGGGCGGCGTGGCGGAGCGCCTCTCCCGCCGCGAGGAGGGCGAGGCGGGAGGCGCGGCTGAGGCGCTGCTCCTTTTTGCTGCCCGGCGCAGGCGGGGGGAGTGAGAGCGGGACCTGGGCGGCCTCCCGGCAACGGCACCCCTCGGTCTCGAAGAGGTCGACGGGCCCCCGCGCGGAGGCCCCGGAAAGGATCGCCCGCCAGGTGGTTTCCGTGTCGGGACCGAGCGGGCTCACCATCCCCATGCCCGTGACGACCACCTTTTTCATTCTGGGTCCGAAGGTAGATGCCGAAAGGCCGAAAAAGAAAGGCTCGATTTCTCGAATTTGCGACCCATGTTTCGGGGAGGAACGCCGGTCCGGTAAATATCGGCTGGCGGCCCGGCGGTTCCTGCGGGAACTTAGGCCACGCTTTTGAGACAAGACTACCATGGATGAGACGCCCGAAATGCTGCGGAGGATCGACGCCCGGGGCGAGGCCCAGGCCGCGTGGCATGCCCGCGGCGCGGCCCTCCGGGACGAGGTCTTCGGCCGGGAGGTCTTCGTCCGCGCCGTCGTCGAGATCTCCAATTATTGCCGCCAGAACTGCTCCTACTGCGGCATGCGCCGGGACAACCGGGAACTCTCCCGCTACCGGATGGAGCGGGAAACCCTGCGCGAGGTGATCTTCGACGGCCTCCCCGCGAGCGTCACCGACATCAATTTCCAGACCGGCGAGGATCCCGTCGCCGTCCGCGAGATCCTGATCCCGCTGATCGACGAGGTCCGCCGGACGACGACCCTCGGGATCAGCGTCTGCCTCGGCATCCTCGAGGAGAAGCTCTACCGCGAGCTCTACGACGCGGGCGCCCGCTTCTACATCATCAAGCTGGAGACCGGGAACGAGGCCCATTACCGCGAGGTCCAGGCCCCCGGGACCTTCCAATCGCGCCTCGACGCGATCGAGCGGCTCGCGGCCGGGGGCTGGCGGGTCTCCTCCGGCTTCATCCACGGCCTCCCAGGCCAGACGCGGGAACGGCTCGGCGAGACCCTGCGGCGGCTCGCCGACCTCCCCCTCGTCGGGAACAGCGTCAGCCCCTTCATCCCCGGGGCCGAGACGCCGACGGGCGGCCATCCCGCCGCCGACCTGGAGGAGACGCTGAACCTCGTCACCGCGATGCGCCTCATGAGCCCCCGGCGGATCATCCCGGCGGTCAGCGCCATGGGCATCCTCGAGGCGCGGGGATACGAGCGGGCCCTCCGCGCCGGGGCCAACCTGGCGACGATCAACCTCACCCCCGACGCCTCGCGCGACCGCTACCGGCTCTACACGAAAGACCGCGTCATCATGAGCGAGCAGCGGGTCCTCTCCGCCATCGCCGCCGCCGGGCTCGAGCCGAGCCGGAAGGGCATCCTAAGCGTCGCCATCGCCGCCGCAGCCGAAGCCCCGGCGGCGGTCGCCCCCTAGGCGGGCGGCGCATCGCCCCCTCCGCCGATGTCCTTCCTGGCCGCCGCCCCAGAATCCGCCGACGCGGCCTTGTCCCATTTCCTCCTCCAGCTGAGCCTGATCCTCGTGGTGGCGCGGGCGGCGGGCAAGGCGGCCCGCCTCGTCGGCCAGCCCCAGGTCGTGGGGGAGATGGTCGCGGGGATCCTGCTGGGGCCGACCTGCTTCGGAAGCCTGATGCCGGGGACATTCCATGCTCTTTTTGAAACGGCTTCGCCCCTGCCGCTCTCGATCCTCAGCCAGATCGGGCTGATCCTCATCCTCTTCCAGATCGGCCTCGAGTTCGACTTCGGCCACCTCCGGGAAGGGGGCAACCGCCGGGCGGTCCGGTGGGTCGCGGCGGTCGGCATCGTCTTCCCGGCCCTGCTCGGGGCGGGCTTCGGCTGGCTCTCCCGCGGGACGTTCGCCCCCCGGGTGCCGGGGCCGACCTATGTTTCCTTCATGGCCGTCGCCCTCTGCATCACGGCGATGCCGGTGCTCGGACGGATCCTCCTCGAGCTCGGCATCGGGCGGAGCCGGGTCGGCGTCCTCGCGATCACCTGCGCGGCGGTCGGTGACGTCGCCGGCTGGCTGATGCTGGCGGCGGTGACCGCCCTCGCCCAGGCCCGGCTCGACGGCGGTTTCCTGGCGCTCCGCTTCGGGGCGGTCGCGCTCTTCGTCGCCGGGACGTGGTTCGCGGTCCGCCCCCTCCTGCGGCGGCTCGCGCGGCGGGCGGTCTCGACCGACGGGGCGGCGGCGGTCGGCCTCCTTCTCGCGGCGCTTTTCGTCTTCGGCTGGGCCACCCAGGAGATCGGCATCCACGTCATCTTCGGCGGCTTCTGGTGCGGCGTCCTGCTTCACGAGGAGCTCGCCTTCGTCGCCTGGTGGCGGGAGAGGGCCTCGCTCCTCGTCGGGGTCTTCTTCCTCCCGATCTTCTTCACCTACACCGGCCTCCACACCGACGTGAACGGACTGACGGCGGCCTCGCTGTGGGGGTGGTGCGCCCTCCTCCTCGTCGTCGCCGTCGTCGGGAAATTCGGCGGCTGCTGGGCGGCGGGACGGGTGGCGGGCCTTCCCCCGGCCGAGGCCCGCTGCCTCGCGATCCTCATGAACACGCGGGGCCTCCTCGAACTCGTCGTCGCCGCCGTCGGCTACCAGCTGGGGATCATCCCGCAGACTCTCTTCACGATGCTCGTCCTCATGGCCCTCGCCAGCACCTTCCTCACCACGCCCTGCCTGCGGGCGTGGCTGCCCGCAACCCGTCCCGGAGAACCCCAACCTCAATGAATCGTTCCCTCGCCTTCCTCGGTTTAGCCCTCGCCTTCGTCGTGGTCCTCCCCCTCCGGGCCGATGAAAAGGCCGAGGTCCTCGTCCACAAGATGGTGGAACGGGACAAGGAGCTGGAGCGGCACCGGGCCGCCTATTTCTACACGGTGAAGGAGACGCGCCAGAAGCTCGACGGCGAGGGGAAGGTCGTCGATTCGAGCGTCGAGACCGTCACGCTGCGGGGGACCGAATCGTCCGATCACGGCACGGCGAAGAAGATGGAGATCGAGGCCGGGGCCGAGCAGGCGGCCCACGAGGAGCCGTTCAGCATCCTGAAGATCGTCGACCATTACCAGTACACCCTCGAAGGCGACGAGGTGATCGACGGGGTCCCCTGCTACAAGGTCCGGTTCTCCCCGAAGAAGGACCAGCCCTTCCGCAACCGCGAGGAGAAGGTCGCGAACGGGCTCGCCGGGTATCTCTGGTTCGCGAAGAGCGACTACACGCTGATCCGCAACGAGGGGAAGCTCCTCCAGCCAGTCTCGGTCGCCTGGTTCTTCGCCACCCTGCGGGAGGTCGATTTCCTCTTCAAGGCCGCGCCGCTGCCGAACGGCGAATGGGGACCGGCCCTCATCCAATACCGGTTTCGCGTCCAGATTCCCCTCTCCGAGATCCACGAGCGGCATATCCGGGTGATGAAGGACTACCGGAAGGCGCGCTAGGCCTTATCCCTGCCGGTCGTCGTTGGGAAGAGTCGGAATCACTGTCCGGTAGCCCTGGGCGGCGAGGCCGAGAAGGACGGCCTCCAAGGTCCGCGCCCGGGTCCCCGGCGCGAGGCCCTTTAGCGGCCCCTCATGGAGGAGGATGATCGCGCCGGGGCGGACGGCGCGGAGGATCTTCGCGACGACCCGCTCGGGATCGTGGGCGATGCCGTCGTTGCCGCTCGCCGACCAGCCGATCATCCGCAGTCCCGCTCGCTCGCACGCGGCGTGGACAAAGGGGTTGGCGAGCCCCGCCGGGGCGCGGAAGGAGGTGGGAGCCGTCCCGACGGCCCGGGCGATCGCGGCGCTGCCCCGCTCGATCTCCCGCCCCGCGTGCGGCGGGAGGGCCGCCCAGTAGGAGGCGGCCCGGTGGCGAAAGGTGTGGTTCTCCACCCGATGCCCGGCAGCGACGACGGCCCGGGCGAGGTCGGGCCACCGGTCGACTTTCTCCCCGATCGTGAAGAAGGTCGCCTGCGCCCCGTGCCGCGCTAGGACGTCGAGAATTGCCGGGGTCTCGACCGGGTCGGGGCCGTCGTCGATCGTCAGCCAGACCTCGCGCCGGAGCGTCGGGAAGCGGGTGACGACCGGGCCGAACCATCCCGCATTCCGGACCAGCGTGGGGACCAGGAGAGCCGCCGCCGCCGCCAGCGTCCAATTGTGGGCGATCAGGAGCGATCCCGAGGGGGAGAGCAGCTCCCCCACGGCCCGGGAGCCGAGGCCCCCGGCGAGGGCGAAGGAAAGGAGGCGGCGGGCGCGGGGAGGGGGGAGGGGCATGGGGATTCCGGGAAGGGAGCCTGCCGGAAGGCGGCGGGGAAGTCGATCCCGGGGGAGGGGAAGGGGCCGCTTCCCCCGGCGTTGACGTTCGCGCCGGTTTGCTCAATATCCCCCCTGACCGTTTTCCCCGCGTGGGGCAAGGGTCGAATCGAGTGCGTGGGGTTTCTTTTTCGTGTCATCAATCCGCTTTTCTCAAACCGGCCGGAGCGTCGCCCAGCGGGCGGCCTTTCTCTCCGCCTGCCTGTGCGGCCTCCTCGGCTGCGTGCTCTGCTTCCTCGCGAGCCTCGTCTCGCTCTGCCTGCCCGCCTCGGTCCGCGAGCGGGGATTGCGCCGCGTCGTCGGACGCCTCTGCCGGGGCTTCGTCGCCTACCTCCTCTGGAGCGGGGTGGCGGTGATCGACTTCGGTACGCTGCCCGAGCTGGCGCGCCGTTCCGGCGTGATCGTGGCGATGAACCATCCCACCTTCATCGACGCCCTCCTGGCGCTCTCCCGCCTTCCCCCCGCCTTCTGCATCGCGAAGGAGAGCCTCTTCTGCAACCCCCTCATCGCCCCCATCGCCCGGGGGGCGGGCTACGAGAGCAACGTCGATTCGACGATCCTGATCCGCAACTGCGTCGACCGGCTCCGCCGGGGGGAGGTCCTCCTCGTCTTCCCCGAGGGAACCCGGACCACCGTCCCCCCCGTCGGCGAGCTGAAGCGGGGCTTCGTCTTCATGGCCGACGGGGCCTCGGTTCCCGTCGTCGCGGTGACCGTCGAGGCGTTCAACGGCTCCTTCCTCCGCAAGGGGTCGCCGCTCTTTTCGTTTCCCGTCTCCCTTCCGCTCCGTTATCGTTTCGTCGTCGGCCCCGACTTCGTCCGCGCCCCGGACGAATCGCTGAACGCCTTCCGCGACCGGATCGAGTCCCACTTCCGCCTTTCCCTTTCCTCCCATGACCTGCCCGCCGACTCCCCCGCCTGATTCTGATTTCGACACGAGCAAGACGGGCCTGATCCTTCTCCCCAGTTACAACAGCGGGCGGAAGCTCCTTTCCACCGTCGAGGCCGCCCTGGCCGTGTGGAAGCCGGTCTGGGTCGTGGTCGACGCCAGCACCGACGGGAGCGAGGCCCCGCTCCTCGAGTGGGCGGCGAAGGAGCCCGCCCTCCGCGTCTTCGTCCGCGGGGTGAACGGCGGGAAGGGGGCGGCCGTCCTCGACGGGTTGCGGGAGGCCGGGAAAGAGGGGTTCCGCCACGCCCTCGTCATGGATGCCGACGGCCAGCATCCCGCCGACCGGATCGTCGAGTTCATGAACCTCGCCCACGCCCACGAGCGGACGCTGATCCTCGGCGTCCCGGCCTTCGGCCCCGACGCCCCGAAGGCCCGCGTCTACGGGCGGCTGGGCGGGAACACCTTCACCGAGATCGCGACCCTCTGGGGCGGCATCCGCGATTCCCTCTTCGGCTTCCGCGTCTATCCCGTCGCCGAGACCGTCGCGGTGATGGACCGGATCAAGACGGCGCGACGGTACGACTTCGACACCGAGGTCGCCGTGCGGCTCTATTGGGAGGGGTTCCGCACGATCAACATCGCCGTCCCCGTCCTCTACCCCTCGCGGGAAGAGGGCGGCGTCTCCTACTTCCATTACCTGCGGGACAACCTCCTCCTCGTCCGCACCCACGCGCGGCTCTTCTTCGGCATGCTGCGGCGGTTCCCGAGGCTCCTGAAATGGCGGCTCTTCCGCCCGAATCCCGTCCCCGCTCCTCCCTCCGCATGAACGCGAACGGATCCGACCAGACCCCCTCCGCCCTCTGGACGACGTGGGAAAAAGTCGTCGCCGCCGGGCCGACCCGCGTGGCGATGATCGACGCGGCGACGGGGGAGACGTGGACGCGGCGCGAGCTCCATCGCCTCGCGCTCGAGCTTTCCGCCGGACGCCTCGCCGACGTGCGGGGACGGCGGGTCGCCCTCTGCCATCCGAATTCGGCCGCCTGGGTCGCCTCCTTCCTCGCGATCCAGAAGGCGGGGGCCTCGGCCATTCCCCTCGACGCAGGCATCCCGGAGCAGGCCCTCGAATCGGCCGCCGCGAAGGCCGGGGCCGACTGGCTCGACAGCCGGGACCTCGGCCTCGTGAAGCTGCGGATGCGGCGGAGCGCGGCGGAGGCGTGCGTGAAGCTCACCTCGGGCTCGACCGGCATGCCGAAGAAGATCCGGTGCCGCGCGGAGCACCTCCTCGCCGACGGGCGGCAGGTGACGGCGACGATGGGGATCAAGGCCGACGACCGGAACCTCGGCCTGATCCCCTTCGCCCATTCCTACGGCCTCGGGAACCTCGTCCTGCCGCTGATCCTCCAGGGGACGTCGATCGTCTTCGCCGCGGCCTTCCTTCCCGGCCAGATCCCCGCGTGGATCGCGGAGCATGGCGTCACCCTTTTCCCCACCGTCCCGCCGGTGCTGAAGATGCTGGCCCAGCTGCCCGGCGAGGTCTCGCTCGAGCCCCTCCGCATGGCGATCTCGGCGGGAGCGCCGCTCTCCCCGCAGATCGCGACCCAGTTCGCGGAAAAGTTCGGCATCCGGGCCCACAACTTCTACGGCTCCTCGGAAACGGGCGGCATCTGCTTCGACGAGACGGGAGCCGATTCCCTCGAGGGGGGCGCGCTGGGGAAGCCGCTGCGCGGCGTGACGGTCCGGATCCTCCGCAACGGACGCCTCCGGGTCGAGAGCCCGGCGGTGGCGACCCCCTCCGGCTCCTTCCTTCTGACCGACCTCGGGGAGTGGACCGCCCTGGGGACGATCCGCCTCCTGGGCCGCGCCAGCCAGGTGGCGAACCTCGGCGGGCGGAAGCTCCGCGCCTCGGAGATCGAGACGGCGCTCCGGGGCGTCGCCGACGTCCGGGACGCCTGGGTCGGGATCGGAACCCGCTCGGGGGCCGACTTCCTCGCCGCCGTCGTCGAGACGGAAATGGATGAGCGGACCTTGCGGCAGCGGCTCGCGACCGTCCTGCCGCCGTGGAAGGTGCCGCGTCTTTTCAAGTGCCTCCCGTCTCTTCCGAGGACGGAACGGGGAAAAGTGGACGGGGCGGTTCTGAAGAAGGAACTGGGGATTTAAGGAGGCGGTGAACGCTCCTTCGGGACCGGGCAGATGACCCTGTACAGGTGGAGGCCATCCGCACGTGTTTTAAGACGCAAGAGGGGCTTTGCCCCTCCTGGACCTCCCCGTCAGATAGGCCTGAACTGTTTTTAGCCGCACCGCATTAGGCTGTCTGCTTCGGGTAGAGAACGTCTGCTAGATCTCTTGTCCGCTTGGGAGGAATCACGCGTCCGAGTGCGGGCGGAGCCGAAGGGGCTTTAGCTAGACCTTTTTCGCGGGAGCGTACACCCGGATCTCGAAGAGCCGCGCCTCGGCCGCGCCGTGAGTGGTGAGCACCTCGACCCGGATCGACTTCGCCCGGACCGGCTTCGCGAGGGTGTGGACCCGTTTGCGGAGGTAGTTGTCGGGCTCCTCGACGATCACGACGCCGTCGGCGTGGATCCGGTAGCTCTTCACGGTCTCGGGCTGGGGGCCGCGGACGACCTTCGAGGTCATGTAGTCGCTGGGGGTGAGGAGGAGTTCCCGGCCGAAGCCGCTGTCGAAGGTGAGGTGGATGGCGCCGATCTCGACGGCTTCGGGGAACGCGAGGTCGAGCGAGGCGGGAAGCCCGCTCGATTGCCAGTGGTGGGGCTGGTGGTCGATCCACGGCCCGAGGCCGTGGCCGTTCCAGCCCTCGGCCTGGACGAGGTCGCGGCCGATCCCGTCGAGGACGCGGGCCGCCCCGTGCTTCGGAGCCTCGGAGGAGGCCGAGACGGCGACGTTCTTCCCCTGCGCCAGGTCGGCGGGGTCCTCGTTGCGCGCCATCGGGATGAAGGCGTCGTCCTTGAGGAGCCGTTGCTGGAGGTCCTTCACGGCCTCGCTTCCGGCGAGGGTCTTCAGGGAGACCTTCTTTTCGAGCGCCACGGCGGCGGCGGTCCCGATCGCCTGCCCCATGACGGCGCAGGTCGCCATCACGCGGGTGCTGGCGAAGGCGACGTGGCTGGCGCTGATGTTCCGCCCGGCGAAGAGGAGGTTCGGCACGTTCCGCGAGAAGAGGGAGCGGAGCGGGATCGTGTAGAGGCCGTCGAGGTAGGTCGGCGTGAAGGGGGGCTCGTCCTTCTCGTCGATGCCGCGCGGGGGATGGAGGTCGATCGCCCAGCCGCCGTAGGCGACGGCGTCGGGGAAGAACCGCCCGGACTGGAGGTCGGACTGGGTCAGGATGTGGTCGCCGAGGAGGCGGCGGGACTCGCGCTTGGCGGGCATCGGGCCGACCCAGTCGAGGCTCCAGTTCGCCGCGTCGGGATGGTCGCCGGAGTTCTTCACGTAGTCCCAGATGCCGAGGACGATGCGGAGGAGCTCGTGGCGGATCGTCTCGTTGTCGGTGATCGTGTCGAGGTGGCCGCCCCACTCGAACCACCAGTAGCCGTACTCGAAGCTGTGGATCGGGCGGTGGTTGAGGTCGGCCTTGGTGAACTTGCGGATCCACGAGGGGGCACGGAACGGCTGGGGCGTCGCGTGCTTCTTCCCCGTCAGGAGGATCGAGCTGCCGAGGGTCCAGTCGTCGCTCGTCTCCTCGGCGAGGCTCTCCCCGTGTTCCTGGCGGTTTTCCCGCCCCATCCGGGCGTCGGCCCCGGCCTCGCGGCCCAGGCGGCTGTCGCCGGAGCAGTCGGCGAAGAAGGCGGCCGAGATCTCGAAGATCTCCTCGGTCGAGTTCCGGAGCGCGGTGACGGAACGGATCGCCCCGGTCGCCGGATCGGTCGTCGCCCCGATGCAGGCGGTGTCGAGGAGGAGGGTGATGTTCGGCTCCAGCTTCACCTTCTCGTAGAGGAGGAGGTCCCACTGGGCGTAGCTGCGGTAGGGATTCCGGACGGCGTCCTCCAGCTTGAACTCCTCGATCAGCCCGGCCTCGCGGGCGCCGGGCCGGGCGCCGTGGCAGTCGGCGCCGACGATGTGCATCTTCACCTCGCTCGAGGCGTTGCCGCCGAGGACGGAGCGGTCCTGGACGAGGACGACGCGGAGGCCGTTGCGGGCGGCGGAGACGGCGGCGCAGACGCCGGCCATGCCGCCGCCGACGACGACGAAGTCGGCGGTCAGGGGGCGGACGGGGATCGAGCGGTCGGTGGAGACGGAGCGGGTTTTCATGGGGGAGGGTTGGGGATTAGGGAAGGGAGGGAAGCTGGGCGAGGAAGGCGGAGGCGAGGGCGGCATGGCCCGAGGCGTCGGGATGGACCCCGTCGTGGGTCAGGGAACGGGGCGGGAGGACTCCGGCGAAGTCGACGAAGGGAACGCCCTCGGCGGCGGCCATCGCGCGGAGGGCGGAACCGATGGCCTCCAGGTTCCGGCCCCGGTAGGCGGCGATGTCCTGGCGCTCGAGGTAGGCGGCGTGGATGTCGTAGGGGCCGCAGACGACGATCTTCCAGGCGGGAAAGGCGGCGCGGGCGAGGCCGATCTGGGTGGCGACGTTGGCCGCGACCTCGGCGGCGATGGCGGGGACATTCTCCCGGGCGTCGTTCGAGCCGAGGGCGATGACGAGGTGGGTGATCCCTTCCTTCGCCCCGGCAAGGATGGCGCGGAATTCGTCGAGGGCGCTGGCGGGCCGCCCTCCGCGCCCTTCGTTGATCTCGACGGCGTCGAAGGCGGTGGCGACGCGGCTGCTCCACCGTTCGATGCCGGGGGCGGCCAACTCTTGCCCGACGGTGATCGAGTCCCCGAAGAAAAGGATCGTACTCTTGCTCATGTTGGCGTGCTTCCCACGCTAACAGGAAAAGACTCTTTCAGGAATGGATTGGGAGGACCGTTTTTTGTGTTTTTATGCTTTTTCCGGGTCCGGCTTCTTTTCGGGCGGATCGGTCCGTTTCCGGGTGTAGGCGCGGGTGAACTCGGCGCCGAAGTAGAGGATCTGGGCCGAGTAGAAGACCCAGACGAGGAGGACGATGAACGATCCGGCGACGCCGTAGCTGCTGGCGAAGGCGCTGCGGGCGATGTAGAGGCCGAGGAGGTATTTCCCGACGAGGAAGAGGACGGCGCTGAAGAGGGCCCCCGGGAAGACATCCCGCCAGGAAAGGGCGACGGCGGGGAGCATGCGGAAGAGGGTGGCGAAGAGGGTGGTGATGATGACGAGGGAGGCGACGGTGTTGATCCCCTCCAGGGTCCAGATGTGGAGGCTCCCGACGATGTGGCGGCTGATCGCCGTCGAGACCGCCGAGATGATGAGGGAGGTGAGCATGAAGAAGCCGAGGATGAAGACCATCGAGAAGGAGAGGAGCCGCTCCTTGACGATCGTGAGCCATGGATTCTTCTTGCGGGACGGGGTGTCCCAGATCTCGTTGAGGGAGTCCTGCAATTCGCCGAACGCCCCGGAGGCGCTGACGAGGAGGAGGATGAAACTGAGGACGGCGCTCCACGAAAGCGCCTTCATCGTCCCCGCATGGGTGACGATCTCTTCGACCACCTTCCCGCCCTCGACCCCGACGAGGCTGCTGAACTGCTCGACCAGCCCCCGGGCGGCGTCGGCCCGCTTCACGGCGAGGGAGCCGATCGAGAGGGTCAGCGTGATCAGGGGGGCGAGGGAGAAGGCGGTGTAGTAGGAGAGGGCGGCCCCCATCCGGGGGGTCTTGTGATCCTGCCAGCTGACGGCGCTCTCCTTCAGGAGGTCGAAGAAATAGAACGTCTGCCGGAGGAGGTAGCGGGTGCCGTCCCCGAAGACGTAGCCCCGTCCGGGATGCCTCGGCGAGGTGATCGACTGGATGAGGTGGTTGCTCATGGCTGGGGGGCCTGTTGTGGCGGTTTCTGGGGTTGGGGAGCCTGGAACGGATCGGGGAGGAACGAGGGAATCGCCTCCTGGCGATTGCGCGGGAGGCAGCCGGGATGATGTTCCTCGATGTACGTGATCAGCTTCTCGCGGAGGTCGCATTGCATGCCGAAGGAGGCGCTGCTGTTCGGCACCCCGGCGATGAGGCGGATCTCCATCGTCGCCCCGTCGGCGTCGGTCACCTGGAAGGCGTAGGTCTGGCGGTTCCAGCTCGGGTGGGCCTCGATCCACCGCTTCATCTCCTCCCGGACGGGGGCGAGGGGGAGGGAGAAATCGACCCGCAGCTTCACGGTGGCGGTCATCGCCGTCGGCAGGAGGGTCCAGTTCTGGAACGGTTGCTCGATGAAATAGGTGATCGGGAGGATGAGGCGGCGCCCGTCCCAGGTGCGGACGACGACGAGGGTGAGGGAGATTTCCTCGATGTTCCCGCTCTCCCCCAGGACGATCACCTGGTCCCCCAGCCGGATCGGCTGGGTGAGGGCGATCTGGAGCCCGGCGAAGAGGGTGCCGAGGGTCTTCTGCGCGGCGAAGCCAAGGACGATCCCGACGATCCCCGCCGAGGCGAGGAGGGAGGCCCCGACGGCGCGGACCCCGGGGATCAGCGTCAGGAGGGCCGCCGTCGCCAGCAGGCCGTTGAAGACGACGGCGAATTTCCGGAGGATGCGGACCCGGGTCTGGACGCCCCGTGCCGCCGAGTTGTCGGCGGCCTTCAGGTTCTTCGCGAGGCCCTGGAGGGCGGTCTTCTCCCCCTCCAGGATCGCCCGGTAGAGGATGACAGCGGCGGCGACGATGAAGGCGGCCTTCAGGAAGGGATCGATCCGGTCGAGATAGAGCTGGGGGACGGCCAGCAGATGGATGAGGATCACGATGCCGACGAGGGGGATCGTCATCCGCAGCGCGAAGAGGCCGATCCGCAGGAGGTAATCGTCGAAGAGGCTCGGCGTGTGCCGCAGGGGGCCCGCCAGGAAGTCGTCGAGGATCGTGACGGCGCGGAAGAGGAAGCCGAAGACTGCGACGACGAGGCCGAGGTGCCAGAACATCGCCCGATGGGCCGTCAACCAATCGGCCGAGGGCGGATGGACGAAGTGGAGGAAGAGCGGCGCGGCGAAGTAGAGGCAATAATACCAGGCGGCGAACTGGAGGGGCGGGGCGACGGCGTGGAGGAGGTCGGGAATCAGCCGGGGCTTCCTTTCCGCCGGCGTGGCGGGCTCCGCCGCTTCCGCCGAGGCCGCCGCGGTCCGGTTCCGCCGCCCGATCAACCCGAGGCCGATCGAGATCAGGAAGGTCCCGCCCACGAGCCACGCGCCGCGGGAGAGTTCGGGGTCCTGCCAGTTCATGTGGGTGCCTTGCTGGAATTGACTAAGGAGAGGGCTGATGGGGAGGAAGGGGGTGGGTCGCCGGGCCGTTGACGACCTTGCCGTTGGCCTCGAAGCGCGAGCCGTGGCACGGGCAATCCCACGTCCCCTCGGCCTCGTTCCACGTCACCACGCCGCCCAGGTGGGGGCAGACGGCGTGGACCTCGCAGACCGCTCCCTCGGGCGAGACGGAGCGGCCGACCTTGCCGTGGCTGTTCTGGTAGACGAGGCCGTGCTTGCCCGGCGGCGGGTTCTCCGGGAGCGCCGGATGGGGGAAATGGCGGCTGTATTGGGCGAGGGTCGCGGTGTTGTCCTTGAGGAGATGGGGGAGCCGTTTCCAGCAGATGCGGCCCGGATCGTAGACCGAGGCCCAGGCGTTCGGGCGGCCCTCGATCAGGTCGCCGATCAGGAGGGCGCCGAGGGTGCCGTGGGTCAGCCCCATCCCCGAATCGCCCGAGAGGAGGAAGACCTGGTTGGCTTCCTTCGGATCGGCGCCGATCAGGGCCAGGCCGTCCTGCGTCTCGAGGATCTGGCCCGACCACCGGCGGAGGACCTTCCCCGCGAACGGGAAGCGGAGGCGGCTCCAGTTCTCGAGCTCCTGCCACGCTTTCTCCGGCGCGTCGCACTGGCCCGTCTTGTGATCCTCGCCGCCGACGATGAGCATCCGCCCGGCCCCGTCGGGATGGGCGGCGAAGCGGATGTAATGGTACGGGTCCTCGGTGTCCCAATAGAGGCCGTCGGTCTTTTCATCGATCCCCTTCTTCCCGCCCTCCTCCACCTCGAAGGCGACGGCGTAGCTCCGGTAGGCGCACTCGACCGCGAAATAGCGGAAGCGGATGAAGGGATCGTTGCAGGCGAAGACGACGTCCTGGCAGGTGACCTCGAAGCCCCGCTCCGTCTTCAGGGTCACCTTCCGGTCCCGCTGCCACGAGGTCACCCGGGTGTGGGTGTAGATCGGGACGCCGAGGCTCCGCACGGCGTTGAGGAGGCCGTTGAGGTAAAGGCCGGGGTTGAACGTCGCCTGGTTCGGGAAGCGGATCGCGGGATGCCCCTTCAGGCCGGGGAGGGGGGTCTCCTCCAGCCACTCGGCCTTCGCATGGCCGGCGCGGCGGGCCGCCTCCAGCTCCTCCCGGAGGGCGGGGACGCAGGCGTCCGAGGCGGCGAAGAGGTAGCCGTCGAGCCGCTTGAAGTCGCACGGGATGCGGTGCCGCTCGACGATTTCCTCGATGAAGTCGATCGCCGCCATGTGGCTTTGGCAGGCGACCTGGGTCAGCTCCTCGCCGATCCACGATTCGAGGTTCGCGAAGCGGTCGTCGATCACCGAGGCCAGGTGGGCCGTGGTGGCGTGGGATTCTCCTCCCGCCGGTCCCACGGCATCGATCACGATCGGCCGGAGCCCTTTTTTCGCCAGGACGTAGGCCGTCGTCAACCCGCCGATCCCGGCGCCGACGATCACGATGTCGGCTTCCAGGTCGCGGTCGAGGAGCTGGTTTTCGCCGAGCGAAGAGGAAGGCCAGGGGGAGGTGGTCATGGGGGCGGAAAGAGAAAGGCGGACGCCCTCGGAAGGAAGGCGTCCGCCGGGGTGGAAGTTCGGTGGGAACGATGCGTTCGCGGATCGAGGCAGGGCTTAGTCCTCGCTGCAGTGGCCGAGGGGGATCTTCCCGTTGATGATCTTGGAGATCACCGTCAGCTTCTTGTCGGCGGAGCCTTCCTCGTCGAGGGTCTTCTGGAGGAGCGTCCCGACGGCCATGTGGTTCATCAGTTCGGCGTAGGTCCGGACGGTGCCGTAGCCGGCCATCTCGTAATGCTCGACGCGCTGGGCGGCGGCGATCAGGGCGGCGTCCTTCACGTTCTGGGTCGCGTCCTCGTTGATCGTCTCCTTCCCTTCCTTGATCAGCCCCTTCATGGCCTGGCAGGTCTTCCCTTCGGGGTCTTCCTCGAGGATGTCGAAAATCTGGTGGAGCCGGGCGACGTGGCCCTCGGTTTCCTCGAAGTGGGCGAGGAAGGCATTCTTCAGGCTGGCGTCGTGGGCCGCGTCGGCCATCGCGGGAAGGGCTTCGAGGAGCTGGTTCTCGGCGTCGTAGAGATCGCGGAGCTGTTCGAGGAACAACTCGTGGAGCGTGTGGATCTTGCCTTGGCCGAGATGAAATAAGTTGAGGGTCTTCATGAGAGGAGAAGCGCAAACGCTATGCCAGCGCAGTGGGTGTGATTGGTTCTCCTTGCAGGCGAGGGGGTTGCGTGACGAGGCCAGGGAGGGGTTGGGCTTCCCGGTTTCCTGCAAAATGCAAAGGTGAGGGGGGCGGTCCCGCATTTTGCAGGCGCATCGTTTGCCCTTCCTTCGGGGAAACCCCCTTTTTAAAAAGAGGCGAGAGGGAAGAGTGGCGCGGCATGGAAATTGCGGGTTACCTTTCCCATCTCTTTCTTATTCCATGACTCCGATCCAGACGCAGAACTCCCCCACCCCGCTTCCCACTTCGGGACGGCGCGACATCGAAGCCGGGCAACCCTATCCCCTCGGCGCCACCTGGACGGGAAAGGGGGTCCAGTTCGCCCTGTTCTCGGCCCACGCCCGGAGGGTCGACCTCTGCCTGTTCGACGCCGCGGGAAATGAGACCGACCGGATCCCGCTCCCGGCGTTCACCCACCGCGTCTGGCACGGCTTCGTCCCCGGGCTCGAGCCGGGCCAACGCTACGGCTACCGGGTCGACGGCGTCTACGATCCGGAAGGGGGCCATCGCTCCAATCCGGCGAAGCTCCTCCTCGACCCCTACGCGAAGGCCGTCACCGGCCTCGTCGTCCCGAACGAGGCGCTGAACGATTTCCGTCCGAACCCGGAACCGAAGGCGAGCGGGGAACCCGCCGCCGCGGGGGAATGGGTCCGTGACGAGCGGGACAGCGCGCCGTTCATTCCGAAGGGCGTCGTGGTCGACGACGCCTTCGACTGGGAGGGCGTCGTCCCTCCCGTCCGTCCGGCGGGGGAGACGGTGATCTACGAGATGAATGTCCGCGGCTTTTCCAAGGGCTGGACGGCGATTCCCGAGGCCGACCGGGGCACCTACCGCGCCGTCGGCTCCGACGCGGCGCTCGCCTACTTCCGGCAGCTCGGCGTCACGGCGGTCGAGTTCCTCCCCGTCCACTTCTTCGCCTCCGAGGGCTACCTGATCGACCGGGGGTTGACGAATTACTGGGGCTACAACAGCCTCGGCTTCCTCGCCCCCCATCCCGCCTACGCGGCCGCCTCCGACCCGCAGGAGCAGGTGCGGGAGTTCAAGGAAATGGTGAAGCGGCTCCACCGCGCCGGGATCGAGGTGATCCTCGACGTCGTCTACAACCACACGGCGGAGGGGAACCACTTCGGCCCCACCCTCTCCTTCCGGGGGATCGACAACGCCTCCTACTACCGCCTCGACCGGGAGAAGCGGAGCCGCTACCGCGATTTCTCCGGCTGCGGGAACACCCCCGACTCGACCCATCCCTACGTCCTCCGGCTGATCCTCGACAGCCTCCGCTATTGGACCTCGGAAATGCAGGTCGACGGCTTCCGCTTCGACCTCGCCTCGGCCCTCGCCCGCGAGGGGGACGACCACGCCTTCCGGGGCCGCTCGGCCTTCCTGAACGCCGTCGCCCAGGACCCCGTCCTCGCCCGCGTGAAGCTGATTGCCGAGCCGTGGGACTGCGCTGACGGCGGCTACCAGGTCGGGGGCTTCCCGGAGCGGTGGTCGGAGTGGAACGGCAAGTACCGGGACGGCGTCCGCCGCTTCTGGCGCGGGGAGGCGTGGACCTTCGAGGAATTCGCCCGCCGCCTCACGGGGAGCCCCGACCTCTACGCCGCCGCCGGGCGGACCGAGGAGGCGAGCGTCAATTTCGTCACTTCCCACGACGGCTTCACCCTCCGCGATCTCGTCTCCTACGAGGAGAAGCACAACGAGGAGAACGGGAACCAGAACACCGACGGCGACAACTCGAACCACGCCTGGAACTGCGGCGTCGAGGGCGAGACGACGAAGAAGGCGATCCTCGCCCTCCGCCGCCGCCAGCAGCGCAACTTCCTCGCGACCCTCTTCCTCTCCCGGGGCATCCCGATGCTCGCCTCCGGGGACGAGCGGAACCGGACCCAGCGCGGGAACAACAACGCCTATTGCCTCGACAATCCCGGAGCCTGGCTCGATTGGGGGGGCGACGAGGTCGCCCGGCGGCTGGAGCGGTACGTCGCGCGGTTGGCGGAGGTGCGGCGGACCTGGATCGCCGCGACTGCCGCGATCGGCTCGACCGAGGCCCGGCTCCTCCCCGTGCCGGAGGCAGAGGGGCTGGGCGGCGCGATTTTATGGGAGGGGGGCGAGGGCGGGGGCGAGACTTGGCTGCTCTGCGTCCATAACGGGAAGGAACTGCGGAGGCAGGTTCTTCCGGGACCGGCGGGGACGGTTTGGGAAGAGGTCGTCGACACCTCGGAGGAAGAGGGCTTCCATGCCGCGCCCCGCCGGTTCGACGGGGAGGGCGTGATCGATCTCGATCCGTTTTCGCTCTCGTTGCTCAGGAAGGTGTAGGAAGGAGGCCCGCGTCGGGCACCCCTTCCCGCAAGCCCCTCTCCCCCTACTTCGCGTGGGCGGGCTCGATGTTGGCTTGGGCGGCCTCGGCCCCGGGCTCTGCCTGCGGGGCGGGTGCGGGGACGGCAACGGGAAGCGAGGGGCGGATGCGACCGCTCTTCGCGATGACTTCCTTCAGCTTCTTCAGGCGCGGGCCGTAGGTGGCGTGGCGGAGGCATTCCTCCAGGGAACACTCGAGCCGCTCGGCCCAGGTCCCCGCGCCGTAGCTCCCCGGAAGGTTGTAGCGTTGGCGGATGCCGAGCATGTCGCTGGTAAGGAAGGCGGCGAGGACGCAGGGGCTGCCGAGGAGGGTCCGCTGGCTCGCCTCGAGAAGGGCGTCGTTCATCTCGTCGGGCCGGGTTCCCTTCCACCCGACGAGGTGGAGGAAGCTCTCCAGCTCGACCGCCGAGGCGTGATGGGCGGCCTGAGCGCCGAGGACGAGGTTCGCGTACTGGACGGCGAGCGGCGCGTGATCGTGGGTGGCGTAGGTCGCGAGGCTCAGGGGCCGGAAGGAGGCGATCGGAAGGAGCGTGTGGTCGGGATTCCGGTCGAGGGTCGGGAGGCTGAGGCTCGGCACGGCGAGGTCTTCGAGGGCCTGGCGCATGTAGGGCGTCATGTCGGCCATCAGTTCGGCGACGAGGGCCATCGACCCGGCGGCTTCCTTCAGGACGGAGATCACCTCGCGGCCCTGGAGGTCGTTCAGCTTCGCCATCATCGGGTCGGAATCGGGGCCGGGGACGAAGCGGGGGATGCGGCCGCCGGTCCGCTGCTTGATCTGTTCCAGGTCGAGGCGGGAGAAATCGGTGTGCTGCGGTCCGCCGCCCCACGGCATCATGTAGGCGCGGAAGTACCCGCGGAGGTGGTCGACGCGGCAGAGGTGGAACGTCAGCGATTCCCGCCGGATGCGGCGGCGGAGCCAGGCGAAACCCTCGGAGCGATGGTTCTCCCAGCGATAGGGCGGGAAGCCCCAGTTCTGGCCCCACCGCTCCGAATCCTTGCTGGCGTCGAAGGCGCCGAGGGACTGGGCCCCCATGCTCCAGTCGAGGTCGAAGAGCTCGGGGCGTTCCCAGGTGTCGACGCTGGCGCGGCTGACGCCGAACGACATCTCCCCCATGAGGAGGACGTCGCGGGCCTCGGCATAGGAGCGGACCGAGGCCCATTGCCGGGCGGCGACCCACTGGATGAAGGCGAAGCCGTCCCGCACCTGCTCCAGCGCGTTGTGCTGGGGAACGTGGGCGAACCAGGCCTCGGCCGAGGCGCGGTTCTGGTGGACGGGCTGCCATTCGGTCCAGTTCGTGTTCCCCTCGTACTCGCGGATCAGGAGGCGGAAGAGGGTGTAGGCGTCGAGCCACTCGGCGTTCTCCTTCTTGAACTTCGCGAACTCGTCGTGGAGCCCTCCCGCCTGCGCCTGGGCCAGGAAGCGGCGATGGCTGGCGAGGAGGAGATGGATCTTGAGGGATTGGACCGAGTTGTATTTCACCGCTCCCTGCCGGAGCTGGGAGAGCCACGAGGCGGGCGCGGCCTTCTCCATCGTCTCCCGGTCGGGGAAGCCGGGGACCTCCTCCGGGGAGAGGGTGAGGAGAGCGGGCGAGAGGGCGCAGGAACTGATCGGGTTGTAGGGGCTGTAGTCGCCGACGACCTCGTGGATCGGGAGCGTCTGGAGGACGGAGAAGCCCATCTTCACGCAGAAGTCGACGGCTTCGCGCATGGCCTGGGTGTCGCCGATCCCCTCGTCGCTGGCGCGGCGGAGGGCGAAGACGGGGGCGAGGAGGGCGGTGTGTTTCCGGTTGGGATCGAGTTTCATGGCGGTGGGAGGGATGGGGGTTGGAGGAGTTAGAGGGCGGGGCTTTCGATCAGCTGGCGGAGGTCGGGGCGGGTCCGCTTCACCGTCGTCTTGAGCTTCACCGGCCTGCCGAGCCGGGCGGAACGGAGAAGCGCCTCGATGATCTCGATATCGATGAGGCCTTCCTCGCCGGACGGCTCCGGGGTCCTGTCGTGGAGGATGCAGTCGGAGAAATAGAGGAGTTCGGGGCCGAACTGGTCGTGCGCGCCGAAGGTCCGGGTCGCCGTCTTCCCTCCGATCGTGACGCGGTGGGTCGAGGGACCGGGGAAGGCATAGCCGTTGTCGACGCGCAGGTGGCCCTTCGTCCCGAAGAGCTCGTAGGCGTTCTCGGGATCGCTGCTGAAGCTGGTGGTGAAGGTCGCGATCCGGTTCCCGGGAAAACGGAGGACGCACGACGAGAGCTCGTCCACGTCGCCGAAGCGGCGGCCCGATCCCTCGACGCTGGCGGCGAAGACCTCGGTCGGCTCGGCGCGGAAGAGGGAACGGATCGTGTTGATGCAATAGATGCCGATGTCGTAGAGGGTCCCGCCGCCCCACTCCTTCTTCGTCCGGATATCGCCCGGCTTCACCTGCATGGTGAAGTAGGAGTTGAAGAAGCGGATCTGGCCGAGCTTTCCCGAGGAGGCCCAGCGGATCGCCGTCAGGTTCCCCCGCTCCAAGTGAAGGCGATAGGCCGTCATCAGCTTCACGCCGTGCTTCCGGCATCCGGCGATCATCGCCCGGCAGTCGGCGGAGGTGACGGCGAGGGGCTTCTCCGAGAGGACATGGACGCCGAGCTTCGCGGCGCGGAGGGTGTATTCCCGGTGGAGATGATTCGGCAGCGCGAGGTAGATCGCGTCGACCCGCTGCTCCCGGAGCCCGCGCTCGAAGTCCTTGTAGGAATAGACCTTTTCCAGGCCGTACTGCGTCCCGAAGGCCGCCTGGGAGGGATGATGGTAGAACAGGGTGACGAGTTCCGAGTTCCGCCCGGCATGGACGAAGGCCGGGAGGACGGCGTCCCGCGCGATCCAGCCGAGCCCCATCACGGCGTAGCGGATTTTCTTGGCCTTCTTTTTCACCGGCGATTTCAAACGAGACGTGGGCATCCCCTGGGGATTTGCACAGAGCGTGCCATTTTCCCCGAACGGGCCGCTCCCCATCTGGAGAATCGATTTTCAGCCCGGTAACCGGGCGCGGCGGAGCGGGTACAATGCATGCCCCGGCGGGGGGGATTCCCTGCATTTTTCAGGAAGGCGAAGGGGAGATTGTTTTAACATTTATCTGAAAAGTTAGGGCGTTTGCCTGAATCCATTAGTGCTTTCCGGGGGTGATTGTTACGATCGGAACTAAAGGCGTTTTCCCGCTCTCTTCCGCTCCTTTCAGCTTCCCACCCCCCCCGCATCATGACCTCCATCGCGACCCCCCTGCTTCCCGATTCCTCTCTTTTGAATCCCTTTAAAAAGCTCCAGTATGCTTGTAAGTATATTTACGCAATCACGCTTACTGCCTTGCTTTGCCTCCCCCTGAGCGCCGAAGCTGGGGAGGAGGCGGTTCATTGGGAAAGCAGCGGTTGGGGCGGTGGCGGATTCTTTTGGTCGGCGGTCTTCCATCCGACCAAAAAAGGGGTCCTCTACATGGGCGGCGACGTCCTCGGGATCTACAAGACCGACGATTCCGGGAAACAGTGGCGCCTGATCAACAACGGCCTGCCCAGTTATGGAGTCTTTTCTTTGGCCGTCACTCCGGCAAGCCCGGAGAGCATTTACGCCCTCACTGTGAACGGCCCTGCCCGAAGCCTCGACGGCGGCGAACATTGGACGGCGAACCCCGTCCAGAAGGAAATCGTCTGCCAGAAGTACAAGAGCATCCGGGCCATCGCCGCCGATCCGGTCGATGCCGACCTGGTCTACGTCGGCAGCCCGAAGGGGAAGATCTTCAAGAGCGAGGACGGCGCGAAGACGTGGAAGGAAGTCTACGCCCTGGCCCAGGCGGGCACCGTCTTCAGCGTCGTGATCAATCCGCGCCAGCCGACCCAGGTCTTCGGCGCGACGGCGACGGCGGGGATCGTCGAGAGCGACGACCGCGGCGTCACCTGGAAGGAACTCGCCACCCCGAAGAAGGCGGCCCACATCACCGTTTCCCCCTCCGACGGGGTCCTCTACGGCGCGTTCTTCGACCAGGGCGTCTACAAGTCGGCCGACGGCGGCAAGACGTGGACGAAGACCGCGATGGAGGCGAACGCGAAGAACAACGCCATCGAGGTCGTCGTCAATCCCCAGGACGCGAACACCGTCTACTGCCTCGCCGCCGACCACTCCGCCTGGGCCGGCGCCGTCTACACCAGCCACGACGCCGGGGCGACCTGGACGCGGAACAACCGGATGAAGCCCGATCTCGAAAACGATCCGACCAACCCGAAGGATCCCGACTTCCTGAAGACCGGCACCGGCCCGATGAGCTCGGTGACCAACCTCGCCCTCTCGCCGAATTTCCCGAACGACCTCTTCATCTCGGCCAACTGGCGGAGCGCCTACAGCGAGGACGGCGGGAAGACGTGGGCGGAGCGGGCGCGCGGTGCCGACATCTCCTGCGTCACCGACATCCGCTTCTTCAAGAACCGCACCTACGCCGCGAACATGGACGAGGGCGTCCTGATGAGCGAGAACAACGGGGCGAACTGGAAGGCCATCTGGCCCCTCTCCTACCAGCCGAAGGTTTCCGGCGACGTCTGGCGGGTCGCGATTTCCGAGGGGAGCGCCGGCGACCGGATCGTCGCCGCGGCGAGCCCCTGGAACAACGTCCCCCGGAAGAACGTCATCCTGCTCAGCGAGGACGGCGGCGCGACGCCTCCCGCCGTCATTGACGCCGGTCTCCCCGACTACCTCCCGAAGGCGAACACGATGTGGGACCACGGCTACCTCCGGGCGCTGGCCGCCGACCCCAACGACGCGAAGGTCTTCTACGCCGGGATCGACGGCGATCCCGAGGGCGACAAGACGGGCGGCGGCGTCTTCAAGTCGGAGGACGGCGGCTACACCTGGAAGCAGCTCCCCGTCCAGCCCGGCAGCCGCCGGATGTATTACGGCCTCGCCGTCGACCCGACGAACTCCAAGCGGATCTTCTGGGGGACCTGCGGCAACGGCGGCGGCCTCTACCGGAGCGAGGACGGCGGCAATTCGTGGAGCTACGTCTTCAAGGACGAGGGATGGATCTTCAACCTCCATGTCTCGGCCGAGGGGATCGTCTACGCCGCGGGGAAGAACCTGTGGGCCAGCGCCGACCACGGCACGACCTGGAAGAAGATCTCCAACTTCGACGCCAGCCAGGCGATCATGGGCCTCGAGACGAAGCCCGGCAGCCCCAACACGATCTGGATCTCCCGCGTCACCTGGGGGAGCGACGCCGGCGGCGGCATCTACAAGACCACCGACGGCGGCGCGACCTGGTCCGAGATCACGGGCGACATCCCTTACCGGAAACCCCTCGTCCTCCGCTACAACGCCGCCACGGGCGAACTCTGGACGGGCTTCGTGGGGCTCTTCAAAACCAAGCAATAGCCGGGGAGCAAGAGCAGCCAAGGCAACAAGACGAAACGCCCCGGGACCCTTTCGAGAGAGAGGAGGGGAACCGGGGCCAGAGCACGATGAAGACGCATTCCTTCCACCGCATCGGCACCCGGGCCTTCAGCCTGATCGAGGTCGCCTTTTCCCTGGGGATCTGCTCCTTCGCGCTCATCGCCATGTTCGGCCTGTTCGGGACCGGCCTGCAGAGCAGCCGCGATTCCGAGGACCAGATCCAGGCGGCGAACCTCGCCTCCCTCATCGTCTCGACCCGGATGGCCTCGCCGACGGGGACGATCGCGAACTTCGTCCTCCCGGCCAACGCCATCTCCCGCCCCTACGGCGATCTCTACACCGAGGGGACCTACATCGGCGTCGACGGGAAGCTCACCAGCCTCGCCAACGCCGCCTACCAGGTCACCTGCCGTACCGGGACCAACGCGGCGACCGGCAGCTCCCTTTCCCAGATCTATCTCATGCTCAGCTGGCCCCCGCAGGCCGCCCTCACCAGCGCGATGGTCAAACATTACGAACTGCTCGTCTATGTGCCGATCCGCTAAAGCCTCCCGCCGCCCCCGCGCGGCCTTCACCCTCGTCGAGGTGATGTGCGCCATGGCGATCCTCGTCTTCATCATGGTCATGCTCAGCCAGATCCTCGGCTCCGTGACCCAGGCGTGGGTCGGCGGGCAGCGGAAGGCGAACAACTTCACGAAGGCCCGCGTCATGCTGGAGATGTTCGCCCGCGACATCCGGGGCGGCGTCTTCCGCTCCGACCTCGCCGCCTTCCCCGGCGGGCAGCTCTCCCTCTACACGAACTCCCAGGGCGTCAGCTCCCAGGGCGGCTCGGTCCGCGCCGTCTCCCTCGTCACCTACTCCTACAGCACCGACCGCAGCACCCTCGCCAGCCTCAGCACCCTCCAGCGCGGCGACACCGGCATCCTCTGGAGTTCCGACGCCGCCTCCATCGCCTTCGGCAACACCGCCGGCTTCGGGGCCAACGCCGTCCATCCCCGCGACACCGCCGCCGGGGTCATCGCCTACAAGGCCGTCTTCCTCTACGCCGACGGCACCCTGTCCTCGACCTACAGCGCGGGCACGTCGAGCCCCGTCAGCAGTTCCGGCACCTCCTCCGCCAATCCCCTCTGCGGCGTCGGCCTCACCCTCGCCGTCATCGACGACCAGACTCTCCTCCAGCTCAACAGCGCCCAATTCCTCGGCCTGCGGAGCCTTCTGGAGGAGGGGGCCCACGGCACCACCAGCGTGAAGGGGGATTGGGAGAAGATGATCAAGAGCGGCGCGCTGAACGGGTACCCCATGGGGGTGAAGGCCAACCTCAAAATATTTGAACGCTATGTCACCCTTCCCACACTCTGACTCCCGCTTCGCCCGGGATCGGGGCGCGGCGCTGATCTTCGTCCTGGCGACGCTCTCCATCGTCGCCCTCTGCCTCGTCTCCTTCGTCACCGTGACGCGGACCGACCGCTCCGCCACGCAGAACTACAGCCAGTCCCTCAAGGCGGAGCAGATGGGCGTCGGCTGCCTCCAGCTCGTCGCCAACGAGCTCCAGAAGGAAATGGCGAAGGATCAGCTTCCCGACCTCACCTACCCGACCAACGCCCTCTACACGAACGTCACCGCGGCGAACCTCCTCCCCACCCCCATCGGCGTCAACCAGACGCTCATGACGAACCTCGTCAAGATCAGCACGAACGCCCCCTCCTACACCGGCAGCCGGGCCAAGGGGACCCTGCTCGCCTCGACCCTCAGCTCGACGGCGGCCTCGCAGAACGGCCACTACGTCAGCCTCTCCCGCTGGAACATGCCCTACCTCGGGACGTTCCCGAACAATGCCAGCGCCCCCTACTGGGTGATGATGACCCGCGACGGCCCGACCAACGCCGTCGGCCTTCCCTTCGGCGCGACCGGAAACACGGCGAACAATCCGGCTCCCTCGAACAAGAACTACATCCTCAGCCGCTTCGCCTACGCCGTCTACGACGTCGGCGGATTGCTCAACATCAACGTCGCCGGGTACCCCGCCAGCGAGGCCGCCTCGGCCCAGATGAAGGGAAGCGCCGCCTGGGCCGACCTCTCCCTGATCCCCGGCGTCGGCAGCGTCGATAACCTCGTCAAATGGCGCAACGCGGCGAGCCGCAACGATTACTCGACCTACGTCACGAAGGGGGTGGCGACGAACGGCTTCCAGACGACCTATCCCGGCGACACCCAATTCCTGAGCCGGAGCGACCTCATCCGCTACGCCCGGGACAATCCTTCGATCCTAAGCACGAACGCCCTTCCTTACCTCACGGTCTTCTCCAAGGATTCCAACGTCCCGAGTTGGGGGCCGACGGCCAACCTGACCGGGTACGCCTACAAGGACAACGCCAACACCGCCGCCGCCATCAACCGGGCCCTTCCCCGGGTCCGGGTCGCCACGGGGAAGGAATTCACCCGCCGCGACGGGACGACGGCCCACGCGGGCGAGCCGCTGCTCAACCGGCGCTTCCCGCTGAGCCGCCTCGCCCTCGTCTCCTACAACGGGACGGGAGGGACCGGTTCCGACGTCTTCAAGTACTTCGGCCTCCAGCGCGCCGATTCGAGTTCTCCCTGGGTCTATTGCAATATCGACGGCACCCCCGCCACCACGATCAAGACCCTCCAGCAGGCCGCCGACGAGAAGCGGGAGCCGAATTTCTTCGAGCTCCTCCAGGCCTGCATCCTGAGCGGCTCCGTGGGGCAGTTCCCCCCGAACAACTCGTATATCTCCACCAAGCTCATCGACCAGATCACCACCTACCAGATCATGCGGATCGGGGCGAACATCATCGACCAGGCCGACGCCGACAACTACCCGACGATCCTGAAATTCAACGGGATCAAGTTCGAGGGGATCGAGGACATCCCTTATCCGAACAAGGTGCTGATGAAGATCATCACCAGCTCGCCCTATCAGAATCCGTCCGCCGCCGGAAACGTCAATTGGTTCTCCACCTTGAATCCCCGGGTCTTCTTCGAGATGTGGAATCCCCACCAGCAACTCGCCACGACTCCCGCAGTGGGGCCGACCGAATTTCGTATCGTCCCTTATCTGGGCAGCGCGTTCCAGATGCAGCCTGGCTCCGGTCCTACCGCCCCTCCTCCGGTGGTCAAGACGACGTTTCCCCTGGGCCAGTACGTGAAATTCAACGCCCTCTACAATTCCTATCGCGAGCCGACGGTCGTCTTCCAGGACGCGGCGACGTCCAACGGTGACGCGACGATCCTCGACTTCCCCACGAACCTCACGACGCCGGCCCTCGGCTACATGTTAAATGGAACGACGATCCCTGCTTCAAATTTAGCGTTGCTCGCGGCCAATCACAACGCGAGCTGGTTCGTCGGCATCGGATATGTGAATGCGCTCTTCTCTTTCCAATACAAAGACGCGAACCAGAATTGGCAGACCTATGCGACCAGTGGCGGGCTGGAGGAATCGGGTTCGTCGGCGACCGGAGGGTTCGGTAACACCGGCTACTGGCTCCAGTTGATGCAGACGGCGCTTCTTAACAGCCCACCCACGGCGAATCTGCCGATGTTCCGCGCCGATACGCTCGACGGCTGGTACATGAGCAAGGCCGATCCGCGCACCACGCGCATGGGGGTCAATGTGGGAGCCAATCCTGCGGCTACAACGACCCCTGGGGTGTTCCCTCCACCACTCCCTACGCAGTTCCCCGCGCCGGTGGCGGGAGGAAACAACCTCATCGTCAAGGACACCGCTTCGGGAATCATCAAATACCTCGGTGGAGGTGATTCCGGTCATTCGCCCTGGCCCATGTCGGCGGGTGCCACCTATCGCTGGGACATGATGAGCCAGAACGTCGCCGGGCAAGTGGCCGGAGCCGGATACAACTACACGGCCTATGCCGATGCCGACGCGGCGATCCGTCCCGGGGACTCTTACCTCAGCCCGAGCAACCAGCCGATGCTCACCTACCTCAACGGCGCGGCGGGGGGGGCGACCAACACCCGGCCCATCATCCTGAACCGGCCCTTCCGCTCCGTGGGGGAACTCGGCTACGCCTTCCGGGACGTGCCGTGGAAGACCCTCGATTTCTTCTCCGCCTCGAGTGCCGACGCCGCCCTCATGGACGCCTTCAGCGTCGAGGACACGACGGTCACCTCGGGCCGGGTCAACCTCAACACGAGGAACGCCACCGTCCTCAAGGCCCTGCTGAACGGGACGCGGACCCTGGAGGCGACGGCCTCGGTCGCGACGCCCTCGACGCTGACCTCGACCGATGCCGACCGGATCTCGAAGGCCCTCGTCGCGCTGACCTCCACGACCCCGATGCTCGACTCGAGCGAGCTGGCCCCCCGCCTCGCCGGGGTGACGGCGACGCTCCCGACGACGAGCAAGCTGGAGCACGAGGCCGTCGCGCGCGCCCTCGCCAGCTCGACCTCGGCCCGCACGTGGAACCTCCTGATCGACGTCGTCGAGCAGACCGGGAAGTACCCGCCGACGGCGACGGCCCTGAAGGACTTCGTCGTCGAGGGGGAGCGCCGCTACTGGATGCACCTCGCCATCGACCGCTACACCGGGGCGATCCTCTCCAAGTCGATCGAGACCCCTTCGGAATAACCCGCTTTCTTTTCAAACCCCACCCAAACGCACCCCGTAAAATCATAAAAACCATGAAAACCACCCGCCGCTCCCTGTTCGAGGCCCTTGCCCTCAGCCTTGCCCTCAGCCTCACCCTCTTCCTCGCCGCCCCAGCCGCGCAGGCCGATGACTCCGTCATCTTCTCCAGCAAGAGCGGCCTCTCCCCGGGCTGGAATTCCCCCTCGTGGAGCGGCCTCACCGTCCTCACCTCGAAGGCGAAGCGCGTCGAGGGGGGCGGCGAGATGGCCCTCGAAGTCGTCGCCGGGGACGATGCGAAGGATTACGCGGGCGTCCGCCTCTTCAGCGACGCCGCCCATGCGGTCCCCATCACCGAGAAGCTCCGCGCCGACGGATCGATCGTCGTCTACCTGAAGACGAAGGCGACGGCGACCGGGGCCTCCCCCGATCCCCAGAACCTCCAGTTCATCGTCACCTTCTTCAAGGCCGACGGCAAGGAATCGAACAGCGCGGCCAACGTCATCACGACCCTCGAATCGGTCACCTCGACGACCGCGTCTGAAGCGGGCTGGACCACCGTGACGATCCCGCTTCCGAAGGCGATCAACGATCCCTCCTCCGCCAGCCCCGCCAGCATCTCCGGGATCAGCCTCCAGAACGTCGGCAAGCCCTCGCCCGGTTCCTACTACATCTCCGACTGCGTCATCAAGGAGGGGAAGTAATCCTTCCCGCCTTCTTTTTTCCCCCTTCTTTTCCCACCCACCCACATCCCATCCCATGAATCGCCCGCTCCAATCCACCCTCCTCCTCTGGTCCTCGTCCCTCGTGCTCGCGGCTTGGAGTCTCTCCCCCCTCACCGCCGCCGCCCAGGATGCCCCCGCGGCCGCGCCTGCGCCGACCATCGGCACGGGTCCGGCTCCGGCCAGCAGCCCGTCGGAGGCCGCCTGGGGCTATTGGCCGGGCTTCAAGGCGGCGTGGGAGCAGACTCACAACATCTTCGTCGAGCGGGCGAAGAAGGGCGACATCGAGATCCTCTTCCTCGGGGACTCGATCACCGCGGGCTGGCTCAAGCCGGGGGGCAAGGAGATCTGGGACAAGTATTACGCCCCGCTCCATGCGGAAGACTTCGGCATCGGCGGCGACAGCACCCGCCAGGTCCTGTGGCGGATCGACCACGGCACGCTCGACGGGATCACGCCGAAGGTCGTCGTCCTCATGATCGGGATCAACAACATGTGGGGTGACAACAACAAGGGGACAAACACCGAGATCGCCGCGGGAATCAAGACGGTCGTCGAGAAGATCGAGGAAAAGCTCCCGAACACGAAGATCCTCCTCCTCGGCATGCTGCCCTGCCAGAACAGCTACTTCTGCGGCCGCGTGAAGGCGACGAACGCGATGACCGCGAAGCTCGACGGCGGCCAGGTCCGCTACTTCGACATGTTCGACAAGTTCGCCGCCGAGGACGGGAAGAAGCCGATCGCCGAACTCTACATCCCCGACGGCACCCATCTGAACGCCGCGGGCTACCAGGTGTGGCATGACACGATGGACCCCGTCCTCACCGACCTGCTGAAGTAGTCGATGCGGCCGTCCCTCCTCGCCCTGCGGCTTGCCGTCCTCCTCTCCCTTTCCCTCTGCCCCCTCCGGGCGGAGGGGAAGTTCGAGGTGTTGGGGCCGGTCGAGACCCTCGACAACGGCGTCGTCACCCTCCAGGTGACGCCGAAGACGGGGCGCATCGTCTCCTATCACCGGAAGGGGGAGGGGAACTGGCTGGCGATCTCCGACACGCCGCCGAAGCCGAACTGGCATTGGAACCCCTGGGGAGGAGATCGCCTCATCCCCGCCCCCCAGTTCCTGAGCCCCCAGATCTACGGCACGACCGGCGCCGACGATATCATCGACGGCGAGCCGTGGACGGTCGTCTCGAAGTCGCCGATCCGCATCGAGATGCAAAGCGGCGTCAGCCCGCAGCTCGGCCTCCGGGTCACGCGGCGGATCGAGCTCCTGCCGGGCTCGACCGAGGCCGTCCACACCTTCCGCTTCGAGCGGGTCCGAGAGAGCCCGTTCCCCGTCCATGCCTGGACGATCACCACGGTCCGCGCGGGCGATTACGTCGTCATGGAATCGCTCCCGATGCTCCATCCCGGATGGAAGGCCTTCCGCACGTGGCCCGATCTCTCCCCCGTCGCCGTCACCGCCGGGGTGGCGCTCCTGGGGAAGAGCCGGTTCCTCAAGGTCCCCTGGCCGGGCGAGCTGTTGAAGCTCGGCACCTTCGGCCATTGGATCGCCCTGGCCAGCGGCCCGTCGGCCTTCCGGCAGGCGATCGATTACGACGCGGCCCTCCCCTACCTCGACGCCACCAACCTCCAGACCTTCCTCGACCCGAAGGCCCCGACCTACGAGCTGGAGACCCAGAGCCCCTCCTGGTTCCTCCGTACGGGCGAGGCGAGGGAGTGGAAGGTCCGCTGGACCCTCCTCGATTTCCCGGCCGACGCGAAGGACGAGGCCGCCAAGGCCGCCTTTTTGAACGCCACGGCGGACGGCTTCGTCCCTTCAAAATAACCCCCATTTCATGAAAACCTACCAGGCCGGCACGCTCAACTACACCGCGAGGGGGCTCGCCTTCCTTTTCTTCTGGCTCCTCTGGGGCGACTTCGCCTTCACCTTTTTCGAGAGCATCTTCGGCCGCTTCCTCCCCTTCTACCTGAAGGATCTCAACGCCTCGAACACGCTGATCAGCGTCATGACGGGGAGCATCGCCGGGGCGGTCAACATCCTCTTCCTGCCGAACTTCAGCCGATGGAGCGACCAATACCGGAGCCGCCTCGGACGGCGGATTCCCTTCCTCTACGTCGTCGCGCCGGTCACCGCCCTCTCGCTGGTCGGTGTCGGCTTCGCGCCCGAGATCGCCGCGTGGATCCACCTCCATTTCCTTTCCCGCGTCGCCCCCTCCGTCGCCGTCGGGACGATCATCATCGGGCTGCTCTGCTTCCTCGTCGTCAGCTACCACTTCTTCAACATGATGCTGGTGAACCTCTACAACTGGCTGTTGCGGGACGTGGTGCCGCAGGAGACCATCTCCCGGTTCCTCGCGTGGTTCCGTGTCGTCGGGGCGCTCAGCTCGATGGTCTTCCTCTGGTACGTCTTCCCCCACCTGATGGAGCGCCGCCGGGAGGTCTTCATCGGCGTCGCGCTTTTCTATCTCGCCGCCTTCCTCCTCATGTGTTTCTGGGTGAAGGAAGGAGAGTATCCCCCGCCCCCCGCCGTCGACGAGCGCCCCGGCATGGTCGAGGCGTTTCTCCTCTACTTCCGGGACTGCATGAGTGTCCCGATCTACCGGAACTTCTTCATCGCCTACCTCCTCGCCTCGATCGCGACGAACTGCGCCGGGCCTTTCGGCGCCCTCTTCACCCGGGATACCCTCCACATCACGATGCACGACATGGGGAAGCTCTTCACCTGGGGGACGGCGGCGGGGCCGATCGCCTTCGTCATCATCGGGTGGTTCTGCGACCGCTTCTCGCCGCTCCGCGTCACCCTCGTCGGCTTCTTCGGGATGGCGATCGGGTGCGTGGCGGGCTACTTCCTCGTGCAGGGCAAGACGAGCTACCTGGTCTTCAGCCTCGTCAACGCCCTCCCCTCGGCGGCCTGGGGCATCGGCTCCTTCGCGGCGACGATGAAGCTCTTCCCCTCGGAACGCTTCGGGCAGCTCTCCTCGGGCCTCAACGTCTTCGGTTGCGGCGCCCTCATCGTCGGCAATTTCCTCATGGGCCGCTTCATGGACCTGGTCCATAGCAACTACCGGATGACCTATGTCTGGAGTGCCGTCCTCTTCACCCTTGCCGCCTATCCGATGTGGCTCGTCATCCGGGATTGGAAACGTTACGGCGGCCCCGATCACTACGTCGCGCCGCTCCCGCCCGTCGTCTGAGCGGGACGGGAGATCTCGGAGAATGTTTGGACAAAATGTTTGGACAAAATATTAAGAAAGTCGGGCGGCGGGGCCTATTGCATTGGCTTCGTCGCGGCCGATTCTTACAACCAATACAGAGACCCGCAGAATTTCCTTCGCGTTCGATCTTGGCCTTTTTTCCCTCCTCCGCACTGTAACTCCTCATTGTGAAATCTCTCCCCCGTTCCGTGAAAATCGTCGCCTTCGGTCTCACTCTCGCCCTGGGGTCGGGGCTCCCCGGCGCGGCGCGGGCCGACGATGCCCAGGCGGCCCAGGCGGACTGGCAGCCGTGCGGCTGGGGCGGCGGCGGCTTCTTCTATTCGGCCGTCTTCCATCCGACGCGCGACGGCGTGATCTACATGGGCGGCGACGTCAATGGCACCTACCGGACCGACGACCACGGCCTCCACTGGAAGATCATCAACAACGGGCTCATCGACCACGGGGTCTTCTCCCTCGCCGTCGACCGGACGAATCCCGACACCGTCTATGCCGCGACCGAGGGCGGCCTCTGCAAGAGCGTCGACCAGGGGGAGCATTGGCAGCTCCTTCCCCAGACGGGAAAGAAGGATCTCCACATCACCGGCGAGAAGGGAAAGAGCTTCCGCAGCGTCGCCGTCGATCCGACGAACGGGAACAACGTCTATGCGGGGACGCCCCTCGGCAAGGTCTACAAGAGCGCCGACGGCGGCCAGAGCTGGAACGTCGCCTACACCGTCCCCGTCGCCGCCGCCCCGCCCGGCACCCTCCGGGGCCAGTTCGGCAAGGCGAGCGGCGGCGCCTACGGCGGGTTCTGGTTCCAGATGAAGTATCCCGACGGGGCCAACGCCGCCGAGTGCACCGGGATCGGCTTCCGCTTCCAGGCCCAGCCGAACAAGGCGGTGACGCTGCCCCGCACCTGCCTCGTCATCGTCCAGACCTCCGCCGGGGTCTCCTACCGGAGCAAGAACCTCCCCGAGATCTTCGGCAGCGCCGAGCCCCAGACCGTCATCCTGAACACCGCCGACTTCGCCCTCGATCCCGATTACGTCGCGAAGAACCCGGCGAAGGCCGCCACGCTCCCCCCGAAGCCCGATTGGGCGACGGTGAACCGCCTCGACTTTGCCTGTTCCGGCGCCCTCGACCAGGAGGCCTACGCCGGGGGCTTCAGCACCTTCTTCTACGTCACCCCCGCCGGGCAGACGCCGATCAAGGACTTCACCGTCGACAAGGACATCAAGACCTACGCGAACTTCCGCCTCGGCGAGGCGACGGGCGGCCCGGTCTTCACCGTCGCCGTCTCGCCGAAGAATCCCTTGCTGGTCGCCGCCGCGAGCGCCGACGTCGGCCTCGTCCTCAGCCAGGACGGCGGGACGACGTGGAAGGAACTCGACACGCCGAAGAAGGCCTCCGGGGTGACCTTCGATCCGTCCGATCCGAACACGCTCTACGGGGCCTTCTTCGGCGACGGCATCTGGCGCTCGACCGACCTGGGCAAGAGCTGGACGAAGCTGACCGAGGGGGTCGCCGCCGACTTCAACTTCCACGAGGTCGTCGTCGGTCCGCCCCTGCCCGCCTCGGCCCATCCGACCCCTTCCGCCCCGGCCAACGGCAAGGCCCCCGCTCCCCTTCCGGCGACCTTCTCCGACCTCTACGCCATCGGCGACAAGGCGTGGGCGGGCGGCCTCTACGTCTCGAACGACAACGGGGCGACCTGGAAAAGGATCTCGGAGCTCCACGTCGACATCGACGCCGATCCGACGATGCAGCGGGTCTTCAGCTCGTCGCCGAAGATGACCACGGCCCTCAGCGCGCCGACGAACCTCACGATCAACCCGGCCAAGCCCTCGGAACTCTACATGAGCGCCAACTGGTGGCCCTGCTGGAGCGACGACGGCGGCATGACGTGGCACGAGCGCGACCGGGGGGCCGACATCACCTGCGTCGCCGACATCCGCTTCGGATCGAACGGAAAGAAGACCTACGTCAGCGCGATGGACGAGGGGACCCTCGTCACCGAGAACGGAGGCGAGACCTGGCGGCAGCTCTGGCCGCTCAAGTTCACCGCCGACCTCAGCGGCCACGACTGGCGTCTGAACGTCACCTCGGTCAACGGCGTCGACCGGATCATCAGCACCGTCACCCCGTGGGACGGGCGGTATCCGAACCGCGTCGTCGTCAGCGAGGACGGCGGCGGCACCTTCAGGGTGACGACCGAGGGACTGCCCAATTACCTCCCGCACGAGAACGTCATGTGGGGGACCGGCTATGCCCGGGCGCTGGCCGTCGATCCGAAGAACCCGATGATCGTCTACCTCGGCATCGACGGCGACGCGACGTCGACCAAGAGCGGGGGCGGCGTCTTCAAGTCGCTCGACGGCGGCCTCACGTGGAAGCAGCTGGCGAACCAGCCGGGCAGCCGCCGCATGTTCTACGGCCTGGCCGTCGACCCGACCGAATCGAAGCGGATCTATTGGTCGGGCATGGGGATGAAGGGCGGCGTCTACCGGAGCGAGGACGGCGGCGAGAGCTGGAAGAACGTCCTGCCGAACAACCAATGGTGCTTCAACATCCACGTCGGCCCCGACGGCGCGATCTACGCCCTCGACACGAACGTCTGGCGGAGCGTCGACCACGGGGAGAACTGGAAGAAGATCACGAACTTCCCGGAGAACTGGGCCGGGATGGGCTTCGACATCGATCCGCAGAATCCGAAGACGATGTGGCTCTCCCGCGGCACCTGGGACGGCGGCTCCACCGGGGGCGTCTACAAGACCGTCGACGGCGGCGCGACCTGGGACCTCATCACCGGGAACATCCCCTACGTGAAGCCGATGGTCCTCCGCTTCAATCCGGAGACCCGCGAGCTCTGGGCGGGCGGCGTCGGCATCTACAAGCTGAAGCAGCCGTTGGTCGCCCCTTCCAACTGACGCTTCTTCCCAGTGCTCCCCGCCATGCGCCTCGCCTCCCTCTTCCAGGATCACGCCGTCCTCCAGCGCGATCTCCCGATCCCCGTCTGGGGCAGCGCCGCTCCCGGCGAGCGGGTCACCGTCACCCTCGCCGGGGAGACGGCCCGGGTCGCCGCCGCCGATGACGGCCGCTGGCTCGTCCGCTTCCGGGCGCGTCCGGCGGGCGGTCCCTTCGAGCTCGCGGCGGAGTCGGCCTCGGGCCGCGTCGTCGTCCGCGACCTCCTCGTCGGCGAGGTCTGGCTCTGCTCCGGCCAGTCGAACATGGAGTGGACGCTGAACCGGTCGAAGCCGTTCGACGAGGTTGCGACGGCGCCGATGCCCGAAGTCCGCCTGCTGACGGTCCAGAATCCCGCCCGCCTGGTCCGTCAGGCCGAGGTCGTGGGACGCTGGGAGGTCGCGACCCCCGAGGCCCTCGCCGCCTTCTCGGCGGTCGGCTGCTGGTTCGGACGGCGGATCCATGCGGAGCTCGGCGTCCCCGTCGGCCTCATCTGCACGGCGTGGGGCGGGACCCGTATCCAGGCCTGGATCAGCCGCGAGGCCCTCATGCAGGACCTCCTCGGCCTCGACGAGATCGCCAAGTTCGAGGGCGAGGTCTTCGATCCGACGCTGCCGCAGAAGGAGACCTACGCGGATTACGCCGATTGGGAGAAGCGGGGCGCGCCGCAGGACGCCGGGAACCGGGGCCTCGCCGAGGGCTGGGCCGCCCCCGGCTTCGCCGACGGATCGTGGCAGACCATGCCCCTCCCTTCCCGCTGGCAGAGCCACGGCCATCCCGGGAGCGGCGTCTTCTGGTTCCGCCGCACCGTCGTCGTCCCGCCCGCCTGGCGCGGACGCGATCTCACGCTCCGCCTCGGGATGGTCGACAAGCACGACGACACCTGGGTGAACGGCGAGCGGGTCGGCGGCCTCTCCTGGGCCGACGGCCCGATGACGTGGGCGACGCCCCGCGTCTATCCCGTTCCCGCCCGCCTCGTCGCCGCCGACGGGAGCGTCGCCATCGCGGTCCGGGTCCGTTCCCACGTCTATCACGGCGGGATCATCGGAGGGGGGGAGAAGCCGGGCATGAGCCTCGGCTTGACTCTTCCGCTCCCCGACGAGGAGACCGACGCCACCGACCGCCTCTCCCTCGTCGGGGAGTGGCGCTACACCGTCGAGCAGGATTGGGGCCTCGTCATCCCGCCGACGACGGCGTGGGGGGCGGAGGACCAGAACTCCCCCGCCATTCTCTTCGCCAGCCGGGTCGCGCCGCTCCTCCCCTTCGCGCTGCGCGGCGTCCTCTGGTACCAGGGGGAATCGAACGCCTCGGAGGCGAGGGCCTACCGCCGCCTGATGCGGACGCTGATCGGCGACTGGCGCCGCGCGTGGGGGCAGGGTGATTTCCCGTTCCTCCAGGTGCAGCTGGCCAATTACATGCCCGCCGCCGCCGAGCCGCTCGCGAGCGAGTGGGCCGAGCTGCGCGAGGCCCAGGCGATGGCCCTCGCCGAGCCGCGCACCGGCCTCGCCGTGGCGATCGACGTCGGCGACGCGGGCGACATCCACCCGCTCGACAAGCGGACCGTCGGCCTCCGGCTGGCCGCGTGGGCCTTGGCCGAGACCTACGGACGGGGCGGCCTCCCCTCCGGCCCGATCTACGCCGATCACGCCGTCGAATCCCGCGCCACCGGGGAGCCCGCCCGGCTGCGGGTCCGCTTCCGCCATGCGGCGGGGCTGCGGACGCGGGACGGCGGCGCGCCCCGACACGTCGCCCTCTGCGGCGGCGACGGGATCTTCGTCTGGGCCGAGGCCGCGATCGAGGGCGAGAGCCTCGTCGCCTGGCACCCGGAGATCGCCGTCCCCCGGGCCCTCCGCTACGCCTGGGCCGACAACCCGGAAGGCTGCAACCTCGTCAATGCCGCCGACCTCCCCGCCGTTCCCTTCCGCACCGACGCGGAGTAACTCCCCTTCCTCTTTCCCCATGCAAATCAACCAAGTCGTTATTACCGGCAAGCGCGAGGTCTCTCTCCAGTCCTTGACGCTGGAAGAAGGCAACCTCGCACCCAACGAAGTCCTCATCGAATCGGAGCGGAGCTTCATCAGCGCCGGGACCGAGCTGGCCGGGTATACCGCCACCGATGCCGACGTCTACAAGGAAGGGGCCTGGTGCGCCTACCCGTGGAAGTCGGGCTACGGCAACGTCGGCCGCGTCCTCGACGCGGGGAACGGTCTCTCCGCCTGGATCGGGAAGCGGGTCTACACGAACGGCCCCCACGCCTCCGTCTTCCGCTACACGCTCGATCCCATCTACCGGATCATCGCGTCGGTGCCGGAGGGGATTTCCCTCGAGGACGCCGTCGCCGCCCGGATGGCGATGGTGGCCATGTCGGGCCTCGACAACGCGAAGCCCGGATACGCCCGGTGGGTCGTCGTCATCGGCCTCGGGATGGTCGGCAACCTCGCGGCCCAGTTCTTCCGCCTCACCGGCGCCCACGTCATCGGCGTCGACCCGAGCGCGCGGCGGCGGCAGGTCGCCCAGGATTGCGGCATCCCCCACGTCCTCTCGGGGACCGAGGAAGAAGTCGCCGCCGGGGTCGCCGAACTGACCGGCGGCAAGCTCGCCGAGGTCACCGTCGACGCCGTCGGTCACAGCGCCGTCTCCCTCCAGGCCCTCCGCCTCACGGCGCAGGGCGGGGAAGTCGTCGTCCTCGGCAGCCCCCGCACCGAATTCGCCGGGAACCTCACCGAGGTCTTCCGCACCGCCCACATCCGGTGGATCACGATCAAGGGGGCGCTCGAATGGTACGCGCCGACCGAATCGCCTCTCGACCACCTGTACACGCAGCAGAAGAAGCTGGCGGCGATCTATTCCTGGATCGCCGACGGACGCCTCCGCATCGCCCCGCTCCTGACCCATCTCCTTCCCCCGCAGGAGATCAAGGCGGCCTACGAGGGGTTGCTGAACCAGAAAGAGGATTACGTCGGGGTGGTGCTGAAGTGGAAGTGATTCCCTAAACAGGGTGGTCCCTCCCGCCGCCAACCTTCCAAGCCTCCCGCAAGGGACGGAGGGCGGCGGGAATATCCTGTTCCCGCCTTATCCTCGATGCGGAGGATGGCCGCCTTACCTCGTGGGCGCGCCGGCGTAAATCAGCGGAAGACGATGTCGTGGGCGTGGCGGGTGACGAGGTCGAGGTCGTCGGCGTTGGCGACGTGCCGGCCGCCGAGCTCGAAGTTCTCGAAGACGACCCCGGTGACGGGATGGGCCGCGTCGTGGCCGCAGATGATGCTCACGGTGTAGCCGTCGTTGTGCTGGCTCTTCAGCGCCCGGACGTTGCGGATGGCGACGTTGCGGACGTGGCCGCGGACGGGATCGGTGTTCCAGCGCGACTTCAGGGTGCGGATGTCGATCAGGGTGTCGAAGTGGTGCTCGATGCGGATCGTGTCCCAGGTCACGTTCTCGACGCAGGCGCGGTCGCCGTTGTGGATGCCGAAGACCGAGCCGAACTCGTGGACGGCGAGGACGTCGATGTTCCGGAAGTGGATGTCGCGGATCACCTCGGTCGTCGTCTCGTAGCCGATCTCCATCGCGGAGCCACCGTTGATGTTGTAGAAGACCGAGTCGGAGACGACCACGTCCTCCACCGTCCCGGTCCAGGGCTTGATGGCGGGGCTGAGGGGGAGGCGCTCGTCGGGGCGCGAGGTGTTGGAGAGCGACTTCACGGCGATGTTGTCGTCGCCGTTGTGGAGGCAGCAGCCGGAGATGCGGATCTTCCGGGAGCCGACGATGTCGATCCCGTCGGAGCTCATCTCGCTGGCGATCTGCCGGAGGCCGTGGACGGAGACGTCGGTGCAGGCCCCGAGGACGAGCATCCATTGGCAGGGGCCGAGCATGAGGATGTCGTCGACGCGGGCGTTGGTGCAATGGTCGAGGACGATGCCCTTGCGGCGCTCGCCGTCGCCGCGCTCGACCCAATAGCCGCCGTCGAGGATGCCGTAGCCGCCGATGCGGACGCCGTCGACGTGGTAGGCCCGGATGCTTCCCCGGACGACGGCCCCGGGCTCGATCCAGCAAGTCTCCCCCTCGCGGAGGTGGATGAGCCCCGCCTCGTGGACGCGGCCCGTCTCGAAGACGCGGACGTCGGGCCCGGTCGGCGTCGCGGGGGCGAAGGGACGGGCGTAGAGATAGAGGAGGGGCTGTCCGGCGACCTCGATCTGGAGGTTCCGGGGTTCGGGAAGGGTGAAGTGGAGGCGGCGCTCGGAGAGTGTCGTCTCGATCCCGAGGACGAGGGGGCGGATGAAGAAGGTGCCGGGCTGGGGGGAGCCGGTCATCTCGATCTCGATTTCGACTTCGACGGGGCCGCCGCACTCGAAGGAGGCGTGGTGGGCCGCCTCGTGATGGAGGACGTCGAGGGGGATGCCGCCGACCCGCACGCGGAAGACGGCGGAGCGCCGGAGGGAGGACGGATAGAGATGGGGCTTCGGGGCCGGGGAGGCCTTGGCGACGGTCCCGGAGAGGGAGGGAACCGGGGGTTCGCAGGTGCGACTGGTCATGCTCCGATGGTCCCGCGCGGGGAGCCGCTTGGAAAAACCTAACTGCCCGGCGGGAGGCGATTCACATTGAAATGTTTCAACATCCCGACGGCCTTCCGGCGGTGTGCCCAATGAGGCGCGGAAAACGGGAGGAAGAGCCGCTCAGCGGCTTTTAAGGACGGAGGTCCGGAGGGCCGAGACGGCGAGGAGGCCGAGCGTCGTCGATTGGGCCGGATTGACCGCGATGTCGAGGTAGTCGATCGGCTTGCCCGGTTCCGGGTTGATCCATTCGAGGGTGTAGAGATAGGCGTGCCGCTCGACCGCTTCCCCCGCTTCGCTTTGGTTGACCGGGGCCATGCGGGCCTCGGGGAAGTCGAAGTGGGGAAGGTCGGGCCACCAGTCCTGGATGTTCGCCCGCAGGAACTCGGGCGAGACCGGGCCGGTCGGGTGATCGGCGGGGGGCTGGCCGAGGGGGACGAGGGCGATCTCGGCGACGGGCTTCTTCCCGCGAAGGAAACTGTACGTGGCGAACGGTTTCAGGAACCGGGCGTAGCCGCACCCGTGAAGGAAGTAGACGGCCTCGACCTTCGCCCCGATCGGGACGCGGAGGCGGGTGGGGAGTTCCTGCGCGTTTCCCTTCGTGTTGACGCTCGACTGGAAGACGACGGCCCCGCAATCGACGCGACGCGGCCCGCCGAGGATGCGGAAGGGGACCCCGTGGATCGAGCGGACGCCGGGGGCCATGTTCTTGAGCGGAAGGTCTCCGAGCCAGCCGCGCCGGAAGTTGAGCGGCCGGTTCATGTGGGGGGCGAGGTCGAGCTCCAGGAAGCGCGAGGCGTCGACCCGCGCGATCTTCTCGTAGGGCCGGAGGAGCGCCGTCTCCAGGTTCGGATCGGGGCACGGTTCGAGGCGGGGGGCCTTGTCCTTCGGCCCCTGGACCGAGCGGAGGAAGGCGGGCGTGGCGCCGGGAGCTTTCTTCAGGCGGGGGAGGTCCCGGGCCGACGGGGGCGGGGCCGTCCGGCTGGGGCCGGTGGAGCCGCGCAGGATCAGCTCCGGCTGGATGCGGATGCTGAAGGGGCCCTGGGGCAGGCCGGGATCGTTCCGCTTCCGGGCGAGCCGCTGCACCATCCGGAAGGCGGTCTCCTGGATGAGGTTGAAGTTGGCCTCGATGACGGTGATCGGCGGGGTGAGGGTGCGGAGGATCTGGGCGTCCCGCAGGGAGACGAGGGAGAGGTCGCGGGGCAGGTGCTTCTTGCGCGCGTTCAGTTTCTCGACGAGGAAGGGGATGTTCGAGTCGTTCTCGGTGTAGTCGATCAGCGCGGTCACCTCGTTCCATTCCCCGGCGAGGCGGTCGACGAGGTCGGCGATGTCCTCGCGGAGGGGGAGGGAGTTGTTCGGAAGCTGGATCCGCCCGGCCGATGCGGCGCAGCCGTGCTGGGCGCAGAGGTTCTTCCAGGCGGTGACGATCTCCGTGAGGGAGGCGGTCCAGGGCGGGGGGCACATGAGGGCGAATTCCCGGTGGCCCTGCTCCAGGAGGTGCTCGAAGGCGAGTTCGACGGCGCGGGGATAGTCCCCGAGGATCGACGGGCAGACGTCGACCGGATTGCCGACGCAGACGGCCGGGATGCCGTTGCCGACCAGCCGCGCCATCGCCTCCTCCCAGTAGCGGATGCCGTAGCCGAATGGGGGATCGAAGACGACGCCCTGCGTCTTCCCGTCGTCGAGCCGGTGGAGGAGGGCGACGGCCTCCTCCTGCGTCTCCCAGCTGTGGACCTCGAGGTCGATGCCGAGGTCCTTCGCCGTCTTGCGGTAGCTGCGGAGGTAGATGGAGCGGTGGGCGAGCACCAGGTGGCACGTGAAGGGGGCCGCGCCCGCCGGGGGCCGCTGCGAGGCGCCGAAGAGCCGGTAGCCCTGGCGGGAGACGAGGCCCTCCGCGACGAGGCGGGCCATGGCGCGATTCAGCGCGTAATGCCGGATGCCGAGGGTCTTCGCCAGCGCGCGTTCGGAGGGGAGGCGGTCCCCGTCGCCGATCTTCGCCTCCTTCAACCAATTGCGGAGCAGGGTTTCCGCCTCGTGGACGAGCGTGCCGAAGGCCATGGAAAATCATTTAAACATTCAGGTAAGGTTCGACAAGGGAAAGTTCGGTTCCGGCCGGTCCGCCTTTACAAATCGACGACGTCCCCTCCAATGGGAGAAGGACCCCCACATGCGTATCGCGCTGATTTCCCCGCCGTTCCGAGCAAGCCTTGGTTATTCGGTCGCCGAACCGTGGAAGACGGTTTCCCAGTGGCCCGCCTCGTGGGTGCTCCCGCCGGAGGGGAGGGAGTGGGAGAAGCCGTGGGTGGCGGCCTTCCGGTGCGCCTTCACCGCGGAGCCCGCGAAACGGGGGGGACGCCGCCGCGAGCGGATCCACGTGACCGCCGACGAGCGCTACGAACTCTACCTCGACGGGAAATGGATCGGCCGCGGCGCGGAGCGCGGGGACCGGGGGCGGTGGCACTACGAGTCATACGCCCTTGATCTCGCGCCGGGGGACCATTGCCTCGTCGCCTGCGTCTGGGCGTTGGGCCGGTTCGCGCCGTGGGCCCAGGTCTCGATCGCCCCCGGCTTCTTCTGCTGCCCCGAAAGCGAGGCGCTGATCCCCCGTTTGGCGACCGGCCTCGGGCCGTGGGAGATCCTTCCTTTGCGGGACCGCGTCTTCGAGAGCATGGACGAGGCGGCGGGAACGGCCATGGGCGCGGGGCCGAGCGAGCGGATCGATACCCGCCTCACTCCCTGGGGCTGGGAGGAGGGGAAGGGGACGGGATGGGCTTCGGTCCGCCTCGGCGAGGGCGGCTATCACGGAGAGCGCCCCCAATCGACGACGCCGACCCATTGGCTCCGTCCCGCTTCGCTTCCCCCACAGCGGAGCCGCCCCTGGAAGCGATTCCGGATCTTCCGCGCGGAATCGATCGCGCCCGGCGACGGCCTCGCGCTGTTGAAAGAGGGAAAACCGGTGACACTCCCCGCCCGGACGAGGGCCGTCCTCCTCGTCGACCTGGACGATTATCTCTGCGCCTATCCCGAGCTCCGCTGGAGCGGCGGCGCGGGGAGCCGGATCTCCCTCGGCTGGGCCGAGGCCCTGCGCGATCCCGAGACGGGGGAGAAGCGGCGGGCGGCGGTGCCGCTCGACAGCCGCTTCGTCGGCCCCGCCGACGAGGTGATCGCCGACGGCGGCGCGGGACGCCGGTGGCGGCCCCTGTGGTGGCGCTGCGGCTGCTACGTCGAGCTGCGGGTCGAGGTCGGCGGGGAGCCGTTGACGCTCGAGGGCATGACGTTTTTCGAGACCGGCTATCCGCTGCGGGTCGAGAGCCGCTGGACGACGCCCGATCCCGAGCTGGCCCGCCTCTTCGCCGTCAACCGGCGGACGCTGGAGGCGTGCCTCCACGAGACCTACACCGATTGCCCCTACTACGAGCAGATGATGTACGTCGGCGACACCCGGCTCCAGTGCCTCCTCACCTATGCGCTGGGCCGGGAGGAACGGCCCCAGCGGAAGGCGCTCGAGCTCTTCGACGCCTCCCGGGCGAACCCGACCGGCCTCGTCACGGCCTCCTACCCCAGCGGGGGCGGCCAGCTCATCCCCCCCTTCGCGCTCTGGTGGATCGCCATGGTCCACGACTTCGCCCGGTGGCGGGGACATCCCGATTACATCGCGGCGCGGCTCCCGGGCGTCCGCGCCGTCCTCGATCTCTTCCGCCGGGAGGCCGGCGTCGAGGGGGACGGAGAAGGGCTCGTGAGGGGCCTCGCCGGTTGGAATTTCTACGACTCGGAATATCGCCCGGGCGGGATCCCGAAGGGGTGTGTCCCCGGAGGCTCCTCCGCCGTCCTCCAGGCCCACTGGATTCTGGTGCTCGGGATGGCCGTCGAGCTGGAGGAGTACGCCGGGGAGCCCGAGTTGGCGGCCCGGTACCGGCGGTGGCGCCGGGCGGCGGTGACGGCCCTGTGGAAGACCTTCTGGGACGAGGAGCGGGGCCTCCTCGCCGACGATGCCGCCCATACGGCGTGGTCGGAGCAGGCGCAATGCCTCGCCCTGCTCGCCGGAATCTTCGACGGCCACGCGCGCAAAAAGGCCCGCGTCTGGAAGGGGCTGGAGGAGGGGACCGATCTCGTCCGGTCGAGTTGCTACTTCGCCCATTACTATCTCGAAGCCTGCCTCGACGCGGGCCGGGCCGATCTCTTCGCCGCCCGTCTGGAGACATGGCGGGAGGGACTCCGCGCCGGGTTCCGGACGACGCCGGAGAACTTCGGCACCACCCGTTCCGATTGCCATGCGTGGAGCGCCCATCCGCTCTACCACTACCTTACCGGCGTCCTCGGCATCCGGCCGGGAGCGGGGAAATTCGGCTTCGAGACGGTCGTGATCGCCCCGCAACTCGGCTCCCTGCCCGAGGCCTCGGGCGAACTGGCCCACCCCCTCGGCCCGATCTCGGTCCGGATCACCCGCCGAAAAGGAGGTTTTAGGGCCGAAATCGTCCTTCCAAACGGTTTAAAGGGCCTTTTCCGGGCAAAAGGGGTCGAAAAACCGCTCCGGGCCGGAAAACAGCACCTCGTGTGGTAGGGCCTTCTTTTATCTCCGATTCCTCTTCTAGGGGGGAATCCTTCTGCTACGCTCTGGGGCATCCCGAATCGATACCCCCACGAGATGCCCACCCAATCCCTTCACAATCGCGCGCAAGGGCATCCGATTGAAGTCCCCAAGATCCGCGTCGGCAAGGAACTGATCCTCGCGACGAAACCGTTCGCCCGCGACCAGGCCGTGCGGAGTTGGTGGGTCGTTCTTTCCACCTTGGCGCTCTGGATCGGGGCGACCGCCGGGGCGCTCGGCCTGTTTGACGTCGGCCTCGGTTTGGGCTTGGCGATCCAGGCGGGGTGCAGCGTGCTGTGCGGCTTGTTCATCCTCCGCCTCTTCGTCATTTACCACGATCAGCAGCACCACGCGATCCTCCCCCGCTCGAAGGCGGCGGCGCTCCTGATGCGGATCGTCGGCATCCTCCTCCTCAGCCCGAGCAGCATCTGGAAGAGCTCCCACGACCACCACCACAAGCACAACTCGAAGATGCGCGGTTCCCAGATCGGCTCGTTCCCGATCATGACGAAGGCCCACTTCCAGAAGGCGTCGAAGAAGACGCAGCGCCTCTATCTCTTCATGCGCCATCCGGTGACGATCCTCTTCGGCTATCTCTTCGTCTTCCTGATCGGCATGTGCCTCCGCCCCTTCCAGAACAAGCCCCGGGAAAACAGCGACTGCCTGATCGCCCTCCTCGTCCACGTCGGGATCGGCGCGGGCTGGGTCCTCGGCTTCGGCTGGGGGGCGTGGCTCTGCGCCCAGGTCATCCCCCACTTCATCGCCTACGCCATCGGGACCTACCTCTTCTACGCGCAGCACAACTTCCCCGGCGTCTCATTCTTCGACAAGGACGGCTGGACCTACGAGAAGGCCGCCCTCGAATCGTCGAGCTACATGAAGACCGGCCTGGTGATGGCCTGGTTCACCGCGAACATCGGCTACCACCACATCCACCATCTCAACGCCCGGGTCCCCTTCTACCGCCTCCCCGAGGTCTGGCGGAAGATCCCCGAACTCCAGGAGGCGAAGGTCACCTCGCTGAGCCCGGGCGACATCTTCCGCTGCCTTCGCCTGAAGGTCTGGGACGTCGAGACGCAGCAGATGGTCGCCCTTTGATTTTCCACCCCACCCCCGTCCCCCGATGAGCTACACCGTCTCCCAGATCGCGAAGGAACTCAGCGGGGAGGTCGTCGGAGACGGGGACCTCGTCCTCGCCGGCATCGCCCCCGCCGACAGCGCGAAGGGGGGCGATCTCACCTTCGCCGACCAGGAAAGCTACCTCGCCGCCGCCCTTGCCGGTGAGGCCTCGGCGATCCTCGTTCCCGCCGCGCTCGCGCCCGGGACCGAAGGGAGGGGAAAGACCCTCATCCGGGTCAAGGACGCCCGGATCGCCGTCGCCCGGGCCCTCGCGCTCTTCTTCCCCCCGCCCGCCTATCCTCCGGGCGTCGCCCCCGGCGTCTTCTTCGACACCACCTCGGAGATCGATCCGAGCGCCCACGTCGGCCCCCATTGCGTCATCGGCGCCGGGGTCCGCATCGGCGCGCGGGCCGTCCTGATGGGCGGCAACCACATCGGGGCGGGGAGCCGGATCGGCGACGATACGGTCCTTCATCCCAACGTCGTCGTCTATCCCGGCTCGCGCATCGGGAACCGCGTCGCCATCCATGCAGGAACGGCGATCGGCTCCGACGGCTACGGCTACGTCCTCGACCAGGGGAAGCACCGCAAGGTCCCGCAGATCGGGACCATCGTGATCGAGGACGACGTCGAGATCGGGGCGAACGCCGCCCTCGACCGGGGGGCGCTCGGCGCCACCGTCATCGGCCAGGGGACCAAGATCGACAACCTCGTCCACCTCGCCCACAACGTCGTCGTCGGGAAGCATTGCCTCCTCCTCGGCCAGGTCGGCATCGCCGGGAGCACGAAGATGGGGGACTACGTCGTCATCGCCTCGCAGTCGGGGATCTCGGGCCACCTGAAGATCGGCAACCAGGCGCTCGTCGGCGCGAAGTCGGGCGTCATGCGGGACATTCCGGACGGGGGGCGGGTCCTCGGCCATCCGGCGGTCAGCGATATCCAGGCGAAACGGCAGTGGGTCGCGACGGCGCAGCTTCCGGAGACGGTGCGGCGGGTGAAGGCGTTGGAGAAGAGGGTGGGGGAGGGGGATTCCCCGGCTGGGGAGTAGAGAGCGTCCTTAGGACGCTGCTTCTTTGAGCGCCCGTTGGGGCTGGCGCGGTCGACCCTGTACAGCTGGAGGCGATCCGCTTTATAGCCCAAGAGGGGCTTTGCCCCTCCTGGAACCTCCTGTTCTGAGGGCCTGAACTAGGCGGACGCGCTTTGGCGGCGCCTTGTCTCCTAACTGGATTAAAATCCGCTGCTTCCCCAGCGCCCGAGCGTATGAACTATAGGGAGAGACGGGGCCAATGCGCCTAGACTCCTATTGAGAGGTGTTGCTTCGGGTTAGCTCTTTTTCCTTAGTGCCAGGAAGAGCATCAGTCCTCCGAAGCCGATCAGCACGGCTCCCCATTCGATATTGATGTTGATCCCGAGGGAGCGCGCGTACATGGCGTTTCCGTGGGTTGCCCAGCCGTAGCCGGAGAGGATCAGCCCCAGCGTCGTGAAGAGGATGCCGATGGGGAGGCGGAGATCGAGGTTCATGGGGTCGCGTTCTTTAGGCAAAGATCAGGTTGAGGACGAGGGCGGCGAGGAGGATCAGGATGCCGAGGACGGCAGGCTTCTTGTGCCAGCAGGTCTCGGTGTCGTAGGCCTTCGGCGTCAGGGAATAGACGAGGCCGGCGAGTTCGGCGTCGCTCTTCGTCCTCGGCGTGGCGAGGGAGACCCCGAGGGTGACGGTGAAGCAGGCGCACCAGGCGACGATGGCGACCCAGAAGTTCTGCGCCATTTCCGACGGGAAGGAGAAGGCCTGCGCGATCCACGCGCCCCGGATGCCGGGCAGCCCGCCTGCGGAGAGGGAGAGGCCGTGGAAGACCGCCGCCGCCACCGTCCCGGAGAGGAGGCCGTAGAACGCTCCCGCCCCGGTCGTCCGCTTCCAGAACATCCCGAGCAGGAAGGTGGCGAAGAGCGGCGCGTTGACGAAGGCGAAGACGAGCTGGAGCGCGTCCATGATGTTGTTGAAGGAACGGGCGAGGTAGGCGAAGCCGATCGAGGCGAGGATGCCGAAGAGGGTCGCCGCCTTGCCGACCCGCAGGAAGTGGGCGTCGTCCTTCCCCTGGCCGAAGCGGGATTGGTAGATGTCGTAGGTCCAGACGGTGTTGAAGGCGGTGACGTTCCCCGCCATCCCCGACATGAAGGAGGCGAGCAGCGCCGTGAGGCCGAGGCCGAGGAGCCCCTCGGGGCAGTAGCGGAGGAGGAGGGAGGGGATCACCATGTTGTAGTCGGGACGGCCCTCGGGGTTGAGGGGGATCGCGTAGCCGGAGGCCGCGTTCGTCGCCAGCGCCACGGCGATCATCCCGGGGACGATGACGAGGAAGGGGAAGAGCATCTTCGGGACCGCGCCGACGAGGGGCGTGCGGCGGGCCGCCGACATCGAGTGCGCCGCCATCGCCCGCTGGACGACGAGGAAGTCGGTGCACCAGTAGCCGAACGAGAGGACGAAGCCGAGGCCGAAGACCATCGTGAACCACTCGACGCCCATGGGGTTCTCCGTCGTCCCCATCTGCCGCCAGGAATGGGTGAAGGCCTCCGGGAGCCGCGCCGCCATCCCCTCCCAGCCGCCGAGGTCGCGGAGGCCGAGGTAGACCAGGGGCGCGAAGCCGAGGACGATGAGGAAGAACTGCATCACCTCGGTGTAGATGGCGCTCGTGAGGCCCCCCTTCAGGACGTAGAGGAGGACGACGACGGAGGAGAGGGCGATCGAGACGTCGTAGTTCCAGCCGAGGAGGAGGCGGAGGAGCGAGGCGAGGGCGTGGAGGGAGACGCCGGAGGAGATCACCGTCATCAGGGCGAAGGTGAAGGAGTTCAGCGCCCGGGTCCGCTCGTCGAAGCGGAGCTTCAGGTACTCCGGGACCGAGCGGGCCTTCGAGCCGTAGTAGAAGGGCATCATGAAGACGGCGAGGAAGACCATCGCCGGGATCGCGCCGACCCAGTAGAAGTGGCTCGTCATGATCCCGTACTTGGCCCCCGAGGCGGCCATGCCGATCACCTCCTGCGCGCCGAGGTTCGCCGAGAGGAAGGCGAGGCCGGTGACCCAGACGGGGACCGACCGGCCCGAGAGGAGGAAGTCCCCCGCGTTCCGGATCTTCCCGTGGAGGGCGAAGCCGACGCCGATCACGACGGCGATGTAGACGGCGAGGATCGAGTAATCGACGAGGCCGAGATGGAAGATCGCGGCGGAAGGGGGGAGGGGAGGCATGGGGAGCGAAAGTCTCCCCGGAACGGTACTGATTCCGCCCTCCGGCGTAAAGGGGAACGGCTAGCTCTGGGAGCGGCGGGGCTCGGGCGGCTGGGCCTGTTCGGCCTGCTCGATCTGGCGGAGCATTTTCTCGGGCTCGATCTTTTGCTCGAGGAGGGAGCATTCATCGGAGTCTCCGGGGTCGATGCCGTGCTTCTGGCAGAGCTGCCGGAGGAGGCGGAGGGTCTCGGTCGATTCGCGCTCGGCCATCATGTTGATCTGGAGATCGAGGTGGTTCCGGCGTTCGGCGAGGCGGGACTGGCGGTTCTGGCTCATCATCAGGATCGGCCCGGTGTAGGCGGCCTGGAAGCTGAGGAAGAGGTTCAGGAGGACGAACGGATAGGGGTCCCAATGCCGCATGTAACCGACGACGTTCAGGACGATGTAGACCGCGTAGAGGCCGCTCTGGATCAGGATGAAGGGCCAACTGCCGACCCCCGAGGCGATGGCGTCGGCGATCCGCTGGCCGGGGGTGCGGATGCGGCTTGATTCCCGCTCCATCCGGGCGATGAGGTCGATGTTCTGCTGGGGCAGGTCGGCGGGGGCGGGGGGAGTCATAAGGGGGAGGGTCCCGGGGAAAGGGTCTCCCCCGCCGGAGAAGGGCGGGGGAGCAGGGAGAACAGGGGTTTGAGGGAGAGGTTCGGATTTTACGAGGCGGCGAGGGTCGCCTTGGCGCTCTTTGCCATCATCAGGTGGTGGCGGAGGGTCGGGAGGGCGTCCTTCACGGCGGCCTTCAGCTCGGGATTCGAGGTTTCGGCGGCGATCTTCTCGAAGGCCTTGATGTCGCTCTTATGGTCGTGGACCGCCATCCGGGCGTAGGTCTTGTCGAAGGGGGTGCCGGAGAGGACGGTTGCCGTCTTGATCTTGGTCGTTGTCAGGGCTGTTGGCTCGGTATCGAGGGTGACGCCGTTTTTACTCGCCACGGCGGCGAGCTTGTCGTTCAACGCCGTGTGGTCGGTCGCCATTTGTTGCCCGAAGTCCCGGACCACGGAAGCCTTTCCGTTGGCGGCGGCATATTTGCCGACTTCGACCTCATAGAGACCGCCCTGGTAGGCCTCCTTCAGGAAGGAGATGTCGGCCTTGGAGAGGGAGGTCGATTGGGCTGCGGAGGCCGGGTTATTGGAGGAGGTCTGGCAAATCGCCGTCGCCGTTCCAAAGATGGAGAAAACCGTCGACAGGAGAAGGGCGAAAGCGACCTTCCCGAGGCGAGCGCCGTTGTAGAAGTAGAGGATGTTCTGCATGAATCTGAATTTGCATCCGCCATGCCAATCCGGCCTTTTTTATTCTAAGTTGTTCGACATCATATTCATAAAAGGGATTTCCCCGGAAACCTTCCCGAAAAACCAGGGGGCGTATTGCAACGCGGAGGGGGGTGTTTGGGGCAGAAAGTCGGTCCCTCTTTTTGACAATGGCGCGGGCCAGAGTAATCTAGGGGACACTAGCTAGGCACAGTGGAGAGATATACTCATACACCGGCGTCGAGGGGATGTGGCCGCCTCTCCCTGCCGCAACGCTGTTTTCCGGGGAATCCTGCCTCGTCGGGAGGCTCCCCCATCCCGTTTCAGGCCTCGCCGATTCTCTCTCCCGACGCCCCTATATAATAGGCTCCCTTTTCCCGCTTCACCCCCCACCCCCCACTGATCCTGCACGATGAAAAAAAACGGAGCCCTCTCAGTTCTTCCCAAGCGATCCTCCGCCCCCCGTCCGCTTCCCGTCACCGACGGGGAACTCGATGCCCGGCAATTGCTCGGCGCCCTCACGGCGCTGAAGAAGGGCGATTTCTCCGCCCGGCTCCCCCTCGATTGGAACGGCACGGCGGGGAAGATCGCCGACGCCTTCAATGACGTCATCGAGCAGAACGAGAAGATGTCGCGCGAGCTGGAGCGGATCAGCCGGGTCGTCGGCAAGGAGGGGAAGATCGGCCAGCGCGCCTCGATCGGCGAGGTCGGCGGGGCCTGGGCCGCGTCGGTCGCCTCGGTCAACACCCTCATCAGCGACCTCGTCCATCCGACCAGCGAAACGGCCCGCGTCATCGGCGCCGTCGCGAAGGGCGACCTCACCCAGGCGATGGCCCTCGACATCGAGGGACGCCCCCTCCAGGGCGAGTTCCTCCGTACGGCGAAGACCGTCAACACGATGGTCGACCAGCTCAGCTCGTTCACCTCGGAAGTGACCCGCGTGGCGCGCGAAGTCGGCACCGAAGGAAAGCTCGGCGGCCAGGCGAAGGTGAAGGGCGTCGCCGGAACGTGGAAGGATCTCACCGACTCGGTCAACTCGATGGCCGGTAACCTCACCTCGCAGGTCCGCAACATCGCGGCGGTGACGACCGCCGTCGCGAAGGGCGACTTGTCGAAGAAGATCACGGTCGACGTGAAGGGGGAAATCCTCGAGCTAAAGGACACTATCAACACGATGGTCGACCAGCTCCGCTCGTTCGCCTCCGAAGTGACGCGCGTGGCGCGCGAGGTCGGCACCGAAGGAAAGCTCGGCGGCCAGGCCGAGGTGAAGGGCGTCGCCGGAACGTGGAAGGATCTCACCGACAACGTGAATTCGATGGCGCGAAACCTCACCGGCCAGGTCCGCAACATCGCGGCGGTGACGACCGCCGTCGCGAAGGGCGACTTGTCGAAGAAGATCACCGTCGACGTGAAAGGCGAAATCTTGGAGTTGAAGAACACCATCAACACGATGGTCGACCAGCTCAGCTCGTTCGCCTCCGAAGTGACGCGCGTCGCCCGCGAGGTCGGCACCGAAGGAAAACTCGGCGGTCAGGCCGAGGTGAAGGGCGTCGGCGGCACGTGGAAGGATTTGACCGACAACGTGAACTTCATGGCCGGTAACTTGACCGGCCAGGTCCGCAACATCGCGGCGGTGACGACCGCCGTGGCGAACGGCGACTTGTCGAAGAAGATCACCGTCGACGTCAAAGGCGAAATTCTCGAACTGAAGGACACCATCAACACGATGGTCGACCAGCTCCGTTCCTTCGCCTCCGAGGTGACCCGCGTGGCGCGCGAGGTCGGCACCGAAGGGAAGCTCGGCGGCCAGGCCGACGTGCGAGGGGTCGCCGGCACGTGGAAGGATTTGACCGACAACGTGAACCTGATGGCCGGCAACCTGACCGGCCAGGTGCGTAACATCGCGGCGGTGACGACCGCGGTGGCGAACGGCGACTTGTCGAAGAAGATCACCGTCGACGTTAAGGGCGAAATCCTCGAGCTGAAGGACACCATCAACACGATGGTCGACCAGCTCAGCTCGTTCGCCTCCGAAGTAACGCGCGTCGCCCGCGAGGTCGGCACCGAAGGAAAACTCGGCGGTCAGGCCGAAGTGCGAGGCGTCGCCGGAACGTGGAAGGATCTCACCGACTCGGTCAACTCGATGGCCGGTAACCTCACCTCGCAGGTCCGTAACATCGCGGCGGTGACGACTGCCGTCGCGAAGGGCGACTTGTCGAAGAAGATCACCGTCGACGTGAAAGGCGAAATCTTGGAGCTGAAGAACACCATCAACACGATGGTCGACCAGCTCAGCTCGTTCGCCTCCGAAGTGACGCGCGTGGCCCGCGAGGTCGGCACCGAAGGAAAACTCGGCGGTCAGGCCGAGGTGAAGGGCGTCGGCGGCACGTGGAAGGATTTGACCGACAACGTGAACTTCATGGCCGGTAACTTGACCGGCCAGGTCCGCAACATCGCGGCGGTGACGACCGCCGTGGCAAACGGCGACTTGTCGAAGAAGATCACCGTCGACGTCAAAGGCGAAATTCTCGAACTGAAAGACACCATCAACACGATGGTCGACCAGCTCAATTCGTTCGCCTCGGAAGTGACCCGCGTCGCCCGCGAGGTTGGCACCGAGGGGAAACTCGGTGGTCAGGCCGAAGTGAAGGGCGTCGGCGGCACGTGGAAAGATTTGACCGACAACGTGAATTCGATGGCCGGCAACCTCACCTCGCAGGTGCGTAACATCGCGGCGGTGACGACCGCGGTGGCGAACGGCGACTTGTCGAAGAAGATCACTGTCGACGTGAAGGGGGAAATCCTCGAGCTGAAGGATACCATCAACACGATGGTCGACCAGCTCCGTTCCTTCGCCTCGGAAGTGACCCGCGTGGCCCGCGAGGTCGGCACCGAAGGGAAGCTCGGCGGCCAGGCCGACGTGAAGGGCGTCGCCGGAACGTGGAAGGATCTCACCGACAACGTGAACCTGATGGCCGGTAATTTGACCAACCAAGTGCGCGGTATCGCCGTCGTCGTCACCGCCGTCGCCAACGGCGACTTGAAGCGGAAGCTGACCGTCGAGGCGAAGGGCGAGATCGCGGCGCTCGCCGAGACCATCAACAGCATGACCGACACGCTCGCGATCTTCGCCGACCAGGTTACCACCGTCGCCCGCGAGGTCGGCGTCGAAGGCCAGCTCGGCGGCCAGGCGAGCGTCCCCGGCGCCGCCGGAACGTGGAAGGATCTCACCGACAACGTGAACCAGCTCGCCGCGAATCTCACCACGCAGGTGCGAGCCATCGCCGAGGTCGCGACCGCGGTGACCAAGGGCGACTTGACCCGGTCGATCACCGTCGAGGCGCGCGCCGAGGTCGCCGCGCTGAAGGACAACATCAACGAGATGATCCGCAACCTCAAGGACACCACGCTGAAGAACTCCGAGCAGGACTGGCTGAAGACCAACCTCGCGAAGTTCTCCCGCATGCTCCAGGGGCAGAAGGACCTCCTCACCGTCGGCAAGCTCATCCTCTCCGAGCTCGCGCCCGTCGTCTCGGCGCAGCAGGCGGTCTTCTACACCATGGATTCGGAGAAGGAAGGGGGCGACCTCTACCTGAAGCTCCTCGCCAGCTACGCCTACCGCGACCGGAAGAACTCCGGGAACCGCTTCAAGCTCGGCGAGAGCCTCGTCGGCCAGTGCGCCCTCGAGCGGGAGAAGATCCTCCTCACGAACACCCCGGACGACTACATGACGATCGGCTCCGGCCTCGGCGAGGCGAAGCCGGTCAACATCCTCGTCCTCCCCGTCATCTTCGAGGGGCAGGTGAAGGCCGTCATGGAACTCGCCTCGTTCGACCGCTTCAGCCCGACCCACCAGGCCTTCCTCGACCAGCTCATGGAATCGATCGGCATCGTCATGAACACGATCGAGGCCAATACCCGCACGGAAGACCTGCTCAAGCAGTCCCAGTCCCTCGCGAAGGAGCTCCAGAGCCAGCAGCAGGAACTCCAGCAGACCAACCAGCAGCTCGGCGAAAAGGCGAAGCTCCTCGCCGACCAGAACGTCGAGGTCGAGCGGAAGAACCGGGAGGTCGAGCAGGCACGCCAGGCACTCGAAGAGAAGGCGAAGCAGCTCGCCCTCACCTCGAAGTACAAGTCGGAGTTCCTCGCGAACATGTCGCACGAGTTGCGGACGCCGCTGAACAGCCTCCTCATCCTCTCGGACGAGCTCTCGCGGAACAAGGACAAGAACCTTTCCGACAAGCAGATCGAGTTCTCGAAGACGATCCACGCCTCGGGCAACGACCTCCTGGCGCTCATCAACGACATTCTCGACCTTTCCAAGATCGAGTCGGGCACCGTCATGGTCGACGTCGGCGAGGTCGCCGTCCACGACCTCCACGACTACGTCGAGCGGACCTTCCGCCACGTCGCCGACGCCCGGAAGCTCGACTTCGACATCCGCCGCTCGATCGAGCTGCCGAAGACGATCCAGACCGACTCGAAGCGGCTCCAGCAGATCATCAAGAACCTCCTCTCGAACGCGTTCAAGTTCACCGAGCACGGCAAGGTCTCCCTCGCCGTCGACCTCGCGCTCGACGGGTGGAGCCCGGAGAACGAGACGCTGAACCGGGCGAAGGCGGTCCTCGCCTTCTCGGTCCGCGACACCGGCATCGGCATCCCGGTCGACAAGCAGCAGATCATCTTCGAGGCCTTCCAGCAGGCCGACGGCAGCACCAGCCGCAAGTACGGCGGCACCGGCCTCGGCCTCGCGATCAGCCGCGAAATCGCCCGCCTCCTCGGCGGCGAGATCCGGCTGGCGAGCACGCCGGGCGAGGGGAGCCTCTTCACCCTCTACCTGCCGCAGAATTACATCCCGATCCGCCCGGCCAAGCGGCAGGCGGTGATCCAGGAACCGCCCCCGGTATCGTCCTCCCACGCGAACGGCCTGCCGGGCGGGGAACTCGAGTCGGTCGTCGAGGTCGAGCCCGACGCGATCCCCGAGCTCGAGTTCCACGACGACTCCCTCGACATCCATCCCGAGGACCGCGTACTCCTCATCGTCGAGAACGATCTCCCCTTCGCCCAGCTCCTCCTCGACGCCGCGCGGGAGCGGGGCTTCAAGGGGATCATCTGCCCCCACGGCACCCACGTCTCCGCCGCCCTCCAGCAGCGGAAGATCAGCGCCGTCACCCTCGACATCCACCTGAACGACATCGACGGCTGGCGCGTCCTGGCCCGGATCAAGAACGACGTCGCCACGCGGCACATTCCCGTCCACATCATCACGACGGAGGAGGAGCGCCTGCGCGGCCTTCGCATGGGCGCGGCGGGCGTCCTCCTGAAGCCCCTCCAGTCGAAGGATTCCCTCACCGAGGTCTTCGACCGGCTCGAGAACTCGGCCGCCGCCGACGCGGGCGAGGGGCGGGTCCAGCGGGTCCTCCTCGTCGACGGCAACGCGGAGCGTTCCGCCGAGACGGCGGCCCTGCTCGCGGCGGTCGGCGTCGAGACGGCCGCGCTGGCTGACGGGAACGAGGCGCTGCAGCGGTTGCGGGACGACGCCTTCGCGGCGGTCGTCGTCGCCCCGGAGCTGGCCGACCAGAGCGGCCTCGAGCTCCTCGAACTGATCAAGCGGGACCCCTCGCTCGATGAGATCCCGGTGATCGCCTCGATGCCCGCCTCGGCCTCGAAGAAGGACGACAACCACTTCAAGCGGCTCGGCCGGACGATGAACCTGAAGGAGATCCACTCCCCGGAGCGGCTCCTCGACGCCGTCCTGCTGACGCTCCACCGGCCCGTCGCCGACCTGCCGGAGCCCCACCGCTCCGCCATCCAGCGCCTCCACGAGGCCGAGGAGGTGCTGCAGGGGAAGAAGATCCTGATCGTCGACGACGACATCCGGAACATCTTCGCGATGACGAGCCTGCTGGAGCGCTACCACATCGAGACCTTCTCCGCCGAGACGGGCCGCATCGCGCTGGAGCGGCTCCACGAGCTGAGCGAAGTCGACGCCGTCCTCATGGACATCATGATGCCCGACATGGACGGCTACGACACGATGCGGGCGATCCGCAAGTTCGGCCGCTTCCGGACGCTGCCGCTCATCGCGGTGACGGCGAAGGCGATGAAGGGGGACCGCGAGAAGTGCATCGACGCCGGGGCCTCCGACTACCTCGCGAAGCCGGTCGACAGCTCCGAGCTCCTCTCCATGCTCCGCCTCTGGCTGCACCGCTAGGAACCGATGATCGAGAACCCCGACATCCCGGCCGCCCGGACGGGTGAGGCCTCCTTCCCGTCCGGGGATTTCCCGGAGGAGAAGGCGAGCATCCTGATCGTCGACGACCGCGAGGACAAGCGCCTCGCGATCTCGACGGTGGTGGCCGAGCTGGGGCAGAACGTGGTCCAGGCGATCTCGGGACGGGACGCGCTCCGGTGCCTCCTCCAGCAGGACTTCGCCGTCATCCTCCTCGACGTGAACATGCCGGGGATGGACGGCTTCGAGACCGCCTTCCTCATCCGGCAGCGGAAGCGGCTGGAGAACGTCCCGATCATCTTCGTCACCGGGATCAGCGACACGGAGAACCACGTCTCCCGGGGCTATTCCCTCGGCGCCGTCGACTACATCCTGACCCCCGTCGTCCCCGAGGTGCTCCGGGCCAAGGTCTCGGTCTTCGTCGAGCTCTTCAAGGCGACCCAGCAGATCCGCCGCCAGGCCGAATACCTCCGCATCGCCCGGGACGACCTCGAGGTCCGCGTCCGGCAGCGGACCGCCGAGCTCGGCGTGGCGAACGATTCCCTCCGCAGCGAGATCGCCGAGCGCCACCGGGCCGAGGGCGAGGTGCGGAAGCTGAACGGCGAGCTGGAGGACCGCATCCGGGAGCGGACGGCCGAACTCGTCGCCGCCAACGGCGAGCTGGAGACCTTCACCTACTCGATCGCCCACGACCTCCGCGCCCCCCTGCGCCAGATCCACGGCTACGCCCAGATCCTGGAGGAGGATTGCGCCGAAAGCCTCTCCCCCGAGGGGCTCCACTACCTCCACCGGATCAGCCAGCGCGGGCGGGACATGGGCCAGATGGTCGACGACCTGCTGAAGCTCTCCCTCATCTCCAAGCAGGAATTCGAGCGGAAGGAAATCTCCCTGGAGACCCTGCTCCAGGAGGCCCGCAACGCCCTGCAGCCGGAGACCGAGGGGCGGCGGATCGAGTGGACGGGGACGGCCCTCCCTCCGGCCTCGGTCGGCGCGACCCTGATGCGGCAGGTCTTCGTCAACCTCCTCTCCAACGCGATCAAATACAGCCGCCCCCGCGATCCCGCCCGGATCGAGACCGGGGTGACGCGGCGGGACGGGGAGGAGGTCATCTTCATCCGGGACAACGGGGTCGGCTTCGACATGAAGCTGGCCGACCGCCTCTTCGGGGTCTTCCAGCGCCTCCATTCCTCGCAGAACTTCGAGGGGACCGGCGTCGGCCTCGCCCTCGTCGCCCGGATCATCCGGCGGCACGGGGGGCGGATCTGGGCCGAGAGCGAGATCGACCGGGGGGCGACTTTCTATTTCACCCTCGGCAACGAGAAGTTACCCGACAAACAAGAGCTTCCAAAACGGTAGGTTTCAGGCATCATGAGGGATACCTCCTGAAAGAGGATTCCCGTGGAAACCGAACGCTACACCGTCCTGCTAGGGGACGATTCCGAGGACGACCGTCTCTTCATGCGGCGCATCCTTCGTCGCATCCCCGAGATTGCCGTGGTGAAAGAGGCGCAGAGCGGCGACGAGGTCATCTCCTACCTGAGCGGCCTCCCCCCCTTTTCCGACCGGCAGCTCCATCCCCTTCCCGATCTCCTGATCCTCGATCTCAAGATGCCGTGCAAGACCGGCCACGAGGTGCTCCGGTGGCTGACCGCGAACGGCATCGAGGGGATCGGCGTCATCATCGTCTCGGGCTCCTCCCTCCCGGAGGACATCGCCGCCAGCCTGGCGCTGGGCGCCGCCGCCTATCATCGCAAGAGCGCCGAGAAGGAAGACCAGGCCCAGCTGATCGAGAAGGTCGGGATCGCCCTGAGCCGGAAGCGGATCTCGACGGGTTGAGCGCCTTCGGCTCCTCCTCACGCCCCTCATGATTGCCGAAGCGGGAAGCCGCGCCGTTTTCTCGGCGGGCGATGTCTATCCGGCCGCCTGCGCCGCCTTCCTCGGCCTCGCCTCGCTCAACGTCCTGATGCTGCAACGGCTGTGGCTGTGGCGGATCAGCGTGGCGACGACCGAGTACGGCCATTGGCTCGCGCTGCCGACGGCGGGGTTGGTGATCGCCGGGGGGTTCCTCCTGGCGGGCGGCTTTGGATTCAGCGCCGGGATCGGCCTCGCCCTGGCGGGAGCGGCGCTCTTTCTTTTCCTAGTGCCGCTGCGGCAGGCCCGGCGCGTCGCCGCCCGCTTGCCTTCGGAGATGGCGGAGGCCTTTGGTTTACCCTTTGACGGCGCGGCGCTCCCCGCGCCCTTTTCCTGGCGGGTCCTCGCCTTCGGGCGGCGGACGCCGCAGGGGAAGGCCGAGGTCTTTTCTTATGCGGCGCGCGGGGAGAAGACCCTCCGCCTGGTTTTTTATCGGGCGTCGTCGGCCGACGGCGGCGCGGTGCCGTGCGTCGTCCAGGTCCACGGCGGCGGGTGGAGCAGCGGCTCCCCGGAGGAGGGGGCCGAGTTCAACCGCTTCCTGGCCCGGCGCGGTTATGCCGTTGCTTCGGTTGAGTATCGCCTCGCCCCCGGCGCGATCTGGCCCGCCTCCCGCGACGATCTCCTGGAGGCGCTCCGCTGGCTGAAGGGACATGCGGCCGAACTGGGGATCGATCCCGGCCGCCTCGTCCTCTTCGGCCGTTCGGCCGGGGGGCAGGTCGCCGAGGTCACGGCGTGCGTCGCCGACGATCCCGCGATCCGGGGCTGCATCGCGCTCTACGCGCCCTCCGACATGCACTTCTCCTACCGGTATGCGAAGCCGGGGGACATCCTCGACTCGCCGCGGCTGCTGATCGATTACCTCGGCGGCACGCCCGAGGCGGTGCCGGAGCGGTATGACGACGCCTCCTCGCGGGCCCGGCCGGGGACGCCTCCGATGCTCCTCCTCCACGGGCGGCACGACCCCCTCGTCTGGTTCCTCCAGAGCGAGCGTTGGGCGGCGAAGCTGCGCCGGGCGGGGGTGCCGCATGCCTTTCTCGACCTGCCCTGGGCGACCCATGCGTTCGACTACGACCGCCGGACGCCGGGAGGGCAGATTGCGGCTTATGCGGTCTGCCATTTCCTGGCGGCTGTGACGAGACGCTAGCGAAGCCGAGGCGGCTTGGCGCCTACCACTTCACGTTCGCCGCGACGCCGTAGGTGCGGGGCGCGCCGGAGATCTGCGCGTTGAGCCCGGAGTCGATCAGGACGCTGTACCGGGCGTTGGCGAGGTTCTCCCCGTAGACGTAGACCGACCAGCAGTCGGAGGGGGACTCGTAGCCGAGTTTCGTCCCGACGATGCCGTAGGCGTTCTGGCGGTATTGGAGCTGGTTCAGGGCGCTGTAATCGGTCTGGCCGAGGCCCCGGACATCGGCATGGGTCATCCAGCCGCAGGGGTGGCGGTAGGTTCCCTCCAGGAGGTAGGTGGTGCGGGGGACGTAGGGGACGTTGTATCCGCTGATGTCGATCCCGGTGGCGCTGTCGCGGTTGTGGACGAAGGTGGAGAGAGTGTATCCGGCGCTGCCGTGGAAGACGAGGCCGTCGACCGGCTCGACGGAGAGGTCGTACTCGGCCCCGCGCGAGGCGACTTCGGGGGCGTTGTCGACGTCGCTGTTCGGGTAGTTGTTCCGCTCCAGCTGGTAGGCGTAGGTCTCGTTCCAGAAGAGGGTGGCGCGGGTCTTCAGGCGGTGGCCCCAGCCCTCGTAGCGCGCCCCGATCTCGTTCGCCCACGTCCGTTCGCTGGCGTAGGGCTTCATGTTCGCCTGGGAGGGGAAGGGGGCGTAGCCGCCGGGGCGGAAGGCGAGGGCGGTGGAGGAGAAAACGGTGGTCTGGTCGTCGACCTTGTACTCGCCCTCGAGCTTCGGCGCGACGTTCAGCCACATGTGCCGTTCCCGGTCGGTCGAGGCCGAGAGGGGCGTCGTCCCGAAGTAAAGGGCGTCGGCGCGGTCGCCTCCCTTGTCGTCGCCCTGGAAGCGGTTGGAGAAGGTGAGGGAGAAGGGCTCCGAAGGGCGGACGGTGACGGCGCCGAAGGCGGCGTAGGTGTCGTAGTCGGCGTGGATGAGGGTGTGGGCCGTCGTCGTCGAGGTGACGGTGTCGGCGGAGGCGGCGAAGTCGATGTGCTGGGTGAAGAGGCCGCCCGACCAGGAGAACGGCTCCTTGTCGGCGTCCTTCGAGGCGATGCGGAGTTCCTGGGTGTATTGCTGCTCGTGGGTGCGGGCGGTGGAGAGGGTGCTCGACCCGCCGAAGCCGAGGTCGAGGAAGCTCGGGTCGAGGTCGGCGGAGCGGTGGCTGCTGACGAAGGTGACGACGACGTCGTCCCCGTCGTAGCGGCTCCGCACCGATTGGAGGCCCTTTTGGAGGTCGGTATGGCCGTCGACCCGGTCGGGGATCAGGTCGTGGGGGGCGCTGAGGGGGGTGAAACGCTGGATGCCGTCGTTGTCGTCGGCCTGGGTGACGTTGAGGTCGACGGTCCATTCCTTCGTCGGGGTCCAGCGGAGGGCGATGCGCCCGCTGAATTCCTCCCGCTTGTCGGGATGGGTGTTGAGGACGGGGTTCGTGAGGTAGCCTTCCTGTGAGGTGTAGTGGCCGGAGACGAGGAGGGAGAGGTCGGTCCCCTTGATTCCCTCAGTGAATTCGCCGAAGGCGGCGCGGCTGCCGTAGGTGCCGTATTCGGTCGAGAAGCGCGAGCTGAAGACCGGCTTCGGCTGGCTCTGCGTCATCTCGATCACGCCGCCGGGGGAGTTCTGCCCGTAGAAGCCCGCCTGCGAGCCGGGCCGGAGCCGGAGGGACTGGAGCGAGTAGGGGTCGAGGGTGTTGAAGATCGGGGTCGAGGCGGGGACGTCGTCGACGTAGTAGACGATGGCCGGATCGGTGAAGGAGAGGGAGTTCATCATCCCGCGCATGCCGGAGATGCTGTTCAGCTCCCGGTTGCCGCCGCTGTGGGTGACGAGGTTCGGGGCGATGGCGTCGAGGTCGGTGAGGGAGCGGATCTGGAAGGTGTCGAACTCCCGGCGGTCGAGGCGGGTGTCGGAGAGGGGCGTGGCGTGGGCCCCCGCGTCGGTCGATTCGCCGGCCGCCGGGGCCTGCGCGGTGACGATGACCGGCTCGACGCTCGAAACGTGGTCCTCGGCCCGGCCGAGATCGCAGTCGGCAAAGGAAAGGAAAGAGAGCAGCGTTCCGCCGATCCATCGAGCGCGCAGGGGAGTCGGTAATGAGATCATGAACTCTTTCGAGAAGACGTTAAACGACATTGAGGGTATGAGGACCGAGGCTCAGATCAATCCCGAAAAGCGCACGATCTTGCCTGCCTGTTTTCCGGGGGAATATCACAAAAGACCCCTATCGAGATCACAAAATCCCATTTGCCCGACGGGGAGGGCCGGGGTGTAGTGGGAGGCTGCCCGGGCTTATCAGGCCTCCCTTCACCCCCACACCACCGTCCCTTCCCCATGCCCATCGTTTACGATTCCCATCACAAGATCTTCTTCCTCCACACCCCCCGCACGACCTATGCGCTGGGCATCGGGCCGCAGAAAAGCCTCATCCACCTCCATTGGGGAGCCCGGATCGGCGAGGGGAATCTCTGGGCGGCGACGCCCCGCTGGGAGGCCGCCTTCTGCCCGAACTTCGAGCCGAAGGACCGGACCTATTCCTTCGACCTCCTTCCCGCCGAATATCCGGTCTACGGCCGCAGCGATTTCCGTTCCCCCGCCGCCACCGCGGTCTTCCCCGACGGCAGCCGCGTCTTCGATCTCTTTTACAAGACCCACCGCATCACCTCCGGCAAGCCGAAGCTGAAGGGCCTCCCCGCGACCTACGTGGAGCGCTCCGCCGAGGCCTCGACCCTCGAGATCGACCTCCTCGACGCGAAGAGCGGCCTCGTCGCCACTCTCTCCTACACTGTCTACGAGAAGCGGGACGCCCTCACCCGCTCGGTCTCGTTCCGCAACGGCGGGAAGGAAAGCCTCGTCCTCGACCGGGTCTTCAGCGCGAGCGTCGACTTCCCCCACGCGAACCTCGATTTCCTCCAGCTCTCCGGCGCGTGGGCGCGGGAGCGCGACGTGATCCGCCAGCCGCTCCGCTCGGGCATCCAGTCGGTCGAGAGCCGGCGCGGGGCGAGCAGCCACCAGCAGAATCCCTTCATCGCCCTCCTCGACCCGAAGGCCGACGAGCGGCAGGGGGAGGTCTACGGTCTCAGCCTCGTCTACAGCGGGAACTTCCTCGCCCAGGCCGAGGTCGACCAGATGGGGACGACGCGCGTCCAGATCGGCATCAACCCGTTCGACTTCTCCTGGAAGATCGAGCCCGGCGCCTCCTTCCAGGCCCCGGAGACGGTCCTGGTCTATTCCGCCGAGGGCCTCGACGGGATGTCCCAGACCTACCACAGCCTCTACCGGGAGCGGCTGGCCCGCGGCGCGTGGCGGGACAAGGAACGGCCCGTCCTCGTCAACAACTGGGAGGCGACCTACTTCGACTTCACCGCGACGAAGCTCGAGGCACTGGCCCGCGAGTCGAAGAAGCTCGGCGTCGAGCTCCTCGTCCTCGACGACGGCTGGTTCGGCAAGCGGAACGACGACACCACCTCCCTCGGCGACTGGGTCGTCGACCGGAAGAAGCTCCCGAAGGGCCTCGCCGACCTCTCCGCCCGCATCCACAAGATCGGCCTCAAGTTCGGCCTCTGGTTCGAGCCCGAGATGATCTCCCCCGACAGCGACCTCTACCGCGCCCATCCCGACTGGTGCCTCCACGCGCCGGGCCGGAGCCGGACGACAGGCCGCAACCAGCTGGTCCTCGACTATTCCCGCCCCGAGATCTGCGACTGGATCGTGAAGACGATGGGCGCCGTCCTCTCCGAGGCGAAGATCGATTACGTGAAGTGGGACATGAACCGCCACCTCACCGAGATCGGCTCCGCCACGCTCCCCGCCGACCGGCAGAAGGAGACGGCCCACCGCCACATCCTCGGCGTTTACGGCGTCATGGAACGGCTGACGAGGAAGTTCCCGAAGGTCCTCTTCGAGGGCTGCTCCGGCGGCGGCGGCCGCTTCGATCCCGGCATCCTCCACTACCTGCCGCAGACCTGGGCCAGCGACAACAGCGACGCGATCTCCCGCCTCCGCATCCAGTACGGCACGACCCTCGTCTACCCCGTGAGCTCGATGACGGCCCACGTCTCGGCGGTGCCGAACCACCAGGTCCATCGCCTCACCCCGCTGAAGACCCGGGGCGACGTCGCCATGGCGGGGAACTTCGGCTACGAGCTCGACTTCGGCAACCTCAGCGCCGAGGAGAAGAAGGAGGTCGCCGCGCAGGTCGCCTTCTACAAGCGCCACCGGAAGCTGATCCAGTTCGGCCGCTTCCACCGCCTCGCCAGCCCCTTCGAGGGGAACAGCACCGCCTGGGCCGTCGTCAGCCCCGACGGCGGGGAGGCGCTGGTCTGGAACATCGACGTCCTCCATCCGGCCAATCCCGGGCATCGCCGCCTCCGCGTCGCCGGGCTCGATCCGAAACGGACCTATCGCGTGGTCGGGACGAAGCATACCTTCGGCGGCGACCTGCTGAGGAACGTCGGGCTCCTCGTGCCCCTGCAGAAGCACGACTTCCAGAGCACGGTTTGGGAGTTGAAGGCGGTGTAGAGGAAAGGGGGCGCGAAGGGGGCGGTGAATGCCCTTCGGGGTAAGAGAAACGGTATCGTCCTCGGGCCGAGGCGGGCGCTTGGGATTCGCCAGGAGATCGAGCGCGGTATGCCTCCCCACCATCGGTGTTGCGAACGCCATCCGTGAGGCGTTCGATATTTCTTGGGACCAGATGTGAAGGGCTAGTGCGGCTAAACCCCGGTATGCGTTTTATGCCGAAGCGGCCTGCTTGGCCCGCCCAAAGGCAGGGGTCTTAGTGAGATTGCTCCGCTAGGTTCTGATGATCCTTCACCGTGCCGTCGTCGAGGTGGTTGACTCGTTCGTCGCGGAGACGAGCGAAGAAACGGACGATGCCCCGGATGCCACCCCAGGTGAACCAGAGGCCGGTGACCACGGCGAAGAAGATCGGGAAGCCGATCCCGACCACGTGCCAGAAACCGGGCCAGAACCACGTGGGCCAACTCGAAAGGTAATTCCATGCCATCCCGAGGAGGAAGATGCTGGAAAGGAGGATGCTCCAGGCGAAGATCGTCCCGGCGATCCACTTGTCGCCGAGAGAGAAGTGGGAGTCGATCCCGATCAGACGTCCCAGCCAGACGAAACGGCCGGGGGCGGCAGCCGACGCGGTCTCCTTAGGTTCCGAGACTGTCATCGCATAGGCCCCTCGATGGAGGAGACGGTCCATGTTAAAGTTCTCCCGATTCGTCAGGAGCGAGACGACGATGTACAGCGTCATCGCGATCAGGCACGCGCCGAAACCGATCTCTTGGGGATTGAGCGGAAAATGGGGGCTTATCTGCCGGGCGATGATTCCGGAGACCGAGAGTGTCGAGCCGGCGAAGAGGGCGGCCCAGGCCCCGGCAGTCGTCCCTTTCTTCCAATAGAGGCCTCCGATGATCGCCGCGCCGACGCCGCCGACGTAGATCGCCGTCGTCACCAGCCACCACATCACAATGTAGTCGACCTGCCGGTAAAGCGCGCCGAAGAGGAAGGCGAAGAAGGCGACGCCGACGATCGAGCAGCGGAGGGCGAGGAGATGCTGCCTCGGTCCGAATGGTTTTTTGCGGAGCGGCACGAGGATATCCTGGACGAAGATGCTGCCCCAGGAGTGGAGATGGGTCGCGTCGCCGCCGAAGACGCCCATGAGGAAGATCGCGCAGAGGACTCCCTTGATTCCGATCGGAAGGAGATGGGACACGGCGATCGGCATTGTCATCTGAGACTGCACTTTGGGGTCGGAGATTTTCCCGACCTCGACCCCGACCGAGGCAGCCTGGGAGGCGAAATCGGAGTGGTTCAGATAGGTCATCGCGCAGATCCCGAGGAGGACGACGACGGCGCCCTTCCCCATTTCCCGCCAGCGGCTCAACACGTTTCCCATGCGGGCTTCATGAGGTGTCAGCGCCGCGCCCTGGTAGCCGACAGCGTTCTGCCACGCCATCGTTCCGTAGATGCCGGTGATGATCGCCATGAGGACGTACCAGACGTTGAAGTCCTTCACGGCGCCTGAGTCGAAGGGGTTGAGGAAGGAGTGTCCGGCGGGTTGGGCCTGGAGGACGGTAGCGATTTCATGCCAGTTGAACATCAACAGCAGGGCGACGATGATGACGATATAGAAGATCTGGGCTACGATTCCCTCGAGGCAATTGATGATCATCACGGTGATCAACCCGCCGGAGAGGGCGACGAAGAGGGAGATCGAGAGGAAGCCCGCCATCAGGAGAACGTAGGTAGGGAAAATCCGGCCCAGGACCTCAACGTGTTCGGGGAAGCCCCAGAAGTAGGCAAGGCACCGCGCGCCGACGGCGGGGATGATGCCGAAGTTCAGGATGCCCGCGAAGAAGCCGAGGAAGCCGGTAAAAAGGCGGAACGACTTGCTGTAACGAAGCTCGAAGAACTGGGCGAGGGTCATCGAGCGCGTTTCCCGATAGCGGTAGACGACGAAGCCCGAAATGCCGACGACGAGGCCGATCGGGCCGGAGAGCCATCCCCACCAGGTCAGGGAGAAGCCCGAACGGGAAATGACTTCGAACATTGCGACGAAAACGACGGCCCCTGCCTGCAACTCTCCTCCCGCGATTGAAAGGAGATAGCGATCGGCGACCCGACCGCCCGACATGAAATCGGCAACTCCCCGGACGTATCTCTTCGAATAGAGGCCGACGAGAAAGACGAGAACGAGGGGAGTAAGGGCGATGACCCAGTCGAGACGACTCATTTTATCGGCCAACTTTAAGGACAGTGGATAAAAGGTCTTCGGAACTTGTCCCTACCATGATTTCAAACTCTCCGGGTTCGACGACGAAATCGAGATCCTCGTTGTGATAGCCTAACGTGCTTGGGTTAAGGTCGAAAGAGACCCTTGTGGCGCTGCCGGCCCGTATCCCGATCTTTTGGAATCCCTTGAGCTCCTTGACCGGCCGGGTCACGGTGCTGACCTTGTCCCGGACATAGAGCTGCACCACTTCCATCGCATCCCAGTCGCCGACGTTGCTTACCGTAACGGAAAGCGTCGTCGCGCCGTCAGGTCTGATTTGAGATTCGGAAAGCGTGAGGTCCGAATATTTGAAGGTCGTGAAGCTCAGCCCGAATCCGAAGGGGAACAGGAGCTTGGAAGGACTCTGATGATATTTTTTACGGGCGCTAGGCTTGTGGTTGTAATACACGGGCAGCTCCTCGGCCACGCGCGGGAAGCTGACGGTCGTTTTTGCGGAGGGACACACGATGCCGAAGAGGATCTCGGCGAGAGCGGTGCCGCCTTCCTGCCCCGGATACCAGGCGCACAGCAGGGCATTGCTGTCGGCGGCGATTTTTTCGATGGTATGCGGACGACCCTGGACCAGGACGGTGATCAAAGGTTTGCCGAGGCCGCTCAACAGCGCCAGGAGTTTTTGTTGAGCCCCACCCAGATCGATGTTGCCTCGGTCGATCCCCTCGCCGCAATCGATGTCATCGAGCCGTCCGTCGTCGACGATCGCCTGTCCTCCGGCTGTGTAGTTCGTATCGAACGGACGGGCACTGGAACCTCCGACGCAAGCCACGATGACGTCCGCAAGAGAGGCTGCGGCGAGCGCATCGGCAAAGCCCTCGTCGGAGGGATCGGTCACACCGCACCCGCGTGCGTGGTCGACGGCGATGCCGGCGGTCCGGGCGGCGACCTCGATTCCCTGAAGAAGGGTGGTGACCTCGGAGGGGTTCTGATAGCAGACGTAGTCGCCAATCTGGTTGTAGATGTTGTGTGCGTTCGGTCCTATGACGGCGATCCTTTTGATTTTGCCGTCATTGAGCGGCAGCACGCCGTCGTTCTTGAGCAGGATGATGCTTTCCCGCGCGGTTTGCAGATTGATCTCCCGGTGTTCCGGCGAAAGGACGCGCGAGCTGTTCTCCGGATCGACGTAAGGGTTCTCAAACAGCCCGAGCATGAATTTCACGCGAAGAATCCGGCGGACGGCCCGGTCGATCTGCTTCACCGTGACGAGGCCCCGCTCCACGGCATCGCCCAGATAGTTATAGACGTTGTCCCGGAGGCTTTGGTCCACACCGGCATGGACGCCCTGTGCGGCCGCCTCGGTCGGGTCATGCGCCGTGAAGTGATAGTTGTATAACTGGTCCAACCCGCATCCGTCGGAGACGAGGTAGCCCTGGAAGCCCCACTGTTCCTTGAGGATATCGGTCAGCAGATAGCGATTGCGATGGACCGGGATGCCGTCGATTTCGGTGTAGGAAGCCATGACCGACATGGCGCCCGCGTCGATGGCCTTCTTGAACTGGGGCAGGAATCTCTCGTGAAGCTCGTGGCGGCCGCAATGGACGGGGCCATTATGTTGGCCTCCCTCGCTACAGCCGAAGGTCGTGAAGTGCTTCAGCGTGGCCATGGCGGAGGAGTCGGCCTTGAAGTCGCCGTTATGTTGGCCCCGGACGATCTGTTCGCCGAGTTCTCCCGCGAGGTGGGTGTCTTCGCCGAAGGTCTCCTCGACCCGCGACCATCGGGGATCGCCCGCGATGTCGAGCACGGGCGAATAGGACATGTGGGCACCCTCCGCGCGGAGCTCGGTGCCGATCACGCGGCCGACGCGGTGGAGCAGCTCGCGGTTCCATGAAGAGGAAAGGCCGATGGCGGCCGGAAACACCGTCGTATGGAGGCCCGCCAGGCCGTGGGGACAGTTGACCGCGATGATGGCCGGAATACCCAGGCGAGTGCTTTCGACCAGATGCCTTTGGATCTGGTTCGACACCTCGGCGGCTTCTCTGGGGTTCAAACCTTCCTCGCGGGTCACGCCGCTCCAAGGGTCGGCACGCTGCACGGCCGAAAGCGTTCCGATGCCGTTTCGGGATTTGTCCAAAAACTCCTCCGAAAGCGAGAGACGGCGGTTGCTCTCTCTTTTGTAGCTGCGCCAGCCCGCCATGTTTTGGTTCATCTGGGCGAGCTTTTCCTCGAGGGTCATCTCGGACAAAAGGGAATCGATCCGATCTTCGATCGGCAGGGCGGCGTTTCGGTGCTTCATGTCAAAGAAGGGTGAGGCCGGGAGGGACCTCCCGGAGCTTTCCGTCCACCGCGAGGGTCACGGGGAGGGCGCTGGGATTCAGCACGCTCCGGAGGTTCGCCGCGATGACGAGCCGGGAGCGGGCCGCTTCGTAGTCGAAGAGCTCGATATTGGTGCAATACCAGACATCGGGCTTCCCTGAGAGCGGCGCGAAGAGTCGGTCGAGCGCGTCCCAGTCGTTGCGGTCGTGGAACTCGAAGCCGTGGCCCCACACGAAGAAGACGGAATAGCGCGGTTGAGCATAGAGCTTCTCGAAACGCTGCGGGACGGTCGGTTCACTCGCGAATTGGTGGGCCGTCGTCGCCCACTTCAGAGGATCTTCCGGCGGAAAGCATTTTTCCTCGGTGCGCGTGGTCCGGGAGTAGGCGACGCCGAGGCCGCGCAGCAGATCGGCTATTTTTTGGTCGTACACCCCGAAAGGATAAGCCATGCCGCGGACGGGATAGCCGACGAGGCCCTCGAGGTTACGGCGGTCGTCGAGCACCTCGTAGGCGAGCTGCGAGACATCGAGCCGGTCGAGGAAAGGATGGGTGACGGTGTGGATCGCCACTTCGTGCCCTCGGTAGAGGTCGGCCACCTCGGAGGCGTCGAGGTAGTTTCGATAGCCGTCGGGCAGGATCTCGCCGGTGCGGCCGAGCTTGCCCGAATTCAGGTTGAAGGTGGCTTTGAGTCCGAGTCGGTTCAGGGCCGCGACGACCTTGCGGTCGAAAGTGTGCCCGTCGTCGAAGCTCAGCGTGACGGCGATCCGCTTCCCCTGCGGGAAGGCGGGGATCTCGATGCGGGGTTCCATGGGTTACCGGTTCGCCGTCTCGTCCTTTTTCTCGACGTAGGGCTCTTTCGCGCCGAAGAGCTCCTGGTACTTGGCGACGGCGTTGGGGAAAACGCTCTGGACGCCCTTCCATGGGGCCAGGAGGTGGCCGCCGTCGGGAGCGTTCACGTCGAAGTAGCAGTGGAAGTAGACGTTGTTCTTCGGATCGGTGATGAACTTGTACATCTGCTCGATGAAATAGACATTGTCACCGCCGCCGTGCTTCCCGGCGACCAGGCCCCACTCGCAGACGGCGATGGGCTTGTTCCCATGCTCCTGGGCGAACTTGGTCCAGAACGGGATGCCGTCACGCCGCTTGCCGTCGAAGTTCAGGTTCCCGTCCCAGCTCAGGCGCCGCCGCTTCTCGATTTCCTCGGGGGTGGCTTTCTCGGGCAGCGGATAGATTTCCGGGTACCAGGTCTGGTCGTAGATATCGAGGCCGAGGATGTCGACGTACTCGTCGCCCGGCCACGCCTCGTAAGCCTTGCTTTCGTAGAGGCCGATCGTGGGGTTCCAGCAGAACTTGAGTTTTTCCGCGCCCGGAACGGCGCGCATCGTCGTGACGATCTGCCTCCAGTATTGGATAAAGGCGTCGGGATTCTTGTCGACGCGCCACACATACCAGCCCCCGTTGAATTCCCAACCGAGCCGGATGATCGTGTCTCCGAGGCCGTTGGCGACGAGGCGCTCCGCGAGGGTCTTGTAATAGACGTTATAGGCTCCCGTCGCGCCGATCTCGTGGGAGACAGGCTTGCCTGCGTCGGGGCCGGTTTTAGGGCCTTCGCGCTTCCAGTTTCCGACGAGCATCGGTGCGGAGAGGATCAGCCGGCGCCCTTCCTTGCCCTTCACCCATTTGGCCCAAGGGGCGAGGAACCAGGTGTTGCCCTGGATGTTGTCCCAGTTGTCGGTCGGCATGAAGTCTTCGCCCCAGATAAGGGGGCGTTTGATCCAGTCGCTGTAGAAGTCCATGTACCCGGCCTGCATCTTGGCGACGCCCGCCTCGACCACGGTGTAGGGAGGGGCGGTATTGTGCGTGAGCGGGAGAGGGGCCGGATCGGGAACCTCGCTCGGGACCTGTCCGAAGAGAGGGAGACCGGCCCCGGAGAGGAGAAGAGCGGAACGAAGGAAAAGAGAGACGGCGGGATTCATCGCAATGGAGCGTAAGGTGATCGTCCCGGAGTCCGCTACAGGGCGATCGATTTCCAGTTAACCGACAGTAAACTGGAAACCCGGTTTCCCCTTGCCGGGAAGGAGTCCCGCGCCTTAAGGATGGCGTTATCATTGTGAAAAAGAATACGAGACTGGGTTGGTTGACGGAGGGGTCCGGGGCGAGGACGGCATGCGCCGCGCTCGCTCTGTGGTGCTGCGGGACGGTCGCCTTCGCCGAAGGCGGGCCGCTGATCAAGAACGGGCAGAAGGTCGCCTTTCTCGGCGACTCGATCACGGCGAACGGTTGGGCGACGAAGGGGGGTTACGTGCGGCTCGTCGTCGACGGATTGCAGAAGGAGGGAATCACCGTCACGCCGGTCCCGGCGGGAGTGAGCGGCAACACATCACGGGACATGTTGGCCCGGCTCACGAAGGATGTCCTCCAGGCGAAGCCCGACTGGCTGACGGTGAGCTGCGGCGTGAACGACGTCTGGCACGGGGCCAAGGGCGTCGAGCTGCCCGCCTACCAGCAAAACATCGTCTCGATCATCGATCAGGCCCAGGCGGCCGGGATCAAGGTGATCCTCTTCACCGCAACTCCGATCGGCGAGGACGCGAATCCGAACAACGAGAAGCTGACGGCCTACAACGACTTCCTCCGCCAGTTGGCGAAGGACCGCAATCTGCCGCTCGCCGATCAGAACCGTGATTTCCGCGAAGCCCTCGGGAAGTTCCCGGAGCGGGCCTCCTCCCGCTATCTGACCGTCGACGGCGTCCACATGAACGCGGAGGGGAACGTGATCATGGCCAAGGGCTGCCTCCGTGCGATGGGCCTTCCGGCCGAGGAGACAGAGAAGATCGAGCAGGCGTGGCTGAACCAGCCGGAGACGGCCTCATTCGCCGCCAAGATCGCCCTCCGGCAGGAGGCCGACCTCACCCTCGCGCAGTTCCGCGCGCTGGAGAAGTTGGCGCTAGGCCGGAGCGAGGACGTGATGCAGACAGAGGGAACACTCTGGCTCCAAAGCCTCGGCGAAGTCCTGCAGGAGCATGCCAAAGAGCCCTCGCTCGACGCGGCGAAGATCGACCAGGAGACCCGGGAACGGCTGCTTCGGAAAATCGCGGACCTGCCTCCCGCCTAGGAGGAAGGTTCGGCGGCGTTCAATCCGGTGCAATCGAACGGGGAGACGTTCTTGAGGAGGAAGGCGGGCCGCTTTTCCCCCTCGGCGGGAAGAATCGAGACGCGCGAGAACGCCAACCCTTCGATGTGTCGGCAGTAGAGGCCGTAGGAAGGAAGCTGTCTCCATACGGCGCTCGGGGGGAATTCCGTTTCCATTTCGGGCAGCTCGGCGAGAATGGCGGAGGAATCGACGGTCTCGTGCATCTGGATATCGACGTTCTTCAGGACGACGTTTTTGAGGGGCCGCTCTTTCAGGCCCATGAGGAGGCAGTTGCCGTGGGCGCGTTCGACGCGGACATTCTCGAAGACGATGTCCTCGATCCTGCCCGGTGTCTTCGTCTCCTGCTCCCGCCCCGCATTGGCCAGCCGGACCTGGATCGGGCCGAGGGAATCGGAGATGACGACGTCCCGGATCAGGACATTGCGGAGCGTGCCGCCGTCGACGATGCTCAGGCCGATCCCCGTCAGGGTCCACCATTTTCCGGCCTGCTCGATCGACGAATCGGCGAGGACGATGTTCTCGAAGTCGTCCTTCGTCTCGGTGCCGACGGTGAAACCATGGGTGGTCGAACGCAGGCGGCAGCCGCGCACGGTGATGTTGCGGGAGGGACGCCGCAGGCCCCAGGTGTTGGTATTCTTGAGGGCGATGGCGTCGTCTCCGGTGAAGATGTCGCAGTTCTCGACCAGGACGTCCCGGCAGGCGTCGAGGTCGATGCCGTCCGTATTGCTGCCGTGGAGCTCGCCGCGCAGGACGATGTCCCGGATCTCGACGGAGTCGCAGGCCAGGAGGTGGACCGTCCAAGCGGGGGAATTGCGGAGATGGACGCCCTCGATACGGACTTCCCTGCAATCGGCAAAAAGCACGAGGGCGCGGGGACGCGGGAGCGCCTGATACTCGAATCCTGGGATCCAGAGCGAGAGGGGCTTGCGGGCCTCGGCCCAGTCGGGCGCCGGAGTGCATTTCCGCCAGAACGCCTGGCCGCTCCCGTCGATGGTCCCTTCCCCCGTCAGAGCGATTCTTTCGGCCTTCTCCGCAAAGATCAGAGCAGTGGCCTCGCCTCCGTTGATTCGGGCGCCGAGGTGTCCTTCGCGCCGGAGGTAGTCCTTCACGTCGGTGCTGCCCGAGAGGATGGCGTCTTTCTCGAGATGGAGCGTGACGCCGCTCCTCAGGACAATCGTTCCCGAGCGATGGAGTCCCGGCTCGAGGACGACCTTGCCTTCGCCTTGCGCGGCGCAGGCGTCGATCGCCGCCTGGATCGCGCGCGTATGGGCGGGGTCGGTGGAGGCGGGGACGATGCGGACTCCGGAAGCACAGGGCGGCGCGGGGAGGGTCGCGGAACGTTCGGAATCGGGTTTGTCGAGGGGGGCCAGCATGCCCCAGAAGTAACTCTTGGCCTCTCACGAAGGCCAGAGCTTGGTTGCATGACAGTTAACTCCCCGTCACGTCCGACCGTATCCGCCGGACCGTGGGGCCCGGCTTCCACTCCGAGGTGACGTGGACCATGCGCGGATGGGTGGGCAAGCCGTACTGGTTCCCTTCGAGAAGGGAGATCAGTAGCTCGACGGCGACGGCCCCCATCTCCCCGCGGAGCTGGTCGATCCCCGCGTAAGGATCGCCGGGAAGGATGCGGTCGAGCGAGGCGTAGCCGATTTCCTTCGGAACCCGGAAGCCGGCGTCCCGGAGCAGGTGGAGGGGGTCCTCGATGTTGCTGACGATCACGTCGGGCTCGTGTTTCTCGATCCATTGCAGGGCCTTCGTCGGGCTCCATTTCGGAACGATGAGCGGCGGGACGCGGAGCGCGGCGGGCTGGCGCTGGTTGTGGAGCAGGAAGCGGGCGAGCCAGCCCTGGTTGCTCCGCTCGCTTTGGTCGACCAGGCTGGTGAAGCCGATCTTCCGGTAGCCGAGATGGCGTAGCTCGTGGAGGAGCTGGGACATGCCCTGGAACTGGGAGTGGACGACGCGGTGAAGGTCGGGCTTCAGGAGAGTGCTGCCGGTGGTGACGGTGGCGAAGTGGGACCAATCGAGGGAGAAATGGCCCGAGGGGCGGGGAAGGGTGCTCAGGAGCAGTCCCCGGATGCCGCGGGTATAGAGGATCTTGGTCAGCCGTTTCGCGTTGAGCCCCGGCTCCTTCGCCCAGAATTCCTCGATCTCGTAGCCCAGCTCTTCCGCCCGGACGCAGGCGCGTTGAAACGCACTGGTGTCCTGGTGCCCTTTCCTCCAGCCGTCCCGCGTATCCCACAGGGTGAGGAAGGCGAGCTTCTCCGTGGCGCGATTGCGGCGGGTGGTCCGGAGCTGGGTCATCAGCGTCGAGACGAGAGGATCGCGGCTGTACCCGGATGCCGAGGCGAGGTCGACGATCTTCTTCCGCGTCGCCTCGGAGATGCGCGGATGGTTCCGCAGCGCCAGCGAGACGGTCGCATGGGAACATCCGGCCATCGCGGCCAGCTGGCGGGTGGTGATCGAGGCCATCGTCCACTCGTAAGGCAACGAGGGAAGGGCGTCAACTGTTAACCGATTGGCCTGTTGGAGGACGGCGGGGTTTCAACTTAGTCTGGCCCAAGCAGATTGAATTTTATGAAAATCCTCCTTCGCTGGCCCGTCTTGGCGCTCGTTCTGGTTTCCCTCACCTCGGCAGTGCCCGGCCTGCGCGCGGCGACGGTGACGTGGGATGCGACCTCCGGCACCACCGGCGCTCAGGACGGCACGGGGGCGTGGAGCAGCAGTTCCACCGCCTTCTGGAACGGGAGCGCCGACGTGACGGCAGGCACCTCGGACACGGTGACCTTCGGTTCCGCCACATCGCTGGCGGCGGCCTATACGGTCACACTCGGAGGGAACGTGACGGTGGGGAACCTCGCCTTCAGCTACAGCGGGGCGAACAACTACACGATTGCCGGATCGACGTACACGATCACGTTGGGCGGGGCGGGCGGGACCGGAGCCGCGACGATCACCGCCACCTCGGGGACGAGCACGGCCATCGCGCCGGTGATCAGCGCCAACCTGGCGAACAGCGGTGGGCTGAGCCTCGTCGGCGGATCGGCAACGCTCAATTCCTCGCTTACTTTTTCGGGAACCAACACCTTCTCCGGAGGTCTCACGCTCGGAGACGGGACGAACCTGATCCTCTTGACTGCGAACAGCCAAGCGGCTCTCGGAACGGGGGCGGTGACGATCAACCCGAACGCCACCCTCCGCCTCAACGGGAGTTTCATTACCTCATCGGCCCAGACGATCAGCCTCGCGGGAGGGACCGGCGACGGCGGGCGCGGCTTGATCGATCTCTATGGAAACGGCAGCGGCGTCGCCGGGACCGTCACGCTGACGGGGAACGCCTCCCGGATCCGGATCGACGTGCTGACCGGCACCATTTCCGGAAACATCGGGGAGAGCGGTGGCTCGCAGTCCCTGGAGTACTACGGGGGGACGGTGAACAATGTCCTCTCCATCACGGGGAACAACACCTACAGCGGCGGCACTCTCGTCACGGCGGGGTCGTCGGGGAAGTCCTTCACCGTCGCCGTCTCGGCCGACTCGGCTTTCGGTGCCGTCCCCGCCTCGGCCTCGACGAACCTCACCTTCGCGGGCACCGGCACGACGGTCCTCCAGGCGACGGGCTCGTTCACCCTCAACGCGAAACGCAACATCGTCCTCTCGAGCGCGGGACACACCTTCGACACGCAGGCCTACAACCTCACCATCGGCGGCGTCGTCTCGGGGACGACCCCGGTCTCGAAGATCGGCTCCGGAACGCTCACCCTCGCCGGGGCGAACACCTACACCGGGGCGACCTCCGTCAGCGCGGGCACCCTCTCCGTGACGGGGAGCCTCGCGAACACCGCCGTCTCCGTCGCCTCCGGGGCGACGCTGACCGGCACCGGGACGATCGCCGGGGCGACGACAGTGGCCTCCGGCGGCACGCTGGCGGCGGGGACGGCGACAGGCACCTCGCTCACCCTCGCCAATGGCCTGACGATGGCCTCGGGCTCGACGCTCGCCTTCGTCCTCGGCTCCGGCAACACCTCCTCGACCCTGACGCTGGGGGGAACGGCCTCCCTCGCCTCGACGTTGTACATCGATCTCCTGAACATCCAGGCCGGGACCTACTCGAACATCATCACCGGACTCGCCTCCGATCCCGGCGAATCGGGCTGGACGCTGACCTCCGACGACAACGGGTACAGCGCCCAGTTCAGCTACAGCGCCGGAAACCTCAGCGTGACGGTCGTCGCCGTGCCGGAGCCGCCGGTCGCCGCTCTCCTCGGCGCGTTCGGGACGGTCTGGGGGGCGGGCGGCCTGCTCCGGCGCCGCCTTTTCCGGCGGAAAGGACGCCCGGACGCGGGAGCCATTCTGTAGGGGACACTTCTTCCCGGCGGTGATAGCCTGGGAAGGAGAGTGCCGGCCATTCTATGACGCTCATCTGCCGCCAAACGAGGGACGTGGGGAAAGGAGACCTTGCCTTGCCTCCCAGGCCAGGCAAATTCGTCTCCCCTTGTTCTCGCGTCGCTCACGCGACGGCCTTCAGCCTGATCGAGGCGGTGATCGCGATCGGCATCGTCTCCCTCGCGATGGTCTCCCTCCTCGGCGTCATCCCGATCGGCCTGAAGACGTTCCGGTCGGCGGCGGCGACGTCGACCGAGGCCGAGGTGGTACGGGACGTCGTCAGCCGGGTCCTCGCCGCCGATGCCACGAACCTCGTCGCCCGGACCTATTACTTCACCGACGAAGGCCTTCCCGTCGCCTCGGCGGGCGATCCGCAGAGGGCCTTCACGGTCCTGGTCAGCGCGTCGAAGGTGTCCGGCGGCCTCCTGACGACGAACGCGAGCCAGGTCATCGTCTCGGTCGTGGGGCGGACGGCCACGGAGACCAACAGCTACTTCGCGATCGTCCCTTCGGCGGTCCGCTGACCATGCCTCTGTCATCCCGCCTTCCGCTCTCTTTGCGCCGTGGCTTTACGCTCGTCGAGATTCTTTGCGCCGCCACGATCGCCCTCCTCGTGATGGCCGTCGTCCTCGGCGTCACCATCCAGGCGGCGAACGCCCAGCGGAGCACCGGCGCGAAGATCGGCTCCTTCCAACGGGCACGCGCCGCCTTCGACATCCTCGCGCAGACCCTCGGCCAGGCGACGCTCAACACGACGCTGGCCTACGACAACGCCGCCGCCCCCACGGCCCACATCCGCTCTTCCGACCTCCAGTTCATTTCCGGCAAAACTCTCGTCCCGAGCCAGGTCACCCACGCCGTCTTTTTCCAGGCCCCGCTCGGCTACTCCAGCCAATCCTCCTACGCCCTTCTCGGCGGGGCGCTCAACGCGTGCGGTTTCTTCATCCAGTACGGCCCGGACCCCTCCCGCCCCTCCTTCCTGGAGCGCCTTGGCGCAACGCGACCGGTCGTCGCCCGCCGCTTCCGCCTCATGCAGTTCCTCCAGCCGACGGAGAACTTCGCCCTCTACGACGCATCGGCGGCGGGGAACACCTCGTGGTTCTCCTCCGCGCTCGCGGCGAACAGCCACGAGATCGCCGACGACATCATCGCGTTGGTGATCCTTCCCCGCGACCAGAGCGCCGCCCCTCTGGTCTCCGACTACGAATACGATTCCCGCGCGGGGGCGGCGGTCCGTCCCCAGCCGGTCACCGCTCACCAGCTCCCCCCCCTCGTGGAGATTGTCCTCGTCGCCCTCGACGAGACGAGCGCCCAGCAGCTCGGCGACACGAAGGAGGCTCCGGACGTCGGCCTCGCGGGGCTCTTTGTCTCGGCCTCGCGGCTGGAGGACGATCTTCGCGTCTTGGGGCTGCGGCTCGCGGAACGCCATCTCACCTACCGCGTCTTCCGGACGACCCTCTCGCTGCCGGGGGCGAAGTGGAGCCTGTGACCCCATGAGGACGCCGATACATTTGCGCCGCCGCCGGGGTTTCTCCCTCGTTATCGTCCTCGGCAGCCTGATCCTGATGGCCGGGCTCGTGGTGGTTTTCCTGGGCCGGGTGACGACGGAACTTCACGCCTCGAAGACCTATGCACAGGGGAGCTATTCCCGGCTCCTCGCCCAGTCGGCCCTCAATGTCGTCGTCAGCCAGATCACGGCGGGGACGAAGGGCGTCGCCCCGGACGGCGGGACGCTGGCCTGGGCCTCCCAGCCCGGGATGATTCGGACGTACGACGCGGCGGGGGCACCGAGGCAGTATTTCAAGCTCTACTCCTCCGCTTCGCTCGCGGGAGACGGTGCCTTCGATCCCTCGGGCGACGCCGTCCCCGCGAAATGGTACCAGCAGCCGGCGCTCTGGACTGACCTCAACCAGCCCGTCCAGATCAACGGCGCGAGCCGCTATCCGATCCTCGACGGGAACAGCCTGACGTTGAAGGCGACCGGCGTCGACGGTACGAAGGGCCTCACCTACGACGACGGCAGCGGGCAGGCTGCGGTCTCGGGATTCTACGTGAGCGCGGCCACGCCGACGGCGACGGGCTCGGGGAGCAACCCCGTCCCGATGCCTGTCCGGTGGCTCTACGTCCTGGCCGACGGCACCCTCGTCTCGCCCAAAGGGACCTCGTCCTCGCTGGCGACGATACCGGGGGCGACGGCGGCGAACCCCGTCGTCGGGCGGATCGCCTTCTGGACCGACGACGAGACCTGCAAGGTGAATGTGAACACGGCCTCCGAGGGATCGTCTTGGGACTCTCCGCGCGTGGCGACGAAGGAGGACTTCAACCTCGCCCTCTACCAGCCCGCCCGGAACGAATTCCAGCGCTATCCCGGCCATCCGGCCGGGGTGGCGCTCAGTTCGGTCTTCACCGGTCTCTCCTCCGATCCGAAATTTCCCGAGGATTTCTATCCCGTCACGCCGCGCGTCGCCGCCGGAGGATCGAAGGGGGGGACCGTCGCCCCGAGCGCCTCCCTTTCGACGCGGACCTCCCGCCTCTACGCCACGCCCGAGGACCTGATGTTCCAGCCCTCCCTCAGCGGCGGGACACGGGCGACGAATGCCGCGCTTTTGCAAGGGAAGGCGGCGGCGCAGTGGGCCCCTGCGGCGCTGGCGCGCAGCCGCTTCTTCGTCACCGCGGTCAGCCGCGCCCCCGACGTGAACCTCTTCAACCTGCCGCGGGTCTCGATCTGGCCCGTCACCCTGAATGCTTCCGGGACGCCGACCGTGACGCCGTTCGACGTCCGGGCCGCCTTTGCCGCGACGATGCGGACCGACCTCAAGGTCCCCTACCGCTACTACTTCGAGCGGCAGAACGCGAACGATCCCAACGTCGACCTCCCGACCGCGTCGTCGACCGGGGGGCTGGGCCGGAACCGGATGCTCCTCGAATACCTGCGCCGCCTCACCTCGGCGCAGATCCCCGGCTTCGGCGGGAGCTTCGCGGCGAAATATGTGGCCTCGAACCCCTCCGGCGGCGGGGGCATCGAGCGGGACCAGATCCTCACCGAGATCTTCGATTATATTCGATGCACAAACCTGCGGGACAGCACCCTCTGGACGGGAACCTCCGGCGCGGCGGCGACGAATTGGACGGGGGCCTACAGCCAGATCATCGTCCCATCAACCGACACGCTGAATTACTCCCGGCTGGCGGGCCTCGGGCAGGTGGTGCCGATCGAAGACACGACGACGGGAACGCGCGGCTTTGGTCGCTTCCCGACGGTGGCGGGCGCCTACCTCCAGTTCATCGGCGTGGCGAACAGCGCCACGACGGGGGTCACACCCGCCGTCGCCGCCGGGAACCTCCGGATCCAGGCGGGGTTCTTCCTCCAGATGTTCGACCCCTCGCAGGGCGTGCCGACGAACCGGCCGTGGTTCGGGGTGAAGGTCAGCGGACTCGGCTCGTTCCAGTGGAACGGGAACGCGATGGGCTTCCCTGCCGCGGGCGACGTTGGGTATCCGATGCACACCAACGCGTCGCTGAGCTCCCTGGCCTACTACGGCGGTGCCGTCGACCCCCGGATCTTCTTCTATGGCCGGGGCGCGGCCACGGCGACGCAGTACCCCCTCGTCAGCGGCACGATCGATCTTCCGATCTCCACCGGGTCGTTCCCCTTCCAGGGCGGCGACGTGACGGTCGAGGTCTACTCCCTCGACGCCTCCGGCAACTCCTCGACGGTCCAGACCGTGACGATGAATTTTCCCGCGGCCACCTTTCCCCTGCCCAGCGCCGTGGCCCCCTCCTCGATCACGCCGACCGGAAGCACGACGGCCTACGATTTTCGTTCCTTTTACGACGTCGTGAGCGGCAGCGCGACCACCAAGGGACGCTTCTCCGCCGACTCGCCGCTCCTGCCGGTCTCGAAGACCGACGTCGTCCGGAGCGTTGTTCCGGCGGCGGGGGATCCCCGCCTGATCGCGGCGATGAAGAAGGCCCCCGCGTCGCTCTTCACGTCCTTCGCGAGCTACTCCGACAAGACCATGCCGTTCGCCTTCAACGCGCGGGCTGGCATCGGCTACCCCTTCTACGGCTCGTCGATGGGCGGGCTGGTCTCCAGCGTGAGCTATCCCGGGACGACGGCCTTCGCCGGCACCTATTACAAGCAGAACGATCCCGCCATTACCGCCACCGGCGGTCTCTACTTCATCATCCCGAAGGACCCGCAGGTCCTCTCCCAGGCCTCGGTGACCCAGACGGGCGGCGTCGCCGCCGACTGGGACAATGGCCTGGCGAACCTCTCCGACGGTCCCTACATCAACAAGCCCGACGAAGGGGACGTGGGCAACACCACCTACAAGCCCTATTTTCAGCTCGATTACACCGGTACCTGGACCCTGCCGGGCAGCACCTATTTCTCCCCGAACCGGATCGTCCCCTCGGCCGCGATGTTCGGCTCCCTCCCGACGGGTGTCTTCGGCGGGAAGGCCTGGCAGACGCTTCTCTTCCGCCCGGGTCCGGCGAACCATCCCGGCCTGGGCGTGCCCGTCGCCGGACCTCCCTACACGGTTCCACCGGACCATCTCCTCCTCGATCTCTTCACGATGCCGGTCGTCGAGCCCTACCCGATCAGCGACCATCTCTCGACGGCGGGCCGGGTTAACATGAACTACCAGATCGTTCCCTTCACTTACGTGAACCGGGACACGGCGGTGCGCGCCGCGCTGAAGGCGCAGAAGCTCCTCGCGATCCCGAGCACCGCGGCACAGACCTACAAGTATCCCGGCGTGATGGGCGGGGGCGGACCGACGAATGCCAGCCAGTATCGGATGACCCTCAACGCCGACGCGACCCTGCTCCAGTTCCTGGCCCGCTTCGGTGCCGGGGACCTCTTCCGCTCGGCCTCGGAGATCTGCTCCGTCGACCTCGTCCCGAGCGATGGCCCCTCGAACCCGACCCGCGCCTCGATGGACGCCTATTGGTCGGCTCGCGCTCTCACCGGGGACAACTCGCGAGAGCGGCCCTACGCGAACCTCTATCCGCTCCTCACGACGAAATCGAACACCTTCACCGTCTACGTCCGCGTCCAGGCGCTGAAGAAGGCGGGGAACTCCGACCCGACGGTCTGGCGCGAGGGGACCGATCTCGTCACCGACGAGTACCGGGGATCGACAGTCGTCGAGCGCTATGTCGACCCGAACGACTCGAGTCTGCCCGACTTCGCCGACACCTCAACGAACACCCCCTTGAGCCGGTTCTACAAGATCCGGCTCTACAACCCGAAGTCGTTCTCTCCATGAAGGCGGCGCATCCTTATGGGCGTCGAGCGTTCAGCCTCATCGAGCTGCTTCTTGCCCTCGCCATCATCTCCGTTCTGATCTCGCTGCCGATGATCGCCGTCCATTCCAGCGCGCGGAGCGTCGGCCTCACCGCCGCGGGCGAAATGGTAGCCGATCAGTTCAACCAGGCTCGCCAGACTGCCGTCGCGCGGAACCGGCCGGTGGAGGTCCGGATCTACAAGCTCCCCGCCTACGACGCCGGGAGGGGGGAGATCGAGCCCCGGGTCTTTCGCGCGCTCCAGGCTTTCGTGATCGATGATTCCGGGGACGTCCCCATCGCGCCGCCCTGCTACTTCTCCGCCCCCGTTGTCTGCTCCTCGCAGGAGGAGGAATCGGGGCTGCTGCGGCTGAAGGAAAAAGATCCTCCCACGGGCGCCCCGAAGTTGGGAAACCTCGGCCTCCATTACCGCTATATCTCCTTCCAGTTCCGTCCGAACGGCTACGCCGCCACCTCGGACGACGAGGAGACCCTCACGATCGCGAATTCCTTCGTCACGCTGGTCCTCGGCGGCGATCGCACGCTCTCCGGCGGAGGCGATTACGCCATGATCCACCTCGATCCGATCACGGGCCGGACGCGGATCTATCGGCCCTAGGCGTGGAGTTGTCTTACTGGTTGAAGACCGCCCGGCCCCACCCTTTCCGCTCGGCCGAGTTCTTGTCCGTGCCGTTCCACATGAACTGGCGCTTCCGCGTCTTGCCGTCCTCCGAGTCGTCGATGCCCAGGTCGAACAGGGCCTCGTCACCCTGCTTCGGCGTGAAACCGAGGACGGAAAAGGGAATCGCGGCCTCGAGGATGTAGCCCTGGCCGTTCACGTTGGGCAGGACGGTCATGGGTATCGCGGGCTGCGGATCGCGCCCGGGGGCCAGGGAGCGGGGCTGGGTGCCGTCCGTATTGGCGGCGAGGAGGAACTGCCGATCGGAGGCCAGGGGCGCGCCCGGCTCGTTGAGCTGCGTGGGACCGAGGAAGAGCTCGACGCAATCTCCCTGCCAGAAGCGGGCGACGTCCTTCTGGGCCTTCATCGGCGTCGGATCGACGACGTTCACCAGGAGGTAGAGGTTGGCGTCGTCCCAGCAGACCTTGAACGTGGCATCGACGCCGCCGTCGTCGGCCCCCTGGACGAGACGCCGCCCGAGGCCTTCCGCCGGCGTGCCGGGCCAGTTCTCCGCGCCGCCGTCGAGCTTGATCGGGCCGAGGGCGCGGGGAACCTTGACGATCTTGTTGCCGCCCTTCGCCATCTGGAACCGGGGATTGTCGTAGACGAACGGCTTCCGCTCCCCGAGGAGGACCGGGTAGATCTCGTGGTTCGTCTTCGCCATCTCGGCGATCATCTCCTTCCACGGGCGGTCGGCGACGGAGAAGAGTCCGATGTTGCCATTCTCCCCGTTGTACTTCGAGAACCAGCGCCCCGTGAGGGGCTGGTCGACGAGGGAGAACCACTCGATGCCGACGATGTAGCCGGTGGCGGCGGCCTGCTCGACGTAGTTGCGGTAGGCGAGGCCGCGCTCGACCTGGCTTCCCACGTCCTTCGCGCCGCCCGGCAGGCCGGAGTCCTTCGGCGAGTCCCAATGGAATTCGCTCAGGAACATCGGCTTCCCTCCGGCCCATTTGTCGATCTGGTTGAGGAAATCGGTGTCGAGGACGTAGGTATAATAGTTGAAGGAGATGACGTCGAGGTACTTGCCCATGGCGCGGCAGAGAACCTCGTTGTTGATCGTCCCATGCTGGAGACGATTCCCGATGAGCATGTGGTTCGGATCGTACTGGCGGGCGGTGGAGCTCATCCAGCCGAAGTAGGCGTCGAAGTAGAGCTCCATGTAGGCCTTCATGTCGGCGTTCGCCTGGGGGGTCGAGACGGCGAGAGCCTGGTCGGCCAGCTCGTCGAACGTCTTCGCGGGGAGGTTCCAGGCGGCGGAGAAAGCCTCGACCGTCCCGTATTTCGTGCGAAGCATCTCGACGAGGCGCCGCTTGCAGGCGTTCTGGCTTCCCTTGAGGGTCGGGATCACCCGGGGCAGGTCCTCGTAAAGGGGTTCGTTCTCCAGGTAGTAGCCGATGAGGAGCGGATCGGCGGCCTTCGCCGGAAGGGCCTCGGCGCAGAGCTTGTCGAACTTGGCGCGGGTCTCCTCGTCGAAGGGGTCGGGGATATGGGCCGTGCCCGGAATGCTCCGCAGCCCCTTGTTCGGCAGGCCCGAAACATAGGGGAAGGAAAGCTCCGCATGGGCCGGAGTGAAGGGGCTGAACGCGCCGCCCGAGTTGAAGCCGAACTGGCGGACGCGCCCGATCATACGCCGCGCGAAGTCGGCGTCCTCGACCGGCTTCCCGTATTTGCGGATCAGATTGGCCGAATGGAAGGAGAAGTTGTCGACCTCGTTGCCGTTGTGGAAAGCGCTCTGGTAGGGACCTTGGAGCGGCGGAAGCCATTCGTAGATCTCGCGGCGGCCCCCGACGTAGGTGTAATCGTGCGGCAGGAAGCTGCAGACGCCGAGGTGGAAGAAGGCGTTGCCGTCGGGATCGGCGAGGAACCATTTCCCGTTCTTCTGCTCCACGTGGAAGAAGCCGGTCTTCTTCAGACCGAACTTCTCCTGGCTGCCGGGCAGGCCCCCGAAGCGGTCGAGGGCGGGAGGCTTGAAGGAGGCATAATAAGCCTCGTCGGCGGCGATGTCGGCCTTGAGCTCGTCCTCCGACTTCAGCTTCCCGGGCCAGTCGAAGCGGGTGTTCTGGCCGAACGCGTCGACCTGCTTCGCCGGGGCGGTGGGCTTCGCCGCTCCGGGACCGTCGGCGGGCCGGACGGTGACGGTCAGGGGGGTGTTGGGATTCGGGAAGAAATTCCAACGCCACGCGAAGACCTTCCATCCCCAGGCCCGGTTGTCGGTCAGCTGGTTGTAGGCCGAAGAGGAGAAGGAGAGCGTGAGGCCGATCCCATCGCCCTGACGGAGGGTGAAGGAACCGGCCTGGCCCTGGTAAAGATGGGGCTTCTCGCCCTGTTCCGGAGGGAAGGGCGCCGCGGAGGCGTCGTCGAATCGCCACGTTCCGCCGTTGGTGAAATTGAAGCTGACGAGACTCAGGACGGAGGCCTGCTTTACCTCGGCGGGAAGGTTCGAGAAGGCGTAGCGGAGGGTGTGTTCGGGGGTGACGGAGATCTGGAGCGTGATGCCTCCCTCGTACTTGAGGAGCGCCTCGCCTCCCGAAGGGGCCGTTTCGAGGAGCTTGCGGATTTCCTTTCCGGCACCGTCGCAAAGCTTCGGATAATCGAGGCGGAACTGCAGCGTCCCGCCGCCGTCGACGAGCACGCCCTGATCTTGGGGCGTGATCGTCTGCGCGACGAAACCAAGGCCGGGAGCGGCGCAGAGCAGGAGGGAGAGAATCAACCGTCGCGCGCGACGAAAGGGCAAAGGGAAAGAACGAAGGCAGGGCATGTCGCGTTCCATCATCGGGGCGGGAAAGGATTCGGCGACGCCTTTGTCGTTGAGCAGTTGACCGGCGCGTTGTCAGGCAGGGTTAACTGGTAGATAGGGCTGCGATTGCCGCCTTCCTTCCGCCATCTTATGATTTTCGAGCACATGAACAAGCTTCCCCTCGTCCTTGCCCTTGCGGCATGGACGGCTTCCCTCGCCCTTTCCTCGGCTGCCGTCTTCGAGCAGCTCGGCGTCTTCGTCGGCAACCCCAATCCGGCCAATCCCGCCGCCCAGGCAGGATTCGATGCCCGCTACACCACCTTCATCCAATCGATGGGGCAGGAGCCCCGCTACACCGACGTCTTCGTCGATTACACCCAGCCCATTGCCGCCTGGCCCGGCAACGCCGGATGGGGGTCCGGCGTGATGAAAGGCTCGGCCCAGGCCAACCTCATTCCCGTCGTCAGCATCGGCCTGGCCGATTCCTCCGTTTACGATCACGGGAAGCGGAACGGAGACCGTGCCACCGCCATGATGAACGCCATCGGAGACGGCCAATACGACGACGTCTACAACAGCATCATCGAAGCCTTCAAGAAGCGCGGCTACACCTCCATGTACTTCAGGATCGGCTGGGAAATGAATGGCGGCTGGGAACCCTGGTACGCCACGGGCAACGCCGCCTCGGCGGCCGCCTACGTTCATGCTTTCCAGCGCGTCGCCTCTTTGGCCCACCACGCCGCAGGCATCACCATCAAAACGGTCTGGTGCCCCTGTTTCCTCCAATGGAACGGCGTCGATCCGACGAGCACCTACGCCGGCGACGACTCGGTCGACGTCGTCGGACCCGACATGTACAGCCCCGTATGGTGCGCCCAGCCCTACGACTGGACGAATCACTCTCCTTCTCCCAGCATCGCAGCCTGGGCCGCGAATCCCGCCAACCGGGAGCACTACTGGGACTATCCTTCCGGCACCCAATGGAAGCCGACCTCCGGATGGGGCCTCCCTGCCGCCCTCGCCTTCTGCAAGGAACACAAAAAGCCCTTCGCCCTATCCGAGACCGGCACGGGCGGCGACGACAAGAACAAAGGTCCCATCGACGACGACGCCTTTCCCGCCTATCTCGGCAAACGCCTCTCCGCCGCCGTCGCCGACGGCATTGCGATCGAATACATCATCATCTGGAACCTCAATCCGAGTGATGGCGCCTGGCTGTTCACCGATGGCAAAAAACCGAAGGCTGAAATCGCATGGAGAGAGTTCGTCAAGACCATGGCCGAGGCCCTCGCCACCCACGGCAAGTCTTGATCTGAAGGAAGGGAAAGGAGAAGTTTCGCTGCGGCCGCGAAAGCTCTGGTATACTTGAGAACGTTTGCTCGAGGAGGAACTGCTTGGTTAAGCGGTGAGAAGCTTCAGGAATAGCGTTCAGACCCAGTCGTCAAGTCCTCTTCGGCCATCTATAAGGAAGCCAGTCTCCGCCAGTTCCCTTGATTTTAAAGGTTGATAAATACTGAATTTCGATATCCAATTTGAACTGGGTACAGACCCTGTACAGGTGGATGTAATCTGCACGTGTTAGACGACGCAAGAGGGGCTTCGCCCCTCCTGGACCTCCCCGTCAGATGGGGCTGAACTGTTCTAGCCGTACCGCATTAGGCTGTCCGCTTCGGGGAGGAACGACGCTTCCAAAGGCTTTAAGAGCCGGGCTATCCCACCAAGTTCGCCTTAATATACTGGAAGCTGAGCCGGATCGAATCAAACGGATCGCCCGCGCAGCTGTCCTGCTCGACGATGAACCACTCGCAGCCGGAGGCCTCGGCGGCGGCGACGATCTCGGGCCAGTTCAGGTTGCCCTTGCCGATCTCGGCGAAGACCGGCTTGTCCGCGGTCGTGAAGGCGTAGTCCTTCATGTGGAGGAGGGGGAGGCGGCCCTTCAGCTTCCGGCACCATGCGGCGGGATTGCCGCCGCCGTACTGGATCCAATAGGTGTCGATCTCGGCGAGAAGGTTTTGCGGGTCGGTCTGCGCGTAGAGGTAGTCGAGGGCGGTCTTCCCCGCAAAGGGGATCAGCTCGATGGCGTGATTGTGGTAGGTCAGCACCTGGCCCGCGGCGCGGAGGGCGGCCCCGGCCCGGTCGAGGTCGGCCGCCAGGCGGTCGAGGTGATCGGGCTGCGTCCAGTCGACCCCTGCCGGAAAGGGATAGGCGGTGTATTTGCAGTTCAGCTTGCGGAGTCGATCGACGATCTTCGCGGGCTCGGCCCGGATGAGGTCGCCGTTCTCGTGAGTGGCGCAGCAGACGAGGCCGTTTTTCTCCAGCAGCGCGTTCAATTCCTCCTCGGCGATCGGTCCCATGCCGCTGACCTGGACGGCTTGGTAGCCGATGGCGGCGACTTTCCGCAGGGTCTCGGCGATGTCGGCGGGGGTCTTGAGGAAATCGCGGAGCGTGTAGAGCTGGACGGCGACCTGGGAAAGTTTCATAGGGTTGGGAAGATGCCTCAGGATGCCATTTTTCCGGGCTTTCTTATAGGCATTCTTTAGGCGTTAAATGGTAGTTTTGGCGCATCCATCCATCCTTCCTTTCCCATGCCTTTCACCCACTCCTTTTCCTTCGACCCGGCCTACGGTTACGACGAGGCGGCCCTGCGACGCGTTCCCGCCCCCGAGGGGCCGGGCGATTTCGACCCGTTCTGGCGGGCGACGCGGGAGGAGGCGCTGGCGGTGCCGCTGCGGATCGAGCGGCGGGCGGTGGCGAGTCCCGATCCCGCTTACGCCGTCGAGGAGGTCCATTTCGATTCCCTCGGCGGGGTGCGGATCGGGGCGTGGCTCTCGGTGCCGAGGGCGGTGCCGATCGAGCGGGCCGCCGTCGTCGGCCACGGCTATGGCGGACGGGACGAGCCCGCGTTCCGGCCCGCCGCGATCGCCCTCGCGGTCTGCGTCCGGGGCTTCGGCCTCTCGCGGAGCGGGGCGATCCCGGGGGAGGCGATGCGCCACGTCCTCCACGGGATCGAGACGCGGGAGGGCTACGTGCTGCGCGGCTGCGTCGCCGACCTCTGGGCGGGGGCCTCGGTCTTGGAGGCGCTCTTTCCCAGGCTGAAGGGACGGATCGATTACGACGGTTCGAGTTTCGGCGGCGGTCTCGGGGCGCTCGCCCTGCCGTGGGAACCGCGCTGGAGCCGCGCCCACCTCGACGTCCCGACCTTCGGCAATCATCCCCTCCGCGTGACCCTCCACTGCGAGGGGAGCGGCCTGGCGGTGCGCGCCCGGTGGAAGCAGGATCCGGCGGTGCTCGACGTGCTCGGTTACTTCGATGCGGCGACGGCGGCGAAGAGAATCGCGGTCCCGACGGTCGTCTCGGCGGCGTGCTTCGATCCGGCGGTGCCGCCTCCCGGCCAGTTCGCGGTCGCCAATGCGGTCCCGGCGGAGGTGGGGGAGGTCTTCGTCCGCGAGGCGGGCCATTACGACCATCCCGGCTTCGCCGCCGAGGAGGCGCGGCTGGCCGGGAGGCTCAGCCGTCTTTGGAAGCGGTGAGGGCTCGGTCCCTCCCGGAGCTTAGCTCTTCTTCAGCAGCTCGTCGGCTTCGGAGGCGAAGGGGCTGGTGCCGTACTTCGCCTTCAATTCCTGAAGGGCCTGCTTCGATCCGGCTGCGTCGCCCTTCACTTTCAGGAAGCGGCTGGTGAGGAGGAGGGCGAGGGGACGGCTCCCCTCGGTCCCCTTCTCGGTGACGAGGCGGCGGAGGAGGGCGACGGCCTCGTCGGGCTTGCCCTGTTCGGCGAGGGCCTGGGCGGCCCCGAGGAGGGCGGTGCCGAGGAGGGGGCCCTTCGCGTGCTCGGCGGCGAGGAGGTAGGCCTTCGCGGCGGCGACCGGCTCCCCGGTCTGGAGGAGGGTGGCGCCGAGGGGGAGGGCCTCGCCGACGACGGCGGGGAGGGATCCGTTCGCCTCGAGCAGGCCGAGCCGGGTGACGTTGTCCTTCGTCTGGACATAGGTGCCGAGGAAGGCCTCGGTCTTGGCCGCCGTCCGGGCTTCGGACCAGCGCCACCCGACGACGGCGACGCCGCCGAGGACGATCAGGGCGACGATCGTCCAGAGGACGACGGCCGGATTCCATTGCGCCTCCTCGGCGAAGAGGACGGGCGCGTCGTGATCGGGAGCGGGGGAGCCGGGGGCGGGGATGCGGGACGACATAAGAGGGGGTGGGTGGACGGTTGAAAAGGTGGGGGCTACAATGAAGGGGGAATGCCTATTTGGCAAGCGGGGTCAGTTTCTCCAGGTAGCCGTCGATGATCCGGGCGGAGGCCTTCCCGGCGCCGAGGTTGGTGGAGAAGATCTCCTGGGCGCGGCGGCCCAGCTCGGCCCGGCGCTCGGAGGAGCCGGCGAGTTCCCGGAGGCGCTGGGCGAGGGCGAATTCGTCGAGGACCTGGATGAGGCCGCCCTTGGAGAGGAACTCGACGGCGAGGAAGGAGAAGTTCTGCATGTTCGGCCCGACGATGACGGGGACGCCGACGCGGGCCGCCTCGATGAAGTTCTGGCCGCCCTTCGCGCGGAGGCTTTTTCCGATGAAGACGATGTCGGCCTGGCGGTAGGCGGAGCGGAGTTCCCCGGTGGTGTTCAGGATGAGGACCTGGGGGGGGAAGATGAAGGTCGCTTCCCGGCCCTTCTCCTCGCCACCTTCCTCGCCGAGCTCGCTGCGGAGGCGGGCGGTGAGGCCGAGGTTCTCGCAGAGGTCCCGGATCGAGGCCCCCCGCTCCGCATGGCGCGGGGCGATGACGAGGCGGAGGTGGGGGAATTCCTCCAGGAGCTTCTTGTAGATCCGGGCGAGGATGGCCTCCTCCCCGGCGTGGGTGCTCCCCCCGAGGAGGATGAGGTTCTCCTCGCCCCAGCCGATCTTCGGCCACCACTGGGAGGCGGGGTCGCTGTCGTCGGGGAGGTCGGCGACCTCGTACTTCAGGCTGCCGACGGGGAAGATCGCCTCGGAGGGGAACCCGGCGGAGACGAGGCGCTCGATCTCGCTCGGGTGCTGGGCGAAGACGAGATCGACGAGGCTCAGGACGGGGCGGGTGAAGTAGCGGAGGGCGCGGTAGCGGGCCTCGGTGCGGGGGGAGAGGCGGGCGTTGAGGAGGCAGACGGGGATGCCGCGCCGCTTCGCGCACCAGAGGTAGTTCGGCCAGATCTCCGACTCGACGAGGATCAGCATCTTCGGCCGGATGGTGTCGAAGGCGAGGGCGACGCTCCAGAGGAAGTCGGTCGGGTTGTAGAAGACAAACGTCCGCTCGTCCGACATCCGCTTCGCGAGGCGGTAGCCGGTCTGGGTGGTGGTGCTGAGGGCGACGCGGAGCTCGGGCCGGGTCTCGCGCATCTGCCGCAGGAGGACCGAGGCGAGCATGACCTCGCCGACGCTGACGGCGTGGATCCAGAGGTCGACGCCCTGGGGGCCGAAGCCGTCGCGGAGCGATTTCCCGTAGAGGCCGAGGCGGTGCCAGAAGTCGCGCCAGACGTGGCCGCGCTTCCGCAGCCGCCAGGCGAAGTAGGGCCACGTCACCGCGAAGGCGGCGATGAAGAGGACATTGTAGGCGACTTGCCGGAGGAAGGACATCGCGGGGCGGTGGGGGGAGGAAGGAGGAACCCGATCAGGCACCCATCGGATGTACGGCGATCGGCTTCGGGGGATTCTTCAGGGCATCGAGGGCCCACTTGCGGAAGTCGGAATAGGAGGGGAGGGCGACCTCCTGGCGGTAGAGGTTGTATTGGACGAGCTTGCCGTCCTTGATCACCGTCTCGCCGAAGAGCCAGACCTCGGCGGTGGCGAGCTTCGGGTCGCTCTTCCGCAGGGCGTCGGTCGCCTCCTTGTTGTAGGCGAGGAGGATGTGGCGGGTCATCCGGCCCTGGTCGTCGCGCTGGATCAGCTCCCAGGCGATCTGGGGGTCGGCCTTCGGGTCGAAGTATTCGTTGAGGTCGGTCTCGCCGGCCCCCTTGTCGAAGACCTTCTCGCGGGGGAAGGCCTTGTCGTCGGTGAGGCCGGGGATCGGCTTGCCCGAGTTGTGGAGGGCGTAGAGGGACTTCCGGTATTCCTCGACCCGGATGTCCCGGCCGAGCATCTGGTTCGCCTGGATGAGGAGGACGAGGTGCTTGTAGTCGTCGGGATCGATGGCGTGGAAGCGGTTGAGATAGTCGATCGCCTTCTCGGGCTGGTTCAGCTGGATCGCGATGAGGCCCGCGTAGTAGAGGGAGCCTTTCGCCTTCGGCTCGTCCTTGATGATGCTGTCGAAGATCGCGAGGGCCTCCTCGGGCTTCGCCTGCTCGGCCAGTTTCAGGCCCTGCATGAATTTCTCGTGAAGGGCCGCGACCTTGGCCGGGTCGGTCGTCTGGGCGTGGGCAGGGAGGGCGGCCAAAGTGAGGGCCGCAACGAGAAGAAGAAGGAAAGGCTTCATCGGAAGCCTGAGTAAAGAGGGAGGCGGGGGGCGTTGCGAGTACATTTAGCGGGGTTGAATGGAGCCTGGAGGAGGGTTTTTCCGGGATGCTTTGGGGGCGGGGCGGCCCTTCGGGGCATGCGCGGTCAACCCTGTACAGGTGGATGTAATCCGCTTTATAGCCCAAGAGGGGCTTTGCCCCTCCTGGAACTTGTCTCCCGACCCTGCAAGTTAGTTTCCCCTTTACGAGGTATTGCGCTATCGCGCAGGCAGTCCCCTTCGGAGGGCCTGAACTAGGCGGACGCGCTTTGGCGGCGCCTCGTCTCCTAACTGGATTAAAATCCGCTGCTTCCCTGGGCGTCCGAGGGTACGGACTGTAGGGAGAGATGGGGCCAATACGCCCTGACTCCTATGGGAGGGGGTGCTGCTGAAGATGGGCTACCAGTTGCTTGAACCGGAGGAATGCGGCGTCGCTGATGTGGTGTTCCAATCCCTCGATGTCGGCCTGGAAGGCTTCGGGGTCGAGGCCCAGCTGCTGGAAGATATCGGTGAGGACGGCGTGGCGCTCCCGGATGGAGGAGGCGACTTTCTGGCCTTTCGGCGTCAGCACGAATCCCCGGTAGGGCTGCCGCTCCAGGTAGCCCTGGTCGGCCAGCCGCTTGATCATCAGGGAGACGCTGGGGCGGATCAGGCCGAGGGCGTCGGCGACGTCGGAGGCCGAGACGTAGCCGTGCCGGATCAGGAGATTGGAGATGCACTCCAGGTAATCCTCGGCGCTCTCGGTGAGCCCGCCGCGGTGGTGGGCGCTCCGCTTCGCGCGGCTCCCCTCCGTCCCGGCGGGAGCTTTCGCCTTCCCCTTGGCGGGGGTCGCTTTCTTCCGGGAGGACGGCGTCTTCGGAGGCATCAGGGGGGACGGTAACCCTTTTTCGGCTGGGAAGCGACCCCAAAAAGCAATGCCGTCAAATAAAGTGGCTTTGGACAATCAAAGTTTGTCATGACAAATTTAAAGTTGACTCGCGCCCTCCTTTGGGGCGAAGTACGGAGCCGATGCACGATTCCTCGTCCTCCCTTCCCCGCGGCGTCGGCGCACCCGCCGGGGCGGGGTGGAATCATCCCCGGACGGCGCTCTCCCTCCCCGAGGTCCACGGCACCGTCCCGGTGCCGCAGACCCGCTCCTTCTGGAAGAAGCTGCTCGCCTTCGTCGGCCCCGGCTTCGTCGTCGCCGTCGGCTACATGGACCCGGGCAATTGGGCGACCGACCTGCAAGGGGGCGCCTCCTACGGCTACACCCTCCTCTCGGTGATCCTCCTCTCGAGCGTCATGGCGATGTTCCTCCAGCACCTCGCGGCGAAGCTCGGCATCGTCACCGGGCGCGATCTCGCGCAGGCCTGCCGGGACCATTACTCGAAGCCGGTCGCCATCTTCCTCTGGCTCCTGTGCGAGGTTGCCATCGCCGCGTGCGACCTGGCCGAGGTCGTCGGCATGGCCATCGGCCTCCAGCTCCTCTTCGGCATCCCCCTCGTCTGGGGCTGCCTCATCACCTGCCTCGACGTGATGATGGTCCTCTACCTCCAGAACAAGGGCTTCCGCTACCTGGAGGCCTTCATCATGGCCCTGATCGGGACGATCGGCCTCTGCTTCGCCATCGAGCTCTGGCTGGCGAAGCCGAGCCTCGTCGGCGTCCTCGCCGGGTTCGCGCCGAGCCCCGAGATCCTCCGCAACCGGGAGATGCTCTACATCAGCATCGGGATCATCGGGGCGACGGTGATGCCCCACAACCTCTACCTCCATTCCTCGATCGCCCAGACGCGGCGGATCGAGCCGACGCCCCAGGCGACGCGCGAGGCGATCCGCTTCGCCACCATCGACTCGACCGTCGCCCTCTTCGGCGCGACCTTCGTCAACGGCGCGATCCTCATCCTCGCGGCGACGGCCTTCCACACCTCGGGCCATCGCGACGTCGCCAACATCCAGGACGCCTACCAGCTCCTCAGCCCCCTCCTCGGCGTCGGCTTCGCCGGGGCGCTCTTCGCCGTCGCCCTCCTCGCCTCGGGGCAGAACTCGACCGTCACGGGGACCCTCGCCGGGCAGATCGTGATGGAGGGGTTTCTCAACCTCCGCCTCCGGCCCTGGCTCCGCCGCCTCATCACGCGGGGCATCGCCATCGTTCCCGCCGTCGTCGTCATCGGCCTCTACGGGGAAGGGGAGACGACGCGGCTCCTCGTCGGCAGCCAGGTCGTCCTCAGCCTCCAGCTCGGCTTCGCCGTCGTTCCCCTCGTCGCCTTCACCTCGTGCCGGAAGAAGATGGGGGAATTCGCCAACGCCCCCTGGCTCCGGTGCCTCGCCTGGTTTTTCGCCGCCCTGATCGTCTTCCTGAATGTGAAGTTGGTTTTCGACGCGTTCTTCGGTTAGACTCGCCGCAATGACGTCGTCGCCCCCTCCCATGCGCCCCTCCTTCGGGGCGGGCTGGCGGCGGCTCCTGGCGTTCCGCCTCTGGCTCCAGGAGAAGACCGGCGGGAGCGAGGTCCACGCCACCCTCTTCGGGGCCGGTTTCGTCGGCCTCCTCGGCGGGCTCTCCTCGATCCTCTTCCGCCGGGCGATCGAGTTCTTCCAGCTCCACCTCGTCGGCGAGGGGGGGAACCTCGTCGTCGCCGCCGCGGGGCTCTCCTGGCAGATGCGGCTGGCGATTCCCGTCGTCGGCGGGGTCCTGGCGGGGTGCGTCCTCCATTACGGCCTCCGGCTGCTGAATTACAAAAGCTCCACCGATTACATGGAGGCGATCTCCCTCGGCAACGGCGTCGTCCGCGTCCGGGCGACGTTGATCAAGAGCCTCTCCTCCCTCTTCACCATCGCCTCCGGCGGGGCCATCGGGCGGGAGGGCCCGATGGTGCAGCTCTCCGCGATGCTCGCCTCGGTGACGGGGCGGCGCTTCGGCCTTCCCGTGCCGCGCCTCCGCCTCCTCGTCGCCTGCGGGGCGGCGGCGGGGATCGCCTCGACCTACAACGCCCCCATCGCCGGGGCGCTCTTCGTCGCCGAGATCGTCCTCGGCACCATCGCGATGGAGAGCTTCGGCCCCCTCGTCTTCGCCTCGGTCATCGCGACGGTGACGGTCCGGGAACTGTGGAACGGCGCGCCCGCCTACGCGATCCCGGGCTACCAGCTCGTCTCCATCTGGGAGCTCGCGCCCTACCTCCTCCTCGGCGTCGCCACGGGGCTGCTCGGGCCGGTCTTCCTCTCGATCCTGAAGACCGGGGAGCGGCTCTTCGCCACGCTCGGCGGGAACATCCCGCTCCGCATGGCGGTCGGCGGTTTCATCGTCGGCCTCCTCTCCCTCGCCGCCCCGGCGGTGTGGGGGAACGGGTACGACGTCGTCAGCGCGATCCTCCATCGGGAGCCGCTGGAGAGCGCCCTGCTGCCCCCCTCGGCGCTCTGGCAGGGGGTCTTCCTCCTCCTCGTGCTGAAGGTCGTCGCGACGGCGGCGACGGCGGGGTCCGGGGCGGTCGGCGGGATCTTCACGCCGACGATCTGCGTCGGCGCGGCCATCGGCTACCTCTTCGGCTATCCGGTCCACCTCCTCTGGCCGGCGACGACGGCCTCGGCCGACGCCTACGCCCTCGTCGGGATGGGGTGCTTTCTCGCGGCGACGACGCGGGCCCCGATCATGGCGATCCTCATGCTCTTCGAGATGACCCTCGACTACGCCATCGTCCTCCCGCTGATGCTCGCCTGCGTCGCCGCCTTCTACGTCGCGCAGGGGACCGGCGGGGAGTCGATCTATGCCGAGGCGATGCGGCGGAAGAAGGCCCTCGCCCCCGATCCCCGCCTCGCCACCCTCCGCGTCGGCGACCTGATGAAGCCGAACCCGCCCCACATCGGGGAACGCTCCCACTTCGGCGACGCCGCCCGTTTCTTCGTCAGCAACCGCTTCAACTACCTCTACGTCACCGACGGGACGAACCGCTTCCGCGGCGCGATCTCCCTCCACGACATGAAGCCGTTCCTCCACGACGCCGAGGTTGCCGAACTCGCCCTGGCCCTCGACGTGATGCAGGAGGAATTCCCCCTCCTGACGCCCGCCCACACGCTGAGCGAGGCGATGGAGCACTTCGGCCGCCATGACGGGGAGCGACTGCCGGTGGTCTTCGCGGTCGACGATCCGGTCCTGCTCGGATCGCTCTCGAAGCGGGACCTCCTCCTGGCGATGGCCGACTATGCGAAGTAGGATTGATTTATTTTCTTTGAGTTAACTATATGTCGCATTAAGTGATTGGACAAAAAAGGACTCTGCGCTTAGCGTGGCTCCTCATCTTTTTGTCCCGCCTATGCACGACGCTCCCGCCACTCCCAAAGCCCGCCTCCTCCATCTCAAGGGCTGGGCGCAGGGGAAATTCGCCGACAGGCGGGTCAAGCTCGCCCTCGCCGTCCTCGCCGTCCTCGTGATCGGCGCGTGGCTCTACCAATCGTGGGCCCATGAGGAGACCGACGACGCGAACGTCGTCGGCCACATTCATTCGATTTCCCCCCGCGTCGCCGGGACCGTCGCCGAGGTCCTCGTCCAGGACAACGAGAAGGTCGCCGCCGGGCAGCCCCTGGTCCGCCTCGACACCGCCGAATACCAGGTGAAGGTCGACCAGGCCCAGGCGACCTACGACCGGGCGAAGTCCGATTACGACCGCCTCCTCCCGCTCCAGGGCAACGAGGCGATCTCCCAGCAGGATTCCGACACCTCGAAGGAAAAGGTGAAGGTCGCCGCCGCCCAACTCCAGGACGCGAAGAATCAGCTCGACTGGTGCACCCTCCGCGCGCCGACCGACGGCCGCGTCGGCCGGAAGCAGGTCGAGGCGGGGAACCGCGTCGCCCCCGGCAGCAGCCTCATGGCCGTCGTCGACGGGGCGTGGGTCGTCGCCAATTTCAAGGAGACGCAGATCGGCCGGATGCGCGTCGGCCAGCCCGTCTCGCTCAAGATCGACGGCATCCCCGGGCGGACCTTCCGGGGCCACATCGAGAGCTTCGCCCCCGGCACCGGTTCGACCTTCGCCCTCCTCCCGCCCGACAACGCGACGGGGAACTTCACGAAGGTCGTCCAGCGCGTCCCCGTGAAGATCGTCCTCGAGCCCGAGTCGATCCGGGGCGTCGAGGATCGCGTCCTCCCCGGCCTCTCCGCGATCCCGGTCGTCGACCTGACGAAATAAATGAAAGCAGCGCGGTTTCTCCTACTCCCCGCTCTCGCCTCGGCCCTGGCTCTGGCCGGGTGCGCCGTCGGCCCCGATTACAGGCAGCCCGACCTGGCCGCGCAGCTTCCCGCCGCGCCCTCTTCCTCGCCCTCCACGCCTTCCGCCTTCACCGACGCGAACGGCCAGGAGTGGCGGACCGCCGCCCCCGCCGACGAGGCCTCGCGCGGGCCGTGGTGGACCCGCTTCAACGACCCCGAGCTCGACCGGATCGAGGCCGAGGTCGTCGCCCGGAACCAGGACCTCCGCGCCGCCCTCGCCCGCGTCGACCAGGCCCGGGCGACGGCCCGGATGAAGGGGGCGGCCTTCCTCCCCGAGGTCGACGCGAACGGCAAGGCCGAGCGCGAGCGCCTCGGCGCGAACACGCCGCAGCTCCGCCAGTTCTCCTTCCCCGGCGTGACGGTGCCGTCGGCCACGCTCAATTCCTTCACGATGACCCTCGACCTCAGCTACGAGGTCGACCTCTGGGGCCGCGTCCGCCGCAGCTTCGAGTCGGCGCGGGCCCAGGCCCAGGCCTCCCAGGCCGACGCGCAGAACGTCCTCCTTTCCGTGACGACCGAGGCCGCCCTCGATTACTTCGCCCTGCGGCGGGACGACGCCTCGGCGAAGCTCCTCCGGGAGACCCTCGACCTCCGCAAGCGGGGGGTCCAGATCGCCGCGACCCGCCTCCAGGCGGGCCGCGTCACCGCCCTCGACGTCGCCCAGGCGAAGACCGAGGAGGCCAACGCCGAGGCCGACCTCGCCGAGGTCCTCCAGTCCCGCGCCCAGAACCAGAACGCGATCGCCTACCTCAGCGGCAAGCCGGCGACCGACTTCGCCCTGGCCGAGAATCCGGCCCTCCCCGCCCCGCCCGAGGTCCCGGTCGGCCTTCCCTCCTCGCTCCTCGAGCGGCGGCCCGACGTCGCCCGGGCCGAGCGCCTCGTCATGGCGAAGAACGCCGAGATCGGCGTCGCCAAGGCCGCCTTCTTCCCCGCCCTCTCCCTCACCGGCCAGGGCGGCTACCTCAGCTACTCGACGAACAACCTCTTCACCTCGCCGAGCCAGATCTGGTCGATCGGCCCCTCGCTTTCCCTCCCGCTCTTCGCCGGGGGCCGGAACGCGGCGAACCTCCGCGACGCCAAGGCCGCCTGGGAGGAGGCGACGGCGACCTACCGGGGCGCCGTCCTCGGGGCCGTCCGCGACGTCGAGAACGCCCTCGTCGCGCGTCGCTACCTCGGCGACCGGATCGACGCCGTCGCCCGCGCGGCGGCCCAGGCCGACGAGGCGCTCCGCCTCACCGAGGCCCGCTACAAGAGCGGCGAGGTCTCCTACTTCGACGTCATCGAGGCCCAGCGCACCGCGTTGGGCGCGAAGCGGGGCGTCGCCGAAGTGAGCGCGTTGCGGCTCCAGGCCGCCGTCACCCTGATCAAGGCCCTCGGCGGCGGTTGGGGCGAGGATTCGGTCGCCGCCCGCTAGGCTCTTTGCCGCAGGGGAGGGTTAACAGGTTGATAATCGGGAGAAACCCGTTATCACTTTCGCATGACCACCCGCTTTCAGCTCCATCATAAAGTTCTTTTGGCCGGGATCGTCGCCACGCTGGGGTTGTGCGTGGCCAGCCTCGTCGGTCTCCGCGTCCTCTACCATCAGGCCGAAAAGGAGTCGTTCGAGAGCGCCGACAAGATCCGCCAAAACATCGCCTTCCAGCTCGAGACGAACGACACGGTCTACTCCCAGCTCGTCCTGTCGGCGATGAAGGTCCTGCAGGAGAAGGTCGAGGCCGCCGCCGTCCCCGCTCCCGCGCTGCTCCCGGCTCCCGCCGTGGCGGCCAAGCCGGGCGTTCCTGCTCCCGTCCCCGCCCCGGCCAAGGAAGCCGATCCCTACGCCGTCGTCGATCAGGTGAAGGCCCTGACCGGCAGCACCGCCACCCTCTTCGCGAAGAGCGGCGAGACCTTCACCCGCGTCAGCACGAACGTCCTGAAGCCCGACGGGACCCGGGCCGTCGGCACCCCCCTCGATCCGAACGGGGCCGCCTACGCCGCGCTGAGCCAGGGCAAGGCCTACTACGGCCTCGTCAACATCCTCGGCCAGCCCTACCTCACCGGCTACGAGCCGCAGCGCAACGCGGAGAACGTCGTGACCGGCGCGCTCTACGTCGGCTACCCGCTCACGACGATGACGAAGCTCCGCGAGCTGATCGCGGGCGCCCGCATCCTCAACCACGGCTTCATCGCCCTCATCGACAACAAGGGGAAAGTCATCATGCAGTCGAGCCACATCGAGGCGGCCCAGGTCGAGAGCCTCCTCCAGCCCGGCGCGGGTGAGAAGGCGGGCTGGAACATCGTCCGGGATCGCTTCCCCGCCTGGAACTACGAGATCGTCTCCGGCGTCAACCTGCAGGACGCCCGCGCCCAGGCCGTCGGCCTCTCCCTGAAGGTCTTCGGCGTCATCGCCGTCGGCATCCTCCTCATCCTCGGCATCCTCGCCCTCTTCTACGCGGAGTCCCACTCCCTCACCAGCGGCCTGAAGCGGATCGGCGCGCAGCTCCACCATTCCTCCGACACCCTCAACGAGACCGCCGTCCAGGTCGCCGGGGCGAGCGAGTCGGTCGCCGCCACCGCCGTCCAGGAAGCCGCCGCCCTGGAGCAGAGCAGCGCCTCGATCGAGGAGATGTCCTCGATCTCCGCGAGCAACAGCAGCCGGATGGAGGCCGCCCAGCGCCATTCCTCCGACACCCGCCTCCTCGCCGAGACCGGCGTCGACGAGATGCGCCACATGCGCGACGAGGTGAAGGTCATCCAGAACTCGGGCAGCGAGATGATCGGCGCGATGGAGGCGATCCGGCAGTCGAGCGCCTCGATCTCGAAGATCATGCGGACCATCGACGAGATCGCCTTCCAGACGAACATCCTCGCGTTGAACGCCGCCGTCGAGGCCGCCCGCGCGGGCGAGGCCGGGGCCGGGTTCGCCGTCGTTGCCGACGAGGTCCGGAACCTCGCCCAGCGGAGCGCCGACGCCTCCCAGGAGACGGCCCGCCTCATCGAGGACTCGATCGCGAAGAGCGCCAACGGGAGCCGCATCAGCAGCCGCGTCGCCGAGCAGCTGGAGAAGGTCATCAACCAGGCGGGCGCCGTCGACCGCCGCCTCCAGGAGATCGTCGGGAAGATGAACGAGACCGACGCCCTCATGCAGGAAGTCGGCACCGCCACCCGCGAGCAGAACATCGGCCTCCAGCAGGTCAGCACCGGCGTCCTCGAAATGTCGAAGCTGACCCAGTCGAACGTCGCCAACTCCCAGGAAACCGCCCGTGTCTCGCAGAACCTCCAGGAAGAGGCGGGCCAGCTCCACGCCGTCATCTCCGACCTCCTCCACATCATCGGGGGGAAGGAATCCCCCGCGGGATTGCCCCAGCGGACGACGTTGAAATCGGAACGGGTCGACCGGATGGCCTTGAAGGGCGGAACCGCGACGGCGAGGAAGCCGAAGGCGGTGGTGCCTCGGCTGAAGTAGGCCCTAGGGGCCTTGCGGCGTCGGCGGGGCGGCCGGGGTCTTCACCAGTTCTTCGATGACGAAATAGGTTTTGTAGACCGGAATCTCTTTTCCGAACTGCTCGAGGGTTCCGAACTTCCCGAAAGGATAGATCGCCATGACCATCCTGCGGGGGTCGGAGGGGGGCGATATGCCGTTCACCCAGCTCCAATTGCCGGTGATGATGAACGACGCGTTGCCCCACGATTGATCGGCTTCGACCCAGCGGCCTTCCACGGTGCGGCCCGATATCCCCAACGGCCGCTGCTTGAACGTCCCGTCCTTGGAGAAGGTGAAGAGCGAAGCCCCGTCGGAGATCGAGACGGTGCCGTGATCCTTGACGATCTGCGCGAAAAAGACCGTGGGCGGTTCGGTGTCGTCGGCGCGTGCGACGACGAGGGAGAGGACGACCAGGGCCAGGAGCCAATGAAGCTTCATTCCAGATTTCCGCCGTTCCCGGTTATTTTTTGCTGCCGAAAAAATCGTGGGCGATGGAGAGGATCAGATCGGCGGGCTGACTCAACGTGAGCGTTTGCCCGTGATCGGGCTGTTGACCGTCGGTTCCGAGGCCACTTTTCCGTCGATGATGAAGCGGATTCGTTTTCCGCTGTTTTCGCGGGTGATCTTGGCGAGGTCGGCTTGCTTGGCGGGGGTCAGTGTCATCGTGAGGATTCCCTCCGGCTGTTTCGGATCGATTTCGATGACCACCTTGGTGACGTCTTCGCGGGTGATGGAGAGCGTTGGAAGATCAGCCTGGGCCATGGCGGGGTCATATGTAGCCATCAGGGCCAGCGCGAAAACCAGGATGAGATGGGCCCGTTTCATGGCAGGGCTCAAATATCGAAGTGAAGCGTCTTCTTCGTCTCGGCGTCGAGGGCGGTGGAGCGGTCGAGGGCGTCCTGGAGGCTGGTGCCGTCGAGGATCTTCGAGCTGGCGTCGCGGACGTCGCGCATGACGATGCGGATCATGCAGGTGTCGACGGTGGGGCAGTCGGAGCACGGCGCGTAGGCCGTCTGGCTGGCGCAGGGGATCGGGGCGAGGGGGCCGTCGATGGTGCGGATGACGTCGCCGAGGGAGATGCGGGTGGTCGGCTGGGCGAGGAGGTAGCCGCCGCCCTTGCCCATCTTGCTCTGGAGGATCCCCTCGTTGCGGAGGTCGCGGAGGATCGCCTCGAGGAACTTCTTCGGGATCTGTTCCTGCTCGGCGATTTCCTGGATGAGGATGGGGCCGCGGTCGCGGTGGCGGCCGAGGTAGAGGACGGCCCGGAGGGCGTATTTACCACGTTTAGTCAACATAGTCGGTGGGGAATGATCCTACGAAGGGTACGATACGACAATAAGAAAGGGGTGCCTGCGGCATGGCAGGCACCCCTTCCCGTTGCGACTAGGCGCCGACGGCCTTCTTGGCTTCTTCCGCGAGGGCGGTGGAGAGGTAACGCTCCCCGGTGCTGCAGCCGACGGTGACGATCAGCTTGCCCTTGTTCTCGGGCTTCTTGGCGAGCTGGATCGCGGCCCAGACGTTGGCTCCGGTCGAGATGCCGACGAGGATCCCTTCCTCCTTGGCGAGGCGCTGGGCGGTGTGGATGGCGTCCTCGTTGCTGACGGTGACGACGTCGTCGACGATGGCGAGGTTGAGGTTCTTCGGGACGAAGCCGGCGCCGGTGCCCTGGATCTTGTGGGGGCCGGGCTTCACGGGCTGGCCGGAGCGGGTCTGGGTGATGACGGGGGAGTCCTTCGGCTCGACGGCGACGGCCTGGAAGCCCTTCTTCCGTTCCTTGATGACTTCGGAGACGCCGGTGATGGTGCCGCCGGTGCCGACGGCGGAGACGAAGATGTCGATCTTGCCGTCGGTGTCGGTCCAGATTTCCTCGGCGGTGGTGGCGCGGTGGATGGCGGGATTGGCGGGGTTGTTGAACTGCTGGGGGATCCACGAGTTCGGGATTTCCTTGTTCAGGGCCTCGGCCTTGGCGATCGCGCCCTTCATCCCCTCGGCGGCGGGGGTGAGGACGAGCTGCGCGCCGAGGAGGGCGAGGAGGGTGCGGCGCTCGAGGCTCATGCTCTCGGGCATGGTGAGGATCAGCTTGTAGCCCTTGGCGGCGGCGACGAAGGCCAGCGCGATGCCGGTGTTGCCGGAGGTCGGCTCGATGATCGTGGTACCGGGGGTGAGGATCCCTTCCTTCTCGGCGGCGGCGACCATGGCGTTGCCGATCCGGTCCTTCACGCTGCCCAGGGGATTGAAGAACTCGCCCTTCACGGCGATGGTCGCGTCGAGGCCTTCGGTGATGCGGTTGAGTTTGATGAGGGGCGTGTGCCCGACGGTGCTGACGATGTTCTGATGGATCGGCATGGGTTGGTCTGTGGTGGTGTGTTGGGTAAAAGGAGGAATCGGGTAAGAACTACATATCCGATAGGGGAATAAAAAGGCTACGACGGAATCGGCTCTTTTACAAGTTTTCCCGGAAGGAAAGGAAGGTCCGGTATTCCCGCAGCAAGGCCCCGAGGAGGCGGGCAAGGTTCCGGCCCGGGTCGGCCGGGAGGGGGTAGTTGATCCGGATTTCGGAGGGAAACGGGGTCAATACGGTCCCGATGTCGGCCCCGGCGGCGTTTTGAAGGAAGGAATCGCCTTCCTTCCAGCCGGTGAGGGCGATTTCCTGGCCGCTCAGCCGCTCCAGCACGGGCTGGAGCACCTCCTCGGTGATGACACGGCTGGAGGCCGAAATCGAGGCCGGTTCGGCGGGGTTGGCCGAGAGGAGGAAGAGGAGCTGGAAGCGTTGCACGCCGAGTTCGCGCTTCAGGTAGTAGGTGTCGGCCCGTTCCTCGGCCCGCCAGAGGCGGCGGCGGAGGGTCTGGCCGGGCAGCGATTGCCAGGAGCCGGTGAAGGCGAGGGGATTGGCGATGGGATAGAGGCGGAGGGAGAGTTCCTTCAGGAGGAGCGGGTATTCGGCCCGGAGGATGTCGGGGAGGTTCCCGAGGCGGGTGAGGGTCCCGGCCGGTTCGAGGTCGAAGCCGCCGAAGATGCCGACGCGGAGGAGGTCTTTCCCTTCGCCGCCGAGGGAGAGGCGGGGGAAGACGGCCTCCTGGCAGCCGAAGGAGGTGAAGACCGGTTCCCCCTCCTGTCGGAGGAGCCGGTCGAGGATGATGGCGACCTCGGGCGGATATTCCCGCCACAGGGCGTCGATCTGCGAGGAGAAGACGCGGAGGGAGGTATCGAACGCCTTCGGACGGAAGGCGGGAGCGGTGCGGGCGAGGGGGGTAGTCATGGCGGGCCGGGAAGGTTACGAGGGGGGGATTTCGAGCGGATGACGGAAACGGGTCTTCCGGTTCCGCTCGATCTGGACGACGCGGGAATCGTGGATGACGATCTCGACCGAGCCATAATCGATCCCCGCGAGAGAGCGTTGGATTTGGAGCAACAATTCCGAGGAGACAGAGGCCGGAACAGTCGGTTCGGGATGAGAAAGGGTTTCGGACATGGTGGTGCTTCCGGTAAGGGTTAAAGATTGGATATTGTCCTATAGGATTAGTATATTTTATGAAAAGAGCAAGGCTTTGTTTCAAAAAAAGAAAACAAACCGAAGAGCCCCAACCCGCTTCGGCGCCGCCAGCGCCAGGACGCGTGCTTCCTCCCAAGCGTTCCTCTCCCGATAGGAGTCTAGGCGTATTGGCCCTGTCTCTCCCTATCGCTCGTACCCTCGGGCGCTCCAGGAAGCAGCGGATTTTAAAACAGTTAGGAGACGAGGCGCCGCCAAAGCGCGTCCGCCTAGCTAAGGCCCTCAGAGGGGGAGGTTCGAGGAGGGGCGAAGCCCCTCTTGGGCTATAAAGCGGATCGCCTCCAGCTGTACAGGGTCGACCGCGCAAGCCCCGAAGGGCGCTCCGCCCCCCGACATCCAAAGAGGACCACCCCCCTACCTCGGAAACGAAACCGTCACCAACTCCACCATCTCCTCCTGATCCCCCCCCTTCCCCGCCTGCGCGACGACGTCGTACTGCGGTGCCGAGGCAGGAAGGAGGAACCCATCCCCCGGCTTGAAGCTCCGCTCTCCGATCTTCACCGTCCCGCGGGCGACGAAGTGGTAGTTGAAGCTCTGCTTGTTCGGGTTGTAGGTGCGGAACTCGCCCGGATAGAGGAAGACGCGGTGGGTGGCGAAGTAGGCCGATTCGACGACCCGCTCCCCGTGGGGCTGCGCGAAGAGGGGCTCGAAGTCGCCGTAGTCGATCGAGAGCTTCGACTCCTCGATGTGGAGGGCGCGGGGCTTGCCGTCCTTGTCGATCCGGCCCCAGTCGTCGACGCGGTAGGTGGTGTCGGAGTTCTGCTGGATTTCGAGGATGAGGTTTCCCGCGCCGATGGCGTGGACGCGTCCGGAGGGGAGGAACATCGCCTCGCCCGGCTCGGTCGGCAGCTCGTGGAGGAGGGCGGCGAGGCCGGGGGTGCCGATGGCGGCCTTGAAGGCATCGGCGGTGACGCCCTTCTTCAGCCCGGCGTAGATCTTCGCGCCCGGTTCCGTGTGGAGGAAGTACCACATCTCGGTCTTCGGCTCGCCCTTGAGCTGGGGGGCGATCGCGGCGGGGGGATGGACCTGGATGCTGAGGGTCTCGCGGCAGTCGAGGAGCTTGATGAGGATCGGGAAACGCTCGGCCTTCGGAGCGCGCTCGCCGAAGACCTCGGCGCGGGACGAGGTCCAGAGGTCGTGAAGGGTCCCCTTCGCCTCGGGAGCCTGATCGGGGTTCTCGGTGAGCGCGAAGAGGGGGCTGACGGCCTCGGGCCGGTCGACGACTTCCCAGCTCTCGCCGATGCGGTCGGGCGCGGGGAGGGTCCGTCCGTAGAGGCTGGCGAGGGCGGAGCCGCCCCAGATCCGTTCCTGGTAGATCGGGCCGAAGGTGTAAATCGTCATCCCGTCTTGCTAGGCGGAAATGTCGCGCAGGGCAAGTCGGAGGAAGCGCCTTACTTGAAGAGGTTGTTCAGGACTTTCTGGGCTCCGTCGATGACGGTCCCGGCGTTTTTCTGGACGGTTTCCTGGACCGAGTTGAAGGCGGCCCCGGTGAGGCGCGGGGTCAGGTCTTCCTTCACGTCGGAGACGGTGCCGCCGATCTGGACGACGGTCCAGACGTAGTCCCCGCGCTCCTCGGTGAAGACCTGGGTGCGGGCGCCGGGGATGAGGGAAAGGTTCCCCGGGGGGACGCCGAGCTTCAGCGTGCCGGAGAGGGCGTCGGTCGGCGGGCCGAGGACGTCGTCGCCGATCTGGCCGTCCTCGACGCGGATGCAGCCCTGCGATTCGATGATGATGTTCCGCGCCTCGCGCCGGGCCGGGGTGAGGGTGAAGTCGAGGGAGACGGTCTGGAATTTCAGGTTCTTGTAGCGGGCGTCCTGGGTTCCCATCGCGATGTAGGTCTGGGCGGGAAGGCCCTGGAGGGAGGCCCCGGCGAGGCTCGCCTTGCCCTCGATCTTCCACGGGGCGTTCGGCGTCGCGGCGCGGGTGAGGCGGAAGGCGCTGTCGAGGTCGCCGACCAGCTTCGGCTTCCAATCCTCGGGGAGGAGGGGGGTGAGGGGGAAGGCGGCGACGTTGAACTGGAGGTCGAGGTCGGGATAGTCCCCGAGGCCGACCTCGCCCGAGGCGGTGACGGCCCCCTTCACGCCGTTGCTCCCGTTGCGGAACTCCGACCGGGTGATGTAGAGGCGGCCCGAGTTGATGCGGAGGGTGAACTCGGTGACCTTCAGCTGGGGTAGGAGGGCGATGCCGAGGGTGCCGCCCTTCGCGTCGACGTTCCAGTTCGTGTTCGTCTGGTTGTCTCCGCTCTTCAGGATGACCTGGAGGTCGGAGAGGCTGCCGCCGCCGCCCAGTTCCTTCGGCCACGTCATGTTGAGGGTGGCGACCTTGATCGTGCCGAGACGGACCTGGCCGGAGGAGGCGTCCGCGGTCTTGGAAGCCGCGGCGGGAGTGGGCGCGGCCGCGGCGAGGGGGGCGTCGGGGACGGCGGCGGAGGGGACCGAGGCGGGGACTTCCTTCAGGCTGAGGAGGACCTGGCCGATTTCGAGCATCGGGATCTCGAGCTTCCCGTGGAGGGCGGCGGAGAAGCCGATGTCCGCATGGATCTCGCGCAGGGAGAGGCGGTCGACCGAGGAGGCGGCCGGGCCGGTGGCGGTGAAGCCGGGGGTGTAGACGGAGAGGCCCTGCCAGCGGAAGGGCTCGAACTGGCCCTTCACGCCGAGGGCGTCGGAGACTCCCTGGGAGACCTTCGTCCGGAATTCCTCCCCCGCCAGGTAGCGGTTCAGCCAGACATAGCCGGTGATGCCGACGCCGACGAAGAGGACCATGACGAGGACGACGCCGATGAGGAGCCATTTAGCGGACTTGCCGAGCTTCATAGAAAAAATGGGGGGAGTGGGGAAATATAGACCAGGATGGGAAAGGACGAAGGCCCTATTTTCCACAAGGCGGGGGAAAAGGAAAGAATCGCCTTTTCGTTATGCTTTACTCTTATCTTTCCGCCTCGGAGGCTGCTTAGAAGGTTGACTCCCGCTGGCGGGCGGGACATCGTAGAATGTAATGGCTGCAAAGACGCCTTCGCGGGTTTTAACGGTTTTGGTTGCCTGCTGCGTCTCCGGTTTGTTCCCGGGGTTCACGGCGGGTTTGAGCTCGGCCCAGGCCCAGTCGACCTGGAATCCCGGCAGCGGCGGCGGCATGGGAGCCAATCCCCAGCCCGCTCCGCAGCCCCAGCCCTTCGCGACGAGCTCCAACTCGAATCAGGGCGGCGGGAACTCGAATTCGGGTTCCAACAATAACAGCAAGCAGTCGAACAGCGACATCCCGATGTTCGATCCCGGGAGCGATGTGATGGCCTGGAACGGCCAGCACTGGAACGTGAACAACAACCGGATATTCCGCGCCCGGCTGGAGAAGTTCCTCAACGCCCCGGAACAGAGCCAGGAGGAATACGCCGCCTACCAGGGCTACATCAAGCAGATCATCGAGCTGATGTCGCCGCAGAACGCCTCTTCGGCGAACATGGACAAGGCCTGGGCTCTCCTCCACAAGGCCTCCGATTACTCGATCGACGCGAACCTCTGCGACGGCCTCGCCGCGGCGATCCAGGCCGTCTGGCAGACGCAGAACCAGCAGGACCGCCTCGACGCCTCGGCCTCGGCTCTGGAGGAGCAGCGGAAGCAGCTCGAATGGAACGCGAACGCGACGCTCAGCGACGCCGGTTCCTTCCAGTTCGCCCGGAACAAGGAGCAGCTGGAGGCGGTGAAGGAGGAGCGCCAGCGCCTCGCCCTCCCCTACGTCCAGCGCCTCGCCGAGGTCAACGCGCAGATGACCTTGAACAAGGCGAAGGGGGAACTGAGCGGGGCCGTCGCCCGCGTCCAGATGCAGTCCCTCCTGGTCCAGCTCTTCATGCAGCGCCGCTTCCAGCACGTGATCATCGGCGACCTCTTCTACCGCCAGCTCTTCCCGGACGGCGAGGGGAAGCTCCAGCTCTCGAAGGACGCCGAGTCGCTATTTTCCCAGGGCTCCGGGCTCCCCTCCGGGATGTCCCCGACGGTCTCGACCCTCGACACCCTCGCCCGCGAGGCGATCCGCGACGTGAAGGAAGGGGTCCAGGCCTTCACCTTCCTCCTGGAGAAGAAGGAACTGGCGAGCGCCTCGGAGCGCCTCGCCGAGGTCTTCGCCGAGGGCGAGTACATGCCCGAGGTCCGGAACATCTCCCGCGACCAGAAACGGCAGACCCTCACCTTCGTCCAGAAGCAGAACGAGCTCCTCTCCGCGATCGACGTTAAGGATTTCACCCGCGCCGAGGCGCTGACGAACGACCTCACCGCGATGGCCGCCGACTTCGATTCCTCCAAGCCGATGGCGGTGATCCAGACCTCGAAGACCGTCGCCGGGATGCACCTCGCGAAGGCGAAGGCGGCGGCGGCGGGCGGCGACCGGGCGACCGTCGAGGCCGAGCTGAAGGAGGCGACCGAGATCTGGCCGCGCAATCCCGACCTCGCCTCGGTCTCGAAGCGGATCTTCGACGGGGCCGACGTCCAGCTGCAGGCCCTCAGCGACCTCGACCGGCTCCTGAGCCAGCACAACTACCGCCAGATCTTCGACGACCGCGGGAAGTACATCGCCGTCACCGCCCTCTATCCCGACAAGCAGCCCCAGCTCCAGAAGGTGCTGGAGGAGGTCCAGACGATCGAGATGGCCATCGTCCGCTCGACCGAGGTCGAGAAGCGCGGCGACTACGTCGGCGCGTGGGAGGGGGTCGAGAAGACGGCCGAGCAATACAAGACCGATCCGAAGCTCAACCAGTTCCGCGCGCAGCTGACGACCGAGGCGGCCGACTTCGTCCGCACCGTGCGGACGGCCCAGGACCTCGAGAAGAAGGGGCAGATCGGTTCCTCCCTCGCCTGGTACCTGAAGGCGCAGAAGCTTTATCCGCCGAGCGAGTTCGCCCAGGACGGCATCGCCCGGCTCTCGCACAAGATCCTTCCCGAGAGCGCGAACGGCGGGGACGCCGCCGCCGTCGATTCCGGGGCTCCCTCCTCCTGAGCATGGCCTGAAGCATGAAAAATCGTCTTCCCCTCCGAGCCGCCTTGCTGGCGCTCTCCCTGCCGCTCTTCCCGGCCTCCTCGGTCCGCGCCGACGACTCGACGATCGCCCCGGCCCCGCCGCGCTGGCTCTGGACGGCGAACCTTCCCGGCGGAACGGTGAAGGTCCATGTGCAGCGGATCATCTCGGTCAGCTTCTCCCGCTACACCGTCGAGGGGGGCTTCCGGGTGACGGAACTCGTCGTCGACACCTACGGGAACAATTCGATCCGCATCTACGCCGTCGAGAACGGCGTCGAGGCGTCGAGCCCCAACGGGATGGCGAAGACCGCCGTCGGGGCGCTGCAGGACAAGGTCGAGGCGGCGGCGAACCACGCGGCGGCGGCGGTCGGCGGCGGCGACACCCTCTCCGACCTCACCTCGACGATGGTGATGAAGAAGTATCCCGAGGCGACCCACGCCCACACCGTCGAATACCGCGTCTCCAAGCCGAAGGAAGTCTACGACATCTATCGCAGCGCCGACAGCGCGTGGGAATCGGGCCAGGGCGGCACCTACACCACGGAATCGGGCCCGCTGGTGATCCAGTAGCCCATAGCCCATAGGCCGCAAGCAAGAGCGCCCCGTCCGCCCCGTTTTTTCCATGCTCGAACTGCGCGACGTATCGATCGAGATCGAGGGGGACGACGGCCCGCGCCGCCTCCTCGACAGCGTCTCGGCGAAGTTCCGTCCCGGCGAGTTCTGGGCCGTGATCGGCCCCTCGGGCTGCGGGAAGAGCACCCTCATCAAGACCGTCGCCGGGCTGCTGGAGAACACCGGCGGGGCCGTCTTCTGGCAGGGGCGCGACCTCGACAAGGAGGGGGACTTCGCCGTCGGCGAGCTCGCCTACGTCCCCCAGTTCAGCATCGCCCACGAGTCCCTCACCGTCGACGAGAGCATCGCCTACGCCATCCGCCTCCGCGTCGCCGGGCTCTCCTCGGCGCAGCGCGCCCAGCGGAAGGAGCGGGTGTTGCGGGAGACCGGCCTCACCCCCTTCTCCGACCGTCCCGTCCGGGTCCTCTCCGGCGGGCAGCGCCGCCGCCTCGCCCTCGCCCTCGAGTTGATCAGCGATCCGGCGATCCTCCTCTGCGACGAGGTGACGAGCGGCCTCGATCCCCGTTCCGAGGACGAGATCGTGGCGCTCCTCGCGGGCCTCGCCCATGGCTCCGGCGGCGGCGGGGCCGACCGCCTCGTCCTCAGCGTCACCCACAGCCTCCGGCAGGCGGAGCTCTACGACGGCGTCGCGGTCCTCTTCCAGGGGCGGGTCGTCTTCCTGGGGAAGGGGACTCTCCTGACCGAATACTTCGGCATCGCCCACCACGAGGGGGTCTTCAACCGCCTCTCCGATTACGAGCCCGAGCAGTGGGCCGAAGGCTGGCGCCGTTACGCGGCCGAGGTCGCCGCGGCGCTGGAGGGGATGGGCGAGGTGCAGCAGGTGCCGCCCTCCGTCTCCGCGGCATCCGAAGCCGACGCGCCTCTCCCCGATAATCCCGACGGCGAAACGAAGGAGATCGCATGAGCGACGACGCCGTTCCTTCATCTTCTCCGGCACCCGAGTCGGCACCCGAACCGGTGGCCCAGCCTAAATCGAAGCCGCCGAAGGCCCCGGCCAAGGCCAAAACCAAGGCTCCCGCCAAGGCCCCGGCGATCCGCCGTCCCGATGCGGTCACCCAATTCGTCTTCGTCCTCCTCCGGCGGATCGTGATCTTCTTCAAGGTCCCGTCCCAGTGCTGGCTCCAGCTGGCGCTCATCCTCGCCTTCCCCCTCCTCGTCGTCCTCTTCGTCTGGAACGGCCTCCCCCAGACCCAGAACATGAGCATGACGTCGGGGAACGACATGCTGACGCAGCTGAAGGAAGCCGCCGGCTACACCGAGGAGGCGGCCCGCATCGGCGGCCTCGTCTCCGGCCTCGTCATGATCCAGGTGGTGCTGCTGGGGCTGATGGGCTCGAACAACGGCGCGCGGGAAGTCGCCGGGGAGCGGCTCCTCTTCGAGAAGGAGAAGCTGGCCGGGCTCCGTCCGGGGAGCTACCTGCTGGCGAAATCGACCTTCGTCTTCACCCTCGCCTTCGTCCAGTCGGTCTGGATGACGATCTTCGTCTACTTCGTCGGCCAGTTCCCGGGCGACCTCCTCTCCCAGTTCGTCTCCCTCTTCCTGACCAACGCGGCGATCAGCTCCGTCTGCCTTGCGATCTCGTGCTGGGCCCCGACGGCGGAGCAGGCCTCGATGATCTCGATCTACCTCGTCGGCTTCCAGCTCCCGCTCTCGGGGGCCGTCCTCGCGCTGCCGGAGCCGCTCGGCTCGATGGTCCGCCCCTTCATCGCCTCCTACTGGGGCTGGTCCTCCTACCTCCAGACGATCCAGGATACCCGCTTCTACGACATGGTGAAGGCCGTCGCCCAGACGCCGCTCTCCTCCTCCTCGCTCTGCTGGTGGATGTTGCTCGGCCACATCGCCGTGGGGCAGATCTTCGCCTGGCTCGGCTGCGTCCGCAGCCGCTGGAGCGACGGCTAGATCATGGCCCGATTCCGAGTTCTGTCTTGTGGCCGGTCTTTCCCGCCACTACCCTCCTAAGACCCGCTTCTATGGCACGCAAGGCTCGCTCGAAGATTTCCGTCAGCACCCTGATCCTCGTCGTCATCCTCGTCGCCGCCGGGATGGGCGGCGGGGCCTACGTCTTCAAGCAGACCAGCGATCCCTACCGGACGATCTCCCCGCTCGACCTCCCCGCCTACCTCGACAACGCGAACAGCCTCCGGGGGAACAGCTACAAGGTCGAGGGGACCGTCGAGAACTCCCTCGCCTGGTCGCCGACGAAGGGCCGCCTCATCTCGGTCATCGTCGGGGACAACGGCGTCGTCGCGATCTTCGTCCCGGCCAAGTTCAACTACCTCAATCTCCAGAAGGGCCAGCGTTACCAGTTCAAGGTCGAGATCGGCAAGGACGGCGTGATCGAGGTCACCGACATGAGAAAGGTCTAATCCCGTGGCCCGTCCCGGTTTCCTTCTCGCCCGCGCGGTCGTCCTTGCCCTTGCCCTCCTCGGTTCTGCCCCCTTCCTCCCCGCCGCCGGGGCCGCCCCCGTCCACGTCGCCCTCGTCCCCATCCATGCCGGGGAGTATGCCGACGCCCTGCTGGCCGGGGCGCAGAAGGCGGCGAAGGACCTCGCCGGGACGGGAGGGGAGGCTCCGACCGTCGAGGTCTTCCTCCCTGCGACGGCCGACGTGGCCGGGCAGACGCAGGCCATTTTGAAGGGGGCTTCCGCCGGTTGCGCCGGGATGATCCTCTCCCCGGTCGGCGGCGCGCGGAGCCCCAATTTCCTCGGCCGGATCGAGGAGGCCTTCCGCAGCGGCTGTACCGGCATCGTCGTCGACGCCCCCTTTTCCTCCCCCTACATCGCGGGATTGGTCGGGACCGGTTTCTACCAGTCGGGGCAGGAGGCCGGGGCCTTCCTGGCGAAGCGGATCGGCGGGGACGGCGGCGTCCTCATCGTCGGCGATCCGAAGGCTTCCCTCGGCGTCTCCCAATTTGAAAAGGGGATGATCGAGGGGCTCCGGCTCTATCCCAACGCGCTCGCGATCACCTCCGGCGACCTCGCCCAGGGGATCCCCGGCGTGGCGGCGAGCGAGGTCGGGCCGATCCTGAAGCGGCTCGGCGGGAAGGTCGCGGCCCTCTGCGTCGCCGATCCCGAGGCGTGGCCCGAGGTCGCCCGCGCGTTGAAAGAGGCCGCCGCTGCCGCCTCCAACGGCGGGAACGGGGCGAAGCCGGTGGTCATGGTCTACGGCAACCGGAAGGAGACCCTCGCCGCCCTCGGCGCGGGGGAGATCGACTCGGTCATCGCCGATTGTCCCTACCTCATCGGCTACCACGCGATGAAGGGGGCGGTCGCCGGGGCGCGGGGGAAGCCCGTCGCCGCCCAGCGCAATGTGGCGACGAAGATCATCACGACCGACAAGCTGGCCGATCCGAAGATTGCAGAGTTCCTCAATCCCGAGGTTTCCGGGGTCGGCCTGCAGGAAGAGCGGGCGGCGCGGCCGATCCTGCTCGATCCGTAAGCCTTAGTGGGCCTTGAGGCCCGAGACGGCGGAAAAGATGCCGGTGATCATCGAGAAGGCGACGACGCCGACGACGAGCGCCATCACGAGAACGATCGTCGGCTGGATGATGGCGGTGAGGCGCTGGATCTTGATGTTCAATTCCTTGTCGTAGCGGGTGCCGATTTTCTCCAGCGAGGTCGAGAGATCGCCGGTCTGTTCCCCGACGGCGACCATGTCGATCAGCGTCGGCGGGAATTCGCCGACGCGCTGGAAGGCCCGGGAGAGGGTTCCCCCTTCGCTGACCATCGCCACGACGCGGGAGAGCTGCCCGCGCAGATGGGTGTTCCCCGTCGCCGCCTCCATGAGGCGGAGGGCATTGAGGAGGGGGATGCCGCTCCCGACCATCGTCGCCAGCGTCTGGGAGAGCTGGACGTAGTAGCGGGAGGAGATGACGGCGCCGACGAGGGGGAGGCGGAGCTGGGCGCGGTCCCACCAGGCGCGGCCCTCGGTCGTCTGGATATAGCTCCAGAAGCCGAAGGCGAGGCCGCCCGCGGCGAGGGCGACGGCCCACCACCACGTGGCGATGAAGTTGCTGGAGAGGATCAGGAGCCGGGTGAGGAGCGGCTGCTCGGTCCCGGTCTTCGAGAAAAGCATGGTGAGGTTCGGGACGAGGACGACCATGAAGACGACCATGAGCCCGGCCCCCGCGAGGGTCATGAAGGCCGGATAGATGAGGGCCTGGATGACGCGGCTGCGGAGTTCCTGCATGGCGGCGAGGAAGCGCGACTGCCGCCGGAGGATCTGCGGGAGCGCGCCGCTCAACTCGCCCGCCTCGGCGAGGCGGCAGTAGAGCTCGCCGAAGCTGGCCGAGGTCCGCCGCAGGGCGACGGAGAAGCTGACGCCGTCCCGGATCTCCTCGCGGAGCCGGGCGACGACGCCCTTCAGCTTCGTCAGCTCGCTCCGCTGGGACATGAGGCGGAGGGCGGGCTCGAGCTGGAGCCCGGCGTCGAGGAGGTCGCTGATCTCGTCGGTGAAGTGGACGATCTGGGTGGCGTTCAGCGCGAGGGAACCGGCCTCGGCGAAGGACGAGGCGGGATTGCGGTCGGGATCGTCGGCGGCGGTCCCTGCGCCTGCGCCGGTCCCGAGGGGCTTCGGACGGACGGAGATCGGCTGGAGGCGTCCGGCCTCGAGCTTGTGGAGGGCGTCGCCCCGGGACTTCGCCTCGATCTCGCCCGAGGTGCGGGCGCCGCGCGCGTCGACGGCCTGGTAGACGAATAGGCTCATCGGTTCCTCTTGCCGTTCATCCTATTCGTCGGCCAGCGCCGCGTCGGCGGAGGTGACGCGGAGGACTTCCTCGATGGTCGTCTTCCCGGCGGCGACCTGCCTCCAGCCGTATTGGCGGAGGCTGATCATCCCCTCCTCGGTCGCCTTCGCGCGGAGGACGTTGGCCGATTTCCGCTGGGTGATGAGGTCCTGGATGGCGGGGGAGATCTCGCAGATCTCGAGGAGGGCCATCCGGCCCTGGTAGCCGGTGCGGCGGCAGGCCTCGCAGCCGACCGACTTGAAGATGGTCCCGCCCGCGTGGGCGGGATAGCCGATCTCGGCGAGCTTCGCGACCGATTCCTCCGCCGGTTTCTTGCACCGGGGGCAGAGGACGCGGACGAGGCGCTGGGCGAGGAAGGCGCGGACCGAGGAGGAGACGAGGTAGGGATCGATCCCCATGTCGACGAGGCGGACGATGCCGCCGATCGAGTCGTTCGTGTGGAGGGTGCTGAAGACGAGGTGGCCGGTGAGGGAGGCGCGGATGGCGATCTCGGCGGTCTCGACGTCGCGCATTTCGCCGATCATCACGACGTTCGGATCGCCGCGGAGGATGCTGCGGAGGCCGGTGGCGAAGGTGAGGCCGATCTCGGGCTTCACGGCGATCTGGATGACGCCGGGGAGCTTGTACTCGACGGGGTCCTCGATGGTGACGATGCGGCGGGCCTGGGTGTTGATCGTCGAGAGGCAGGTGTAGAGCGTCGTCGACTTGCCGGAGCCGGTGGGGCCGGTGACGAGGACGATGCCGTTGGGCTGCTTCAGCAGGCGCTCGACGATGGCGAGGGTCTCGGGCTCGAGCTGGAGGCGCTCGAAGTTGAACTGCTCCTGGCCGAGGAGGCGGAGGCTGACCGATTCCCCGAGGACCGAGGGGATCGTGGCGACGCGGACGTCGATCGGGCGGCCTTCGAGCTCGAGGTTGATGCGCCCGTCCTGGGGGAGCCGCCGCTCGGCGATGTCGAGGTGGGCCATGATCTTCAGCCGGGAGATGACCGAGTCCTGGAGGAGCCGGATCTGGGTCGGGACGGGGGTGGCGTGGAGGACGCCGTCGACGCGGTAGCGGATGCGGAGGTCGTCCTCCAGGGGCTCGATGTGGATGTCGGTCGCCCGCTCGCGGAGGGCCTCGCGGATGATCTGGTTGACGAAGCGGACGACGGAGGCCTCGGAGTCCTCGGCGTCGAGGACGGTCGTCTCCTGCTTGAGGTTCGAGAGGGCCTCGTCGATGTCGCGCCCCTCGAGGATCATGTCGAAGATCTCGGCCCCGACGCCGTAGCTCTGGCGGAGGCCTTCCTCGATCTTCGTCCGCGAGGCGAGGACCCACTGGACCGGTTCCCCGAGGGCCTGGGCGAGGCTCTGCCGGGCGATCCGGTTATAGGGATCGTGGGTCAGGAGCTTCAGCGGGCCGTCGTCCTCCTGGACGGGGAAGAGGCGGTGCTGGACGGCGAGGCGGACGGGGATCTTTTCCCGGAGCGGGGCGGGGATCGGCGGGAGGATGTCGCCCCACCAGGGGATATAGAGATGGGTGGCGAGGGACTGGAGGAAGGCGGCCTCGTCGACGATCTTCGCGTCGAGGAGGGCGTCGATGACCGAGTGCTGGCGGGTGGCGGCGTCGAGGCAGACCTCGGCGATCTTTTCCCGGCTTCCCGCTCCGCCGAGGGCGGCGGCGATCTCGACGATCTCGGCGAGGCTGGCCGTCATCCGCCGTCTGGGGGCCGGAGCCGGGGCGGACGCGGCGGGGATTTCAAGGGGGGTGGCGGACATGGACGGGGAGGTCTCTCTCTAGATAGCCCCTGTTTCCCTCCGAATTCAAATTGAAATGTCATTGCGATAATTTCTTTGTAACTCACACTCTTTTGGCGAGTCTTTCAATTGATCGGTATGTTCCTGTTTGGTGAAAAGTTTCGTTTCGGTGTTTATCTCGTCGCCCTGGCTTGCGCCGGGGTGGGGATGGGGCGTGCCGAGGGGGTTTCCCCCGCCTTCACCTTCGAGCCGGGCAAGACGGCGTTCTTCCCCGAATGGCTCCAGCCGGTGGGGACGGCGAGCGAGCTCGACACCACCGTCAGCCGGACCAGCTTCGACGTCTCCCCTCCCTCCGGGACGGGAAACCTCATCCTGACCGTCGTCTTCGACTCGGGCGAGGGCCGCTTCCTCCGGGTCTATACCCAGAGCCTCGACGGGAGTCGGGCCGAGACCCTGGCGGAGAACCTCGACGAGAGGACCGGCTTCGCGGGTTCCCGCACCCTCCTGATCCCGTTCTCGGGGATGACCCGGATCGTCTTCCAGTCGAACGCCGGGGACGGCGTCGCCTCGATCCGGCGGCTGGTGTGGGAGTGGGCCGATGTCCGCTCCCTCCCCGTGGTCGCCCTCCCGGGCCAGATCGGCGATGCGGCGGCGGGCGCGTTGCGGGGGAGCGTCGTCTTCCCCCTTTCGGACGTCGACGGCAGCCCCTCCCTCTCGCCCGCCGCCCTGGTGACCTCCGGGATGACCCGGACCGCCCTCCTCGACCGCCCGACCCGGTTCGGCACCGACGATCCGGCGACGTTCGACGCGGTGATCGACCGCCTTCCCTCGGCGGCGCGGCTCTCGGGGAAGGTCCTCGGCCTCCCGCCCGAGCAGGAACTCGAATGCCGGATCAACGGCGTCCGCGTCGGGACCTTCTCCGCGCCGGCCCCGGCGCTCGACGATCCGGGCTACCTGCCCGGGACCGGGACCCTGGCCGCCTGGCGCGCCGGGGCCGTCTATCTTCCGGCCCGTTTCCTCCACGCGGGGGAGAATGTGATCGAGCTCGTCCCCGCCGGGACCGACGCGGGCGGCAGCGTCCCCTTCGCCTTGAAAGACCTCTCCCTCGAATGTGCCTACGCGCCGACCGGGACCGCGGCCCCCTGACCCTTTCCGATCCTCACCCCACACCCTCCTCCATCATGAAAACACCCCTCCATCGCTCCCCTGTCGCCCGCTCCAACCGGCGCGGCTACACCCTGGTTGAAATCATGCTCGTCCTCGCGATCATCGCGGTGCTGGTCGGCGCGGGCATCTACAAGTTGAGCGGCAACCTCGACGTCGCGAAGGCGACCCGGGTCGACGCCGACATCAGCACGATCACGACGCAGCTGAAGACCTACGAGATGCAGGCCCTCAACCTCCCGACGACCGAGCAGGGCCTCGACGCCCTCGTCCACCAGCCGACCTCCGATCCGATCCCGGCCCGCTGGACCCAGCTCTTCGAGTCGGTCCCCGTCGACCCCTGGAACCGCCCCTACCAGTACAAGAACCCCGGCGTCCACAACCCGAACGGCTTCGACATCTATTCCCTCGGGCCGAAGGGGAAGGAGGGGGATGACAATCTCGGCAACTGGAAGCAGTAGGAGCCGCCCAAGCTGCTGCCGCCGCCGCCGGGGCTTCACCCTGCTGGAGATCTGCATCTCCCTCGCCGTCATCGCCGTCCTCGTCGGCCTCTCGATCCCGGCCTTCTCCGGCTGGATGAGCGAGCAGAAACTCCGCGACCCCGCCCGCCACATGGAAGAACTCGCCCGCACCGCCCGGAACCGGGCGATCGACACGCAGCGGAGCTGGGCGGTCCTCATCCGCCCCGCCGAGCTCGTCCTCACCCTTCAGCCGGGCGAGGACTTCACTGACGACCAACACCAGGCCTTCCCCGACCTCTCCCTCCCCGTCGCCGACGGGGTGAAGGTCGAGACGAAGGCGTGGGCCGAGGAGACCTTCTCCGCTCCCGCCGAGGTCCGGTGGATCTTCCGCCCGAACGGCCTCTGCGAGCCGCTCACCGTCCGCTTCACGCAGGGGGAGTCGCAGATCGCGCTCCGCTTCGATCCCTTGACCGCCGAGGTGGCGGAGGAAACCTATGCGTTCCACTAGGACTTCCACTGCCTCCCGCCGCGGCATCATCCTCCTCGAGGTGATGCTCGCGGTGGCGATCTTCTGCCTCGTCTGCCTCGGTCTGGCGCGGGCCGCGACCCTCGCGGCCGATTCCCTCGTGCAGGGGAACCGGGAGACGGCGATCCGCCTCGCCCTCGACGGGGAGATCGCCCAGGCGATGACCGACCCCCTCGTCGTCGGCCTCCAGCCGACGCGGACGACCGACGACGGCGTCGCCTTCGAGCGGGAGTGGGCGTCCCTCCCGCTGAGTTCCTCCGACAAGACCATCCTCTCCGACCTCTACACCCTCACCGTCCGCGCCCGCTGGACGGCGAACGGCAAGGAGCAGGTCGAGGAGGCGAGCCTCACCGTCTACCACCCGCAGTCGTGAGCGGAATGTAATGCAATGAAACGGACGGCATCCCATCTCCGGCGCGGGTTCACGCTTCTCGAAGTGATGCTCGCCCTTGCCGTCTTCGCGGTCGTGGCGGGCGGCCTCTTCGGGACGATCCGCGGGATGATGAAGGCGACGGCGACCCTCCGCGAGGCCCAGCGGGACGCCAACGGGATCTACGGCGTCTTCGAGCTCTGCCGCCGGACCTTCGCCGCTCTCCCGTCGGCGGCGACGATCCTCTCCACCGCCACCGACGGGGCGACGCCGCTCCCCTACGAGCTGGTCCTGGAGAACGCCTCCTCGGCCTTCATCTTCGGCGACCGCGCCTTCTTTTATGGGGAGATCGCGATGACGGCGCACACCGAGGGGGACGGGACCCTGACCCTCGGCGTCGAATACCGGCGGATCGACACCACCACCGGCCTCGCCATGCCGAACCCGCTCTGGCTTCCCCTCCTCACGAATCTCAAGGAAATGCAGTGGCACTATTACGACGCCACGGCGGAGAGCTGGGAGGACACGTGGACCGAGACGACCCGCCCCGCCCTCGTCCAGCTGACCCTGATGCACGGCGACGACCCGCGCGAGTGGACCCAGACCTTCTGGCTCCCGACCCTCGCCGCCCAGCCGAGCTTCTCCGCTTCCGCGGGCGGCGGCGGGGGGGGCGGCAATGCGAACCGTTCCGGCGCGGGCGGCTCCAATGCCGGAGGGCAGGGGAACCGCAACGGCGGCAATGGGAACGCCAATGGCAATGGGAACGGTGGAACCGGCGGACGCCAGAACGGCGGCGGCGGCGGCAACCGGGGAGGGGGACGATGAAACGGCCCGCTTCTCAATTCCGCTCTTCCGCGCGGCGCGGCTTCGCCCTGCTGACGGTGATGTGGTGCGTCGGCATCATGATGGTGACGCTCATGGGCTTCCTAGCCTATGTCTCCCTCCAGCTGACCGAGGATACCTCCCGCTCGAAGGATGCGCGGGCGCGGACGATCGCCCTCTCCGGCCTCGCCCTCGGCCTCCATCCCCAGATGCCCCGAAACGACGACCTCCTGGCGCAGGACTTCGGCGGCGGAAGCTTCCGCGTGACGGTGGTGAGCGAGGGCTCCCGCCTCAACCTGAACCGCCTCCTCGTCCAGGGGCGGACCGACGTCCTCCTCCGGCTCTGGGTGCTGTGGGGCCTCTCCCCCGACGCGGGCCAGGCGGTCAACGACGCCCTCCAGGACTGGATCGAGACGGGCGACACGAAGCGGCTCAACGGCGCGAAGCAGGCCGACTACGCCGCCCTCGGCTTCCCCGACTTCCCTCCCGGTCGCCCCTTCCAGAGCCTCGACGAGCTGCCCCAGGTGATCGGCTTCGACAAGATCATCGCCCTGAAGCCCGATTGGCGGAATTACTTCACCCTCTGGAGCAACGGCACCCTCGACCTCAACGAGGCCCCGCCCGACCTCATCGCCGCCGTCTGCAACGTCGGCATCGACATGGCCCAGTCGTTCGTCTCCGCGCGCGATCCCGACGGCGTCGTCGGCTCGGTCAACAGCGTCCGATGGTCGAGCGTCTCCGACGCCTGCTCGGCCCTCGGGATGCCGCAGGGGCTGGTCCGGACGGTCTCCTCGCTCCTTTCGGTCTCCAGCACGATCTGGAGGATTGAGAGCGAGGGGATTCTCGGCGATCATCACCACACGATTCAGGTGGTCGCCACCCGGGCCGTCGGCACCTCGGGCAACGCCAGCACCGGGACGACGACGAGCACCTCGACCACCGGAACCGGAACGGCTCCGACTTATTATTTATGGCAGGAATTCTAACCGCTCCCGCTCCCGCCTCCGCTGCGGCTCCCTCCTCCAAGGGGGAGCGGAAGCGCGGCTCCTTTACCGGCGTCCTCTGCCTGCCGGGCGAGGGGGAGGGCCAGTACCGTCTCGTCCCCGCCTCTTCCCTTTCCGGGAAGGGCGGCGAGTCGGCTGCCTGGGCCGAGGCCGACCTCGCCGACCTTCCCTCCTCGGCCCGGATCGGCCTCCCCGCCCGCCATCTCCTCGTCGTCCCCCTGTGGCTCCAGACGACGGAGCGGGAGGTCCTGCGGGAACTCGCCCAGGCGCAGCTGGAGCGGCGTGCCCTCGTGCGGGGCGACGGCACCTCGGCGTGGGAACTCCTCCCCCTCGTCGAAGAGGACGGCCGGACCCTCGTCACCGCCTACCTCGTCGACCCGGAGCTCCCCCCGGCGCTTCTCCTTCCCCACGTCGCCGACTTCGACGCGGCGGTCCGCTTCCATGCGCTCCCCCCGGAGGCCTTCGTCTTCTGGCGGGAAGAGGGCGGCATCGCCCTCGCCTACGGGAAGGGGAGCGAGGGGGAGGCGGCGCTCGTCCAATTCTTCCCGGGCGCCGCGCAGCTCGACGCCGTCGCCGCCGAGGTCGCCCTCCTCGCCCGCTCCCTCGCGTGGGAGGGGATCGCGGCCGAACGGCCCGCCGTCCACCTCTGGGGCTCCTTCACCCCCGCCGACGCCGCCGTCGCCGAGGCCCTCTTCGGGGCTCCTCCCGCCGTCACCGCCGACGGCTTCCGCCGTTCCCTCCGGATTCCCGCGCGGAGCCTCTCCCTCGTCCCCGCGCCGGTGCGGGACGAGCGGCGGGCCGCCCGGGAGAAGAGCCGCCGGGGCCGCTTGCTGAAGGTCGCGGCCGTCGTCTACCTCCTCGCCGTCGCCGGGCTCGGCGGATGGTTCGGCTGGATGAAGTGGGAGGAACGCCGCCTCGCCGCCCAGGTCGCGCAGGATGCCCCCACCGTCGCCGCCCTCAGCCGGACGGCCGACCTGTGGAAGGCCCTCGCCCCGGCGGTCGATCCCTCCTCCTATCCGATGGAGCCCCTTCTTTCCGTGGTGAAGGTCCTCCCCGCCGAGATGCGGCTGACGAAGTTCGAGGCCTCGCCCGTCACCGGGAAGCTCCTCCTCGTCGGCGAGGGGAAGGACGCCGCCTCGGCCTTCGCCTTCCTGCGCGAGGTGCGGAAGGACGATTTCCTGAAACGGTGGACGTGGACCATGCCGCAGCCGAAGGTGCTGCCGAACAACCACGCGCAATTCCAACTGGAGGGTACCCGTGTCGGCGTCGCCCAATAAAAAAGGCCTCAGCAAGGGGGAGAAGCAGAAGCTCTTCGTCTTCCTGATCGTCCTCTTTGCGCTGGCGAACATCTTCGCCTTCAGCCTCGTGCAGGAGAAGTTCCAGGACACCGCGCGGAACCTCAAGAAGCTCCGCGCCGACCTCTCCTATTCCCGGATCTGGATCGGCGACCGCGCCCTCTGGACCCAGCGCGAGGCGTGGCTCGCCAAGACCCAGCCGAAGCTCAGCGAGGTCGGCGACGCCGGGCAGGGGAGCGCCCGCCTCCTCGAGTCGCTCCAGCAGGCGGCGAAGAAGAACAACCTCGCCATCGTCTCGCAGAGCCTCCAGGAACCCCGCGGCACCCCGTTCTACCGGGAAGTCTCGGTCCAGCTCTCCGTCACGGGATCGCTCGAGTCGCTCTGCCGCTGGCTCTCCGAGGTCGAGCAGCCCGACCTCTTCCAGGCCATCAGCCGTTTCTCCCTGAAATGCGACGGCCCCGACGGGTCGAAGATGCGGTGCGAGATGACGGTGGCCCGCTGGTATTCCCTGAAATAGAAAACACGATGAAACCTTTTTTTCCTCTCCTCCTTCTTTTCGGGACGCTCCTGCCGATGGGTCTCCGGGCCGCCGAGGCCGTCATTCCCCAGAACGCCGCCCCCGACCGCTACCGCGCCGTCTGGGAGAAATCGCCCTTCGGCGTCGCCTCGACCGACGAGGTGCCGAAGGCGACGTGGGTCCTCGTCGGGATGACCGAGAGCGAGACCGATCCGATCCTCTACCTGATGAACCAGGACACGAAGGACCGAATGGTCGTCACGAAGGAGCCCAACGCCCAGGGCTATGCCGTCGAGAGCGTCCACTACGACGCGAACCCCCTCCGCTCCAGCGCGAAGCTGAAGGGGCCGGGCGATGCGAAGAACCTCGTCGTCCGCTACGATCCCCTCCTCCTCGTCGTCAACAATCCCGCCCCCGCCGGAAAGGTCGAGCCCGGTGCCGCGAATGCGGCCACCGGCGACAACGCCAGCGCCAACGCGAATGCGAATGGCGAGGACGGCGGACGGCGCCGCCGCTTCCGCCGGACCCAGATTCCGAACCCCAGCGAGGCGGCGACGCCTGCCGTCGCCCCTGCTCCTGCCCCTGCCGCCGCTCCCGCGGCGGCTCCGGCCAATCCCAATCCCGCTCCCGAATCCGCCCCTCCCACCCCATGAACACCCGCCTCCTCATCGTCCTCCTTTCGATCCTCGGCCTCGTCCCGCTCTCCTCCCCGGCGCAGGAGGCCCCTGCGGCGGCCCCGACTCCCGCCCCCGCCACGCCTCCCGCCGGAGGGGGCGGCGGCGGCGGTTTCGGGGGCCGCTTCGGCCGTCCCGGGCAGGGGCCCGGCGGCGATAGCAACGTTCCCGTCGCCGACAAGGAAGACAAGGTCGCCCTCCAGTTCCCGAACAATCCGGCGACCGATCTCCTCGCCGCCTACGAGAGCCTCAGCGGGAAGACCGTCATCCGCGACGCCACCCTCGCCGGGCCGAGCTTGACCCTCGTCACCGCGAAGCGGATCCCCCGGATCGAGGCCCTCCGCCTCATCGAGAGCACCCTCCTGCTCAACGGCTACTCCCTCATTCCCGGCGCGAACAACACGATGAAGATCGTCAACATCGCCGGGAAAAATCCCCGCTCCGAGGGGGTCCCCCTCCTGACCCGGCCCGAGGAGCTTCCCGCCGGGGACCAGGTCGTCAGCTTCTACCTCCCGCTCGAGTTCATCTCGACGAACGACGCCCTCTCCGTCTTCCAGTCCTCCGTCACCCTCCACAGCTACGGCGCCATCGTCGCCGTCCCCACGGCCCACGCCATCGTCATCACCGAGAGCAGCGGGACGATCCGCGAGATGCTGAAGCTGAAGGTCCTCATCGACGTCCCGCCGACGAAGATCGTCAGCGAGTTCGTCCTCCTCCGCCGCGCCGACGCGCAGAAGGTCGCCGACGCCCTGAACAAGCTCCTCGACAGCGAGAAGACGGCGGCCAACGCCGGGGCGAACAACATCAACGGCGGGGGCGGCGGCTTCCAGCCCGGCGGCAACCCGCAGCAGGCCTTCCAGGCGATCGCCCGGGCGATGAGCGCCGCCCAGAGCTCCGCCGCGTCGAACGTCGCCGCGAACCCGCTCGCCTCGTCGAACACCCGCTTCGTCCCCGACGTGCGGACGAACCGGATCCTCGTCGTCACCGAGCCCTACAACTTCGCCCCCATGAAGGCCCTCGTCGAGGGCTTCGACCTCTCCGCCGACGTCATGGACCCCTACTCCCGCCCCCTCCGCTACATCAAGGCGGTCGATGTCCTCTGGACCCTCGCGAACCTCATTTCCGAGACGAAGGACGACGCGAGGGACGCCAGCAGCTCCGCCAGCAGCGCCGCGAACCTGAAGAGCCCCTCGGGCAACTCGACCGGGACCTCGAATTCCTCCAGCTCCGCCAGCGGCCTCTCGCAGGTCCTGACGGGAGACCCGACGAACATCCCCCCCGCCGCTATCCTCGTCGGCACCACCCGCCTCATCGCCGACAACAGCACCAACTCGATCATCGTCATCGGGCCGCCCGAGAGCGTGACGAAGGTGAAGGGGATCCTGGACAAGCTCGACGTCCGCCCGAAGCAGATCTACCTCGCCACCGTCATCGGGAAGATGAACCTGACCAACGACGCCGAGATCAGCGTGAACATCCTCCAGAACTACCGGAACGTCTCCGGCAACAACGGCCTGGCCACCAGCTCGATGAACGCGGGGACCTCGACGCTCAGCTCGTTCCCGACGCCGAGCACGCTGAACTCCGCCGGGGCCTTCTCCTTCTTCAACGGCCTGACCCTCTACGGGAGCCTCGGGAACGCGATGAACTATTACGTCCAGGCCCTCGAGAGCACCGGGCGCTTCACCATCCTCTCCCGCCCCTCCGTCTACACGGCGAACAACAAGAAGGCCTACATTTCCTCCGGCCAGCAGGTGCCGATCCCGCAGAGCACCCTCAGCACCCTCGACACGACGAGCAACAACTCGGTGACCCAGTCGTCGACGATCACCTACAAGAACGCCGCGCTCCTCTTGGAGGTGATCCCGCTCATCAACTCGGAGAAGGAGGTGACCCTCCAGATCGCCGTCCAGAACGACAGCCTCAACGGGTCGAGCACGATCTCCGGGAACACCATCCCGATCATCGCCTCCGATTCGCTGAAGACGACGATCACCGTCGTCAACAAGGCGACCATCGTCCTCGGCGGGCTGATCCGCAACCAGGAGACGAAGAACCGGACCGGCGTGCCGTTGTTGAAGGACATCCCCGTCCTCGGCGCGCTCTTCCGCAGCGACACCAACGCCCGGGACCGCGACGAGCTCGTCGTCCTCCTCCAGCCGACCGTCGTCGAGACCCCGGAGGAGGAGGCCGCGCTCGAAAAGGCCGAAAGCAGCAGCTCCGGCGTCGGCCCCCGCGCCAAGCACTACACCTCCGACCCAAACAAGGAGATCCCGGAGAAGGCGACCGTGCTGGAGTCGATCACGCACTGATAAAGCACCCCGAAGGGGTGGCAGCCGGTCGCCGAGGGTGTCGCTCCGCTCGACCCCCGGCTACCGGCTTCGATCCCTTGGGGATCGGGAGGGAAAAGGACCCTCCGATAGACCTAGCCGTAGCTCTTGAAATACTTCTTCTCCTTCTCCGGCTCCTTCGGGGCGGCGGGTTCGGGAGCGGGCGCTTTCGCGGGAGCGGGCTTCGGAGCCGCTTCGGGCTCCTCCTGGCGCGCCAGGAACGGCGGGGGCTCGCTCGCGTCGGCCTCGTCGCCGGGGAGGGGGTCCTCCTCCATCTGGGCGTAGGGGTCGCCGGCGCCGTAGGCGGCGGAGTGGTGGCCGGGCATCATCGAGGCGGGGGTGCCGCCGCTCGCCTCGACGAAGGCGAGGCGGATCTCGGTGAGGACCTTGGCGACGAGTTTTTCCTCCTGCGGGATGAGGTTGCCCTTCGTCTTGATCTGGAGCGCCTCGAGCTGGTCGATCAGCATCTTCGCCTCGGGGAGCTGCGGCGGGATGGGGCGGCCGCTGTTGTCGGGGATGCGGCCCAGGAGGTAGAGGGCGTTCTGCGCCTGCATCATCACCATCTGGGCGAAGATCTGCGAGACTTCGTGGGGAGCCAGGGAGGATTCGGGTTCGGACATAGGAAGGGGAGGGGTTGGGGTGATCTTACTCCGGGCCGACGGAGGCGACAACGTATTCCTGACGGTCGAGGTAGCGGCGGACGACGCTGTTCAGCTCGTCGAGGGTCATCGAGGCGACGCGCTGGCGGCGGACCTCGGACCAGTCGTAGCCGAGGCCGAGGTGGGCGTCGAGGGCGGCGGTGGCGGCGACCCCGCCCGGGTTCTGGGAATCGATCTTTTCCTCGCTGATCATCTTCGCGCGGGCGCGCTCGAATTCCTGCGCGGTGAGGCCGCCCTGCGCCATCTTCCCGATCTCGTCGAGCATGGCGGCCTCGACGGCGAGGCGCTTCTTCGGATCGGTCCCGGCGTAGAAGCAGAAGTAGCCCGCGTCGGTCCCGAGGAAGCGGGTGGCGCTGACGAAGTAGGCGAGGCCCATCTGTTCCCGGATGCGGACGAAGAGCCGGGTGCCGAGGTCGGAGAGGGCCTCGGCGAGCACGGCGAGGGCGATCTGGTCCGGGTGGACGATGGGGACGGTGGGGAAGGCGATCTGGAGGACGGCCTGCTCCTTCCTCATCGTCCGCTCGACCCGGACGGGGCCCTTCAGGACGGGGAACGGCGCGGAGGTCCGCGGCGCGTCGCCGGGCGCGAAGGCCGGAGAGGTGAGGCGCTGCCGTACCTCGTCCTGCCAGGCCTCGGGCGAGACGGGACCGGCCGAGGCGAGGACGAGGCTCTGCCGCCGGAAGACGTTCTGGAAGACGGAGCGGACGTCGTCGAGGCCGATGGCGTTGACGCTCTCGGCGGTGCCGAGGAGGTTCCGCGCGTAGGGGTGCCCGGCGTAGAGGGTCTGGCGGACGAGGTCGCGGGCGAGGGCCATCGGCTGGTCCTGGTCGAGGGCGATGGCGGCGAGGTGCTTCCGCCTCTCGGTCTCCAGTTCCTTCCCGTCGACGACGGCGCTCGTGAGGACGTCGAGGAAGAGGTCGAGGCCCTGCTTCCAGTCCTGCGCCAGGAGCTCCAGGTGGAGGCTGGCGCTGTTGTTCCCCGAGTCGGAGGCGAGGACGCCGCCGAGGTTCTCGATCTCGGTGGCGATCGCCTTCGCGTTCCGCTTGTGGGTCCCCTTGAGGAGGAGCTGGCTGGCGAGGCGGCTGAGGCCGGTCTTCCCCTCGGGCTCGGTCAGGAGGCCGCCGGGGAGGATGCCGCGCAGGGTGAAGAGCGGGAGGCGGTTGTTCCGCAGGTGATAGGCCCGGATCGGCCCGAGGGCGGGGACCGGCGCGGGGACGGGGAGGGCGGCGATGGCCTCGGCGGCCGGGGCCGCGGGCTCCGTCTTCGCCGCCGCGGAGGCGGGGACGAGCTCGACGAGGGACTCGTTCTCCGGCCGGAGGTGGGCCTGCAGGGCGCGGTCGCAATCGGCGAGGGTCACGGCCTGGAGCCGGGCGAGGAACGACTGGTGGAAGCGGGGATCGCGGGCGGCGAGCCAGCCGCCGCCGATGAGGGAGGCCTTCCCCGACATCGTCTTCAGCTGGTGGATCTGGTGGGTGAGGCAGAGGCGTTTCGCCCGGTCGAGGTCTTCCTCCGTGCGGCGCGCGGGGAAGGCGGCGAGCTCCTCGCGGAGGCGGGCGATCAGCTTCGGGAGATTGTCGGGGTGGCAGCGGGCATCGAGGCCGAAGAGGCCGGTCTTCCCCGGCGCATAGACGAAGGCGTCGACCTCCTCGGCGAGGCCCTCCTCCTCGACCATCTTGTGCCACAGGAGGGAGGCCCGTCCGCCGCCGAGCATTGTGGCGACGATCTGGAGGGCGGGGAGGTCGGGATGATGGAGGCCGGGCGCGGGGTGGAGGAGGGCGACGCGGGCGACCTCGGTGGGGAAGGGGCGGCGCGCCTGGCGGGCGGAGAGTTGGGCCGGTTCCTCGGGGACGGGGACGTCGGGGAGGAAGCGCCGGGGCTCGTGCGCCCAGAGGCGGGCCGCCTCGTCGGCGAGGGCGCGGGCGTCGACCGCGCCGCAGACGACGAGGGTCAGGTTCTGCGGGGCGTAGCGTTCCCGGTAGTAGGCGACGACATCGTCCCGGGTCAGCTTGTTGAAGAGGTCGATGTGGCCGATCACCGGCTGCCGGTAGGGATGGGCGGTGAAGACGGTGCGGAAGGCGAGCTTCGTGAGGACCGAGTCGGGATTGTCGTCGCCCATCGCGAACTCGCGGCGGATGACCTCCTTCTCCGGCTCGAATTCCTCGGCGGGGATCGACGAGTTCTGGACCGCGTCGGTCAGGATCGCGAGGGCCTGCTTCCAGTTCTCGGCGGGGAGGTCGATGTGGTAGACCGTCCGCTCGAAGGAGGTGTAGGCGTTGATGTGGCCGCCGAGGTCCTGGACCTCCTGCGCGAGGGCCGAGTTCCCCCGCGTCGGCGTCCCCTTGAAGAGGAGATGCTCCAGCAGGTGGGAGAGGCCGCCGCCGAGCCACTTCCCCTCATGGACGCTGCCCGTGGCGCACCAATATTGGATCGAGACCACGGGCGCGCTCTCGTCCTGCGCGGCGAGGATCTGGAGGCCGTTCGGCAGCTCTTCCGAAAGGATCTCCGGGAAAAGGGACGAATCGGAAAGGAGCGAGGGATCGGCCTGGCCCGGAAGGGCCTCGGTGCCGGAAGTAAGGGCGACGGTGGTGGACATGCGGGGGTCCAGTACGATACGCCGAAGAGGGGAGGGAGACAAGTGCCGATCAGGTTGGGGAAGGGTCGAGATATTTTCGGAAATTGGTCGAATTCGAGGTGGAGGCTATTGGGAGATTTCTATTTAGAGAATTAACTGCTATCAAGGCCGAATGTGGCCTTTCATCTCTCTTCGTCGTTGGCTCGACGCAGAGTGCAAGGTTATGAGCACCAAAGGCTGGCGGGTCCTAACGATTAGTCCTCGTAGAGCAGGCTTTTTTGGTTCTTTTGCTGGAACCTTAGCTCTTCCTCTAGTTCTCATCATTGGCGTGTGCTTTGGTGTTGGCCCCGTTCCCAGTTCAACCTCGCAGGAGGTGTGCGTATCTATTTTCTTAGTCTCGTGGCCGATCTCTCTTGTCGGTCTGATATGCTCTACTTTCTATTGTCGCAAAAAGGAACCTAAGTTGGCCTTGTTTGGAAAACGCACCCTATGGTCTCTACTTGCTTTTCTCGTTTTCGTTTGCGTGCTGGGAATGCTTTTTCCAAAAATGTAACTCCATAAAAAACCCCCGAAACCTGGATCAGGCTCGGGGGCTTTAAAGCAGCGAAGGGTTAGAGGCCCTTCTGGCTCTCGGGCTTCTTCGTCGGGGCGGGCTTGGTCTTGCGGGGGGCCTTGGCGCGGGGGGAGGAGGCTTCGCCGGTGGCGGCGGAGTCGTTCTCCTCGGCTTGGGGGCGGAAGGGCTTCACGAAGGCGTCGTGGAAGCTGAAGCCTTGCTTGAAGTCGCTGAGGCTGTCGCTGTCGGTCTTGCCGAGGACGCCGTATTTGACGAGGTTGAAGACGATGTCGCCGAAGTCCTCGCACTTCTTGATGCCCCATTCGTTGAGGACGGTCTTGCTCATCGGGCCGAACTCGCGGAGGGCGTAGTCCCGGATGCCGTGGAGGAGTTCCTGGCCGCTGACGTGGCCGCGGAGGGCGGGGGCCGAGGCGGAGGAGCCGCCGGCGCTGCTGCCGGAATTGGAGTTCCGGCGGAGGTGCTTCAGGGTGTAATCGAGGCCTTCGCGGATGAAGGTGTAGCTTTCGATGGCGTAGCGCGGGTCGGCTTGGAAGATTTCCTGAACCACTTCGGAAAAGTCGCGCTTCGGCATAGCTTCTTATTTTGGGGATTCGGACTCGTTGGCGGGGGCGTTGGTCGTCGTCTCTGGGGGCGGGACCGTTCCGTGCCCCCTTACGCTGTAAACGATGCCACCCAATAGGAGGAGCGCAAGGAGAAAGAGGAGGAAGCCCTGCTCCCGGCGGGTGAGCCAGAGGTCGGGTCCCTTCACGGATTCCTCTCTTATGGGGCGTTCTTCGGCGCTTTAGCGGACGACGAAGTTGATCAGCTTCTTCGGGACGAAGACGACCTTCACCGTCTCCTTCCCCTCGAGCCAGGGACGGACGCTTTCCTCGGCGCGGGCGGCGGCCTCGACGGCTTCCTTCCCGGCCTCGACGGGGAGGACGACCTTGCCGCGCAGCTTCCCGCCGACCTGGACGACGATGGAGGCGTCGGTCTGCTCCAGGTAACGCTCCTCGAAGCGGGGCCACGGGGCGCGGGCGAGGGAATCGGCGTGGCCGAGGCGGCTCCAGAGTTCCTCCGCCGTGTGGGGGGCGAAGGGGGCGAGGAGGAGGACGAGGGGCTCGACGACGGCGCGGGGGCGCTCCTCTTCCTTCGTCAGGTCGTTCACCAGGATCATCATCTGGGAGATCGCGGTGTTGAACTGGAGGCGGGCGACGTCGTCGGTGACTTTCTTGATCGTCTCGTGGAGGCGGCGGAGGAGGGCCTCGGAGGGGGCGGCGTCGGTGAGCTTCGCGTTGGCGATCCACTCGCCTTCCGGGTTCTCCTCGGCGACGAGGCGCCAGACGCGGCCGAGGAAGCGGTAGAGGCCCTCGACGCCCTGGGTCGACCACGGCTTCATCTGCTCCAGCGGCCCCATGAACATCTCGAAGAGGCGGACGGCGTCGGCGCCGTACTCGGCGACGATGTCCTCGGGGTTGACGACGTTGCCGATCGACTTCGACATCTTCTGGTTGTCCTCGCCGAGGATGAGGCCCTGGTTGACGAGCTTGTGGAACGGCTCCGGGGTCGAGACGACGCCGATGTCGAAGAGGATCTTGTGCCAGAAGCGGGCGTAGAGGAGGTGGAGGACGGCGTGCTCGGCCCCGCCGATGTAGAGGTCGACGCCGTTCTGGCCCATCCAGTATTTCTCGGCGTCGGGGCCGACGGGGGCATGGCCGTTCAGCGGGTCGCAGAAGCGGAGGTAGTACCAGCAGGAACCGGCCCACTGGGGCATGGTGTTCGTCTCGCGGGTCGAGCCGTCGGGGAGCTCGAGCCACTCCTTCGCCTTCGTGAGGGGGGCGAGGCCCTCGGGGCTCGGCTTGTAGTCGTCGAGTTCCGGGGGGAGGAGGGGGAGGTCGGTGGCGTCGAGGGGGGAATGGACGCCGTCCTTCCACTTGATCGGGAAGGGCTCGCCCCAATAGCGCTGGCGGGAGAAGAGCCAGTCGCGGAGCTTGTACTGGATGCGACCGGTGCCGTGGCCGTTTTCCTCGAGCCACGCGATCATCTTCTTCTTCGCCTCGGCGGTGGGGAGGCCGTTGAGGAAGTGGGAGTTGACGGCGGTCCCTTCGCCCGGGAAGCAGGCGCCGACTTCCTGGTGCTCCGAGGAGAGGACGACCTTGACGTTCGGCAGGCGGAAGAGGCGGGCGAACTCGTGGTCCCGCTCGTCGTGGGCGGGGACGGCCATGATCGCGCCGGTGCCGTAGCCCGCGAGGACGTAGTCGGCGATCCAGACGGGGATCAGCTCTCCGGTGACGGGGTGGAGGGCGTGGCCGCCGGTGAAGACGCCGGTCTTCTCCTTCGCGAGGTCGGTCCGCTCCAGGTCGCTCTTCGTCGAGACGGTGCGGCGGTAGTTCTCGACGGCCTCGCGCTGGGCGGGGGTGGTGAGGGTGTCGACGAGGTAGTGCTCCGGCGCGAGGACGAGGTAGGTGGCGCCGAAGAGGGTGTCGGGCCGCGTGGTGAAGACGCGGATCTCCCCGCCGCAATCGGAGGGGACGGCGCTGACCCGGCCCGGCGCTTCCTGGTCCCGGCTGATGAGGATGGGGCGGCCGTCGGGGCCGACCTCGAACTTGAGGTTCAGCCGGGCGGCGGTGCCGCTGGTGGGGAGGAACGATTCGCTCTCTCCGGCGGCGGCCCGCGCGGCGGGGGTGACCTTCGCGATCTTGAACGCGACCTCGGCCCCCTCGCTGCGGCCGATCCAGTTCCGCTGCATCTCCTTCAGCGACTCGGGCCAGTCGAGGCCGTCGAGGTCGGCGAGGAGGCGGTCGGCATAGGCCGTGATGCGGAGCATCCACTGGCGGAGGGGGCGGCGCTCCACGGGATGGCTGCCGCGCTCGGAGCGGGGCCCCTCGGGGGTCTGGAGGATCTCCTCGTTGGCGAGGACGGTTCCGAGGGCGGGGCAATACCAAACGGGCGCCTCGGAGACGTAGGCGAGGTCCTTCTTGTAAAGCTGGAGGAAGATCCACTGGGTCCACCGGAAGTAGCCGGGATCGGTCGTGTTGATCTCGCGGCTCCAGTCGTAGGAGAAGCCCATCGCCTTGATCTGGCGGATGAAGTTGTCGATGTTCTTCCGCGTCGTCTCGCGGGGATGGGTCCCGGTCTGGATGGCGTGCTGCTCGGCGGGAAGGCCGAAGGCGTCCCAGCCCATCGGATGGAGGACGTTGAAGCCCTGCATCCGCTTCGCGCGCGCGACGATGTCGGTCGCCGTATAGCCCTCGAGGTGGCCGACGTGGAGGCCCGCCCCCGAGGGGTAGGGGAACATGTCGAGGACGTAGTACTTCGGCAGCTCGGAGCCCGCTTCCCCCGGATTGGCGGAACGGAAGGAAGCCCGTTCCTCCCAGAACTGCTGCCATTTGGGTTCAAATTCGGCGAAGGGATATTGTTTGCGGACTTGCATCGGGAGACTACCGAGTTATCAGGAATAGATGCCTCTTCAATCTAAAACGCCCCCCCTGCTCCTCGTTGCGACAAATAATGCCGGGAAGGCCCGCGAGTTCGCTGAATTACTTGGACAAACGTGGAGAGTAGAAACACTTAGGGACCATCCGAATCTCGTTGAGGGAGTCGAGGACGGGGCCACTTTCGAGGCGAACGCGGCGAAAAAGGCGCTCGCGATCGGAAAACAACTCGGCCCCGAAATATTGGTGCTCGCCGACGACTCGGGCCTCGAGGTCGACGCGTTGCAGGGCGCGCCCGGCGTCTACTCCGCCCGCTATGCCGGGGAGAGCGATCCGAAGCTCCGCGACGGGAAGAACAACGAGAAGCTCCTCGGCGCGTTGAAGGATCTGCCGCTGGAAAAACGGGGGGCGCAGTTCCGCTGTTCCCTCTGCCTCGTCCGGGGGGAGGAGATCATCGCCACGGCCGACGGGATTTGCCGGGGCGCGCTCCTCGACGGGCCGCGCGGGGCCGACGGATTCGGCTACGATCCGCTCTTCGTCCCGGTGCTCGAGGGTGGGGCGCTTTCGGCGAAGACTTTCGCCGAGATGAACTCCGACGCGAAGCACGCGCTCAGCCATCGCGGGAAGGCGATGGCGCTGATGGCGGGGAAGATGCGGGGGATGGTGCTTTAGGGGGACTTCGCTTCGAGGGGCATGGCGGCGGGAATTCTTCCCGCAGCGAGATCCTGCTCGAGAATGTTGAATGCATCCTTGCGGTCATATAAATGGGCTTCGCCGTCCTTCGTGATGATGGCGACATGATAGCGAGGGAATTTCGACTTGGTGATGAGGAAGACGGTTTTGGGCGGATCGTCGGGGGAAATGCGGAACAGAGTGAATCCGATGAATCGATCGGAGAGAGCGATCCCGGGCGGCACGGCGGGAATTCCGGGGATGGAAAGGAGCTTTCGATCCTCTTCGCTCAGGAGGCCGTCTTTCACTAAGTAGTTGAGATAAGCCACCGCCGTGGTGCCGGGAGGGAACTCGGACGGATAGCGCGGGCGGTGTCCCTCTTTTTCATGGAGCAGAAAGGCGATCTGTTTGCCGTTGAATACCGCTTTCATGGCGACGGCTTTATTGTACTGCTCGCCAGGCCACGTATAGGGGTGAGCGAAATAGACGATGCCGACGACCGCGGCGACGACAACGCTCCACTTGAAGACGGACTTCCAAGGCGAACGCATAGGATCAGCCTAGGATGATGTGCCCCATTCGGGCAATATCTGTCTTGGCCCTAGCTATGCAGGAACCGCTCCGCGTCGATCGCCGCAGCACACCCCATCCCCGCCGCCGTGATCGCCTGGCGGTAGACGGAGTCGGCGCAGTCGCCTGCGGCGAAGACGCCTTCGACGTTCGTCCGGCTCCCGTTCTTCAGCTGGACGTAGCCCGCCTCGTCGAGGTCGATCTGGCCTTTGAAGAGGGCGGTGTTCGGGATGTGGCCGATGGCGATGAAGACGCCGGCGCAATCGAGGTTGCGGGTCTCGCCGGTCACGGTGTCCTTCAGGCGGACGCCGGTGACTTTGCCTTCACCCTGGCCGAGGACTTCCTCGACGGCGGCGTTCCAGATCGGCTTGATCTTCGGGTTCGCGAGGGTGCGGTCGGCCATGATCTGCGAGGCGCGGAGGCTGTCGCGGCGATGGACGAGGTAGACCTCGGAGGCGAAGTTCGTGAGGTAGGTCGCCTCCTCGCAGGCGGAGTCGCCGCCGCCGACGACGACGAGGGGCTTGTTGCGGAAGATCGGGAGCGCGCCGTCGCAGGTGGCGCAGTAGGTGACGCCCTTGTTCTCCAGCTCGTGCTCGCCGGGGACGCCGAGGTGGCGGTGGCCCGCGCCGACGGAGATGATGACCGACTTCGCCTCGATCACGTCGCCGTCGACGGTGATCTTGAAGGGGCGGGAGGAGAAATCGACGCTGTCGACGACGCTCATGTACTGGACGTTCGTCCCGAAACGCTTCGCCTGTTCCTGGAGGGCGACCATGAGGTCGTTCCCGTCGATGCCCTGGGGGAAGCCGGGGTAGTTCTCGACGATCGTCGTCGTCGTGAGGAGGCCGCCGGGCTGCTGGCCGGTGACGAGGAGGGGCTTCAGGTTGGCGCGGGCGGCGTAGATGGCGGCGGTCCATCCGGCGGGGCCGGAACCGATGATGACGAGGTTTTCCATGGAAGTGGGGGAAGAAAAGATAAAGGGAAAGGGCGGGAACGGCAAGGACCGTCCCCGCCCGCGAGGCGGCGATCGCCGGGCCTAGCCGACGGTCAGCGGCTGCTGGCCGGGACGCCACGCGCAGGGCATGAGGCCGCCGTGCTGGAGGGCGTCGAGGACGCGGAGGACTTCCTTCGGCTCGCGGCCGACGTTGAGGTCGGTGATGTAGACGAAGCGGATGATCCCCTCGGGATCGATGATGTAGGTGGCGCGCTGGGCGACGCCCTCGACGGGGTCGAGGATGTTCAGGGCGGCGCAGAGCTCGCGCTTGATGTCGGCGAGCATCGGGAAGGGGAGGTCCTTCAGCTCGGGATGGTGGGTCCGCCAGGCGAGGTGGACGAACTCGGAATCGGTGCTTGCGCCGAGGAGCTGCGCGTCGCGCTCGGCGAATTCCTTGTCGAGGGCGCCGAAGGCGGCGATCTCCGTCGGGCAGACGAAGGTGAAGTCCTTCGGCCAGAAGAAGAGGACCTGCCACTTGCCCTTGTAGCTCTGGTCCGTGATCTGGACGAAGGCGTGGTTGATATCGGTGGAGACGGTGGCCTTCAGGCTGAAGGCGGGGAGTTTGAGTCCGACGCTGGGCATGGTGGTGTGGTGGGGGTTATGGGTGGGTTGAAAGTCGCTTCCGAGGGACGGAGGATGCATGGGCGTGGGTGTTAGGTAAAATAGATTGTTTTTAATGATTTATTTGATGAAATCGAATAATGAATCTCCGCGACCTCCACTACATCGTCGCCGTTGCCGAGGTGGGGAATATGGCGCGGGCGGCGGAGCGGTGCCACGTCAGCCAGTCGACCCTCAGCATCCAGGTGAAGAAGCTGGAGGAGACCCTCGGCGTCCCGGTCTTCGAGCGGACGACGAAGCGGCTCCGCGTGACGCGGCCCGGCGAGGAGGTCGTCCGGATCGCGCGGGAGATCATGGCGCGGGAGCGGGAACTGAGGGCCGTCGGCGAGCGCCATCGGGACCCCCTCGCCGGGGAGTTCCGCCTCGGGGCGTTCCCGACGCTAGCCCCCTATTGGTATCCCCGGATCGTCCCCCGTCTGCGCGGGGCCTTCGCGAAGCTCCGGTTCGTCCTCGTCGAGGACAAGACCCCGGCCCTCGACGCCGCGCTGCGCGAGGGGCGGCTCGACGCCGCCGTGATGGCCGAGCCGGAGCAGGAGGGGCTGGAGCGGCGGGAGCTGTTCCGGGAGCCGTTCCTCCTCGCCGTCCCGCCCGGGCATCGCCTGGGGGAGCGGAAGCGGGTGAGCGCGGGCGACCTCGCCGGGGAGAACCTCCTCCTCCTGGAGGAAGGGCATTGTCTGCGCGGACAGGTGCTCGAATTCTGCTCCCGCCTCGGCGCCGACGAGGCCGAGAGCTACCGGGCGACGAGCCTGGAGACGCTCCGCAGCATGGTCGGCCTCGGCGCGGGGATCACCCTCGTCCCGCGGAGCGCCGTCGCGGCGAAGGCCGACGGCCTGCGCTACCTCCCCTTCGCCGGGGAAGTCCCCTCGCGGACCCTCTCCCTCTTCACCCGCAAGGGCGATGCGCGGGAGAAGCTCTTCGCCGCGCTGGCGAAGGCGCTGAAGGGATAGCATGATCGACGGGAAAGGGGACGCCGTGGCGCGGGATTGCCTTGGAATGGCCGGATAGGGCATGGTGCCTCCTCATCGCGTTATGTTCAGGAAGGGAATCGAGTTTCGGATCGGAAGGCATCCCGGCGTCGTCTTCGCGGGGGCGGTCCTTCTCGCGGCGGGCGCGACCTTGTGGCTCGCTTTCGGCAGGATCCCGCAGGGGTGGCTGCCGACGGGGGGGTACGTCTCCCTGGTGTTGTGGCGGTGGGCGGCTCCGTGGGCCTGGCTGGTCATCGGGGCGTTGGCCTGGGCGCGGGCGGTCGAACCGGCCTGGGTCCCGGGATGGTTGCGCGGGCGGGCCGCTTTCCTCCTCGCTTTGGCGGGCGGGCTCGCCATCGCCCGGGTGCCGGTCCTCGGCTTGAATCAGATCATCTATGCCGATGAGGCGAGCGTGCTCGCCTCGGGAATGGCTTTTCTTCACGACCCGGTGCCGTGGCGCTCGACCGACGCGATTTCGAGCGGCCCGCTCAATATCGCCAGCGTCGTCCCGGGGCTCCTTCTCGGCCTGCCGCCGTCGATCGTCGGCCGGATCCTGTCGCTTCTTTGCGCGGTGGGGACCCTCTATTTCCTGTTCCGCTTCCTGGAGCGGCTCGTGGGCCCGGGGAAGGGAGGGCTGGCCCTTTTCCCTCTGGTGACGTTCTACCTCGTCATCCAGCAACGCGAATACCTCCACTACACGAACGAGCAGGTCTCCCTCCTCCTCCTCGCCGCGGCGCTCCCTCTCTCCGCCCGTCTGTACGAGGCCCCCGGCAAGGGGCGGGCCTTCGCCCTCGGCGTGGTGCTGGGGGCCGTCCCGTGGGCGAAGATCCAGGCGGCCCCGATCGCGCTCTACCTTCTCGCGGTCGGCGGGGGCATCCTCTTCGTGCGTCGGGAGCGTGCCCGTCCCGTCCCGGCGGCGGCCGGGTTGCTGGCGGGTTTTCTGGTCGTTCCGGCGATCGTCGTGATCCCGGTGGCGGCGGCGGGATTGCTGGGGGAAATGGCGGGACGCTACTTCCTTTTCGCCGCCGATTACGGTCCGGCGGCCAACTTGGCCCCGGACGATCCGCGGATTCATTTCACGCTCCTCCAGCACCTCGGCCTTCTCCTCGGGAACGGGGCCGAGGGGACCGCCTACCTCGCCGGGGTCGCGGCGTGGGGCGGCGGGGCGCTCGCGCTTTCCCTTGCGGGGAAAGGCGCGAGGGGGGGCGGACTCGCCTTCCTGGCCGCCGGAGGGTATCTCCTCGTCTCCTGCGCCGCCGCGTTGAAGCCCGGGACCGATTTCATCCACTATCTCTTTTTCGTCTTCGTCCCCGTTCTGGTGGCGGCGGCTTGGGCGAGCCGGTACGCCTTCGCCCGCCTCGATCCCTCGCGGCAGGTACGGGGGCTCGTCGTGGCGGTCGCCTTGGCGTCGGCTCCGGCGGCCACTTTTTTCGTCGCCTCTTGGGGCTTCCCCGATTGGCGGCCCACGTTCCTGGCGGTGGAGCGGCGGGAGCAGCCGGTCGACAACGCGCTCAGCGACGAGCTCCGCTCCCTCGCGAGGCCGGGCGACCGGATGGCGGTCTGGGGCTTCGATCCCGCGCTCTACGTCCATGCGGGGATCGCCCCGGCGGCGCGGGACGTCGTCACGAATTTCTCGATCGTCCCCGGAAGGGCCCGGGATGCCCATCGGCGCGATTATCTCGACGACCTGCGGCGCGCCCGCCCCGCCTTCTTCGTCGATGCCGCCGCCGCGACCTGGAATCCCTCCTGGCCCGCGCCGCCGGAACGCTCCCGCCACACGCTTTTCCCCGAGCTGGCCGCCTTCGTCGCGGAGCATTACGTGCTGGTGCGGGGGATGACCTCCGATCCCGCCGTCCCGGCGACGCTGATTTTCGTGCGCCGGGACCGGGCGGAGGAATTGGGGCTTACCGCCACTCGTGCTTCGGATACTTCCGGGAGAGCTCGACCTTGATCTTCGGGTAGGATTCCTTCCAGAAGTTTTCGAGGCTCGAGGTGACCTGGATGGGGCGCTGGTTCGGGGCGAGGATGTGGATCGTGACGGGGACGCGGCCCGAGGCGATGCGGATGTCGCCGCGGACCTCGTAGAGGTCCTGGATGCGGGCGGCGAGGACGGGGCTGGTCAGCGGATCGGCGGCGTAGGTGATCTTCGCCTTCCGCTCTCCCTTCGAGGTCTTTAGCTCGATCCGTTCCGGGGCGTATTGGTCGAGCCACCGCTGCTGCTCGTGGGAGAGCCATTCCTTCACGGCGGGCCAGACGGGGCGGTCCTTGATCTCGCGGTAGCTCGTCGCGCCGAGGCAGAGCTGCTCGATGATCGCCTGGCGGTCGTCGGGGGTGAGGGCGGGGAGCTGCAGGTCGGGCATCCACTCGCGGAGCCGGTTGAGGCGGATGATCCATTGCTCGACCGCGTCGTCCCAGCCGTGGAGGGGCATCTGGCCGCCGAGGACGCGCTGGGCCAGCAGGGCGGCGGCGGCACCCTCGTCGGGCGTCTCCTCGCCCGACTCGCGGAGGACGAGGTCGCGGAAGAGGGTCCGCGTCTTCTGGACGACCCGTTTCAGGCTCTCGTCGAAGATGACTTCGGCTTTCGTGCTGAAGTCCTCGGGGAACAATTCCCGCAGCCATTCCTCCTCGACGGCGGTCGCCTGGCTGAGCAGCACCTCGACGTCCTTGCCGGAGCGGGTGTTGCGGGAATCGACCTCGCGGACCTCCCCGGCGACGAAGAGGGGGGCGTCCCGGACGACGCTGTCCCGGACGAGGGTGCCGCGCCGTTTGTGGACGATGTCGCAGCGGAGGGTCCCGCCGTCGAGGCGGCAGGCGAGGTGGTCGGAGAAGCCGAGGAGGAGGCACTTCCGGATCGCCTCGGAGGCGGCGGGCGTTTCCTCTATCGGGAGTTTCTGCCCTTTCGCCGCCTTCAGGAAGTGATCGAGAATGGGGCTCACCTGCCGGGCGGCCTGGGCGTGGATGCCGAGGGAGCGGCACTTGTCCATCGAGAAGCCGCTCTTCTCGGCGTAGCGCCACGCCCGCATCTGGAGGAAGAAGTCCGATTCGCCCTCGGTGCCGAGGAGGTCGTCGCGGAGGGTGTCGGCCTTCTTGTCGACGTCGCGCAGGAGGATCGGGCGGCCCTGGGTGAGGGCGGCGATGAGAGCGATGGGACGGACGCAGCCGATCTCCCCCGCCTCCAGCAGCATCCGGGCGTAGCGGGGATGCATCGGGAAGTGGGCCATCTTGCGGCCGACGGAGGTCAGTTCCCCGGCGGCATCGAACGCGCCGAGGTCGTGGAGGAGGCTCTCGGCCCGCTCCAGTGCGCGCGGATCGGGAGCCTCGAACCAGGCGAAATCGCGGAGGCTGCCGATGCCGCCCGCCTTCAGCGAGAGGGCGGCCTCAGAGAGGTCGATGCGGCGGATCTCGGGGAGTTCGGCGACGGCACGCTGGCCATGCTCCTTCTCGGTCCAGAGGCGGAGGCAGTGGCCGGGGGCGGTGCGGCCCGCGCGGCCCGCCCGCTGGTCGGCGGAGGAGCGGGCGATCTTCTCGACGAGGAGGGTGTTGATCCCGCGGTGGGGATCGAAGCGGGCGATCCGGGCGAGCCCCGAGTCGATGACGATGCGGACGCCGTCGATCGTGAGGGAGGTCTCGGCGACGTTGGTCGAGACGACGACCTTCCGCTTCCCGTCGTAACGATTGACGGCCGCGTCCTGCGCGGCGGGGGGGAGTTCCCCGTGGAGGGGAAGGACGATCCATTCGCTCTCCCGCAGGGCGGCGCGGAGGGCGCCGATGGTCCGGTCGATCTCGTAGCCGCCCGGCATGAAGATGAGGACGTCGCCCTCGGGGTGCTTCGGAAGGAGGCGGGTCAGTTCGTCGGCGGCCAGCTGCCAGACGGCGTAGCGGTCGGTGTCGACCGGTTTGTCGAGGTATTCGTGGGTGACGGGGAAGGTGCGGCCCGCCGAGGAGAGGGAGCGGCAGGGGGCGAGGTAGGTTTCGAGCGAACCGGCCTCCAGGGTTGCCGACATGACGATGATCTTGAGATCGGGTCGGAGCCGCTTCTGCATGTCGAGGGCGCGGGCGAGCGTCAGGTCGGTGTAGAGATGGCGCTCGTGGAATTCGTCGAAGACGAGGACCGAGACGCCGTCGAGGCGCGGGTCGCCGAGCATCTGCCGGAGGAGGAGCCCCTCGGTGACGAAGCGGATCCGGGTCCGGTCGGAGCAGACGCGGTCGAAGCGGATCTGGTAGCCGACCTCGTCGCCGAGCTTCCCGTTCCGCTCCGAGGCGACGCGGGCGGCGAGCATCCGGGCCGGAAGGCGGCGGGGCTGGAGGACGACGACTTCGCCCGTCCCCGCCAGCCCCGCGTCGAGGACGATCTGGGGAACCTGGGTCGACTTGCCCGAGCCGGTCGGGGCCTGGAGGATGAGGCGGTTCGACTCGCGCAGGGCGGACGCGATCTCGCCCGCGATGTCGTGGATGGGGAGGGCCATGGCGGAATCAGCCCCCGGCGACCATGCGGATGAACTCGATCCGGTCGCCCTCGGCGACGGGGCGCGCCGGCCATTCGGAGCGGAGGAGGGCCTCGCCGTTGCACTCGACGAGGACGGCCTTCACGGCGAGGCCGAACTGCGCGGCGAGGTCGGAGAGGGTCGCGCCGGGGGCGACCTCGGCGGGGGTGCCGTTCACGAGGACGTGGAGGGTCATGGCTAGGGCGCGATGGCGGTATCCCAGTCCTTCCACACCGGATCGAGGCCGAGCTGGCGGAGGCGGGTGACGACCTCGGAGGGGGTCCGCTCGTCGCCGATCTCGAACTGGACGGTGGCCGAGGCGGTGGCGACCTCGGCGGGATCGAGGGCGACGGCTTTCCCTTTCTGCGTGCGGTGGAGGGTCTCCCGGCCCGCGCCGGTGTAGCCGCCCGGCTCGGTCCGCGCCCCGGCGCTCATCGTGGTGATGCCGAGTCCGGCGAGGCTGTCGCGGAGCGGGGCCGGTTCCCGCGTCGAGAGGAGGAGGCCGATCTGGGGGAAGGTGATGCGGAGGGCGCAGATGAGCTGGACGAGGTCGCGGTCGCTCAGCGGGTATTCGGGCTTGAAGCCGCTCGCCGCCGGACGGAGGCGGGGGAAGGAGATCGTGAGGAACGATTTCCAGCAGTGCTTCAGCAGGTGCTCGGCGTGGGCGGCGAGGCGGACCGATTCCTCGCGCCACGGGACGAGGCCGAGGAGGGCGCCGATGCCGATCTTGCGGAACCCGGCGGCGTAGGCCCGCTCCGGGCAGTCGAGCCGCCAATCGAAGTCGCGCTTCGGCCCCGCCGTGTGGAGGGGAGCGTAGGCGTCGCGGTCGTAGGTCTCCTGGAAGACGACGATCCCCTCGGCCCCGGCGTCGACGATCTTTTGGTATTCGGGCGTCTCCATCGGGGCGACCTCGATCGAGATCGAGGGGACGAGCGCGCGGAGGCGGCGGGTGCAGTCGGCGAGGTAGTCGGGCGCGACGAATTTCGGGTGCTCCCCGGCGACGACGAGGATCGAGCGGAACCCCTCGGCGGCGAGGTGCCGGGCCTCGGCCTCGACCTGGTCGAGGGAGAGGGTGGTGCGGAAGATCGGGTTGTCCCGGGAAAAGCCGCAATAGGTGCAGATGTTGACGCACTCGTTGGAGACGTAGAGCGGCGCGAAGAGCCGCATCGTCCTGCCGAAGTGGCGGCGCGTCGTCGCGGCGGCCTGCGCGGCCAGGGCCTCGAGCGCGGCGTCGTCGCACGGGGCGATCAGCTCGGCGAAGCGGCGCAGGGCGGGACTCGGGGGCGGCCCATTGCGAAAGACTTCGGAGAAGGTCATGGCGCTAGTTCAGGACGGGGCTCGGCCGCAGGAAGCCGGTGAGGGGGCTGGTCGGCGCGGCCTTCGCGGAGGCGGCGGCGAGGCCGGTCTCGTAGGCGATCCGTCCGGCGTCGACGGCGAGGCGGAAGGCGTGGGCCATCGCGGCGGGATCGGGGGCGATGGCGATGGCCGTGTTCACCAGCACGGCGTCGGCACCGAGCTCGAGCGCGGCGGCGGCGTGGGAGGGGGCGCCGAGGCCCGCGTCGACGACGACGGGGACGGTCGCCTGCTCGATGATGAGCTCGAGCATCGCGCGGGTCTCCAGCCCCCGGTTCGTCCCGATGGGGGCGCCGAGGGGCATGACGGCGGCGGTGCCGACTTCCTGGAGCCGCTTCGCCAGGACGGGATCGGCGTTGATGTAGGGGAGGACGGTGAAGCCTTCCTTCACCAGCTGCTCGGCGGCGAGGAGGGTCTCGATGGGGTCGGGGAGGAGGTGGCGGGGATCGGGGTGGATCTCCAGCTTGATCCACTTCGGCAGCCCCGCGCTGGCGGCGAGGCGGGCGAGGCGGACGGCCTCGGCGGCGGTGTTCGCCCCGCTGGTGTTCGGGAGGAGGAGGTAACGCTCGGGATCGATGTGGGTCAGGATGTCGGCGAAGGGATCGCGCTCCCCGGAGAGGTCGGCCCGGCGGAGGGCGACGGTGACGATCTCGGTCCCGCTCGCCTCGAGGGCCCGGCGCATCGCCTCGGGGGAGGGGAACTTCCCCGTCCCGGTCAGGAGGCGGGAGCGGAAGGAACGGCCCGCGATGACCAAAGGTTGCGGCTGAGGCTGGGGGATGCTCATGGGAGAGTGAAAGACTACGCCTTCCGGCGCGGCCTTTCAACCCCTAGTCGCCGCCTAGTCGACAAAGACCAGGTCGATGTCGGCGGGGATCAGCTTCGCCTTGGCGGCGCGGCCGAGGAATTCCCGGATTCCGGCGCGGCCCCGCTCGCCGTAGTCGACGGTGAGGTCGTTCACGTACATCCCGATGAAGTCGTCGGCCAGCTGCGTGTCGAGGCCCCGGCCGTAGGGGAGGGAGTGGGCGACGCCCTCCTTCCGGTGGGCGAGGCCGTAGGCGATGCTCTCCTTCATGATCGCCGTCAAGGTGCGGCAGAGGTCGATGCCGAGGCTCTTCTTCACGACGTTGCCGCCGAGGGGGAGGGGGAGGCCGTTCGTTTCCTGGAACCACCACGCGCCGAGGTCCTCGCAGAGGACGAAGCCTTCGGCGGCGTAGGTGAGCTGCCCCTCGTGGATGATGAGGCCGACGTCGGCCTTGCCCGCCTTCACGAACTCGAAGATCTGGTCGAAGGGAACCTCGACCCAGTCGATCTCGGCCAGCGGCTTGCCGAGGTAGAGCTGGAGGGCGAGGGAGGCCGAGGTCATCCGTCCGGGGACGGCGATCTTCGCCTTGGAGATCTCCTCCTTGGAGAACGGCTTCAGCGCGACGAGGCGGGGCCCGTAGTTGTCCCCCATGCTCGCCCCGCACGGCATCAGGGCGTACTTGTCGGTCAGGTGGGCGTAGGCGTGGATCGAGACGGCGGTGGTGTCGAGTTCCTCGCGGAAGGCCCGCTGGTTCAGCGTCTCGATATCCTGGAGGATGTGCTCGAAGGTGTGGCCCCGGCTGTCGATCAGGCCCTTCGCGAGGGCGTAGAACATGAAGGCGTCATCGGGATCGGGGGAGTGGCCGAGGGTAAAGTGCATAGGAAGGAGCGTCTTTCTTAAAGCCCCCCCCTTTCCCCTGCGAGGATTTTTTGCGGGGAGGGTCATTTGACAGGGCCGGTTTCCAGTGCGATCCTTAGGGAGCAACAGGTACATCAATCACCAAAAGAAAGGGGTAAGTTCTATGGAAACGGGGTTTTCTTTAAAGGGTCTCTCTTCGGTTCGGCTTCAATTTCAGGGGTTCCTGATGGCGCTCGCCGTCCTGGCCCTGACGGCGCTTCCCGGCTTCGCGGCCCAGGGAGAGCCCGAATCGTTCTCGCTCAAGGTGGAGCGCAATCACTTGCTGGTCATTGACTTGAACGGGAAGACCGTAGTCAATCTCCCGCCCGAGACGATCGGACGGCCCGTCACCGTCGGCGGTTATTCTTTCACCCTGACCTACGGACGGAACTCGGTGGGCGACCTCGCCGTCGTCCTCGCCCCCAGCGCCTCGAATCCCGGCGGCCTCAGCTTCTCGATGAACGGCCATCATGTGGAAATGGATCGCGGCGCGGGGATCGGCAGCCTGCCGGTCGCGGTCACGATCACCGTCTCCAACGTGGCGGGGCAGACCCAGACCCGGATCGAGGCCTCGAGCAGTGACGCCCCCGTGAAGGTCGACGGCCAGGTCGCCACCGTCGCGGCCTCCTCGGCGGCCCCGCTGAACGCGGTGAACCTGGCGGGGATCGACACCGTTCCGGGCGATACCTCGGCCCAGACGCCCGTTCCTTACAAGGCGAACGGCGACGATCCGAACGCCCTCGGTGCCTCCTACACCCTCCTGCCGACCACGGGGACGGTGACGATCAACCTGAATCCGGCGGCGACGACTCCGTTCTAAGGCCTTGATGGCCTGAAGGTAGGTCTCGGGTAAATCCTTCAGGAAAGGAGACCCGGCGCGATCAGTCCGAATGCCGCTCTAGGGGAAAATAGGGCTTGTCTTTTCAGAGTCGGGGAGGGAAATTGGTACCCAATTACCCCCCCGAATATGAAAACCTTCCTTCTCTCGTTTTCCAAGATCGGTTTCGGCGTGGCCGTCCTCGCCGTGGCGATGATGCTCTCGCTCACGCCCGCCTTCGCGGCCGACGAAAAGAAGGCCGAGTTCTCGATCAAGATCGAGGGCGGCAAGGCGATCGTCTCCGATGCCAACGGCAAGGTCGTCGCGACCGTCGCGACCGGCACCGTCGCCCAGACCCTCACCGTCGGCGGCAGTGCGATCCAGATCACCTTCGGCAACGACGCTTCCGGCAATGCCTCCCTCAGCGTCACCCCCGCCCCCGGCTCGACCGCCCCGGTGAGCTTCACGATCAACGGCAAGCGGGTCGAGGTTGCCGCCCCCGCGCCCGGCGCCACCTCCCCTTCCGTCGTCAACGTCACGGTCGCCTCGAACGGCCAGACCACGGTGACCTCCTCCGGCGGCGGCAGCGTGAAGGTCAACGGCCAGACCGTCGCCAACACCCCGGCGGCGACGAGCCCCGCCACCACCGGCGGCGTCGATCTCTCCAACGTCACCTCGACGCCCTCCGACGCCTCGGTCGCCGCCGTCGGCACGGCCGGTGCCACCGGGATCAACGCCGACGGGACGAAGTCGAACGGCACCGGGACGACCACGGCGACCCTCGCCTCGACCACGCCGACCATCCCCAATCCCCCCGTCGTCCCGAACCTCAATCCCGCCGCGACGACGCAGTTCTGATCGCCCTTCCGCCTTTCCTTTTCCCAACGCCGCATTTCCCCGGGAATGCGGCGTTTTTTATTGCGCTGGGATCGCTTCGGGACAGGCTCCCTTTCATGTTGCTGATGCCGCCCATGCCGCTGGCTGACGACACAACGGGGCTGAGGGGACCCGCATGAGCGCCATCGCTCCCGCCTCCGTTTTTCCGCCGCGCCCCCCGCGCATCCCCGCGTGGCGGATCTTCTTCTGGGTCGCGGGCGGCATCGGCCTTCTCCTGCTCCTACTCGGGATCACCGTCATGGTCGGCTGGCATTTCGGGATCAAGGAGCTGGTCCAGATCCGGCCCGATTACCCGCAGATGCAGTACCTCACGGCCCTCGTCTTCCTTCTCTCGGGGATGGGGCTGCTGGCGCTGCTGGGGGAATGGCGGAGGGTGGCGTCGGTGATCGGGGCGTTCGTCTGCTGGATCGGTTTGGCCGTCCTCAGCGAGGCCCTCCTCGGCACCCTTTTCCCCATCAACCGCTGGATCGATTTTCTCCCCGCGTTGCCGAACGGCTATCACGGGCGCCCCGCCCCGGTCACCGCCTTCTGCTGGATCGTCATGGGCGGGCTTTTCATGATCACCGGATCGTCCCGGGTTCCGAAGGCCGTCCGTTCCCCCCTCGTCTGGCTCGGCGCGATGGTGATCCTCTTCGTCTGCCTGCTGAAGCTGATGAGCTACTTCGTCGGCTTCGTCTCGCTCTACACCTGGGGGAATTACATCGGGATGGCCTTCCATACCGCGTGGGGGCTGGTCCTCTTCGGCATCGCGATCCTCGCGGTCGAGATGAACCTGGAGGGGCGGCGGGGCGAGGCCGGACTCCTCCACTCCCGTTGGCTGCCGCTGCTGACGGGCGCGGCCTCGGCCCTCTCGGTCATCCTGGTCTGGGAGGGGCTCCGCATCGACCACTACCACCAGATGGAGGCCAAGGCGCGGCTGGTCGCCGAGACGCTGAAGCTCCAGATCGTGGAGCGGGTCAACGCGCGGATCCAGGAGATCGACCGGATCGCCCTCCGCTGGGAGGAGCGGAACGGGACGCCCCGCGACGAGTGGGAGAGTGACGCCACGCGGCACACCGGGGCGCTCGAGTCGTTCCTCGCGATCGAATGGATCGACGTCGCCGGACGGCTCCGCTGGGCGGTGCCGACGACGGGGGCGCAGAAGGCCGGCGGCAAGGTCGTCGGCGAGGTCGGCTTCTGGAACGCCGCCCCGGCGCTCGAGCGGGCGCGGCGGGACCGGTGCATGGTCTTTTCCCCGACCGTCGACCTCATGCTCGGCGGGCGCGGCTTCCTCGTCTACCGCCCCCTCTTCCCGGCGAAGGGCTTCGACGGCTTCATCGTCGCCGTGCTGCGGACCGGCGACCTCTTCCACGGCGTCTTCTCCTCGGCCGGGTTCTCCGCCTATTCGGTCGCCATCTGCGAGGAGGACGAGCCGGTCTACCTCTCCACCGGCTTCGCCGAGGCGATCGAGAGCGTCCAGGCGCAGGCGACGCTCGATTTTTGCGGGCACCAGTGGGTCCTCACCGTCTCGCCGACGACGGCGATGGAGGAGGAGGCAGGCGGCGGCCTGCCCCGGCTGATCCTCTTCCTGGGGCTCGGATTCTCCCTGGCCCTCGCGTTCTCGGTCCGCGCGTTCCAGCAGGCCCGGGCGAAGACGGCCGTCGCCGACGCCGCCCGGGAGCGGCTCCAGCGCGAGATCGTCGAGCGGCGGCGGATCGAGGAACAGCTCCGCCACAGCGAGGAGCAATACCGCTTCATGGTGAACAACGTGAAGGACTACGCCATCTTCCTTCTCGACGCGACGGGGCACGCCGTCTCGTGGAATCCAGGCGTCGCCCAGATCAAGGGCTATTCCGAAGGGGAATTCCTCGGGAAGCACATTTCCGTCTTCTACCGTCCCGACGACATCGCCGAGGGGAAGCCCGAACGGGGGCTGAAGATCGCCGAGGAGACGGGCCGCTACGAGGACGAGGGGTGGCGCATCCGCAAGGACGGGACGCCGTTCTGGGCCGTGGTGACGATCAACGCCCTGCGCGACGACGACGGGCGGCTCCTCGGCTTCACGAAGTTCACCCACGACCTCACCGACAAGAAGAACGTCGAGGACCAGCTCCGCGAGGAGAGCCGCAAGGCCCAGGAGGCGAACCGGCTGAAGGGGGAGTTCCTCACGAACATGACCCACGAGCTGCGGACCCCCCTCAACGCCATCATCGGCTTCTCCCAGTTCCTCGCCGGGGAGACTCCCGGGCCGCTCAACGACAAGCAGAAGGAATTCCTCCGCGACGTCGAGGCGAGCGGCAAGCACCTGCTGCGGCTCATCAACGAGATCCTCGACCTGGCGAAGATCGAGGCCGGGAAGCTCGAGCTCTCCATCGAGTCGTTCTCCGTGAAGGCCCTCGTCGAGGAGGTCACCGGCGTCCTCCGCCCGCTCCTGACCGAAAAGGGGCTGATCGTCGAGACCGAGTTCTCGATGGGCGACGACCAGGTGGCCCTCGATCTCCTGAAGATCCGACAGGCGCTCTACAATCTCCTTTCCAACGCGATCAAGTTCACCGACAGCGGCGGGCGGATCTTCGTCCAGGCCCAGGCGGCGGAGGCCGGCTTCTTCGAGATCCGGGTCAGCGACACCGGCCTCGGCATCAAGAAGGAGGATTTCTCTCGTCTTTTCGTCGAGTTCCAGCAGCTTGATTCGGGCGCGAGCCGGAATTATCCGGGAACGGGTCTCGGGTTGGTGCTGGTCAAGAAGATCGTCGAGGGTCACGGGGGACGGGTCGAGGTTGCCAGCGATTACGGCCATGGGACGACGTTCTCGATCATCCTGCCCCGCCTCTACAAGAAAGCCACCGACCCCGCGAAAGCCCGAGAGAACCCATGAGCGTCCCCATCCTGATCGCCGACGACCACGAGCTGAACCGCAAGCTCCTCGTCTCCCTCCTCTCCACGAAGGGCTACGCCATCGAGGAGGCGAAGGACGGCACCGAGGCCCTCGCGAAGCTCACCGCCGCCGCCGAGAAGGGCCCCGTCGTCGGCCTCATCGACTGGCAGATGCCCGGCCTCGAGGGGATCGACGTCTGCCGCAAGGCGCGAGAGGTCGCCAACGCCGACCAGCTCTATCTCATCCTCCTCACCGTCCGCGACGCCAAGTCCGACATCGTCGCCGGCCTCGAGGCGGGGGCGAACGATTACATCACGAAGCCCTTCAACGGGGAGGAACTCCTCGCCCGCGTCGGCATCGGCGCGAAGATGGTCCTCCTCCAGCAGAACCTCGCAGCCCGCGTCGCCGAGCTGGAGGTGGCGCTGGGACAGGTGAAGCAGCTTTCCGGGCTTCTTCCGATCTGCATGTACTGCAAGAAAATCCGGGACGACAAGGATTACTGGCAGCAGGTGGAGCACTACATCACCGCCCACACCGAGGCGGTCTTCAGCCACGGGATCTGTCCCGAGTGCTTCGACGGACGGCTCCAGTCGGCGCTGCAGGAATTGGATAAGTAGGGCCCTACTTCCGGTTCCGCCTCACCTCCCCGAAGCGCCACGCCATCGCCGTCCCGAGGAGCAACACCCCGAGGAAAAACAGCGCGCCGTCGAGCCGCATCCCGAGCGCGAAGGGATGGGCGCGCAGCAGCGCCAGCCCCGCGACCAGGTTCGCGAACCCCCAGAGGAAATTCACGACCGGGCTCGAGTCGCCGACGCCCCGCGGCTTGGCGAACGGGGTCGGGAACGGCTCCCCCCTCACTCCGGCGGCGAGGTGAGGCAGGGCATTGCAGAGGAAGGCTCCGGCAAAGAATGGGGCGAGGTGGGGGAGGGGATTCATGGCGTGGGGGTGGGGTTGGGTTTCATCGGCGGCGGCGTCCTCATCCAATGGGCCCCGCCCCGGGCCAGCCAGGGACCGAAGGCGAGGACGCAGAGAAGCCGGGCGAACTGCATCGCGAGGACGACGGCGGTCTCCCCGTGGAGATCGGCGGCGACGGCGGCGACCGAATCGAGCCCGCCCGGCGTCGCGGCGAGGTAGGCGCTCGGCAGGTCGACGTCCATCCGCCAGGCGATCATCCAGGCGAGGAGCGCCGAGGCGAGGAGGAGGAGCGCCGTGGTGCCGCAGACGGCGGGGAGGACGCGCCGCAGCGTGGCGATCGTCGAAGGGTGGAAGCGTCCGCCGATCCGCCACCCCATCGCCATGTAGGCGGCGGCGAGGATCGGCCAGGGCCAGGGGGAAGGCTTCACGGCGATCCCGAGCGGGCCCAGGGCGAAGCTGAGCGAAATGGGGACGAGGAATGCCGCGGCGGGAATCGGCGTCTTCGCCGCCGCGAGCCACCCCGTCGCCGCCAGCGCGATGGTCACGAGGAGGCCTATCCCGGAGAACGGTGCGACGGGCCTGACCAACGCGGCCACCGCAGGCTGCCCCGACGCCGGATGGGGCAGGTGGGCGAGGACCGGCGCGGCGATGGCCAGCGTGCCGAGGACGAGGAGGATGCGGACATACTGGATCGAGGTGACGAGGCGGGTGTCGGCCCCGAGGCTGTCGCTCATCGCCGTCATCGCCCCGGCCCCGCCCGGCATCGTTCCGAGGAGGGAGACGATGAGGGGGAGCCGCGTGAGGCGGGAGAGGAGGAGGCCGTTGAGGAGGCTCGCCGCCAGGATGAAGAGGACGGCGAAGGCGAAGAGCCCCGCATGCCGCCCCCACTCCGGAAAGACCCCCGGCGGGAAGCTCCCCGCGAGGGAGGTCCCGATCACCGCCTGGGCCGCGAGGTAGAGGGGAAGGGGGAGCGAGACCGCTTGCCATCCCCGCACCGCGAAGAGCGCCGAGACGGCGAGCGGCCCGAAGAGCCACGCGCCGGGGAGGTGGAGCGCCCGGAAGACGAGGGCCAGGGCGACGGAGAGGACGATGAGGAGGAAGAGCCTCATGCCGGGGCCAGGGCGGCCAGAATTTCCTCCGTCGAGCGGACGACCGCGATCCGGGGGAAGATCGTCTCGCAGGCGAAGCGGTGGGCCTCCGCGCCGTTGCCCGAGGCCATGGCATCCTCGGCGAGGACGAGGGTGTAGCCGTGCTCGTAGGCGGCGCGGGCGGTCGACTCGACGCCGATGTTCGTCGAGACGCCGCCGAGGACGATCTTCGTGATGCCGCGTCGGCGGAGCTGGAGATCGAGTTCGGTGCCGTGGAAGGCGCCCCACTGGCGTTTCGTGATCCGGAGGTCGGAAGGCTGGGCGTTCAGTTCGGGGGCCAGCTCCATCCAGTCGGGAGGAAGGGGAGGCATCTTGGCGGGAGCGTCGACCTCGGGCTGGAGGCGGTCGGCCCCGTCGGCGGAGAATCCGACGTTGACGAGGACGACGGTCGCCCCGGCCTTGCGGAAGGCCTCGGTGAGGCGGGCGGCGTTCTGCACCACCTCGGCGCCGGAGCGCGGCGCGGCGGGGATGGCGAGGATCCCCTTCTGGAGATCGATCAGGACGAGGGCGGTGCGGGCGGGATCGATGGGCGTGGTGGTTTTCATGGGGTGCGGATTCGGGAGGCGGCGGCAATCTGCTCGAAGGCGGGGAGGGCGGCGCGGAGCGCCTTGAAGTCGGCGGGGGAGAGCTTGGCCATCTCGGAGGCGAGCCAGGCCTGGCGGCGGTCGCGGCCCTTCTCGATGACGCGGCGGCCCGCCGCGCTGAGGGAGATGAGGATGCGGCGGCGGTCGGTGGGGTGGGGGGAGCGGACGATCCACTTGCGGCGGTCGAGGGAGTCGAGGGTCTGCCCGATGGTCTGGGGGCGGAGCTGGGTCGCGGCGGCGAGGTCGCTGGGGGTCATTTTTTCCCGTTCGTCGAGGCGGAGGAGGATGTCCTTTTGCGATTCGTTCGGGCCGTCGGGGTGGGAGAGGGCGCGGGCTTTGCGGAGGATGGGGCGGAGGGCCATGCGGAGGCGGATGGCGGTCTGCTCGATTTCGGTCATTTATTCAGTTATACTGATGATAAGGATACCTGTCAATTTTGGTTTTTGGAGGTGAGACGGCCTTTGGGGCTGGCGCGGTCGACCCTATACAGCTGGAGGCGACCCGCTTTATAGCCCAAGAGGGGCTTTGCCCCTCCTGGAACCTCCTGTTCTGAGGGCCTGAACTAGGCGGACGCGCTTGGGCGGCACCGTGTCTCCGAACTGGATTAAAATCGGCTGCTTCCCTGAGCGTCCGAGGGTGCGAGCGATAGGGAGAGAGGGGCCAATACGCCTAGACTCCTATTGGGAGAGGGGGCCTTAGGGCTGATCTAGGATCTCGACGGGGCACTTGGGGAGCATGTTCAGGAATGCTTTTCCGTAGGTCTTCGAGAGGACGCGGTTGTCGAGGATGACGATGATGCCGGTGTCCTGCTTGGTCCGGATCAATCGGCCGACGCCCTGGCGGAATTTCAGGATCGCCTCGGGGAGCGAGTAGTCGCGGAAGGGATCGCCTCCCTCCAGCTCGATCCGTTCCAGCCGCGCCTGGGTCAGCGGATGGTCGGGGACGGCGAAGGGGAGGCGGGTGAGGATGACGTTGCCCAGCGCGTCGCCCGGGACGTCGACGCCCTGCCAGAAGCTGTCGGTGCCGAAGAGGACGGCCTTCTTTCCCGTGCGGAAACGCTGCAGCAGCTTGTGCCGGGGCTGGCTCCCGTCCTGGAGGAGGAGGGTGAAGTCGTGGTTGCGGAAGAAGAGCTCCATCCGGTCGGCGATGGCCAGGAGGAGCTTGTAGCTGGTGAAGAGGACGAAGGCGCGACCTTCCGTCTCGAGGACGAAGTGCTCGATCCACCGCGCCAGCGCCCGCTCGTAGTCCTCGCCCGAGTTCGGTTCCGGCATCTTGCGCGGGATATAGACCCGCATCTGCTTCGCGTAATCGAAGGGGGAATCGAGCTTCAGCGACTCGACCGAGGGCTCGTCGGCCCCGATCCGTTTTTGAAAAAAGTGGAGGTCGCGGGCGACGGCGAGGGTGGCGCTCGTCATGATCGCCGTCTGGCCGGGGCGGAAGACGAGGCGTTTCAGCAGCGGGGCGACGTCGGTCGGGGCGGCGACGAGCTGGATCTCCTTGTACTTCGGGCTCCGCTCGACCCAGTAGACGTGGTCCTCGCGCGATTGGGTGAGGAACTCCGAGATCCCGTTCTTGAAGGAGGCGATCCGCTGGGCGCTGTCCTTCACCTCGAGGCGGAGATCGCTTTTTCCACTCGATGATTCTCCTTCCCCGACGCCGTCTTCCTCCAGGTCGTCGAGGGCCTCGATGAGGGTCCGGTGGATGCGGAGGAGGAGATAGGAGAGGGTGTCCTCGACGAGGCCGGGCTTCGAGATGCGGACCTCGTTCCCCCGGTTGAAGGGGGTCGCCCCCTCGACCTTCGCGAAGAAATCCTCGGAGGCGTGGTGGGTCTCCCCGACCAGCTTCGCCCCCTCGCCGCGCTGGAGGACCTGGAAGAGCCCCTTCTGGGTCTTCGTGTTGTAGAGCCGGTTCAGCAGGAAGCGGAGCCGGGACTGGGAGACGGTGAGGCCGAGGTGGCGGGCGGCGACGTTCTCCATCGTGTGGGCCTCGTCGAAGACGACGAAGTCGTTGTGGAAGAGGTAGCCGTTCCCCTCCTCGTCGGAGGGCGTGTTCTCGCTCTCGGCCTCGGCGGCGAGGAGGGAAAAAAAGAGTGAGTGGTTCACCACCAGCACCTGCGCCGTCTGCGCCTTCAGCCGGAGGCGCTGGTAGAAGCACCGGCTGTTCTCGCCGCCGCAGGTGCGGGGCGTGCAGACGTGGGGCTCCGAGCAGACCTGGGACCAGACGAGCATGTCGGGCGCGGGATCGAGGTCGGCCAGGGTCCCGTCCTCGGTCTTCTGGTGCCATTCCCAGAGGCGCTTCAGCTCCTCGGTCTGCGCCGTGGCGAAGAGCCCCTCGGCGTTCCGCATCGCCCGGTCGAGGCGGCGCGGGCAGAGGTAGTTCTGGCGGCCCTTCAGGAGGACGGCGGTGAACTCCTGCGGGATCAGTTTCTGGACGAGGGGGATGTCCTTCAGGAAGAGCTGCTCCTGGAGGTTGATCGTGTGGGTCGAGAGGATCGCCTGCCGCCCTTCCTCCAGCGCGTGATAGATCGCGGGGACGAGGTAGGCGAGGCTCTTCCCGGTCCCGGTCCCGGCCTCGACGACGAGGTGGCGGCGCTCGATCAGCGCCCGGGCGACGGCCTCGGCCATCCGGGTCTGCTCCGGCCGGAGCTCGAAATTACGGGCCTCGCCGAGAGGCCCCTCGGGCGAAAAAAAACGCCCCACGCGGATGTCCAGGTCGGAGAATCCGTCGCGGGGCGCAATCATCAGCTTAGTCTATCCTACCAGGCAAACGTGAAGCGGGAGAGCCGCTTCTCGATCTCGGCCAGCGCGCGCTTCTCGTCCTCCTCGCCCTGGGCGATGAAGGTGACGCTGAAGCGGACGAAGGCCCCGGCCTCGTCCCAGGGGACGGTCGAGATCAGGTTCTCCGTGATCATCCACTGGGAGAACTCCTCGCCCGAGGCGAAGGCGAACTGCCTGCCGCCGTCCTTCGCCGTCGCCGTCTTCGGCGCGGCGACGTAGAGGAAGAAGGAACCCTTCGGCTTCTTCGCGTCGAAGCCGAGGCGCTTCAGCACCGGGACGATGAGGTCCATGCGGCGGGAGTACTTCGCCGCGATCTTCTGGGTGATCTCGGGATGGTCGAAGCAGTAGGCCGTGGCGTTCTGGATGCCGAGGAACTGGCCCGAGTCGGTGTTGTCCTTCACCGTGGCGTAGGCTTTCACGAGGAGCTCGTTGCCCGCGACGAAGCCGCAGCGCCAGCCGGTCATGTTGAAGTTCTTGCTTGCGGAATGGAGCTCGATGCCGACGTCGAGGGCGCCGGGGGTGGCGAGGAAGCTCAGCGGCTTCCCCTCGAAGACGAGGGCGGCGTAGGCGAAGTCGTGGATCACGACGATGCCGTTCGCCTTCGCGAAGGCGACGACCTCGGCGAAGAACTCGGGCGTCGCGCTCGCGCCGGTCGGGTTGTTCGGGTAGTTGATGACCAGGACCTTCGCCTTCGCCACGACGTCGGCGGGGATCGACTTCAGGTCGGGGAGGAAGTGGTTCGCGGCGAGCAGCGGAAGGTTGTGGACCACGCCGCCGTAGTACTTCGCATGGGTGCCGAAGACCGGATAGCCGGGGACCGTCATGAGGACGACGTCGCCGGGGTTGATCAGCGCGGCGGGGAGGATCGAGAGGGCCGCCTTCGAGCCGATCGAGTGGACGATCTGGGTTTCGGGATCGACCGACACGCCGCAGACGTTCTTCAGGTAACGGGCCGCCGCGTCCTTCAGGGGGGAGCCGCCGTTGTCGGCATAGCCGCGGTTGTCGGCCTTCTTCGCCTCCTTGTAGAGCTCCTCGATCACTTCGGGGAAGGCCGGTTCGTCGGGCTCGCCGACGCCGAGGTCGAAGAGTTCGGTCCCGGGGTTCGCGGCCAGCGCGGCGCGCTTCGCCCGCTTGATCTTCTCGAACTTGTAGATCGCCGTGTCCTTGCCGAAACGGTTGCCGCCGATGCGCTCGGCGAAGAGGTCTTGAATGTAGGATTCGCTCATAAAGATGGAGGGTGGAGATTAGAGGCAATCGAGGGGGCAGGGCAAGCTGGGGATTATTACCCGGTTTCCCGGGCAACCTGGCAAACACGCTAGACCGATTCCTCTCTTTCACCTTCAATGGCGACACCTGATGAAACAGCATGCCTTCCCTGCGGTGGCGGTCCTCGGCCTGGCTTTCCAGCTCCTTTCCCTCCCCGTCTTCGCGGGAACGGAGGTGGTAAGCACCAAGGCAGGAGCCCAAGCCTCGACCGCCCCCTCCACCGAGGCGGACGACCTCTGGCACCGGGATACCCTCCTCGGCGAGCTCGGCGGCTACCGTACGAAGCTCTCCGACCACGGGATCGTCATCACCCCCCTCTTCACGGCCGAACTGATGGGGAATCTCGGCGGCGGTTCCGGTGCGGGCTACAGCAGCGGCGGCGTCGGGCGGGGGCTCGGTTATGCCGGGCTGCTCAACGTCCCCGTCGATGTCGATCTCAGCAAGATGGTCGACGGCTGGAAGGGGGCGACGTTCCACGTGAACGGCCTCTGGACCAGCGGCCCGGGCCTCAGCCCCCCCTACCTCGGTGACATCGGCAACACGAGCAACATCCAGGCCTACAACACCGTCCGCCTCCAGGAGCTTTGGTTCCAGCAGACCTTCCTGGAGGAGAAGCTCTCGCTGCGGGTCGGGGAGATGGCGGCCGACGCCGAGTTCTTCACCACCTCGACGGGGGCGCTCTTCCTGAACTCGACCTTCGGGGCCTTCACCCTCCTCAGCGCGAACCTCACGAACCCCTACAATCCGCCTTCCTACCCGATGGCCGCCCCCGGCGTCCGCCTCCGGGCCCAGCCCCGCTCCGACGTCTACGTCATGGCCGGGATCTACGACGGGAACACCGAGAGCCAGACCGCGAACAAGCACGGCACCGACTTCCACCTGAACAGCGAGAGCGGCGCGGCGATCTTCACCGAGGCGGGCTACCTCCTCAACGCCGACCATGCCGAGCGCCTTCAGGGAGCCTACAAATTCGGCTCCTTCGTCCACACCCACAACTGGAACTCGTGGCAATCCCAGGCCGCCGCCGCCGCGGGGACCGGGACGAAGGTCAGCGGCGGGGTCGACGCCCTCCTTTACGGGGTGATCGACCAGCAGGTCTACCGCCGGGGAGACGCCGCGATTTCGGTCTACACCCGGGCCGGACACGGCAGCGCCGACCGAAACGCGGTCGACTGGTACGTCGATGGAGGCTTCAACTTCGCCGGGTTCGTCCCCGACCGGGAGAAGGATGTCTTCGGCGTCGCCGTCACGCGGTCGAGCTTCAGCGGGAATTACAGCGATTATCAGCTGACCACCGGGGCCGCCGCGAATCCCTACGTCGCCGAGACGACGATCGAGGCGACCTACCGCTTCCAGCTGACGCCGTGGTGGACCCTCCAGCCCGACTACCAGCACATCTTCACCCCCGGCGGGATCGACGGCGCGAAGGACGCCGACGTCCTCGGCCTCCGGACGAGCGTGGCGTTCTGATCGGACGGACAGAAGGGGAGAGGCCTAATAGGCCGTCCGGATCGGCGAGAGCATCTGCCACGCCGTCTTCATCATGATGACGAAGTCGAGCGTGAGGGACCAATTCTCCAGGTAGAAGAGATCGCTCTCGACCCGCTTCACCAGGTCGCTCTCCGTGTGGACGGCCCCGCGATGGCCGCGCACCTGGGCGAGCCCGGTGATGCCGGGCTTGATCGCCGCGCGGATCCGGTAGCTGTTGATGAACGGGGCGAAGGTCTCGTCGTGGACGGTGAAGTGGGGGCGGGGCCCGACGATGCTCATTTCCCCCCGCAGCACGTTCCAGAACTGGGGGACCTCGTCGAGGCTGTAGCGGCGGAGCCATGCCCCGGCGGGATAGAGGCGGGGATCGCCGACGCTCGTCTGGAGGGTGGCCAGCTCGTGGTCGTTCCGCATGGTGCGGAACTTCAGCATGTAGAAATGCTCCCCGCGAAGGCCGGTCCGTTCCTGGTGGAAGAAGAGGGGGCCGGGCGACTGCCGCCGCTGGAGGATCCAGACGAAGAGGCAGACCGGGGGGAGGACGAGGGCCACCGCGACCGAGGCGATGGCGACGTCGGTGATCCGCTTCAGGAGACGGTTGAAGGGATTCTCCAGCGGCTCCTCCCGGAGGGCAATGAACTGATAGCCGCCGTCGGTGAAGTAGGTGAGGGGATGGTGGAGCTTTTCCGAGAGGTTGCTGACGATGAGGAGGCGGGCGCCGTAACGCTCGCAAAGGAGGGGGATCTCCCGCAGCTGCTCCTCGCCGGGAGGGATCTCGGTGAGGACGACCATCTGGATCGTCCGCGTCTTGAGGATCGCTTCCAGTTCCGAGGTGTCGCCGAGCCACGGGATCTCCTCCCCATGGCCGCCGTTCTCGGGGGCGGGGGGGCGGACGGCGCTCAGGAAGCCCTCGATGCGGAGGCCGAGGGACGACTTCGTCCGGATCCATTCGAGGAAGAGGCGGAGTCGGTGGACCGGCTCGTCCCCGAGGCTGACGAGGAGGATCCGCTCCTCCCGCGAGCCGTCGAAGAAGATCCGGCTGAGCTTGATCGGGACGAAGTAGTGGGAGGCGAGGAGGAGGGCGTAGAGGGAGGGGATGTAGCCGACGAGGAAGGTTCGGGAGACGGCCTTGTCCTTCGCGCCGACGAGGAAGAGGACGAGGAGGCCGAGGACGAAGAGGATCTGGCGGCGGGCGAGGCGCTCCTTCTCGACGAGGTCGGGGGTGAGGATCTGGTGGACCTTCTCCGGCCGCGTCGCCGCCTCGGCGACGAGGGCGAGGACGACGAGGAAGGCGTAGACGCCGTATTGCTGGAGGAAGAAGGGGCTGTCGACGAGGTCGGAAAAGACGGTCAGCGCCGCGCAGCCGGCGAAGAGGAGGAGCGATAAAACGATCTGGCCTGCGAGGACGAGTCCGTATAAACCTTTTGCCCGTTGCGTGAACACGATGTCTTTCCTGATTGAAGAGGTTGCCGCTGCCCTTGCCGTCGGGAATTACGCTAAGGTACGGAACGGAATTGGCAATAGCCGGATCGAATCGGCACCCCTTATTTTTTGAATCCCCCCTCCATGCTTTCCTTCCGCATCTGGCTCCTCCTCGGTCTCGCCTTCCTGCCGTGCTTCCTCGGCGGCGGCTGGACCGAGGCGGAGGCGGGCTGGATCGTCGCCGCCGTCGGGCTCTACATGGCCGTCTTCCCCCCGGCGCGCTGGCCCTCGCGCCCGCTCGCCCTCGGGATGGGGCTGCTGCTCGTCACCCCGTTCTTCAGCTTCCTCCCCCTGGCCCACGGCTCCCTCCTGGCCGGGGCGTGGCGGAGCCAGCTCGAGAGCGGCGGCCACATCGACCTCGGGAACCTCGTCACGCCCCAGCCGTGGATGAGCGCCGACGCCGCCGTCTTCTTCCTCTGCGGCTGGGTCTTCCTCGCCGTCCGCCTCGCCGAGCAGCCCGAGGAGGAGGACCGGCTCGAGCTCAGTACCATCTTTTCCCTCGCCTGCGCCACGATGGCCGTCCTGGCGCTCGTCCAGCATTTCCTCGGGGGCTTCCTCCCCTGGTGGAACCAGGCGATCCACACCTCCTTCGGCCCGTTCCCGAACCGGAACGAGTTCGGCAACCTCCTCGCCCTCGGCGGCATCTGCTCCCTGGTCGGCGCCCTCCAGCGGCTCCACCAGTCGCCGCTGCGGATGACGCTCCATTACACCGCCCTGGTGCTGATCTTCGTGGCGCTGATCTGCAACGGCTCGCGCGGCGGGATGGCTCTCTTCTTCGGCGGAGGCCTCCTGTGGCTCGTCTGGATCTCGATCCAGTCCCGGAGCCTCCGTTTCGGCGGCCGGATCACGGCGATCATCATGGCCTTCCTCGCCCTCTTCCTCGCCTTCGGCGGGACGCTGGTGGAGCGGGTCCTCTCGATGCGCCTCTCGGGCGCGGTGATGGAGGCCGACTTCCGGATGCTGATGGCCCGCGACGTCTTCTGGATGATCCGCCACATCCCCCTCTTCGGGATCGGCATCGGGAACTTCGAGCCGATCTTCGCCATGTTCCGCCGCTTCTCGGAAAACGGGATGACCGTCCTCCATCCCGACAGCGACCTGATGTGGGCCCTCGGCGAGTGCGGCTTCATCGGCCTCATCGTCTTCCTCGCGGGGCTGATCCTCGGGGCCGGGGCCTGGTTCCCCGTCCGGCGGGGCTCGGCCCGCAGCCTCCACGCCGGGGCGATCATCGCCTCGCTTTCCTTCCTCATCCACGGGGCCTTCGAGGTGCCGATGCACCGCCTCGGCTCGCTCCTGCCGGGACTCTTCCTGCTCGGCTCGGCCCTCGCCTCGCCGGGGAAGCCTTCGATGGTCCCGAAGGGGCCGAAGGTCATCCCCCACTTCATTTTCTGGGGCGGGGCGCGGTACTTCCTGCGGCTCCTCGGCGGGGCGCTGGTCGTCGTCGGCGCCCTCTGGGTGATGCCCGGCGGCGGGAAGTTCTGGCCCCCCCGCGCCGCCGCCGAGGCGAAGGAACGGGCCATCGCGGAGCGCGATGCGAAGGACTACCTCCGCAGCGACGAGGACGCCACGCGCGCCCTGGCCGTCCGGCCCCTCGATTGGCGTCTCTACTACCTGCGCGGGGAATCCCGCTACGCCGGGAAGCGCGATTTCGACGCCGCCGCGGCTGACTTCCTCGTCGCCCGCTCCCTCCAGCCCGCCCGGAGCGACATCCGGCTGCGGGAGGCGACGCTCTGGTATCCCGTCCGCCCCTTCTACGGCCTCTCCATCGAGGCCGAGGCCCTGAAGCTGAGCCCCGGGGCCGACCGCGCGAAAATCTACGACAACATCGTCGAGAACACCTACAGCAACGTCTTCCTCCGCCCCGCCCTCCTCAACATGGCGGGGGACAACTTCTCCCTCCAGCTCGTCTACTTCTCCCACGCGGAGCGGGAGGACGCCGCCATCGTCCTCCAGCGGCTGATGGCCGTCGACAGCGAGCTCCGGTTCATCAACGCGGCGCAGCTCGGCCAGATCCTCCAGCGTTGGGCGACGATCGGGAACCTCCCCGACCTCGTCGCCCGGATCGAGGCCTCGGCCTCGTGGGAGGCGGCCGGCTGGACGATCGCCGCGAAGTATTACGCCGAGAGCGGCAATCCCCGCAAGGCCTACCAGATGGCCCGGAAGCGCGACCCCCTCCCTCCCTTCCCGAAGATGGACCCGACCGATTCCAAGGAGCAGCTCTCCCTCGACGCGAAGCTCAACCCGAACGCGATCAAGCCCCGGATCTACCTCCTCCAGATCGCCCGGAACTCCAACGACAGCGTCTCGGCCTCCCGCCTCCTCCAGCAGCTCGTCCGGTTGGACGGCTGCCCGGGCTATCTTTATTACTACATGGCCGAAGACCGGGCCGGGGCCGGGGACTGGGCGGGCGCGTGGTCGTGGTACCAGCGGTACCATCCCCTTCCTTGAGTTTTTTTGAGCGGGCCCCGATGGCGTCCGCGCCTTCATGGCGCTTGGATGGAACGAGTTCCCCACCTTCTTCAGTCCCTCAGTACACTCGAAAGAGTTGACTTTTTACGTACTCTAAGTAAAATTAGAGTCCATGATCGAAAAAGCCGGTTCCCTCTCCCTCGTCATGGCCTTCGGGATCGCCCTGGGGCTCACTGGCTTGCCGCGGAATGCCGGGGCCGAAGAAGTCCGCATCTACCGCCCCCTTGGCGACGAGGCGGCGATCCCGCTGCCCGCGCCGACTCCTGCTCCCGCCCCTGCTTCTGAAGCGGCGGCTCCGAAGGCCCTCCCCGTCGTCGCCACGGCGAAGGCGGTCCCGGCTGCCGTCCCCGCTCCCGCCGCCCCTGCCAAGACCTACACCGTCCAGAAAGGGGATACCCTTTGGAAAATCAGCCGGAAGTGCAACGTCACCGTCGAGGCCCTGAAAAAGGCCAACCACCTCCCTTCGGACCAGATCGCCGTCGGCACCGCCCTCACGGTTCCTTCCGAGGGGAAGAGCCTCTCCGCCGCTTCTGCCGCCCCCGCGACGGAGGAAATCCGCCGCGCCCAGCCCGTTCCCGTCGCGCTCGCCACGCCTGCCGCTCCTTCCGCTGCCCCCGCCGTCTCGGCCCCCGTCCCGACGGTCGTCCCCGTCTCCAGCACCGGGGAGGGGAAGATCGTTTCGAGCCAGGCCGAGCTCCAAAGCCGCTTTCTCGCCGAGACGAAGGCCCTCGCCGTGAAGGGCGTCGGCTACGACCAGGATTGGACCCCGCCCGGCGAGGACGAGGCCTGGGACATGGATTGCTCCAACACCAGCCGCTACCTCTACCGCAAGGTCACCGGTATCTCGATGCAGCGGACCGCCTCCGACCAGTATTACGACCTCCAGCAGCAGGGCCGCGCCTGGGACGCCCCCCTCGACGCCGACGGCAAGCCCGACGTCGCCTGGCTCGACACCCATCTCCGCGTCGGCGATCTCCTCTTCTGGGAGAACACCTACAAGCCCCGCCGCGACCCGAACATCACCCACGTCATGATCTATCTCGGCAAGAACAACCGGAACCAGTGGCTCATGGCCGGTTCGCAATCGGGCGGCGGCTTCTTCAACACCTCGGGGAGCGGCCCCGACGTCTACGTCTTTAAGCCGACCGCCTCGGTCGGCGGCTACTACAAGAACCTGGGCTTCACCCACGTTTCCGGCCGCTTCGTCTCCTTCGGCCGCCCCCTGGCCCCCCTCGCGCCGAAGCCCCAGGTACAGATCGCCTCGCGTTAAGCCCCTTCGGGGCTTTTCTCCCTGTCTACTTATTGTTTTTCGCCTAACGAAATGGGCGAAAAACATTGAGCATTGCCATTCGGCCCGGTACCTGCTTCCCTATCGGCGAAACGCGATTCACTTAACCGATTGCAAATCACTGATTTAAAGGGAAACAGGACATGAAAGGATTCAAAGGGGCCCGGTACGGGCAAAGCCAGCTAGGGCAGCTGGCCGGTATCTTTTTGTTGGGGATCATGGTGGGCCTCAGCGTCACCCCGTGGGAGCTACGGGCGAACCCCACCGGGGGCGACGTCGTCAGTGGCAGCGCCAACATCAGCAGCAGCGGCAACACATTGACCGTCGTCAACAGCAACGGAGCCGTCATCAACTGGCAAGACTTCAGCATCGGGGCTGGGGAATTGACCAAATTCATCCAGAGCGACGCCAACAGCACCGTCCTCAACCGCGTCGTCGGGACCAACCTTTCCCAGATCTACGGCACCCTGAGCAGCAACGGCAAAGTCTTCCTCATCAACCCCAACGGCGTCATGATCGGCGCCACCGGCATCGTCAACACCGCCGGGTTCATGGCGAGCACCCTCGACATCAACAACGCCGACTTCATCGCCAACAACGGGAGCGGAGCGATGCACTTCGTCGGCAATAGCACCGCCGCCATCACCAACCTCGGCACCATCAACGCCGTCGGCGGAGATGTTTACCTCATCGCCAAACACATCGACAACCAGGGCACCGTCAACGCCAGCGAAGTCGCGGGCAAAGGCGGCCTCGTCGGCCTCTACGCCACCGACGAACTCTACCTCACCACCGGCGTCCCCGAAGGCGGCCTCGTCCGAGTCGGGAGCGGCAGCCTCAGCAGTGGAGCCGGCACCGGCATCAACAACAGCGGCATCATCAACGCCGTCCAGGCCGACCTCAAAGCCACCGGCAACCTCTACAGCCTCGCCATCAACAACACCGGCGTCGTCCGCGCCACCGGAGCCACGGCCAAGAACGGCGTCGTCCACCTCAGCGCCGCGGGCGGCACCCTCAGCAGCAGCGGCACCCTCGTCGCCAAGAACGCCGACGGCAGCGGCGGCACCATCAAAGTCCAGAGCGGATCGGGTGGCACCACCCTCGTCAACGGCGTCGTCGATGCCAGCAGCACGACCGGCCTTGGCGGTCTGGTCGAATTGAGCGGCGATAATGTCGCCCTCTACGATCATGGCAGCATCGATGCCAGCGGTGCCCTCGGAGGCGGTACCGTCTACGTCGGCGGCAGCGCCCACGGCACCGGCGATCCCTCCGTCTACAACTCGAAGGCGACCTACATCGGGGCCAACACCACGATCAAGGCCGACGCCACGGTCTCCGGCAAGGGCGGCACCGTCGTTGCCTGGTCCGACGGCACCACCCGCTTCTACGGCACCATCAGCGCCAAGGGCGTCGGCGCGGGCAACGGCGGCTGGGTCGAGACCAGCGGCAAGGTCTACCTCGATGCCGTCGGCCTCGTGAACACCGGCGGCGGCGTCTGGCTCCTCGATCCGACCGACGTCGACATCGGCGACAGCGTCACCGATACGGTTTCCTATTCCGACTCCACCTCCTACGACTTCAGCGCGGCCGGTTCGACCAGTTACATCTCCACCGCTTCCCTCTTCGCCGCCCTCGCCGACAACGACGTCACGGTCACGGCCTCCGGCAACATCATCGTCACCAGCTCCCACCAGTCGGGCATCACCGGCCTCCACACCCTGACCCTCACCGCCGACGGCAACGTCATCCTCACCAACGTCACGTGGTCGGGCGATTACGGCCTCTCGCTCGTCTCGAACAACGGCAATATCGAGTTCCACACCGTCGCCCTCACCGGCTCCGCCGTCACCGATGTCTACAACTCCAGCGGATCCGTCTACTCGGCCTACGCGGCGGTCGGGAACATCACCCTCGACGGGCTCACCGTCACGATGTCGAACTTGCAGAATTACGGCGCTGATTCCCTCCAACTCGAGGCGGGCGGTGCCATCGCCACGACCGGCGCAGGCCTGATCGTTTCGGGCGGCAAGATCTCCCTGATTTCCGACAACAGCACCATCACACTCACGTCGGGCAGCCTCAGCGGCATCAGCCAGGACTACGACGACGCGGTCTACATCAGCGCCGACGGAACGATCGGTATCGGCGTCGACATCACCAGCGTCGGTTCTACGGAGATCGTGTCGAACAACGGCAATATCTATCTCGGCGGCAACATCACGTTGGCCGACTCGACGGAGAGCGGCTATGCGGCTTCCAATCTCTACGTCATGACTTACGACGGCGATATCGTCATCGGTTACGGGGCCGACGGCTTGACGGCGTCGAGTGTCACGATTCAGTCCCTGGAACAGAATTACTATCCCGAAGGGTACGCCATCTCGATGGAGGCGCGGGGCGGCATGAGGATCAACGGAACGATCACGACGGCGGGCGCGGCCCGCAACTACGGCAATGGCAACTACATTTCGGGCATGGACATCAACCTGACCACGGGCCAGACCGAAGAGACCAGCATCGCCGATATCACGATGTCCTCGACGAGCGAGATCAACGGCGGCGGGGGCCACGTCAAGATCACCCTCGGTGGCAGCGGCTATGGCGGGACCGGTACGATCACCTATTCCAAGATCACCTCCCTGGGCGACGATGGTTGGATCACGTTGGAAAACAACGGTGGCGACATTGTTGGCCTCAACACGAGCAGCAAACTCACCGCAAGTTACGAAATCCAACTCACGGCCTCGGGCTCCCTCGGCACCTCGGGCAATCACATCCTGATCGGCGACGGCGCGGGCTCGAGCGATGCCCTCTCCCTCGACTTCACCGTGGGGGGCACGGGGGTCGCCTATATCGACTCTCAGGATTCGCGGACTCTCCAGGTCAATAACGGCACCCTGAACGGCGGCTCCGCCACCCTCACTGCCCTCCACGACATCGAGTTCTCCGCCGGCAATCTCGACCTCGGCAGCGGCGGCACGGCGACCTTCACGGCGGTCGGGAACATCGTCTTCGACGATAGCTACTACAGCCTGTATGGCCAGGGCACGGCGACCTTCTCCGCAGGCCAGGACATTTACGTTCGCGGCGTCGATTGGGAATCGAGCAACGGCATCACGGGTGCCTTCAATCTCAATTTCTACGCCAACAATACCGGGACCGGAACCGGTTCGATCTACGTCATCGACAGCACGATCTCCACCCTCGGCGGCAGCGTCGTGATGGGCGGCGGGAGCGACGGCACCGGCTACGCGGTCGAGAATGCCACCAATTACAATTCGAGCCACACCGGGGTTACCTTGGGTGGCGTCGCCATCCTCAGCTCCACGATCAACGCGGGGACCGGCAGCATCACCCTCAAGGGCAAAAGCGCCAACGTCAACGGCGGGATGGGCGTCGAGATCAGCAACTTCAGCGTCTCTGGCGGCACCTACGACGGCACCGCCTCGAACGTCTTCACCAGCGGCTCGGGCGTGATCACGATCACCGGCGTCAGCGGCGCGACGAGCAATACCGTGAGCAACAGCCACGGCGTCTTCATCTCCGCCTCGAACGTCAGTGCTTCCGGGGTCACCTCGGGCGGTATCCACATCACTGGCACCGGGAGTGCCTCCGCCGACAGCTCCTCGGGCGTCCTGATCGACAACGGCGCCGCCGTCAGCCTCACGAATCCCTACGGAGAAGGAACGACTTCCCTCACGATCACCGGCACCTCCCTCGGCGGCGGGGCGAACAACCACGGCGTCACCTTCCGCGATGGCTCCTACGCCTCGGTCTCCGGGACCTCGGCGGTGCTGAACGTGAATGCCTACTCCTCGGGCACCGGCGAGGCCCTCGCCTTCACGACCTCCACCCCCCTCGTCGCGACGGCGAGCAAGGGCGACCTGAGCACGCCCTCGCTCATCCCCTACCTTTCCGCGACCAACGGCGCGATCAAGGTGAGCGCGAACAGCATCCTCTACCCCACGGCCTCCTACGAGAGCTCGACCATCAGCTACGATCAGATCCTTCAGAATAACTCGTCCAACGTGGGGGTCTTCCGGGGAGCCTACGGCACCGAGACGCTCAGCATCGCCCCCACAAGCCTGACCAGCGTCGGCGTCGGCGACGCCGCCGCCTCGCTCGGCACCCTCTGGGTCGACGGGATGACGGGCTTCGGCACGATCAACATCGGCAGCCTCGACGGCGGGACGACGATCACGGCGGGCACGCTCACCTTCTCCCAGTCCCACGTCACGATGGACGAGGCGAACGACAACCTCTACGCGAACAAGATCGCCATCGAGGACAGCGTTATCAGCGCCTACGGGAACCTGAAGCTCCATGCGACCGGCGACATCACCCTCTCCGGCTCGTTGTACCTCAGCCACGGTTCGGTCGGGAACGGGACCTTGATCTCGACCGACGCCGTCAGCGACGGGACGCTCACCATCGAGGCGGGCGGCAACGTCCTCATCGGCTACCACAGCGACGGTTCCGCCGACGACGGCAGCTCCGGCATCTACGAGGATATCTCCAACCTCGGCACCAACGCCCTCTCGGTCACGGCCAACCAATCGGTGAACCTCAACGGCACGATCGACTTCACCAACGTCGACCAGGCGAACGGCTTCTCCATCACGGCCAATGCGACGGGGGCGGGCGGCAGCTTCTCCATGACCGGGGCTTCCCTCATCCAGAACGACTACGGCACGGTGACGATCAAGGTCGGTTCCGCCACGCCCGCGACCGGCGGCTCGCTCAATTACGGCACGATCTACGCCAAGGATCTCTCCCTGGTGAATACGAAGGGGAGCATCGCCGGCATCTCCGCCGGCCAAGGCCTCCTCCATGTCGGGAACACCGCCTACTTCAACGCGACCTCCGGGTCGATTGGCACCAGCGGGAACCAGGTCGTCTTCGGCGCCCCCGGAGCCAGCCCGAGCGCCTCCCTCGCCGTCACCGCCCATGCCACCACCGGCGACGTCTACCTCGACGCGACGGGCGACGGCCGCGACCTCTACCTGAACTCCTACGCCGGGGGGACGATCCTCAACGCGGCGACCGGGACCTTCAGCGCCACGAACGGGGCGGCGGTCTACGTCAGCAGCGCCCTTTCCGGCGGCAATATCGCGCTGACCTCCACCGGCAATTCGGTCGTCGTCTCCAGCGCGGTGACGGCGACTTCGAGCGCCGCGATGACGGCGGCCACGGCGCTCACGATCACGGGGACCACGGTGTCGGGCAGCAATATCACGCTCAACTCCGGGGGGACGATCTCGGTGTCTAGCTCGACGGTGGCGGCGACCTCGACCGCCGCCATGAGCGCCACCGGCCCGATCGCGATCTCGGCGAGCAAGATCACCGCCGCGACGAGCATCAACCTGGCCTCGGCATCGACCATCACGATCCAGAATATCTCGGGCAACTTCTCGGTCGTCCATTCGGCGAACACGACGATCGACGGGGCCACCGGGCTGACCTTCTCCGGCCCCGGCATCTTCGGGACGACGAATTCGACCGATCTGACGACGAAGCTCCTCTCGACCGACACGATCACGCTCAAGTCCGACGGCCATATCGGCATCGGCGGCGCGAGCTTCTCCGTCCCGTCCTATGGCTCCGGCTCCCTCCACATCGAGACCCACACGGCGGGCGGAACCCTCGCCGTCGATCCTGTCACGGCGCCCGGCGGGCAGGCCTACATCACCAGCAGCGATCTCACCGCCCTCTCCAACTTCACGACCGACGGCGGGACGGTCTACCTCGGCAGCACGACGGGGACGGTCAACGTCGGCCAGGACATCAGCAGCCTGATTACGGGGGCCGTCTTTCAAGGGGCCTACACCGGCTACACCTACATGCAGTCCCTGAGCGGCGGGGGCACCCTCCAGGTCGACGCCAACGGGACGACCGTCGCGGGCAACGTCGGCACGGTAACGATCAAGATCTCCGGCTCGAAGGTCAACCTCGACGGGGTCACCGGCAACGTCACCCTCGTCAGCGTCAACGATCCCGACCTGACCGGCACGGTCATCGGCAACCTCACTGGCACCTTCGGCGAGAGCGTCACCGGAAGCTCGGCCCTCGTCGTGACCGGGCAGCTCTCCCTGACCGTGACCGGGGATATCACCCTCACGGCCTCGGGAACGTCGATCGGCTCCTTCGGGACGATCTCGGCGACCGGGACGACGAACATCACCGGCTACTCCGGTTCGACGACGACCACCACGACTCCGGTGAGCAACACGCCGGTGGTGATAACGACTGTCCAGAAGACCGATCCGACGGTGACGTCGAACTCGGCCAATTCCACGACGAACAGCGGCCTCACTGTCAACGACGTGAAGACCGGCGACACGAAGCCGACCGACAGCGTCGAAAGCACCAGCGGCGACAGCAGCGGCAAGTCGTCGAGCGGCGACCGCAAGAGCGACAAGAAGAGCGCGACGATGGGCAACAACACGACCCCCGCGTCGAGCGGCGGCGACGGCAAGGAAACGGTCATGGGTCCCGGCTCCTCCTCGGTCATCGGCGCGAGCGGCATTTCGACGGGCGTCAACGTCCCGCCGCCCCCGCAGCTCGACCGCGGCCTCTCCTCCGGCTCGCGGCACGACCTGAGCAACGCGATCTTCGGCCATTGACGCCGCACGCTTCCCTCCCAAAAAGAAACCCGCCGAATGTTCGGCGGGTTTCTTTTTGCCCGGAGAGCGGGAGGGGGAGCCTTACTTTCGGTCCCGCGTATAGACCGGCGTGAGGGCGCAGTAGCCGACCCGCAGGAGGGCCAGGGGGACGCGGTGGAGGAGGAAGGAGAGGAACCGCATCAGGCCGCCGGGGACGAAGCGGGGCTTGCCCGCCAGGACCGTCCGCAACGATTCCCGCACCGCCTGGGCGGCGCTGATATGGAGGCGGCGGTGGAGCCAGTCGCACCGGGGCGGGGTGCTGGTGTCGCGCCGTTCGGCATGGAAGAACTCGGTCGGCACCGGGCCGGGGCAGATCGCCGTGACGGTGATGCCGAGCGGGCGCAGCTCCCAGTAGAGGGCCTCGGAGAAGCTGTTCACGAAGGCCTTCGAGGCCGCGTAGAGGGCGCGGGACGGAAGGGGAAGGAATCCGGCGACGGAGCCGACGTTGACGATGGCCCCCCGCTTCCGTTCGACCATGCCGGGGAGGAGGTGGAGGGTGAGGCGGGTGAGGGCCTCGATGTTCACGCGGAGGAGTTCCTCGGCGCGGCGGGCCGGGGTCAGCTCAAAGAGGCCCGAATCGCCGAGCCCGGCGTTGTTCAGCAGGAGATCGATCCGCGCCTCGGCGAGGCGGGGGAGAAGGGCGGAGACGGCGGCCGGATCGGAGAGATCGACGGGGAGGACCTCGACGGCGAGGCCGGGATGGGCCGTGGTCAGCGCGGCGGCGAGGGCCGCCAGCCGCTCCTCCCGGCGGGCGACGAGAAGGAGGCGGCCGCCGTCCCCGGGTGCGGTCTGGAGGAGCGGGGCGAGCTGACGCGCATACTCCTCGCCGAGCCCTGCCGAGGCACCGGTGACGAGGGCGGTCCAGCCGCGGAAGTCGTGCCGGGACATCATGAAAAGCCTTCGAAAATCTTTGCTGTTCCTTCCCTTTCGCCCCCTTTCGACGCCCTAGCGGACGTCGTGGAGGAGGACGGAGCTGACGAGTTCGTCGTCGAGGCGGATGTCGGAGATGAAGACGACCTTGTCGCCGCTCTTCAGGAGGCCCTTGTCGCGGAGGAACTTCTCGGCGCGGACGACGGTCTCGTTCGGCGACTGCGGGAAGGGGAGGACGAAGGCGCGGACGCCGTAGTTCAGGGTCAGCCGGGTGCAGAGCGCCTCCTCTTCGGAGAAGGCGTAGATGAGGGACTTCTTCGGGCGGAGGGCGGCGGTGACCTCGGCGAAGTGGCCGGTCCGGGTGAAGACGCAGATGGCGGCCGCGTTTGCGCGGTCGGCGAGATCGACCGCAGAGCGGACGACGAACTCGCGGTCGCTCTTCAGGACGATGGTCCCCTGGTGTTCCGAGGTGCCGCTCTCCTCGATCCGTTTGGCGATCCGGTCGAGGGTCTGGACCGACTCGATGGGGTAGGCGCCGACGGTGGTCTCGCCGGAGAGCATGATGCAGTCGGCCTGCTCGAAGACGGCGTTGGCGACGTCGGTGATCTCGGCGCGGGTCGGGATCGGATTCTGGATCATGCTTTCGAGCATGTGGGTGGCGACGATGACGGCGGTCTTCTCCCGGATGCAGGTCCGGACGATGCGGCGCTGGATGATGGGGAGATCCTCGAAGGGGCACTCGATGCCGAGGTCGCCGCGGGCGACCATCACGCCGTCGGCCTCGGCGATGATCTCGTCGAGGTTCTTCACGGCCTGCTGGTCCTCGATCTTGGCGACGGCCTTGATGTGGGAGGCGTTCTTCTCGGCGAGGAGCTTGCGGAGGGTGCGGATGTCGTTCGCCTCGCGGACGAAGGAGAGGGCGACGTAGTCGATCCCGCACTCGATGCCGAGGAGGATGTCGGCGATGTCCTTCTCGGTGAGGGCGGGGAGGTTGACCTTCACGCCGGGAAGATTGATGTGGCGGCGGCTGCCCATGACACCCTCGGTGAGGACTTCGCAGACGAGGTGGTTCTTCTCCTTCTCGAGGACCTTCATGCGGATGACGCCGCTGTCGACGAGGATGACGTCGCCGACGGCGATGTCGTCGACCATGTCGTTATAGTTCACGTCGACGGAATACTCTTCCTCGCGCTTCGCGCCGCGGACGGTGAAGGTGAACTTGTCGCCCGCCTTCAGGTTGAGCTTGTTCGGGAGGTCGCCGGTGCGGATCTCGGGCCCCTGGGTATCGAGGAGGAGGCCGACGTGGAGGTTCAGTTCCTTGCTGATGGCGCGGATCGAGGTGCAGAGATTGCGGACCCAATCATGCTTCGCATGGGACATGTTCAGCCGGAAGATATTGACCCCGGCGAGCATCATTTCCTTGAGGCGTTCGGGGGATTCGGAGACAGGGCCGAGGGTGGCGATGATTTTGGTGCGGCGCATGGGAGGGGTCGTTAAATTAGGGTGGAAAAGCGATATGAAATCGGAATGTACGGACCTTTAAATAGCTAGAGCAATTTCGAGGCCGGACAAGCATTTCCGAAGTGATTTTCGGTGTCATTAGGGGAAAGGAAACGCTTGGGAAAGAGATCGATGGGAGAGGGGCGCATGGGAGAAAAGCGCGTCCTTTGCGCCGTCTTCCCGGAGTGCCCTTCGGGACTGGCGCGGTCAACCCTGTACAGCTGGGGGCGATCCCAAGAGGGGCTTTGCCCCTCCTGGAACTTGTCTCCCGACCCTGCCAGTTAGTTTCCCCTTTACGAGGTATTGCGCTATCGCGCAGGCAGTCCCCCTCTGAGGGCTTGAACTAGGCGGACGCGCTTTGGCGGCGCCTCGTCTCCGAACTGGATTAAAATCGGATGGTTCCGGTACGCCCGAGGGTACGGATTGCGGGGGGAGACGGGGCCAATACGCCCAGACTCCTATTGGGAGAGGTGCGCTGGCGGGGGGGCTAAACCTTCGTGTTGATATGCAGTTCCCGTAGCTGCCTTGCCTCGACCTTCGCGGGGGACTGGGTCATGAGATCGGCTCCGCGGTTGTTCTTCGGGAAGGCGATGACGTCGCGGATGGTCTCGGCCCCGGCGACGAGCATGACGAGGCGGTCGAGGCCGAGGGCGAGGCCGCCGTGGGGCGGCGCGCCGAAGCGGAAGGCCTTCAGGATGTGGCCGAACATGCTCTGCTGGGTCTCCTCGTCGACGCCGAGGATGGTGAACATCTTCGACTGGAGGTCGGCCTCGTGGATCCGGATGCTGCCGCCGCCGACTTCGACGCCGTTCAGGACGAGGTCGTAGGCCTCGGCGCGGATCTTGCCGTAGTTGGCCGGATCGTCGAGAAGGGCGAGGTCTTCGGCCTTCGGGCGGGTGAAGGGATGGTGGACGGCGTTCCACTTGCTCTCCTCGGCGTTGAACTGGAGGAGGGGGAAGTCGACGACCCAGAGGAAGTTCAGGGCGTCGATGTCGTCGACGAGCTTCAGGATCTCGGCGACGCGGAGGCGGATGCGTCCGAGGACCTCGACGACGGTCTCCCACTTGTCGGCGCCGAAGAGGATGAGGTCGCCCTCCTCGATCTCGAGGCGCTCGGTGAGGGCCTTCTTCTCGGCCTCGCTGAAGAACTTCACGATGGGCGACTTCCACTCGCCGCCCTCGACCTTGATGAAGGCGAGGCCCTTCGCGCCGTACTGCTGGGCGGTCTTGGTGAGGTCCTCGATCTGGCCGGTGGTGATCGAGGCGAATTTCTTCGCGTTGATCGCCTTGATGACGCTCCCGTTCGCCGCGTTGTCGGCGGCGGCGCGGAAGACCTTGAACTGGCTCTCGGCAAAGACGTCGGTCAGCTCGACGAGGCGGAGGCCGAAGCGGACGTCGGGCTTGTCGCTGCCGTAGGCGTTCATCGCGTTGGCCCAGGTCATGCGGGGGAAGGGGGTCTTGATGTCGATCCCCTTCGCTTCCTTGAAAATGGCGTGCATCAGGCCTTCGAGCCAGGCGTAGAGGTCCTCCGTGGTGACGAAGGAGGCCTCGAGGTCGACCTGGGTGAACTCGGGCTGGCGATCGGCGCGGAGGTCCTCGTCGCGGAAGCAGCGGGCGATCTGGAAGTAGCGCTCGAGCCCGGCGACCATCAGCAGCTGCTTGTACTGCTGCGGGGCCTGGGGGAGGGCGTAGAAGCTGCCGGGGGCGAGGCGGCTGGGGACGAGGAAGTCCCGCGCGCCCTCGGGGGTGCTCTTCGAGAGGATGGGGGTCTCGACCTCGATGAAGCCGAGCTTGTCGAGGCCGTCGCGGAGGACCTTCGTGATCCGGTGCCGGAGGCGGATGTTGTTGAAGAGGGCCGGGCGGCGGAGGTCGAGGTAGCGGTGGGAGAGGAGGAGGTCCTCGTTCTCGACGCTGCCGTCGAGGGGGAAGGGCGGGGTGAGGGAGGCGTTGAGGACGTCGAGCTGGGAGGCGACGATCTCGATCTCGCCGGTCGGGAGGTTCTTGTTCTCGGTGCCGGTGAGGCGGGCGACGACCTTGCCGGTGACGCGGATGACGAATTCGTCGCGGAGAGTGTGGGCGAGGTCGGCGACGGCCTTGTTCGTCTCCGGGTTGAAGACGATCTGGGTGAGGCCCTCGCGGTCGCGGAGATCGATGAAGATGACGCCGCCGTGGTCGCGGCGCGACTTGACCCAGCCGGAGAGGGTGACGGTCTGGCCGATGTCGGCGGCGCGGAGTTCGTGGCAGAGGTGGGTGCGGTAGACGGGGACGGTGTTCGGCATGGCGATGGGGATGGAATTAGGAGAGTTGGGAAATCAGGTCGGAAAGGGAAACTTCGCGCTGGGTGCGGTCGGCGAGGGTCTTCAGCTCGACGAGGTTGTTTTCGAGCTTCGCGTCGGCGATGACGGCCCAGCGGGCGCGGCGGCCTTCGGCGTTCTCGAACTGCTTCTTCATCTTCGTCGGGACGAGGGGATAGTCGACGGCGTGGCCCGCCTCGCGGAGGGTCTGGACGACGCCGAGCGCCCGGGCGCGGTAGGCCTCGTCGGGGATGACGACGTAGGCGTCGATCTCCGGGGGGAGGTCCTCGGTCTTGAGGAGGCCCTTCGCCTTCAGGAGGTCGCCGAGGACGACGTCGCCCATGCCGAAGCCGGCGGCGGGGAGGGATTCGTTGCCGAGTTTCTCCAGCAGGTCGTCATACCGGCCGCCGCCCGCGATGGCGCGGTGCTGCCCGGCGCGGTCGAAGGCCTCGAAGACGATGCCGGTGTAGTAGGCGAGGCCGCGGACGATGCGGAAATCGACCCGGGCGTAGCCGTCGAGGCCCCGGGCCTTCAATCCGGCGAGGACGAGGTCGAGGCGTTCCCACGGGGCACCGTTTTCAAGGACCTGGTAGACGGCGTCGGTCAACCCAAGGGGGTCGAGGCGTCCGGCGATCTTCTCGCGCGGCTCGCGCTCCGATTTGTCGATGGCCTGGAAGACCTCGTACCACTGGGCTTCGGGGACGTTCTTTTCCTTCAGGAAGTGGGTCCAGAACTGGCGATCGCTGAGGCGGACGACGAAGTCTTCCGCCGTCAGGCCGAGGTTGCGGAGCTGGTCGACGAGGAGGGCGATGAGCTCGATGTCGGCCTCGATCCCGGCCTCGCCGACGAGGTCGCAATTGAGCTGGAAGTGCTCGCGGAGGCGGCCTTTCTGGGCGCGCTCGTAGCGGAAGACCTGGGGGACGGAGAACCACTTCAGCGGCTTGCGGAACTGCTGGTGCTTCGCGGCGACCATCCGGGCCAGGGTGGGGGTCATCTCGGCGCGGAGGGAGACGGGGCGGTCGCCCTTGTCGACGAAGTTGTAAAGCTGGCCGACGAGCTCGTCGCCCGACTTCTTCTGGTAAAGCTCGAGCGATTCGAGCGGGGGGCCGTCGTATTCGACGAAGCCGTAGGTGCGGGCCGTGCGCCGCCACGAGGAGACGATCTGGTGGCGGAAGGCGTAATCCTCGGGATAGAAGTCCCGAAAGCCGGGGAGCGATTGCACGGTCTGGAAAGGGGAGGGGGTGAAGAGGCGGAGAACGAATAAGGGGGGCATGAGCGCCCCCCTTAATATCGTCTACTCGCCTCGTATACTATACTTGAGGGAGTCGGGAGGGAGGCGAGCCCCCCTCCATTTCGCTACGGCTGGGCGGCGAGGGTCTCCGTGAGCTTGGAGAGCATCGCCTTCAGTTCCTTGCCGGGCTTGAACTTGATCACGGCGCGGGGGGGGATGACGATGTCCTTCTCGGGCTTGTTCGGGTTGCGGCCGACGCGGGCCTTCCGCATCTTCACCTCGAAGACCCCGAAGTTGCGGAGTTCGATGGTCTGACCCTTGGCCATGCTCTCCGCGAAGGAGTCGAGGAGTTTCTGGACGACTTTCATCACGTCCTGCTGGACGAGGCCGGTCTCGTCACTGATTCGCACTACTAAGTCTCTCTTGGTCAGGTTGCTCATGGTCAAATGGTTATGAACCGCCTATACAGTCCGATCCGGGAGGGGATTGCAAGTTATAAATGTTTTCCCCGGGGTGTTTTCTTGATTTACAACCGATCCAAACTGATTTTATCGCGGAATTGACAAAAAAGCCCCCATCCCGGATCGTTACACCTTTAATGGACACCACGACTTCCTCTCCTCACGCCGCACCCGCCTACAAGCGCATTCTACTGAAACTGAGCGGAGAAGTCCTTGCGGGAGAAAAGGATGTGATCGACCGGGCGGTGGCCCTCCAGATCGCCCGGCAGATCGCCGCCATTCATAATTTGGGCATCGAGGTCGCCATCGTCATCGGGGGCGGCAACATCTGGCGCGGCCTCACCTCCTCCCAGGCCGGGATGGACCGGACGACGGCCGATTACATGGGGATGCTCGCCACGATCATCAACGGCCTCGGCCTCCAGGACGCCCTGGGCCACGTCGGCATCTCGACCCGCGTCCAGACCGCCATCGAGATCAAGAACGTCGCCGAGCCCTTCATCCGGGGCCGGGCGATCCGCCACCTGGAGAAGGGGCGCGTCGTCATCTTCGTCGCCGGGACGGGCAATCCCTTCTTCTCCACCGACACGGCGGCGGCCCTCCGCGCCAGCGAGATCGGGGCCGAGGTGATCCTGAAGGCGACGAAGGTCGACGGCATCTACGATTCCGACCCGAAGAAGAACCCCGACGCGAAGCGTTACGACAAGATCACCTATATCGAGGCCCTGCGGAACCGCCTCGCGGTGATGGACTCGACGGCTTTCTCCCTCTGCATGGACAACAAGGTCCCGATCATCGTCTTCGACATGTTCCGCGAGGAGAACCTCCACGACGTCGTCATGGGGAAGCGGGTCGGGACGCTGGTCAGCGACAAGTAAGGGCGGGGCTTCCGCTTTAGGTGTTATATTAGGGCATGGCCTCCTTTCCTCCTCCCGCCCCTGCGCCCGAGGTCGTCCGGGAGGCGGTCCATCGCGCGTTGACCGAGGACATCGGGCCGGGGGACATCACCTCGGCGGTCTTCATCCCCCTTTCGGCCCGGGCCTCGGCCCGGATCTTCTGCAAGGAGCCGTGCGTCCTCGCGGGGCTCCCCGTGGCGGAGCAGGTCTTCGCCTCGATGGAATCGGTCTCCCCCCTCGCGGTGGCGACGAACGTGGCCGACGGGGACCGGCTGGAGAAGGGGGCGACGGTCCTCCTCGTCGAGGGCTCCCTCCGGGCGATCCTGACGGCGGAACGGGCCGCGCTGAATTACCTCCAGCATCTCTCCGGCGTCGCGACGATGACCCGCGCCTTCGCCGACGCGGTGAGCCTGGCCGGGGGCAAGGCCCGCATCCTCGACACCCGCAAGACGACGCCCGGCCTCCGCGTGCTGGAGAAGTACGCCGTGGCCTGCGGCGGCGGCCTCAATCACCGGATGGGGCTCCACGACCAGTTCCTCGTGAAGGACAACCACCTCGTCTGGTGGAGCGGCGGGACGGTCGAGAGCGGCGGCGGCGCCCACGGCGCCTCCCTCCCGAGGGAAAAGCTGGCCGAGGCGATCGCGGCGGCCCGCGCCCACGCCCCGGCGGCGCTCCTCGAGTTCGAGGCCGACACGCTGGAGCAGGTGGCGGTCCTGGCCGACCTCGGCGTCGACCGGATCCTCCTCGACAACATGACGAACGAGACGATGGCGGAGGCCGTTGCCCTCGTCGCCGGGCGGTGCCCGCTCGAGGCGTCGGGGAACATGACGCTGGAGCGGATTCCCGGCGTGGCGAAGACGGGGGTCGATTTCATCTCGGTGGGGGCGCTGACCCACAGCGCGCCGTCGATCGACTTCTCGCTGGAGGTCATGGGGTCGCTTCCCGATCTCGGTTAAAGAAGAGGATCCGATGGCGACCCGACCGATTTCGCTCACCCGGCTCCTCATTTGGAGCCTCATCGCCGTTTTCCTCCTCCAGCTCTTCCAGGCGGGGCACGGGATTCCCTCGGCGTTCGATCTCCGCTTCGGCCTCTCCGATCGCTCCCTCGGCGCGGGGCGGTGGTGGACGCTGCTGACTTACGGCTGGCTCCACGCCGAAGGCGGGTTGCCGCTCCACCTGGTCTGGAATCTTCTGTGGTTGAATCTCCTCGGCCCGACGGTCGAGGCGGCGTTCGGGAAGGCGCGGTTCGTCGGCCTCTACCTCGCCTCGGTCCTCGCCTCGGCGGTGGTGTGGCGGCTTTGCTCCTTCGGGGCCGGAGCCGACGGCCTCCTGATGGGGGCGAGCGGGGCGATCTTCGGCCTCATGGCGGCCTACTCCCGCATCGAGGTCGGCGGGGTGCGCGGCTTCGTGCGGCTCGGCGTCGGTTTCTTCTTCCGCGTGGCGGTCGGGTTCGAGATCGCCTCCATTCTCTTCGGCTGGATGCCGGAGACGGCCCATTGGGCCCACTTGGGCGGGGCCTTCGGCGGCTGGTGGTTTGCGCGGGTCTTCGGCCCGGAGCAGGCCGCGGCCCCGTCTTCGTCCCAGGGGGCGACTTTCCGGGAAGCGCCCCGCCCCCAGGCCGCGCCGCGGCGAGAGACGGAGGCCGAGGCCGGGGACGAGAAGGAAATCCCCGCCGACGAGAGCTATTTTTCCAACTATAATTCGACTCCCCAACCGCCCGAAGGGCGCTAACCTTTTTCCCTTATGAGCAAGAAAACGTCCTCCCCCAGCCGCGCCACGGTGCGCGTCCCCGCGACCTCGGCCAACCTCGGCCCGGGCTTCGACACGATGGGCGTCGCCCTCAAGATCTACAACACGGTGACGGTGCGCCGGACCGAGGAATCGGTGACGGCGAGCGGGATGACGGCCGAGACGACCATCGCCTTCTTCGACCAGACGGGCATCGATCCCTTTTCCTTCAAGGCGGACATCGCCGGGCAGGTGCCGCCCGCCCGGGGCCTCGGCAGCAGCGTCACGGTCCGCCTCGGCCTCGTCGCCGGCCTCAACGCGCTGGCCGGGGAACCCCTCGATCCCGAGGAGGTCCTGGCCCTGGTCGTCGACCTCGAAGGCCATCCGGACAACGCCGTCTCGGCCTTCCACGGCGGCTTCGCGACCTGCACGCCCGACCGCTTCTATCGGACCGAGGTCGGCTCCTCCCTGAAGTTCGTCGGCCTCGTCCCCGAGTTCGAGCTGGAGACGAAGAAGGCGCGCGCCGTCCTGCCGAAGAAGGTCGCCCTCGCCGACGCCATCGCGAATCTCCAATACGCCTCGCTGATCGCCGTCGCCTTCGCCCAGAAGGATTATGCGAAGCTCGACGGCCTCTTCCAGGATCGGTGGCACCAGCCGTTCCGCTCCCCCCTCATCCCGTGCTGGGAACCGGTGAAGGCGGCGGCGGAGAAGGCCGGGGCGCTCGGCTTCTACCTGAGCGGCGCCGGATCGACGCTGATGGCCCTCGTCCACGGCAGCGAGGCGGCGGCCGAGGCCGTCGCGGAGAAGATGGAAGCCGCCGCGAAGAAGGCGAAGGTTCCCGCGAATGCCTTCGTGACGACGGCCGACAACGCCGGGTGCAGGATCACTGTCGCGTAGAGCCTGTCCTGCACTTTGGAAAGCCCGCGTTGCTTCTAAAAGGTTCTCCATCTAGGCGCGAGCGACGCGGTGTGGCCGCAAGCCACTCAAGGAGCGAGCAACGAGGGAGAACCTTTTAGAAGCAACCCTTTGGGCCGGGGTTCTACGACCCTTCCCCGTTGTTGTGCAATGCCTTACGTGCCATTCAGGCACGCGACGGCATTGCACGCCTAGGGGAGAGGGGCGCAGCCCCTCCGGCGCGGGCTTTCCAAAGTGCAGGACAGGCTCTAATTGTCACAGAGCGTTCCAGAAGCCCGCTTGCCACCCGCAACCCCACCCCCTAGAAAAGATCCCGCATGGCCTCCGCACGTACTGAAAGTTTCAAGATCCTCATTCCGCTCGGCATCGCGATCCTCCTCGCGCTCTTTTTCCTGCACGGCCTTTGGGCGGGGATCGTCGGCGGGCTGCTGATCGGGCTCTTCGTTTTCTGCCTCAATTTCTTCCGCGATCCCGAGCGGACGGCCCCGGACGATCCCGCGCTGATGATTTCGAGCGCCGACGGCGTGGTGACCCACGTCGAGGTCGTCGAGGAGTCGCCCTTCGGCCTCGGCAAGATGAAGCGGATTTCGGTTTTCCTCAACGTCTTCGACGTCCACGTGAACCGCACCTTTTACGGCGGGACGATCGTCGACCGGGTCCACGTCCCGGGGAAGTTCCTCGATGCGCGCCACCCGACGTGCCACGTCGAGAACGAGCGGATGGACTGGCACCTCCAGACCGAGCACGGCCCGATCGTCCTCCGCCAGATCGCCGGGCTGATCGCCCGCCGGATCGTCGGCTGGGCCGAGAAGGGGCAGGAGGTCGTTCGCGGCGAGCGGATCGGGATGATCCGCTTCGGTTCCCGCACCGATCTCTTCATGCCGCTCCATTGCGAGGTCTTGGTGAAGGTCGGCGAACGGGTGAAGGGCGGCGAGACGCCGCTCGCCCGCTGGACGCCTTCCAACTTCGACCAGATGTTCAAGGAGCAGGCTTAGCCTAACCGTCCCTTCCCATGAGCACGCCGCAGCCTCCCCACGACGACAACGCGACGAAGATCTATCTTTGGCCGAACCTCTTCACGGCGGGCAACCTGCTCTGCGGGTTCATGGCGATCCTGAAGATCCTCCAGGGGACCATCGAGCGGGCCAACGGGATGATGTCGGAGACCGGCTGGATCCAGATCTATCTCTCCAGCCTCTACTTCATCCTCGCGGCGTGCATCTTCGACCTCCTCGACGGGCGGGTCGCCCGGACGACGAAGTCGGAGAGCCCCTTCGGTCGGGAGTTCGACTCGATCGCCGACATCGTTTCCTTCGGCGTCGCCCCGGCGCTCCTCGTCTACGAGATCGTGCTGAAGGACATCGGCCTCGGCTGGCTGATCGCCGGGTTCTACCTCGTCTGCGGCGCGCTCCGCCTCGCCCGGTTCAACGTCTTCGCCGCCGTGGCGCACAAGGACAAGGGGCCGGGCAACGAGTTCACCGGCTTCCCGATCCCGGCGGGGGCGGGGCTCGTCTCGTCGATCACCCTCCTCATCCTCCACTTCTACGGGACCGACGTCGCCCTCGACCGGGGCTGGGGGAAGTATTTCCTCGTCGCGATCCTGATCTTCGTCTCGCTGATGATGTTCAGCGGGTTCAAGTATCCGAGCTTCAAGTCGTTCAGCTTCCGCACGGCCCATTCCCCGCTGAAGTTCGGCATCGCGGTCGTCGTCCTCGCGCTCACGATCAAGTATTACGAGTGGATGCTGGCGGTCGTCTTCGTCAGCTACCTGCTCTACGGCTTCTGCCGTCCCTTCGTCTCCCGGGCCACCCGGCGGCAGATCGAGGACGACGATGACGACGACGAAGACGAAGCCAGCCAGGCCTAGCCTCCGCCCCGGTTTCTCATGAGCAGCATCGCCACGCGGACGGGGGACGGGGGGTCGACGGGGCTCCTCGGCGGCGGGCGCGTCCCGAAGATCGATCCCCGGATCGAGGCGCTGGGGGAGATCGACGAATTGAGCGCTGTCCTCGCCTGCGCCATCGCCCGGTCGACCGATCCGATCCTCCGCTCCGAGGCGGCGCTGATCCGCGAGGACCTCGTCAACCTGATGGCCGACGTCGCCGAGACGCGGGAAAAAATCTGGCTCGGCCCCGCGGCCCTCGCCTACCTCGACAGCCGGATCGTCGCCCTCGAGGCCGAGGGGATCCTTTTCCGGAAATGGGATGTCGAGGGGTTCTCCGACGGCGCGGCGACGGTCGAACTGGGCCGCGCGGTCTGCCGCCGGGCGGAGCGCCGGGTCTGGGCGCTGGGCGAGGTCTTCGCCCAGGCCCGCCCGATCCCGGTCCGCTACCTGAACCGGCTCTCCGATTTCCTCTGGCTGCTGGCCCGGAAGGATCTTCCTTAGCCGCCTAATTCACCTTCAGGCCGATCCAGTTGTAGGTGCCGGTATCGGTCGAGAGGCCGGTGACGACCGCCGATCCGGCGCTGACGTCGACGCGGGGCGCGTAGCTTCCCGCCGTTCCCCCCGCCGTCTTCCGGCTGAGGACGATGACGGTATTTGCGGTGATCGCCGTGCTGGTGATCGTCGCGGTGCCGGAGGAGAGGGTGACGGTCCCGGCGAGGGCGTTCGTCCCGCTTTTCACGGTGAGGGTCGCCCCGGGGGCGATGCTCAGCCCCCCGCCTCCGATCGTCACCGCGCCGCCGCCGTCGGCGATGTGGACATCGGCGCTCCCGTAGTGGGCGATGAATCCCGGATTGTTCGACGTGTTGCTCTCGATGAGGAACCCCCCGGTCGCCGATCCGTAAAGGGGGCTCGATTGGACGCCGAATTGTGCCCCCGTGGCGAGGAGGCCGCCTCCGGTGGTGAAGCCGCCGTTCGGCCCGTCGAGCTGTCCCGCCACGGTGAGGCCGCCCGAGCCGATGCTGACCGCCCCGCCGTTGTGGCCGATGTCGACGGGCGCGTGCGAGTAGTAGTTGATGTAGGCGGTGCTGGTCGGGGCTCCCGATTCGATGAGGACGCCGCCGCCGTTCGAGCCGTACATCGCCGAGCCCGAGACGTAGTTTGTGATCAGCCCGGAGACCGAGACGTAGGGGGCCGCCGAGAGGGTTCCGCTGAACGCGGCCGAGGTGCCGGAGAGGGAGCCGGTCAGCGTCCCGCCTGCGAGCGGGAGATAGCCGGTGGAGGGCGTGCCGGGGCTCCAGGCCGCGCCGTTCCACGTCAGGACCTGCCCGCTCGCCGCGCTGCCGCTGGCGAGGGAGGAGAGCGGGAGGTTTGTCAGGCCGCTTCCGGAGCCCAAGAACGACCCGGAGAAGGAGGAGGCTGAGACGACGCCGGAGAACGAGGCCGCCCCGCCGCTCAGCGCCCCGCCGAGCGCGATCGGGCCGCCGGTCACGTCCTGGAGCCTGATGGCATGGGTGTTGTCGGCCGAGTTCAGGCAGAGGTCCGATTGGTTGGTGAAGATCCACGGCGTCCCGGCGGTGGGCTGCGCGTTGGTGAAGTTGAACATGAAATCGAGGGCGTCCTTCTGCACGCCCGTGTCGAGGGTGGTGTACCAGAACGACAGGGCCTTCGTGTTCACCGGGGAGAAGTTCATCACGTTGCCGGGGAGCGAGGTCGGCTGGATGCCGACGAGGTGGCCGCCCGCGAGGAGCTGGCTGTTCAGGCTGCTGGCCAGCGCGAGGTGGCCCGCCGCCGAGGGGTGGAGGTTGTCGGGGAAGAGGGCGGTGTCGTTGGGATTCGGAAGGGCGAGGGCGGCGTCCCAGACGTAGTCGCACGGCACCTGCCGGGTGCGGATGGCGGCGTTGCAGGCCTCGTAGACGGCCCGCAGGGGGACGGTGTTGTTCCGGGCCGCGGGAAGGAGCGTGGCGAGGACGACGGTGAAGCCGTCGGTCCGGGCCTGCGCGGTGTAGGCGGAGAGCGCGGAGAGGAGGGCCGAGGCGGAGCTGCCCGAGGCGATGTCGTTGATCCCGATCATGAGGACGAGGTAGGCCGCCGGACCGCCGTCGCCGCCGCTCGCCGCCGGGCGGTGGGGGTAGACGTTGGCGGCGTAGCGGGAGGAGGCCCCGGCGATGTCACTGCCCGAGACGGCGTCGTTGCGGATCGCGGCGGAGCCGGTGGCGAAGGGTTGCGCGGCGAAGAGGGCCGAATAGCACTGGGTCGCGGGGGTCGCGAGGTATTGGCCGTAGGTGATCGAGTCCCCCTCGAAGAGGAAGGTCGCGCCGATTCCGCTGCCGAGCGCCGACTTGGCGAGCCTGCCCCGGACATCGGCCTGGAGGAGCTGGGAGGCGCCGTTGAAGGTGTTGCCCTGCGTGGTGAGCGAGGGCGACGGGGCGACGTAGTCGGTCCCCGCCGCGGCGGGGGTGAAGCCGCCCGAGCCGTTCCCCTTCTGGAGGCCGGTGCCGCTGGAGGGGGAGAGGGTGCCATCCCCGGCGACGGCGATGCCGCTGCCGATCTTCACGGCGCCGAGGGTGCCGGAGCTCGCCTTCGGCAGGTTGAGGGTGACGGTGCCGCTGCCGTCAATGACGGCGTTCTTCAACGTGTGGCCGCCGAGGTCGACGTCGGACTGGATCGCGCCCTGAACGGTCGGATCGAGGACGGCGGTCTTGGCCGGGAGCCTCGCCCCGGGAATCAGGAGCAAAAAGAAGAGGAGCAGGCGGAGAAGGGGATGGTGCATGCCCGCCGACGGTACGGGGAAAGCCGGCCGCCGCCCTTAAACGGGGGAAGGGGGGGAATGGAGCAGGGTCGGTACCTGGGACGGCACCCGATGGGACTTGAAAGTCCCTCAAAGGTTCTTCTCGACGAGATGGAGCTGCTCCAGCTGGTTCCGGGCTTCCTCGTCCCCCGGGCTGAGGGCGAGGGCGCGGCGGAGGTGCCAGGCGGCTTCCTCCGGGCGGTGGAGCCGGGCGAGGGCGATGCCGATCCCCGTGTGGGCGCGGGGATGGTCCGGGTTGAGGCGGAGGACGGTGGCGAAGGAGACGAGCGCCTCGGAGGGGCGGTCGATCTTCAGGCAGAGGTAGCCGATGTTGAGGTAGGCCAGGGGGTGGGTCGGGGCGAGGGTGGTGGCCTTCGTGAACTCGGTCCAGGCGGGGCCGATCTGGTCGACCGAGAGGAGGAGGGAGCCGAGGTTGTTCCGGGCGTCGATGTACTTCGGGTTCAGCCGCAGCGCCTCGCGGATCGCCGCCTCGGCGTCGGCGCGGTGGGCGGGGCCTTCGAGGTAGAAGACGGTGCCGAGGTTGTTCCACGCCTCGGCGTAGTCGGGGGAAAGGGCGCAGGCCCGGCGGAGGTGGGCCTCGGCCTCCTGCAGCCGCCCAGCATGGCAGAGGGCGGTGCCGAGGTTGTTCTGCGAGCGGCGGTTGTCGGGGATCTTCGCGACCGAATCGCTCCAGAACGCGACCTCGTTCTGCCAGGTGAAGTTCCGCGCGAAAGTCGTCCCGGCGGCGAGGCAGGCGAGGACGACGAGGAGGGCCCGGGCCAGCAACGGTCGTTGCCTCCGCACGCCGACCCAATGGAAGAGGCCGAGGACGATCAGGAGCAGGGGCGCGGCGAGGGGGAGGTAGAGGCGGTGTTCCCAGACGGGATCGTAGAGGGGGAGGATCGTCGAGGTGGGGGCAAGGATCACGAAGAACCAGACCCCCGCATAACCGATCCGGGGCCGCCGCCACGCCGCCAGGAGGGCCACGAAAAGGAGGGGAGCGATCAGGACGGCCCAGGGAAGGACGGCGAGGAAGACGGGAGGCCGGGGGACGAAGACGGTCCCGTAATCGAAGACGAGCGGGTGGGGCCAGACGACGAGGCGGAGGTAATGGGCGAGGGCGTGGAACTGGGAGAGACCGTATTTCCACCACGGCATCGCGATCTCGAACCCGGCGGTGTTCCCCCGGCCCGGATTGAGGGACATGCAGAGGAGGAGGATCGACCACGTCGAGGCGAGGGCGAGGTAATAGCCGGGACGGCGGCGGAGCGGGGAGAGGAAGCGGAAGTCGGGGGAAACGAAGGCGCGGTCGTAGAGCCAGACGAGGACGGGGAGGACGGCGACGGTTTCCTTCGACGCCATGCCGAGGGCGGCGGCGGCGAGGGAAAGGCCCTGCCAGCGCCGGGGATGCCGTTCATCGGCCTCGACGCTGCGGGCGAAGCCGTAGAGGGAGAGGAGGGTGAGGGTTCCGGCGAGCGACTCGGCCCGCTGGACGAGGTAGGTGACCGATTCGGTCTGGACGGGGTGGAGCGCCCAGAGCAGCGCAGTCCCGGCGGCGGCGGGGACCGCGAGGGGGGCGCAGGAAGTCCGCCGCACGGTCCGCCAGAGGAGGCCGTAGAGCAGGAAGGCGGCGGCGGCGTGGATGAGGAGGTTGACCAGGTGATAGCCCGCCACGGCGAGGCCCGAGCCGAAGAGCCACCGGTTCAGCGCGAAGTTCAGCGCGAAGGAGACATTGAGGAGGGGCCGCCCGCCGACGGTCGTGCCGTTCTCGGTCGGCGGCGAGAAGGAGGTGAAGAGGCGGCGGATCGTCGGGTTGTCCGAGATCGAGGCCGTGTCGTCGAAGACATAGATCCCGCTGAAGCTGTTGCCGTAGGCGAGGAGGAGGCCGAGCGCCAGGAAGAGGAGGAAAAAACCGGTCTGCCAGCGGCTGGGGCGGACCGGGGCGGCGTTCATTTGGGGACTGTAGCTTCTCTTCCGGGCTTGCCAACTCGAACTCTCCGCCTATCAAGAGGGGATGGGACAGCAAACGAACAAGATCCAGAAACAGAACCGCCGCAAGAATTACCTCAAGCGGAAGAAGCTCGCAGCGAAGACGGCGGCCCCCGCCGCCAAGCCTGAAAAGGCGAAGAAGTAAGAGCTGCGGCTTTTCAGTTTTCAGGACTCAGAGAAGGCGGAATCGGCGCTCCCGGTTTCGCCTCTTTTTGTGCCCGGAGGCCGTCTCCCTTTTTTCGACCGCCATGTCCCGCTACCTCCTCATCGACGGCCACAGCGTGATCCATTGCTGGCCCGATCTCCTCGCCCTCCATCGGCGGCAGCCCCGGAACGCGCGGGAGGAGTTGATCCGCCGGATGCGGAATCTCCACGACATGGGGACCTACGACGTCACGATCATCTTCGACGGCAAGCAGGGGACGCCCGAGCCGAAGCGGCCCGGCGACATCAACGTCGGTTATTCCCGCGCCGGGCAGACCGCCGATGCCGTGATCGAGGCGATCGTCGCCAAGCAAAAGCCCGAGCACCGCAGCGCCATCACCGTCATCACCGCCGACGGCGGGGAGCGGACGACGGTCGAGTCGCTCGGCGCCTATTGCATGTCGCCGGACTGGCTGGAGGCCGAGATGCGGGCGGTCTCGGCCGATTTCGAGGAGGAGTTCAAAAGGGCGCGAAAAAGGTGGCAAAAATAGGGGTTGTCTCTTTCGCCATAGTTGCGTTTTTTTCTATACAAACACGTAGTAACTCGGTTAATTTCTCACGATGGTCGTTCGCATTTTACTTATCCTTTCTCTCATTTTGAGCCTGGCCGGCGGATTCCTCGGCTGGCAGATCAATAGCCAGAAAACCGAGGCCCTCAGCGGCAAGGCCGCCGCCGAGCAGCAGCTCGACACCACGAAGAAGACCCTCGGCAAGGTCCAGGAAGACCTGAAGCAGACCAAGTCGAGCCTCGACGACACCAAGGGCCAGCTCACCACGGCCCAGCAGAGCGTCGAGCAGACGAAGCGCGACCTCGCCGCCGCCCAGGCGAAGGCGACCGAGCTCGAGACGAAGGCGACCGACGCCCAGTCGAAGGCGACCGCGGCCCAGTCCCAGCTCGACGACGTGAAGAAGCAGGTTTCCCAGCAGTCCGACGCGACGAAGGCCGCCGAAGCGAAGGTCGCCGACCTCGACAAGGCGAAGCGCGTCGCCGAGGACGCCCTCGCCAAGCAGAAGGCCGAGGTCGACCGCCTCAGCGACATCCTGAAGCGCCGCGTGACCGGCGACATGCCTCCCGGCATCTCCGGCAAGATCGTCAGCGTGAACCGGAACTGGAACTTCGTCGTCCTCAACATCGGCGACAAGCAGGGCGTCGTCGAGAACGGCGAGCTGATCGTCTCCCGGAACAAGAGCGTCATCGGCCGCATCCGCGTCACCTCGACCAACGGCGACACCGCCGTCGCCGACATCCTGGTGAACACGCTGAAGGACCCCTCCCTCCAGCTGCAGCCTGGCGACGACGTTCAGAATTGATTCCCCTGCCTTGGCTCTCTAACGTTCCAGGCATGAATCGCTTTCTCCTCCTTTTCCTCGCCGCCGCGACCCTCGCCCTGGCGGGATGCGCCGGTGGCGCGAAGCCCGACGACACCCAGTCGACCTCCGACGTCGACGGCAACGGGAACAAGGTTTCGAGCATCCCCTGGAACCGTCCCCAGTCGTGGGAAGGCGGCGGGATGCTGGGCGGGGCGATGGGGCATTAGGAGTTTTGCGATTGTGGAAAGGCCGTTCTGAAAGGAACGGCTTTTTTGTTGGATGCGATGGGAGCGGGGCGGCCCTTTGGGGCTTGCGAGGGCGACCCTGTACAGGTGGATGTAACCCGCTTTATAGCCCAAGAGGGGCTTTGCCCCTCTTGGAACTTGTCTCCCGACCCTGCCAGTTAGTTTCCCCTTTACGAGGTATTGCGCTATCGCGCAGGCAGTCCCCTTCTGAGGGCCTCAACTAGGCGGACGCGTTTCCCCCTGCGCCTTATCTCCTCACTGGATTAAAATCGGATGGTTCCGGTACGCCCGAGGGTACGTACTGAAGGGGTAGCAGTACCAATACGCCTAGACTCCTATTGGGAGAGGGGTGCTTGGGGGAGGAAATCAGCTTACTGAGGCCAGCGATTGACGTCGCGCCCCGTCTCCTTCGAGGATCGCCTTCAGGGACGGATATTTCTTCAACTCCGGATCGACGCGCAGGAGTTCTTCCGCGTCGGTCTTCGCCCGGCGGAGCATCTCGAAGTCGCGCAGCGGATCGCCGAAGCGGAGGGGCGGAAGGCCGCTCTGGTCGGTGCCGAGGATATCCCCGGGGCCGCGGATGCGGAGGTCTTCCTCGGCGATCTTGAAGCCGTCGGTAGTCTGTTCCATGACCTTCAGCCGCCGCCAGCTCTCCTCGCTCTTCGGCTGGCCGACGAGGACGCAGTAGGACTTGTTCCCGCCCCGCCCGATCCGGCCCCGGAGCTGGTGAAGCTGGGCGAGGCCGAAGCGCTCGGCGTTCTCGATCACCATGATCGTCGAGTTCGGGACGTCGACGCCGACCTCGATGACGGGGGTGCTGACGAGGACCTGGATCTCGTTGTTGCGGAATTGCGTCATCACCTCGTCCTTCTCGTCGGGCTTCAATCGCCCGTGGAGGAGGCCGACGCGGGCGGGGGCGAGCTCGACCTTCAGCCGCTCGTATTCCTTCTGGACGGCCTTCGCCTCGATCTTGTCCGATTCGTCGATGAGGGGGTAGACGACGTAGGCCTGGCGGCCGGCGGCGGTCTCGTCCCGGATGAATTTCCAGACCTTCGGAAGGTCGGCCTCGCCCCGGCAGGCGGTGACGATCTTGCCCCGGCCCGGCGGCAGCTCGTCGAGGATCGAGGCGTCGAGGTCGCCGTAGACCGACATCGCGAGGGTGCGCGGGATGGGCGTCGCCGTCATGACGAGGATGTCGGGATGGCTCGCCTTTCTGGAGAGCGCCAGGCGCTGCATCACGCCGAATTTATGCTGCTCGTCGATGACGACGAGGCCGAGCTTGTCGGCGACGAAGCCGTCGTGGATCAGGGCGTGGGTGCCGACGGTGATCGAGCCCTTGTTGCCGAAGAGGCTGCGGAGGAGGGGCTCGTTGTCGAGCGGGGAGCGGTCGCCCTTCTTCTTGCTCCCGGTATGGAGGCCGACGGAGATGCCGAGGGGGTCGAGCCACCGCTTGAGGTTGAGGTAGTGCTGCTCGGCCAGGATCTCGGTCGGCGCCATGAGGGCGGCGGCCTCGCCCCGCTCGACGGCGCGGAGCATGGCGTGGACGGCGACGAGGGTCTTGCCGGAGCCGACGTCGCCCTGGAGGAGGCGGTTCATCGGGGTCGGGAGCTGGAGGTCGCGGTCGATCTCGGCCATCGCCCGGGCCTGCGCCCCGGTGGGGGCGAAGGGGAGGGTGGCGAGGAAGGCGGCGTGGAGCGGGGGGACGACGGCTTTGCCCTTGGCGGAGGGGGCGGCGACCTGGGCGCGGGACTTGAAGATCTTCTCCCGGCTCATCCGGCGGCGGCAGAGGATGCACTGCTGGACGAAGAACTCGTCGTAGACGAGGCGGCGGCGGGCGGCGATCTGGGCTTCCCACGAGTCGGGGAAGTGGGACTGGGGAAGGGCCTCGCGGAGGGGCGGGAGGTCGTCGGGGAAGGGGTGGGGATCGTCGATGAGGACGGGCATTTCCTTCACGACGCGGTAGAGGAGCCGCCGGAGGGCCCGCTGGGGCAACCCTTCGGTGAGGGCGTAGATGGGGACGATGCGGTTCAGGTGGATCGATTCGTCGCCGTCGTGCTCCATGATCTCGAACTCGGGATGGGTCATCACCCAGCCCTTGCCGTTCTTGTCCCGCTTCGCCTTGCCGTAGAGGAGGATCTCCATGTCGGCGACGAACGACTTCATCAGGTAGTAGGCGCTGAACCAGAGGGCGCGGAGGCCCTCGGCGCGGTCGTCGGGGTGGAGGGGCTGGAGGATCGCCTCGAAGACGGCCCGCCCGCCGCGCCAGCGGTTCAGCTTGCTGCGGATGACCCTGGCGGCGACGGTGATCGGTTCCCCCTCGGGGGCGATGGCGAGGGAGATCGGGTCGAGGCGGTCCTCGTAGCGGCGGGGGAGGTGGAAGAGGAGATCGTCCCGGGTGTTCAATCCCATCTTTTTCAGCAGGGCGACGCGCTGGGGAGGGATGCCGGGAATCTCGGAGATCGGAACGGGCCGGGGCATTGAGAGGGGAATTAAGTCAAATGTATAACGGCGCATCAGGGTTCTGTTCAAGACATTCTGGAAGGAGAGTGCGGAAGGCAGTCCGTGGAGCGCACGGGGAAAGGGATCGCGGAACGGGGACGGCCCTTCGGGGCATGCGCGGTCGACCCTGTACAGCTGGATGTAATCCGCTTTATAGCCACAGAGGGGCTATCGCCCCTCCGTGACCTCCTGTTCCGAGGGCCTTAACTAGGCGGACGCGCTTCCCCTGCGCCTCGTCTCCTCACTGGATTAAAATCCGCTGCTTCCTGGAGCGCCCGAGGGTACGGGTGCAGGGAGAGACAGGGCCAATACGCCCAGACTCCTATTGGGAGAGGAGCGTTTGAAAGAATGGCCGCTTCGATTCCGCCAGCCCTAGGACGCGTGATTCCTCCCAAGCGCGTTAGAAGCAGCCGAGAACCCTCCGAAGGAGCCAAGCCTCCAGCTGGAGGTAACAGTTCCTCCTACCGCCTCTTACGGGAGAGGTTCAAGGAGGGGCGAAGCCCGCTCCTTGGCGTTAAAGCGGGTCGCCTCCAGCTGTTACAGGCAAGCGCGTAGCGCGATTCTACCCTGCCCCGAAGGGGATGCAGTCCTCTTCGCGAACCCCTACTTCGGTCGCGAAAACTTCCGGAACGGATTGGGGGGGGTGATCGGCGGCTCTCCGGTGATCTCGGAGAAGGTCTTGAAGTGGCGCTTGGAGAGGCGGGCGAGGGCCTCGCTGCCGTGGGCGGCGAAGTATTTCCGTCCCAGCGCGGCGACGTGGCCGGAGGCTCCCTTCGGGAGCGGGCCGCCGAGGCCGGCGTCCTGGCCGAGGCGCTCCATGCGGCGGAGGAACTCGGCCCGGGCCAGGATCGAGGCGGCGGCGACGGCGACGTCGGACTCGGCCTTCGTCCGCTGGACGAGCTCGATGGTCTTCCCCCGTTCCTTCAGCGCGGAGCGGAGGACGGCGGCGTTGGCGAACTGGTCGGAAATCGCCCGCTTGCAGCCCGGATGCTGGGTGAGGAGGTTCTCCAGGACGGTGGCATGGCCCCAGGCGAGGAAGCGGTTCAGGTTCTTGAACTTCGCGTAGAGCTCGTTGTACTTCTCCGGCCCGAGGGCGAGGACGCTGTAGCGGGTCGGCCCGAGGATCTCGACGATGGCGTCGCCGATCTTCAGGGCGACGGCGTCGCTCCCGATCTGCTTGCTGTCCTTCACCCCGGCGGAGAGGAGCTGCTTCGCGGTGAGGTCGTTGGTGTAGGCGGCGGCGACGACGAGGGGGCCGAAGAAGTCGCCCTTGCCGCTTTCGTCGATGCCGATGTGGGGCTCGTAGGCCTCGGGGTTGTGGACCTCGTCGTAGCCGAGCTTGGCGACGCCGGTGATCTCCGGCTCGATGAGGAACTCGATGACCTCGGGCGCGCCCTTGCCGGAGACGACGAGCTTCCCCGAGAGGTAGGCGTCGAGGCCGACCATGGTGACTCCCTTCCCCTTCCGGGCGCGGTAGTAGCCGTAGGGGAGGTCGGAGAAGTCGTAGCCCTGTTCCGTGAGGCGGACGCGGAGGAGCTCGATTTGTTCTTCGGTCAGCTTGAAGGTGAAGCTCGAGGGAGGTTTAATCACGGTCTTGGACAAAAGGATAAAAGTATCAAAAAGCCCCGGCGAGGCGAGAATTGAAAAAAACGTTCTCCGCGCCTTCCACCGCGCCCTCGCGGCCTGGTTCGCCCGGGCGGCCCGGGACCTGCCGTGGCGGCGGACGCGCGATCCCTATGCCATCGCCCTCTCGGAGTTCATGCTCCAGCAGACGCAGGTGGTGACGGTCCTTCCCTATTACCATCGTTGGCTCCGACTCTTCCCCGACTGGAAGGCGCTGGCCGGGGCGCCGACCGAGGCGGTTCTGAAGACGTGGGAGGGCCTCGGCTATTACCAGCGGGCGCGGAATTTCCAGAAGCTGGCCCAGGCGGTCGCCGGGTTGCCGGAGCTGAACGGGGAGCTGCCCCGGACGGTCGAAGGGCTCCGCGCCCTGCCGGGGATCGGGCCGTACACGGCGGGGGCGATCGCGAGTCTCGCCTTCGGGGGGCGGGCGGCGTTGATCGACGGGAATGTGATCCGGGTCTTCACCCGGGTCTTCGGGATCGGCGAGGACGTGGCGCTGAAGGAGACGCAGGCCCGGCTCTGGGCCTTGGCCGAGGGGTTGCTGCCGGAGGCGGAGGCGTGCGCCGTCCATAACTCGGCCCTGATGGAGCTGGGGGCGCTGATCTGCACGCCCCGGAATCCCGGCTGCCTCCTCTGCCCGCTGGCCTCGGTCTGCGTCGCCAAGGCGTCGGGGGAGCCGGAGCGGTTCCCGGTGAAGGGGAGGAAGCTCGTCGAGCGGCGGGAGGAGGTGGTGGCGCTGATCGAGGAAAAGGGCCGGTATTGGTGCGTCCCCGGGCCGAAGAAGGGGAGGCTGGTCGGGTTCTGGCACTTCCCGCTCTTCGACGCGGCGACGATGCGGGGAGGGGAGACGGTGGCCGAGTTCGATTATTCGATCACCAAGTATCGCGTCCACATGAGGGGCTTGCGGGCTGCGTTTGCCTCCGCGGGGCGCCGGGAGGAGGGAGGGGGACGCTGGTGTTCCATGGCGGAAATGGAGGCATTGCCGATGCCGAGCGCCCACCGGAAAATGAGGGGTTTTCTCGGTTCTTAGACAAAAAGAATTGGGAAAAGGAAAAGTCGGGCTAGATTCTCCAAACCGGCTTATGGAAATCATCTCCTCCCTGCTCTGCGATGCCGCGGAGGATTATCAGGGAAAACTCTGCGTCCTCGGGGCGTTCGACACCTTTGTCTCCCTTCACTTCCCGGTTTCCCACCCCCATTGCGCGATCGCGCTGCGGGTGATCTTCCGCCCCGGCGACGAGGGGCAGCACCAGCTCCGGGTCCGGCTCATCGATTCGGACGGCCATTGCCCGGTCCCCGAGATCCAGACGGCCTTCGAGGTCCCGCCCCTGCCCGAGGAGGTCTTCTTCCTTTCCCGCAACATCATCGTGAACCTCCAGGGGCTTCCCTTCGCCGCGCCGGGGCAGTTCTCCCTCGACGTCATGTCGGAGGAGGGGCTGCTGGCCCGGATCCCGATCCAGGCGCTCCAGGCTCCCGAGGAGATGAGGACGCCGGGTCTTTAATCTTTTTCAATCGATCGCTTTTCCCTGCATGAAACGTCTCCGCGCCTTCCTCCTCTCCGTCGACCTCTTCCTGCGGCGCTTCCTCGTCCGCTTCCGGGGCCGCCCGCTCTATGCCGCCACGGCGTTCGTCGCGGCGATCGCGATCGGGATCGGCATCTTCGTCGTCTATTACGCGGGCTGGGCTCTCGCCTTCGACATGAAGCGGATCAAGGAGATGCCGCTGACGACGACGATCTACGACCGCAACGGGACGGTCTTCCGGCAGGTCTTCCAGGAGAACCGCCAGTGGATCCCCTCCGAGGAGATCCCCGACGTGATGCGCCACGCCGTCGTGGCGACCGAGGACCGGCGTTTCTATTCCCACCTCGGCGTCGACCCGATCTCGATCTTCCGCGCGGCGGTGGGGAACATCCTGCGCGGCCGCATCTCCTCGGGTGCCAGCACGATCACGCAGCAGCTGGCCCGGAACTCCGCCGACATGAGCGAGCGGACGATGGGGCGGAAGCTGAAGGAGATGTTCCTCGCGGTCCGCATCGAGACGGTCTACACGAAGGACCAGATCCTCACCTTCTATCTCAACCGGATCTTCTGGGGCCGGGATTGCTACGGCATCGGGGCCGCCGCCGACGCCTACTTCGGCAAGAAGCCGTCCGAATTGACTCTCTCCGAGGCGGCGATGCTGGCGGGGATCATCTCGGGGCCGAACACGTTCTCCCCCTGGCGGAGCCCGACGAAGGCGCGGCAGGCGATGGATCGCGCCCTCTCCCGGATGGAGGAACGGCACTTCATCACGAAGGAGGACGAGGCGAAGGCGAAGGCGGAGCCCCTGGCGCTCCGCCCGTTGCGGCAGCTCCCCGCCTCCTACGCGGCGGCGGAGGCGATCGAGGAGGCGCGGAAGATCCTCGGCGAGGAGACCGTGGAGCGCGGCGGCCTGAAGATCGAAACGGCGATCGACGCCGCCTTCCAGCAGACCGCCGAAATCGAGGTCGAGCGGCAGCTGGCCGAGATCGAGGCGGAGCCCGGCTACAATCACACCACGCGGAACACCTTCCTCCAGCACCTCGGGGAGCGGGAGCCGTCGGGGATCCCCTACCTCGAGGCGGCCTTCGTCGCGATCGGGAACGCCGACGGCGGCATCCTCGCCCTCGTCGGCGGGCGGAACTTCGCCGAGAGCCGCTTCGACCGGGCGATCCATTCCCGCCGCCAGGTCGGCTCGACGGTGAAGCCGTTCGTCTACGCGAACGCCTTCGACACCCTCAACGTCAGCGCCGGGACCCTCGTCGACTGGAGCCCCTACGACCTCCGCAACGCCGCCCCGGGCAAGACGCCGCTCTACGGGAACCAGCCCGACTTCGTCCCCCTCCGGCAGGCCCTCGCGCAGAGCAACAACTACGCCTCGGTCCGCGTCGTCCTCGCCTCCGGGGTCGACAGCTACGCCCATCTCCTGACGCGGGCGACGGGGACGCCGATCGCCGCCCTTCCCTCCTCGGCCCTCGGCGCGTGCGACGTGACGCCGCTGCGGATGGTCTCCGCTTTCTCGATCTTCCCGAACAAGGGGATGCGGATCGAGCCCTACCTCATCCGCCGCATCCTCGCCGCCGACGGCCTCGTCCTCTACGAGCACCAGGACCGGCGGGAGCCGATCCTCTCCCCCCAGATCGCCTTCCAGGTGGCCGACATGATGCGCGCCGTCGTCGACGAGGGGACCGGGCGCGGTCTCCGGACGATGGGCCTCGTCGGCGACATCGCGGGGAAGACCGGGACGACGAACGATTACCGCGACGCCTGGTTCATCGGCTTCACCAGCGAGGTGACGGCGGGCGTCTGGGTCGGCCTCGACAAGCCCCAGCCCATCACCGCCTCGGGCTACGGCAGCCGCATCGCCCTCCCGATCTGGGGCCGCGTCATGGCGGCGGCGAACGAGCATTACCTCCCCCAGCCCTTCAACCCTCCCTCCGGGCTCTTCCGCGAGGGGCTCCTCTCGTTCCTCGGGAGCGGCGACGGCGCGTGGCTCCGGGACGACCAGCGCGACGGCTACCTGAAACGGATCGGCGATTCGGTCGCCGTCGGGAACAACGTCGCCAGCGTCCCCGAATCGAACGGGAACGGGGCCGGCCCGGCCGACTCGGGCGACGACAGCGGGTTCTTCGGCTGGATGAGCCGCGCCTTCGGCGGCGCGCGCAAGGCGAAGGCCGTCCCTGCCCCGGAGATCCTCGACGACGACGCGACGATTCCCGCGGGGGTCGATCCGGCGATGCCCGATCCCGACAAGGGGAAGGTGCCGAGGGCGGTGCCGGTCTTCCCGATCCCGCCGGAGGAGGGGGCGGCCCCTACCCCGCCTGGCAGCGGGCGATGAACTCCTTCGCCAGGAGGCGGTAGCTCTGCGCGCCGATCCCGGACGAATCGTACTGGAGGATGTTCTTCCCGTGGCTCGGCGCCTCGGCGAGGCGGACCGTGCGGGGGATCACGCTCTGGAAGACGACCTCCGGCGCATGCTTCCGCACGTCGTCGGCGACCTGCTGGCTGAGGTTCGTCCGGGCGTCGTACATCGTCAGGATCACGCCGCCGATCACGGGGCGGAGCTCCGGGTTCGTCGTCCGGATCTGCTCGATGAGGTGGATGATCTTGCTGAGCCCTTCGAGGGCGAAGTACTCGCACTGGAGGGGGACGAGGACGGCGTCGGCGGCGGCGAGCGCGTTCGTCATCAGGATGCCCAAAGACGGGGGACAGTCGAGGAGGACGTAGTCGAACCCGGCCGACTCGGGCTCCTCGCGGAAGCGGTTGAAGAGGTCGCGGAGGACGACGAGGGGGCTTTCCTGGCGGGCGATCTCGACCTCGCACCCGGCGAGGTCGGTCTCGCACGGGATGATGAAGAGGTTTTCCTGCGTCGTGGCGACGATCTGGGCGGCGAAGGTCGATTCCCCGTTCATCACCGGGTAGAGGCTCCGGCCGGTCTGGGGCTCGATGCCGAGGCCGCTGGTGGCGTTCGACTGGGGGTCGAGGTCGATGACGAGGGTCGGATGCCCGGCCTCGGCCAGCGCGGCGGCGAGGTTGATGGTGGTCGTCGTCTTGCCGACGCCGCCTTTCTGGTTCGCGATGGCGTAGATTTTCATGTGGGCGGGTCGATCTTGAAAGAGAGGACTAGGAAGGGGAGGTTGGGGGACTCTTGACAACGGATCAAAATGATTTTTTATAAATCACTCCACCTTTTGGGCGAAAAAGCCTAAAATCCCCGCTCTGCCCCATGATTGAAGTCTCCCATTTTTCCAAGACCTACGCCGGGTTCAAGGCGGTGCGGGATATCTCCTTCCACGTGAACAAGGGGGAGATCGTCGGGTTCCTCGGGCCGAACGGGGCCGGGAAGAGTACCACGATGAAGGTGCTGGCCGGATACCTCCCCCCCACCGACGGGCGGATCAAGGTGGCCGGGTATGACGTCGTCGCCGACTCCCTCGAGGTCCGCCGCCGCGTCGGCTACATGCCGGAGAACGTCCCGCTCTACACCGACATGCGGGTCGACGAGTTCCTCCGATTCCGCGCCGCGCTGAAGGGCGTGCCGTCGAAAAAGGTGAAGGACCGCGTCGAGCGGGTGAAGGCGCTCTGCCACCTGAAGGACGTCCAGCGGAAGATCATCGGCACCCTCTCGAAGGGCTACCGCCAGCGGGTCGGCCTCGCCGACGCGATGGTCCACGATCCCGACCTCCTCATCCTCGACGAGCCGACAATCGGCCTCGATCCCCACCAGATCCGCTCCGTCCGCGAGTTGATCCGCGACCTCGGGAAGCACCACACGATCCTCCTCTCGACCCACATTCTCAGCGAGGTCGAGGCGACCTGCAACCGCGTCCTGATCCTGAACCGCGGGAAGATCGAGGCCTCCGACACGCCGGGCAACCTGACGCGCCTCGTCCGCGGCGGCGGCGCGGTGATGGTCGAGGTCAACCCGAACGGGACGCTGCTGAAGCAGGCCTTCGCGGAGATCCCCGAGGTCGACGAGGTCGAGATCGTCTCGGAGAACGGCCCGTGGGTCACGGCGAAGGTCTACTCCCGGCTCGGCGCGGGCGGCGACATCCGCGACGGCCTCTACTCGGTCATCCAGCGGAACGGCTGGGGTCTCCGCGAGATGAGCCGGACCCGGGCGACGCTCGAGGACGTCTTCGTCGAGCTGACGCAGGATTAATTTCATCCCTTTCTTCCACTACTCCACTATGTCGATTCGCACGCTTTGGGTTCTCTACCGCCGGGAAATGCGGGGGATCTTCGTCTCCCCCGTCGCCTGGATCGTCCTCGCCGGCTGCGCCGTCATCGTCGGCGCCGGGTTCTCCGCGATCCTCAGCACCCTCCTCGACCGGACGGCCCGCGGGTTCTCGATCCTCAACATCACGCTGACCTCCTACATCTTCTGGTTCACCGTCCTCATCCAGACGCCGCTGATCTCGATGCGTTCCTTCTCCGAGGAATACAAGATGGGGACGATCGAGATGCTCCTCACCGCCCCCGTCCGGGAGTGGGAGGTGGTCCTCTCGAAGTTCGCCGCCGTCTTCTCCTTCTACCTCGTCCTCTGGCTCCCGGCGGCGCTGAACATCGTCTGGCTCTACACCTTCAGCGACCAGGTGTTCGACCTCACCTGGCCCGTCGTCTTCCTCTCCTTCGGAATGGTCTCGATGCTCGGGATGCTCTTCGTCTCGATCGGCCTCTTCACCTCGGCGATGACGAAGAACCAGATCATCGCGGCGATCGTCGGCTTCGCCCTCGTCTTCCTGATCTTCAGCATCAGCATCTTCGGCTCCCTCGTCTCCAGCGACGCGGCGCAGGAGGTGATCCGCTACTTCTCCGTCTACCAGCACATGGAAGGGTTCTCCGGCGGCGTCTTCGACACGCGGCCCGTGGTCTTCTACCTCAGCACCACGTTCCTCTTCCTCTTCCTGACGCAGCGCGTCCTCGAAGCCCGCCGCCTCCGCGCCTAAGCCCCAACTCTCCCTCGATCCCAACGGTATGTCCCCCTCCCGTCCCCCCTCGGCCCGCTCCCTCCGCCTGCAGCTCGGCTGGAACAGCGTGCTGACCATCGTCCTCGCCGTGGCCCTCTGCGCGGGGGTGAACTACGCGGCATTCCGCTACTACAAGCGGCACGACTATTCCAAGGGCTCCTACAATTCCCTCTCCGGGAAGACGGTCCAGATCCTCTCCAGCCTCCCGGAGCCGGTCTCGATCACGACCTCCCTGGCGACCTCGCAGATGCGGGACCAGGTCGAGGGGCTCCTCCGGGAATACAAGTACCGGAGCGCGGGCAAGGTGAAGCTCGAGTTCGTCGACGCCGCCGTGAACCTCACGAAGGCCGAGGAACTGCGGACGAAGTACAGCATCGACGCGACGCAGGAGAACGTCGTCATCTTCGAGTACAAGGACCGCCACAAGGTCGTCCCCGAGGCCGACCTCGCCGACTTCGCCCCGGGCAATCCCTACACCCAGGAGCCGGGCCGGATGCTCGACTTCAAGGGCGAGGCGGTCTTCACGGCGGCGATCCTCTCCCTCGTCGAGGGGAAGTCGGCCAAGGTCTATTTCCTGGTCGGCCACGGGGAGCGGGAGCTTTCCGACGTCTCGAGCCTCGGCGGCCTCGGCGGCCTCGACGTCTACCTGAAGCGGGACAACCTCCTCACCGCCCCGCTCAACCTTTCCGACAAGGGCGTCGTCCCCGACGATGCCGACGCGCTGGTGATCGCCGGGCCCCGGGTGACCCTCTCCCCCGCCGAGGTCCAGGCGGTGACGGCCTACCTCGACGCGAAGGGAAAGGTCATCCTCCTCGAGGATCCCCGCACCGTCTCCGGCCTCGAGCCGGTGGCGCAGCGTTACGGCATCCTGATCCAGGACGACCGCGCCCAGGCGATCATGAAGATGGGCGGCGCGAGCCTCCTCGTCCGGACGGCGGTGGCGAACGACTACGCGACCCATCCGGCGGTGAACTCGATCAAGGGCTTCAACCTGAAGATGGACAACGCCCGCTCCCTCGCCCTCGTGAAGGACGCGGCGAACCTCAACGTGAGCAAGGTGACCTCCCTGGCGCGGACCTCCGCCGCCTACTGGGGCGAGACGAGCCCCGACGACTCCAAGGCGCAGTACGACGAGGGCGTCGACGTGAAGGGGCCGCTGACGCTGGCGATGGTCTACGACGGGGGCGACGTCCCCGGCGACGGCGTGAAGCTGGCGGGAACGCGGTTCGCGGTGATCGGCGCGACGACGTTCCTCACGAACGAGAAGCTCGACAGCACCGGCCTCGATTTCTTCCAGGGCCTCCTCGACTGGATGCTGAAGAAGGAGATGGCGATCGGCATCGCGCCGAAGTCGCCGCAGGAATTCGGCCTCAACGTGAGCCCGCTCCAGAAGTCGACGATCATCACGCTCGCCCTCTTCTTCGTTCCCGGCCTCGCCCTCGTCGGTGGCATCGGCGTCTGGCTTTCCCGCCGGAAGTAGCGGCGGGATCGTCATCGGCCCCATCCCTCCATGAAACCGTTCCGCTCGACCCTCTTCCTCCTCCTGGCCGTGGCCGGGCTGGCGCTCTTCTTCTGGCTGACGCGCGACGCGAAGGGGACCGGGGAGCAGGAGCGGGCGAAGGGGAAGATCTTCGACTTCCACGGCGACGACGTCACCTCGCTGAAGCTCAAGGGGACCGACGTCGCGGTCTCGCTCGAAAAGAAGGACGGGACGTGGCGGATCGTCGAGCCGGTCTCCTCCGAGGCCGAGCGCGAGGCGGTCCTTTCGATCCTGGGCGAGCTGGAATTCCTGCAGCCCCGCCGGACGATCACCGCCAACCAGATCCCCGACGGGGAGAAGAGCCTCGCCGAATGGGGCCTCGCCCCGGGGAACGGGCGGGTCGATTTCGCCGGGAGCAGCAATGGCAGGGCGTTCTCGGGGACCCTGCTCATCGGCCGGAAGGCAGCCATCGACGGGCTCTGCTACGCCAAGGGGACCGGCCCCGACGCCTACCTGATCGCGACGGCGAGCCGGGACGCCCTTTTCAAGAAGCTCGACGACATCCGCAGCCATGCGGTGATCCATGCCCCGGCGGCGGAAGTCGACCAGTGCGGCCTGCGCCAGAAGACCCCGCCCCAGTCCGACGCCCCGAGCGAATTCCAGATCAGCCGGGCGAAGGGGGCGGGCGAGGCCGCCGAATGGCGGGTCGAGAAGCCGCTCAGCGCCCCGGCCTCCCCGGCGCGGGTGACGGCCTGGCTCGGGCTGCTCGACGCGCTCCGGGTGAAGCAGTTCATTTCCGACGACGCCGCCGATCTCAGCGCCTACGGCCTCACCGCCCCCGCCGCTCAGATCTGGATCCGGCGGCAGGCGCCGCCTTCCAAGGCCGCCCCGGCCAAGGACGAGAAGAACGCTCCGAAGCCGGAGCCCGACACCCTCCTCATCGGCATCCCGGTCCCGGGCGTCCCGGGCGAGGTCTATGCGAAGCGGACGGGGGAGAGCGGGGTCTTCACCCTCCCGGCGGAGAGCGTCGCGAAGCTGTTGGCCGATCTCCCCGCCGCGCGGGACCGGAAGGTCCTCTCCTTCCGCGCCGCCGACGCCGTCGCCTTCCGCGCCGAGCTGCCGAAGCCGTCGGCCCCCGGCGCGCTCTCGATCGTCGAGGTGAAGCGGCAGGGCGAGACCGGTTGGGTCTTCAGCGAGGCGACGACCGGCGGGGCCGCCGGGAAGGAAGCCGATGCCGCCCAGGTGGAGGGCTTCCTGAAGGGCCTCTCCGTGATGGAGGCCCCGCTGATCATCCGCGACGCGGCGAGCGACCTCCGTCCCTACGGCTTGGCCAACGGGGACCGGGCGCTGATCCGGCTGGTCGTCACCGTGAAGAAGGGGGAGAGCACCGAGGATCTCGTCCTTTCCCTCGGGAAGATCGAGAAGCCGCTGCCGCCGCTCCCGCAGACGCCGGTCCTTTACGCCGTCAATTCCGCCCAGCCCTTCGTCTACGGCCTCGATATCGCGTTCCTCACCCGCTTCCCCCGCGAGGCCTGGCGTTGGCGCTCGCCGCTCGTCCTCGGCTCCGACCTGAAGGAGGAGGCGATCACCTCGGTGACCCGCGTCGTCCCGGGCCGCCCGCCCGAGACGGTGAAGCGGGCCGGGGCAGTCTTCCTCTCGGACCGCGATGGCGGGGACGGCACCCTCCAGCAGGAGAAGGTGAAGGAATTCTGGTCGAAGCTGGCCCATCTCGCGACCGTCCATTGGATCGGCGCTCCGATCCCGGCCTACGGCCTCGGCCTCGCTCCCGATGCGGTGCGGATCACCCTTTCCCTCGGCGAGGGGGAGAAGAAGGTGCTGATCCTCGGCGCTCCCGTCGCGGCGGTCCCGGTCGGGGGCAGGGCGGCGCAGATCGAAGGGGAAAGCGATGTCTTCCTGATCTCCGAGGCCGACTATGCGTTGCTGAGCGGTTCTTTTGCGACCGTTCCAACGCCTTCTTCCAAAGAGTAAGGGAAGGACTTTTTAAGTAAGACTACTTAAAAAGTCTCACTTTTTTAAATAATTCAGGTCTCTGGATTTGCGTACCCGGGCGGGCGGGTTATTCTTTTTAGCATACGGAGGCCCGGATGGGCCGGGCCTCTTGCAACGTATCCAAGGTACAGAAGTACGTAAAATAGGAGACATCCCATGGCCTCTGCCGATCCCACCCTGTTCCATCGTTTGAGCGAGGAAATCCGTTCCGTCTGCCGCGTCGTCGCGGAAGAGGGGAAGGAGAGCATCTTCACCCTCCGCAAGGGAGGCGATCGGGCGATCGGGGAATGGCTGATGTCGGTCCGGCAGGCGAAGGAACCGATCCGTTCCTTCCAGCCGCCGAAGCGGTCGAAGCGCCTCGAAGACTTCGCCGCCACGCTCCGGGGCGACCTGACCCGCGTCCACGTGATGCGGGTGAAGGGCGGCCGCGGGACGATGCAGGACGCGGTGGTGCGGTCGACGCTGCGGTAGGTTCGCAGGCGCTTGAATGCCTCGGTTTCCCGGCCTTTGGAAGCGTAGTTCCTCCCAAGCGGACAGGGGAACTAGCGGACCTTTTCTACCCGAAGCAGACGGCCTAATGCGGTAGGCTAAAACAGTTCAGGCCTATCAGACGGGGAGGTCCAGGAGGGGCGAAGCCCCTCTTGCGTCGTCTAACCCGTGCGGATCGCCTCCAGCTGTACAGGGTTATCTGCCCGGTCCCGAAGGAGCATCCACCGTCCCCTTCGCGGCCCCTTACTTCGTCAGATTTTCCGCCGCCTGGACCGTATTGCTCATCAGCATGGCGATGGTCATCGGGCCGACGCCGCCGGGGTTCGGCGTGATCTTTCCGGCCACTTTGCGGATGGCTTCAAAATCGACGTCGCCGACGAGCCGGTAGCCGCGCTTGTCGCTCGGATCGTCGACCCGGTTGACGCCGACGTCGATGACGACGGCCCCGGGCTTCACCATGTCGGCCTTCAGGAACTCGGTCTGGCCCATCGCGGCGACGATGATGTCGGCGCGGCGGCAGGTCTCGGCGACGTTCCGGCTCCGCGAATGGACGAGGGTGACGGTGGCGTCGGCGTGGGGAGCCTTCTGCAGGAGGATGGCGGCCATCGGCTTGCCGACGATGTTGCCGCGACCGAGGACGACGACCTCGGCCCCCTTCGTTTCGACGCCGCTCCGGATGAGGAGCTCGTGGACCCCGGCGGGGGTGCAGGGGCGGAAGCCGGTGGCGTCCCCGAGGAGGAGTTTGCCGACGTTGGCGGGGTGGAAGCCGTCGACATCCTTGCGGGGGTCGACGGTGGAGAAGACGCGGGTCTCGGAGATCGGGTGGGGCAGGGGGGCTTGGACGAGGATGCCGTGGACGGTCGGATCGGCGTTGAGCTTCTCCAGGAGGGCGAGGAGGTCGGCCTCGGGGGTCGCGGCGGGGAGGACGACGGTCCGGGAGTTGATGCCGAGGTCGTGGGCCTTCTTTTCCTTCATGCGGACGTAGGCCTGGGAGGCGGGGTCCTCGCCGACGCGGACGAAGGTGATGCCGGGGACGACGCCTTTCGCCTTCAGGGCGTCGACGCGGGCGCGGGTTTCGTTGTGGATCGTCTCGGCGATCTGCTTTCCGTCGATGAGGGCGGCCTGGGGAAGGTCTGGCATGAGGGTTTCTTTTTAGAGGGTCTTCAATTCGGCGTCGAGTCCTTCGCGGAAGCTCCGGTAGGCGGGAGTCCAGCCGGTGGCGCGGAGACGGGCGTTGGAGACCCGTTTGTCGGTCAGGCCTCGCTTCCTTTCAACGTTCACCGGGCCGAAGGGGGGCAGGGGCTTTCCGGTCCGCTCGGCGAGCCAGCGGTAGAAATCGAGGTGGGTGGCGGGCTGGTCGTCGGCGGCGTTGAAGAGGCCGTGGAGGGAGGTATCGAGGCCGTGGAGGAGCGCGTTGACGAGGTCGTCCCGGTGGATCTGGTTCATCCAGCGGAGGCCGTCGCCCTCGATCACGGCCTCCCCGTCGAGGAACCGGCGGAAGAGGACGCCCCGCCCCGGGCCGTAGATCCCGGCGGAGCGGAAGACGAGGGCCTTTTCGCCGAACCGGGCGAGGGCCTCGTCCTCGGCGGCGCGGAGGAGGAGGCCGGTCTCGGTGGTCGGCTGGGCGGGGGATTCCTCCGTCACGACCTCGCCGCCGCTCTGGGCGTAGACCGAGGTCGACGAGACGAGGCAGAGGCGGGCGTGGGGGAGCCGTCCGGCGATCTGGCGGACGCCCTCGACGAAGACGGCGCGGTAGGCGTCGGCGCCGCCGCGGTTCGACGAGGCGACGTGGATGACGGTGGCGAAGTTCGAGGGGAGGCCCCACCAGGAGATGGGATCGGCGATGTCGCCGGAATGGGTGGAAAGATGGGGATTTGCCAGCTCGGGACCGTTCCCGAAATCGCCGCTCTTCGACCACGCGGTGACGTGGAGGCCCCGATGGAGCAGGGCTGCGCCGACTTCCCGGCCGATGTAGCCGTAGCCGATGAGGAGGACGGGGCCGCGTTTCATTCCGGGGACCAGCATGGAGGAATGGGGCCGAAGCGAAAAGGAGGAATTGCCCTGGCAGGGGCGGAGGGCATGATCGGGGCGGTGATTTTTCCTTTTCTCCCCCTTCTCCCCCCCCTGCTGCCGCTTTTGCTCTCGGCGGCGGCGAGCGGCCTGCTGATGGTCGCCCTGTTCCCCCCCTGGGACCAGACGTGGCTGGCCTGGCTGGCGCTCTGGCCGGTGTTGCTGGGGGTCCATTTTGACTCGGGCCGGGACAAGGCGGGGCGGGAAGCCGGGGCGGTCTGGAGCGATCGCCGCCTCTGGACGGCGGGCTATGCGATGGGGTTCCTTTTTTTCGCCGGGACGCTCTGGTGGATCGGCCTGGTGACGGCGGCGGGGACGTTCCTCCTCGTCGCCTACATGGCGCTCTATCCGGCGCTGTGGCTGGTCTGGGCGCGGTGGCGGTGGGAGGCCGAGGGGGGCGAGCTGACCTCGGCGGGGAACCTCGCGGTGGCGGCGGAGCTGGCTTCGGTCTGGACGGTGGGGGAGTGGCTGCGGGGGTGGCTCTTCACCGGCTTCGGCTGGAACGACCTGGGGGTGGCGCTCCATCGCAATCTGCCGCTGATGCAGGGGGCGCGGTGGGGCGGGGTGCTGCTGCTGACGTGGCTCGTCGTGTTCGTCAACGTGGTCGGGGTCCGCTCGGCGCTTCGCTTCGTCCGCGAGGCGCGGGGGCGGCAGAAGGTCCGGCCCCATTGGGACTTCGGCGTCGCGATGCTGGCGGTGGCGGTCCTGTTCTCGGCCGGGATGAGCCACCTCCTCCATGCGGGCCGGGAAGGCGGAGAACGGCGAACGCTCCGGTTCGCCGCGATCCAGCCCGACATCCCGCAATCGGAGGACGATCCCTTCCCCCCGGAAAAGGCGATCCGACGCCAGCTCGATCTCACCGAGCAGGCCGCCCTCTTCAAGCCCGATCTCGTCCTCTGGCCGGAGGCTCCCGTCGGGGTCTCGGCGCGGCTCAATCCCTCCTACCGGCGCGGCCTCGACGGGCTCGTCTCGTGGATGCCGTTCACCCTCCTCATCGGCTCCCTCGACTACCATGACGACCTCCTTTACAACGCGGCGATGCTCTTCTCCCCCGCCCGTCCCGACGGGGAGGCCCCGCAGGTTTATTGGAAGAACCATCTCGTCCCCTTCGGCGAATATGCGCCGTGGGCCGACCGGCTCCCGTTCATGCGTCGGCTGGTTCCCTTCGTCCTCGATTTCTCCCCGGGGAGGGATTCGGGGCTTGTGACGATGCGGAAGCGGGAGGCGGGCGAGGAACCGATCAAGCTGGCCCCGCTGATCTGCTTCGAGGATTCGCTTCCGCTCTACGGGCGGCACGTCGCGCGGCTCCATCCCGATCTCGACGTGCTGGTCAACATCACGAACGACGGCTGGTTCCGCACCTCGCCCGGCAGCGCGATGCACTTCGCCAACGCCGTCTTCCGCGCCGTCGAGCTCGACCGGCCCCTGCTCCGGTGCGGGAACAACGGCGTGACGGCGGCGGTCGAGCAGACGGGCCGGGTCGCCGCGACCTTCGCGGGGAACGGCGCGGGCGTCCTGGCGGGGGAGCTGGCGTGGCGTCCCGGCGGGGTGACGCCCTACGTCCGGTACGGCGATTGGATCGTCGGCCTCTCCCTCGCGCTGATCGCCCTTCGATTGGCTGCGGCGCGACTGCGCCGGGGACGGGTGATCCGGCTTTAGGGACGATCTTGGTTTATGGCTTGAAGAGGCGGATCGACTTCAGGCTGCGATATTGCCCGTTGTAATCGAGGCCGTAGCCGACGACGAATTCGTTCCCGATCCCGAACCCGCTCCACTTCGGACGGATGGCGACGGTCCGCTTCCGTTTCTTGTTCAGCAGGACGCAGATCTCGATCTGCTCCGCGCCGAGTTTCCGCAGGTGGGCGGAGACGGCGTGGAGCGTCAGGCCGGTGTCGAGGATGTCGTCGAGGAGGAGGACCTGCTTCCTCCGGAAATCGCCCTTGCACTGGTCGAGGCCGTGGAGTTTCCCCTTCGACGCGGTCCCCTCGTAGCTGGAGACGCGCCAGCACTCGACGCCGGTCTCCGGCGGGAGCCGCCGCAGGAGGTCGACGAGGAAGAAGAGGCTCCCGTTGAGGAGGGCGACGATGACGAGCGGCTTGCCCCGGTAGTGGGAGGTGATCGCGTCGGCGAGCGCGGCGACCCGCTTTTGCAGGACGGCGGAAGAGAGGAGGGTCTTGCCGAGGGGAGAGGGCTTTTTCATGGGCTGCCGGAAGGGGGCGCGTTGAGCGTCGTCGCGGGGAAGTAGGAGGCGGGGGACGATTTCTTCCAGATCGCGCCGTGGAGGGCTTTCCGTTCCGCCGGGGTGGTGAAGCGGTAATCGTAGGAGAGGGCGCGGATGTAGCGGGGCGGGGTCGTCCCGTAGGGGGAGGAGGAGAAGAGGTGGACGACGTCGGGGGAGCCCTGGAGGAGGCGGGCGAGGAGGTTTGAGAACCACGGCGTCCGGTCCCCGGTGCTGAGGGCGGCGAACCACATCTGCCAGTCGAGGCGGGGCTGGAAGGGGGCGATCCAGCCGGGCTTGGCACGGTCGGTGAGATCGGGCTTGTAGCGGAAGCGGTAGGGCCGCCAGTGGGTGCCGTCGAGGCTTCCCTCGATCTCGATCTCGGTGCGGCTCTTCGTCATCACGGAGAAGAGGCCATAGTTGTTCGCGACCCGCCAGGGAGTGAGCCACGTGTCGGCGACGCGGAGGACGGGGACGGTCGAGATCTCGACGCCGCTGATCTGGCCGAGAGTGACGACGACGCTCCAGAAGAGGAGGAAGCCGCCGACGGCGTAGGTGACGAGGCGGCGGCCCTCCGAGGGGGCGACGAGGCGGACGGGCCGGAGGAGGTTCCCCTCCCGGAAGCCGGGGAAGAGGCCGGAGAGGGGGAGGAAGCAGCGGTCGTCGAGGAGGAGCGCGGCGAGGGTGAGGGTGAGGCCGTTGAGGAAGGCGAAGTTCCCGGTGAGGATCAGGAGGAGCTGGAGAAGGGCGATGCCGCAGAAGGCGATCCGGCGGAGCCGGTTCCCGCCGAAGATGAAGCAGGGGAGGACGAGCTCGACGACGATGACGAGGGTGAAGGCGAGGTAGTTCACCCACATCGGCGCGTGGGCCAGGTGCCAGGCGAGGGGGGAGGGGAGGGGCTGCGTGGCCCAGTGCCAGGAGACCGCGTCGAAGGCCGGGGCGTGCCAGGCGGGATCGGGTCCGGCGAACTTCGCGAGGCCGTTCAGGAGGAGGAATCGGAAGAGGAGCCAGCGGAGCAGGAGGAGGGGGAAGCGGGAGGGGAGCTCCGGCAGGGTGAAGAGGCGGGGAACCAGCCGCCACGGGGCAAGGAAGAGGGAGAGGAGCCCCGTCTCCAGCAGGAGGGAATCCCATTGGAAGTTGAAGAAATCCTGCCCGACGGAGACGACGGAGAGGTAGAGCGCCCACAGGAGGGCGAGGCAGGGGCCGGGGGCGATGTCGAGGAAGAGGAGGAGGCTGAGCCCCGTCCCGACCCCGAGGGCGGCGAGGAGGGCGCCGTTCCCCGCCCCGATCCAGAAGAGCGAGGGGGCGGCGAGGAAGGTGTTCAGCCCCGTGCCGAGGGAGCCGGCGAGGAGGGAGAGGTATTCCCCCGCCGGGAGAATCCCCTGCGGGCCGACGAGGCCGGCGATCTGCGGGATCAGCGAGGCGAAGGCGGCGAAGTAGACGAGGGCCATCCCCCGGAGGAAGATCCAGACGCCGATGCGCGGGCTTGACTCGATGGAGGGAACTTCGACGCGCACGGACGGTTTCTCGTGATCCGGATGGAGGGGCCGATCCTATTTCGGGTTCGGCAGGTTCGGGAGAACCCGGAGGAGTTCGTCGGCCTGGTGGCTGACGCGGGAGTGGAGGTCCCGCCAGACGATCATGCCGTCCCGGATGAGGAAGCTCTGGCGGAGGGAGAAGCCGAAGACGATCTCGACGCCGAAGGCCCGGATGATCTTCCCCTCGGGATCGGAGAGGAGGAGGTAGGGGAGCTTCTTCGCGGTGTGGAACCCCTTCTGCGCCTCGACCTTGTCCTTGCTGACGCCGATGACCCGGATACCGGCCTGGACGAGGCGGGCGTGGCTGTCGCGGAGGTCGCAGGCCTGGAGGGTGCAGCCGGGGGTTCCCGCCTTCGGGAAGAAATAGAGGTAGGTGAGGCCGCTCTGGGTCTGCTCCGCGAGGTCGACCTTGTTGCCTTCCTGGTCGAGGGCCGAAAGAGGGGGGACTTTGGAGCCCACCTGAAGGGCGTTCTGGCTCCGGCGGAAGCCGAAGGCTTTGAAGAATGACATGGGGGCGATGATGGAGAGGGTGCCGGGAAAGGGCAAGGCTTGATGGCAGGCCGAAGCGGCCTTAGATTCAATGCAATGAAGATTCCGGCCCGGTGGACGAACGATTTGGCGAAACTCCTTCCCAAGGGACGCGTGGCCCTCGACGCGGCGACGCTGCAGGCCCACGCGGGCGACGCGTGGTTCGCGGCCCGGCTGCCCGAGGCGGTCGTCTTCGCCCAATCGACGGCGGAGGTCTCGAAGGTCCTCGCCTTCGCCTCGAAGCGGGGCGTGCCGGTGACGGCGCGCGGGGCCGGGCGCGGCTACGTCGGCGGCTGCGTGCCGCAGAGGGGGGGCATTGCGCTCTCGCTGGCCCGGATGACGAAGGTGCTGGAGTTGAACACGGGCGACGGCGTGGCGCGGGTCCAGCCCGGCGTGATCACGGCGAAGCTCCAGGAAGCGGTGCGGGAGAAGGGGTGGTTCTACCCGCCCGATCCGGCGAGCCGGGCCGAGTCGTCCCTCGGCGGCAACGTCAGTACGAACGCGGGCGGGCCGCGCTGCCTGAAGTACGGCGTGACGCGCAATTACGTCCTCGGACTCGAGGTGGTGCTGGCCGACGGCACGGTCGCCCGGATCGGCGGGCGGACGCAGAAGAACAAGACCGGCTTCGACCTCGTCGGCCTCTTCGTCGGTGCCGAGGGGACCCTCGGCGTGGTGACGGAGATCACGCTGCGGCTGATCCCCCATCCCCAATCGAAGGCGGGCTTCAGCGCGATGTTTCCGACGCCCGAGGCGGCGGCGGCGGCGGTACAGGGGATCTTCGCGGCGGGCTTCCTCCCCTCCGCGATGGAGATGGCCGACACCTTCACGCTGAAGTCGGCCCGGGAACACATCGGCGCCGACAAGGTGCCGCCGGGCGCGGCCCAGATCCTCGTCGAGATCGACGGGCGGGCTGCGGGCCTCCACGGGGAATTGGCCGAGGTCGTCGCCGTCGCTCAGGCGTGCGGGGCGGAGCACCTCATCCTGGCGGAGGACGAGGCGGGGTGCGAGCGGCTGTGGGAGATGCGCCGCCAGTATTCGGCCTCGCTGAAGGCGAGCGGCCTCACGAAGCTCAACGAGGACATCGTCGTCCCCCGGAGCCACCTCGTCGACCTCTTCCGCTTCGCCGCGAAGCTGAAGAAGCAGACCGGGATGGAGGTCGCCTGCTTCGGCCACGCCGGGGACGGGAACATCCATGTGAACATCATGCTCGATCCCAAGGTGAAGGACGCCCACAAGAAGGCCGACAAGGGGCTCGACGCCCTCTTCAAGCAGGTCCTGGCCTGGGGCGGCGCGATCACCGGGGAGCACGGCATTGGCCTCGCGAAGCTGCCGTGGTGGAAGGAGGCGACCTCGAAGGAGGTGCGCGAGATCCATCGCCGGATCAAGGCGGGCCTCGATCCGAAGGGGCTTCTCAACCCGGGGAAGTTCGTTTAGTTTCGATCTCCCCCTGATGAACGAGGACAGCTTCCAATTCGCCGTCGAGAATACCCGCCTCGTCCTGCCGCCGCAGCGGCGGCTCGAGACCTTCGGGACGACGATGGTGAATTACTACCTCGTCACCGAGGGGATGGACAATGTCGCCCTCTCCCACGTCCGCGAGGGGCGGATCGAGGCGGAGAAGCCGCAGATCCTTTCCCCCCACCATTTCTCGAAGCTCCTCGTCGAGGGCTTCGGCGAGAAGGCCGAGGCCTACGCCGCCTTCATCAGCGAGAACGCCCACCGCTTCGCCTTCCTGCGGCACGGCTTCCGGTTTCGGAAGAACGAGATCCGTTCCTACGAGGTCCACGAGCCGCTGGAGACCGTCCTCGGGCGGGTCCGCGACGAGGTGAAGGCGAAGGACGACGCCATGTCGGCCGTCGTCGCCGGGGTCGAGGACGGCTGGGAAGTCTGCCTCCTCAAGTTCATGATCGACCTCATCCACACCTCCGCGCCGTGGCAGATGGAGGAGATGCGCCGTCGGGGATTCCTCGGCGAGGGTGGCCAGCAGTAAAGAACAGCCACTTTGGTTCCGCCGGCACTCGGACGCATAGTTCCTCCCAAGCGGACAAGGGAATCAGTGGACGTACTCTAACCGAAGCGGACGGCCTAATGCGGTGCCGCTCCGAACAGTTCAGGCCTATCTGACGGGGAGGTCCAGGAGGGGCAAAGCCCCTCTTGCGTCTTAAAACACGTGCGGATCGCCTCCACCTGTACAGGGTCTATACCCGGTCCCGAAGGAGCACCCACCGCTCTCTTCGCGAGCCCTTTCCCCTAGCGCAGCGGCGGCAGCCCCCACGCCTCGTGCTTGGCCTGATACTCGGGCAACGGCAATTCGGCCACGAGCGGCTTCTTCTTCGGGTCGAGCCACAGGATCAGCTCCTCGATCGCTTCCTTCGGCATGACGGTGCAACCGGCCGAGCGGCGGACGGGGCTCCGCTGGATGTGGAAGAAGATGGCGCTTCCGGCGTCGGGGACGGAGTCGGGATAATTATGCTCGATGAGGACCATCCAGAAATGGGCGGGGGTATCGGGCTTCATCACTTCCTTTTCCCACCACGGCGGCGGCGTTGCGCCCTCGGGGAGGACGTAGAGGTGATTGTACTTCGCGCCGTCGGGGAGGTCGGAATGGCCGATCCAGGCGGTCCGGTCGGTCTTGCGGACGTAGTCGGAGCGGGTGCCGGGGAGCGGTTCCGGGGCATCGCCGAGGACCATGCCGAGGCGGAAGAGCCCGGCGGGGGTCTTTTCGTCGCCCTCGCGCTTTTGCTCCCCCGGTTGTGCCGGGTGGAGGCCGCGGCCCCACGCCATCCCGCCTTTGCCGAGGAGGACGGGGACCGGCTCCCCGACCGGCTGCCACGGGCCCTTGCCGGCCCGCTCGAACCGGCGGAGGGTGCCGTCGGAGGCGGCCTGGGAAGGGGAGAGGACGACGACGAGCTGCTCGGAACCGTCGGTGAGGGTCGATGCCGCCAGCGGGAGGGAGGAGAGAAGAAGGATCAGCCCGGAGAGAAAATATCCCATAGATCGAGACTTATCCTAGCACACCGCAGGGGGCGGCGTACAGAGCGCAGATCAGACCGCCCAGTAGGCGTAGACCTTGTGGAGCACCTGCCGGACGTCGACCGGTTCCTCGCTCGCCTTGCCCTTCCCCTTCGGGGCGGGGGTGCCGGCGGGGGGGCGGCTCTGCTTGGCCAGGAGCTTCAGGGTGCGGGAGGAGCGGTCGGCGAGGTCGATGGCGAACTGGAGGGCGATCTTCCCGGCGAGGGCGTTGCCCTTGCCCGCGACGAGCTCGAACTCGGCCTGGGTGATCTCGACGGCCTCGACGGGGGTGAGGGCGGTGCCGGTGGCGCTCCGCTTCTCGCCGGAGAGCATCGCCATCTCGCCGAAGAAATGGCCTTCCACAATGGTGCCGAGCTCGAAGACCTGCCCGGCGCGGCCCTTCTTGTGGATGTTGACCTTCCCCTTGTTGACGAAGTAGCAGGAGTCGGCGACCTGGCCCTCGATGACGATCTTGTCCCCCTTCTCGAACGTGCGGACGCGAGCCTTGGGGAAATGACGGAGCAGGTCGCTCTTGCGGAGCTTCTGGATCAGGAGGGGCCGGGACTTCACGGAAACAGAGGTTGCCACAAAGGAGACGGGAACCAAGCGAAAAGAGTGCCCGCGACCCGGGTAAAAACCCCTAGATTTTCACTCAGACCTTCGCGAGCGGGACGGGCGGATGGGCGAGGAGCTTCTCGATCTTCGGACTGATGACGTAGGAGCAGTAGGGGGCGCGGGGATGCTTGCGGAAGTAATCCTGATGCTCGTCCTCGGCGGGATAGAAGGGGGGGAGGGGGGAGATCTCGGTGACGATGGGGCTCTCGAAGCGCGCGGCGGCGGCGGCCTTCGAGGCCTCGGCGATCCGGTGCTGTTCCTCGTTCTCGTAGAAGATGACGGAGCGGTATTGGGTCCCGGCGTCGGCACCCTGCCGGTTCAGCGTCGTCGGGTCGTGGACTTCCCAGAAGATGTCGAGGATCTGCCCGTAGGTGAGGACGACGGGGTCGAAGGTGATCCGGGCGACCTCGGCATGGCCGCTCGCCCCGGTGCAGACGCTCTCGTAGCTCGGGTTCGGCCGGGCGCCTCCGGCGTAGCCGCAGAGGGCGTCCTTCACCCCGGCGAAGCGGCGGTAGAAGGCCTCGGTGCACCAGAAGCAGCCCATGCCGAGGGTGGCGGTTTGGAGGGGGGTGGACATGGGGCGGGGATTATTTGGCGGGAAGGAGGGGGAGGTATTGGGCGAAGCCTTCCTCGGCCATCTTCGCCCGGGGGATGAAGCGGAGGGAGGCCGAGTTGATGCAGTAGCGGAGGTGGCTCGGGCCGGGGCCGTCGTCGAAGACGTGGCCGAGGTGGGAGTCGCCCTCGGCGGAGCGGACCTCGGTCCGGCGCATGCCGAAGGAGGTGTCGCTCTTTTCCCTCACCAGCTCGGGGGAAATCGGCTTGCTGAAGCTGGGCCAGCCGCAGCCGGAGTCGAACTTGTCGGACGAGATGAAGAGGGGCTTCCCGGTGACGATGTCGACGTAGAGTCCGGCCTCGTGGTTGTCCCAGTAGGCGTTGCGGAAGGGGGGCTCGGTCCCCGATTCCTGGGTGACGTGGTATTGCTCCGGCGTGAGCCGCTTGCGGAGGTCGGAGTCGTCGGGGCGGGGGGCGTCGGCCATGCCTGTACTGTGCGGCGGAATGAGGCCCGCGCAAATGAAAAATCCCCACACGCCGAGGGCGCACAGGACGATCCCTCCCGTCCGGACAAAAAAGCGCATCGAATGTGGGATGCGCCGGGCGGGAAAATATTCCCCGGAATATTTCCCTCAGAGTGGGAGGGAGGCCGGTCTTGCGCCCCGGGGCGGAAGGGGGTTCCTTTGGGGGATGTCTTCTTCGTCCTCGCCGGACCCGGGCCGGGCCGCCCGCGATCCCTATGCGGCGTTCCGGCACGGGGCCTACCGCTTTTTCCTCGGCGGCCGCCTCCTCTTCCTCCTCGGCAGCCAGATGCAGACGGCGGCGGTCGGGTGGCTCCTGTATGAGCGGTTCGGGACGACGATGGCGCTCGCCTACGTCGGGATCGTCCAGATCGTCCCGATCTTCGTCTTCGTCCTCCCGGCGGGGCATCTGGCCGACCGGTTCGACCGCCGCGCGATCATCCTCTGCGGGCAGGCGATCTTCCTGACCTGCTCGCTCGGGATGGGGCTCCTCTCGCTCTTCCACGGGCCGCCGGGGTGGATCTACGTCTTCCTCTTCTTCCTCGCGGTGGGGCGGGTCTTCACGATGCCCGCGATGGGGGCGCTCCTCCCGATGGTCCTCCCGCGCGAGGCGCTGGGGAATGCGACGACGTGGAACAGTTCCCTCTTCGAGCTCAGCGGCCTCGTCGGCCCCGCCGCGGCGGGGTTGGTCATCGCGCTGGGGGGCTCGGCGACGCCGGTCTTCTTCATCGCCACGACCTGCTCGCTGGTCTGCATGGCCCTCTTCGGCTCCCTCCGGTATCACGGGGTCGAGACGGCGCTGGCCGAGGCGAAGGAGGCCCCGGCGAAGGCGACCGAGTGGCGCGACATCGTCGGCGGGCTCCATTTCATGGTGCGGAACCGGCTCCTCTTCGCCGCCGCCAGCCTCGATCTCTTCGCCGTCCTCTTCGGCGGGGTGACGGCGCTCCTCCCCGTGGTGGCGAAGGATATCCTCCACGCCGGGCCGCAGGGCTTCGGCTGGCTCCGGGCGGCCCCCTCCGTCGGCGCGATGGCGATGGCCGTCGTCACGGCCTACCTGCCGCCGTGGAAGCGGGCGGGGCGGGTCCTCTTCCTCGCCTTCGTCGGCTTCGGGCTGGCGGTGATCGTCTTCGGCCTCTCGACCTCGTTCTGGCTCTCGTTCGCGATGCTCGTCCTCACCGGCGTCTTCGACAACCTCAACGTCGTGATCCGCCAGACGCTGATCCAGTACCTCGCCCCGAACGAGATGCGGGGCCGGATCACCTCGATCAATTTCCTCTTCATCGGCTGCTCGAACGAGCTGGGGTCCTTCGAGTCGGGCCTCACGGCGCGGCTCTTCGGCACCGTCCCGGCAATCGTCCTCGGCGGGATCGGGACGCTGGCGACGGTGACGGCGGTGATGCGGTTCTCCCCCGGCCTCCGCAAGCTGGGGCCGCTCCACGAGGTGAAGGTGGCCGAGCTTCCCAAGTCGGCCTGAGTGGGGTACATTCCCCGGCATGAAGGTCCCCAAAAAGCCGCTGAAGCCCCTGAAGGAATTGACCCCGCAGGAGCTCGCCGAGCGGAAGCGGCTGGAGCGGCAGAACGCGCAGCGGACGTTCAAGCCGAACCTGAAGACGATTCCCTGGAAGAAATAGCGGAAGCGGACGCCCCATTCTCGCTTCCCCCATGCGCCCCGCCCTCTCTTTCTGGAAGCGGCCCTCCGCCGTGGTCACGGCGCTGCTGGCGCTCGGCTGGTTCGCGCTGGCCGGGGCGGGCTATCCCCCTCCGAACGTCGACGATATCTGCTACGCGGGCCCGGCGATCGAGGTCGCCAACGGCCACGGGCCGATGGACCCGTGGGGGCCCTATTATGTCGAGCATACCGAGGGGCGCGCGACCTATCCGCCCTTCTACGCCTACCTCCTCGGCGGGTGGCTGAAGGTCTTCGGCGTCTCGAGCCCCAGCATGCTCTTCTTCTACGCCCTCTGCGGCATGGCGCTCACCCTCGCCATCGGGTTCTTCGTCCGGCGCTGGCGGCTGGCGTGGTGGGTCGAGGTGTTGATGACGGCGTTCATCGTCGTCTGCTTCGCCTCGAAGGGATTGCGGCCCGATCTTTGCGGGATGGCGATGTTCGCCGTCGGGGCCGCGCTGGAGGCGGGGGAGGGCCGGTGGCGGAAGGGGTGGGGGACGGCCCTCGTCGTCGCCTCGGTCTTCACCCTTCCCTCGATCGCGGCCTGGGCGGGGCCGTTCCTGTTCTACCGCTTCGGGGAGCGGGCGTTGGCGGCGGGGATTCCGGCGGCCTGCCGGGAGATGCTCCCGCGGCTGGCGGCGATCGGCGCGGCGCTCGGTCTCCTGTTCCTCTGGTCGGTCGGGTTCGAGTTGAGGAAGTTCCTCGCCTACGCCCATGCGAACGCGCTCTACAGCGTCTCGATGTACGGGACGATTTACTTCGATAACTGGACCCATTCGCTCGGCCTCTTCATCCGGATGGCCCTCCTCACGCTCCTTTCCTATGGCGTCGGGGCCGTCTTCTGGGCCGGGGTGTGGCAGCGGACACAGGGGGTCGAGCGGCAGCGGTTGTGGCTCGGGACGGCGGCGGCGGCGGCGGTCTCGGTCATGCTCTTTCGGATGCTCAGCGTTTCCTCGACGGGGCTTCAGCTCCTCAACCTGACCTCGGCCCTCGTGCTGCCGGTCTTCCTCGCGGTCGGCTGGCTCCGGGGGCGGAAGGTGCTGTTGGCGGTGGCGCTCCCGGCGGTGTTGGCCGTCTGTGTCCTGCTGCCGGTCTCCTATTGGCAGTTCCTGACGTGGGCCGCCTCCCCGGCCGTCGACAAGGGACGCGCGCGGGAAATCAAACAAGAGGTCGACGCCCTCGCGCCCGCCCTGGTCTGGGTCGACGGCTATGCGGCCCGCTATGTCTACGATTACCGGCTCCCGGCAGAACTCCGCGATTTTTCCCATGACCGGGAATCGTATGGCCGGTGGGTGAAGGCCTCGCAGGAGGAGAAGGCGGCCCGCAAGGCGGACACGGTCTGGATTCTCTGCGCCGGGACGATTCCCTACGCCGAGGGGCTGGAGAACGATCGGCGTCCCCGCCCGCTCCGCTTCTTCGGCCGCCGCTTCCCGCGCGGCATCGCGAACGAGGGCGAGCTCTTCCTGATCCGCTGATCCCGGCCCCGGCCTTCCTCAGGCCGGGCGGAAGACGAGGGGGAGGGTGACGGTGAAGGTGCTTCCCTTCCCGAACTCGCTGGCGACGGCGATGGTGCCGCCGTGGGCCTCGGTCAGCCGCCGGGTGAGGGCGAGGCCGAGCCCCGTCCCCTGGTGCTGGCGGGCGAGGCTGTCGTCGAGCTGCTCGAACTCCCGGAAGAGCCGGGGCAGGTTCTCCTCCCGGATGCCGATGCCGGTGTCCTCGACGGTGACGGTGAAGCGGTCGGCTCCGGCGGGATCGATGCGGAGGGTGACGGAGCCCTTTTCCTTCGTGAATTTGACGGCGTTCGAGAGGAGGTTGTAGAGGACCTGCTTGAACATCTTGTAATCGAGCGTCGCGGCGCCGAGCTCCGGCGCGATGAGGGTGGTGAACCGGAGCTGGTTCTTCAGGACGATCGAATGGATGACGGAGCAGACCTGGCTCACGGCGTCCCGCAGGAGGAACGTGTCGGGGACGATCTCGATCTTCCCGGCCTCGACCTTCGCGAGGTCGAGGACGTCGTTGATGAGCTGGAGGAGGTGGTTGCCGCTCGCCAGGATGTCGTCGAGGTATTCCTTCTGCGTCTTGTTCAGCCCGCCGAGGCGGCCGTCGACGAGGAGCTCGGAGAAGCCGATGATGCAGTTGAGCGGCGTGCGGAGCTCATGGGACATCGTCGTCAGGAAGCGGTTCTTCGCCTTGGCCGCGCTTTCGAGGTCGATGTTCTTCTCGTGCAGCTCGGCGGTCCGGGCGAGGACACGCCGCTCGAGGTCCTCGTTCGCCTGGCGGACCTTCTCGTCGGCCCGCTTCAGGTCGTCGATGTCGGTGCAGGTGCCGATCCAGAGGGCGATCTCGCCCCGGTCGTCGCGGAGGGGGAAGGCCCGGCCGAGGTGCCAGCGGTAGGCCCCGTCGGAGGCGCGCCGGAAGCGGTACTCGGCCTCGTAGTCGGTCCCGTCCCGGAGGGCGGCGGTCCAGCGTTCCAGGCTTTCCGGGCGGTCGTCGGGATGGAGGACCCTCTCCCAGCCGCCGTTCCGGGTCTCCTCCTCCGTCAGGCCGGTGTAGGCGTACCAGCGCTGGTTGTGATAGTCGTGGACGCCGTCGCCGCGCGCCGTCCAGATGATCTGGGGCATCGTTTCGGCGAGGAAGCGGGCGCGCCGCTCGCTCTCGCTCAACTCCCGGGTCCGGTGCTCGACGCGGGTCTCCAGGGCATCGTTGAGCTTCAGGATCTCGGCCTCGAACTGCTTCCGGTCGGTGATGTCGATGTAGTTCACCGAGAACCCGTCGTTGACCTTCGTCCCCGCCACGCGATACCAACGGGGCGACTCGTGCCGCCGCGAGAGGTACTCGAACTCGAGCGGCTTCCCGGTCTCGACGATGCTCACGTATTTCGCGAAGAGGCCGTCGGCGACGATCGTGGGGAAGACCTCGAGGAGCCGCTTCCCGATGATCTCCGCGGCAGTGATGCGGGAGATCCGTTCGGCCGCCGGGTTGATCAGCGTGAAGAGGAAGTCCCGGATCGTCCCGGCCTCGTCGCGGATGGCGTCGAAGGAGACGACGCCGTCGAGGGAATTGCTGAGGATGCTCCGGATGCGGGTCCGGTTCTTCTCGAGTTCCCGCTCCATCTCCTTCTGCTGGGAGAGGTCGGAGAGGAGGCCCAGGTAGCCGACGACGACGCCGTCGGCATTGGTCAGTTCCGAGGCGGCGAGGCGGGCGGGGAAGCGGCTGCCGTCCTTGCGGACGAGGGTCCACTCCTGCTCGTCGGTCCTGCCGCCCCCGAGCCGGGCGACGAAGGCCTCGAAGCCGGGCTCGATCTTCCGTCCGAGTTCGACGGAGAGGGTTCCGGCGCGGGCGGCGACCTCCTCGCCGTCGTGCCAGAGCGCGGGGGTCTGGAGGCCGACGACCTCGGCGGCGCTGTGGCCGAGCCACCGCTCGGCGGTCTGGTTGAACGTCGTGACGACGCCGTCGAGGCGGGTCGAGATGATCGCAAGGCTGGCTGAACTCAGGATCGCCTGGTGGAGGGAGGCGATCTCATGAGCCTGGGTCTGGGCTTGGGCTGGGGCCGGGATGGAAACGGCGGCGGGACGATGACCATTCACGGGACGCGGTTTTCTTCGGGAGGGCCGGATGTGGGGGGGGGAATGGCAAACCATTCCGTCCCCCCGTTATAGGCCGCTCCTGCGCCGTGCCCAACTTCAAAATGAAGGTAATCCCACTCAGCTTCGGGACCCGGCGGGCATCACCCGTTAGCGATGGTGGTGGTAATACCGATGGTGATGGTGGTGATGATGATGGTGCGAGGAACCGATCCCGATTCCGATGCCGATCTCGTCGGCCCGGGCAGGCGTGGCGAGGGTGAGGAAGGGAAGGGCGATCAGGGCGAGGGCCAGGAGGAAGGCGATCCGCGCGAGGAGGCCGGATCGCGTCGCAAGGAGGCTTTGGACGGGGCGATCGCCGCCGTCGAGGGGGGACAAGGTAGAATTGCTCATCCTTTAATATAACGGCGAAAGGACGGGGGCGAAAGGGGAGGGGGCTCTCTTTTTTGTTTTTGCCGGTTTTGCCGTCGAAGCGGCGACGGCCGGGGAGGGGTGCCGTTAACCCCTTGCCGCGCTGGCCGTTGCGCCAGGGGGAGAGTGCCCGCGGCCGGACTCGAACCGGCACGGAGAATTACCTCCAAAAGATTTTAAGTCTCGTGTGTCTGCCATTTCACCACGCGGGCGCGCAATGTGGGGGCGGCAAGGCTCCCACAGTCCCCATTTTTTGGCTCGTCTTTTTTTTGGGCCATTGGTAAGGGCCAAGCCATGTCGATTCACGTTCTCCTGAGGCACCGCACAACGTACCGCTACGACAAGCCGATTTCGATGGGTGCGCAGGTGATCCGACTCCGCCCCGCGCCCCATTGCCGGACGCCGATCGTCAGCTACTCCCTTCACCTGAAGCCGGAGGAGCGTTTCGTGAACTGGCAGCAGGACGCGTTCAGCAATTACCTCGCCCGGGTCGTGATCCCGGAGAAGACGAAGGAGTTCGAGGTCCTCGTCGAGGTGGTCGCCGAGATGGCGGTCTACAATCCGTTCGATTTCTTCCTCGAGCCCCACGCGGAGGAATTCCCCTTCGCCTACGACGAGGGGACGAAGCACGACCTCGCCTCCTACCTCAAGTGCGAGGTCCCCGAGGGCGCGTCGAAGAAGTTCGACGCCTACGTGAAGCGGATCTCGACGAAGAAGCGGCGGACGATCGACTTCCTCGTCGAGGTGAACCAGATGCTCCAGAGCGACATCTCCTACCTCATCCGCCTGGAGCCCGGCGTGCAGACGCCCGAGGAGACGCTGACGAAGTGCTCCGGCTCGTGCCGCGACTCGGCCTGGCTCTTCTGCAACATCCTCCGCCGCTTCGGCCTCGCGACCCGCTTCGTCTCCGGCTACCTCATCCAGCTGAAGCCCGACGTGAAGGCCCTCGACGGCCCCTCGGGTACCGAGGTCGACTTCACCGACCTCCACGCCTGGACCGAGGTCTACCTGCCCGGCGCGGGCTGGGTCGGCCTCGACCCGACCTCCGGCCTCATGGCGGGCGAGGGACACATCCCGCTCGCCTGCTCGCCGGAGCCCTCGACGGCCGCCCCGATCTCGGGCGCGACCGAGAAGTGCGAGGTCGAGTTCGACTTCGAGATGTCGATCCACCGCGTCCACGAGTCGCCCCGGGTGACGATGCCCTACACCGACGAGCAGTGGGCGGAGATCACGGCCCTCGGCGAGGAGGTCGACCGCCACCTGAAGCGGGCCGACGTCCGGCTGACGATGGGCGGCGAGCCGACCTTCGTCTCGGTCGACGACATGGAAGGCGGCGAATGGAACTTCGACGCGATGGGGCCGATGAAGCGGGGCCTCGCCTACGACCTGCTCCGCCGCCTCCAGAAACGCTTTTCCCCCGGCGCCCTCCTCCACTTCGGGCAGGGGAAATGGTATCCGGGCGAGCAGCTCCCCCGCTGGGCCTTCGGCTGCTTCTGGCGCCGGGACGGCACGCCGATCTGGGAGAACTTCGACCTCGTCGCCGACGAGCGGAAGGATTACGGCGCGACCGACGTCGACTCGATGCGCTTCATCGAGGCCCTCTCGCACCGGCTGGAGGTCGATTCCCGGAAGATCCTCCCGGCCTACGAGGACGCCTGGTATTACCTGTGGAAGGAACGGCGGCTCCCGACGAACGTCGACCCGCACGACTCCGAGCTGAAGGACGAGATGGAGCGGGCGCGCCTCGCGCGGATCTTCGAGCAGGGCCTCGACAAGGTCGTCGGCCACGTCCTCCCGATCCGCAAGGACGGCTCCGGCTGGATGTCGGGCTCGTGGTTCCTCCGTCCCGAGACGCTCTTCCTCGCCCCCGGCGATTCGCCGGTCGGCTTCCGCCTCCCCATCGACTCGCTCCCCTGGGTGAAGGCGAGCGAGTATCCGTGGACCTACCAGCCCGATCCGACGGCCCAGCGGCCCGAGCTGCCGAAGCGCCCGGAGCGCCGCAGGGAACTCTTCGGCGGCGCGGGCGGCCTCACCGAGGAGTATGTCCGCTTCTTCAGCCAGAATCCCGGAGGCCGGGGCTTCAACCCGCAGGGCGCGCCCGGCGAGGGCTACCGCCCGAGGGACCGCCGCCGCGCCGAGGAATACCAGAAGGCGCTCCGCTACTGGCCGAACCTCGACCCGAACGTCGCCCCCGGGCGCGGCCAGTCGGCCCCGTGGGTCGTCCGCACCGCCCTTTCGATCGAGCCCCGGAACGGGAAGCTCAATGTCTTCATGCCGCCGACCGAGACCCTCGAGGATTACCTCGAACTCGTCTCGGCGATCGAGGAGACGGCCGATTACCTGAAGATGCCGGTGATGATCGAGGGCTACCCGCCCCCCGGCGATCCCCGCCTCAACGTGATCAAGGTGACTCCCGATCCGGGCGTCATCGAGGTGAACACCCATCCCGCCCATTCGTGGAAGGAGATGGTCGAGATCACCGAGGGCCTCTACGAGGACGCCCACCAATCGCGCCTGGCGACGGAGAAGTTCATGGTCGACGGCCGCCACACCGGCACCGGCGGCGGGAACCACATCGTCCTCGGCGGCGCGACTCCGAGCGACAGCCCCTTCCTGCGGCGGCCCGACGTCCTGCGGAGCCTCCTCAACTACTGGCACAACCATCCGTCGCTCTCCTACCTCTTCTCCGGCCTCTTCATCGGGCCGACCTGCCAGAGCCCGCGCATCGACGAGGCCCGGAACGACGCCCTCTACGAGCTCGAGATCGCCTTCAACCAGATCCCCGACCGGGGCTACGTCCCGCCGTGGCTGGTCGACCGGGTCTTCCGCAACCTCCTCGTCGACGTCAGCGGCAACGTCCACCGGTCGGAGTTCTGCATCGACAAGCTCTACTCCCCCGACGGCTCGTCGGGCCGCCAGGGCCTCCTCGAGATGCGGGCCTTCGAGATGCCGCCCCACGCCCGGATGAGCCTCACGCAGCAGCTCCTCCTCCGCACCCTCGTCTCCGAGTTCTGGGAGCGGCCCTACCGCCAGCCCCTCGTCCCGTGGGGGACGGAGCTCCACGACCGCTACCTCCTGCCCCACTTCATCGAGCAGGATTTCAACGACGTCGTCGGCGACCTGAAGGAGGCCGGATACGGTTTCAAGCCGGAATGGTTCGCCCCCCACCAGGAGTTCCGCTTCCCCTTCATCGGGAAGACGAACTACCGGGAGGTCGAGATCGAGATCCGCAACGCCCTCGAGCCGTGGCACGTCCTCGGCGAGGAAGGGGCGGTGGCCGGAACGGTCCGGTACGTCGACTCGACCCTCGAGCGGGTCCAGGTGAAGGCGAAGGGGATGATCGGCTCCCGCTACAAGGTCCTCTGCAACGGCCTTCCGATCCCGATGACCGGGACCGGGACCGTCGGCGAGCACGTGGCGGGCGTCCGCTACCGCGCGTGGGGCGCGCCCCAGTCGCTCCATCCGACGATCGGCGTCCACAGCCCGCTGGTGATCGACCTTTACGATACGTGGAACCGGAAGACCGTCGGCGGCTGCACCTGCTACGTCGCCCACCCGGGCGGGCGGAACTATGCGACCTTCCCGATCAACTCCTACGAGGCCGAAAGCCGCCGTCTCTCCCGGTTCTTCCAGGGCGGACACACGCCCGGACGGTTCGATCCCCCCCCGCTCAACGTGTCGCCGGAATTCCCGATGACACTCGATCTCCGACGGTTTGTGAAAGCATAGAAAGAAGCACGCCTCTCCCATAGGAGTCAGGGCGCATTGGCCCCGTCTCTCCCTAACGCTCGTACCCTCGGGCGCTCCAGGAATCAGCCGATTTTAATCCAGTTCGGAGACGAGGCGCCGCCAAAGCGCGTCCGCCTAGCTAAGGCCCTCAGAGGGGGAGGTTCGAGGAGGGGCGAAGCCCCTCTTGGGCTATAAAGCGGATCGCCTCCAGCTGTACAGGGTTGACCCCGCAAGCCCCGAAGGGCAGTTCCCGTCCCGCGATCCCTTTCCTCGTGCGTCCGAATGCCAGTGCACCCGAAGCCCCCCGTGCCTTGTCCGGGCCTTCATGGACTGCCCGTCCCGATTCATCCGCCCCGGCTTCGCCAAACCGTCTAAGAGCTTGAGTACCGCCCTCGGAATCGGGAGGATCGCCTTGTGTCGAGCGTGACTTCCGCGATCCGAGTTCCCTCCGCTTTCCGCGGGTCGTCTGCCGTTCCCTTGGGATATCGGCGGCGCGAGGGCGCGTTGGCCTCCCTTTACGACGAGTTCCTCCAGCCCGACGGCTCCCTCCGGCCCCATTGGCGGGAGGTCGGCGCCTACTTCGACGAGCTGGGGGAAGGGGAGATCACCCGCCGCTGGAACAAGGCCCGCCGCATCCTCCGGGACAACGGCGTCGCCTACAACGCGAGCATGTGGGATACCCAGGGGCCGTTCCGGTCCTGGGAGCTGAACCCGATCCCCCTCCGCATCCCGCAGGCCGAGTGGAGCCGCATCGAGTCGGCCGTCCGGCAGCGGGGCCGCCTCCTCAATGCGATCCTCGAGGACGCCTACAGCCCGAACGGCGGACGCCTCGTCGCCGACCGGATGATCCCCCCGGCCCTCGTGCTCGGGAACGAGGCGTGGCTCCGGCCCTGCGTCGGCGTCCCGGTGCCGAAGGGGGCGCGCCTCGTGAATTACGCCGTCGACCTCGCCCGTTCCCCGGACGGGACGTGGTGGGTCCTCTCCGACCGTACCCAGGCCCCCTCGGGCGCGGGCTACGCGCTGGAGAACCGCGTCGTCTCCTCCCGCGTCTTCCCGGAGATCTTCCGCTCCAGCCAGACGAAGATCGCCCGTCTCAGCGGCTATTTCCGCAAGATGAAGGAGGCCCTGGAGGCCCTCTCCCCCCGGACGGGCGAGATGCCGACGATCGTCCTGATGACGCCGGGACGGCTGAACGAAACCTACTTCGAGCACGATTACCTCGCCCGCAACCTCGACCTCACCCTCGTCGAGGGGCAGGACCTCACCGTACGGGACGACGTCGTCTACATCCGCACCCTGCAGGGGCTCCGCCGCGTCGATGTCATCGTCCGCCGCGTCGACGACAGCTACTGCGATCCGCTCGAGCTCCGCGACGACTCCCTCCTCGGCGTCCCCGGCCTCCTGAACGCGGTGCGGGCGGGGACGGTCGCCCTCGCGAACAGCCTCGGCAGCGGCCTCGTCCAATGCCCGGCGCTCGGGGCCTTCCTGCCGAAGCTCTCCGAGCGGCTGCTGGGGGAGAAGCTCCTCATGCCTTCCGTGGCCACGTGGTGGTGCGGCCAGGCGGCGGAGCGGCAATATGTCCTTAACAACCTCGCCGCCCTCGTCTGCGAGCCCGCCTTCGACACCCCGGGCGATTTCCCCTCCCGCGCAGGCAGCAAGGCCGGAGGCGACGGCCTCGACGCGATCCGCAAGGCGATCCGGCAGCGGCCCGAGATGTTCACCGCGCAGGAATTCGTCCGCCTCTCCCAATGCCCCGACTTCGCCGAGGGACGGCTGGAGCCCCGCTCCGTCATCCTCCGCGTCTTCGCCGTCCGGTGCGGGGACGACTACGCCGTGATGCCCGGCGGCCTGACGCGGGTCGCCGACGAGGACCTGAGCCACGGCGTCCTCATCCGGCGCGGCGGCGGCTCGAAGGACACCTGGGTCGAGTTCGACGAGGAGGGGACGCGCTCCGCTGCGGGCCCCGCCCCGGGCCAATCGCAGGGGCAGGGCCCATCCCAATCGCAATCCCAGTCGTCGGGCGTGAGGCCCGAATCGGCGAAGGCGGCGTCCGCCCAGTCGAATCCGGCCCTGTCGAGCCCCCGCCGGGCGACGACGGGGCTGACGAGCCGCATGGCCGACAACCTCTTCTGGCTCGGCCGCTACGCCGAGCGGGCCGAGTTCACCGCCCGCATCGCCCGGACCGCCCTGGAGGGCCTGTCCGACCAGCAGGGCTGGGTCGACATCGACGACCTGAAGCCCCTCGTGCGGACCTTCCTCCACTTCGGCCAGCTCCCCGCCTCGACGGTCGAGTGCCCGTCGCCCGAGGAACTCCGCTCCGTCCTCATCTCCCAGATGCTGAGCCGGGAGAACGGAGGGAGCCTCCTCAACATCGTCGAGCGCCTGCGGGACATCATCACCTCGGTCCGCGACCAGGTGACCGACGACGCCTGGCGCATCGCGAGCCAGCTGCCCGATATCCTTCCCCCCGTCCCCGTCTTCTCCTCCGACGCGGCCAGGGCCAAGGGGCAGATGGAGGCGCGGCTTCAGTCGGCTCCGACTTCCGCCCCCGAGGGCTACGGCGGCGAGGCCGACCTCAACCTCAACCAGATCCTCCTCCATCTCTCGGCCCTCAACGGCGTGCTGACGGAGAACCGGACCCACGACTTCGGCTGGCGCTTCATCGACCTCGGGCGACGGATCGAGCGTTCCCTCTACAGCTCCCGGATCATCGCGGAGTCGTTCTTCAGCCGGGGCCAGATCGGGGAGAATCCCGAGCGGGGGGAGGGCGGCGCGCTCTTCGAGACCCTCCTCGACGTCTTCGACGCCGTCATCGTCTACCGGGGGAAGTACGCGGTGATCCACCGGGACGCCGTCCTGGAGCTCCTCCTCTGCGACGAGGGGAATCCCCGCTCCCTCGTCGGGCAGCTCTCCCGGATGCTCGACGACCTCCTCGGCCTCCCCCGCGACGGGGAGGACGCCTACCGGCTGCCGGAGGAGCGCCTCGTCCTCCGCGTCCTGAACGACGTCCGCCTGATCGAGTTGAAGAAGGTCGGCCCCCGGGCGTTGAGCGCCGTCGAGTCGGCGATGGGGGAGCTCTCCGGCCTGCTCTCCCGCCGTTTCTTCATCCACCTCCGCACCGCCTCGGTCGGCCGCGACGTGGCGCTCGATCTCCCCGAGGCCGTTTGATCAACCGAACCGAGGCGCTCCAGGATTCCCATGATTTTTGAAGTCTACCACTGGACCGAATACCGCTACGCCGAGTCGGTCTCCCTCTCCCGGCACCAGTTGCGGATGCGGCTTCGGGCCGGGAACCACCAGCGGGTCCTCTCCTCCCGGATCGAGTTCCTGCCGCGCCCCCTCTACGTCCGGGAACGGGTCGACGCCTTCGGCAACCACGTCGACGAGGTCTTCGTCGAGGAGGCCCACAAGAGTTTCCAGATCAAGTGCGTGAGCCGCGTCGAGACCCTGCCCCGGACCCTCCCGATGGCCTCCGACACCGCGCCGTGGGAGAAGGCCGTCGAGGCTCTCCTGGAGGCCTCCGACCCCGATCCCCGCGCCTTCCTCTACCCCTCCCTCCACGCCCCGTGGAGCGACGCGATCCGGGAGTGGACCGAGCGGAGCTTCCCCGCCGGGCTTCCCGTCCTGGCCGGGGCCCTCGACCTCTCCCGCCGCATCTTCTCCGACTTCACCTTCGACGCCGAGGCGACGACGGTGAGCACCCCGATCGCCGAAGTCTTCGAGAAGCGGCGGGGCGTCTGCCAGGACTTCGCCCACTTCCAGATCGCCTGCCTCCGGTCGATGGGCCTCGCCGCCCGGTACGTCAGCGGCTACATCCGCACGGAGCCCCCGCCGGGCCAGACGAAGCTCTTCGGGGCCGACGCCTCCCACGCCTGGGTCTCCTTCTACTGCCCCGGCCACGGCTGGATCGACATCGACCCGACGAACAACCGCCTCGTCGACAGCGACTATGTCGTCATCGGGTGGGGCCGCGATTATGCTGACGTCAGCCTCATCCGCGGGACGCTGACGGGGGGGGGAGCCCACTCGCTCTACCTTTCGGTCGATGTCTCCCCGGTCGACGAGGGAGCGGTTGCCGCAAACCGCGGTTAGGCTGATTTCCTGGCCCGTTTCGGTCGAAATGCCTTCAATCGGCGGCGATCGGGCGACAATTTTGGCGAATGAGTCAAAAAACATTGGCATTTCCGCAAAAGAATTTAACTAACTAGAACAACGTTATTTGTTTATGTCTCAGCCCACTCCCGCCGCACCTTCCGCCTACTCCCGTACGAATCCCTTTCCGGCTCGCCTTTCCGAGAACCGCCTCCTGAGCAAGGGGGCCTCGACCAAGGACACGCGCCACATCATCGTCGACATCAGCGGCAGCGGCCTCGTCTATCACGCGGGCGATTCCCTCGGCGTCTTCGCCCAGAATCCCCCCGCCGTCGTCGACGAGATCATCAGGCTCCTCTCCCTCAACCCCGAGGCGATCATCCCCAGCCCGACGGGCGAAGTCTCCCTCCGCCACGCCCTCAGCACCGGCTACATCCTGAACCGGGTCGGCAAGAAGTTCGTGAAGGCCATCGCCGAGAAGCTCCCCGCCGGGGAGAAGAAGGACTCCCTCGCTGCGATCGTGGCGAACGAGGAGGCCCTCACCGAATTCGTCTTCACCCGCGATTACATCGACGTCCTGCTCGAGTATCCCGGCGTCCACCTGACTTCGGAGGAATTCATCCTCCTCGTCAACAAGACGGCCCCCCGCCTCTACTCCATCGCCTCCTCCTCGCTCCCCCATCCCGAGCACGTCCACCTCACGGTCGCCATCGTCCGGTATGAGACCCACGGCCGCGCCAAGAAGGGCCTCGCCTCCGGCTACATGGCCGACGATTGCCCCCTCGGCGCCCCCGTCGTCCCCGTCTTCGTCCAGCCGACCCGCCACTTCCACCTTCCCCCGGACGACGTCGCGGTGATCATGGTCGGGCCCGGCACCGGCATCGCCCCGTTCCGCGCCTTCCTCCAGGAGCGGAAGCACAAGGGCGCGAAGGGCAAGAACTGGCTCTTCTTCGGCGACCAGACCAAGGCGGGCGACTTCCTCTACGAGGAGGAGTTCGACGCCTACCAGAAGGAAGGCCTCCTCACCCGCCTCGACACCGCCTTCTCCCGCGACCAGGCCGAGAAGATCTACGTCCAGAACCGGATGCTGGAGAACGGTGCCGAAATGTGGAAGTGGCTCCAGGAAGGCGCCTACTTCTACGTCTGCGGCGACGCGAAGCGGATGGCGAAGGACGTCCACCAGGCCCTCATCACCATCGCCCAGCAGCACGGCGGCCTGACGCCCGAGAAGGCCGTCGAATACATCGAGGTCACCTTCGCCAAGACCGAGAAGCGCTATCTGAAGGACGTCTACTAGGCCTCGCAACTAGGACTTCCGCCCGATTCCCAAACACGAACCGCCGAGATAGAAAACAAGGACGACATATGAAAATTCTGAGCGTTGACGACTCCAAGATGGTCCACATGGTCGTGGCCAAGGCCCTGAAGAATTACGATGTCGAACACATCTCGGCGATGAACGGCGAGGAAGGGGTCGCGAAGGCCTCCTCGGAGAAGCCCGACCTCATCCTCATGGACATCACCATGCCGGTGATGACCGGCCTCGAGGCCGTCACGAAGCTCAAGGCCGACCCCGCCACCGCCGGCATCCCCATCGTGATGCTGACGGCGGAGAGCGCGACCGACAGCCAGACCTTTGCCTTCGAGCAGGGCGTCGAGAAGTACCTCACGAAGCCCTTCGGCGAGGACATCCTCATCGCCACCCTCTCCAGCCTCATCCCCCTCGCGCCGAAGGCCGCCTAGGGCGGGCCGACGCCAGTCCCCCCGCCCCCTTCTTCGCTCCTGGGATGAACCTCCCCGTGCCATCGGACACCGCCGCGGAACTCGCGCTGATCTTCGTCACGTCGCTCGGCGGCGGCGCGGTCGCCTTCCTCCTGGTCTACTGGATCTGGCTCCGGCGGTTCGCCCGCCGCGTCGGCGATCTCCAGGACACCGTCGTCGCCCTCGCGGCGGCGCTCGCGCCCGGCCTCGGCAAGGGGCAGGCGCCCTCCCGCACGCGGGAGAAGGGAACCGGCTCCGAGGCCTTCGACGCCCTCGCCGAGGCGGTCCTCGATGAGGAAAACGACGCCGATTCCCTTCCCGACGCCGGTCCCGCCCGGAGCGGGGCCGTCCGGATGCTCGTCGAGGGGCGCGACATCGAGATCGTCTCCGCCGAGGGCGGCGAGGAGATCCGCATCGAGGAAACCCCCGAGCGTCCGCTGACCCCGCAGGAACGGGACCGGATCATCGCCTACCTCCGCAACGAGGGCTTCCTTCCCTAACCCTCTTTCCCTTTTCTTCTTTGCCATGAGCTACCCCCTTCCCCCCCTGGCCCTCGAAAAGGCCGTCGAGGCGGCCCGCGCCGCCGGTCTCCGCCAGAAGGAGGCCCTCGGCTCCGAGAAGGCCGTCGACCTCGCGACCGATCACGACGTGAAGCTCCGCCTCGATTGCGAATGCCAGGAGCAGATCACCGCGATGCTCCTCGCGGCCTTCCCCGACCACTCCGTCTTCGGCGAGGAGGGCGGGAGCGAGTACGGCGTCACCGAATGGCAGTGGATCGTCGACCCGATCGACGGGACGGTGAACTTCTTCCACAACTTCCCCCACTTCTGCGCTGCCATCGCCCTCCAGCACAAGGGCGAGAGCGTCCTCGCCGTCACCTACGACCCGAACCGGGACGAGGTCTTCACTGCCGTCAAGGGCGGCGGCGCCTTCGTCAACGGGAAGCGCCTCGCCGCCAGCGACCGGGCGACGCTCAAGGAGGCGATGGTCTCGACCGGCTTCTCGAAGGGAAAGAACGTCGTCGACGAGAGCATCGCCCTCGTCACCTTCTACGGGCTCAACGCCCAGAAGCTGCGGATGAACGGCAGCGCGGCCCTCGACCTGGCCTACGTCGCCGCCGGACGCCTCGACATCTACCTGGAGCGGAGCATCCGCCTTTGGGACGTCGCGGGCGGCGTCCTCTTGGTGCGCGAGGCGGGCGGGGCGATCGAGCTCGAGCCCTATGGGACGGAGCCGCATACGTTCACGCTGATCGCCAGCAACGGCAAGGTTCCGCCGAAGCGGTGGGGGGAGTAGCGAAGAGGGCGAAGAGGCTTCTTTTACGCCCGCATTGCTTTTTTAGCCGTTTTCGGATACGCTTCGCGGCCATGGGTAAGGATGGCACTTCTTCCGGCTCTCTGAAGGCGTTGCGCTGCGGCGCGGCGCTGGGGCTTTGCCTTGCCATTCCCGGCTTGGTGCGGGCCGCCGATCCCGCGTTGCCGGTCGATTCGGGCTCCGCCTTCGCCTCCTCGCCGATCACCGACAAGCAGAGCTCGATGGCGTCGAAGATGTTCGACACGAGCGGCAAGGTCAGCAGCTTCGACACGATGCGGTCCGCCTTCGACGGGAAGAGCGCCCCCTTCGCCATGAAGGGCTCCGACCTCACCGACCGCCGCGCCGAGATCGGCGGACGGACGATCTATTCCCCGATGCTCGATTCATTCAACAAGCAGGCCGAGGTGCCGCAGACCGGGCTGTTCCAGGGGATGTCCCCGATGTCGGGCTCGACCTCGTCGCTGGCGGGGCAGAAGACCTCCAACTTCGACGCCAAGAAGGCTCCCGGCTTCGACAAGAGCGTCGCGATGGTCGATTACAAGGGCCGCGAGGCCGACGCCATCCTCACCCCGAAGCCCTTCGCCGAGGGGATGTCGAACGGCGATCCGATGACCCAGCAGTTCATCAAGAACGGCGGCAAATACGGCCCGACGATGTCCCTGGAGGAAGTCCGCGACCTGATCAACAAGGACGTGAAGGGAGCGAGCCTCTCGATCCCCCAACCCGCCGAGCCGAAGCCCTGACGGGGTTCGCCGAAGTCCTAGACCTAGATCAAGGCGAGACCTTGAACGGGGCGGAGGCCCCGATCTCGGGATAGTTCGAGAGGCGGAGGTCGACGGTGTAGGTCCCGGCGATGAGCGGGGCGTAGAGCTTGTCGAGCGGGATCGTTTCCGTGTAGCCGACCTGATCGGTCGGGTTGATCATCAGCATCCCGACCTCGTCGAGGAAACGCTTGTCGAGGGACCACTTGTAGACGACCTGCCCGGCGGGATTCTTGAACAGCAGCTCAAACCGCTGCGAGGTGGGGAAGGAGAGGGTGTAGGTCCGCTTTCCCATGTTCTTCACGTTGAAGACGACCTTCAGCAGGTGGGCGCCCGAGGCGTCCGAGGTGTAGGAGGACAGGGCGAGGCCCGAGGGGTCGACGTCGAGGGTCGGCTTGAAGTCGTTGAAATCGATCGAATTGGCCTTCTGGATCCGGGCCGGATCGCCATCGAAGATGCTGAAGCGGCCCGCGCCCGTCGGGGTGTCGCGGGAGTTCGGGGCATTGTCCCGGCTGGGGCTGATGTCGACGGCGGGCAGGGAGAGGGGGGAGGCCAGGATCAGGACCGAAGCGAGCAGACGAAGGCGAACCATCACGATATGTTCTCCGGCGCGTCGGGGAATGCAACCCGCATTTTGCGCGTTGCTCCTGCGCGTCAAAGAAGGTAACTGGTACCGCATGACATTCCGAGGCTGCATCCGGGGCGGGAAACTTCTTTTTCCGCTCGTCCTCGCGGCGGGGCTCCTCCTCCCGGCGGGTGCCCTCCAGGCGGGAGGGGAGAAGCCGAAGCTCGTCCTCCGCGTCTACATCCAGAACGAGGATCCCGGCTCCCGCTCGATGCCGCTGAACCTCACCGATCCCGACCAGACGATCCACATCAACGTCGATCCCGAGGCCTCCGAGCGCGATCTGGAGGCCGTGGAGCCCTATGCGGGGGAGAACGGCGAGACGGGGGCGGTGATCCATTTCAGCCGCCACGCCGGGCTCCTGCTCAATGCGGTGACGATCCAGAAGACGGGCAAGATCCTCGTCGTCTCCCTCAACGGCCGGATCGTCTACAGCCCGGTGATCGACACCGTGATCAACGAGACCCTCCTGATCCCGCGCGGCGTCACCCCGGAAGACATGGCCCTCCTTCAGGCCATGGTGAAGGAAAACAAAAAGCACGGTTTCGGGAATTAGGATCCCCTAAATCGTCCCGAAAGCCGCTGGCACAGAGGTACGGGCTTGATCCCGGGGCCGCTCTTCCCCATTTTAGTCCCTTTCCGCCATGGCACTGAAGACCGATCCGCCGAACCCGGACAAGGGCGGGGGGAACCCCCTCATCCCGAAGCCGACCCCGCCCAAGCGTTCCCGCGAGGCGAAGGGAGAGGCCCCCGCCGTGCCCCAGCCCCATACCGGCATCCATCCCTCCGTCCAACCGAAGGCCAAGGAGAGCGCCAAGGCAAGCGAGCCCGATCTCTTCTCCTTCGCCGAAGCGCCGAAGGCCCAGGCGCCGGCTCCCGACCCCGTTCCCGTGGCCGAACCGACGCCGGAGCCCGAATTGGAACTTCTCGTTCCCCCGGTTGAGCCCGAGCCGGAGGCCGCTCCGGCATCGGCTCCTGTCGCGGCCATGGTCCCCGAGTCCGAGCCGGAACGGGAACCCGAGCCGACCCCCGAGCCCGAACCGGTGCCCCTGCCCGAACTCGCCGCCGTCGTTCCCCCTCCCAAGGAGGAAATCATTTTCATTCCCGGCCCTCCCCGGCCTCAACCCGCCACCCCGGCTCCCGCGCAGACGGCACCGGCGGTGCCGTCGACGATCCCGTCCGTTCAACCTCCACAGGAGATTCCCCCCATGGCCACCCCGACCCCCCAGCACATCAGTGATTTCCGCGGCAACGCGGAACGCCAGAAAAAGGAACAGAAATCGTTCGGGAACGTCCTCGCGACGATTACCTACTCGATCCTCGTCGCCTTCATCATTGCCTCGTGCCTGGCCGGGTACGGCGGCTACATCCTCTTCAAGAAGGTCGAGCTCCAGCGGGCCTCCCTCGCCGACCTCGACCACCATTACGCCGCCGAGGTCATGGGGCTGAAGGAAGACCTCTCCCGCACGCAGGGCCAGATCTCCAAGCTCAACGACACGATCAACGCCCAGCAGGAGCAGATTGCCCGCCTCCGCGCGGCCATCGACAAGGTCAACGCCGACCAGTTCCGCAACTACTCGACGCTGAAGACCCAGGTCGACCAGCTCCAGGGCCGCGTCCCGAACTCGATCCCCTCGCGGTAGCCCAGCCTCCGTCCCGGCCATGATCTCCCTTGTCGAGCTGCAGCGCCTCTTCCACGAGTGGCGGCAGCGGATCAAGCGGGTCCAGGCGATCATGCAGCCCCCCGTCTGGAGCGAGGAGGAATGGCGTCAATTCGCCCAGGCCCTCACCCTCCTCCTCCAGCAGCACGGCACCGCGTGGGCCAACGGGGAGGTCCAGTATTGGGACCTCCGCTGGCAGCTGCGCGAGGGCGGGGAACTCATCTGCCAGGCGGAGCAGCACGGCGCGGAGCGGCTCTCCCTCGTCGTCGCCCAGACGGGGGGCTTCGCCGCCGAGGCGCAGAGCGGGAGCTACACCTGGCTCTGGGCGGAGTTCGGCGCGGACGGCCACTTCAGCCGCGATCCCTACTGGGTCGACGGCAGCTGGAAGGACGCCCTCATCTCCCTTCTGCTGCCCTACCAATACCGGGCCAATTTCTACATCGAGGCCCCCGCCGAGACGCCCCAGCACTTGCTCCTCGGCCACGGCACCCCCGAAGAGCCGCCTCCCGCCCATTAATTTTCTTTTCAGCCCCCGTTCGATGGCGAATATCGGGGCATGAGTTCCAAGAAAGTCATCTCCTCGCCCGACGCCCCCCAGGCCGTCGGCCCGTACTCCCAGGGCATCCGCACCGGGGACTTCGTCTTCCTCGCCGGCCAGATCCCCACGATCCCGGCCACCGGCCAGTTCCCCGAGGGGATCGCCGCGCAGACGGAGCAGGTCATCGCCAATATCAAGGCCCTCCTCGCCGCCGAAGGCCTCACCCTCGCGAACGTCGTGAAGGCGAGCGTCTTCATGGCCGACCTCGCCGAATTCGGCGCGATGAACGAAGTCTACGCGAAGCACTTCGCCTCCGAGCCCCCGGCCCGCTCGACCTTCCAGGTCGCCGCGCTGCCGAAGGCCGCCCGCGTCGAAATCGAAGTCATCGCCCGCGCCTAGGCTTATGTCCGTCGATCCCAACGCGGCAATCAACGCCGAGCTCGTCCAGGCGAAGGTCCTCGAGGCCTTCCGCCAGACGGGGGCGTTGCTCGACGGCCATTTTCTCCTTCGCTCCGGCCTCCACAGCCGCCAGTTCTTCCAGTGCGCTCACCTCCTGCAGCATGCGGAGCTGGCCTCCGATCTCTGCGGCGACCTCGCCGCGAAGGTGAAGGCGCTCGACCTGGCTTTCGACGCCGTCGTCTCCCCGGCGATGGGCGGCATCCTCGTCGGGCAGGACGTGGCGCGCCACCTGCGGACGCGCCACATCTTCGCCGAGAAGGCCGAGGGGAAGCTCGTCATCCGCCGCTTCGCGATCACCCCCGGCCAGCGTTTCCTCGTCGCCGAGGACGTGGTCACGACGGGAAGCGCGGTCCGCGAGACCATCGCCCGCGTCACCGAGGCGGGCGGCGTCATCGCCGGGATCTGCTGCATCGTCGAGCGGGGAGAGAAGGTCGACTTCGGCGTTCCCTTCGTCAGCCTGCTCCGTCTCCAGGTGGAGACATTCGCGGCCGACGCGATCCCGGAAGACCTGCGCGGTGTGCCTGCCGTAAAGCCGGGTAGCGGGAAGTAGGAACGCGTTCCCGCTTCCATCGAGCCGTCTCCCAATAGGAGTCTAGGCGTATTGGTGCCGCTACCCCTTCAGTACGTACCCTCGGGCGTACCGGAACCATCCGATTTTAATCCAGTTAGGAGACGAGGCGCAGCAGAAACGCGTCCGCCTAGTTCAGGCCCTCCGAACAGGAGGTCACGGAGGGGCGAAGCCCCTCTGTGGCTATAAAGCGGGTCGCCTCCAGCTGTACAGGGTTGACCGCGCAAGCCCCGAAGGGCTGTCCCGCTTCTCAGCACTGAGCGACAGATCAAGCCGCTTCGGTTCCCCCTAGCACTCTCCCTATTTCCCCAGCATCCCATCCATCGCCTCACTCCACATCTTGTACCCTTCCGGGGAGAGATGGAATCGATCCGGGGCGAGCCCCTGCCACGTCTTCCCCTCCCGGTCGGGCGTCATCTTGCCGGGTAGGTCGACGTAGAACGTTTCCTTCCCATCGGCCAGGGTTTGGAGTGCCGCGTTCACGGCCTGCGTCGTTTTGTCGGCGCGGGCGTTGTGGGGGAGGCCGACGAGGAGGGTGCGGGCTTGGGGGAAGAGGAGGCGGCTGCGGGCCTGGACGGCCTGAATGCCCTCGACGATGGCTTCGGGCGGATGGACGGTATCGTTCGTCCCGATGAGGATCACGACATTGCGGATGGGCGGAGCGAAGGGGGAGAGATCGATTTGGGTCATCCGCCAGAGGAGATGCTCGGTGCCGTCCCCGGCGAGGCCGAAGTTCAGCGCCCGGTCGGCGTAGGATTGCTTCCAGAGCGGCAGGCCGCCGTCGGGGCGGAGCCATTCCTCGGTGAGGGCGTCGCCGAGGAAAATCGTGTCGATCTGCTTCCCCTTCGCCTCCTCGACCCGTCGGGCGGACGCGGCGAACCACTGGGGGAAGGCCTTCGCGTTGGCGTCGCTCGGGATCGCCGTCGTCGGCTGGGCCGAAAGGGGGAACGCCAGCGCAGCCAGGAGGAAGGCGGCCGGGAGGAGTGCGTTCACGTCCCGACTCTGCCCTCCCTCCCCCTTGCGGGTCAATCCGTCGGGGACTTCGCCTTCTGCCACGCCTCGTAGGCGGCCTTCGCCTTCGGGTTCCCGGCGTTGGCCAGTTCCTTCAGGCAGTTCCCGGCCTGGTTCCAGAATTTCTTCTTCGCCGGATCGGCGAGGACGGCGGCGACGAAGTCGACCGCCTTCGGGTTCCCCTTCTGGACCGCTTCCCACAGGGCGTCGATCGTGGCGGGGAGTGTCCAGCCGTTCTTCTCGTAGCGGAGCAGGGTCTCGACAGCCTCGTCGTTCCCGTCGGCGGCGGCCATCTTGTACCCCTGGGGGACGAAGCGGCGGAGCCGTTCCTTCGTGTTCATCTGGCGGAGGACGGGGAAGGCGGTCTCCGGGGTCTTCCGAGCCTCCTCGCGGATCGCACCAGCGGCGTTCCAGGCGAGATTCGTCAGGTTTTCCAGCCGCTTCGGATCGGCAGCGGGATCGATACCGTCGCTGAGACGGGCCAGAAGCGCGTCCATTTCATCGACGGCGGCGAGGTCGCCCCAGGCGGCGCGGATGCCGAGGTCCTTCATGTGATCCTCGGGTTTCTGCCACGGCTCGTCGGGGCCGGGAGGGGCGGGATCGCGGGTGGCGAGGAAGCGACCGAGGCGGATGTCGAAGGCGAGGCGGGCCTTGTTGGCGGCATACCACTCGACGAGCGCCCCGTCGAGGAGGTTGCCCGGGCAGGCCGTCCGGTTGTTGAAGAGGTTGCGGGCCGTGTTCTTGATGTTCTGCTGCTTCTCCTTTTCCTTCGGGTCGGCGGGGAGGGGTTCGGCGAGGATCTCGACGGTGCGGTCGAGGGCGTCGGGGAGGCCCCATTCGAGGGCGGTGCCGAGGAAGGACGATTCCTGGTCGGTCCCCCGCTTCTGTTTCCACACCTTCTCGACCGAGCCGGCGACGAGGGGCCCGGGGAGGGCTCGGAGGTTGCGGTAGAGATTGGAGTCGAAGTCGGAGCTGCCGAACTGCTTTTTGTCGAGCGACCGGTTTTCGGTCCAGGTGAAGAGGAGGTCGTAGCTGGCGGGATCGCGGAGGGAGGCGACGGCCTGAACCCAGCGGTGATGGGGCGCGGTCTGCGAATACAGGTTGCGGAAGTCGGTCTTCGCGTTGCCTAGGGCCTCCAGGATGAAGGGCTCGGCCTCCTTCTCCCATCCGTTGTGGAGGATGGCGTCGATCAGGTCGGGATGGGCGGCGAGGATGCGGAAGGTCATTTTCTTCGCCACCTCGTTGGGCTCGGCCTTGAAGTCGAGGCGGTTGAAGGCGCGGACGGGATACCAGTCGAGGAAGCCCCGCTCCATCGCGATGAGGAGCTGGTCGGCATTGGCGGGGCCGACTTTCTGGAGGAGGGCGATCTGGGGATCATCATCGCGGAGGCTTTCGGGGGTGGCGAGGCCTGCGATGGCGCGGATGTACTGCCAGGCCTCACTCCGGCTCGGGTGCTCGGGAAGGGGGGCGATCTTGGAGAGGGCGTCGCTCATCGCCTTCCGGCGCCGGACCTCTTCCCAGGTGGGCAGGGTATGGCCGTCGAGGGCGAAGTTCGGCAGCTCCATCCGTTCCTCGAAGATCTTGCCCCGCTGACTCTCGAGGCGGACGAGGGTGGCGTCGGCCAGCCATGCGGCGTCGACGGGGACGATGAAGTGGAGGCTGATTCGCATCGAGCCCATGTTCTCGTCGAGCTGCTTGCCGAGGAGGGAAAAGGCGCTGGTATTCTCGATCTGTTCCCCTGCGGGCAGGAGGGTGCGAAGGCCGACGACGAAGCCGGAAGCGGAATCGACGCTCCGCGCATCAAAAGGCTGCCGGTCGGCCTCAAGGACCATGGCTTCCCCGCGCTTGCGGTTGACGAGGGCGTAGTGGGTCGAGAACGCGCCATGCGTGTAGCTGGAGGGGCGGAGCCGCAGGTAGACGGCCCGGACCTCGAAGCCGACGGCGACGCTATTCGAGTTCGAGCGGACCTCAGTGATCGTGGTGCGGGTCGAGCCGTCGCTGAAGCCTTCCCCCTTCTTCAGCGGCACTTCGTTGGCGATGTGGTAGCCGATGGCGGAACACTTGAACGTGAAGGAAGCCTTCCCGGCGGTTTCCAGGTGGGAGGCGTAGTAGGCCGGGTCGAGGGAGAAGAGGGAGACGTTGAGGTTCTCGCTCTGGCTGAGGGGCGAGAAGGGGGTGACGTTGAGGAAGGGGATGTTGCCGAGGGCCTCCTCAAGGACGGCGGCGGTGGTCGAAAAGGTGGGGCTGCCGAGGGAGGAAAGAGCGATCGTTGAGCCGTCGGCCAGGGTGAGGGTCCCTCCCAGGCTCTGGATGAAGAGGGCCTGCTTCGGCTTGAGGCCCGAGACCTCCAGCGTGGTGTTCACGATCTTCTGCATGGGGGTGTTGGGGCCGCCCTCGTTTCCCTCGTAGACGTTATGGTTCCCGCCCGGCGCGATCTGGATGGAGTCGGGGGAGAGGTTGAGCTCGGGATCGACGGCGGCGGACTCAGGGGCGCGGAGGAAGTCCCAGAACCAGAATTTGGGAATCTCGGCGGCGGCGAGGAGGCCGACTCCGGCCAGGACGAGGGAGATCCGGGTGCGGCGGGTGAGGTATTGGAAGAAGAGGATGCCGAGGGCGAAGAGGATGTGGAGGAGGTCGCCGACGACGCCCCGGCAGACGGGGAGGGTGAAGGAGACGCTGTCAGCGAAGGTGGCGGGGGTCGGCTTTGCGTGAAGCTGGGTGATCCAGCCGAAGAGCCAATCGCTGAAATATTGGAGGGTGAAGAAGACGACGGCGACGATGACAAAGCGGCCGAAGCTGGGGCTCAGCACGGCGAGGACGGCGGCGAGGGTGATCCAGCGGAGCTGGCTCAGGGCGATCTGGAGACCGGCCAGCGCCACGTCTCCCGGGAGGACGTGGTGGGCGAGGAGGACGGCGCATTGGCCGAGGACGGGGAGGAGGAAGAGAAGGCCGAGGGCGATCAGCTTGCTCCCGAGGACGGTGGCCCGGGGGAGGGGGCGGGTGAGCCAGAAGGCGGAGACGCCGACGGTCGGCTCCTGGAGGAGGAGGGCGGGGATGAGGACGAGGAGGAGGAGGGAGTTGAGCATCGGCACCATCGCGGCGATCTGGGCGTAGGTGCGGGAGGCCGGGCTCTCCCCCGGCCGGAGGTCGACTCCGGCGAGAGCGAACTGGAGGATCGTGAAGAAGGCCCAGAGGGCCCAGAGGATCCAGGTCTGGCGGAAGTCTTTCTTGAACTGGTGGACGAGGAGGTTCATCGGGGGGTGGAGGGGGTCGGGTTGGGAAGGGGATTCTGGGAGAGGGTGCGGTAGGCGGCCTTGGCCTTTTCATTGCCGTTGTTCGCGGCGGCGCGGAGCTGGCCGAGGGCGTCGTTCAGGATTTTTTCGTCGGCGTTGGGGTCGTTGCGGAGCCCGGCGACGAAGTCGACGGCGACGGGGTTTCCCTTCCGCGTGGCGTTGGCGAGGTGGAAGAGGACGTCGGCGAGGGCGAGCTGCCGTTTCTGGTAATGGATGAGGGCATCGAGCGCGGTCTCGTTCCCCCGTTCGGCGGCCCGGCTGAAGGCGATCGGGACGAAGGGGCGGAGGGCTTCCTTTGTCGAGGCGTAGTCGAGGACGCGGAGAATGTCGGGGTTGAAGGCGTAGGGGGGCGGCTCCGGGGCGGGAGGGGCGTCGTCGGTGGTGTCGTTGTTCTTGGCGAAGCCGAGGGGCTTCGGCGGCTCGGGCGGGGTCTTCGGGACGGCTTCGTCCCGGAGGACGCCGAAGGTGATGAAGGCGAGTTCGCGGGCGCGGGCGGCGACGTTGCCGCCGAGCTTCGGATCGGCTCCCTCCCGGGCGCGGGCGAGGGCGGCTTCGACTTCGTCGAGGGCGGCGGTCTCTCCTTTTGCGGCCCGCGTGCCGAGATTTTTGAAGTAATCGTTGGAGGCGGGCCACGGCGCGTTGGGAGGGAGGAGGCGGGGATGGAGGACGAAGCGGCCGAGGATCGGATCGAAGGCGTACTTCGCCTTGTTGGCCGCGTACCAGGCGGGAATGTCCTCGTCGAGGAGGGTGCTGGGAACGGGAATGGTGAACCGGAGGACGCGGAGGGCCCAGTCCCGATGGGTGTCGCGAATGTATTTCTCCTTCTTGGTCTTGCCGGGAGGTTCGGAGAGGAGCTCGATCGCGCGGTCGAGGGCGTCGGGGAGGCCCCACTCGGCGGCGGTCGTGATCACCTGGCCCTCGTCCCAGGTCGTCCGGTTGAGGTTCCAGAACTTCTCCACCCGCGCGGCGACGACGGGGCCGGGGAGGGCGCGGAGGTCGTTGAAGACGGTGTTGTAGTTGAAGTAGACCCGCTCGGCGTAGTCGAGGAGGACGTCGTAGGTGTCGGGGGCGCGGAGGGAGGCGAGGGCCTGGACCCAGAACCTGTCAATGCCCTGGCCCGCGCGGACGGCGGCGATGGCGGCGACGAGGGTCGGCTTCGCCTCGGCTTCCCAATGGTGGTCGACGACGGGGGAGATGGCGTGGGAGTTCGCCGGAAGGGAGCGGAGGACGGCTTCCTTCACGCCGGGGCGGTCGCCGAAGGTATTGAGGAGATCGAACCACCTGTCGTTATAACGGGTGTTCGGTTTCCGTTCGGTGAGGGTCTGCAGGACGATCGGGAAAGCCTCGTTCTCCCAATGGTTCTGGAGGATGATCTCGATGATCCGCTGGTTCGAGGGGAGGAGTCGGAGGAGGAGGGCCTTCGTCTCTGGATCGTCGGGGTAGGAGGCGAGGAACTGCATCCACTTCCAGGGGAACTCCCGGTCGGGCTTCGAGCGGGCGATCTCGTCGAGGAGGATTGGCTTCGCGTCGGCCATCCATCCGGCGTCGACGACGGCGTCGACGGCGTCCTCCTCCCACGGCAGGACGTGGAGGACGGCCCGCTTCGCATCGGGGTCGTCGGGATAGGAGGCGAGGAATTTCATCCACTTCGCGTTGAAGTTCCGCTCCGGCTTCGCCTCGGAGACGGCGGCGAGGATGATCGGCTTCGCGTCGGCCTCCCAATGGCGCTCGAGGACGATGCCGATCTGGTCCTGGTTCGTCTGGAGGGCGCGAAGGATCGAGGCCTTTACGGCGCTGTCGTCGTGGAAGCCGTCGAGGACGCGGACCCAGCGGTTGTCGACGTTGTCGCCCGGCTTCTTCGCGGCGATGGCGGCGATGAGGATCGGCTTGGCCTCGGTCTCCCAATGGTTCTCGACGACGGCGTCGATGGCTTCGGCGTTGTTCGGCAGGATGCGGAGGAGGGCGGCCTTCACCGCGGGATCGGCGGCGAAGCCGGAGAGGCTCCTGATCCAGTCGTTGTCGAACCGGGCGTCGGACTTCGCGTTGGCGATGGCGTCGAGGAGGATCGGCTTCGCCTCGGCCTCCCAATGGTGGTCGAGGATGAAGTGGCCGATGTTGCCCTGGTCGGGGAGGAGGGCGAGGAAGGCGTCCTTCACCTCCTTGTCGTCGTGAAGGGAGTCGAGGGCCTGGAGCCAGCGGTAGTCGATATTCTCGTGACGCTCCCGCTCGGCGAGCTTGCGGAGGAGGATCGGCTTGGCGTCCTCTTCCCAGTGGTTCGGGTGGAGGAGGTCGACGAGTTCGGTGTGGGCGGGGAGGAGGCGGAAGAGCATCGCCTGGGTGCCGGGCGGGGATTGCCGGAGATCGAGGGCCTCGAGGGCCTCGCGGACGTATTGCTGGTTCACGTTCACGAAGATGCCGTAGGCGATGAGGAGTTCCTGCGCATGGGCTGGGCTGACGGCGGCGAGCATCGAGACCTGGAGGCTCTTGTCCTGGTTGTTCCTCTGGCGGCCCGAGACGGCGGCGACGCGGAGGATGTATTTCCAGACCTCGGCGCGGGTGGGGTTCGGCGGGAGGACGATCTGGCGGAGGGTGGCGGGATCGACGTAATCGGGGTGGGTCTCCTCGTAGTTGGGGAGGGTATGGCCGTCGAGGGCGAACTCCGGGAGGGAGAGGGGGAGGGTGAAGGTGGCGTCGGGAGCCGGTTCGAGGCGGACGAGGACGGCGTCGGCGAGCCACGCGTCGTCGATGGGGACGGGGAGGATGGCGTTGCGATCGGGGGAGGGGGTGCCGAAGGTGAGGACGGAGGGGAAGGTGGTCTCGAAGGGGATGCCGCCGAGGGCGACCTTCGAGAGGAGCGGGTTCGCCGCGTTCCTCGGGCCGGGGGACACCCGGTCGGCGATGTAGTTGTTGTAGCCGTTGCCGTCGTTGGTCTGGATTGCCTCGCCCCGTTTTCGGTTCACGAGGAGGTAGACGGGGGGGCGGCCGCTGGTATCGGGCCGGAGGGGCTGGAAGAGGAGGGAAAGGGTCCGCTCCCGGAGGGTGAGGGAGATGCCTTCGCCTTGATCGGCGCGGCGGGATGCCCAGGCGGCGTTGCTGGGAGGCGCGGGCTCGGTCTTCGGCTTGTGGACTTCGACGAGGGTGAGGCGATGCGATCCCCACGCGGCCACGGCTCCAGCCTTCAGCGGCAGTTCGGCGGTGATGCGGTAGGAGGCGGCCCTACCGTTGAGGCGGAAGGTGGCGGCGCCGAGTTTCTTCTCGTTCTTGTCGTAGGTCTCTCCGTCGAGGGTGAAGAGATCGAAGAGGTTCGCGGTTTGCTCGAGCCAGAGGTGGCTGTTGAGGAGCGGCAGATGGCCGATGGCGGCTTCAAAGGGGAGGGACTGATCGTTGCCGCCGTAGCCGATGCTGCCAGAGGAAAAAATGCCGGAGAACTCCCACATGGTCCGCATTGTCGGCAGCGGCAGACGGCTGCCGTCGGGGTAGACGATCTCGCCTCCCTCGGAGGTGAAGGAGAGGGCTTGGTCGAGGGGGTAGGGAGTCGGGAACAGGTTGATGCTGAGGCTCTTCAACGGTCCCTTTTTCGGGTCGGCCTGGGTGCTGAGGTTGTGATTCCCATCGGGCTGGACGCGGAGGCCGGAGGCGTCGAAGGCGGTGGGCGCGGGCAGGGCGGCGACGAGGGGGTCGACGAAGTCCCACGGCCAGTAGCGGAGGGCGGTTTCGGAGAGGACGAATCCGGCGACGGCGCAGACGAGGGCGATGCGGGTCCGGCGCGTCGTGTATTGGAAGAGGAGGACGCCGAGGCAGAAGAGGATGCGGAGGAGGTCGGAGGCGATGCTCCGGCTTTGGTAGAGGAAGGGATGGGCGAGCGGGTCGGCGGGGGAGAAGGACGGGGTGACGGGATGGACCTTCAGGAGGAGGGTGGCGATGCCGCTCCAGATCCAGTCCCCGAACATCTGCGCGGCGTAGAGGATGGCGGCGGCGATGAGGAACTGGCCGAAGTTGGCGCAGAAGACGGCGAGGGCGGTCCCCGTGGCGATCCAGCTCAGCTCCCTCAGCGCGATCTCGAGCCCGGCGAAGGCGACGTCGCGCGGGACGATGTGGTGGGAGGCGAGGACGGCGCACTGGCCGAGGAGGGGGAAGAGGACGAGGAGGAAGAGCGAGGCGAGCTTGCTCCCCAGGACGAAGGTCCGGGGCATGGGCCGGGTGAGCCACGAGGCGGAGACGCCGACGGCCGGTTCCTGGAGAAGGAGGGCCGGGATGAGGACGAAGAGGATGAGGGAGTGGAGGAGGGGCAGGGAATCGATGACCTGGCCGTAGAAGCCCTGCCGGACGGGGCTCCACGGATCGACGTTCCACGCGGCGAGGCCGAACTGGACGAGGACGAGGAGAGCCCAGACGAGCCAGAGGCCCCAGGTTTCCCGGAAATCCTTTTTGAACTGGTGAAGGAAGAGCTTCATGCAGGAGGGAGGCTGCTATGGCGGCTAGAGCGTCGGTTTGATGCGGAAGGTGCGGGCGAGGGCGAGGAAGATCTCGCGCAGGGGCATGGGGCTGACGGTGACGGGGGAGGCGTCGGGGAAGATCTCGGCGACTTTCTTCTCGGTCTCGCCCGCGACGTATTCCCCGGTGACGAAGCGGACACCGTGTCCGGCGACCTCGGCGACGTACCACGACGCGGGGAGGGAGGCGGGGAGCTTCCGGTTCTCTTCCTTCACGGTGAACTCGACGCGGCGGAAGCGGCGCTGGAGCGACTCGCTCGCCTCGGAGAGGTGGAGCTTCCCCATGTTGAGGATGCCGACCCAGTCGGCGAGGCGCTCGACTTCGTCGATGTCGTGGGAGGAGAGGAAGACGGTCCATTTCTCCTGCTCGGAGAGCTCGAGGACGCCCCGGATGAACTCGTCCCGCATGAGGGGATCGAGGCCGGAGAAGGGCTCGTCGAGGACGAGGAGGCGGGGGCGGTAGGCGATCGAGGCGAGGAGGGCCGCCTTCATCTTCATGCCGCGCGAGAGGTTCTTCAACTTTCTGTCTAACGGAAGCTCGAAACGAGCACGCAATTGATCCGCAAAAGCATCGTCCCAAGTGGGATACATCGGCTTGCACCAGGCGAGGAAGCGGTCGACGGTCATCGACTCCGGGAGCTGCTGGTTTTCCGAGACGTAGCCGATCTGGGCGAGTTCCTTCGGGCCGAGGGCGGTCGTGGGGACGCCGAGGACGCGGGCGATCCCGGAGGTGGGGCGCTGGATGTTGAGGAGGGTCTGGATGGTGGTGGTCTTGCCCGCGCCGTTCGGCCCCAGGAAGGCGTAGATGGCCCCTTCGGGGACGTGGAAGGTGAGGCCGTTGACGGCGTCGTTCTTGCCGTAGCGGCGGGTCAGGTTTTCAGTCTCGATGATGTTCATGAGAGGCGTTTCCAGTGGGTTTCGATGGCGTTTTGGATTTCGGAAAGGGAGAGGCGGAGTTTCTTCGCCTCGACGACGACGCGCTCAACCTCGGGGCCGAGGAGTTCCCCGCGCTGTTGCGGCGTCGATTGCGGCACTTTGCCGACGACGGTCCCGATGCCGGGATGGACTTCGAGGAGGCCCTCGGCGACGAGCGAGGCGACGACTTTGTGGGCGGTGTTCGGGTTGATCCGCAATTCCTGGCTCAAGGCGCGGACGGAGGGAAAGCGGTCTCCGGGCTGAAGCTGCCCGCTGATCGCCGCCTTGCGCACCGCATAGGCGAGCTGCTCCGAGACGGGCGCGCCGGGTTTGAATTCGATGGGAAAGGGGAGCATGGCGGGATCGCGGGGGTGATCTTAGTGTTCTAGTTATCATAGGACACCGTGTTTTGTCAACGGGCCCTTGCCCTGGATGGTGATTGGCCCTAAAAAGGCTGCGATGCTCCTTGTTCTCCAAAATCTCCTGATCCTTCAGGAACGCGATGAAATGCTGACGAAGATCCGCGAGGAATTGGCCCGCCTCCCGCTGGAGGAAAAGGCGCTGGAGGACAAGCGCAAGGCGGCCTCCGCCCGGCTCGATTACCTCCGCAACGCCCTCCGCCAGATCGAGGTGGAGCGGAAGGCCCTCGACCTCGACGCGAAGTCGAAGCGGGAGCAGGTGGCGAAGTACAAGGCGCAGATGCTCCAGACGCGGAAGAACGAGGAGTATGCGGCGCTCGACAAGGAGATCGCCCACGTGGAGAAGGCGATCGTCGCGGTCGAGGACGAGGAACTGGTCCGCATGGAGCGGGCGTCCGAGCTCGACCAGCAGATTGTTTCCGAGGAGGCCCAGCTGAAGGTCCAGGAGGCCGACCTGGTAAAGCAGAAGGAGGCGATCGCCGCCCGCAAGACCCGCCTCGATGCCGAGGCCGGACGGGTGGGGGCGCTCCAGCAGGAGGCCGAGGCCTCGGTCCTGACCTGCCCCGAGGGGGAGACTCTTTTATCCCGTTACCGCCGCCTCTTCGCGGCGAAGAAGAAGCATCCCGTGTCGGCGCTGGTCGGCGGGATCTGCAGCGGTTGCCACATGAAGGTGACGGCGCAGACGGTGCAGATCGCCCGGGCGAACCTGGAGCAGAACATCGCCTCGTGCGAGAGCTGCGGCCGGTTGCTCTATTTCTCCGAATAACCGCAGCCAGCCGGAGGAAGGGTTGGGACTTCGGTCCGCTCCCCTTCCACCAGCGGCCGGGCCGCCTGCCTACCTCGCGCCGGAGGGGGCGGCGATCCCGAGGTTGCCGACCTTCTTCTTCAGCCAGCCCGCGCTCATGAGGGGATCGGCGAAGAGGTTGTTGGCGATGGGGGGGAAGATCGAGACCGAGGAGGCGATGTAGCTCTCGGCGTCGGTCGGCTTGCCCGCCTTGTAATTCCACGCGGCCATCGCGAAGTAATAGGCGGGGCTGTTCCCGGCGAAGTCGAACTTGTCGAGGCGGTTCTTCGCCTCGGTCAGGTTGTCCTCCATGAGGTAGGTGAGGAAGATCTTATAGGTGAAGAGGTCGTTCTTCGGATCGTCGGCGTTGAGCTGCTGGTAGACGGCGCGGGCGTCGGCGTATTTCTTCTGGTAGTAGGCGACTTCGCCGAGGCCGTAGCGGGCGGAGGCGTCCTTCGGGGTGATCTTCAGGACGGCGTTGAACTGGTCGGTGGCGGGAGCCCACCGTTCGAGCTTCAGGAGGATGTTGCCGCGGACCAGGAGGAGCTGGTTGTCGGTGGGGCGGGCGCGGATGAGGTCTTCGACCCCCGCGAGGGCGTCGGCGTATTTCTCCGCGCCGAAGTTCGTCAACACCTGCTGCCACTTCGCGATCTGGTCGGGCGTCGGCGGCGGGGGGGTGTTGGAAGCGGGCGGCGGGACGGGGGCGTTGGGCGGGACGGCGGGGATCACTGTGCCGGTCCCGGCGGGGGCGGCGGGCGCGGCGGTTTGGGCTTGCAGGCTGATCGCCGTCGAGGCGAGGACGAGGAAGAGAAGGGCGCGGAGGGGGAGGCGTTTCATGAAGAGGGGGATAAGCGGATAGGCGGGGTGATGAAGACGAAAGTGGGGAAGGGGATCAGGCGAAGCGTTCTTCCTTCCAGGGGCAGGCGGTGTTCGAGTAGCCGCGCTGTTCCCAGAAGCCGGGACGGTCTTCGGTAAGGAACTCGATTTCCTTCACGAATTTGGCCCCCTTCCAGGCGTAGAGCTTCGGGACGATGACCCGGGCGGGACCGCCGTGCTCGCGGGAAAGAGCTTCCCCGTCGAAGCGGGTGGCGATCAGGACGTCGTCGTCCAGCAGGGATTCCATCGGAACATTGGTAGAATAGCTGTCGGAGGAGGTAAAGAAAACAAAACGGGCCTCGGGCAAAGGACGGACGAGGTCGATCAGGGTGGCGAAGGCGACCCCGGCCCAGCGGCAGTCGTATTTGCTCCAGGTGGTGACGCAATGGAAGTCGCTGACATCGTCGACCTGGGGGATGGCGTTGAAGGCTTCCCAGCCGAATTCGATCGGGGTCTCGACGGCCCCGCCGATCTTCAGCCGCCAGCGGGGGAGGTCGATCCGGGGCTGGATGCCGAGGTCGAGGACGGGGAAGGCCCCTCCCTGGGTGAGGTGTTGGCCGGGGGGGAGGCGTTCCCCGCTGCGGACGGCATCCCGGGGCGCGGGCGGGAGGCCGGCCTGACGGGCCTTCATCTTCGCCGCCCACCGTTCCTTGGCCTCAATGTGGAGGGGGATCATGACCCCGTGCGGCGAAGGTTCGAGGGGAGGATGTTCAATTCGGAGCGGTATTTGGCGACGGTGCGCCGGGCCAGCGGGATGCCGCGCTCGGAAAGGATGGTGACGATCTCCTGGTCGGAGAGGGGCTTCTGGGGATTCTCCCGGGAGACGAGGTCGGCGATCGATTCCTTAACGCTGGTATTGGAGAGGAATTCCCCGCTGGAGGTCTGGTAGCCGGGGGTGAAGAAGTATTTCAGATCGAAGACACCCCACGGGGTCTGGATGTACTTGTTCGCGATGGCGCGGCTGACGGTCGTCTCGTGGACGCTGACGGCCTCGGCGATCTGGCTCATCGTGAGGGGCTTCAGCATCGCGGCCCCCTGCTCGAAGAACTCGGTCTGCCTCGCGACGATCGCCGTGGCGATGTTGAAGAGGGTCTGCTGCCGGAGGTGGAGGCACTTGATGATGAACTTCCCGGAGCGGATCTTGTCCTTCAGGTACTCGCGGACCTTCGCGTCGTTGCCGTCGGTGGCGAGGATGTCCTTGTAGGTGTCGCTGATGCGGAGGCGGGGAACGGCGTCGTCGTTCAGGACGACGACCCACTGCGTCCCCTGCTTCTGCACGGCGAGCTCGGCCTGGACGATGTTCCTCTTGTCGTCGGGAGCGTAGGTCGAGCCGGGGCGGGGCTGGAGGGTCGAGATGAAGTGGGCGGCCTGGTTCACCCGCTCCACCGGGACGCGGAGGGCGCGGGCGATATCCTGGAACTTCCTCCGGCCGAGGTCGGGAAGGTGGTGGGAGACGATGGCGGCCTCGATGTCCTCGGCCTTGCCCAGGCGGTCGAGCTGGATGAGGAGGCACTCCCGGAGGTCCCGGGCGGCGACGCCGATGGGGTCGAAGGTCTGGACGAGGGCGAGTGCCTGGTGGACGACCGCCGCGGGGAGCATCGCCGAGGCGGCGACCTCGTCGAGGGTGGCGGTGAGGAAGCCGTCGTCGTCGAGGCTCCCGATGATCTCCTTGCCCGCCTCGATGATCTTCGGATCGTCGGCGGCGAGGGTGAGCTGCTCCGTCAGGTGGGCGGAGAGGCTCTCCTCCTCGGCCTGGGAATCGAAGAAATAGCGGCGGCGCTCGGCGTCCTCGGCGGTGTAGGAGCCGTTTCCGGCCTTCGACTGGGCGAAGTATTCCCGCCAGTCGGCATCGGCCTCGGCGGCCGCCTCGGCGTCGCGGTCGCTCGATTCGCTCCCGCTGCTCTCGCCGTCCCAGTCGTCGGCGGTCGAGTCGGTATTCTCGGGACCCGGTTCCTCGTGCATCTCCTCGAGGACCGGGTTGATCTCGATCTCCTGCTGGATGAGGGAACGGAGCTCCAGCGCCGGGGCCTGCAGCAGCGCGAGCGACTGCTGCATCTGCGGCGAGAGCGTCTGGCCGAGCCCGAGGTTTTGATGGAGTCCGAAACCGCCCATGGATGGATCTACATTAAAATCCCTTCTCAGGGTTGCAAATGGAAAAGTGGCGAAAAGTGGGGAATTGGCATGATTTTCGCTGCATTTTTCTACTTAGAGAGCGTAGTTTGGCGGGGTGCTTCGTTTCACCGTCCTCGCCAGCGGCAGCAGCGGCAACTGCGCCTACCTCGAGACCGCCTCCTGCCGCCTCCTGATCGACGCGGGCGTGAGCGGGCGGCGGATCGACCAGGCCCTCGCCGCCCTCGGCCGCTCGCTGAAGGAAGTCGAGGCCGTCTTCCTCACCCACGAGCACAGCGACCACACCTCGGGCCTCGCCGTCGTGGCGAAGAAGCTCGGCATCCCGATCTGGTGCAACCGGGCGACGATGGAATTCCTCCAGCCGAACCTCCCGGGCTACGACAAGTGGCGGCTCTTCGAGACGGGGGAGACCCTTTCCATCGGCAACCTGACGATCGAGACATTCCCGATCTCCCACGACGCGTACGACCCCGTCGGCTACATCTTCCACCACGACCTCGGGAGCGTCGGCTTCCTCACCGACCTCGGCCACGCGACGAGGCTGGTGATCGAGCGGGTCCGTCGGGCGCGGGCGCTGGTGCTCGAGGCGAACTACGACCTCGCCCTCCTCCACGCCGACACGAAGCGGCCCTGGGCGGTGAAGCAGCGGATCCTTTCCCGGCACGGCCATCTCTCGAACGAGGCGGCGGCGGAGCTGGCCGCGCAGATCGCCGGGGACAAGCTCGAAGACCTCTACCTCGGCCACCTCAGCGCCGATTGCAATCATCCCGACGTGGCGGCCCGCGTCGTCGGCGACCGCCTCCGCGAGGCGGGCCACGGCCATATCCGTCTCCATCCCCTCGCGCCCGATATCGCGGCGGCGACGCTCTGTTGGGATTAGGCGGGCGCGCGACGGGGCTTGCTTTCAAGGGGCGGCCATGTTATCCTGACGACGCAGCAGCCTAAGCTTCGCCTATCCAAGGCGCGGCGCGGAGGAACCACTTCCCTTGCTTTCATCGGCACGGGACGGGGCGCAGGAGCCGGGTAACCGGAACTCCGGGTCACTTCCATGACCCAGCCCGTCAGCTAACTTCGTCGGCACATGGAAGGGCGATGCCACGCACCGGCTGATCCGGTGCGACCTGGCGCCACCCGGGGCCTTCGACCTGATCGAGCCTCGCGGCGGTTCCACATCCCCTTGAAAAAACGCTTCGGCGTCGCGTCGTGCCCGCGTGTCTTCATGCCGGGCGGAGCGTCGCTGCGCCGAGGCAACGAACAGGAGAGCGATGTGAAAACGTCCCAGTCCGCCATGCCCCGCCATGCCGTGCCCTCGTCCCCGAGGGCCGGAGAGAGAAGAGAATCAGCGACCGAGATCGGGAGGCCGCTGTGAGCGATCTCCTCTACGCCGTCGTCACCGTCGCGCTGTTCGGCGCGGCCCTTGCCTACGCCCATGCGTGCGGGCGCCTCTGAAGAAAGGAAACCCCATGGTCCTCTTCGTCACGCTCCTCGCGCTCGTCCTCCTGGGCTACCTGCTCACGGCCATGATCTGGCCGGAAAAATTCTAACACTCCCCTCATGAACTCTCACGGTTGGATTCAGTTGGCGGTCTTTCTCGGACTGCTCCTCGCCCTCACGAAACCCCTCGGCCTCTACCTCGTCCAGGTGCTCCGTCCCGACGGACGGACCTGGCTCGATCCGGTGCTCCGGCCCGTCGAGCGGTGGACCTACCGCCTCGGCGGCGTCGATCCCGGCAGGGAACAGGACTGGAAGCGCTACACCGTCGCGCTCCTCCTCTTCAGCCTGACGGGGGCGGCCCTCACCTACGTGCTGCTGCGGTGCCAGGGCTGGCTTCCGCTCAATCCGCAGAAGCTCCCGGGGCTCAGCCCCGACCTCGCCTTCAACACGGCGATCAGCTTCACGACGAACACGAACTGGCAGAGCTACGCCGGCGAGTCGACGATGTCGTATCTCTCGCAGATGGTCGCGCTGGTGATCCACAACTTCACCTCGGCGGCGACCGGCATCGCCATCGCCGCCGCGCTGGTGCGGGGCATCGCGCGGCAATCGACGATGACGCTCGGGAACTTCTGGGTCGATCTCGTGAGGGCGACCTACTACCTCCTCCTGCCCATCTCGGTCGTCGTCGCGGTCTTCCTCGTCTCGCAGGGGGTCGTCCAGAACTTCAAGCCCTACGACACGGTCCCCCTCGTCGAGAAGCAGACGATCCAGGTGCCGAAGACCGACGACGCGGGCAACGCCGTGAACGACGCGAAGGGCGACCCCGTCCTGGTCGACCAGGTCGTCGACACCCAGACCGTCGTCCAGGGCCCCGTCGCCTCGCAGGTCGCGATCAAGATGCTCGGGACGAACGGCGGCGGCTACGTCAACGCGAACGCCGCCCACCCCTTCGAGAACCCGACGCCGCTCTCGAACCTCGTCCAGATGCTCCTCATTTTCGCGATCCCGAGCGCCCTGACGTGGTGGCTGGGCCGGACGGTCGGCAACCAGGGCCACGGCTGGGCCGTCTGGGCCGCGATGGCGCTCCTCTTCGTCGGGGCCTTCCTCGTCTGCTGGCATTACGAGGCGGCGGGCAATCCGATCCACGCCGGGCTCGGCGTCGCCGCCGCCGACGGGAACATGGAGGGGAAGGAGGTCCGCTTCGGGATCTTCAACTCGGCCCTCTTCGCCACGGTGACGACCGACGCCTCGTGCGGCGCGGTGAACGCGATGCACGATTCGTTCACCCCGCTCGGCGGGCTCGTCCCGCTCTTCAACATCATGCTCGGCGAGGTCGTCTTCGGCGGCGTCGGCGCGGGGCTCTACGGGATGCTCGTCTTCGTCGTCCTCGGCGTCTTCATCGCCGGGCTGATGATCGGGCGTACCCCCGAATACCTCGGCAAGAAGATCGGGGCGTACGAGGTGAAGATGGCGATGCTCGTCGTCCTCGTCCTCGCCGCCTCGATCCTCGGCTTCAGCGCCTGGGCCTCGGCGAGCGAGTGGGGCAGGGCGGGCCTCAACAACCAGGGCCCCCACGGCCTGAGCGAGATCCTCTACGCCTTCACCTCGGCGACGGGGAACAACGGCAGCGCCTTCGCGGGGCTGACCGCGAACACCCCGTGGTACAACACCACGCTCGGCCTCGCCATGTTCATCGGGCGCTTCCTGATGATCGTCCCGGTGATGGCCCTCGCCGGGGCGCTGGCGGCGAAGAAGCGCGTCCCCGACGGCCCCGGGGCGTTCCCCGTCTCGGGGGCGACCTTCGTCTTCCTCCTCATCGCCACCGTCCTCCTCGTCGGCGCGCTCAACTTCGTCCCCGCGCTGGCCCTCGGCCCCGTCGTCGAGCACTTCCTGATGCGCGGCGGCCAGCTGTTCTAACTTCCACTTCCCTTCCATGAAAACGCATTCTCTCTTCGATCCCCGCATGCTCCTTCCCGCCCTCGGGGATTCGTTCCGGAAGCTCCACCCGGCCCGGCTCTTCAAGAATCCCGTGATGGGCGTCACCGCCGTCGGTGCGCTCCTCACGACCCTCGAGGTTTTCCTCTCGAGCGAGCCGCCGCGCTTCACCGTCCAGATCTCCCTCTGGCTCTGGTTCACCGTCCTCTTCGCCAACTTCGCCGAGGCGATGGCCGAGGGGCGCGGCAAGGCGCAGGCCGCCTCGCTGCGGCAATCGCGGCGCTCGCTGACCGCCCGGAAGCTCGTCCCGCTGGGCTTGGGCATCGGCCAGGTGGTTCCCGCCGAAATGCTGCGCCGCGGGGACCTCATCGTCGTCGAGGCCGGGGAGACGATCCCCTGCGACGGGACGATCGTGAAAGGCGCGGCCACCGTCGACGAGGCGGCGATCACCGGAGAATCGGCCCCCGTCGTCCGCGAGGCGGGCGGCGACCGCAGCTCCGTCACCGGCGGGACGCGGGTCCTTTCGGATCGGCTGGAGATCGAGGTGTCGTCCGAGCCGGGCCACAGCTTCCTCGACCGGATGATCGGCCTCGTCGAGGGGGCGAAACGGCAGAAGACGCCGAACGAGATCGCGCTGACGATCCTCCTCTCGGCCCTCACGATCGTCTTCCTCCTCGTCGTGATGACGCTGATGCCCTTCGGCCTCTACTCGGGCGCCGCGTTCTCGATCACTGTCCTAGTCGCCCTCCTCGTCTGCCTCATCCCGACGACGATCGGCGGCCTCCTCAGCGCCATCGGCATCGCGGGGATCGACCGCCTCGTCCAGAAGAACGTCCTCGCGATGAGCGGCCGCGCCGTCGAGGCGGCGGGCGACGTCGACGTCCTCCTCCTCGACAAGACGGGGACGATCACCCTCGGCAACCGGCAGGCGGTCGAGTTCTTCCCCGCTCCCGGCTTCGACCTGGCGGCGGTGGCCGATGCGGCCCAGCTCGCCTCGCTCGCCGACGAGACGCCCGAGGGGCGGAGCATCGTCACCCTGGCGAAGCAGCACGGCCTCCGCGCCCGTTCGGTCAGCCAGGGCGAGGGCATTCGCTTCGTCCCCTTCACCGCGCAGACCCGGATGAGCGGCGTCGACCTCGCCGGAGCGAACCTCGCCTACCGCAAGGGCGCGGCCGATGCGATCAAGGCCTACGTCGGCGGGATGTTCCCCGCGTCCGTCGAGAAGCGGGTCGGGGAGATCGCCAACCTCGGCGGCACCCCCCTCGTCGTCGCTTCCCGTCCCCTGGACGAGGAGAAGCAGGCCGGAAAGGTGATCGGCGTGATCTACCTGAAGGACGTCGTGAAGGGCGGCCTCGCCGACCGCTTCGCCCGGTTCCGCGCCATGGGGATCCGCACGGTGATGATCACCGGGGACAATCCCCGCACCGCCGCCGCCATCGCGAAGGAGGCGGGCGTCGACGACTACCTCGCCGAGGCGACCCCCGAGGACAAGCTCGCCTACCTCCGCCGGGAGCAGATGGAAGGCCGCCTCGTCGCGATGACCGGCGACGGGACGAACGACGCTCCGGCCCTCGCCCAGGCCGATGTCGGCGTGGCGATGAACACCGGGACCCAGGCGGCGAAGGAGGCCGGGAACATGATCGATCTCGACTCGAACCCGACGAAGCTCATCGAGGTCGTCGAGGTCGGCAAGCAGCTTCTCATGACCCGGGGGGCGTTGACGACGTTCAGTGTCGCGAACGACGTGGCGAAGTACTTCGCCATCCTCCCGGCCATGTTGATGGCGACCTTCCCCGCCGTCGCGCCGCTCAACGTCATGCGTCTGGCGAGCCCGCAGAGCGCGATCCTCAGCGCGGTGATCTTCAACGCCCTGATCATCGTCGCCCTCATCCCGCTCGCCCTGCGCGGCGTCACCTTCCGCCCGATGGGCGCGGCGGCCCTCCTGCGCCGGAACCTCTGCCTCTACGGGCTCGGCGGCCTGCTGGCCCCCTTCGCGGGGATCAAGGCCGTCGACCTTCTCATCACCCACCTCCACCTCATCTAACCGACCATGAATATCGTGAATTCCCTCAAGACCTCCGTCGTCCTCACCGCGATCCTCGCCCTCGTCTGCTGCGGCCTCTACCCCCTCCTCGTCTGGGGGTTGGGGCAGGGCCTCTTTCCGGCCCAGGCCAATGGCAGCCTGATCACGGACCGGCATAACGTCGTCGTCGGATCGGCCCTGCTCGGCCAGCCGTTCGGCGGGGAAACCTACTTCCACCCCCGTCCTTCGGCGGCGGGTCCCGCCGGCTATGACGCCACGGCCTCGGGCGGGACCAACCTCGGGCCGACCTCGAAGAAGCTCGCCGACGCGGTGGCCCAGGCCGTCGCCGCCTACCGGCAGGAGAACGGCCTTTCCGAAACGGCGGAGGTCCCCGCCGATGCCGTCACCTCCTCGGGCAGCGGCCTCGACCCCCACATCAGCCTCCGCAACGCCCTCCTCCAGGCTCCCCGGGTGGCGGCGAAGCGGGGCCTCGCCGAAGGCAAGGTGCGGGCGCTCATCGCCGAGAACACGGATCATCCCTTTCCCCGCTTCCTCGAGGGCGAGCAGCCCCCGGTCAACGTCCTGACGCTCAACCTCGCCCTCGACGGCGTCACGAAGTAGACTGATCCCATGAACGTCAGGCCCTCCCCCGAGGATTTCCTCCGGCTGATCGAGCGTCAGCGCCGGGGGAAGCTCAAGGTCTACCTCGGTTCGGCCGCGGGGGTGGGCAAGACCTATGCGATGCTCGTCGAGGGGCGGCGGCTGCGGGATCTCGGGGTCGATGCGGTCATCGGCTATGTGGAACCCCACGCCCGCCCCGAGACGACGGCGCAAATCGGCGGCCTGGAACGGGTGCCGCCCCGGGAGGTCCGGCTGGGCGGGGGCGGGCCGGCCCTCGCCGAGATGGACCTCGACGCCGTCCTCCGACGGAAGCCGACCGTCGCCCTGGTCGACGAGATGGCCCATACCAACGCCGCCGGAAGCCCGAACGCCAAACGCTACGACGACATCGAGGCGCTGCTCGACGCGGGCATCCACGTCATCACCACGCTCAACGTCCAGCACTTCGAGTCGCTCTGCAACGTCGTCGAGCAGGCGACCGGCATCCGCGTGCGGGAGCGGGTGCCCGACACCCTCATCGCCGAGGCCGACCAGATCGTCAACGTCGACCTCCCCGCCGAGGACCTGATCGATCGCCTGAAGGCCGGAAAAATCTATCCCCCGGAGCAGGCGGCCCGTGCCCTGGAGCATTTCTTCACCGAAGAGAACCTGACCCGCCTCCGTGAAATGGCCCTCTCCGAAGCCGCGAACTTCCTCGACCGGCGGCAGCGGCGGAAAACCGACGCGGAGGCTTCGGCCGCCTCGCCGACGCTCGCCCGCGTCGTCGTCGCCGTCAGCAGCGGCGGACCCCATCCCGAGATCCTGCTCCGCAAGGCCTCGCGCCTGGCGCACCAGCTCAACGGGACCTGGCAGGCCGTCTACGTCCGGACGCCGAGGGAGCATCCCAACCGGCTGTCGCTGGAAATGGAGCGGCGGCTCGCCGCGACCCTGGAAATCGCGCAGAAGATGGGCGGCACCGTCATCGTCCTGAAGGGGGCCGATGTCGTCGCCGCCTTGGCCGGGTTCGCGCGGGAAGCGGGAGCCTCCCACCTCGTCATGGGGAAGCCGGGGGCGAAGCCCCTGTCCCGACTCTTCCGGAAGTCGTGGATTGAGCGGCTGGCGGCGGCCCTTCCCGGCGTCGACATCCTGCTGGGCTAACGCTTCCGCTTCTCCCCCAGTGCCGTCTTGATCTTCGCCAGCGGGAGGGTGTTCATCACGTCTTCCTTTCGCAGCCAGCCCTTGCGGGCGAGCTTCACGCCGATCTTGAGGTAGGCGAGGTCGGAGCCCTTGTGGGCATCGGCGTTGATGACGCACTTCACACCCTTGTCCCGCGCCTTGTGCCACCAGCGCCAATCGAGGTCGAGGCGCCACGGGTTCGCGTTCAGCTCGATCCAGGTACCGGTCTCGGCGGCGCAGTCGATGATCTTGTCGAGGTTCACCGGGTAGGCCTCGCGCTTCAGCAGGAGGCGGCCGGTGGCGTGGCCGAGGATGGTGACGTGCTTGTTCTCCATCGCCTTCGTCAGGCGGCGGGTCATCTCGTCCTCGTCCTTGGTGAAGCCGGCGTGGAGGGAGGCGACGACGTAGTCGAAGCGGCTCAGGAAGGCGTCGTCGAAGTCGAGCTTGCCGTCCTTCAGGATGTCGCACTCGACGCCGCTGAAGAGGTGGATGTCGTGGTCCTTGTCGGGCGTGGCGTTGTATTTCTCGATCGCCTCGATCTGCGCGGCGAAGCGGATCTCGTCGAGGCCGTTGGCCTGGAACGACGACTTCGAGTGGTCGGCGAAGCCGAGGTAGGAGAGGCCGACCCCGCTGGCGGCGATCGCCATTTCCTCCAGGGTGTTCGAGCCGTCGCTGGCGTTGGTGTGGTTGTGGAACGCGCCGCGCAGCTCGGTCCATTCAAGGAGGCGGGGGACCTCGCCCTTCTCGGCGGCCTCGATCTCGCCGAGGTTTTCCCGGAGCTCGGGCGGGATCGGGTCGAGGCCGAGTTCGTGGAAGAGCTGCTCCTCGCTGTAGACGGGGATCTTCTCGATCTCCTCGCCGCCGGGGCCGGTACGGAAGAGGCCCCACTCGCTCATCTTCTTCCCCTGCGCGATGGCCCGCTGGCGGAGGGCCACGTTGTGTTCCTTGCTCCCGGTGAAGTGGTGGAGGGCGGTCGCGAAGTCACGGTCGGGGACGATGCGGAGGTCGCACTGGAGGCCGTCGGCGAGGATGACGCTCGCCTTGGTCTCGCCTTGGCCGAGGATGCGGGTCACCTCGGGAAGGGCGACGAAGGCCTCCATGATCCCCTTCGCGTGCTCGGGGGAGGCCGAGGCGATGAGGTCGATGTCCTTCACGATCTCCTTCCCGCGCCGGAGGCTCCCGGCGACGCTGACGCGGTGGATGTCGGGATGGGTGCGAAGGGTGTCGACGAGGTCCTCGGCGATGTCGAGGACGTCGCCGAGGCGGTGCTGGCTCTGGTAGCTCCGGCGCTGCTCGATCGAGAGGAGAATATTCGCCTCGGTCTTCGCGCCGAATCCGGCGAGGGCCTCGAGCTTCCCTTCCTTGCACGCGGCCTCGAGGGCCGGGATGTCGGCGATCTTCAGCTGCTCGTAGAGGATCTTGATCTTCTTCGGCCCGAGGCCGGGGAGGTCGAAGAGGTCGAAGAGCGTGGCGGGGAATTCGGCGCGGAGTTTCTCGTAGTAACCGAGCTTTCCCGTCTCGACGAGTTCGGTGATCTTCTGCCGCAGGGCGTCGCCGATGCCGGGGACGTCCTTCAGGCGGTCCTCGGCGACGAGGGTGGCGAGGTCTTCGGGGAGTGTTTCGAGGGTCCGGGCCGCCGTCTTGTAGGCGCGGGACTTGAAGGCGTTCTCTCCTTTGAGTTCGAGCAGGAGGGCGATTTCCTCGAGAACGGCGGCAACGGCGGACTTGTCCATCGGGGTACTTTGGCTTAGCGTGGCCAAAAATCAATGGATTGCCTCCCGGCCATGCCAGTTAGTTTCCCCTGGAAACGACGTGCGCTATCGCGCAGGCATTGTCGGCCATCGGATTGTCTGCTGGAATGACACTCTAGCCTTTTCCATGATTGTTCCCGTCCGCTCCCTTGTCCGGTCGAAAGCCCTTTTCGCCGAAGCCCTCACCCTGATCCCCGGCGGGGTCAATTCCCCCGTCCGCGCCTTCCGCAATGTCGGCGGGGAGCCGTTCTTCGCCGAGCGGGCCGCCGGGGCCCGCGTCTGGGACGTCGACGGGAATAGCTACGTCGATTACGTCGGGACGTGGGGCCCCGCGATCCTCGGCCACGCGCCGGAGGCGGTCCTCCGGGCGGTCGGCGTGGCGGCGGCCTCCGGCACCAGCTTCGGCATCCCGACGGCCCGCGAGGTCGAGATGGCGCGGAAGATCGTCTCCTGGGTTCCCTCGGTCGAGAAGGTGCGGATGACGAGCAGCGGAACCGAGGCCTGCATGGCCGCCGTCCGGCTGGCGCGGGGCTTCACCGGGCGTGACAAGCTGATCAAGTTCGAGGGGTGCTACCATGGCCACGGCGATTCCCTCCTCGTGAAGGCGGGCTCCGGCGCGCTGACCCACGGGGAGCCCGACAGCGCGGGCGTCCCTGCCGCCATCGCGGGGCTGACCCTTTCCCTCCCGTTCAACGACCTCGCCGCCGTCCGCGCCGCCTTCGAGCAGAACCGGGGGCAGATCGCCGCCGTGATCGTCGAGCCGGTCCCGGGGAACGTCGGCCTCCTCCTGCCGGAGCCCGGCTTCCACGAAGGGCTCCGCACGCTCTGCGACGCGCACGGCGCGCTCCTGATTTTCGACGAGGTGATGACCGGCTTCCGTCTCGCCAAGGGCGGGGCGCAGGAGGGGATCGGCGTCCGGCCCGATCTCTCCACGTTCGGCAAGGTGATCGGCGGGGGATTCCCCGTCGGGGCCTTCGGCGGGCGGGCCGAGGTGATGGATTGCCTCGCCCCGGTCGGCAAGGTCTACCAGGCCGGGACGCTCTCGGGGAATCCCGTCGCAATGGCGGCGGGGCTGGCGCAGTTGGCCGAATTGGAGCGCCTCGACGGGTTCCGCCGGCTGGAGGAGGTCGGCGCGGCGCTGGAGGCGGGCCTGCGCGGGATCTTCGCGAAGTCGGCCCGATCGGGATCGGTGCAGCTCCATCGGCGCGGCTCGATGTTCTCCCTTTTCTTCACCGCGAAGCCGGTCCGCAACTGCGCCGACGCGATGGCCTCCGACCGGGAGGTCTTCAGGAAGCTCTTCTTCGGCCTGCTGGAACGGGGCGTCTACATCGCGCCCTCGCCCTTCGAGGCCGGGTTCCTCAGCCTGGCCCACGGGGCGGACGAGGTGGAGGAGACGCTCCGGGCGGTCGCCGAGGTGGTGCCGACTCTCTAAATTTTCGTGAAAAAAGTCCTCCTCCTTCTCTCCGCATTCGGGCTGGCCTCGCTGACGACGGCCCAGGCGCAAGTTCCGACGCCGACGCGGATCATGCCGGTGAAGGAGCTGCGCACCGGAATGCACGGGACGACCTACACCGTCCTCCAGGGGAGCGAGATCGTCCCGCTCGACACGGAGATCCTCGGCGTCGCCGAGAACGGCCTCGGGCCAGGCTACGATCTCATCATCGGGAAGCTCGTCGATCCGAAGAGCGCCGTCGTCGAGGCCGTCCACGGGATGAGCGGGAGCCCGCTCTACGTCGACGGGAGGCTGGTCGGGGCGCTCTCCCGCCGCCTCACCCAGTTCGAGAAGGACGGCCACTGCGGCTTCACCCCGATCGAGGACATGCTCCGCATCGAGGGGCCCGACCGCAAGGGGACCTTCGCCTCGCGCCCGGCGAAGCCCGCCCCGGCGTCCGGGGAGCCGCCCTTCGCCGTCGCAGGCCTGATCCGGGGGACGATGGGGGCGGCCTCCGGCGGATCGAACGGCTCTTCGGGTTTTGCGACGCTCGGCGTGCCCCTCTCGATCACCGGCCTTTCGGCGGAACTGACCGGGAAGCTGCTGCGGACCTTCGGCCTCGAAGCCTCGGGCTGGGTGCCGGTCTCCGGCGGCTCGCGGAGCGAGGCCGGGCTGGCCAAGGCCGAGTTGAAGCCCGGTTCCCCCGTCGCCGCCGTCCTGATGACGGGCGATGTCGGCATGGCCGGGACGGGGACGCTGACGTGGCGCGAGGGGAACCGGATCGTCGCCTTCGGCCATCCGATGATGGGCGTCGGGCGGAGCGCCTGGGGGATGGCCCCCGCCGAGATCATCACGACGATCCCGAGCTACCTCTACCCTCACAAGCTTTCCAACACCGGCCCCATCGTCGGCACCATCGCGCAGGACCGCCTTTCCGCGGTCGGCGGGGTCATCGGGCAGATGCCGCCGACGGCGCCCTACCGCATTGCCCGGACCGAGGAGGGGAAGGCGCTCTCCCCGCTCCAGGGAACCTTCATCGCCGATCCCGACTACGCCCCGCTCCTCCTCACCTCGGCGATCGCCGCCGCCGTCGCCTCGGGGAACGAGGAGGGGAGGGCGATCTACCTCCGCGCGCGCGGGCAGGTGACGTTCCGCAACCTCCCGCCCCTCGACCTCGGCGGCGTCTACTCCGGGGAGAACGGCGACCTCATGGCGGCCCTCTCCTCCTTCGTCTCCCCGCTCCAGGCGCTCTACCGCCAGAATTGGCTGAAGCCCGAGGTCGCCGCCCTCGACCTCGCCGTCGAGATGGAACAGGCCCCCCGCGTCTGGACGATCCGCGACGCCCGGCTGGAGACGCCTGAGGTCAGCCTCGGAACGGGCGACCGCCGGGTCTTCGTCGAGGTCGTCCTCCGGGAGGTCAACAAGGGGATCGAGGAGCGCCGCCGCATCGAGGTCCCGCTTCCCGCCGCGCTGAAGGGCGGGGAGATCCGGGTCCGCGTTTCGGGCGCCGATCCGATCGACGACGCGGCGTTCTCCCGGAACGTCGCCTCCCTCAACGATGCGGCGGGCCTCGTCGCCCTCCTCAACCGCCGGAACCTCGAGCACCGCAACGACCGCGTCTACGTCCGCCTGGAGACCGACGCCCCGGGCCGGACCGTCTCCGGGACCGAGATGCCCTCACTCCCCCCCTCGGTCCTCGCCGTGATGGGCGGGACCGACGGCGGTCCCTCGACCTCGACGGCGGCGCTGAGCCAGGCCGTCTGGGCCGAGGGCTCCGCCGACCTCCCCGGCGTCGTCGCCGGGACGAAGGTATTGCGCCTCACGATCACCCCGTAATCCCATATCGCTCCCTCCTTCATGAAGACCCGCCCGCCCGCCCCGCTCGGCCTTTCCCTTGCATTGCTGTTGCTGTCGCTTTCGCCGCTGGCGCTCCATGCGGAGCACCTCCGGGAACTCGTCTACGACAGCTACGCCGGTTTCTCCGACGGGACGAACCGGGGGACGGCGCTGAGCGACGAGGGGGTCCTTTCGTCGGCTCCCTCGCTCGGCGACCTCGTCGATCTCTCGAAGTTCGACGCCGACCAAATCTGGGCGGTCCTCCCGGTCGGCTCGGCCTACTACGTCGGCACCGCGCCGAAGGGCGACCTCTTCCGCGTCTCCGCCGGAGGGGCGGTCGAACGGGCGGCGACGTTCAAGGAGAGCCACGTCTACGCGCTGGCGAAGAACGGGAAGAACGAGGTCTTCGCCGCCACCTCCCCCGACGGCAAGATCTATAAGGTCGGCGGCGGCGGCAAGAGCGAGGTCTGGTTCGAGCCGAAGGAGAAATACATCTGGGCCCTCGCCTTCGACAAGGACGGCAACCTCTACGCCGCCACGGGGACGAACGGGAAGATCTACAAGATCACCGGGCAGAACAAGGGCGCCGTCTTCGCCTCGACCGACGAGGTTCACATCCGCTCCCTCGCCTTCGATGGGAAGGGCGGGCTTTTGGCCGGATCGGCCGAGAGCGGCATCCTTTACCGCGTCGCCACGGACGGGAGCTTCGTCGCCCTCGCCTCGACGGGGGCGCAGGAGATCAACCAGATCGTCCCCGCGGCCGACGGGGCGGTCTGGTTCTCGACCGTCGGCAAGGCGAAGTCCCCCGCCGCGAAGTCGGGCGGCGACGACAAGGAGAAGGAGGCCCTCCTCTCCCTCCTCGCGAAGAGCGGCCTTCCCTCGCTGAAGCGGGGTGACGCCTCGGGCGGCGACGGCGACGATGCCAAGGCCTCCCGCTTCCCCGTGGTGGCGGGCGTCGGCGGCTCGCGCGTCTGGCGTTTCGACGCGGCTTCGGGGGCGCAGCCCCTCTGGGTCGCCCCCGTCGGGGAACCGGTCCTGGCGCTGGCCCTCTCTCCGTCGCCCGACGGGAACGGCATCGTCGCCGGGACGGGCGGGGAGGGCTACCTCTACCGGATCGATCTCCGGGGCCGCGCCACCCGGCTGCTGAAGCTCGACGGCATGGCGCTCTCGACGGTCACTCCGCTTGATGGCTCTTCCCAGCCCCAGTATCTCCTCGGCGGCAGCCATCCCGCCTTCCTGAAGCTCGTCGGCGGGCCGCGCCGCGATGCCGCGTTCTACGAGTCGGGCGTCCTCGACGCCGGTTCCTTCACCACCTGGGGGGCCGTCCGCGCCGAGGGGGAGGGGACCTTCCGGATCGAGACCCGGAGCGGCAACACGCCGAAGCCCGACGCCTCGTGGTACCCGTGGACCGCCCTGCGGGAAAACCGCTCCGTCTCCCCCGCCGCCCGCTATTTCCAATACCGGCTCGATCCCGGCGCGAACGGCTCGGTGACGCGGGTCTCGGTTTCCTACCTGCCGAAGAACCTCCCGCCCCGGATCTCCCGCATCGCCCTCCTCGATCCGGGCGTCGGCTACCTCTCGGTGCCGCCGGCCCCCCAGCCGCCCCAGGCGAAGACGGCGGACCAGATCTACCAGGATGTCTTCGGCTCCGGGATGCGGACCGGCTCCCCGTCCCATTACCAGCCGGTCTTCTCCCGGGGCTACCGGACCGCCGTCTGGCGGGCCGTCGACCCGAACGGCGACACTCTCCTCTATTCCCTTTCGTGCAAGGCCGAGGGCGAGAAGGAGTGGCGTCTGCTGGCGAAGGAGCTGAACGATCCCGTCTTCAGCTGGGACACCACCGGCTGGCCCGACGGCCGCTACCGGCTGAAGGTGACGGCGAGCGACAAGCCCTCCAATCCCGATGCCGACGCCCTCGCCGACACCCTCGTCGGCTCGGTCTTCCTGATCGACAACACGGCCCCCGAGATCCGGGTCGAATCGGGCCGCGCCCGCGCGGTCGCCTTCACCGTCACCGACGAGGCGAGCGGCATCGCCTCCATCTCCGTCTCCAAGGACGGGAACGACTTCAAGGACCTCGTCCCCGTCGAGAACACCCTCGATCCCCGGAAGCAGAGCTTCCGCTACGAGCTGAAGGAGGGGGAAGTGCTCTACATCCGCGCCGAGGACCAATCGGGAAATGTGGCGAGCTTTTTGGTGAAACCCTAGTATTGTAGCTCAAGTCATTCTTACCAAGGAGATCGCTATGCCCCGTTTTCATGTCGCCGCTTACCTTGACCTCACGAAGACCGCCCACGCCTCCCTCTTCAAGGAAGAGGAGGAAATCTGGGAGGTATTGCCGAAGATCAAGGGCTACCTCGACGCCAACCTGAAGCCCGGCCTCCATGGCCGCAGCGTCGGCACGCCCTACATCGGGGAGAGGGTCTTCATCGGGGAGGGGACCGTCGTCGAGCACGGCGCGGTGATCAAGGGCCCCGCCTGGATCGGCAAGAACTGCGAGATCCGCGCCGGGGCCTACATCCGGGAGAACGTCATCGTCGGCGACGGCGCGGTCCTCGGGAACTCGTGCGAATTCAAGAACTCGATCCTCTTCGACGGCGCGCAGGTGCCGCACTACACCTACGTCGGCGACTCGATCCTCGGCTACAAGGCCCACCTCGGCGCGGGGGTCACCCTTTCCAACTTCAAGCTGGCGGGGGACGAGATCACGATCCGGGTCCCGGGTCACGAAAGCATCAAGACCGGCCTGCGGAAATTCGGCGCCATCGTCGGGGACGGGGCCGAGGTCGGCTCGAAGACGGTCCTTAATCCCGGATCGATCCTCGGCAAGGGGGTCGTGATCTACCCCGGCGTCGTCTGGAGCGGCGTCCTGGCCGGGAACATGATCGTGAAGCACCGGCCCCAGTACGAGCTCCGCTTAAAGAGGAAGTAAAAGAGGTAAGAGGACGGAGGGCCGTGGCGGGTTGAAATCGCCCCGTTTTCTGATAGGGTTTCCCCCATGGTTCGCCGGACGGTTCTTTTTCCGCTCCTCCTGCTTTCGCTCCTGGTGCCTCAGGGGCCGGGCCGGGCCGACAGCCTGCTGCTCGATAACGGGGCGATCGACGGCGCTCCCGCCACCTTCGCGCCGCAGGCCGCGGCCAATCCGAATCTCCTCTTCCGCAACGGCCTCACCGACGTCGAGGTAAAGAACGACAGCGGCACCGCTTCGCTGAAGGATCTCGCCGCCGGAACGGTTTGGGGGAGCAAGGCGGTGACCCTCCAGCAGGGGGTGAACGACAAGATCTCCCTCGAAGGCCAGTCGGCGATGAACACGACCCAGACGGGCGACCTGCCGAAGGCGGCGCTCCTCTCCGGTTCCGGTTCCTCGGCGGCCTCGGGGACGACCCGCCTCGCGGCGAAGTGGAAGCCCCTCGACCCGCTCGCCGTCTCCCTCTCGACGACGAGCGAATCGTCCCTCAACCGCGACCGGGAGACCGGGAAGAGCTCCCTGATGCGCGACACCCAGGAGATCAAGACCGAGTGGAAGGCCTTTCCCTCGACGAAGCTCTCCCTGACCTTGGCCCAGGAGAAATTCCAGAGCGACGCCTCCTACGACGCGCGGACGACGGCGACGGCCCGCTTCAGCCAGGCCCTCTGGAAGAGCGGCCTGACGTGGAACGCCGGGCACGGCTGGCGGAACGAGAAGCCCGACAGCACGAACCCGACCTCGACCATGACCGGCGGAGTCAACGAGACCTCCCTCGACTGGGCCCCGGCGAAGGGACGGACCCTCTCCCTCGGCGGCTCGTGGGGCGACATGGACACGGCGGCGACCGCGGCGCGGGAATCGACCCGGAACCTCTTCCTCAACTGGGACCAGAGCCTCTCCCAGCGGCTCCGCCTCCAGATGGGGGCGACCTACGGGACGAAGGTCGACTCGATCGGCGGCACCCCCTACTGGTCGGGCGAGAACGCGACCTTCGACATCGGCCAGACCCTCCTCCTCACCGACACCGCTTCGGCCCGCTTCGAGGTCAACCACTCCATCGCCCAGGAAAACGGCGTCGGATGGAAGACCTCCGAGTCGATCGCGACGTTCTCCCTGCGGAAGCTTTTCTGAGGGCGGCCATCTTCCTTCATGCATCAGAATCACCGGCGGGGGGCTGGTGATGGGGTGGCTTTTGTCCCAGAGTGGGTTTCCTTCTTCTCTCCGTTTGCCGCGTTAACTTCAGATCGCGCGGCGAATCGTCTTCCATTCAATCAGGAGAGAAGAAGGCGGAACGGGAAGCCCCGGTTCCGTGCGCTGTTCCGGGGGGGATGTCAGCTTCACCTTCGGCGGGTTCCTCGTTTATCCGGGACCGGCCGATGAAAGAAAGAACTCCCAGTCATGTTCGACCATCTTCAGGAAAAAATCGGGCACACCCTCCACATCGGAAACCATTCCCATGCCGAGCCGGTCCACGGCACCGCCAATGATCTGCAGGGGCAGATCGCGGCCCTCCATCGTTCCCAGGCGGTGATCGAGTTCGAGCCCGACGGGACGATCGTCTGGGCGAACGACAATTTCCTCGCCACCATGGGCTATTCCCTCAAGGAAATCGTCCGGCAGCACCACAGCATGTTCCTCGACGAGGCGACGACCGACCTCGACGCATACCAACGCTTCTGGGACAAGCTCGGTCGGGGCGAATACGATTCCGGCCGCTACAAGCGGGTCACCAAGGCCGGGGACGAGGTCTGGCTCCAGGCCAGCTACAATCCGATCTTCGACCGCTCGGGACGGCCCGTGAAGGTCATCAAATACGCGACCGACATCACGGCCGAAGTCCTCCGCAACGCCGACGTCGCCGGGCAGCTCGCCGCGATCAACCGGGCGCAGGCCGTGATCGAGTTCGACCTCGACGGGACGATCCTCTCGGCGAACGAGAACTTCCTCCACGCCACCGGCTACGCCCTGCGGGAGATCGAGGGCCACCATCACCGGATGTTCCTCACGCCCGAGGAAAGCGCGAGCCAGGCCTACCGTGAATTCTGGCAGCGCCTCGGGGCGGGGGAATACGTCAAGGGGCAATACCGGCGGGTCGGCAAGGGAGGGAGGCCGATCTGGCTCCAGGCCAGCTACAATCCGATCTTCGATGCCGACGGGCGGCCGTTCAAGGTGGTGAAGTACGCCACCGACGTGACGGCCCATGTCGTGGCGCTGACGACGCTCCAGGACGAGATCGGCCAGCTCGCCGCCGTGATCCAGCAGAACGCGGGCCACGCCCGGCGGGCCGACCAGGTCTCCCTCACCGCCTCGGACACCACGCTGAAGGGGCAGACCGTCGTCTCCGAGGCGGTGACGAACATGTCGGCGATCGCCGACAGCTCGAAGCAGATTGGGAAGATCGTCGGGATCATCGAGGGGATCGCGTTCCAGACGAATATCCTCGCGCTGAACGCCGCCGTCGAGGCGGCCCGCGCGGGCGAGTCGGGGGCCGGGTTCGCCGTCGTCGCCGAGGAGGTCCGTTCCCTCGCCCATCGGAGCGCGAACTCGGCCAAGGACATCTCGGCCCTCATCGGCGAGGCGCTCCAGCGGATCGAGGCCGGACGGGAGCGGGTCGAGTCGGTCGGGACGACGATGGAGACGGTCTTCACCTCGATCAAGGAGGTCGGCGTCACGATGGCCGAGATCCTCGGGGCCGCCGAGAGGCAGGAATCGGGCATGAAGCGGATCAACGCCGCCATCGTCGAGCTCGACCACTCGACGGGAGAGGCCGAGCCCGGGGCGAGTTAGAACCTAGTGGTAGGGGAGCGACCAGGCCGCCCCCTTCTGGATCGCCTCCCGCAGGTGGGCGAAGGTGTAGAAGAAATCGCCCTGCGTCCCGCCGGTGCCGTAGTGGTCGGCGAGCGGCATGACGATCAGCTGCTTCGGGGTCGGCGCGGGGATCGCGTTGAACGCGGCGATCGCGCCCGAGGGACGGGCGGCGATGTCGAGGAGGGCGACGCCGATGATCGTCGGGCAGTGGATCCGCTCGGCGAAATAGATCCCGTCGAAGTAGCCCGCCGTCTCCTTGATCTTCGCCAGGTCCTTGCCCTGGGGATTGTACTTCGAGATCCACGGCGGCCACCCCGCCGCGCGGGGCGGCGTCGCGAGGGGGCCGTAGACGTCGCAGCCGGAGGGGACGTCGATCACCATCGCCGTCACCTTCGGGGAAAGGGCGGCGGCGGCGAACGACTGCATCCCGCCCTGGGAGACGCCGGTGATGATGAGGGTCTTGCCGTCCCACTCCGGCATCGAGGCGACGTAGTCGATCCCCCGGACGCAGCCGAGGAACATCCTGAGGAAATAGCAGCTCTCCCGGCTCTCGTTCCCGATGGAGAGGTAGTCCTTCAGCTCCGTCTCCTTCATCTTCTTGTAGAACTCGGGAGCCTCGTCGATGGGGAGGTCGTGGGCGTTCACGTTGAGGACGATCCATCCCGGCTTCGCGTAGGCGAGCACGGAGCCCTTGTCGAGGGCGCTGACCCCCGCGCTGTTGAAGATGAGGAGCGCCGGATATTTCTGCTCCTTGGCCGGTTTGGCGAGGAGGGCCTCCATGTGGGTGCCGCGGATATTGTCGGTCGTCAGCTTGAAGGCTTCCATCCCTTCCGCGCCCTTGACGCCCTCGAGGCTCATCGGCTCGAGCTTGGGATTGGGCGGGACCTCGGCGAGTTCCCTCAGCTTTTCCTGCCAGAAGGCGTCGAAGTCGGCGGGGGCGGGCAGCGCCGCCGCCAGCTTCTCCGGGGCGAAGACCGCGCCGCCCATGGCGATGGGGAGGAGCTTGCCCTTGTCCATCGACATGACCTCGACGAGGAGCGCCCCCGCCTCGGCCCGCGTGCCGGAGATCGTCGCGGGCCCGGCCGTGAGGTCGAGCGTCCCGCTGCCGACGACCGTCGCCGCGTCCTGCTTCACGGCGTAGGGGAGGGCCGTCAGCCCGGCGCGGTCGCCGACGACGTCGACCGTCCACGTCACCTTCTCGTTGAGCTCGTAGATCCCGGTCGCCTTGTCGGGGACGAGGGTGATCTTGACCTTGGCTTCGTCAGCCCGCGCGGAGAAGGCGGAGAGGAGGGCGAGGGCGAGGGCGGCGAGAGGGGTGAAGCGAAAACGCATAAAGAGCCATGAAGGCGATGACATCCTATTTCATGGGACGGAGAGATGAAGACAACGTTTGTGCTTTCAATAGAACGGAGGTTCCTAAAGAAAATCAGCCTGAGTTCTATTGAGAGTATAAACGTTTTGTGGCGAGCGGTTCGATTGTGCGTAACGTGATTTTCGTCCAGGAAAAAACGTCGTCGCCAAACACCGAGGCGTTTCATTCAACTTCAATCGCAGGGGATAGAGATCAAAAGGGGATCCAGGAGCACTGAATTATGAATAGACCTCTCAATGCGGGAGCCTGCCTGGCTTCCATGGCACTGGCCGCTTTGGCCTTTCTTTCAACCACCTCGACGAGCCCCGCCGCCCCGCCCGCAGGCTACACCCAGGTCTGGGCCGACGAGTTCAACGGCACCGCGCTCGACACGGGGCATTGGTACTACGACCATCCCGGCTATTACCGGAGCGCCTACAACGACCCGAGCGCGGTGAGCGTCGGGGGCGGGAACCTCTCGATCACCGTCTACACCGACGCCAGCGGGAAGGATTACTCGGCGATCCTCGACACCCGGTTCAAGTATCAGCCCCTCTACGGCTATATCGAGGCGCGGATCAGCACCGTCAACACCGGCGGGAACTGGTCGGCGTTCTGGATGTGGGTCGATTCCTACGGCGGCACCGGCGCCGCGCCCTATCATCCCCACACCGACGGCACCGAGGCCGACATCATGGAGCATCGTGCCCTCGACGGGTACCAGAACAACATCTCCGACCTCGTCGATTCGGCGCTCCACTGGGACAACTACAACGCCGACGAGAAGAACGCCACCAACGGGCTGCGCGGCGCGGGCCTCGGTACCGGCTACCACACCTACGGCCTCCTCTGGACGCCGACCTCGCAGACCTTCTACATCGACGGCGTCTACCAATACACGATCAACGACGATCCGCAGGCCGATCCGCCGACCCAGCCCGGCACGCCGAACCCGACGACGGGACCGATCTCCCACATCAGCGAGTTCCTGATCCTGAGCACCGAGGTGCTGAGTAACAGTTGGGCGGGCAACCGCCCCGCCGGGGGCTACGGCTCCCTCGCGACCAGCACGACGAAGATGAACGTCGACTACGTCCGGGTCTACCAGCGCAATCCGACGGCCCCCCTCGCGCCGACCGACGTGACGGCGGCGAACACCTCAACCGGCACCGTCAACCTCGGTTGGGAACTGCCCGACAACGCCCCCTACTACAACATCAAGCGGTCGACCGTCCCCGGCGGCCCCTATGCCGTCATCGCCACGAACGTCGGCGTCCAGGACCAGAAGAACAACCTCTGCTACGCCGACACCACCGCCGCCCCCGGCACGACCTACTACTACGTCGTTTCCGCCCTCAACGGCGGGCTGGAGGGACCGAACAGCGCCGAGGTGACGAACAACGCCGCGGGCCAGCCGAACTACGTCCACGGCGGCCTCTGGTCGGCGCAGGGTCTCTTCACCGGGCAGCCGAGCGGCGCCCACATGCTCCAGAACGTCGCCGTCGCCGCCAACACGAACTACGAGGCCGGCGTCTGGGTGAGGGGAAGCGGCGGGCGCATCCGGCTGCTGGCGAAGAACTCGGGCAGCCCCTACACGGCCCTCGCCTCGCAGCTCATCTATCCGACGGAGGAATGGACCTACTACAGCGTCACCTTCAACACGGGCGCGTTGACTTCCGTCGCCTTCTACATCGACGACTACTCCGACAGCGTCGCCACGGTCTCGGTCGACGATACCTTCCTGGGGCTCCCCGGCGGGGCGAATCTCCTCGCGAATCCCGGGTTCGAGACCGGGACCTTCGCCTCGTGGAACGTCAATCCGGGTCCCGTCTGGACCCCGAGGCAGGCCGTGGGCATGTCGCCCAACGTCCACTCGGGGACCGAATCGGCGAAGGGCGAATTCAGCGGCGTCCCGAGCTACACCTCATGCCTTCAGACGAAGACCCTTGCCGCCAATACCGACTATGTCGCGGGACTTTGGGTGAAGGGAACCGGGACGATCCGCCTCCTGATCCGCGACGGCCTCACCTACGAGAACTTCACGAGCCGGTTCATCTACGCCACGGAGGCCTGGACCTATTACACCCTCCCGTTCAACTCCGGCACCCACACCACGGTGAACTTCTTCTTCAACGACTCTTCGACCATCGAGGGGACGGTCCACGTCGATGACGCCTTCCTCGGTCTCGCCGTCGGCCCCAACCTGCTGACCAATCCGGGGTTTGAAAGCGGCAGCACCGGCTGGACGATCTATTCCGGCTCGGTCTGGACGCCGGGGGCCTGGTAAGGAGGGGGGGGCAGGGGCGGTCCAAGGGGGCCGCTCAGGCCATCGCGACCTGGAAGGACGGGCGGATCAGGCTCGCCGGACGGCGACGTTCGGCGTCCGTCGGGGCGGGGGTTGCCGTCGGGCGCGGACGGCGGAGATCGTCGAGGAGGGCCTGGATCGCCGTGGGATCGGCGATGCCCCGCCGATGGAGGGCGGCGGCGATCTGCGGGATGCCGTTCTGTTCCCGGGCGGTGATGAGGCCCGGTTCGAGGCGGTGCAGGGCGCGGAGGAACGACCTCAGGATCGGCACCTCGTCGGTCGCGAGGAGGAGGTAGTAAATGGCGTTGTGGCCCTCGGCGTCGGTGTCCTCGATGCCGAGGCCCCGCGCGATGAGGGGCGCGGCGAGATCAAGGCGCTGCTTCGCCAGGGCGGCGAGGAGGGGCGATTCCTCGAGGGTCTTGACCGGCCGCCAGGCTCTTCCCTCGATCTGGAAGATTTCCCGGAACATCCGCTGATCGCCGGTATCGACGGCGGAGAGGAGCGCCCTGCGGAAGATGTCGCCGGGCCGGGGCGCGCCATCGCCGGGCACCGCGGTGGCCGCAGGCGGGGTGAGGAGGGTCTCCCAGTCGACGCGCTGCCGGAGGAGAGTGAGGAGGCCCGAATCTTCGCGGACCTTCGCGAGGTCGAGGGCGTTGAGGCCGCCGCAATCGGGAATCAGCGGATTGGCCCCCCGGTCGAGGAGGAGGGTGACCATCCGGTCGCATTCCTCCAGGCGGGTGAGGGCGATCTGGATCGGGGTCCGCCCGTAGAGGTCGAGGGCGTTGACGTCGGCGCCGAGGGCGAGGAGCTGCTCGACGTTGAGGGTCTCGTTCTGGGAGACGGCGGCGTGGAGCGGCTTCGAACCGTTGTCGGGGCTCGGCACATTGGGATCGCCTCCCCGGGAGCAGAGGAGCGGGATCAGGCTGTCGATCGTCCGCGTCATGGCGGCGGCGCGCATGATCGTCCCGTGGAGGGTGTGGGGGGCGTTCGGGTCGGCACCATGCTCGAGGAGCGCCTCGAGGACCCGGGGGGACTGCGCGTCCATCGCCTCCTCGAGGGGATGCTTGTCGTCCTTCGGGCTGAGCCGGTCCATCGAAAAGCCCATCTCGTGAAGCGGGGCGATGCAATGGTGGGCGTGATGGAGGATGGCGAGGGAGAGGAGGTCGTTGCCGCCGAAGCGGTAGTTGCTCGGGAGACCGGGAAGGTGGCGGGCGGCGAGATGGAGGTTCTCGACGTGATTCTCGCGCAGAGCTCGAGCCAGTCTTTCATCGAGCTCGAGGGAGGCGGTGGGAGAAAAGAAAGTCGTCACCATGCGATCGTGCCGCCAGAGTCGTGCCAAGAAGGGTGTCTCTATTTTAAGTTATTTATGATAAATGGGTTGTGTCTTTTGTTGCGTATCGGGTCCTCTTTCTTACCCCCCTAATTCTGCAAGAATCGGCGGGGAGGCCTTGCAAAGTACAAGAAGTCGAACGGGGGTGAAACATCGGAAATGGGCACAAAAAAGGCCGGGATTGCTCCCGGCCTTTTTTGCGGCGCTCTTTCTCTTTAGAAAGAGCGCTCGGCTTCCAAAAAGCCGTGCAGATGGCGCAGCCGGGTCGGGTGGCGCATCTTGCGGAGGGCCTTGGCCTCGATCTGCCGGATCCGCTCGCGGGTGACGCGGAACTGGCGGCCGACTTCCTCGAGGGTGCGGGAGTAGCCGTCGACCAGGCCGAAGCGCTGTTCGATGACGGCGCGCTCGCGCTCCGTGAGGGTGTGGAGGACGTGCTTGATCTTCTCCTTGAGGAGGGCGTAGGCCGTCATCTCGGAGGGATTCTCGGCGGTCTTGTCCTCGATGAAGTCGCCGAAGGTCGTGTCGTCGCTGTCCCCGACCTGGGCCTGGAGGGAGATCGGCTGCTGGGCCATCTTGAGGATGGCGCGGACGCGCTCGACGGCCATCTGGATTTCGTCGGAGATTTCCTCGGGCGTCGGCTCGCGGCCGAATTCCTGGACCAGCTGCTTCTGCACGCGCATCAGCTTGTTGATCGTCTCGATCATGTGGACCGGGATGCGGATCGTCCGGGCCTGGTCGGCGATGGAGCGGGTGATCGCCTGCCGGATCCACCACGTGGCGTAGGTGGAGAACTTGTAGCCGCGGCGGTACTCGAACTTCTCGACCGCCTTCATGAGGCCCATGTTGCCTTCCTGGATGAGGTCGAGGAAGGAGAGGCCGCGGTTCGTGTACTTCTTCGCGATCGAGATGACGAGGCGGAGGTTGGCCTCGACCATCTCGGTCTTGGCGCGGAGGGCCTTGCGGAGCCACTCCTTCATCTCGAGGTGCTCCTTGCGATAGAGGGCGATCGACATGCGGGACTGGGTCTCGATGTCGGCGATCTGGTGGTTCAGGTCGGCGATGCGGGAGAGGGTCTCCTTGCTCCGGGACTTGCTCTTCTCGAGCTGGGCCTTCTCGGCCTCGACTTCCTCGAGGCGCTGGAAATGGGCGTCGCTGATGGCGGCGAAGTCCTCGATGACCTTCTGCTTGTAGAAGAACTTCGTGAAGAGCCGCTCGAGGGCGGCCTGCTGCTTGTCGTACTCCTTCTGGAGGGCGGCGGCCTTCGGGCCGGTGCCGGCCTTGGCGAGCTTCGCGTAGAGGGCGTCAAGCTTGTCGGAGGAGGTCTCGACGCTGCGGGTGAGGCCCTTCAGGGAGCGCATGTACTTCTCGCGCCCCTCGATCTTCTTGTCCTGGATGATCCGGTCGAAGCGCTCGCGGCCCTGCTCCAGCTTGTGGGCGAGGTTGAGGTATTCGCGGGCGATGAAGCCGAGGCGGTTCAGGCCCTTCTGGACCATGAGCTCGGCGTCCTCGATCCGCTTGGAGATCTCGACCTCCTGCTCGCGGGTGAGCAGGGGGACCTGGCCCATCTGCTTCAGGTACATCCGGACGGGGTCGTCGAGGATGTCGAGCTTGGCTTCCTTGTCCTCCTCGACGGCTTCCTCCTCGGCGGCGACGGGCTGCTTGAGGTTGTCGACCTCGGAGCTGTCGATGACGTTGATCTCGAGGTTCCGGAGGAAGACGAGGACGGCGTCGATCTCGTCGGGGCCGACCCCTTCGGGGAGGCCGTCGTTGAGGTCGTCGAAGGTCAGGTAGCCCTGTTCCTTGGCGAGCTTGACGAGTTCGCGGAGGCGGTCCTGGCGCTCGGGATGCTGCGCCCAGATGGCGGAGAGCTTCGCCGAGGCGTCGCGGTCGTCGAGGGAGAGGGCTCCGCCGGCGGCGACGCGGGCGGCGGCTCCGCCGATGGCGGGCGCTTCCTTCGGCACGGTCTGCTTCGGCTTTTCCTTTTCGGTTTCCTTGGCCGACGCCTTCGCGGGCTTGGCCGCGGCCTTCGGGGCGGGCGCCTTGACGGGGGTCTTCGGCTTTTCCTTGCTGGCGGGTGCCTTGGCCTTGGCGGCAGGTTTGCCCTGGGTCTTCACCGCCGGCTTGGCGGCTTTGGCTTTCGCGGGAGTGGGGGCCTTTTTCGAGGGGATCGAGGAGGTCTTTTTGGTGGGCTTACCAGCTTTGGGCATAGGGGAGGGGATTGGCGTGTCGACAGCGAGGGTAACTAGAACGGAGCCGGGGATTTAAGGGGAAAAGTGGAGCCTGAAACTTTACGGGGGGTGCCCTGTCAAGTCAAGTGATGTGCTTGCGTTTAATGTAACTTATTCCAGGGGTGCGGGTTATATCCCGATTTCCGCGCCTTGCCGGGGGGCTGCCCGGGGCTCTTTTCAGCGCGCGCCGCGCTTCAGTTCCATGAACTCGCGCGATTTGGCGAGGAGTTCCTCGGGGGAGAGGATCCCCGATTTGATTTCCTGCTCCAATTCGCGGATGCGGCGATCCGTTGCTTCGCGGGCGATTTTGGCGAGGACGGTCTCGCAGAGTTGGGCGGGGGTGACCTCGCTGTCGAAGGTCGGCGGCTCCAGCAGGAGACGGGCGATGGCGTTGCGCTCGGGCTCGGCGAGGGTGGCCATGAAATCGGCCTCGTCCTCCCACGCGCCGTCGCCGTGGAGGATGAGGAGGAGCTGGAGGAGATGGCCCCCTTCGAGGAAGGAAAGGGCGGCGGGATGGAGGCCGCGCTGGATGGCGGGGACGAGTTCCGGGTGGTGGAGGGCGAGGGCGAGGAGGCCCTCGACCTTCGGATCGCCCTTGTAGGGCGGCGCGGGGGCCTCGGGCGCGGCGTGGTCGGCGTCGACGTTGTAGTCCCGCTCCTCGTCCTCGGGATGATGCGGAGCCCCGCCGATCGGCTGGGGGCCGTCGAGGAGGGAGGGGGGCTGCCGGGGGGCGTTCTTCACCGCCCGCTCGGCCCGGGCGATCTCCTGCTGGAAGGCGGCGAGGGTGACGCCGAGGCGGGTGGCGACCTCGAGGGCGGTCCGCTCCCGGGCGATGATGCTCGGGATCTTCGCGACGACGGCGGCCATCCGCTCGGCGACGAGGCCCCGGCCCCGGGCGGTCGAGACGTCCTGCTCCCGGCAGGCGACGGTGAGGGTGTGGTGGACGTAGTCGGGGGCCGAATCGAGGATCGGGCGGAGCGCGGCGGCCCCGCCGCGGCGGAGGAGGCTGTCGGGATCGTCCCCGGCGGGCATCGTGGCGATGCGGACGTCGATCCCGGTCTCGAGGAGGATCTCGGCGCTGCCGAAGGCGGCCTTCTGCCCGGCGCGGTCGGCGTCGAAGCAGATGACGACCTTGTCGGTGAAGCGTTTCAGCAGGGCGGCGTGGCGGGCGGTGAAGGCGGTCCCCTGCGGGGCGACGGCGTTGCGGATCTCGTGCTCGTAGCAGCGGATGAGGTCGATCTGGCCTTCGCAGAGGAGGGCCCAGCCCGAGTCGCGGATCCCCTGCTTCGTCTTGTCGAGGCCGAAGAGGACCTTGCTCTTGATGAAGATCGGCGTCTCGGGGGAGTTGACGTACTTGGCCGCCTTCGCCTCGGCGTCGAGGAGGCGGCCGCTGAAGGCGACGACGCGGCCCGTCTCGTCGCAGATGGGGAACATGAGGCGGCCCCGGAAGAGGTCGTAGCGGCGGCCCGATTCCTCGTTCACCTTCACGAGGCCGGAGAGTTCGAGGATCTCCTTCGTGAAGCCCTGCTTCAGCGCCCAGTCCAGCGTCGTGGTCCAGCCGTCGGGGGCGTAGCCGACCTGGAAACGCTTCGCCAGCTCGCTGCCGAAGTCGCGGCCCTTCAGGTAATTCCGGGCGACCTCGGCGGCCTTGTCCTTGTGGAGGAGTTCGGCCCACCACGCGGCGACGACCTCGTGGAGGCGGAGGAGCTGCTCGCGGGTCGAGCGGTCGCTGCCGCCGCCGCCGGGCTTGAACTGGTTTTTCTCGGGGATCTCGATGCCGGAGCGTTCCGCGAGGCGGCGGAGGGCTCCCATGAAGTCGAGGTTCTCGTAGAGGCTGACGAACTTGAAGACGTCGCCCCCCTGCTGGCTGCTGTAGCAGTAGAAGAGCTGCTTGTCCGGATGGACGTAGAAGGAGGGGGTCTTCTCCCGGTTGAAGGGGCTGAGGCCCCGGAACTGCTGCCCCGCCCGCTTCAACGGGACGTAGTTCCCGATCACGTCGACGATGTCGCTCGCCTGCCGGACCCGCTCGACGATTTCCTTGAAATCGTCTCCTCCCTGGGGGGTGGCGGAACGAGGGGAAAAAGCCATGGGCTTGCAATCATACGTGGCGATTCCTACAAACGCAATTGTGTCCCGCACCCGGTTTTCCGTTTTGTCCCGTTTTGGGGTCTGTTTTGGTCTGTCGCTTTTGCCTCTTTTGAAGTTGAGCGCGCAGGATCCTGCCGCGACCCCTGCCGCCCCCGTGGTCAAGAGCCGGGTCCTCCAGGTCGAGCGTCCCCAGATCGTCGACAAGCTCTCGGTGAACGGGGCGGCCGTGGCGCAGGAATGGCACGACGCGCTCCTCGCCTTCACGGGGAAATCGACCGAGGCCGCCGCATGGCAGGCCCTCGGCGTCGTCCCGAACGACGTCGTCGGGCTGAAGATCGAGGCCAACGGCAGCGCGATCATGTCGACCCGGGCCGAGTTGATCGTCGCCATGGCGAAGTCGCTCCACGCGGCGGGGATTCCCTACGAGCGGATCGTCGTCTGGGACCGGGACGCGCGGTTCCTCGCCGGGACGGCCTACGAGAAGTTGACCACCGGCTCCGCCTGGAGCCCCGACCGTCCCTATCGCGTCGCCTCGGTCCTGCCGGTCGAGCCCGGCTCGCCCGAGACCGGGTTCGATCCGAAGCTTTTTGTCATCAACGAGAATGCCGGGCGCCTGATCTGGGGCGATTATCTCTTCCGCGGCAAGAGCCGGGACCAGGTCCTGAAGAACATCGACACCTTCGCCGAAGACCCGAAGGCGGGAGCGAAGAAGGACGACGCCCCGGCCTCGCCCTCGGCTTCCTCCTCCACGTCGAGCAGCGGCGATCCCGTCCTCCCGAAGGGCGAGATCCAGGAGCAGGTCAGCACCCGTTCCTACGTGGCGAAGCTGGTGACGCAGACCTGCACGAAGATCGTCAACGTCCCCGTGATGATCGACCACGGCGGCGTCGGCCTCGGCGGCTGCCTCAGCTCCCTCGCCCTTGGGAGCGTCGACAACAACCGGCGTTTTTCCCAGGAGGGGGTCGCGGGCGATCCGTTCATCGGGGAGCTCCTCCTGAAGGAGGTCTTCAAGAAGAAGGTGATCCTCAACGTCATGGACGGCCTCATCGCCCAGTACGCGGGCGGGCCCGACTTCGTCCCCCAGTTCACCCACAGCATCGGCTGCCTCTATCTCTCGAACGATCCCGTCGCCATCGATTCCCTCGTCCTCGCCCGCTTCGAGCCGTGGCGCGTCGAGGCGAAGGTGACGCCCATCGGCGACCTCGCGAAGCACATCAAGGGGGCCGCCGAGCTCGGCGTCGGGACGAGCGATCCGGCGAAGATCGATTTGATCCGGCTCCCGTGATGGGGCAGAGTGGAGGGCGATGCCCCACCCCGTTCCCGATCCCGCGAAGGACCCCGTCGACCGCCTGATCGAGCTCATGGCCCTCCTCCGCAGCCCCGGGGGCTGCCCGTGGGACAGGGAACAGACCCACGTCACCCTCCGGCCCGGGCTGATCGAGGAGACCTACGAGGTGATCGACGCCATCGACGCCTGGGGCGGGACGGGCGATTCCTCCCACCTCCGCGAGGAGCTGGGCGACCTCCTTTTCCATCTCGTCTTCCACGCCCGGCTGGCCGAGGAGCGGGGCGATTTCACCTTCCGCGACACCGCCTCCGACGTCGTCGAGAAGCTGATCCGCCGCCATCCCCATGTCTTCGGCGACGCGAGCGCGGGCGACACGGCGGCGGTGCTGCGCAACTGGGACCAGATCAAGAAGGCCGAGAAGCCCGAGCGGACCGGGACCCTCGACGGCGTCCCCCTCCATCTCCCCGCCCTGATGCGGGCGCAGGAGGTGCAGAAGAAGGCGGCGAAGGTCGGCTTCGACTGGCCCGATGCCGACGGCCCCCGGGAGAAGATCGCCGAGGAACTCCGCGAGATCGTCGATGCCCTTGCCGAGGGTGCCTCCAAAGACAAGATCGCCGACGAGGCGGGCGACCTCCTCTTCTCGGTCGTCAATTATCTCCGCCACCTGAAGGTCGATTCCGAGACGGCCCTCGCCGGGGCGACGCGGAAGTTCGAGGGCCGCTTCCGCGCCGTCGAGGCCGCGGCGGCGACGGCGGGCAAGCCGCTGGCGAAGGCATCCCACACGATCGAGGAACTGGAGGAACTATGGCAAAATCACAAAGCAACCGAGGCCGGGTGAAAGCCGCCGCCGACTGGCGGCACCGCCTCCATGATCCCGCCTTCATCGCCCGCCGCGCGGCGGCGGCGGCGAGGAAGCTCGGCCTCCGCCGCCGCGTCCTGGCGCGGACGGGGGAGGGGGTGATCGAGGCCTACGAGAGCGTCGGGCAGGGGGTCCGGGGCGAGGTCCGGCCCCGCGTCTATCTTTCGGCCGGGATGCACGGGGACGAGGCCGGGGGCGTCGAGGCGATCCTCCGCTGGATGGAGGGGAAGGGGAACCGCTGGGCCGCGCAGGTCGATTTCACCCTCGTCCCGTGCATCAATCCGGGCGCGATCCGGGGGAACACGCGGAACGGCCCCGACGGCCTCGACTGGAACCGGGGCTTCGCCTGGACGGCGCCCCACGCGGCGATCGACGCCCTGAAGGCGGGCGTCCGCTCGCGCGGCCCGTTCGACCTCGCCCTCCTCCTTCACGAGGATTACGACGGGTGCGGCCTCTATCTCTACGAGCTCAACACGGCGGGCGAATCGTGGGGGAACGCCCTCCTGGCGGCGGCTCTCCCTTTCCTCCCCTCGGACGGGCGGGCGAGCATCGACGGCTCCCGCTCGAAGGGCGGCCTCATCGCGCGGAGCCTGGAGAGCCCGACGCTCCGGGCGCGGCTCGCCCATTACGGCGTCCCCGAGGCGGCCTGGCTCGTCGCCACCCGCCTCGCGCCCCGCGTCTACACGCTGGAGGCCCCCTCGGAATTCGACGTGGAGCGGCGGGCCGACGGCCTCCGCGCGGCGGTCGACCGGGCGCTGACGCTGTTGGTCGAGGAAAAGGGGCGCTAAGAAGGTCTCAAGAAAGGTCTTTTAGCGGGCGGAAAGGACCGCTAAAAAAACCGGGTGAGCGAAAAAATCGCCAAGATCGGTTACTTCGGCAAGGAAGGCAGCTTCTCCCATCGGGCGGCGCGCCTCCGCTTCGCGTCGGCTTCGCTCGGGGCTTATCCCCTTGTCGATCAGGCGTTTGATGCCCTCGTCCGGCAGGAGGTCGCCGCCATCGTCGTCCCCATCGAGAACGCCTCGAGCGGGACGATCACCGACACCGTCGACCAGCTGATCCGCCTCCATGCGGGGGGCGAGGAGAACCGCTACCTCGTGCGGGAGTGCCTCTCGATGCCGATCCACCTTGTCCTCCTTTCGGTCGAGGCCGCGGTTCCGTCCGGAGTCCCCTACCGGAAAATCTTCTCCCACCGCGCCGCCCTGACCCATGCCCGGTCGTGGCTGCGGGAGACCTTCGCCGGGGCCGAGCTCGTCGAGGTGGAGAGCACCTCCCACGCCGCCCTCCTCGCGAAGGAGCAGCCCGGCACCGCGGCCCTCGCCGGGGAGCAGGTCGCCGAGGAATACGGCCTCGTCGTCGTCCGCCGCGACGTCCAGGAGGCGATCGCGAACCGGACGAAGTTTTACGTCGTCGGCGCGGCCTTCCCGGACTCGCAGCCGGCCAGCCACACCAGCCTCGTCTTCGAGGCGGCCCACCGGCCCGGCAGCCTCGCCATCGCCCTCAACGCCCTCGCCATCCAGGGCCTGAACCTGACGATGATCCAGTCCCGTCCGATCCCGGGCCGGTTCGACGAATACCGCTTCTTCATCGAGTTCCAGAACGGCGGGCGCGAGGAGGAGGCCGTCCGGGCCCTGCGCGGGGAGACCGATTCCCTCTCCGTCCTCGGCTCCTATCCCATCGTCAATCTCTCCTAATCGCTTATGCCGCGCCTTCCTGCCGACCGTCTGGACGCCCTCCTGGGGCGCTTCGCCCACCTGAAGGTCCTCGTCCTCGGCGACCTGATGCTCGACGAATTCCTGTGGGGCAAGGTCTCCCGCATCTCGCCCGAGGCCCCGGTCCCGGTCGTCGAGGTCCAGCGTTCGGAATCGTATCCGGGCGGCGCGGCGAACGTCGTCCGCAACCTGGCCGAGTTCACGCCCCACACCGCCGTCGTCGGCGCGGTGGGGCGGGACACGTTCGGCGAGACGCTGAAGGGGCTCCTCTCCACCCACGCGAGCGACGTCTCGGGGATCGTCGAGGTCGGCGATCGCCACACCATCCACAAGATGCGGATCATCGGGCGGCAGCAGCAGATCGTCCGGGTCGACCGGGAGAAGATCGCCCCCCTCCTCCCCCGGGACGCGGCGACGGTCATCGCTTTCCTCAAGCGGGAGATCCCGAAGTTCGACGCCGTCATCATCGAGGATTACGGCAAGGGCCTCATCACCCAGGAGATCGTCGACGCCACGATCGGCGAGGCGCGCCGCCACGGGAAGATCGTCACCGTCGATCTCAACCCGAAGAACCCCCTCAACTGGAACGGCGCGACGGCGGTGAAGCCGAACCGGCCCGAGGCGATCGCCTGCGCGGGCCTCCATGAGGATTCGCCGACCGCCGACGGCGTCGACGTCGTCCGGCAGGCTGCCGCGATCCTGCGCGAGCGGTGGCAGACCGATTACCTCCTGATCACCCTCGGCGAGGAGGGGATGCTCCTCTTCGACAAGGACAAGCCCGCCCCCTACCACACGCCGACCCAGGCGCAGAAGGTCTTCGACGTCTCCGGCGCGGGCGACACCGCCATCGCTCTCTTCACCCTCGCCCTCGCAGCGGGGGCGACGGGGATCGAGGCGGCCGAGATCTCGAACCACGCCTCGGGCGTCGTCGTCGGGAAGCTGGGGACCGCCACGCTGACGCTGGCCGAACTGCGCGAAAGCCTCCTTTCCTCCTCCGCCGTATGAGTTCCGCGAGAAAGGCCGTCTTCCTCGACCGGGACGACACGATCATCTGGAACGTTCCCTATCTCAACGATCCCGCCGGAGTGAAGGTGATCCCGGGCGCGCCCGAGGCGCTCCGCCTCCTCGCCGGGGCGGGGTTCGAGCTCTTCGTCGTCAGCAACCAGTCGGGCATCGGCCGGGGGAAGGTCACCCACGACCAGCTCCGCGCCGTCACGGCGGAGATGCTGCGGCAGCTGGGGGAGGGGATCGCCTTCCGCCACATCTATCATTCCTACGGGGACCCGACGCTGCGCGGCAGCTCCGCCGCCGACCTCGCGACGCGGAAGCCGTCCCCCCTCCTCGTCCACCGCGCGGCGGTCGAGTACGGGATCGATCTGAAGAAGTCGTTCTTCATCGGCGACCGGCTCGGCGACATCCTCTGCGGGCGGAACGCGGGGTGCCGCACGGCCCTCGTCCATACCGGGGAGAACGGCAAGGAATGGCCGATGGCGGGGCGCTTCGCCGACTTCGCCGCCGATTCCCTCGGGGAGATCGCGGCGTGGATCAAGGCCCAGGCCTAAGTCAGTTTTTTCCGCAGATGAAGACCGTCATTGTCATCCCGGCCCGCTACGGCTCGACCCGTTTTCCCGGGAAGCCCCTCGTCCTGATCCGCAACAAGCCCCTCGTCCAGTGGGTCTGGGAGCGGGCGAAGAAAAGCCGCCTCGCATCGGGCGTCGTCGTGGCGACCGACGACGAACGGATCTACCGCGCGGTCGAGTACTTCGGCGGCGACGTCGTGATGACCTCGCCCGGCCATCCCTCCGGCACCGACCGGATCGCCGAGGTCGCCCGGAAGCCGAAGTGGAAGGCCGACCTCTACCTCAATGTCCAGGGCGACGAGCCGCTGATCGTCCCCCGGGAGATCGACCGCCTGATCGAGGCGGCGGCGGCCTCGAAGGCCGAGATGGCGACCCTCGCCCACCTCGTCGAGACCGAGGCCGAGGCGGCGAATCCCAACGTCGTGAAGGTCGTCCGGGCCGCCAACGGCGACGCGCTCTATTTCTCCCGCTCCCCGATCCCGTTCTGGCGGGACCGCCCGCAGGGGAAAGCGAAGCCGAAAAAAGGGGCCGAGGCTCCCGTCCTCTGGCGCCATATCGGCGTCTACGCCTACCGGGCGGCGGCCCTCCGGCGATTCGTAACCCTTTCTCCCGGAACGCTTGAAAAGGCCGAATCGCTGGAGCAGCTCCGCGCCCTGGAGAACGGAATGCGGATCACCGTCGTCCCGACGAAAATGCGTTGTCAGGGCGTCGATGCGCCCGCAGACTTGGCCCTTGTTCAAAAGCTCTTGAAATAGCCGGAAATCGTCACAAATCGCACTTAACCGTCCCGTTCCATGCCCCATCCCAAATACATCTTCATCACTGGCGGCGTCGTCAGCTCCCTCGGCAAAGGCCTCACCGCCGCCTCCCTCGGCACCCTCCTCGAAAAGCGGGGCCTGAAGGTCACCCTCCAGAAGTTCGACCCCTACCTCAACGTCGATCCGGGAACGATGAGCCCCTTCCAGCACGGAGAGGTCTACGTCCTCGACGACGGTGCCGAGACCGACCTCGACCTCGGCCACTACGAGCGTTTCACCTCGGCTCCCCTCTCCAAGCGGAACAACCTCACCACCGGCCAGGTCTACGAGACGGTCCTCATGAAGGAACGGCGCGGCGACTACCTCGGCAAGACGGTCCAGGTCATCCCCCACGTCACCGACGAGATCAAGAAGCGGATCCGCGAGGTCGCCGCCGAGAGCAAGTGCGACGTCATCATGACCGAGATCGGCGGCACGACGGGCGACATCGAGGGCCTCCCCTTCCTCGAGGCGATCCGGCAGTTCGCCCTCGAGGTCGGCCCGGAGAACGCCCTCTTCATGCACGTCACCCTGATCCCCTACATCAAGGCGGCGGGCGAGCTGAAGAGCAAGCCGACCCAGCAGAGCGTCGCGAAGCTCCGCGAAATCGGCATCCAGCCGCACATCCTCATCTGCCGCACCGAGTACCCCCTCGACCGCGACACCCGGCAGAAGCTCTCCATGTTCTGCAACGTCCAGATCGACGCCGTGATCGAGGAGATGGACGTCAACCACAGCATCTACGAGGTCCCCCTCATGCTGGAGCGCGAGAAGCTCGACGACCTCGTCTGCAAGCACCTCCGCATCGAGAACCCGAAGGGCGACATGTCCGACTGGCAGTCGTTCATCGCGAACCTCATCGCCCCGAAGCACCGGATCAACCTCGCCGTCGTCGGCAAGTACATCGAGCACCAGGACGCCTACAAGAGCATCTACGAGTCCCTCGTCCACGCGGGCGGCGCCCTCGCCACCGGCGTCGAGATCACGAAGATCGATTCCGAGGACATCGAGTCCGAGGGGGCCGCGAAGTTCCTCGAGGGGATGGACGGCATCCTCGTCCCCGGCGGCTTCGGCAGCCGCGGCACGGAGGGCAAGATCATGGCGGCCCAGTTCGCCCGCGAGCACAAGATCCCCTACCTCGGCCTCTGCCTCGGCATGCAGATCGGCGTCATCGAGTTCTGCCGGAACGTCCTCGGCCTCCGGGACGCGCACAGCACCGAGTTCAACGAGAAGAGCCCCCATCCCGTCATCGCGCTGATGAACGAGCAGCACGACGTCGTCGACAAGGGCGGCACGATGCGCCTCGGCAGCTCCCCCTGCCACCTCGTCGAGGGGACGAAGGTCCGCGAGGCCTACGGCCAGCCGGTCATCGACGAGCGCCACCGCCACCGCTACGAGGTGAACAACGCCTATCGCGCGCGGATGGAGGAAAACGGCCTCACGATCGCCGGGACCTCGCCCGACGGGAAGCTCGTCGAGGTCATCGAGCTGAAGGACCACCCCTGGTTCGTCGCCTGCCAGTACCATCCCGAGTTCAAGTCGAAGCCGAACGCCGCCCATCCGCTCTTCATGGGCTTCGTGAAGGCGGCGCTGGCCCAGCACTAGTCTCCCGACCGTGAGCGTCCCCCCCCTCCTCCTGATCTCCGGCCCCTGCGTCATCGAGACGGAGGAGCTGACCCTCCGCATCGCGGCCGAGCTGAAGCGGCTCGCCGCCGAGGCGGGGCTGAAGCTCGTCTTCAAGGCCTCCTTCGACAAGGCGAACCGCTCCGGCGCCGGGGCGCAGCGCGGGGCTGGCCTCGTCGAGGGGCTCCGCATCCTGAAGAAGGTGAAGGACGACCTCGGCCTCCCCGTCACCACCGACGTCCACGAGCGGGAGCAGATGGAGCCGGCCGCCCGGGTCGTCGACATCCTCCAGATCCCGGCCTTCCTCTGCCGCCAGACCGATCTCCTGGTCGCCGCCGCCGAGGCCGCCGCGCGGCATGGCCGGAGCGTCAACGTGAAGAAGGGGCAGTTCCTCGCCCCCGAGGACACCGACAACATCGCCGAGAAGCTGATCGCGGCGGGATGCAACGATTACTGGCTCACCGAGCGGGGGACGACCTTCGGCTACCGGAACCTCGTCGTCGACATGCGGGGCCTCGCGAAGATGAAGGCGGCGGGCCACCGGGTCATCTTCGACGCCACCCACTCCGTCCAGCAGCCCGGCGGCCTCGGCAAGGCGACCGGCGGAGACGGGGCGATGGCTCCCGTCCTCGCCCGGGCCGCCGTCGCCGTCGGCATCGACGGCCTCTTCATCGAGACCCATCCCGATCCGAAGAGCTCCCCCTCCGACGGGCCGAACATGATTCCGCTTGCCGAGATGGGGCCGCTCTTGCGTAAGCTCGTCCGGATTCATGAGGCGGCGCACGTTTAACTTCGGGGCTCTTGGAATCGGCTTGCTGGGGGGAATCGTCCTTCTGGCCCCGGCCTCCCCCCTCCGCGCCCAGCAGATCGGCGCGATGCCCCTCGGCTCGGAGATCAAGGGCTTCTCCATGCCCCAGCGGAACACCGCCGGGGAGATGGAGGCCAACATCGCGGGCGAGACGGCCAAGGCCGTCAGCATCAGCCGCACCGCGATCCAGGGCCTCCACGTCGATCTCTACAGCGATGGCAAGGTCGCCTCGGTCATCACCGCGCCGAAGTGCGATTTCTGGAACCTCGAGCGTCGCCTGAGCGGCTCCAGCGGCGTCGCCATCCAGCGGGCCGACCTCCAGATCCGGGCCGATTCGTTCGACTGGGACTTCAAGACCCAGACTGCCCTCCTGCGGAACAACGTCCACGTCGGCCTCGGCAAGTTCATCGTCGGCGTTCCCGCCGCCTCGGCGGCTTCCCCCTCTTCGGCTTCTTCCGCTCCTGCCGCCCCCACCGCACCTTCCACCGCTCCCACTCCATGAAAGCCATCCCCGCCCTTTTCATCGCCCTCTTCCTCGGGTTGACCCTTCCCGCCGTCAGCCAGACCGCGCCCGAGGAAACCACCGTGAACGCCGATTCGTGCCGCTTTGACATGGGGCAGAAGCAGGCTGTCTTCACGACGAACGTCTCGGTCACCTCGAAGGGGTTCTCCCTCAAGACGAAGGAACTCACCGTCTTCTTCTCGAAGAGCCCGGGCGGCAAGGTCGAGCGGATGCTGGCGCGGGGCGACGTCGACATCGTGAGCGACGGCCGTGCCGCCAAGGCGGCCCAGGCCGAATACATCGCCGAGGACGACCGCCTCATCCTCACCGGCTCCCCGCAGGTGACGCAGGGGAAGGACGTCATCACCGGGACGACGATCACCCTCTATCGCGGCTCAAACCGGATGGAAGTCGAGGGCCGCAGCCGCCTCGTCATCGGGCAGGACTTTGGGAAGTCGGCGGCCCAGCCGACGCCTTGATCCCTCCGATCATCTTCGTTAACACGACCTAAGCGCGATCGACTGCCTCGGCCGCGCGGAACCCGCTCCACGCCGCCCCTTCGATCGTTCCCGGGAGGCCGGTATCGGTCCAATCGCCGGCGAGGTGGAAATTCGCCCACGCGGTCTCGGAACCGGGCCGGATCTTTTCGACGGCGGGCGTCGCGCCGAAGGTCGCGCCCTTCCCCTTGTAGATAAAGCGGTGGACGACCCGCGCCCCTTTCGCCGACGGGAGGAAGCGGGTGATTTCAGCCATGGCCTGGGATTCCATCTCCTCGGCGTTCATCTCCCGCTGGGCCGTCGCCCCGCTGATGACGACGACGTAGGCGTAGCCGAGGCCCGACGGTGATTTTTCCCCGGTGATCGCCTGGCGGTCGAAGAGCCAGTGGATCGGCGAGTCGAGGAAGCCGACGAAGAGCTTCCCTTCGGTCATGATCGGTTGGTCGAACCAGAGGTGGAGGCTGACGATGGGGGAATCGGGAATCGCCGCGCAGGCGGTGCGCAGGGGGCTCTCCTCCGGTAGCAGGCCGCGCAGGGCGTTCCAGGGCAGGGCGCTGACGACGTGGCCGGCGCGATGGACGGTGCCGTCGAGGGTCTCGGCTCCGGCGATCTTTCCGTCCTCGATGAGGAGGCGCTTCACGTGGGCGCCGTGGACGACCTTCGAGCCGCACCAGCGGTGGAGGGTCTCGGCGGCGGGGGAGAGGAGTTCCCCGAGGCCGACGCGGCTGACGATGAGCTTCGAGCCGTCGGCCGAGGCGAGGAGCGCCCGCGTCAGGACGGTGGCGAGGAGCTGGGCCGAGGAGCCGGCGAGCGATTGGTTCAGGGCGGCGAGGCAGAGCGGTTCCCAGAGCGCGTTGACGAGGCGGGGCGGCTGGCCGAGCCGTTGCAGCCAGGCATCGGCGGTCTCGTCCTTGCCGGGCTGGTGGCCGAGGCGGAGTTGAATGCCGAGCTGCAGCGCGGCGAGGCGGTCGCCCCACGTCAGTTCCTTGTATCCCGCCAGCGCGGAGAGGAGGTGGAACGGCGCGGGGAGCCGCAGCGCGGTGAGGGCGGAGGCCCCGCGCGGGCTGAGGAAGGGGACGTCGAGGCGGTCCTGGATGTGGAGCTTGCCCCGGGCGTCGAGGGTGTCGAGGAGGGCGAGGCTCGTCTCGTAGCAGCCCATGAGGACGTGCTGGCCGCTGTCGAGGACGTCGCCCGACTTCGCTTCCTTGAAGCTGCTGGCGCGGCCTCCGAGAGTCGGCTTCGCCTCGAGGAGGGTCACCGTGTGGCCGCGATGGATCAGGTCGATCGCGGCGGCGACCCCGGCGAAGCCGCCGCCGAGGACGAGGACGTGCTTCGGCGGGGGAGGGAGGGGGGACGCCTTTTTCTCCCGCCGCTTCGCGCGGAGGATCGCGAGGACCTTCTCCGGCTTCGTGAGGCCGACGTTGTGGGTGAAGACGTCGAAATCGTGCTTCTCGATCTTGTCGAGGATCCCCTCGTAGACCTCGCGCATCACCTCGGCGGCGATGAGGTTCGGACGGTCGTGCGGATCGATCAGGCGGAGGGCCTTCGCGTAATAGTGGCGGGCGCGGAAGGCCTGGAACTTGAGGAACTTCCTCATCTGGCTGTTCCGCTCCCCCCCGGCCGCCATGCGGAAGATGTCGGCCTCGGAGAGGCCGAACTCGGCCATCTCGTCGGCGGGGAGGTAGACGCGGTCGATCGTCGAGTCCTTCTTCACGTCCCGCAGGATGTTCGTGAGCTGGAAGGCCATCCCGAGGGCGACGGCGTATTCCTTCGTGACCGGGTTCTTGTAGCCGAAGATCTCGATGCTCGCGAGGCCGACGGCGCTGGCGACGCGGTAGCAGTACTGCTCCAGCTCGGCAAAGGTGGCGTAGCGCGATTTCACGAGGTCCATTTCGACGCCGTTCAGGATCTCGTCGAGCGGCTCCTGTGGGATCTTGAATTCCCCAACGATCTCGCCGAGTTCCCTGCCGAGGGGGGAGAGGGGCTGGTCCTTCCCGCCGGAGCAGGCCCGGGCGACCTCGGCGCGCCAGAAGGCGAGCTCGACCCGCTTCTCCTCGAGCGTCAGCGTCTCCTCGTCGGAGGCGTCGTCGACGACGCGGCAGAAGGCGTAGAAGATCGCCATCCCCCGGCGGCGATGAGCGGGGAGGCTGCCGAAGGCGAGGGCGAGGTTCGAGCCGCTCGACGCCGTGATCTGCGCGGAGGAGGGGAGGGCGGCGGCGGTCGGGGGCGGGGTGGCGCTGCTCATGGTCAGAACGTGAGGAGAGTGCGGAGGAAGAGGAGGGGGATGTCGAACTTCGAGAGCTTCGGCCGCGTGCGGAGGGTGTCGTAATCGAGGGCCTCGATCTTCTTGAGGATCGTCGTGCCGCCGAGCCACGTCACGGCGATCTCCCACTTCAGCGGGATGGGGAGCGTCTTGCTCAGGCCCTTGCCTTCGTCGAAGAGCGCCCATGCCTTCGCCACCTGGTTCTCCACGAGGGTCCGGAAGGCGGGGGTCGAACGGCCCGCCTTGAGATCGTCGACGGTGACGCCGAGGGCGGCCATCTCGTCCTGCGGGAGGTAGATGCGGTCCTTGAGGAGGTCGACCGAGATGTCCTGCCAGAAGTTGGCGACCTGGAGGCCGGTGCAGATGGCGTCCGACTGGCGGAACTTCTCCTCGTCGCGATGTCCGTTGAGGAGGAGGACGAGGCGGCCGATCGGGTTCGCGCTGCGGCGGCAATAGTCGAGGATCTCGGCCTGGTTCGCGTAGCGGGTCTTCACCACGTCCTGCTGGAAGGCCGAGAGGAGGTCGGTGAAGAGGCTCTTCGGCAGGTCGAGTTCCTTGATCGTCGCATGGAGGGCGATCAGGATCGGCTCGTTCGCCATCTCGGCGGCGGCGGGATCGGCGAGGCCGACCTCCCATTTTTCCAATGCGGCGAGGCGCTCCGCCGGGGTCGGCTGCGGGGGGATCTCCCCGCCGAAGTCGTGGCCCGAGGCGTAGCCCTCGTCGGCGAGGTCGTCCGTGTGGCGGGCGAAGGCGTAGATCGCGTGGACGTGGCGGATTTTCGCCTTCGGCATGAGCCAGCCGACGGGGAAGTTCTCGTAATGGGCCTTCGTCAGGGCGGTGCAATGGGCGTACGCCTCGGAGAGGGAGACGGGAGTTTGGGTCGGGCTGGAACTCATGAAAGAAGGCATCAGTTTCGTCGGGGAGGGCAGGGGGAGGCAATCTAATTTAACCCCTTGTACCGGGACGCCGTTTGTGCAAAACAAAGGGATGTCCCCGCTTGCGATCCCGCGCGTCTACGGCCTCACCGGCGGCATCGCCTGCGGGAAGACGACCTTCGCGGGGCTCCTGGAAAAGCGGGGCTGGACGGTCGTCGACAGCGACGCCATCGCCCATCGCCTGATGCTTCCCGACGGGGAGAACTGGCAGAAAATAGTTGACGCTTTCGGTCCGACGATCCTAAATAGCGACCGTACGATCAATCGGGCCGCCTTGGGAGACGCCATCTTCCGGGAGCCCGCCCTGCGGGAGAAACTCAATTCCCTCACCCATCCCGCCATCCGCAAGGTCTGGCAACAGGAACGGGAAGGCTTTTTGAACCGGCACGCAGGGGACGCGACCGCAAGGTTGGTCATCGTCATCCCGCTTCTCTATGAGGCGGGGTTGGAAAGCGAATTTTCAACCCGTATCACCATCGGCTGTAGCGCAGCCTCGCAGGTCGCGAGAATGCGCGGGCGAAGCCTTAACGAAGAACAAATCGAACATCGCCTCCGCAGCCAATGGCCGCTGGAGGACAAGATCAAGCGAAGCGATTTCCTCATCTGGAACGACGGGACGCTTTCCGCCCTGGAACGCCAGGGCCTCCGCCTTCCCTGATTTCCCGTCACCTTTATTTTTATCGGTCCGCCGCAGGCGCGGGGGGCCACCCGGGATCTTCGCATCCCGCCCGCGACGACGCGGGCATCCAAGCGAGACGCGGCTTTCCCCCTCCTGAAACAAACGGGAGGGGACGAGAGACGCGGTTTCAACGACACGAACACACCACCACACGTTATGAGAATGCAACGCCGCCGCTCCCGCCGAGGGGGAAAATATTCCGGTCAGGGAGGTCAGGGAGGACAGGGCCATGGCAATCAGGGCCACCTCGAGGGTCTTCCCCGCGACGTCGAGGACGATATCCCGCCCGCCGATTACCGGCCTGGCCAGGGCTCGAGCTACGGCCAGGGAGGCTCCCACGGCTATCAAGGCCAGTCCCACCCCTCCAACGGTGACGGCCCCGCCCCCGTCGCCCTCGGGCCGGACGGCAATCCCCTCCCGCCCGCCGAGCCGGTCCTCGGTCCCGACGGCCAGCCGATCCCCTACGTCCCGCCCCCGCCGCTCCCGCCCGCCGGCCCCCTGGCCCTCGGCGAGCTCCAGGCCCTCAGCTTCCAGGAAATCCAGAACCGCGCCGTCGAGTACCACATCGAGAACCCCGGCCTCCTGCGCAAGCACGAGCTGATCTTCGAGATCCTCCGCCGGAACGCCCACCGCGGCGGCCCGATCTTCGGCGAAGGCGTCATGGAGATCCTGCCCGACGGCTACGGCTTCCTCCGTTCCCCGGCCTACAACTACTTCCCCTGCCCGGAAGACGTCTACGTCTCCCCCTCTCTCATCCGCCGTTACGGCCTGAAGCGGGGCAACCTCATCTCCGGCCCGATCCGCTCGCCGAAGGACAAGGAACGCTACTTCTCCCTCCTCCGCGTCGACAAGGTCGAGAACGACGACCCCGAGAAGGCGCGCAGCCGCATCCTCTTCGAGAACCTGACGCCGCTCTTCCCGACGCGCCGGATTCTCCTCGAGGGCAAGGACAAGGATAAGGACGTCTCGATGCGGGCCGTCGACCTCATCACCCCGCTCGGCTTCGGCCAGCGCGGCCTGATCGTCGCGCCGCCCCGCACCGGCAAGACGGTCCTGATGCAGAAGATCGCGAACAACATCGCGGCGAACCATCCCGAGGCCCATCTCGTCGTCCTCCTGATCGACGAGCGTCCCGAGGAAGTCACCGACATGGAGCGTTCCGTGAAGGCCGAGGTCATCGCCTCGACCTTCGACGAGACGCCCGACCGCCACGTCCAGGTCGCCGAGATGGCGATCGAGCGGGCGAAGCGGATGGCCGAGAACAAGATCGATGTCGTCATCCTCCTCGACTCGATCACCCGCCTGGCCCGCGCCTACAACACCCTCCAGCCCCACAGCGGCAAGATCCTCTCCGGCGGCGTCGACGCGAACGCGTTGCACAAGCCCCGGCGCTTCTTCGCCGCCGCGCGCAACCTGGAGGAGGGAGGCAGCATCACCATCCTCGCCACCGCCCTCGTCGACACCGGCTCGAAGATGGACGAAGTCATCTTCGAGGAGTTCAAGGGGACCGGCAACATGGAGGTCCACCTCGACCGCGCCCTCATCGACAAGCGGGTCTATCCCGCCATCAACATCCCGAAGTCGGGCACCCGCAAGGAAGAGCTCCTCTACCACCCGGACGAACTCCCCCGCATCCACATGCTCCGCCGCGCGCTCAGCTCCGTGCCGCCCACGGAGAGCATGGAAATCCTCCTCGAACGCCTGAAGAAGACGAAGAACAACATCGAGTTCCTCATGGCGATGAACCTGAAGGATTAGCCCTTGGATTAGTTTTTTCTCTCTTTTGAGTTAAAAACTTTCACCGCCCGGTTCTCTGAAAAGAGGCCGGGCGGCTTGCGTTCCGGGGGGGATTGCCTCTATAGTAGCCCCTCCCACCCATGCACATATTCGTTACCGGCGGCGCCGGATACATCGGTTCGATCTGCGTCGAGGAGCTTCTCAACGCGGGCTATCAGGTCACCGTTTTCGACAGCCTCGTCGAAGGCCACAAGCTGGCCATCGAGCCTCGGGCGAACTTCATCCAGGGCGACCTGGGGGACCGCGACTTCATCTTCAAGACGATGGCGAAGGTGAAGCCCGACGCCGTCATGCACTTCGCCGCCTTCGCCCTCGTCGGCGAATCGATGACGAACCCCTCGAAGTATTTCATCAACAACCTCGCCAACGGCATCAACCTGATCGACGCCATGGTCGCCGCCGACGTGAAGAAGCTCGTCTTCTCCTCGACCTGCGCCACCTACGGCATCCCCGAGAAGGTCCCGATGGACGAGCGTCTCCCCCAGAAGCCGATCAACCCCTACGGCCAGTCGAAGCTCATGTTCGAGCAGGTCCTGAAGTGGTACGACCAGATCCACGGCCTCGTCCACGTCAACCTCCGCTACTTCAACGCGGCGGGCGCCTCCGCCTCGGGCAAGTACGGCGAGGACCACCGCATCGAGACCCACCTCATCCCGAATGTCCTGAAGGTCGCCCTCGGCCAGAAGGAGCAGGTCGACATCTTCGGCGACAAGCACGCCACGCCCGACGGCACCTGCATCCGGGATTACATCCACATCATCGACCTCGCCGCCGCCCACATCCTGGCGCTGAAGCGGGAGACGAGCAGCTACTACAACCTCGGCACCGGCGAGGGCTACTCGGTCCAGCAGGTCGTCGACGTCGCCCGCAAGGTGACCGGCCATCCGATCCCCGCCGTGGCGAAGCCCGCCCGGGCCGGCGATCCGCCCCGACTCGTCGCGGGCGCCCACAAGGCGCAGAAGGAACTCGGGTGGAAGCCCCAGTTCAACCGCCTCCAGCCGATCATCGAGAGCGCCTGGAACTGGCACAAGGCCCACCCGAACGGGTACGGCGATTGATCCGTTGAAAAACAAGGGGGGACTTAACCGTCCCCCCTTTTTGCTGCCATGATCGGCTATTCCCCCCTTCACCTCTTCTTCGCCTTCGTCGTCTTCTTCGCCGCCGGCATCGTGAAGGGGGTGACGGGGATGGGCCTGCCGACGGTGGCGATGGGGCTCCTCGGCATCGTCATGACGCCAGTCCATGCGGTGGTGTTCCAGATCGTCCCGAACTACGTCACGAACTTCTGGCAGCTCTTCACCGGTCCCGATATCCGGGGTCTCTGGCGCCGTTTGTGGACGATGATGCTTGCGCTCATCCTGGGCACGGCCCTCGGCATCGGGGCGTTGACCCACGGGGAGGGGAAATGGACGGCCTTCGGTCTCGGCGTCGTCCTCATGATCTATGCCGGGCTCGGCCTCTTCCATTACCATGCTCCGCCGCCGGGGCGGCACGAGAAATGGCTCTCGCCCGTGATGGGCGGCCTCACCGGCCTCATCGGCGGCGGGACGGGGAGCTGCATCATCCCGGCGGTCCCCTATCTCAATTCGCTGAACTTGGAAAAGGAAGAGCTGGTGCAAGCGCTGGGCCTCACCTTCACCGTCTCGAACATCGTGATGACCCTCGGCCTGGCGTGCGGCGGGGCGCTGCGTTTGCACGGCCTCGGCCTCTCGGCCCTGATGGTCCTGCCCGCCTTGCTGGGCATGTGGGTGGGACAGAAGATCCGCTATCGCGTCAGCCCGGAAACGTTCCGCCGCTGGTTCCTGATCTGTCTCTTCCTGCTCGGCCTCCAGCTGGCGGCGAAGCCGCTGTTTTCCTAGGCGACCCCTTACCGCTCCAGCTTCCAAGCGCGGTAGTGCTCGATGTACTTCCCCTTCGCCGTCCGCCGACTGAATTCCCCGACAATCGTCCGTCGCGCGAAATCGGCGCGGAGGTTCTCGGGCAACGGCGCTTCAAAGTCGTCGGTGATGTACAGGGCCACGGCATCCGCCTTTTCCCCTTCGAGGTAATTCGGCCAGAAGGAGAACTGGTTTTCCTTGAACGGAACGCGCGGCATGTAGACGCGGGGATGGCCCGGCGTGTAGAAGCCGAGTTCCCCGGTCAGCCCGTAATTGCTTCCGATGACGCAGGCGGCACCGCTCTCCCGCTGCATCGCCCCGGTCCAGGCGCCGAGTTCGGCCCAGCCCCGGAGGCGGCGGGCCGGATCGTTCTTCAGCGGGAGGAGGAGGAACGCATGGGTGACGACGATGAGGGCGAGGAAGAAAAGAATCGTCCGCTGCGTCGACGCCCGGTTCCAGGCGAGGCCCCAGGCCACGGCGAGGACAAGGCCGGAGGGATAGGCGCTGACCGCCCAGTTCGGCTGGGAGGCCTTGTTCAGGCTGACGGCGACGTAGAGGAGGAAGGTCGGCAGGAAGAGAGCGAGGAGGAACTTCTCCCCCTCGGTCGCGCGATGGCCGGGGGCGAAGACCTTCCCGGCGCTCCATAGCAGGGCGAGGAAGAAAGGGGGGAGGAAGAGGAGCGCCTGCGTGGAGAGGAACTTCCACAGTTCGCCCGGATGGAGGTGGAAGCCTTGGTCGAGGTCGCCGCGGTGCTGGAGGTGGGTGGCGGTGATCCAGCCGTGCTGCTGGTTCCACCACAGGACGGGGAGGGTGCAGAGGAGGGTGACGCCGAGGAGGAGGAGGCCGCCGCGTCCGAAGACGGCCTTGCGGTGCGCGGGGATCGAGGTGGCGAGCCCGTAGCCGAGGAAACCGAGGAGCTCGATGAGATTGATGTACTTCGCCAGGAAGCCGAGGCCGACGGCGAGGCCGGAGAGCGCCCAATGGCGGAGATTCCCGCCTTCGAGCGCATCGAGGAAGAGGTTCCCCGCCCAGACCCAGAAGAAGACCGAGAGGGGATCGATCGTCATGAGGAACGCGCCGACGGCGAAGAGCGGGATCGCGGCGGTGGCGAGCATCGTCCACAGGGCGACCTTCGGCCCGTAGAACCGGTCGGCCAGGCGGAAGATCTGCCACCCCGTCAGGGCGGCGAGGAGGACCGAGATCCAGCGGACCCCGAGGACAGTGTCCCCCGCGATCGAGGTGCCGAGGGCGATGGTCCAGCCGATGCCGGGACCCTTGCTGAAATAGCTGGCGGCGAGGTGCTTCGACCAGAGCCAGTAATAGGCCTCGTCGGGGACGAGGTCGATCGTCGTGCTGAAGGCCAGCCGGAAGAGGGTCACGATGCCGAGGAAGACGAGGCCGATCTTGGCCTCCGGGGAAAGGCGGGACATGAGGCGGCGACTCTACCGGGGGCGGCGACGGAGGGCGAATGTTCTTTGTCTTCCCCGGGGGTGCATGGTTTAATTGTTTTTCCCTGTGAAACTCTGCGACGTCACCCAGTTTTATTCCCCGAAGAGCGGGGGCGTGCGCCGTTATCTCATGGAGAAGCGCCGCTACGTCCTCGACCACACCGACGACGAGCACCACCTCATCATCCCGGGCGACAAGACCGAATATATACAGGAAGGCCGCCTCCACACCTTCACCGTCGCCTCGCCCCGCGTCGACCGGACCTCCCGCTACCGCATCCTGTTGAACACCCCGGCGGTCCGCGGCTATCTCCGCAAGGTCCGGCCCGATCTCATCGAGGCGGGCGATCCCTATCACCTCGCCTGGAGCGTGATCCATGCGGGGAAGGAACTCGGCGTCCCGGTGATCGGCTTCTACCACTCCCACTTTCCCGACGCCTACCTGCGGACGCTGCTGAAGTATTGCGGCTCCCGCATCCGCGACATGGGGATGGCTCTGGCCCGGCGCTACATCGTGAAGCTCTACAGCCGCTTCGACGCGACGCTCGTCCCGTCGGAGAAACTCAGCGCCCTGTTGCGGGAATGGGGCGTCCCCGGCGCGGTCCCGGTGAAGCTCGGCGTCGATACGGCGGCCTTCACGCCCGGCCCCCGTGATTGGGAGCTGCGGCGGAAGATCGGCGTTCCCGACGACGCCTTCCTCCTCCTCTACGTCGGACGCCTCGCGGGAGAGAAAAACGTGGCGACCCTCCTGGCCGCGTTCGAGCAGCTGAAGGCGCGGGAGTCGAAGGGGGAGGGGAAGCGCAAATACTGGCTCGCGATCCTCGGCGACGGCCCGTTGCGGCGGCTTCTCCCCGCCGTGCGGAAGCGGACCCACGCCCTCTATTGGCATTCCTTCGTCAGCGGCAGCGCCGAGCTGGCCCGGTATTACCGCGCCGCCGACCTCTTCGTCCATCCGGGGACGGTCGAGACCTTCGGCCTCGTCGCGTTGGAAACCCAGGCCTGCGGCCTCCCCCTCGTCGGCATCCGGGGGAGCAGCATGGACGCGAATATCACGGCGGGCCTCGACCTCTGGTCGCAGAAAAACACCGCGGAAGATCTCGCCCAGGCCATCGAACGGGGAGCCGGAGCCGATCTGCCGCTCCTCGGCGGCCAGGTGGCGGAACGGACGGCGGCCCGTTATTCCTGGCCGGTCGTTTGCGGGGAAATGTGGGCCCGTTACCGCGAGGTGATCGCCCGCCATCGGTCGGGAATCCGTCCCGGTCCCTCCGTTTAACTGATTTTACTGCGTTAAGCGGTAAAAGGCGGGTGAAAGCGGGTAAAACGGATTGACGGCCCGAAAGGGTCTTCCCTACGGTTTCAAACCCCCTTGGGGTTGTTTGGATATCCTTAAATTTTATGCCGCAGGAACTTAGCTACGTGATGGTGAATCCCTACACCATCTACAAATCCCGTACCGGAGGAGTGATTTCCCGACTCCTGACGCGGACCGCCCTCGACCTCGTCGGCGGCATCATGATGGCCCCTGGCGCGAAGTTCGTCGAAGAGTTCGCCGAGACCATCGTCAGCGATCCCGATCCCCGTCATCGCGCGACGCAGGAACAGATCCGCGAATACGTCCTCGCGAACTACGCCCCCGACGCCGCGAACAAGAACCGGCGCAATCGCACCATGCTCCTCCTCTTCCGCGGCAACGACGCCGTGCGGAAGACCTTCGAGGCCGTCGGCCATATCCGCCGCCCCCGCGTCGGCGGCGAGACGGTGCGCGACACCTTCGGCGATTGCATCTTCAACCGCGACGGCTCCCTCCGCTACTTCGAGCCTGCCGTCCTCACGGCACCCACCGTCGCCTCGGCAAAGAAGCAGCTCGCCATCATCGCCCGCCACATCGGCCGGGACGGCGGCCTCCTCGAGGGAATCGCCCCGACCTCCGGCGAGCGCGGCCACCAGCGGACCCTCGTCATCATCAAGCCCGACAACTTCCGCTTCCCAAGTGGCCGCCCTGGAAACGTCATCGATCTTTTCTCCCGCGCCGGCCTCGCCATCACCGGGATGAAGGTCCACCGCATGTCGGTCGCCGAGGCGGAGGCCTTCTACGGCCCGATCCTCCCTTCGCTGAAGGAGAAGCTCGGCGCGCCCGCCGCCGCCCGGGTGAAGGAACTGATCCAGTCGGCACTCGCCCTCCCCGTCTCGGAGAAGATGGAGGCCGAGATCGCCCGCCTCCTCGGCCCCGTCGCGGGCGAGGAACGGTTCCAGACCATCGTCCAGTTCATGGCCGGGAAATCGCCCCGCGAATGCCGGAACGCCGCGGAGAAGAAGGCCCCCGGCAGCGAGAAATGCATCGTCCTCGTCTACGAGGGGATCGACGCCGTGAAGAAGATCCGCGAGGTACTCGGGCCGACCGATCCCTCCCAGGCCCCTCCCGGATCGATCCGGCGCGAGTTCGGCCAGACCATGATGATCAACGCGGCCCATGCCTCCGACTCCCCCGAAAACGCCGAGCGGGAGATCGGGATCGTCAAAATGCGGGAAAATAATTTTAAATCGTTGATTCAGGCCGCGCTCAACGGCTAGCCTTCCCAACTCCAAAAGAGAAAACCGATTCACAGATTCACATTATGGAAACTGCCTCCCGTCTTCAAAAGCTGACCCCCTCTCTCACCCTTGCCATCGACAGCAAGGCGAAGGCCCTCAAGGCCGAAGGGGTCGACGTCATCAACTTCGGAGCGGGGGAACCCGACTTTGACACCCCCGACCACATCAAGGCGGCCGCCATGGGCTCCCTCGACGCGGGCTTCACGAAGTACACGCCCTCCTCGGGCATCCCCGAGCTCCGCGCCGCGATCGCCGAGAAGCTGAAGGCCGACAACGGCCTCGACTACAAGCCTTCCCAGATCATCGTGAACAACGGCGCGAAGCACTCCTGCTTCAACGCCATCCTCGCCGCCATCGAGCCCGAGGACGAGGTCATCATCCCCGCCCCCTACTGGCTCAGCTATCCCGAGATGGTGAAGATCGCCGGCGGCGTCCCGATCATCGTCCCGACGAAGGCCGAGAACGGCTACAAGATCACCCCCGAGGAATTCGAGGCCGCGATGTCGCCGAAGACCCGGATGATCATCATCAACAGCCCCGGCAACCCCACCGGCTCCATCTACACGAAGGAAGAGCTCGAGGCCCTCGCCGAGATCGCCGTCTCCGAGGAAATCCTCATCCTCTCCGACGAGATCTACGAGAAGCTCATCTTCGACGGGCAGAAGCACTTCAGCATCGCGACGATCAGCAAGGAAGTCTATAACCTCACCTTCACCGTCAACGGCTTCAGCAAGCCCTACGCGATGACCGGCTGGCGTCTCGGCTACGTCGCCGCCCCGGAGTGGGCCGCGAAGGCGATCGACTCCCTCCAGAGCCAGACCACCTCGAACCCCTGCTCCTTCGCCCAGAAGGGCGCCCTCGCCGCCTACAAGGGGCCGCAGGATTGCGTCACCCAGATGGTCGCCGAGTATGACGCCCGCCGCGCCCTCGTCATCGGCCTCGTCGAGAAGATCGAGAAGCTCACCTACGTCCGCCCCCAGGGTGCCTTCTACATCCTCCTGAACGTCGCCAAGACCGGCCTCACCTCGACCCAGTTCGCCGAGAAGCTCCTCGACAAGCAGAACGTCGCCGTCGTCCCCGGCATCGCCTTCGGCGATGACGAGGTCGTCCGCCTCTCCTATGCGACGAGCCGCGAGAACATCGAAAAGGGCCTGAAGCGGATCGGCGAATTCGTCGCCGGCCTCTAGTTCGACCCACTCAAGAAGGGCGGAATCCGAAAGGGTTCCGCCCTTTTTTGTGCGCTTGATTTAAGGCAAAAGAGGGTAGATTGGCCGGGTGCATCGCCCCGGCCTTTCTCTTGCGCTCTCTCTTTCGCTTTTCCTCGGGCTTCTGGCCCCCCTCCGGGCCGACGCGCCGCCGGAGACGCCCCACGTCCAGGCCTCGCTCTATCTCCAGTCGTGGCTCTACGAGCTTCCCCGGCCGGCGGAAGGGGAGGGCGTCCGCGCCGATCTTTCCTTCCATATCGAGAAGGGATGGCATCTCTACTGGCGCAATCCGGGCGACGCGGGCCGGGCGGTCAAGGTCCTCTGGCACCTCCCCGACGGCTGGACGGCGGAGCCGCTCCAATGGCCCGTGCCGAAGATCTACACCCTCGGCACGCTGACCGATTACGGCTACGAGGGGGACCTCGTCCTCACCGCCGTCCTCCGCCCCCCGGCCCTGGAAACGAGGAAACCCAAGCTCAATCCCGCGCAGGTTTCGGCCGAGCTCGTCTGGCTGGTCTGCAGCCCCGAGGCGTGCCTCCCCGGCCACACGCTCCTCCGGCCCTCGCCGGAACCCGCCGGGACGAAGATCTATCACGACGATTCCGAGGTCTTCCCGAAACCCCTGCCCAAGGGCGAGGCGACGCTCCGGGAGGCGGGGGCCTATCTCCAGCTCTCGCTTTCCGATGCGGACGGCCTCCCTTCCTCCGGCCCCCTCCGCTTCATCCCCTACGCGCGGGGACTCATCGCGAACGGGGAGCGGCAGTTCGCCGTCCGTTCCGCGCAGGGGATCGAGCTGCGCGTGAAGAAGGCCGAGGGAGCCGATGCCTTGCCCGAGACGGTCGAGGGGCTCCTCCTCGCCGTCGATGCGGGGCGGGGCTGGGAGATCAAGGCGCGGGTCTTGCCGCCGCTCCCGGTCGCGCCGCCCTCGTCGGGTTCCGGGACCGGCTTCCCCTTCGCCGCCCTCGGCCTCGCCTTCCTCGGCGGGCTGTTGCTGAATCTGATGCCGTGCGTCCTGCCGGTCCTCTCGCTGAAGGTGCTGGCCCTGGTTTCGATGCCCCGCAGGGAGGGGCTGCGGCACGGCCTCGCCTACACCGCCGGGGTGGTGCTCTCGTTCCTCGCGCTCGCCGGTCTCCTCCTCGCCCTGCGGGCGGCGGGCGGGCGGTTCGGGTGGGGATTCCAGCTCCAGTCCCCCGCGTTTGTCGTCCTCATCGCGGCCCTCTTCTGGGCGATCACGCTCAATCTTCTCGGCCTCTTCGAGATCGGCGAGGGGCTCGCCGCCCGGGGCGGGGCGGTGCTGGAGGGCCGGAAGAAGAGCGTCATCGCCCCCTTCCTCGGCGGGCTCCTCGCCGTCATCGTCGCCACGCCGTGCACTGCCCCCTTCATGGGGACGGCCCTCGGGGTCGCCTTCTCCCAGTCGGCCGGGGTGGCGCTCCTCATCTTCGCCGCCCTCGGCCTCGGCCTCGCCGCGCCCTACCTCGCGTTGGCGGCCAATCCCGCCTGGCTCCGGTTCGTCCCGAAGTCGGGCGGCTGGATGGTCTGGTTCCGCCGCCTCCTCGCCCTCCCGATGGCGGTGACGGTCGTCTGGCTGGTCTGGGTCTTCCATCGGGAGACGGGAGGCGGGGCCGTCCTCCTGCTCGCCCTCGGCGCGGTGCTCTGCGCGGCGGCCCTGTTCGGGAAGTGGGAGGGGAAGACGATGGTCTCGCGACTCGCCGTCCACACCGCGGCCCTCCTCCTCGCCGGGGCGGCGATCTCGGCGGCGATGGTCTATCACGGCGTGCCGAAACCCGCCTCTGCCGCCGCCGATTCCGCGCAAGGGGAAGGCGATTGGATTCCCTATACGAATGAGCGGCTCGAGGCGGCCCGCGAGGCCGGGAAGCCGGTCTTCGTCGATTTCACCGCCGACTGGTGCCTTCCCTGCCAGGTGAACAAACAGGTCCTCGACGCGCCCGAGGTGGCCGCCCGTTTCAGGGAAAAGGGAGTCGTCCGCCTGATCGCCGACTGGACGCGGAACGATCCCGAGGTGACGGCCGCCCTCGCCGCCGCCGGTCGGCCCAGCGTCCCGCTCTCCCTCCTCTACGGATCGAATCCGGCCCTCCCGCCCAAGATCCTCCCTTCGCTTCTGACGAAGCGGGCGGTGCTCGATGCGTTGGATGTGCTAGATTCCCTTAAATGAAGCAGGCGAAATTCATTTTCCTCCTGCGCCTTCTTTTCCTCGTTCTCTGGTGCGCGGGCGTCTGGGGATTCCTCGCCTGGGCGGGGACCTTCCCTTCCGGCTCCCGTTCCACGGCGAAGGCGGGCGGGCCGCGCCATCTCGATTGGAATGTCTTCTTCACCCGGAACCTCCTCCACGCCCTGCCCATCGCGAACCGCTTCGACTACCCGCTCCGCCCGCCCGACGGAGCCGGGGCGGCGATCGGCAAGACCTTCGGCCCCGCCGCCGGGAACCACGCCGGGGAAGACTGGAACACGGCCGCCGGAGACGGCGACCTCGGGGAGCCGGTCTACTCCCCCGCCGACGGGTGGGTCTCGCTCGCCCTCGATTTCCAGAGCGCCTGGGGAAAAGTCGTCCTCATCGATTACCGCCTTTCCCCCGGCCTCCAGCCGGCGGCGGTCGAGATGATGTTCGCCCACCTCCAGCGGATCGACGTGAAGCCCCAGACTTTCGTAAAGCGGGGGGAACAGATCGGCACCGTCGGCAACGCCGACGGCGTCTATCAGGCCCACCTCCATTGGGAGGTGCGGAACCGGCTCGGTCTCGGCCTCGGCGGAGCCTATTCGGACGACCTCGCGCCGTGGTTCGCGCCGAGCGATTTCGTCGCCGCCCATCGCGGCGACAACCGCACCGGAGCCGCGGCGGCGACGAAGGCCCGGCGGCTCCCGCCCGCGCAGTGGGAGCAGTGGGGCGGCGATTGAGGCGAGATTAGGATGGCTTTCCGTCGAAGTGGCGTGTAGCACGTAAGGCCATGAGCGATCCCTTCTCCCCGACTGAAATCCCGGCGTCCAATTCGTATACCCTGAAACGGGTTAACCCGATCCAGGCGGGCAAGGTCGTCGGGTTGACGTACGGGGCCTTGGCGTTGCTGTTTGTCCCCTTCTTCCTTCTCTTCGGCATTGCCTCGCTCTTTGCGAAACAACAAGGTGCGGCCGTGGCTGGCGTGGGTGGCATCGCCCTGTGCCTCTTCCTTCCCGTGCTTTACGCTATCCTGGGATTCATCTTCGGTGCCCTCGGCGCATGGGTCTACAACCTCGTCGCCAAGTGGGTGGGCGGGTTGAAGTTCGAGATCGAAAAGGGGGCCTAGCCCAGCCTCTTTGATCCCTTCGGGATCAGGACAAGGCTAATCCTCCCGCTCCCCCATCGCCTTCTTCACGGCCCAGATCACGATCAGGGCGAGGGGAAGCAGGACGAGGAGGACAAACGGGCGGCTCTTCAACATCGGCGCCCGCATCCCCAGCCGGGAAAAGAGGAAGAGCGCCCCGACGGCAATCGCCGAGCCGGTCACGAGGCGGAGGAGGGCGGCCATAATCGGCTAGCGCGGGAAACGCCGCTCGACCTCGGCCAGGACGGCCTCCGGCAACACGCACTTCTCCGGCCAGCCCCGCGTGTAACCCTCGCCCGGGAGCTTCCGCGTGGCGTCGAACCCGGCGTGGCTGCCGATGTTCTCGACCGTCACGGCGTGGTCGAGGGCGTCGACGGGGCCTTTCGTGAAGAGGCTGTCGCGCTGGGGATCGATGTTCGCGCAGAGGTGGAAGAGGACGTCGGAGGTGTTCCGCACGTCGACGTCGGCGTCGACGACGATGATCAGCTTCGTGAACATCATCTGCCCCATCCCCCAGAGACCGTGCATGATCTTGTAGGCCTGGTAGGGGTACTGTTTTTTGATGCTGACGAAGACGAGATTGTGGAAGACCCCCTCGGCGGGCAGGGCGATGTCGACGATCTCGGGGAAGTTCATCTTGAACACCGGGAGGAAGAGATCGACGGCGGCGGTGCCGAGGTAGAAGTCCTCCATCGGCGGCTTCCCGACGATGGTGGCCGGGTAGAGGGCGTCCTTCCGGTGGGTGATGCAGGTGACGTGGAAGGTGGGGTAGCCGTCGACGGGGGTGTAGAAGCCGGTGTGGTCGCCGAAGGGGCCCTCGGGCCGGAGCGGCTCGGTCGGGTCGACGTAGCCCTCGATGACGAAGTCGGAATCGGCGGGGACTTCGAGGTCGGAGGTCTCGCACTTCACGAGGGGGATCGCCTTCTTCCGCAGGAACCCGGCGAGGAGCAATTCGTCGAGGCCATCGGGGAGGGGGGCGGTCGCCGCGAAGGTCAGCGCCGGATCGCCGCCGAGGCAGACGGCGACGGGCATCCGCTGGCCGGTCTCGTAGTAGCGTTTCCCGTGGCGGGCGGCGACCTTGTGGGTCTGCCAATGCATCCCGGTCGTCCACCCGTCGTAGACCTGCATCCGGTACATGCCGATGTTCCGGGAGCCGTTGTCGGGATCGCGGGTATAGACGTTCGGCAGGGTGACGAAGGGGCCGCCGTCGGCAGGCCAGCACTTCAGGATGGGGAGGAGATCGAGGCCCTTGCCTTCGCCCGCCTTCAGGATCACCTCCTTGCACGGCCCCGAGGAGACGCGCGAGGGGCGGGTGTGGATGAGATCGATGCCGTTCCGCAGGAGATCCCACGCCTCGCGGAGGGAGGTCGGGGGCTTCGCCTTCACGATCGCCCCGATCTGCTTCTCGATCTCGCGGTGGTTCTCGACGCCGAGGGCGAGGCTCATCCGGCGGCGGGAGCCGTAGGCGTTGATCAGGAGGGGGAAGGCCGAGAGGGTCCCGTCGAGGAGGCGGGGCTGCTCGATGAGGAGGGCCTTGCCCCCGCCGGGGCTCTTCATCTCGCGGTCGGCGAGGGCGGTCACCTCGAGGTCGACCGAGACGGGGCCCTTGATGCGGATGAGCTCGCCCTCGGCTTCGAGCCGTTGGGCGAAGGCGGACATGGAGGCGTACGACATATTAAATGCCCGAGCCGTCTTTTTCCGGCGTCGGGATGTGGAGGCCGCACTCGCGCTTGAGGCCGAAGAAGCGGGTCTCCTCCTCGGTCATTCCCTCGGAGAGCTTCCGCGTCGTGTGGGTGTCGCCGATCGAGACGTAGCCTTGTTCCCAGAGGGGATGGTAGGGGAGGTTGTGTTTCGTGAGGTAGGTGTAGATGTCCTTGTCGGTCCAGTCGATGATCGGATGGACCTTCAGGAGGCCGTTCTGGACGGCGAGGACGCCGAGTTCCTTGCGGGTCGCCGCCTGCTGCCGCCGCAGCCCGGCGAGCCAGGCCCAGGCGTTCAGCTCGGCCAGGGCGCGCTGCATCGGCTCGACCTTGCGGAGGGCGTTGTACTCGGTGATCCCCTCGACGCCCTGTTCCCACAGGAGGCCGTGGCGGGCCTCCATCCACGAGGGGGAGAGCGGGGCGCTGTAGACCTTGAGGTTCAGCTTCAGTCGCGCGGCGAGGGTGTCGACGAATTGGTAGGTCTCGACGAAGTGGTAGCCGGTGTCGATGAAGACGACGGGGATGCCGGGGGCGATCCGCGTCGCCATGTGGAGGGAGACGGCGGCCTGCGCGCCGAAGCTCGAGCTGAGGACGAGGCGCTCCCCGAACGTCGCGATGGCCCAGGCGGTCCGTTCCTCGGCGGTCTTCCCGGCGAGGGCGGCCTCGGCGGCGGCGAGGTCGAGTTGAAGCGGCGCGAAGCGGGTCTGGGCTTCGGAATGGGGGGCGGAAGCGGTCACGGAAAAAGGGGTTTCAGAATGGTCTACTTGTCCGATAGACATTTAAAATAGCCATTGTCAAAACATTATCGGTTGCCCATGGTAACGGCAATGACTCATTTGGACAAACTCGAAGCGCAGAGCCTCTTTATTTTCCGGGAGGCCTATCATGCGTTCAAGAAACTCGCCATGCCGTGGTCGATGGGGAAGGACTCCAACGTCCTCATCTTCCTGGCGAAAAAGGCGTTCTGCGGCCACATCCCTTTCCCCCTCCTCCACATCGACACGACCTACGAGTTCCCGCAGATGATCGAGTTCCGCGACTGGGCGGTGAAGAAGTACGACCTCGACCTCATCGTGAAGATCAACGAGGAGGCCCGCGCCCGCGGCATCGGCTACGAGACCCACGACCCCGTCACCGTGACCCACGAGCTGAAGACAGTCGCCCTCCAGCAGGCGATGGCCGAGCACGGCTGGCACGGCCTCATCACCGGCATCCGCCGGGACGAGGATTCGACCCGCGCGAAGGAACGCTATTTCTCCCCCCGCAACGCCGAGTTCGAGTGGGACTACAAGGACCAGCCGCCCGAGTTCTGGAACCAGTTCACCACCACGATCAAGCCGGGCGAGCACGTCCGCGTCCAGCCCCTCCTCGACTGGGCCGAGATCGACATCTGGTCCTACATCAAGCGGGAGAACATCCCCGTCCCGCAGCTCTACTTCGCGAAGGACGGCAAGCGGTACCGCTCCATGGGCTGCAAGCCGATCACGAAGGCGATCGACAGCAACGCCGCGACGATCGACGAGATCATCGAGGAACTGCGCCACACGAAGACCTCCGAGCGGGCGGGCCGCGCCCAGGACCACCACGAGCGCAACGCGATGCAGAAGCTCCGCGCCAAGGGCTTCATGTAAGAAGCCCCGCCGGCCTTTCCCTCCCACTCCTTTCCCTTAATTCCGTACCCTCCCGTCCCCATGTCTTCCGAATTGGAACGCCTTAAAATCGTCATCGTCGGCCACGTCGACCATGGCAAATCGACCCTCATCGGTCGTCTCTTCTTCGACACGAACTCGTTCCCCGAGGGGAAGGTCGAATCGATCCGCAAGGCCTGCGAGGCCGAGGGGATGGACTTCGAATACTCCTTCCTCCTCGACGCCCTCCTCGAGGAGCAGGAGCAGAACATCACGATCGACACCACCCAGATCCAGTTCCAGACGCCGAAGCGGAAGTACGTCATCATCGACGCCCCCGGGCACAAGGAGTTCCTCAAGAACATGATCACCGGCGCGGCGAGCGCCGACGCGGCCATCCTCCTGATCGACGCGAAGGAAGGCGTCCAGGAGCAGTCCCGCCGCCACGGCTTCCTCCTCTCCCTCCTCGGGGTGAAGCAGGTCATCGTCGCCGTGAACAAGATGGACCTCGTCAACTTCGACCAGGCGAAATTCGCCGCCATCGAGAAGGAATACCGCGAGTTCCTCGGGAAGCTCAACGTCGTCCCCTCCCACTTCATCCCCATCGCCGCCCGCCACGGGGACAACATCGTCGGGTCGAGCGCGAACCTGCCCTGGCACCAGGGGCTCTCGATCGTCGAGGCCCTCGACGCCTTCGCCTCGCCGGGCTCCTCCTCGGAGCTGCCGCTCCGGTTCTCCGTCCAGGACGTCTACCGCTTCGACGAGCGCCGGATCATCGCGGGCCGGATCGAGACGGGCCGCCTCCGCGTCGGCGACGAACTCGTCTTCTGGCCCGACCGGAAGCGGAGCAAGGTAAAGTCGATCGAATGGTGGGGCGCGACCGAGCCGAAGACCGAGGCCGAGGCCGGGTTCTCGACGGCGGTGACGCTTGAGGAACAGATCTTCGTCGAGCGCGGCCAGATCGCCTCCCACAAGGGCGAGGGCCCCGTCGAGGGGCGCGAGATCCGGGCCCGCCTCTTCTGGCTCCACGACACGCCGCTCGACCTCAACCAGTCCTACACCCTCCGCCTCGCTTCCCAGTCGGTCAGCGCCCAGGTCACGAAGATCGAGCGGGTCATCGACTCGAGCACCCTCGAGGTCTCGTCCGAGGCCGGGTTGGCGACGCAGGTGCGGAAGAACGAGGTCGCCGAGATCGTCCTCCGCACGCGGAAGCCGCTCGCCTTCGACAACGGCGACCGGATCACCGAGACCGGCCGCTTCGTCCTCCAGCAGGGCTCCCGCATCGGCGGCGGCGGCGTCATCTACGACGCCCAGTACGCCGCCGACGCCGAGGGGGTGAAGAGCGACAACATCACGTGGGTCGAGGGCGAGGTGACGAAGGAGCTCCGCGACCGCCATTACGGCCATCAGGGCGCGGTGGTCTGGTTCACCGGCCTCTCCGGCTCGGGCAAGTCGACCCTCGCGGGACGGCTCGAACGGGCGCTCTTCCAGAGCGGCATCGGCGCGACGATCCTCGATGGCGACAACCTCCGCCACGGCCTCTGCGCGAACCTCGGCTTCTCCGACGAGGATCGCGTCGAGAACATCCGTCGCGCGGGCGAGACGGCGAAGCTGATGGCCGAGGCCGGCCTCGTCGTCGTCACCTCCCTCATCTCCCCCTTCCGGGCCGACCGGAAGCGGGTCCGCGACATCTGCCGCGAGGGGGGCGTCCCCTTCATCGAGGTCTACGTCAACGCCCCGCTCGAAGTCTGCGAGGCGCGCGACGTGAAGGGGCTCTACAAGAAGGCCCGGGCCGGGGAGATCAAGAAATTCACCGGCATCGATTCCCCCTACGAGGCCCCGGAAAAGCCCGACATCGAGCTGAAGACCGCCGAGATCTCCCATGACGAGGCGATCGCGCTCCTGCTGGAACGGGTCCGCCGCCTGGCGAATCCCGGCGAGACGCTGATCCCGCCCGGCGAAGAGATCTAGTTTCGGATCGGGTTCCGGCCAGGAAAAGTGAAAAGCCGTCTGGCCTACAGGGTCAGACGGCTTTTCTTTTTTGACCGGAGAGGGGGGGACTCCGGCCAAATTTTGCCCACCCGGGCAAAATCTTTCAGTAACCTATCGCATGCTTTGTTTGTTCCCCCATGGAGGGGGACCGCTCATTGCATGAAGGAAAGCCTAACCGATTCCCCGTCGGCGCGGTATCGGACGGAGGCGGAAAAGGGACGTCTCATTTGTCCTACAAGCGGAGAAGGGAGAGGGTGGCGAAGATGCGCCCTGAAATGAGAAAAGCCGTCCGGCCTACAGGGCCGGACGGCTTCGCTTTTTGAACCGAGGAGGGGGGGAACCCCGGTCCATCTTTGCCCACCCGGGCAAATCGCTTTTACTGTCCTGCGGTGGTCGCCGTCTTCCTCGGAAGGGGCTCGCACTGCATGGAAGAGACCTTATCCGATTCCAGGTTACTCCGGTATCGGACGGAGGCTGAAAATGGACGTCTCATTTGTCCTACAAGGCCCAAACGAATCGGGCAGGCTGTGTAGGCAAATTTCCTAAGCGGCCCCTCGGCGAATGGCTTCGGAGGCTGATGAATAGGGGAATCCGCGCCTTCGGGAGGATGGTTGATCCTCTCATCTTTTTACCCCATAAAGTAAAAAGAACCGACACCGAACGGGAAATAATCCCGCTTGCGGGGCGGTAATAAAAAAAGAGCATCCCCGAAGGGATGCTCTTTTTTCGCCCGGACGGAGGAAGGACTAACCTTCGATCGTGTTGAGCTCGACGGGCTCGACCTGGACGCCCTCGGCCTCGAGCCAGACGACGGCCGATTTGAGGACTTCCCGTTCCCCCTCGAACTCGAGGGCGACGATGCCGACGTCCTTCGTGACGCTGGCGTTGCGGAGGCTGAAGACGAGGTCGAACTTCCGCGCCAGCGTGCAGAGCAGGGGCTTCTGGACGTTGGAGGGGTTGTAGGTCAGCCAGTATCGCTGGGTTTCGATGGCCATGGGTTTCTCCGTTGCGATCAACCCCCGGCGATGGCGGGGACGATGCTGATTTCGTCGGTCGGCTTGATGGGGGTCGCCTTTTCCTGGAGGAAGCGGATGTCCTCGCCGTTGACGTAGATGTTCACGAAGCGGCGGACGTTGCCCTTGTCGTCGACGAGGCGCTCGCCGATGCCGGGGAAGGCCTTGTCGAGGTTCGTGAGGATTTCCTCGATGGTGCCGCCCTCGACGGCGACGACTTCCTGGTTGCCGGTGAGGTTCCGCAGGGGGGTGGGGATGGTGACTTGGGTCGACATGCTGTTCTTCTTTCTTTCGGTTAAATGAGTGAAGGGGTCTTAAGCGGCCGCCTCGACCGCGCTCCCGTTCAGGAGGCTGTCGAACTCGCGGATGCTGGGGTTGATGATGCGGGGCGCGCCGACGTGGTCGGCGACGGCCTCGGCGGTCTTCAGCCCGTTGCCGGTGATGCAGAGGACGGCCGACTCGTTCGCCGGGATCTTCCCGGTGGCGATCAGCTTCTTCGCGCAGGCGACGGTGACGCCGCCCGCGGTCTCGGCGAAGATCCCCTCGCATTCGGCGAGCATCTTGATCCCCTCGATGATCTCCTCGTTGGTGGCGTCCTCGGAGGCCCCGCCGTTCTCGCGGATGGCGTGGACGGCGTAGTAGCCGTCGGCGGGGGTGCCGATGGCGAGGGACTTCGCGATGGTGTCGGGCTTCGGCACGGGGCGGATGATGTCGGTCCCCGCCTTGTAGGCGGCGGTGATCGGGTTGCAGCCGCTGGCCTGGGCGCCGTGGACGGTGAAGCCCGCCTCGTCGAGGAGGCCGACCTTGACCAGTTCCTGGTAGGCCTTGGTGATCTTCGTGAGGAGGGAGCCGCTGGCCATCGGGACGACGGTGTGGCGCGGGAGCTGCCAGCCGAGCTGCTCGGCGATCTCGAAGCCCATGCTCTTCGACCCCTCGGCGTAGTAGGGCCGGAGGTTGACGTTGACGAAGCCCCAGCCGTATTTCCCGGCGATCTCGGAGCAGAGCCGGTTCACCTGGTCATAGGCGCCGCGGATGCCGACGACGTTCGTGCCGTAGACGAGGCTGTTCAGCACCTTGCTCCGCTCGAGGTCGTAGGGGATGAGGACGTAGCTCTTCAGCCCGGCGGCGGCGGCGTTCGCGGCGACGCTGTTCGCGAGGTTGCCGGTCGAGGCGCAGGCGACGATCTCGAAGCCGAGCTCGCGGGCGCGGGAGAGGGCGACGGAGACGACGCGGTCCTTGAAGGAGAGGGTGGGGTAGTTGACCGTGTCGTTCTTCACGTAGAGCTCGCGGATGCCGAGGGCCTTGGCGAGGCGGTCGGCCTTGACGAGGGGGGTGAAGCCGACCTGGAGGCCGACGGTGGGATCGCCGTCGATCGGGAGGAGCTCCCGGTAGCGCCACATGCTCTGGGGGCGCGAGGCGATGGCCTGGCGGCTGATGCTCTTCTTGATCTTGTCGTAGTCGTAGGCGGCTTCGAGGGGGCCGAAGTCGTACTCGCAGACGTGGATCGCCTTCTTTTCGTAGAGGCGGCCGCACTCGCGACACTTGAGGTTGCTGAAAAATTCCGTTCCCATGGCTCTGTTGATGACTGTTTGTTTTCTTCCTCCGCACGGGAAATCCGGCAGTGGAGAGAAAGCAAGGGGAAGGGAGGGGAGGACCGTGGGTATGAGTTTTCCAACTCGTCCCGTTAAGGTTCGTGAGAACCCTGCGTCTAGGTCATCGCACCTCTTATCCTTCACCGGGCGGAGACGCCGTTTTTAAGGGGCGTCCCTCTCCAATGCTGGGTTTAGCACCTGCCGGAAGGGAGTGGGCTTTTGCCCGAATCGTACTTCCCGGTTGCCGCGACATCGTAAGGCCAGTCCCTCCGTCGCTCTCGATAAGATTGGGGTGAATCTTGCGTAGGAAGGGCTGATTGTCAATAGTCTTCCTCATGCCGTCCCCCCTGCCGCCCTCTTCCCTCCTCTCCGTCTCCGAGGCCCGGAAACGGATCGACGGGGGGGTCTTTCCGCTCCCTCCCGAGGCGATCCCGCTCGACCGGGCCCTGGCCGAAAACCGGGTCCTCCGCCAGGGCGTCGAGGCCGATGCCGACAGCCCCCCCTTCGACCGTTCCGCGATGGACGGCTATGCGATTGCGGCAGGCGAGGGGGAGGTCTTCCGCGTCGTCGGCGCGGTGCGGGCGGGCGAGGTCTTCGCGGGGCCGCTGCCGTTGGGGAAGGGGACCTGCGTGCGGATTTTCACCGGCGCGGCAGTGCCCGAAGGTACGGTCCGCGTGGTGATGCAGGAGGAGGCGCAAGCGGCAGGGAAGGAGGGGGCGGAAGTCCGCTTCAATCCCGCCGCGCTCGGCACCGAATACCCGCTCTTCCTCCGTCGCCGGGGAGAGGAATATCGGCGCGGGGACCGGTTGATCGGGGAGGGGAGCCGGATCGGCCCGGTCGAGGCGGGGGTCCTGGCGATGACCGGGGTGGCCCTGCCCCGCGTTTCCCCGAGGCCGAAGGTGACCCACCTCGTGACCGGCGGGGAGTTGGTCCCCCCGGGAGAGACGCCGGGGGAAGGGCAGATCCGCGATTCCAATTCGAGCCTCGTCGCCGGGCTGGTCGCCGGTGCGGGCGGCGCGTTGGTCCGGCAGGTCCGCGTGGGGGACGATCTGGCGGTGCTGGAGCGGGAGGTGGCCGAGGCGCTGGCGGGGGGAAGCGATCTCCTCCTGATCTCGGGCGGGGCCGGGGCGGGGGAGACCGATTTCGGGCTCCGGGTCCTCGAGGAGGCCGGGTTTGCCGTCGATTTTGCCGGGGTCGCAGTGAAGCCGGGGAAGCCGGTGATCTTTGCCCGGAAGGGGAAGAGCGTCGCCTTTTGCCTGCCGGGGAATCCGCTCTCCCATTACGTGGTTTTCCAGCTCTTCGTCCGGCGGGCCCTGGTTTTGCTGCAAGGGGGATCGATGGAGGCGGCTGAACAGGTTGACTTCATCGACTGGGACGGGGAACCGCTCGAAGGCGGGGTGCGGGAGACCTACCACCCGTGCCATTGGAAAATCATTTCGGGCCGAATTGAGGCACGGGTTTTGAACTGGACGAGTTCCGGCCATCTGGTCAGTCTCTATGGGGCCAACGGGATGCTGGTATCGGGGCGCGATTCCTCCCGGGTGCGGCTGATCCGCTGGCTTTAGATTTTCGATCCCGGGGCGGTCCTTCGGGTGATTACGGTAGTGCGGTTGCAATTGTTTTCTCGAAACTTCAGATCATTGTAGATCATCAAAAAACCTCGGTTTTTACGGTATTGGTATGGCTCTCATTAGCACGGAAGAAGTTCAGGTCGGCATGACGCTGGAAAAGGACGTGAAGAACAGCCATGGCCAGGTCCTGATCCGTTCCGGCATGGAACTGAAGGAACGCCACCTCACGCTGATCCGTTCCTGGGGTGTCACCGAGGTCGTGGTGCGCGGCGAGGAGAAGCCGAAGGGCGAGGCGATCGACGTCAGCCCCGAGGCCTATGCCTGGGCCGAGAACTCCCTGAAGCTCCGCTTCTCCAAGGCCCCGCTGAACGATCCGGTGATGCAGGAAATTTTCCGCCAGAGCGTGATGCGGAAGGCCCGCACCATCCCCGTCTGATCCCGATCCCGATTTTCCGCCCTTCCCTTTCCCTATGCCGCCCGAACCCGCCGAAGACCCTCTCCTGACCCCGACGGGCGGCGATCCGATCCGCCGCCTCCTCGACGGGCTGACGGAGATCCCCTCCCTGCCCGCGATCTACATGGAGATCAAGCGCGAGGTCGACAATCCCTACTCCTCCATCACCCAGATCGGCGAGGTGATCAGCCGGGACCAGAGTCTCACGGCCCGCCTCCTGAAGCTCGCGAACAGCGCCTTCTTCGGCTTCCCCCGGCGGATCGAGACGATCTCCGAGGCCGTCTCCGTTATCGGCCTGAAGCAGGTCCGCGACCTCGCCCTCTGCACGAAAGTCATCGAGATGTTCGAGGGGATTCCCGACGACCTCTTCGACACCACCGCCTTCTGGAAGCACAGCATCGGCTGCGGCATCACGGCCCGCGTCCTCGCCTCCTACCATCGGGAGCCGAATGTCGAGCGGTTCTTCGTCGCCGGGCTGCTCCACGACATCGGCCGCCTCGTCCTCTGCCTCGGGATGCCGGACAAGATGGGCCAGGCCCTCGCCCTCTCCCACAGCAACGGCACCTTCCTCTACCGCGCGGAGCGGGAGGTCATCGGCTTCGACCACGCCGACGTCGGCGCGGCCCTCATGGAACTCTGGGACCTGCCGGAGAGCCTCTCCGCCGCCGCCGCCTACCATCACCGGCCCGGCATGGCCCTCCGCTTCCCGCTCGAAAGCTCCTTCGTCCACCTCGCCGACCTCCTCGCCCACGCGATGGAACTCGGGTCGAGCGGCGTCGATTACGTCCCCCCCCTCTCGATCGAGGCGTGGAAGCGGGTCAACCTGAAGCCGACGATCTTCGGGGGGGCGATGCGCGAGATCGACCGGCAGTTCGTCGACGTGGTGAAGATTTTCCTCGATACCTCCAAGAGGTAAAAAGAGGTAAAAGCGGAAATCGGTTGTCCGGGGGACCGGCTCGCTATGGCTGAAACTGAAAACGACGTCCGCCCCCCGGGGGAGTTCTGGCGGTCCGCCTCGCGGCGCGACGCCTACGAGGAACTCCTCGGGAAGATGTCGTCCCTGGAGACCTTCCAGCGGCAGATCCGCGAATGCCTGAACGAGGACGAGGCCTTCCGCATCGCCGGGGACCACGTCTTCCGCCTCGTCCCCTTCGAGGAGGCCGGCTTCTGGGTCGCCGATCCCGAGACCTTCGAGTTCGTCCTCCGCCACGCCCGCCTCTCCGCCGGCGTCGAGGGAATGGGGATCGAGGGGATCGTGAAGGGGGAGATCGCCGCGGGGACCTTCGCCTGGGCGCTGAAGCAGACGCGGGCGATCGTCGTCACCAACAACGAGACGGGGAAGAGCCTCTACCTCGCCGCCCTCACCACGCGGGCGCGGACCCTCGGCATGTTCGTCGGCGTCCTCTCCCCGGAGCGGGTGCGGACGATCGAGAACGCCCGGGAAATCCTCTCCATCGTCTTCCTCGGCCTCACCTACACGCTGGAGAACTTCCAGCTCCTCGGGGAGCTGAAGCATTACAACGAGCACCTCCAGGAACTCGTCCAGATCCGCACCGACGAGGTGATGCGGAAGAGCGCCGACCTGAAGCGCGAGTCGGCCGACCGCCGCCGCGCCGAGGACGCCCTCCTGCGGAGCGAGACGCGCTATCAGACCGTCTTCCTCGCCCTCGACGACGGTGTCGTCATCCTCAACCTGGGCGGCCGCGTCGTCGGGAGCAACCCGAGCGCGGCGCGCCTCCTGGGCCTCCCCGAGGAGGAGCTGGGCGGCGTCCCCCATTTCGAGACCCGCTGGAGCTGGAGTTCCGAGGACGGACGCCGGATCGAGACCGCCGACCTCCCCTTCGTCGCCGCGCTGAAGACCGGCCAGGCGAAGATCGGGCGGGTCCTCGGCTTCGTCGACGACCGGGGGACCCGGCGCTGGTTCCGGGTCAACGCCCAGCCGCTGAAGGAGGAGGGCGAGACGACCCACAGCGGCGTCGTCATCTCCTTCTCCGACGTCACCGAGAAGCGCGAGGCCGAGGAGGAGCTCTACCGCAGCGAGGAGCGGCTCCGCAACGCCCTCGACGCCGCCGAGGACGGCCTCTGGGACTGGAACATCAAGACGGGCCGCTGGATCTGGAACCGCTGCTACATGACGATGCTCGGCTACTCCCCCGAGGCCTTCGAGCCGGGCGAGTCGACCTGGCGCAGCCTGATCCATCCCGACGACCTCGTCCACGTCCTCCGGCTGCGGGACGACCACCTCAACGGGCGGAACCCGCTCTACGAGGCCGAATACCGGATGCGGACCGCCGCGGGCGGCTGGAAGTGGGTCCTCGACCGCGGCCGCGTCGTCGCCCGCGATTCCGACGGTCAGCCCCTCCGTGTCGTCGGCCTTCACCAGGACACCACCGTCCGCCGCCAGGCCGAGGAGAGCCTCCGCGCCTCGAAGGTCTCCGCCGAGGAGGCGACGCGGGCGAAGAGCAATTTCCTGGCGATGATGAGCCACGAGCTGCGGACCCCGATGAACGGCATCATCGGCTTCACGAACCTCCTCGCCGGGACCCCGCTGAACCGGGAGCAGCGCGATTACGTCCAGCTCGTCGGCCTCAGCAGCACCCAGCTCCTCGCGATCCTGAACGACCTCCTCGACTTCTCGAAGATCGAGGCGGGCCAGTTCGTCCTCGAGAACAGCGCTTTCCATCTCCGGCAGAACCTCGACGAGTTCCTCGACCTCTGCGCCGCGCAGGCCCGGGAGAAGAAGCTCTACCTCCGCCTCACCGTCGACGAGGCCCTCCCGGAGATCCTCGTCGGCGATCCGACGCGCCTCCGCCAGATCCTCCTCAACCTCGTCGGGAACGCCATCAAGTTCACCGAATCGGGCGGGGTCGAGGTGACGGTGAAGCCGTGCGCCCTTTCGACGGAATTGGCCGAGCTGACCGGCCTTCCCGGCCTCCTCTCGGGCTCGCGGAAATTCGTCGAGTGGAGCATCCGGGACACCGGCATCGGGATCCCGAAGGCGAAGCACGAGATCCTCTTCCAGCCTTTCATCCAGGCCGATTCCTCGACCACGCGGCGCTACGGCGGGACCGGCCTCGGCCTCGCCATCTGCCGCCGCCTCAGCGAGGCGATGGGCGGCGGCATCTGGCTCGAATCGGAGGAGGGGAAGGGCTCGACCTTCCACTTCGTCACGCCGATCGACGAGACGGCCGATTTCTAGAAGCTCTACGTTGAGACAGGGCTTTTGCCGCCAAGTTCGCCGAATATGCCGTCACGCTCCCCTTTGATCTTCTGGCTTCTGCTGGTCCTGATATCGGGTATCGGACGGGCGGCGATTGTTTCCGAGGGGAGCCGGGAGAGCGGCCTCGTCGTCGAGGGGGACATCGACCTGCCGGTCCACGACCTCTACGGCGTGGTCTCGCAATTCGGAGCGGCCCTCTCGCCCGCCCCGCCGTCCGACGGCACCGCCTTCCCCCCGGCCCGGCTGACGGTCCACGTGGAGCGGCAGAACCCGGGCGACGCCCCGAGGGAGGCCGAGATCGATTGCCTGACCCGGAAACGGGAAACCGATGTCCGCGTCGTCGTCTATGTCGGCTCCCCCGCGCCGGTCGAGGGGTGGCTGCGGGAGATCGTCCGCGGGCTCCTCTATCGCCGGGCGGCGATGCTCGGTGCCCGCTATGCGGAGGGGAGCGAGCCGCCGCCGCTCCCCTACTGGATCGTCGAGGGGGCCTACCAGACCGTGACGGGGCGGAACGAGGAGACCTTCAAGGCCGTCTCCCGGCGCGCCCGCCTCTTCGGCAAGGTCCCGCTCGTCGAGACGGTGATCGGCTGGGAGAATGGCGGAGAAGAGGTTCCCGCCGATCCGGTGACCGAGACGTGGCGCGGGGCGTTCTGCTGGGGCCTCTATCTTTTCTACCAGACCGCCCCGGGCCATCGCGGCGACCTCGACCGCTGGTTCGCCTCCCTGCCGGGCGGCGACGTCCCGCTCCAGGCGGGGAAGGCGGCCGAAAAGGAATGGGTCGAATTCCAAAAGACGTTGGGAAAGAAACGGGACGATCTCGTCTACGCCTGGGACCTGTACTCCTGGGATCGGAGCCAGAGCGAGCTGGAGGCGCTGAACACGATTTCGTTCCCCGCCTGGACGCCGCCTTCCAAGCCGGGGGCGAGCGACAAGAAAGAGGCCGACAAGAAAATGAGGGAGGAGGAAGCGAAGGCGGCGGTCGCGCTCTCCTCGAAGCAGGGCCGTCCCGAGGGGGCTGCGGTTCCAGCTCCAGCATCGGCTCCGGCGACCGATCGGGCCTGGGAGGCGATGACGCTGCCGCTCGCCGACCTGCCGCAGGAGGCGGGCCACCCGCTCTTCGCCGCCACGTTGCGGGAGCGGATCGACAAGCTGATCGTCCTGGAGATGCGGGCGAATTTCGCCTGGCGTCCGGTGATCGCCCTCGAACGGGACGCGCTGATGGCGCTGATCAATCCCGATCCCCTCGTGGCGGCGACTTATCCGACGCGGCTTTCCTACGCGGCGACGGCCCAGGCCCGCCTCGGCGGCCTGGCGGGGCGGATGACTGATTACGTCAACTGGTTCGAGGTGAACCGCCGCTCGGGAGACGAGGCCTCGCAGGGGGAATTCGGCGGCTATTTTGCGCTGATGGGCCGATTTGAAGTGTTGAGGGCGTTGCGGGAGAAGTGATGGGACCGAAGCGCCTCAGGGCTTCGCCACCGGTCCGTACGCTTCGAGAAGTCCATCGACCACGCATCCCGCGTATTCCCGGAAGATGCTCTTGTATTCCTTCCCCTCGAAGGTCCGTTCCCCCTCGTAATCCCCGGCGACGAACCGCTTTGCCGAAAGCCGGTTGTTCATGAAGTAGGGCTCGGTCGTGATGACGGGGCCGTCATCCTGTCGGCTGGCCCCCAGGTTCCGCGCCACCACGTCGTAATTCTCCTCGTGGACGAGGCGGGTCGTCGGCGAGTTCCCGTAGGGGACGGGCGGGAGTCCCGTCGCCTTCTTGAACGCCCGGGCGATGGCGGCGGCGACGTCGTACTCGACCGGCGCGACGCGGGCGAAGGTCTTGTAGAGCATCCGGAACCGGATGTCGGGATCGGCGACCTCGTCGGGCATGTAGGCCCCCTCGACGAAGAAGATGTTCTGATTCGGCCCGATGAGGTGGCCGGAACCGCTGGACGGGGTCGCGTTGATGTAAAGGACGAGGGTGACGTCGGCCTTGGGGAACTCCCGGCGGATCTTCTCGGCGCGGGAGAGGAACTCGTACTTCCGCTCGAAGAGGATGTGGCTCATCAATTCGAGGCGGGAGGGGGAGATGAACGTCGCCTCGGGATGCTTTTTCAGGATCGTCTCCCGCGCCTCGCCGAGGAGCCCGGCCGGGCGGGCGTCGGTGACCGGCTCCGGCGTCGTCCGGGTCGGGAAGACGACGGCACCGAGGGCGGTCAATTCCTTGGTCAGGATCGCGGCGGTGATGAGGTTGAGGTCGCCCTCCTGGAGCCGTCCGACCCCCTCGTATTCGATCGAGCGGTCCTCGATCTGTCCCCACGCGCCGCCGATGTGGCCGGGGTCGATGGCGATGCGGAGGCCGTCGAGGGGCCTGCCGGAGGGCTTCGGCCCGGCGCGGAACTCGGCCGGGGTCCGGAAATCGGCGTGCTTCTTCTTCTCCCCGACGACGGGGGCGAAGGCGATCCGGATGTCGGGCTCCCCCGTTTTCTCCGGCGTGGCGAAGACGGCGAGGGCGTCGTCGCCGAGGGTGCTCTGCTTCAGGAGGGAGCGCGAGGGGTCGAAGAGGGGGAGGGTCTCCTCGAACTCGGCCCGGGTCATCGTCCCGTCGTAACGCTGGAGCCAGGCCCACGCCTCGGGATGATCGGTGACGGCGGCGGGGGGGAGGGGACCGGAGGCCTGGGCCTTGCATCCCGAAAGAAGGAGGCCGAAGGCGGCGCAAACGAGGCAGACGAAGGGGGAGGGGACCCGGAAAACCGACATGGGGGCGAAGAATGGAGATCCCCCCCGGCGATGACAAGCGGGAATGCCCCCCCTCTATCTGATTTGCTATCAGAGTGGGAGTTTGATACAAGTACGGGCTCTTTCTCAAACATACGATGCATCACTTCCACTACAAGGGTGGCAAGCTCTACGCCGAGGGGGTTTCCCTCGACGCGCTCGCCGAAGAATACGGAACTCCGCTCTACGTCTATTCCGGGCACACCGTCGTGGAACATTACAAGGCCCTCGACCACGCCCTGAAGCCCCTCGACCACCTCATCTGCTACGCGATGAAGGCCAACTCGACCCTCGCCCTCCTCCGCCTCCTCGCGCGGCAGGGCTCCGGCTTCGACCTCGTCAGCGGCGGGGAACTCTTCCGCGTCCAGCAGGCCGGGGGCGATCCCGGGAAGTGCACCTTCGCCGGGGTCGGCAAGACCCGGGCCGAGATCGAGCAGGCGCTCCGCGCCGGGATCTACTGCTTCATGGTCGAGAGCGAGGCCGAGCTGACCTTCATCAACGAGGTCGCCACCCGCCTCCGGAAGATCGCCCCCGTCGCCCTCCGGGTGAACCCGAACGTCGACGCGAAGACCCACTCGAAGATCACCACCGGGACCTACGAGAACAAGTTCGGCATCGCCTTCGAGGAGATCCCCGCCCTCTATCAGCGCGCCACGGCGCTGAAGCACGTCACCCTGCGCGGCGTCCAGATGCACATCGGTTCCCAGATCACCACGGCGGCCCCCTTCGCCGCCGCGGTGAAGAAGATGATCCCCCTCGTCCGCGAGCTCCATCGCCGCCATCGGCTCGAGTTCTTCGACATCGGCGGCGGCATCGGCATCGTCTACGAGGACGCCCTCGCCAGCGGCCAGCCCGATTGGTGGAAGAAGAAGGGCGCCCCCCTCACGCCCGCCGCCTACGCGGAATCGGTCGTGCCGCAGCTCCGCACCCTCGGGCTGAAGGTCCTCGTCGAGCCGGGCCGCTTCATGGTCGGCAACGCCGGGGTCCTCCTCAGCGAGGTCCTCTACGTGAAGAAGACCGGGAAGAAGAACTTCGTCATCATCGACGCCGCGATGAACGACCTCATCCGCCCCGCCTTCTACGACTCCTACCACGAGATCGTCCCCCTCCGCGCCAAGACCGGCAAGACCATCCCCTCCGACGTCGTCGGGCCGATCTGCGAGTCGGGCGACACCTTCGCGAAGGACCGCCCCCTCCAGCCCCTGAAGACGGGCGACCGCATCGCCTTCCTCAGCGCCGGGGCGTACGGCTTCACGATGGCCTCGAACTACAACACCCGCCCCCGCGCCGCCGAGATCCTCGTCGAGGGGACGAAGGTGAAGCTCGCCCGGAAGCGGGAAGCCCTCGTCGACCTCATCCGCGGGGAGACGGCCTAGGCCCTTCCCCGGCGGACTTCCCTCCACTCGAGACCCATGCCCATGAAGCTTTCCTTCACGAAGATGACCGGAGCCGGAAACGACTTCGTCATGCTCGACAACCGCGCCTGCACCACGTTCCTTTCGGCCTCGCAGATCGCCTTCCTCTGCGACCGCCACTTCGGCGTCGGCGGGGACGGCCTCCTGCTGCTGGAGCCCCCCGCCAACCCCGAGGCCGCCGACTTCCGCATGCGTTACTACAACGCCGACGGGAGCGAGGCCGACATGTGCGGCAACGGCGCGCGCTGCTTCGCCCAGTTCGCCCGCCACCTCGGCGCGACGAAGTCCCTCGGCGATTCGATCAAGTTCGAGACCCTCGCCGGGATCATCTCGGCCACCTACGTCGGGAACGAGGTCGCCATCGTCCTCACCGCGCCCCACAGCCTGGAACGGGCCAAGGCCGTCCCCACCCGGAGCGCCGGGGAGATCACCGTCGGCTTCATCAACACTGGCGTTCCCCACGCCGTTCAGTTCGTCGCCGATGTCGAGAAGATCGACATCCGCACCCTCGGCGCCGAGGTCCGCTACAACGAGGTCTTCAAGCCGAAGGGGACCAACGCCAACTTCGCCCAGATCACCGGCCCCGACTCGATCCGCGTCCGCACCTACGAGCGCGGCGTCGAGGACGAGACCCTCGCCTGCGGCACCGGCGTCTCGGCCGCCGCCGTTCTCGCCCACCTCGTCCACGGTGTGGCGAAGCCCGTCCGCGTCCTCGTCCAGGGGAAGTCGATCCTCACGGTCGACTTCAGGGAAGAGGGTTCCGAGATCTCGAACATCGTCCTTCAAGGCCCCGCCCTCGTCGTCTTCACCGGAGAAATCGAATGTCCCTAAGCCCTGCCGCCAGTGTCATCCAGGGGGCCTACACCGCCCTCGTCACCCCCTTCCAAACGGGCGGCGACAAGGTCGATGAAGTGGCGCTGACCGCCCTCATCGAGGCCCAGATCGCCGGGGGGATCACCGGGATCGTCCCCGTCGGCACCACCGGGGAATCGCCGACCCTCGATTACGACGAGCACCTCCGCGTCATCGAACTGAGCGTCCAGGTGGCCAAGGGCCGCTGCCAGGTCGTCGCCGGGACCGGCTCGAACAGCACGAAGGAAGCCGTCTACCTCTCCCGGGAGGCCGAGCGCCTCGGGGCCGATTCCCTCCTCCTCGTCGCCCCCTATTACAACAAGCCGACCCAGGAAGGGCTCTACCAGCACTTCCTGAAGATCGCCGGGGCCGTGTCGATCCCCATTATCTTGTACAGCATCCCGGGCCGCTGCGGCATCGAGATCGCCGTCGAGACCGTCGCCCGCCTCGCCGCCGCCGCGCCGAACATCGTCGCGATCAAGGAAGCGGGCGGCTCCGTCGACCGCGTCACCCAGCTCCGGCAGGCCCTCCCCGCCTCCTTCGCCATCCTCTCCGGCGACGACGGCCTCACCCTGCCCTTCCTCAGCGTCGGGGCGGTCGGCGTCATCAGCGTCGCCTCGAACGTCGTCCCGAAGGAAGTGGCCGACCTTGTCTCCCTCTTCGCCTCCGGGAAGACCGCCGAGGCCGAGGCCCTCCACCGCCGCCTCACCCCGCTCTTCCGCGACCTCTTCGTCGAGACCAATCCGGTGCCGACGAAGTTCGCCCTCGCCCGGCGCGGGGCGATGACCGAGGAAGTCCGCCTGCCCCTCGTCCCGCTCAGCGCGGCGGGCCGGGAGAAGGTCGGCAAGACCCTCGACGCCTTGGGTCTCTAGCTCTCTCCCCAGCTTCACACAGGAAATCGCATGTCCCTCCTCTCCCTCGCCGTCATCGGCGGCCGCGGCCGCCTCGGAAGCGCCATCGTCCGCCTGGCCGAGGCCGACCACGCCTTCGATGACGCCACCGTCCCGGCGGGCCGGGTCATCCCGCTCCTGAACGCCTTCGACGTCGTCGTCGACGTCAGCCACCATAGCGCCACCGACGACCTCCTCGCCCAGGCCGTGCTGGAGAAAGTCCCCCTCGTCATCGGGACCACCGGCCACACGCCCGAGGAGCGGGAACGGATCGCGCAGGCCTCCGGGAAGATCGCCATCGTCCTCGCCTCGAATTTCTCCGTCGGCGTCAACGTCCTCTTCCACCTCACGCGGAAGGCCGCCGAGATCCTCGGGGCCGAATACGACCAGGAAATCGTCGAGATGCACCACCGGAACAAGCTCGACGCCCCGAGCGGGACCGCCCGCTCCCTCGCCGAGATCCTCTGCGAGGTGAAGGGGAAATCCTACGACGAGCTCGTCCAGGACGGCCGCTCCGGCGAGCCCGGCAAGCGGACCCGGGACGAGATCGGCATGCACGCCCTGCGCGGCGGTGACGTGATCGGCGACCACACCGTCACCTTCGCCGGAATCGGCGAGCGGATCGAGCTGACCCACAAGGCCTCGAACCGCGACGTCTTCGCGATGGGGGCGCTCCGGGCCGCGAAGTGGGTCCAGACCGCCCAGCCCGGCCTCTATTCGATGCAGGACGTGCTGGGATTGAAGTAGAGCGACCTCGCTTCGCTCTTTTGCGCTCCCTCTTTCGAGGGAGTGAAAAGAGAAGGTTGACTTATTACGGTTAAAAGCGTAATAAGTCGCCTCGTAGTATGTCTCCTACGGTTAAAACAGCACAAATGGGTGAGCCGCCCCTGTCCCGGAACGTCTTTCCAGCGATTCTCCGGGCGGTGTTCGGCGTGGCGGTGCTTTGGACGGCGATGCATTTCTTCTTCGCATGGCAGGATGGCCGCCTCTCGGTCGTGATGGCGAAGATCATGCCCGCCGTGACGACGACTTCCCGTTAGGCCCCGCCCGGCTCCTGCCTTCCGCTTCTCCTGTTTCAGGAGGCGACGAGGGACGCTACCTCTTCCTCATCTTCTCGAGGAGACGCTCCGTCTCCTCCTTTTTCATCAATGCCGCCGAGATCGCCTCGGCCACGGCCGGGGCATGCCCCATGACGGTGAGGACCGACGGGGCCTTCGGGCCGACGACTTCCCCGACGGCCCAGACATCGGGGGCCGAGGTGCGGTGGGAGGAATCGACCTCGATATACCCTTCCCCGGTGCGGTGGACCTGCCCGGCGGCGAAGGCGCTCCGGGGGACGTAGCCGAGATTGGCATAGGCGAGGTTGCACCGCTCGATCCGTTCCCCGTCGGGCGTGTTGAAGCGGATCGCATGGTCGGGAAGGAACTCCGCGACCTCCCAGCCGGTGCGGAGGACGATGTTCGGCTGCGCGGCGGCCTCCTCCAGGATCTGGGCGCGGACCTTCGGGTGGGTTCCCCGGACGGCGATGATTACCCGGCCCGCGTGGCCCTCCTTCGCCTCGGTCACGGCGGTCGAGAAGGCGTTGTTCCCGCCGCCGACGATGAGGACGGTCCCGCCGGGAGGGGAGGCGGGCTCCGGAAGCAGCGGGGGCCGTTGCAGCAGCCAGCCGGCGGCCTCGGCCTCGGAGGCTCCGGGCGCGTCGCTCCGGCGGAAGGCGGCCCCGGTCGCGATGACGAGGGCCTCGTACGGGGTTTCGCCGCCGTGCCGGAGGGCGACGCGATGGCGGGCGTAGTCGAGGGAAAGGGCCTCGTCGACCCGGTGAGGAATGCCCGAGCGCCGGAAGCGGTCGGCGAGGCCTCGTCCGATCTCTTCCCCGCTTTGGTCATCGGCCCAGGGGGTCCAGATGGCGGGCCAGCGGGAGCGGACGATCATCCCGCCGAGGGCCTGGCCGTGCCCGTCGGCCGCCGAGTCGACGACGAGGGGGGAAAGGCCGATCTCCCGGCAGCACAGTGCGACGGCGATCCCCGCCGGGCCGGAACCGAGGATCAGGGGAGCGTTCATGGCGTCGAAGAAGAGCCGAAGGGAGAAGCCAAGAAAAAGTGGGGCGACCAACGGGACTCGAACCCGCAACGTCCAGAATCACAATCTGGTGCTCTACCATTGAGCTATGGCCGCCATAGTTCCCGAGGCCTTGTCCGGGCTCGGGGGAAGTGTCACTAAAGCAAAAAGGTTCCGGGTACGCACGCGGTTTTTTGCGGGAAATAGAGGGGAAACCCGCCCGGAACGGGGGAAATGGCCGTTCGTCCCAACTTCGCCGCAACGTCCCCTTGTATTTGGATGGCGGAGTCCCTTTAATGCCCGCTCATGAAAACCGCAGTTGTGACCGGCGCCGCCGGGTTCCTTGGCAGCCATTTGACCGACCGTCTTCTTTCCGAGGGGTATCGCGTCATCGGTCTCGATAACTTCATCACCGGCAATCCGGCGAACCTCGACCACCTGAAGGGCGACAGCCGCTTTTCCTTCATCCAGAAGGATGTGACCGAGCCCTTCGCCGACCTCATCGAGGGCGAGGTCGCCGTCGTCTTCCACTTCGCCTCCCCCGCGAGCCCGATCGATTACCTCGAACTCCCGTTCGAGACGCTGAAGGTCGGCTCCTACGCCACCCACAACGCCCTCGAGCTGGCCCGGATCAAGGGCTCCCGCTTCCTCGTCGCCTCGACTTCGGAATGCTACGGCGATCCCCACGTCCATCCCCAGACCGAGGAGTATTGGGGCAACGTGAACTCGATCGGGCCGCGCAGCGTCTACGACGAGGCGAAACGCTACGCCGAGGCCGTCACGATGGCCTACTTCCGCTACCACAAGGTCGACACGAAGATCGTCCGCATCTTCAACACCTACGGCCCCCGCATGCGGCTGCGCGACGGCCGCGTCGTCCCCGCCTTCGTCAGCCAGGCCCTCCAGGGGCAGGCGCTCACGATCTTCGGCGAGGGGACCCAGACGCGGAGCTTCTGCTACGTCTCCGACCTCATCGACGGCATCTACCGCCTCTCCCAGTCGGACTTCCACGAGCCGGTCAACATCGGCAACCCGCTCGAGCTGACGATCAAGGAATTCGCCGAGCGGATCATCCGCATCACCGGCTCAGCCAGCACGCTGGTGAACCAGCCGCTGCCGACCGACGACCCGAAGCAGCGCCGCCCCGACATCACCCGCGCCAAGGGCCTCCTCGGCTGGGAACCGAAGGTCGGCCTCGAAGAGGGCCTGAAGGAGACGATCGCCTACTTCAAGGGCCGTCTCCAGGCCGAGAACGCCCTCTAACCGGAACAGGAAAGAGAGCCGATGCCGCTCCGTCGCACACTGCTGGTCGCGCTGGGGACCGTGCTGGCGGGCGGCATCGGCCTGGCCCAGACCGGGGCCCCGGCTCCCGCCGCGCCGCAGGCGCCCCAGTCGGCCCAGCCCGCCGCACCTGTTTCCCCGCCCGCCCCCGCTCCGGCGACGGCGGTGGTCGACGACGGCAGCGGGGCGACGCCGAGCGACGAGGCCTATCAGGCGACGCTCCTCTTCACGAAGGTCATCAAGCTGATCGGCGAGGACTACGTCAACGAGGCGAAGACCGGCTACAAGGACCTGGTCTTCGCCGCGCTGAAGGGGATGCTCTCCTCCCTCGATCCCCACAGCCAATTCCTCGACGAGGACGCCTTCGCCGAGATGCAGAAGGACACGAAGGGGGAGTTCGCCGGTCTCGGCCTCTCCCTCTCGCCCCGGGCGAACACGAACGAGCTGGTCGTCGTCTCCAGCTACGAGGACACGCCCAGCTTCCGCGCCGGAATCATGCCGGGCGACCGCATCCTGAAGATCAACGACCTCTCGACCGAGCGGATGCCCTACGCCGCCGCCCTCAAGGCCCTGAAGGGAAAGCGGGGGGAAAAGGTCCGCCTGACCCTCTATCGCCCCTCGACGAAGGACGGAGAGAAGGCCGATACCAAGATTGATTCCAAGACCGATGCAAAGGCCGATCAAAAAGCGGATCAAAAAGCCGATCCCAAGGCCGACTCCAATCCGAACATCTACGAGGTCGAGCTGACCCGGGAGATCATCCGCATCAGCAGCGTCCGCGCGGCGAAGCTCCTCCCGCCCGAGATCGCGGGGGAGGAGAAGATCGGCTACCTCCGCATCGAGCAGTTCGGGGAGAACACCGCCTCGGAGTTCGACAAAGCCGTCGCCACGCTGAAGAAGGGCGGGATGCGGGCCCTCGTCGTCGACCTGAGGAACAATCCGGGCGGCCTGATCGACTCGGCGGTCGAGATCGCCGGGGCCTTCGTCCCCCCGGGGCAGGTCATCGTCTCGACGCAGGGGCGGCGGGCCGATTCGAAGCGGGAATACCGGAGCCACCGGACCCAGCAGAGCGTCACCGTTCCCGTCGCCCTCCTCATCAACGGCTACAGCGCCAGCGGCTCGGAGATCGTCGCCGGGGCGCTCCAGGACTATCACGCCGCCGTCCTCGTCGGGGAGCGGACCTTCGGGAAGGGCTCCGTGCAGAGCGTCATCAACCTCGGCAACGGCGTCGGCGTCCGGCTGACGACGGCGAAGTATTACACGCCGAACCTCCGCGTCATTCACGAGAAGGGTGTCGACCCCGACATCCCGGCCCCCGTCACCGCCGCCGAGGAGCGGAACCTCATCCGTTTCCGCACCCCGGTCCTCCTCACCCCCGAGGAAAAGATGGCCTTCAAGGATTTCCACGACACCCAGCTGGAGCGTTCCGTCGACGTCCTCCGCGCCCGCCTCCTCCGGGACGACCGGCAGAAGGGCGACAAGGCCGCGCCGCCTGTCGCCGCTCCGGGCCAGGCAACGCCGCCCGTCGCGACCTCCGTCCCGACTCCCACTCCCTGACCCGCATGCGCTGGCTCGGAATCGAAACGTCGTGCGACGAGAGCGCCGTCGCCGTGGTCGAGGTGGGCGGGGCCGGCGGCAAGGGCCTCCGCCTCCTCTCCTCGGTCGTCGGCTCCCAGATCGCCCGGCACCGGCCCTTCGGCGGCGTCGTCCCCGAGGTCGCCGTCCGGGAGCACCTGCGCAACCTCCCCCGCCTCGCCGAGGCCGCCCTGGCCGAGGCCCGGCTGGGGACGGGGGACCTCGACGGCATCGCCGTGACCCAGGGGCCGGGCCTCGCCACCTCCCTCCTCATCGGCCACGCCTATGCGCGGGGCCTCGGCCTCGCCACCGGCCTCCCCGTGCGGGGCGTCAACCACCTGGAAGGCCATCTCCTCTCCCCCTTCCTGACGGCGGAGGGGACTGTTCCTTTTCCCTTCCTCGGCCTGATCGTCAGCGGTGGCCACACCCTCCTCATCGAGGCGCGGGGCTGGAACGACTATCGCCGTCTCGGCGGCACCGTCGACGATGCGGCGGGGGAGGTCTTCGACAAGGTCGCCCGGATGCTCTCCCTCGGCTATCCCGGCGGCCCCGAGATCGAGAAGGCCGCCGCGCAGGGCGATGCCGCCGCCCACGATTTCCCCCGGGCCTTCCCGGAGCGGGCCGATTTCCGCTTCAGCTTCAGCGGGCTGAAGACTTCGGTCCGTTACTTCCTGGAGAAGACCCCGGAGAAGCTCGCCGACCCCCGCTTCGTGGCCGACGTCGCCGCCTCGTTCCAGAAGGCGGTCGTCGATGTCCTGGTGCGGAAGGCCTCCGACGCGGCCCGGACGCGGAACCTGCGGACGGTCATCGCGGCGGGCGGCGTCGCCTGCAACGGGGCGCTGAGGGCCGCGCTGGAGCGGGAGAGCGGGCGGGCGGGCTATCGGCTTCTCCTTGCGCCTCCGGTCCTCTGCACCGATAACGCGGCGATGATCGCGGGAGTCGCCGCCTTGAAGGAAGAGGCCGGAGCGGCGCTGCCGCTCCCCGACGACATCGATCCGAATCTGCCGTTGGCGTCGGTGTAAAACCTACCCGCCGAAGAGCCACGCCGCCTCGGGCAGCTCCCCGCCTTCCTTCAGCTCGACGATCGGCAGGCCGGTCCACTCCTCCAGGGCCTCCCGGTTCGTCGCCGCCGCCCGATCCCCCGGCGCGAGGCCGTGCCGGTTCAGGACGATCCCGAGAAGCGGCAGCCCCTCCCGGCGGATCGCCTCGATGGTGAGGAGGGTGTGATTCAGCGTCCCGAGCCCCGCCGAGGCGACGACGAGGACGGGAAGGCCGAGTTCCCGCGCCCAATCTCCGACGGTCTTTCCCGCCGCCAGCGGCACCCGCCAGCCGCCGACCCCTTCGACGGCCACATGGGAGAACCGGGCGCGGGCGGCGGCGACGGCCCCGTTCACCGCGGCGAAGTCGATCGTCCGCCCCTCCTGCCGCGCGGCGACCTGGGGCGCGAGCGGCGCGGCGAGGTGGCAGGGATTGATTTCGTCGAGGGAAAGGAGGTTGCCTCCCGCTTCGCGGAGTAACAGGGCGTCGTCGCGATCTCCCGCCGCGATCGGCTTCAGGCCGACGGCCTCCGCGCCCCGCCGCCGTTGCGTCCTCACCCAGAGCGCGGTGACGCGGGTCTTTCCCACGCCCGTGCCGGTCCCGGTGACGAAGAGGTGCATCGGGGGCTGGAAGGTCTAGGGCTTGGGCCGGGTTTCGAGCTTCGGCTCGCTCTTCTCTTCCTCCCGGGGAACGCGCGGCAGGGCATCGACGTAGAACGAGACCAGGAGGAGGCCGTAAAGGGGGAGCGTCAACGAGGCGACGACGAGGGGGAGGACGATGTCGGCGGCGATCGTCATTTTCGCCGAGAGATGGAGGTGGGGGATGAGGGCCGAGACGACGAGGGCGAGGAAGATCTGGAGCGCGACCGCGGGGAGGACCATGAGGAAGAGCCGGAAATCGCCCTGGGAGATGAGGCCGCTGCCGTGGTTGAAGCGGACGAGGTCGTTCGAGCGGCTCAGGGCGGCGAGCCCTTTTTTTCTCTCGAGGAGGGTGATGACCGTCGAGGGCAGGTAGCGGAGGGCGAGGACCATCATCGGGAGCCCGGCGAGGGCTGCGAGGAAGTGGAGCGGCAGCTGGAGGAGGGGCGAGGGCGGGACCGAGCGGGCCGAGGCGATGCAGAAGAGGAAGAGGATGAAGAGGGAGGTGAGGAGCGCCAGCCGGAGGGTCAGGGTCCAGAGGATCGCCTTGGCCCGCCGGCCCAGGAGGCGGCCCCGTTCCGGGACGGTCAGGGGAGGCAACCCGGGACGAAGGGTCAGCGCCATGAAGCCGAGCCCGAACTCGAAGGCGATGAAGATGATCAGGATCATCCCCATGAGGAAGAGGCCGAACTTGCCCGACATCGCGCCGGTGTCGGGATCGACGTGGCCGGGAAGGGCGAGGGAAAGGAGGATGGCCGGGAGCTGGATCAGGGCGGCGACCCAGGCGAGTTGCCGCACCGCCTCGCCGTAGCGGGGCAGGGTCTCCATGATCAGCCGGGAGACGGGAATCGGAGCCTCGGCGGAGGGAGTCCGGAAGAGGGGCGGGACGGGAACGTCGGCCGCCGCGTCGGCTTCGGCCCTGATCTCCGGTTCACCCTGGGGAGCCGAGGCCGGGGCGGCGGCGAGGACCTCCTTCGCCGTGGTATAAACGCGCTCTCCTTCGGGGCAAAGCTTGGAATCGTCGCGGAGACGGCCCTCGGTGCGCCAGCGCCGGATCGTTTCGATCGGAACGGGGCCGTAGATGGCGGTCTCGGAGGCGTGGAAAAAATAACGGGCGGACATGGGAAAACGGGGGTAAATTCTATTTGGAATCGACGCGGCGCAGAAAAACATTGCGCCGGGGGGTTTGAATTAATAAAACGAGAATCAACCAACGACAACCAAAGAATTTCTATGGCCTCCATTGCAGACCGCTACAGCGAAAACGTCACCGGCAAGTATTATGTCGATAGCCAGTGCATCGACTGCGATCTTTGCCGCGAAACGGCTCCGGCCAACTTCACCCGCCAGGACGACGGCGGCTACTCCTACGTCTACAAGCAGCCCGAGACGCCCGAGGAAGAAGCCCAGAGCAAGGAAGCGATGGAAGGCTGCCCCGTCGAGGCCATCGGCAACGACGCCGCCTAAGTCTTTTTCCCCCGTCCGGGCCCGATTCGTCGGCCCGTTCCCAGGAAAAACCCTCCCGCGCCTGCGTGCCGGAGGGTTTTTTTGCGCCTGTTTCCCGGGCTTTCCTAGCTTTGAGCCGGAACGGGAGCCTCGTCGAGGTGGCGCTTCGTCCAGGAGAAGGCGTGCATCAGCTCCTCGTAGGAGGGGAAGCGGTCGGCCGGATCGAGGGCGATGGCCCGGTGGATGAGGGCGGCGACGGAGGGATGGAGGTGGGGGGCGACCTCTTCGATCGGCGGCGGCGGCCCGGCCTCGTGGCAGGCGACGATCTTGCTCGGATCGCCCTCGGTGTAGGGCGGGCGTCCGGCGAGGGCGTGGTAGAGGGTGGCGCCGAGGCTGTAGATGTCGCTCCGGAAATCCTCCGTCTCCCGTTTCAGCCGTTCCGGCGGAATATAGTAGGGGGTCCCCCAGACGACGTCGTTCGCCGCGTCCTGCTCCCCGATGCCGATGCAGAGGCCGAAGTCGGTGATCTTGATCTGCCCGGCGGCCCCGATGAGGATGTGCTCCGGCTTCATGTCCCGGTGGAGGAGGCCGTGGCGGGCCAGCTGCCGCAGCGCCGAGGCGGCCTCGATGCCGATGTGGAGGGCCTCCTTCTCGTCGGGCCGGTTCCCGCTCCGGATCCGTTCCTCCAGCGTCCCGCCCGGGACATATTCGATGGCGAGGAAGCGGATTCCCTCGATCTCGCCGAATTCGACGAAGCCGACGATGTTCGGGTGGTGGAAGGAGGTCAGCACCTCGCTTTCCCGCAGGAGGGCCCAGAGGGCGAGGGCGTCGCGGGCCTTGTCGGGGTTCAGGAGCTTGATCGAGACCGGCGCGCCGCCGTTGGCCGAGTCATGGGCCAGGTAGACCCGCCCCGTCGCCCCTTCGCCGATCCGTTTCTCGATCTGGTAGCGGCCGACCCACGGATGGTAGGCGAAGGACTGGCCGCAGGAGGCGCAGGCGAGGTCGCTTCCGATCCGCACATCGCCGACCGACATGGGATGATTGCAGTGGGGGCAATAGACGGGCCACGGGAGCTGCACGAACCCTTTCTTACGAATCTCTTTCAAAAAAGGCAAATGTATCTGTAAAACAGAGGGCCCCTCTTTTACATGCACTTTTCCACCGACCATCTCCGCCCCCATCGCGACTCCCGCGTCGATCTCTTCCTCGCGGCGGAGCTGGGCCGTTCCCGCTCCTTCGTCCAGGAGCTGATCGAGGCGGGCCGGGTCGTCCTCGCGCCGAACCCGGAGCGGTTGAAGGCGAGCTACAAGATCCGGGCCGGGGACGAGCTCTCCGTCGTCGACGAGGCCCTCGTCGCCAAGGAGCCGCCCGTCGTCCCCGAGGGTCAGGACATCCCCCTCTCGATCCTCTTCGAGGACGAGGCCGTGCTGGTCCTCGACAAGGCCCCCGGCCTCGTCGTCCACCCGGCGGCGGGCCATGCCGACGGGACCCTCGTCAACGCCCTCGTCCACCACTGCGGCGGGAGCCTGGCCGGACGGGGAGGGGACGCCCGCCTCGGCATCGTCCACCGCCTCGACAAGGACACCAGCGGCCTCATGGTCGTCGCCAAGACCGACCTCGCCCACGAGCGCCTCGCCGCCCAGTTCGCCGACCGGGACGTCCACAAGACCTACCAGGCCCTCTGCTGGGGCCAGTTCCGCCGCCCCGTCGGGACCTGCCTCAACAAGATGGCCCGCCACCGCATCCACCGGCAGAAGATGGCCGTCGTCTCCCCGAACAGCACGGCGGGGAAGGAAGCCCACACCGATTACCGCGTCCTCCTCCAGGGGAAGCCCGGCGCGTGGGTCGAGTGCCTCCTCCACACCGGGCGGACCCACCAGATCCGCGTCCACATGACCCACCTCGGCTACCCCATCGCGGGCGACCAGCTCTACGGCCGGGGCGGCCCGAAGCGGCTCTGGGACGGCGAGGAGGTCCCGCGCCAGATGCTCCATGCGGCGAAGCTCGCCTTCACCCATCCGATGACCGGGAAAGAAATTGAATTCGAGGCTCCCCTCCCGGAGGATTTCAAGCGGCTCCTCGCCCGCATCGGCGGGTGACCCTCCCTCGCGACATGACCACGCCCGCCCTCGACCCCCACCTCCAGAGCGAACTGAAGAAGGCCCTCGGCAGCTATGCCCGCCTCCTGAAGGCCCAGGGCCTCACCCACGTCCCCCTCGACCGCCGCGCCCGGGAGATCCTCCGGCACATGGAAGCCCCGGGGAAGGCGACGGCCCAGGCCCCGTCCACTCCCGCCTCCGCCCCCGTCCACCTCAAGGCAGAGCATGCCCCCGCTCCTGCGCCGGCTTCCGCTCCCGCCCCCCGTCCTGCCGGCTCGACTTCGGCTCCCGTTTCCGCTTCAGTTCCCGATCCCATGCCGCGTCGTCCCGCTCCTCCCGCCCCTGCCTCCACCTCCCTTTCCAGCGCCCAGACGGTGAAGGGGGAGGCCGTTTCCGCCGACGGCACGAAGGCCGAGCGCCTCGCCCGCCTCCAGGCGAAGGCCTCCGTCTGCCGGAAGTGCGAGCACCTCGCCGCCTTCCGCCAGAACGTCGTCTTCGGCGAGGGGAATCCCGAGGCCGCCCTCATGTTCGTCGGGGAAGCCCCCGGCGCCGACGAGGACGAGCAGGCCCGCCCCTTCATCGGCCGCGCCGGGCAGATGCTCACGAAGATGATCCAGGCCATGGGCCTGACCCGGGAAGAGATCTACATCGGGAACATCCTGAAGTGCCGTCCCGACATGCCGAAGGGCGCCCCCGGCAACCGGAAGCCGACCCCCGAGGAAATGCAGACCTGCATGCCCTACATCGTCTCCCAGATCGAGATCATCCAGCCGAAGGCGATCGTCGCCCTCGGCTCGACCTCGGTCGAGGCCCTCCTCGACGCGAAGATGCCGATCAGCCGCCTGCGCGGGAAATTCGTCGATTTCCGGGGCATCCCCCTGATGCCGACCTTCCACCCCTCCTACCTCCTCCACAACCCGACGAACGAGACCAAGCGCAAGGTCTGGGAAGACCTTCTCCTCGTCATGGAAAAGCTCAACCTCCCGATCAGCGAGAAGCAGCGGGGGTTCTTCCTATGAGTGAGACTAACACTCCCGCGAGCAAGGGCCGCGTCCTCCTCGGCATGAGCGGCGGCGTCGACTCGAGCGTCGCCGCCTACCTCCTGAAGGAGGAGGGCTGGGAAGTCATCGGCGTCACGATGAAGGTCTGGCCGCAGGATTGCATGTCCCGCGCCGAGGACAAGTGCTGCGGCCCCCAGGCCGTCGCCGACGCCCGCTCCGTCGCCCACGCCCTCGGCATCCCCCATTACGTCGTCGACGAGGCCGATGAGTTCGAGAAGGTCGTCATCGACTACTTCGGCAGCGAGTACCGCCAGGGCCGGACGCCGAACCCGTGCGTCATGTGCAACGAGAAGCTCAAGTTCGGCCGCCTCCAGGACAAGGCCCTCGGCCTCGGCGCCACCCACGTCGCCACCGGCCATTACGCCCAGATCGTTCACGAGAATGGCCGCTCCCGCCTTTTCCGCGCCAAGGACCGGAAGAAAGACCAATCGTACTTCCTCTTCAGCCTCCGCGACGGCCAGCTGGGCCGCTCCGTCTCCCCCCTCGGCCACCTGGAAAAGCCCGAGGTCCGCGCCATCGCGAAGAAACTCGGCCTGAAGACCTACGACAAGGAAGAGAGCCAGGAAATCTGCTTCGTCCCCGGCAACGACTACGCCGCCTTCCTCAAGGGCCACTTCGGCGAGGAGACCTTCCACCCCGGCGGCATCTACCTCCGCGACGGCACCCGCATCGGCGAGCACGAGGGGATCGAACTCTACACCGTCGGCCAGCGGAAGGGGCTCCCCGGCGGCCAGGGGAAACCCCTCTACGTCCTCGACATCGATCCGAAGGGCCAGCGCGTCATCGTCGGCGGCTACGAGGAACTGGAGCGCCCCGAGTGCTTCATCGACAACACCAATTGGCTGACCGCCGACGGCAAGCTCACGGTTCCGACCGAGATCGAGGTGAAGATCCGTTACAACTGGCCCGCCGTCCGCGCGAGGGTCGAGCCCATCGAAGGGCATCCCCACCGCGCCCGCATCGTTTTCGCCGAACCCCAGCGGGCCGTCTCGCCGGGGCAGGCCGCCGTCTGCTACATCCGCAGCCGGGAGGGTTCGGACGACTTCGACGAAGTTCTCGGGGGCGGCTGGATCGAGCGGAGCGAGATCGTCGTCGAGGAAAAGACCGTTGCCGCTGCGGAGCGATAAACATTCAAGGGGAAGGTGAGGGGAGATGACGCCGATTCTGGTGATGGTGACGGTGCCGAGCGCCGCCGTGGGGAAGAAATTGGGAAAAAAGCTCGTGAAGGAGCGCCTCGCGGCCTGCGTCCAGGTCGTTCCCGGCCTCACCTCGATCTACCGCTGGGAGGGAAAGATCGAGACCTCCAAGGAACACCTCCTCCTCCTCAAAAGTGCCGACGAACTCTGGCCCTCCCTCCAGGCCGCCGTCCGGGAGAATCACCCCTACGACTGTCCGGAGATCGTCGCCGTCCCCCCGGGGCAGGTGTCGAAGAAATACGCCGCGTGGTGGCGCGAGGCGTTGGGGTATTGATCCGGTCAGCTCAGCCGCACCGAGCGGGCCACCGCGCCCGTCATGAACGTCAGGATGAATCCGACGAGGAAGAAAAAGAGCGGGATCAGCCATCCCGGCCCGACGCCGATGCCGAAGCGCAGCAGGTCGGCGACGGCCTCGGTCAAAAACCAGATCCCGAGCAGCTTGGCCCCGGCGACGAAAAGAGAACGTGCATCCATCCCCTACTCTACCCCGGAATAGGGCGGCGCACAAAAACCGGATGCAAATGAGGCCTAGAGCCTGTCATGCACTTTGGAAAGCCCGCGTTGCTCCTAAAACGGCCTCCATCAAGACGCGAGCGACGCTGCATGCCTGAATGGCACGCGAGGAGCGAGCAACGCCGAGGGAGACCGTTTTAGGAGCAACCCTTCGGGCCGGGGTTCTACGCCCCTTCCCCGTCGTTCTGCGCCGCCTCACGGGCCATTCAGGCACGCTTCGGCGTCGCACGCCTAGGGGAGAGGGGCGCAGCCCCTCCGGCGCGGGCTTTCCAAAGTGCATGCCAGGCTCTAGGCTGTCCGGTACGCCTGGAAATCGGCCCACGCCGCCCGCATCGAGGCAAAGGCGAGGTCGGCGGGATTCACCTCGTCGATCGGGGTGAGTATGATTTCATCGACCTCGTCCCGGGGAGTGGCCGTCTGGAAGGATGCGACCCGCGCAAAGAAAAAGAGGTCGAGGACGGGATAGAGGATGCCCTTGTAGGGATAGAGATTGGAATGGGTGGCGAGGAAGTGGAGGCCCTCCAAGACGACTCCCGTTTCCTCCAGCACCTCGCGCCTCGCCGCTGCTTCGGCCCGTTCTCCCGCGTCGATGAAGCCTCCCGGCAGGCCGAGGCTTCCCTTGGCCGGTTCGTGCTGGCGGCGAATGAGGAGGAGCCGCTCTTCCCCATCGACGACGAAGACCGTCGCGGCAGTCGCGGGGTTGAAGTGGTAGACGAAGCCGCAGGCGGGACAGTCGAAGCGGTTGCCCTGCGTTTCAGGTTCCGCCGTCGCCGCGCAGCGCGGGCAATGGCGGAAGAGCGAGGCGGAGAGGGAAAGGAGGCTTTCGTTCATGGACGGGATAGGGTTTCCCGGAAGGCGGTCAGGGCGGTCCGCAACGGGAGGGCAATGGCCGGTTCGGCGAGCATCCCCGCCGCGTCGAGCCCCTTGTGGCAATCGAGGGCGATCAGCGGGGAGGCTGCCGGGACGATCCGGCCCATCATCACGGTGAGGGTCTCCGTCAGCGAGGCCTGGGCGTGGGTCGCCCGGGCGGAGGTGTTCAGGAGGGCGATCGGCTTGGCTTCGAGGTCGGTGGTGGCGACGAGCCAGTCGAGGGCGTTCTTCAGCACGCCGGGGACGCCGTGGGCATACTCGGGGCTCGAAATCAGGAGGCCGTCGGCGCGCCGGATCGCCTCGCGGAAGCGGGAGACCGGGGCAGGTTCGTCCTCCGCGTCGTCGGGATTGAAGGGGGGAAGGGTGGCGAGCCCCTCGTATGGGACGATCTCGATTCCCTCCAGCGTCGAGGCCACGGAAGCGGCGGCGCGAAGGAGCATCGTGTTCGAGGAACCCCTCCGCAGACTCCCGGAAATGGCGAGGATGCGGAGGGGCATGGGGGAAGGCCTACGCGATGGCGGCGCAGAGCTTGGCGACGAGATCCTCGATCTTCACCCGCTCCTGCTTCATCGAATCGCGGTAGCGGAGGGTGACGGTGTCGGGCAGGCCCGCGTATTCGCCTTCCTTCGCGCCTTCGAGGGTCTCGAAGTCGATCGTGATGCCGAAGGGGACGCCGACTTCGTCGATGCGGCGGTAGCGGCGGCCGATGGCGCCGCTCTCGTCGTAGAAGACCGCCATGTGGGGGCGGAGGAGGTCGGTGACGGCCTTCGCCTTCTCGACGAGGGCGGGCTTGTTCTTCAGGAGGGGGAAGATGCCGACCTTGATCGGGGCGATCCGGGGGGAGAAGCGCATGACGACGCGGATTTCCTCTACGCCCTTCTCGTCGACGGTCTTTTCCTCGTCGTAGGCCTCGCAGAGGACGGCCAGGAGGCAGCGGTCGGCCCCGGCGCTCGGCTCGACGACGTGGGGGATGAAGCGCTCCTTCGTCTCCTCATCGAAGTAGTCGAGGGACTTGCCGCTCGCGTTCTGGTGCTGCGTCAGGTCGTAATCGGTGCGGTAGGCGATGCCTTCCAGCTCCTGGATGCCGAAGGGGAACTCGTATTCGAGGTCGTAGGTCTTCTTCGAGTAGAAGGCACGGTCGCCGTCCGGAATGTCGAGGACGTGGATCTTCTTGCGCGGGATGCCGATCTCCTCGTACCAGCGGAGCCGGTCCTCGAGCCACTGGTCGACGAGGGCCATGCCCTGGTCGGGCTTACAGAAGTATTCGACCTCCATCTGCTCGAACTCGCGGGACCGGAAGATGAAGTTGCGGGGGTTGATCTCGTTGCGGAAGGCCTTGCCGATCTGGGCGATGCCGAAGGGGAGCTTCTTCCGGGAGACCTCGAGGACATTCTTGAACTGGACGAAGATCGCCTGGGCGGTCTCGGGCCGGAGGTAGGTCTTCGCCTCCTCGGTCGTGAAGGGGCCGACGTAGGTCTGGAAGAGGAGGTTGAACGCCCGGGGCGCGGTGAACTCCCCGCCGCACTCGGGGCAGGAGCCGGGTTTCTGGCCGGGCTTGTTCGGGGGGATCTGGTCGGCGCGGAAGCGGGACTGGCACTGCTTGCAGTCGACGAGGTCGTCGGAGAACTCCCGCTCGTGGCCGCTGGCCTGCCAGACGGCGCGGTTCATCAGGATCGAGCCGTCGAGGCCGACGATGTCGTCCCGGAAGCGGGTCATCGCCTTCCACCAGTGGTCCTTGATGTTGCGTTTCAGGTCGGCCCCGAGGGGGCCGTAGTCCCAGACGCCGTTGAGGCCCCCGTAGATTTCGGACGACTGAAAGATGAAGCCGCGACGCTTGCACAGCGCGACGATCTTTTCCATAAGCTGGTTTTCCGCCATAAAGAGGCGCTAGAGTAAGTGCCGCGTCCCGAAAATGGAAGAAACAAAACCAGAACCCCCGGAACAGCCGAAGCCCCCCGGGCCGCCGACGCCCGAAAAGGCGAAGGAGGAGCAGGGCTGCGACGGCGCGGTCAACGCGGTTTCCCAGGAAGTCCACGAGGTCGTCGACCACATGCTCCGCGCCGGGAAGGCGGCGGAGGAGGCGACGATCGCGGCGACCCGCCGGACGTGGAGCCGCCTCCAGAAGTTCCTCGCCGGGCTCGGCCTCTCCACCCTCGGCGTCATCGTCACGGCGATCCTCGTCGTGGTCCTCATCCTCCGCTTCTACGGCCTCCCGCCGCAGGTGAAGGCCTACGTGCTGAAGGAGCTGGAGGAGCGCGGCATCGCCGTCTCCTTCGACAAGCTCCTCCTCGACCCTACCGGCGCGATCCTCGCGGAGCGGCTCTCCGTCTTCCGCACCACGGAGCGGCAGGACCTCATCCTCCAGGTCGACCAGGTCCGCCTCGGCATCGCCTGGTTCTCCTGGTGGCGCGGCCAGCCGCTGCTCCAGAGCGCCACGGTCCGCAACGCGGCGGTCCACCTCCCCCTCACGCCCGACAGCACCGTGAACCTCACCCAGGTCAACGCCCGGGTCGACTGGACCCAGGGCGGGAAGGGGATCGTCATCCGGCAGGCCCAGGCCCGGCTCCTGAACCTCGAGTTCGACGTCCGGGGCTCGATCCTGATCGACGGACCCCTTCCCGTGCGGAAGTCGGCGGTCGACGCCTCGGCCCGGGAGCGGATCGACGCCCTCTGGCGGCAGGTCGTCGCCGTCGCCGACGACTTCGACACCCAGCGCCCCGTCCCCGTCCGCATCGACTTCGCCCTCGCCACCTCGACGCCGGAGAACGCCACCGTCCACGCCCTCGTCGCGACGAAGAACATCCGCTGGCGCGGCGTCCTCATCAACGAGGTCGAGGCCGGGGCCGACCTCCAGGACGGCGCGGCGACCCTTTCCGAATGCCGCGTGAAGCTGGCGCGCGGGGAATTCACCGCCTCGGGCGAGGCGAGCCTGAAGGACGCGACGGCGCGGCTCGAATTCTTCAGCAACCTCGACTTCACCCCGCTCGCCTCGGCCCTCTCCCCGAAGGTCGCGACCGTCGTCGGCCAGTTCCGCTTCGACGACCTCCCCGCCTTCAGCGGCCGGGCCTCGGCCTCGTGGAACGGCCCCCTGGCGCTCAACGTCCAGGCCGACGTCGATTGGGAGAACTTCTCCTGCGCCGGGATCTACTACGACCGCCTCGTCATCCCGCTCGCCTACGACGGGCAACGCTTCTTCATCCCCGAGGCCCGGCTGGAGCAGCGGAACGGCGGCCGAGGCACCCTCAGCCTCCTGTGGAACCGGGGCACGCCGCCCGCGCCGGGCGATACCGCCGCGAATGGCGGCACCAACGCTGCCGCCGCCGCCGTTTCCGTCGCTCCCTCGATCCGGGGCAAGGTCGATTCGACGCTCGATCCGACGGTCTTCTTCGGCCTCTTCGGCCCCGCCGCCGACGCCTTCCTCGGGAGCCTCTGGTTCGACGGGCAGAAGAGCGCCCCCGTCCTCGCGGCGACGCTGGAGGGGGCCTCGGCCGATTACAACGACTGGCTCGTCTCCGGCCAGCTGAAGGTCGGCAAGTGCGAGTACAAGAAGATCGCCATCGACTCCTTCGACGCCGCCTTCGCCTACCGGAACAAGGCGATCAACGTGAAGAGCTTCACTGTCCGGCGGAAGGAAGGAACCGCCACCGGCGCGGTGATCGACGACTTCGCCAACCGCATGGTGAAGATCCCCGGCATCACCTCGACGGTGACCATCCAGGAGGTCGCCCCCGCCCTCGGCGTGAAGTTCACCGGCTACGTCGCCCCCTATGTCTTCGACAAGCCGCCGAAGCTGAAGGTCTCCGGCACCGTCGACCTCAACGAGACCCGCCCGAAGCTCGACACCGACCTCACCATCGCCGTCGATTCCGACGCGACGCTCTTCTACAAGATCTACAAGATCCCGTTCCCGGTCGAGAAGACGAAGGCGACGATCCGCATCGTCGACCGGACCCTCGACCTGAAGCTCGACTCGGCCCGCCTCTTCGACGGCGGCCTCACCGGGACGATCCGCATCCTCCTGACCGAGGAGCAGGCCCTCGACACCGCCCTCCGCATCACCGACGGCGACTTCCACAAGGCGATGTACACTCTCTACAAGAGCGACAAGGAATCGGGTCGCCTCAACCTCCAGTTGAACCTCGCCGGGAAGCTCGGCGACATCTCCTCCTTCAAGGGCGGGGGCGCCTTCACCGTCGACGACGGCTACGTCCTCTCGATCCCGTTCCTCGGCGGCCTCTCGAACCTCGTCAGCTCGATCATCCCCGGCTTCGGCACCAGCAAGGCCGACCAGGGGAAGTGCAGCTTCACGATCACGAACGGCGTTCTCCACACCGACGACCTCTCCATCGCCAGCGCCTTCTTCAACGTCCTCGGCACCGGCGACGTCGACTTCGCGAAGAACGCCGTCTCCCTCGACATGCGGGTCAACCTCCGGGGCATCATGAGCTTCCTCGGCTACCCGCTGAGCAAGCTCTTCGAGTACCACGGGAGCGGCACGCTCGAGTCGCTCGATTGGAAGTCGAAAAACCTATGATCATTTTATGAGTTCACCTTCATCCTGGGAAAAAGCATTCAAGGGCCGCCTTTTCGGCGCCCACACCTCGACGGCGGGCGGCTTCGTCCGCGCCGTCGAGCGGGCCGTCGCCTGCCGCTTCACCGCCGCGCAGATCTTCGTCAAAAACAACAAGCAGTGGATGGCCCCGCCCATCGCCGCGGAGGACGCGAAGGCGTTCAAGGACGCGCAGCAGAAAGCGGGCCTCTTCGTCTGCGGCCACAGCGGCTACCTGATCAACCTCGGTTCCGGCGCGGACGAGATGATCGAGAAATCGACCGCCTCCCTCACGGCGGAACTCGAGCGGGCCGAGCTGCTCGGTCTTCCCTTCGTCGTCCATCATCCGGGAAGCCCGGGCAAGGATGGCGAGGAAGCGGGGCTGGAGCGGATCACCGCGCGGATGAAGGAAATCCTGAAGGCGACGAAAAAGGCGAAAGTCCGCGTCGCCCTCGAGTGCACCGCCGGGCAGGGCGGCCACCTCGGCTGGCGGCTCGAGCACCTCCGGGAACTGCTCTCCCGGATCGATGTTCCCGACCGCCTCGGCGTCTGCCTCGACACCGCCCACCTCTTCGCGGCCGGGTACGACCTCCGCACCCGCGCCGACTACGACAAGACCATGAAGGAGATCGAGACGGTGATCGGGACCGAGCGCGTCCTCTGCTTCCACCTGAACGACTCCAAAGTCCCCTTCAACTCCCGCAAGGACCGCCACGACAACCTCGGCGAGGGCGAAATCGGCCTCGACGCCTTCAAATGGCTCGTCGCCGATCCCCGCTGGAAGAAGACCCCCATGGTGCTCGAAACGCCGAAGGAAGAGGAGATGGCCGAAGACGTGGCGAACTGGGAGAAGCTGGTCCCGTTTGTGAAATAAAGACATGGGTTCGACTCTTTTCTACGTCGCTGCCGTTCTGCTTCTTCTTTGGACGGGCTGGACGCGTCTGCGCAAGGAAAGGCCGTGGAGCGGGTGGTTGTTGTCTTATCCGATTCTTGTTTCCGTTCTTTCCGGTCTATGGGTTGCGGGACAAGTCCGTGATTCCATTATCCGATCCACCTCGTCGACTGCTGCGGTCGGCTATGCGTTTCTTCCGATATGGGCGGGATCGGCAGCGATCATCGGATGGGTGGTGACGGCGGTTTTTCTGGAGGCATTGCTGGCCGCTCCTTGGCGCGGGCGCTGGAGTCATGCGGCCGGAATTTTGGCCGTCGCAGGGGCGGCGGCTCTCCTACTCTGCGGGTATCGTTTCCTGGAGTATAAGGACCGGGAAGCGTCACGCTTGGTCACGCTCGCGGCGGTCCAAGAGGCTCGCTCTTCCTCCCTTCAGCCAAACGATTTGAGTCGATTGCTCGGGCGAGCCAAGGCAACGCATGACTCGGATCTGATTCTCGCGCTGGCTGAAAATCCGGCCCTGACCAACGGCACGGCCAATCTGTTCATGTATGTGAGGGATGTTCCTGACAGCGATCCGAAGAAAATCCTCATTCTTCAGGCATTGGCGCGAAATCCCGCGACGCCGGAGTACTACTTGGAGCCTCTGACGAAAGATCGCAACCCGGCGATCAGAGATGCCGCGTTGGAAAGTCTGCGGCTGCGGAAGGGGCGGTAGGGCGTTCATGTCATGCTGAGGGAGGAAGCACCCTGGAGGGGTATCAGCCAGTAGTCGGTAGGCCGGAAGGGCGAAATTGAAGCTGGCGAAACCCCAAAAAAAGCTTACTTTACCCAATCATGAGCACCCCGAAGATCATCGCTTACCTGAAGCCCACCTGCGGCTGGAGCCAGGGCGTCCGCGCCGTCCTTTCCAAATACCACCTTCCCTACGAGGACAAGGACATCATCAACAACCCCGAAAACCGGGCCGAGATGATCGCCAAGAGCGGCCAGCCCCTCTCTCCCTGCGTCGAGATCGACGGCAAGATGCTCGCCGACATCAGCGGCGAGGAACTCGAAGCGTGGATGGTCGACAACAACCTCGTCGGCAAGAGTAGCGCCGACGCGGGCGTCCCCCTCAACCAGCCCTGCGCCCACGAGATGATCCCCGCCAGCGCCGCGGTGAAGATCAACTTCTAAGCGATCTTTTCTCACGAAAAAGCCGGACTGCCCTTGCGGGGAGTCCGGCTTTTTTGTCCCTTGATCCAGGGTCTAGGTTCGCTTCGCCATGACGTTCCCGTGGGAGAGGAGGACGACGACGTCGCCCCCCTCCAGGCGGTGGCTGCCGGGGGGGTGCTGGATCACGGTGCCGCCCGGCTGCCGCACGGCGAGGACGAGGCAATCGGACTCGATCCCCTGGAGGAGGCGCTGGACGGTCTTCCGGTCGTCGATGCCGTTCGGCTCGATGCGGTGCTCGATGATGTCGACGCCGAGTTCCTGGAGGTCGTTTTTCAGGTAGGGATTGGCTTCGCTGAGGATGCCGCCGAGGACGGGGCGGACGATGCTGTGGGCGATCTTCATGCCGCCGGTCAGGGCGGGAAGGATCACCTCGGTCGCCCCGGCCTGGCGGAGCTTCTTCTCGTTCGCCGGATCCTCGGCGCGGGCGATGATCCGCATGTCGGGCCGGACGTTGCGGGCGGTGAGGGTGATGAAGACGTTGACCATGTCGCTCGGCAGCACGGTGGCGAGGACGACGGCGCGCTCGACGTGGGCCTCCAGGAGGGTCTTTTCGTCGCCCGCGTCGCCCTCGAAGGCGAGCCAGCCGTGCTCGCGGGCCAGCTCGACGCGCTCCAGCTCCTTGTCGATGATGACGAAGGGGAAGTGGGCCGCCTTCAGCTCCTTCGCCAGCGTCTGCCCGATCCGGCCGTAGCCGCAGATGATGGCGTGGTCGTGGATGAGGCCGATTTCTTTGCTCTTTTGATGGTCTTTCATGGCTTTGCCTATTTCTCCTTCGGTGATGACTTGGATGAGCGCGCCGACGAAGTAGACGGCGCTCGCCGACCCCATGACGATGATCAGCATCGTCGTGATGCGGAGTTCCAGCGTGTCGATGGGATGGACTTCCTCGAAGCCGACGCCGAAGGTCGTGATGACGACCATGTAGAGGGCGTCGGAAAGGGACCACCCGTGATGGTGGTAGTAGGCGAGGGTCCCGAGGAGGACGACGCTGAGGAAGAGGCCGGCCCCGATGTAGAGTTTGGTGAGGCTTTTCACGGGGGATCTCTCCTGGGTTACTCGCAGCAGCCGGGAACCGATTCCCCGGTCCCGCGGACGACTTTCATCCGGTGCTCGAGCATCTTCTCCCCGTCGAACCGGAAGCGGCCCTCGAAGCGGTCCCCCTCGATGAGGAGGGGAAGCCAGAAGATGTCGTCGGCCCACATCTCGTGGAAGGGGAGATCGTCGAGCGGGTGCCAGAGCGGGATCGCCTCGTCGGTCTCGACCGGCTCCCCGCAGCTGGCCCCGTTTTTCCGGGCGTAGCCCCCGGCGCGAAAGACGGTGCAATGGAGCTGGAGCCCCGCGCCGACGCCGGTCTCGTTGACGAAGCGGAAGTGGAGGTCGCCCATCTCCCGGAGGTCGGTCGGGGTGACGCCGATTTCCTCCTCGGTTTCCCGGACGGCGGCGGCGAGGGGAGTCTCCCCGGGCTCGACCTTGCCGCCCGGCCCGTTGATCTTCCCGGCGCCGAGGCCGCGCAATTTCCGAATGAGAAGGATGCGCCCCGCATCGGCATCGACGATGAAGCAGAGGACGCAGCGGATTGCCTTCGAGGGATCGGTGAGGGGGACGGAGGCCATGCGGGGGGAGGGGGGGTGGCCGCAGGATAACGGTTCCCGAAAGGGGGGCAACCATCAAACGGCCTTGCTAGAAAGAAAACCGGAACTATCTTCTCGGGCATGCCCGCTTCCTCCTCCCCCGCCGTCCCTTCGCAGAAGGAACCGAGGGTCACCCTCCTCGCCTGGTTCCGGGACCGCTTCCTGGCGGGACTCTTCACCATCCTCCCCCTCGTCCTGACGTGGTGGCTGATCCAGTTCACCTACAACCTGATCAACGGTCCCGCCGACCGCTTCATCCGGCAGCTCGTCGCCGCCCATAAGCTGCCGGGCTCCGATTACTTCCTCGCCCACCACGGGGGGACGATCCCCGGCGCCGGGTTCGTCATCACGATCCTCCTGATCCTCCTGGTCGGGATCCTCGCGGGCCACTTCCTCGGCCGCCAGTTCCTCGGCGGGGTCGAGGCCCTCCTCCTCCGCATCCCCGTGGTGAAGGGGATCTACCAGTCCCTGCGCCAGGCGGTGCAGGCCGTGCAGCAGTTCGGCGGGGACGGCAAGGAACAACGCTTCCGGCAGGTCGTCTACGTGAAGCTCTCCGGCATGGGGGAGCTGAAGCTGATCGGCTTCGTCACCGGCCAGTTCATCGCGCTCGACGGCACGGTCCAGGCCTCGGTCTTCGTTCCCCACGCGCCGTCGCCGCTCTCGGGGCTCCTCTTCGTCATCCCGCAGGATCAGCTCATCCCCGCGCCCGACCTCACCGTCGAGCAGGCGATGAAGATGGTTCTCTCCCTCGGCCTGATCACCCCGGGATCAGAGGAGTCAGCGTCCCCAGCGCACTAAGGACCTGCTTCACCCCGATCCCCTCCAGGCAGGGGTGGCCCTCCCGGTTGCAGACCGGGAGGCGGCAGGGGGAGCAGGTCGGCGGCGGCTCCACCGTCAGGACCGTCCCCCGTTGCAACGCTCCCACGGCGGCCCACCGGGCCGGATCGGTCGTCCCCGAGAAAATCTGGACCGTCGGCGTCCCCGTCAGCCACGCGTAATGGGCGACGGCGGTATCGAGCGTCACCACCGCCGCCGCCCCGGCGAGGCGGGTCAGCGTCTCCCCGATCGTCTGGGGGATGAAGACCACGCTGTCGGGCAGGCCGCAGATCCGGGCCAGGTCGAGGGCGTTGCCGCTCCGGTCGGAGCCCGCGAGGATCGTCACCGTCCGCTTCCCCACCGAGGGCCGGAGATGGATGATCAGGTCGCGCCATTTCGGCTGGGACCACTCCTTTGCCGTCTGCCCGGCGAAGGGGGAGACGATGATCTCCCCCGAGATATCGGAGTCATGATGATGCAGCTCCGTCGGCATGAAGAGGGCGGGATCGCTCTCCCCCGTGATCCCCCATTCCCGGGGGAAACGGAGCGCCATCCGGTTTTTCTGATGGCCTTCGCCGAGGCTGTGTTTCTCGCTCAGGAGGAAATCGTATTTTCCCTGCAGGCCGGAGCGCCAGTCGCACCCGGCGGCGTAGAGCCAGATCTTCCCCCACGGATCATGGCGGGAGGAGGTCAGCTCGATCCCGTGCGTGTAGCCGCTGTACCGGAGGCCGAGGGCGGTGCGGAAGCCCGAGGCGGCGGGCTTCCGCGGGGGGAGCTGGGGAAAAGGGGTTGGATTCTGCGGCGTGCGGGGGAGGGGGAAGGGGGCCGGTACGCTTTGGGACGGCGTCGTCGGACGGGCGTAGCGGGAGTGCTCCACCTCGATCACCCGGGGGAACCAGGGGAGGATCTCCCCCCAGAAACCGTTCGGCCGCGAGGCGAGGATCGTGACGTTCTCCCGGCCGAAGCGCTCCACCACTTCCCAGATCACGGGAAGGGTGACGGCGAAGTCCCCGAGGTGGTCGGGCTTCACAATCAGGATCTTCGGTTTCTTCACCGGGAAAAGGTAGGGCCAAACCGCCATGAAGCCAAGGCCCCTCGGCGGCGTCATTGAAACTTTATGCTGGTTTAGCACTTGCCCCCTGATGCAGTATGTCCCTTCAAACCTTAACCAAAGGGATCGTAACGATCCCCCTCTGCGCTGAATGAAACAGCCTATTCACCTCATCACCTCAATCTGTATTGCCGCCTTGATGCTCACGCTCTCCGGCTGCAAGCAGGGAAAGAACGCCATCAACTCCGACGACAAGAAAATCAGCTACGGCATCGGCCTCGACCTCGGCCGCAAAGCGAAACAGGACGGCTTCACCGTCGATCCCGACGCCCTCGCGAACGGCGTCCGTGACGGCCTCTCCGACACGAAGAAGCAGGCCTTCGAGGACAAGGACATCGAAGCCGCGATGATGGCGAAGCAGAAGGAACTCATGGCCCAGCGCGAAGAGAAGGCGAAGACCGCCGGTGCCTCCAACGGCAAGGCCGGCGAAGACTACCTCGCCGCCAACGCGAAGAAGGACGGCGTGAAGGTCACCGCCAGCGGCCTCCAGTACAAGGTCATCAAGGCCGGTCCCGCCGGCGGCAAGAAGCCCCTGGCGACGAGCGAAGTCACGGTCAACTACCGCGGCACCCTCCTCGACGGCACCGAGTTCGACAGCTCCTACAAGCGGAACGAGCCCGCGACCTTCCCCCTGAACCGCGTCATCCCCGGCTGGACCGAAGGCGTCCAGCTCATGACCGAAGGCTCGACCTACGAGTTCGTCATCCCCGCCGCGCTGGCCTACGGCGCGCAGGGTGCCGGCCCGATCGCCCCCAACTCGACCCTGATCTTCCAGGTCGAGCTGATCAAGGTGAAGTAACCGAGATCACGCGACAGCAAAAAGCCGTCTCCCGGAAGGGAGGCGGCTTTTTTCGTTTCGGGGTGTTGGGTGGGGGGAGCGGCCCGTTGGGGCTTGCGGGGTCAACCCGGTACAGCTGGAGGCGATCCGCTTTATAGCCCAAGAGGGGCTTCGCCCCTCCTGGAACCTCCTGTTCTGAGGGCCTGAACTAGGCGGACGCGCTTTGGCGGCGCCTTGTCTCCGAACTGTTTTAAAATCGGCTGCTTCCTGGAGCGTCCGAGGGTACGAACTATAGGGAGAGACGGGGTCAATACGCCCAGATTCCTATTGGGAGATCGAGCCGCTTTGGTTCCGCCAGCCTCCGGACGCGCTCGCCCGCTCGCCTTAAAACTCGATCGTTCCGTCCGCGTACGTCCCGGGCGGGACCGTTTTCTCTTCCCCGGACGCGTTCACGAACGTCACGTCGCCCACGATCTCGATTCCTTGCGAAAAGCGGAGCAGCCCCTGCACGCGGAGGCTGCGGCACTTCTTCAGCGACGGAGCGCGGCTCCCGAAGAGGTCGGTCAGCTGGTCGGTGAAGCGGTAGTGGGCGGGATCGAGCTCGATGAACGGGCCTTCCTCGCTGCCGGAGATTTCCTTGCGATCGGCGCGGAGCCGCAGGCTCGCGTCGGGGGTCACCTCGTAGGCGTCGGAGCGGAGGCCGAGGAGATCGTTCGTCGTCTTCACCGGGAGGAAGCGGGTGCGCGGCACCTCGATCGCCATCGCGCCGGGGAACGACTCGATCGCCGCGCCCATCGCGGTCTCCAGCTGGATGACCTTCGGCGTGTTCTTGTCGCGGGGATCGAGGGTCTTCGCGTTGAAGATCGCGGGGAGCGGGATCACCCCGTTCTGCCGGTCGAGTTCCTTCTTCAACTGGTGGAGGTTGATCCAGAGATTGTTCGTGTTGAAGTAGCGGTGGCGCTCGATGTTCTGGAAGGTGTCCATGTCCTCGGCGGGGCACTGGGCGCTCTCCCGCAGCCGGAGGTGGCCGCTTTCCTTGTCCCGGCAGAGGTGGCCGCCCTTCTTGTCGGCATGGGTCCGGTGGGTCACCTCCATCATGAAGGGGCAGCCGAGGGAGGAGAACTGGTCGAGGATCGCCGTGTCGAGGGTCGCGCCGAGGTTGTCCGAGTTCGAGACGAAGAGATAGCGGATCTCCCGCGCCAGCAGGGCGTCGAGCTTCCCGCCGCCGACGAGGACGGAGTAGAGGTCCCCGTGGCCCGGGGGACACCATTCCAGCTCCGGCTCGGCGGGCCACGAGGCGGGGGCGAGGGTCTCGGCGAGAACCTTCGGCACCTTGTTCTGGATCATCTCCCAATCGGCGTCGGTCCCGAGGCTGGGATAGCAGCGGGCGATGAGGTTCCGGGTCTCCTCGCTCGTCGTGAAGCTGTCCATCAGGAGGAACTCGATCGGGCCGTGGACCTCGCGGAGATGGAGGACCTGGCGGCAGATGAGGTCGAGGAAGGAGAGACCGTCCTTCAGGGTCAGGAGCGACTTGGCCCCGTTCATCCCCATCGAGGTGCCGAGGCCGCCGTTGAGCTTCAGGAGGCAGGTATGGGAGAGGAGTTTTTTCGTCCGCTTCGCCCCCGGACCCTGGGTGCCGACGACGGGAAGGGAGGCGACGGCCTCGATCGACGCTTCGGCGATCTTGCCCGTCTCGCCCGAGGACAATTGATGGAAGGAGCGCTCGAAGGCGGCGATGGCGGCCGGGGAGATCCCGGCAGCGGCCATCTTGTCGGCGAAGGACTGGAATGAGGGAGGGGCCGTACCCTCGGGGGCGCTCGTCATCAGGAAGGGGTACAGAGGGGGGGAGGTGAAGTCGAGCGGATAACGCGTGATTAAGTAAAATGTACTACAGGCCCGGCTGAAGGCAAAAGAAGGAGATCGGATGCTTAACAGGGGAGATCGTCCGGGCCGGGGGCCTAAAATCGGGGGGAATCCCGATTAACGGCTTTGAAAATGACGGGTTACGGGGAAAGTGGGAATGATCGGCGCGAAAATGAATTCTGGAATCCTCCCTTTCTGTCGCGCCATGCTGGTGGCCTCCCTCTCCTTCCTCCCCTGCCTTCCCATGTTTAGCCAAGAATCCCCCGGCAATGCTTCCGCCGCCCCCGCCCCGTCCGACGACGAGGCCCTCCTCGCCCCGATCCGGGCGCTGAAGATCGAGGGGGCGATCACGCAGCTCACGCACGACGTCTCCCCGACGATGACGACGCCGGACGGGAAAATCCACGATCACCTGGTCCCGCGGACCATCGTGAATCTCGTCCTCACCCCCGCCCCAGGTTCCCATATCAACGTCGAGCTGTGGCTGCCCGACGCCGCGAAATGGAACGGCATCCTCGTCGGCAACGGCAACGGCGGGGCGGCGGGCAACATCAATCCGATGTCGCTCGCCTGGGGGCCGGGCCAGGGCTATGCCATGGTGACGACCGACATGGGGACCGCGCCGAACTCCGACTCGGGCGTCGGGAACCCCGAGGTCTGGAAGGACTTCGGCTTCCGCGCCACCCACCTCATGACGGTCGTCGCGAAGCAGATCGTCGCCGCCTATTACGGGAAGGGGCCGACCTATTCCTATTTTGTCGGCGGCTCCACCGGCGGGCAGCAGGGGCTCCAGGAGGCGCAGCGTTATCCCGAGGACTACGACGGGATCGTCGCCAATGTCCCGGCCCATTGCCGCACTCCGCTGCACGCCTACTTCCTGTGGAACTACCAGATCCTCCACAAATGCCCTTTCACCGAGTCGCAGGAGAAAAGCGTCGTCGCCGCGGGGAACGAATACATGGCCCCTCGGGAGGCGCCCGCCGTCGCGGGGAAATTCGTCTCCGATCCGCGCGGCGATGCCAAGGACACCGAGGCGGTGATCGCCCTCGCCCTGAAGAACGACCCGACCCTGACGCCCGCCCATGCCGAGGCGCTCCGCAAGCTCTTCGCCGGGCCGACGAATTCCCTCACGGGGGAGCGCATCTTCGACGGCCTTCCCATCGGCGCCTCCTTCGCGGGCGCGACGGGGAATCTCTACCTCTTCAAGTGGGCCTTGGGCGCGAAGAAGCCGCTGGAGGAGATCGATTTCGGCCACGACTTCGACACCTACACCCGACTCCTCGGTCCCTATCTCAACGCGGAGAATCCCGATCTCAGCCGATTCGAGGCGCGGGGCGGAAAGCTGGTCATGATGGCCGGTTCCTTCGACGCCTGCGTCCCCTATCACGTCTCGATCGATTACTACGAGCGGGTGATCGAGCGTCTCGGCGGGCTCGAGAAGGTCCAGTCGTTCTTCAAGTTCTACCTCATCCCCGGCATGGGCCATAGCGGGGGGCCGGGAATCCAGCAAGCGCCCAACATGTTGGAGGCCCTCCGGGCATGGCGGGAGAAGGGGACCGCGCCCGAGGCGCTCCGCGGCGTCCGCCAGGAGGAGGGGAAGACGGTGCTCGAGCTGCCGCTCTACCCCTATCCCCGGAAGGCCGCCTGGGATGCCGCCTCGGCCAGCTTCAAGCCGGTGGAGGGGCCGCGCGGCGGCGTCGGTCGCGTCTCGGACGCGGCCCTGCCCCCCGCCGCCGAATAGGCGCGCCCGGGTCTTCCCCCGAAAACAAAATGCCCGCCGGGAGGCCGGCGGGCATTTCGAGGGATCAGGAATCGCGCAGGAGGAGGCGCAGGTCCTTACTTCGCCGCGGGGGCGTCGCTGCCGGGACCGCCAGGACCGCCGGGGCCGCCCGGGCCGCCGTGGGGCTTCATCGCCTTGAACTTCTCGAGCTGGGCGGGGGTGAGGATCGCCTGGATCTTCGGCAGATCGGCGTCGCGGAGGGCCTTCATCTGGGTCTTCTTTTCCTCGTCGGTTAGGGAGGTGTTCTCGCGGATCGCCTTGCCCGAGGTGTGTTCGGCCTCGAAGATCACCTTGAGCTTCGCGACCTGGTCGTCGGTGAGGGAGAGATCCTTCTGCATCCGTTCGAGCATGTGGCCGCCGCCATGATGCTCGCCTTCACCGGGAGGGGGAGGGGTGCCGGCTGCGGGAGCGGCGTCGGCGGCCTTGGCCGAGCCGGTGAACGAGGCGACGGCGAGGATCATCAGTCCCGCGCCGAGGTGGCGAATCGATTTGAGTGTGGATTTCATGGTGTGGGTTTCGGGTTGGTTGGACAAAGTGCTTCGGTGAGCGTTAACAAGCCAGATGCGCGAGAGGGGCATGCGGTTACAATAATTTTCATTTTCAGGGTGTTTTCGTGGGCGCGCCTCTGTTTTTCACTGGTGATCGGGGGGCGGTTTGACATTCTGGCGGGGTGAACGGCTCCCATCTCGACGATTTCCTCCGGTTTCTCTCCTTCCCCAGCGTCTCGGCCGATTCGGCCCCGGCCTACCGGCAAGGGGTGAAGGAATGCTCCGAATGGCTGGCCGGCCGGCTCCGGGCGGCGGGCCTCGTTCCCGAGATCCACGAGACGCCCGGCAACCCGATCGTCGTCGCCCGGAACGCCCACGCGGCGGGCCTCCCCACCGTCCTCATCTACGGCCACTACGACGTCCAGCCCGTCGATCCCCTCGCGCTCTGGCACCACCCTCCCTTCGAGCCCCATGTCGAAAACGGCATCGTGACGGCGCGCGGCTCCGCCGACAACAAGGGGCAGATCCTCGCCCACATCCTCGGCGTCGAGGAAGGGCTGAAGGAAGGGAACGGGAAACTCCCCGTGAACCTCATCTTCCTCATCGAAGGGGAGGAGGAAATCGGGAGCCCGAACCTCGCCCCCTTCCTCGAAGCCCATAAGGAAGCCTTCCGCTGCGACGGCGTCGTCATCTCCGACAGCCCGATGATCGCCCCCGGAGTCCCGACCCTCACCTACGGCCTCCGGGGCGTCGCCGCCATGGAAGTCTCCGTCTACGGCCCGGCCAAGGATCTCCATTCCGGCATGTACGGCGGCGCGGTCGAGAACCCCGTCACCGTCCTCGCCCGCCTCGTCGCCTCCCTCCACCAGGCCGACGGCTCCGTCGCCGTCCCTGGCTTCTACGACGGCGTCGAGCCCGTCGCGGCCTGGGAACGCGAGGAGTGGGCGAAGCTCCCCTTCGGCGCGGCGGAGCTCCTCGCCGCCAGCGGCGCCCCCGCCCTCGGCGGGGAGAACCATCTCGGCGTCCACGAGCGGCTCTGGGCCCGCCCCACCGCCGAGGTCAACGGCCTCTACGGCGGCTACCAGGGCGAGGGCTCGAAGACCGTCCTTCCCGCCGAGGCCCACGCGAAGCTCACCTTCCGCCTCGTCCCCGGCCAGGACTCCGCCTCGGTCCTCGCCGCCGTCGAGGCCCACCTCCGGGCGAAGGCCCCCGGGAGCGTCCGCCTCGTCGTCACCCCCGGCCATGCCGGGGAGGCCTACGTCACCTCGCCAATCACCGGCTGGGGGGCGGCGGCCCAGTCGGCCCTCCGGATCGCCTTCCCCGGAAAGGAGATCGCCCTGACCCGGGAAGGGGGGAGCATCCCCATCGTCGGCGACTTCCGCCGCATCCTCGGCGTCGATACCCTCCTCCTCGGCCTCTGCCTTCCCGATTGCAACGCCCATTCGCCCAACGAAACCTTCCCCCTCGCCAACCTCGAGGCCGGGATCCGGCTGAACCGGGCCCTCCTCCCCGAATTGGGGGCGATCGGGGGAGGAAAACCCCCTATAAAATAAGGTATTGCCATTTCCCCCGAAGCCGATAGGCTCGCCCCTCCTCATTTTTAACAAGGTAGAACTCTTATGGCCAAGACCATCTCATTGAAAGCCAGCACGCGCACCCAGTTGGGCCGCAACGCGATCAAATCCCTCCGCAAGTCGGGCGTCATCCCCGGCGTCATTTACGGCAAGAAGGGAACCCACCCCGTTTCCATCGACAAGAAGGAACTCAAGGAAGCCCTCCACGGCGTCTCCAGCGAGAACGTCCTCGTCGATCTCCAGTTCGCCTCCGAAGGCAAGACGGAAGCGAAGTTCGTCTTCCTCCAGGAAGTCCAGCACGACTTCCTCCTGAACGTCATCACCCACGTCGATCTCCACGAGATCGCCGCCGATGAGGAACTCCACGTCGACGTCCCCGTCCTCGAAGTCGGCGAAGCCCCCGGCGTCACCGTCGCCGGCGGCCTCCTCGACACCGTCCTCCGCCGCCTCCACGTCGCCTGTCTCCCGAAGAACCTGCCGGAGAACATCGTCGTCGACGTCTCGAAGCTCGAAGTCGGCCAGGCCATCCACGTCGGCGACATCGAGCTCCCCGCCGGTGTCCGCGTCCTGAACCCGAAGGACCAGATCATCGTCGTCGTCCACGCCCCGAAGACCGAGGAAGAAGCCAAGGCCGCCGAAGGCACCGCCGACGCCGCCAAGGAACCCGAAGTCATCAAGGAAAAGAAGGTCGACCCCGCCGCGGCCGCCGCCGACCCCAAGGCCAAGGACGCGAAGAAGAAGTAATTCTTCTCCCTCCGGTTCCTTCAAGAAATCTCCCCGTGCCTCTGGCCGGGGAGATTTTTTTTGGCTAGATTCCCTTCCGGCAACCCATGTCCGAATCCTCCTTCCAGTACCGCCTCGTCGTCGGCCTCGGCAATCCCGGGAAAGAATACGACGGCACCCGCCACAACATCGGCTTCGCCGTCCTCGACAGCCTGGTCTCCGGTTTCACCCGGGACACGAAGGGCCCCTCCGACGTCGCCCGGGATGGGGAGATCCGCTACGTCAAGCCCCGGACCTACATGAACCTGAGCGGCAACGCCGTCCTCTCCTGGCTCTCCTGGCTGAAGCTGCGCCCCTCCGACCTCCTCGTCGTCGTCGACGACTTCGCCCTCCCCCTTGGCGAGGTCCGCCTCCGGGAGCGGGGGAGCCACGGAGGCCACAACGGCCTCCGCTCCATCGAGACCGTCCTAGGAACCCGGGAATACGCCCGCGTCCGGTGCGGCATCGGCCCGGTGCCGGAGCGGTGGGCCGTCGAGGACTTCGTCCTCGCCCGGTTCACCCCCGAGGAGCGGGAAAAGACCGCCAAATTGACGGCGACGGCCGCCGATGCGATTCAGTATTGCCAGAGCAGGGGGATTTCGCTAGCAATGACCTCCTTCAACGGAAAAACGGACTGATATAAGATACAGCCCTTTTCCGAAAGATTTACAAAAACCGCAGCACTAGAAAGAAGTAATCAGATGAGCAATCGCTACGACGGCCTCTACATCCTTGATGGCCAGCAGAAAGACGCCAAAGACGACCCGATCAAGGCCACCCTTGACCTGATCGAAAAGGAAATCACCACCCTCGGTGGCACGATCCTCGGCACCCAGAAGATGGACCGCCGCCGCTTCGAGCGCATCGCCGACGACAAGGTCGACTCCGGCTTCTACGTCAACATCCAGTTCAGCCTCGCCCCCGCGAAGCTCGCCTCCCTCCAGGCGAAGCTCAAGCTGACCAAGGGTGTCTTCCGCCAGTTCTATCTCAAGGCCAAGGCCGAAGCGGCCGTCGCCTAAGTTGGAATTCGCCTCAGTCCTCCCTCCCAACGCCCCACGACGCCCTTCCCATGGCCGACCTCAATAAAGTCCTGCTCATCGGGAACCTGACCCGCGATCCCGAGATCCGCTACACCCCGAAGGGGACCGCCGTCGGCGACCTCGCCATCGCGATCAACAGCACCTACAAGACGCAGGACGGGCAGACCAAGGACGAGGTTTGCTACGTCGACATCGTCGCGTGGGGCCGTCAGGCCGAGACCTGCAAGGAGTTCCTCCAGAAGGGGGCCCCGATCCTCGTCGACGGACGCCTCCAGCTCGACCAGTGGGAGACCAAGGAAGGCGAGAAGAAGAGCCGCCTCCGCGTCCGCGCCGAGCGCATCCAGTTCCTCGGCCGCCCGAAGGGCGAGGGGCAGGGTGGCGGCGGCGGCGCGCCTTCCTCCTCCGGTGGCGGCTATCGCCGTCCCGAAGGCGGTGCGCCCTCTTCCTCCTCCTCCCGCCCCCCCGCGTCGGAACCCCCGCACCATCCCGCGGACGACTTCCACGACTCGCACCCGGACGACGACGTTCCGTTCTAGGACGGCAGCGATCGAGAAAAGCCGAACGGGGAACCGTTCGGTTTTTTCGTTTCTATCCCCCGATTGGGATTAGTTGACGATTAGATTTGACGACGCCCCGATTTTTGGGAAAGTAACTCCCCTCCATTTTTACGAAGGAATATTATGCCCGTTGAAGTCCTGCTGAAGAACAAAATTGATAAATTGGGTGCCGAAGCCGACGTCGTGTCGGTCCGCCCCGGTTACGCCCGGAATTTCCTCGTCCCCCAGGGGCACGCGGTCCTCGCCACGTCGGCCACCAAGCGCCAGATCGAGCAGCTCCGCCAGAAGCGCGCCGCCCGTGAGGCCGCCGAGATGAACGCGGCCCAGGAAGTCGCCGGCAAGCTGAACAAGCTGAAGCTCGCCTTCGTCCTCACCGCCGGCCAGGGCCAGGACAAGGTCTTCGGCTCCGTCACCGCCCACGACATCATCGAGAAGCTCAAGAGCGAAGGCTACGAGGTCGACCGCAAGGCCCTCAAGCTCGAGAAGGCCATCAAGGAAACCGGCGACCATGAAGTCATCGTCGCCCTCCACTCCGAGGTCCAGGCCAAGCTCAAGATCAATGTTTCCGTCCCCGCCGCCGAAGTTTCCGAAGAGGAAGAGGGCAAGGGCAAGAAGGGCTTCGCCCGGAAGACCAAGAAGTCGTCCGAGTAAGTTTTGACGCTTTTCTAAGAAAAATCCCGGCGGGGCCCGAAAGCCTCCCGGGATTTTTTTTGATCCATCCCCATCGGGGACTTCGGGTTAACGGAATAGGACGGCGAAACGACGTACTTTCCCTTGACGAAATCGAGGTTGGTCAGCAGTCTCCCACGAGCCACACCCGGTCGGGTGGGCAAACCTAGGATACGATAACGTGAACAATATCAGGCATAAAGAGCAGCTTTTACAGCGTATTAGCGTAAAAAGCGGATCGCTTCTTTTTCTCTCCCTTTCTTTGAGCCTTCTTCTGGCCGCCGCTCCGTTCCGGGCGCTGGCGCAGACGCCTGCTCCCGCTCCGGGCGTGACGCCCGCGCCCGCGGCGATGCCTGCCCCCGCCGCGCAGCAGCAGGAACTCAACGTTCCCCAGGTCTCCGATTCCGAAAAGAAAACCGTCGATTCGACCGGCGCGCTGAAGCAGAAGGAATACGGCCCCACCGTCAAGGAAGTCGAAGTCGTCTACTTCAACGGCCAGCCCTCGGTCAACAAGACCGTCATCCTCTCCAACATGCGGACCACGGTCGGCCAGCCCTACTCGCCCGCCGCCGTCGAGGAAGACGTCAAGAACCTCTACGCCACCGGCCTCTTCGTCAACCTCCGCATCACCGACGAGCCCATGGGTGACGGCGTCAAGGTCGTCATCGTCGTCCAGCCGAAGCCCCTCATCAAGGACGTCGTCTTCATCGGCAACTCCAAGGTGAAGCAGAGCCGCCTCCGCAAGGAAGCGAAGACCAAGGTCGGCGAGCCCCTCAGCGAGCACCAGGTCGCCGAGGACCAGCAGAAGATCCGCGAATACTACCTTTCCAAGGGCTTCAATAACATCCAGGTCACCTACAAGATCGACGTGAACGAGGAGGCGAACCGCGCCGTCGTCACCTTCACCGTCAACGAAGGGGACAAGTCGTTCATCCGCGAGGTCGACTTCAAGGGGAACACCGCCTTCACTGAGAAGGAACTCCGCAAGATCTTCAAGAAGACCAAGAAGAAGAACTGGCTCTCCTTCATCAACAAGTCGGGCCTCTACAAGGACGACGAGTTCAAGGAAGACCTCGACAAGCTCAAGGAATTCTACCAGAACCACGGCTACATCGACTTCGAGGTCAAGGACACCCAGGTGACCTACCCCGAGTCGGGCGACATCCACATCGCCATCACGATCTTCGAGGGCATCCAATACAAGGTCGGCAAGCTCGAGCTCGACGGCGAGACCGTCTACGACGAGAAGACCGTCCGCAAGGCGCTCACCATGAGCGAGGGCGGCGTCTTCTCCCCGAAGGGCCTCGACGACAACGAAAAGGCGATCCGCGACCTCTACGGCAAGAAGGGCTACATCGACACCGAGATCAAGGTCGAGCGCACCGCCAATGTCGAGAGCGCCCAGATCGACCTCAATTACCACCTCGCCGAAGGGGCCCAGACCTACGTCGACAAGATCGTCATCCAGGGCAACACGACGACGAAGGACAAGGTCATCCGCCGCGAAATCGCCGTCGCCCCGGGCGAGGTCTACGACAGCGTCCGCGTCGACGCCAGCAAGAAGCGCCTCGAGAACATCGGCTACTTCGAGAAGGTCGACATCACCCCCGAGGACACCTCGGTCCCGAATCGCCGGAACATGGTCATCAATGTCTCCGAAAAGAAGACCGGCAGCGTCACCTTCGGCATCGGCTTCAGCTCCGTCGACAGCCTCCTCGGCTTCGTCGAGCTGCAGCAGGGCAACTTCGACATCGCCAACTTCCCGAACTTCACCGGCGGCGGCCAGAAGTTCCGGAGCCGCGTCCAGTATGGCTTGACCCGCAAGGATCTCACCATGAGCGTCGTCGAGCCCTGGTTCCTCGACAAGCCGCTCTCCCTCGGCTTCGACATCTTCGCCCACCAGCTGACGAACAACTACCAGACCAACCTCTGGGGCACCGACAACTACGGCGCCTCCGTCTACCTCGCGAAGCAGCTGACCCCCTTCTGGACGGCCTCGATCAAGTATCAGCTCCAGCAGACCAGCCTTTACGACTTCGACGCCTCCGTCCCCGTCTACCTGCCCGGCCTCTACCAGGAGCGCGGCACCCGGTCGGAGAGCGGCGTCACCGGCACCCTCACCTACGACACCCGCGACAGCGTCTTCCTGACCCGCCACGGTGAGAAGGTCTCCTTCTCCGCCATGGGCGCGGGCGGCCCGCTCTGGGGCCAGACGAACATCTATTCGATGAACGTCACGGCGACGAAGTGGTTCCTCCTCCCCTACGACCTCATCTTCTCGGTGAACGGCGGGACGGGCGTCGTGAACCGCTACGGCGGCTCCGATCGCGTGCCGATCTACGAGCGGCTCTTCCTCGGCGGTTCCCGCAGCGTCCGCGGCTTCGACAACCAGCAGGTCGGCCCGAAGTACGACACGGGCGAGCCCGCGGGCGGTCTGACCGACGGCTACGCCAACTTCGAGTTGACCTTCCCCATCATCGACCGCGTCCGCGGCGCCGTCTTCTACGACGCCGGGTTCGTCGACGCGAAATACGGGGAGTTCACCCACATCGGCGGCGACTACAATTCCGCCGTCGGCATCGGCCTCCGCCTCAATCTCCCCATCGGTCCCCTTCGCTTCGACTACGGTGTCCCTCTGAAGCATGACCAGTGGAATGGCGGCAGCGGCAAGTTTGCCTTTGACGTCGGCTACCAGTTCTAACAGAGTCTGGAACCCGGTCGCAGGACCCTCAACCCCCCAGCACCCAATCTTTAATCAGATGAAATTCCCCCGTACGCTCCGCCGCTTGGCCGTCGCCCTCCTCGTCTCTTCCGTCCTCGCGCTCCCCATCGCCGCCCACGCGGAGACGAAGCTCGCCATCGTCGACCTCCAGAAGGTCTTCGAGAACTACTACAAGAAGAAGGAAGCCGACGCCCGCCTCCAGGAAGTGGTCGGCCGCCTCCAGAAGGACAAGGAAGCGATGGTCGGCGATTACCAGAAGCTCGTCGACGAGACGACGAAGCTCCGCGACGCCGCCCAGGACACCACCCTCTCCCCCGCCGCCCGCGCCGAGAAGCAGAAGGCCTTCGAGACGAAGGTGCAGGACGTCCGCAACGCGGAACGGATCATGCAGGAGTTCAACACCACGAAGGGCCGCGCCGTCGAAGACCAGAAGATGCGTCTCCAGCAGGACATCGTGAAGGACATCACCGGTGCCGTGAACAGCGTCGGCAACCGCGACAAATACAATCTGATCCTCGACAAGGCCGGTCCCTCGGTCAACGGCACCCCCGTCGTCCTCTTCACCCAGGACATGAAGGACATCACCGACGACGTGATCAAGATCCTCAACGCCACGCAGCCCGCCGCTTCCGCCGCCTCCTCCTCGGCTGCCGCGTCGACGGCGGCTCCCGCTCCGGCCCCGGCTGCCAAGCCCTAGGGTTGCCAGGGGTCTTCGTTCGTCAACGTCGGCGGGGTCGATGCGATGAGTGTGTTTGCCCTGCGCGATCTGGCCGCCAAGGTCGGCGGCGAGATCGTCGCGAAGCCGGGCGATCAGGCCTCGGCGGCCTCGCTCCCCGATCTCCAGATCTTCGGCGTCGCCGATCTCGCCGGGGCGCGGGAAGGGCAGCTCTCCTTCCTCGGCAATAGCCGCTACCTCCAGGCCGCCCAGCGGACCAAGGCCTCGGTCATCCTCGTCTCCCCGGAAGACCGCCGGGTCGGCGGCTTCCCCTGCGCCGTCCTCGTGGTCGCCTCCCCCTCGCTCGCCTTCTCGCAGGTCGCCGCCCTCTTCGCGCCGGAGCCGATCCGGTTCCCCGTCGGCATCCATCCCACCGCCGTCATCGCCCCGGGCGTCGTCGTCGGGGAGGGGGCCTCGATCCAGCCCTACGCGGTCATCGAGGCGGGGGTCCGCATCGGCGCTCGGGCCGTCATCGGGGCGGGCAGTTACATCGGCCATGGCTCGCTCCTCGGCGACGATGTCTTCATCCACCCCCGCGTCACCGTCCGGGACAGCTCGATTCTCGGCAGTCGGGTGGTCCTCCACAGCGGCACTGTCGTCGGCTCGGACGGCTTCGGCTACGAGTTCAAGGGCGGCGCCCATCAAAAAATTCCGCAGACCGGCTACGTCCAGATCGACGACGATGTCGAGATCGGGGCCAACGCCGCGATCGACCGGGGCCGCTTCGGCCGCACCTGGATCGGGAAGGGGACCAAGATCGACAACCTGGTGCAGATCGCCCACAACGTCGTCGTCGGCGCCCACTCGATCATCGTCGCCCAGGCGGGGATCTCCGGCAGCACCATCCTGGGGAACCACGTCACCCTCGCCGGCCAGGCGGGCCTCGCCGGCCATCTGAATATCGGCGACGGGGCGACGATCGCCGCCCAGTCGGGCATCGCGAAGGACGTCCCCGCGAAGACCGTCGTCGCCGGACGCCATGCGCTGCCGCTGCGGGAAAGCCTCAAGATCGAGGCGCTGCTGCGCCGCCTGCCCGAACTCTTCGGGCGCGTGAAGGCGATCGAGGAAAAGAAGTAGGGGCTCTCCGGGGGGCTTGCCTCGCGGGGGGGACAAAAAGGGGAGGGAAGTCTGCGCGATAGTGGGTTCGAACCACTGACCTCTCGCGTGTGAAGCGAGCGCTCTACCACTAAGCTAATCGCGCTAGGACCATCGCCGTTCCGGCGGAACCGAAGCGGGAGGATCGTGTTAGCAACATTTCCGTGACGTTGCAAGGGCGGGCTTGTGTGTCCCCCCGTTCTGCGGAATATTTACCCCCCTATGACGGCATCCACCCCGCAGAGCAAGACCAAGGTGAAGCTCGGTCTCGTCCAGACCCACGCGTCGAGCGATCCCGCCGACAACCTCGCCCGGCAGCTCGCCCTCATCGAGAAGGCGGCCGATGCCGGCGCCCAGATCGTCTGCACCCAGGAACTCTTCCGTTCCCAGTACTTCTGCCAGTCGGAAGACCACGCCCACTTCGGCTTCGGCGAGGAAATCCCCGGCGGCCCCAGCACCCAGGCCCTCCTCGCCCTGGCGAAGAAGCGCGGCATCGTCCTCATCGGCTCCCTCTTCGAGCGTCGCGCCGCCGGGCTCTACCACAACACGGCGGTGATCATCGACGCCGACGGCTCCCTCCTCGGGATCTACCGGAAGATGCACATCCCCGACGATCCGCTCTTCTACGAGAAGTTCTACTTCACCCCCGGCGACACCGGCTTCCGCGCGTGGCAGACCCGCTTCGGTAAGATCGGCGTCCTCGTCTGCTGGGACCAGTGGTACCCCGAGGGGGCCCGCCTCACCGCCCTCCAGGGCGCGCAGATCCTCTTCTACCCGACGGCGATCGGCTGGCATCCCTCCGAGAAGGCCGAGCACGGCGCGAACCAGCACGGCGCGTGGGAGACGATCCAGCGTTCCCATGCCGTCGCCAACGGCTGCTACGTCGCCTCGGTGAACCGGGTCGGCCACGAGGTGATCGACTCGGTCGGCGGCGCGGGGATCGAGTTCTGGGGCCAAAGCTTCGTCGCCGGAACCTCGGGCCAGATCCTCGCGAAGGCCTCGGTCGACAAGGAAGAGATTCTCGTCACCGAGATCGACCTCGCGAAGGTCGACGAGACGCGGACCCACTGGCCTTTCTTCCGCGACCGCCGGATCGACGCCTACGGCGATCTCACGCGCCGCTTCATCGATTGATTTGCGATTGATCCGCGATTGATTCCACCCTCCGACCCTCCGCTCCCCATGTTCCGTATCGAGACCGGTACCCCGGCTGCCGCCGGTTATCAGATGCCCGCCGAATGGGCGCCCCACGCCGCCACGTGGCTGACGTGGCCCCGGCCCGAGGGGATCAGCTTCCCCGGCCGCTACGACGGCATCGTCCCGCCGATCTGGGCGCGGCTCACCGCCTTGCTTGCCGAGGACGAGGAAGTCCACATCAACGTCTTCTCCGCCGGCCACCGCGCGGCGGTCGAGGAAGCCCTCCGCGCGGCCCGGGTTCCCTTCGGGGAGGGGACTCGGGTCCGGCTCCACGACTTCCCGGCCTATGAGCCGTGGTGCCGCGATCACGGCCCGATCTTCGTGACGAAGGAAGGCGGGGAGCGCGCCATCGTCGATTGGGGTTACAACGCCTGGGGCGGGAAGTATCCTCCCTGCGACCTCGACGACCACGTCCCCGTCGAGGTGGCGAAGTTCCGCGGCCTTCCCCTCTACCAGCCGGGCATCGTCATGGAAGGGGGCTCCCTCGACGTGAACGGCGCGGGGACGCTGCTGACCACCGAGTCGTGCCTTCTCAATCCGAACCGCAATCCCCATCTCACCCGTGCCGACATTGAGAAATACCTGGCCGATTACCTCGGCATCCAAAAGGTCCTCTGGCTCGGCGACGGCATCCTCGGCGACGACACCGACGGCCACGTCGACGACCTCACCCGGTTCGTCAGCGTCGATACCGTCGTCACGGTGGTCGAGGACGATCCGAACGACGAGAACTACGCCCCCCTCCGCGAGAACCGGGAGCGGCTCGCGACGATGACGACGGCCTGCGGCCTTCCCCTCCGCGTCGTCGACCTGCCGATGCCGAAGCCCCTCCATTGCGAAGGCCAGCGCCTCCCGGCCAGCTACGCGAACTTCTATATCGCGAACGGCAAGGTCCTGGTCCCCGTCTTCAACGACCCCGCCGACGCGAAGGCTTGCGCGATTTTGCAGGAACTTTTCCCCGATCGCCGGGTCATTCCCTTCGACGCCAGCGACCTGATTTGGGGTCTTGGCGCCCTCCACTGCATCACGCAGCAGGAGCCCTCCGGGGCGGTTGCGAAAAAATAAGGTTAAAATAGGGGCCAATTCCCTGTTTTCGCCGTAAAAAGTTTTGACCGCAAACGGTACGTAACGGTAGAGTTGCAAGATTCCAGACACTCGCCACAGGCGCGTGTTCAAAATCGACGTTAAACTCTATGAACTGCCGTATTCCCTCTCTGAGCGCCGTGGTTTTGACCCTTGCGGTCAGCGTCGGCGCTTTTTCCTCTCTTTTGGCTCAGAGCGACGACGTTTCGCTCAAGTTCAAGGAGGGAAGCGACGGCCTCAAGGCTGAATTCGTCGATCCCCCCTCGGGCGGTGCCGTCGGGGGTTCCACTGGGTACATCGATTCCCGGAAATGGCTGAAAATCGACGCGCAGTACATGGTTAACACGCCTAACGAGGTCCTCCCGGAGGCCAAATTCAAGGTTTACGTCGAGGTCTATGACCTCCAGAAACCGCGGGACAGCCGGGGCGACAAGGTCGCCATCCTGACCGGCGAGGCGACCTACGTGAACCTCCCGAACGTCCCCTCGGGCCGGGAGCTCCATGTCACCTTCTTCGTCCATCCCTACACGATCAATCGCTTCGGCGGCGAGAAGAACTTCCATTTCGAGCCCCGCCAGAACATTCACATCGATGCTTACGCGGGTGAGCAGAAGATCGCCTCGAAGGACGCCTTCGATGTCCCCGCCGCCGACAAGAACTGGTATCAGTCCGAGTCGGAGCGGAAGATTTCCGGCATGATCCTGACCCGGGAGCAGAGCCCCTGGTCGATGTCCGACACGATCACCTATCCCCAGGCCAAGCTGAAGGCTTCGGCGGCGGAATAATCCTTTTTCCCGGTTCGGTTTTCCATGGCTGCCACTTCTCCGATTCTCGCGCTCGATATTGGTTCCCACACGGTCAAATTCGGGGAGTTCACCGCAACGAAGGAGGGGGCGCTCACCCTCCACCGTTTCGGGACCGCTCCCCTCGGCCTCGATCCGAACAAGGACGAGAACCGCTATGCCGCCGTCACCGCCGCCCTCCGCCAGGTGACGGGGAAGGCGACGAAGAGCGGCCAGACCTTCTTCTCCCTCGCGGGCCATGCCGTCTTCATGCGCGGGGTGAAGCTCCCGCCCGTCGATGCGATGCAGCTCGACCAGATGATCGCCTTCGAGGCGCAGCAGATCGTCCCCTTCCCCCTCAGCGAGGTGGTCTGGGACTTCCTCACCCTGTCGGGATCGGGCTCCGAGAAGGAGGCGATCATCGTCGCCGTGAAGACCGACCTCCTGGAGAGCGAGTACTCCGCCGTCCGGGGCGCGGGACTCCAGCCCTCCCTCGTCGACGTCGGCCCGCTCGCCCTCTACAACGCCTACCGCTACAACTATACGCCGACCGACCACTGCGTCCTGCTGGTCGACATCGGCGCGCGTTCGACGAACCTCCTCTTCATCGAGGGGGACCGCCTCTACACCCGCATCCTCCCCCTCGCCGGGAACACGATCACGCAGACCATCTGCAACGAGTTCCAGGAACCCTTTTCGGTCGCGGAGAAGCTGAAGATCGAGCGCGGCGGCGTCCACCTCGGCGGCGGCTACGCCCAGCCGGACGACCGGGACAGCGCGCGCCTCTGGAAGCTCGGGCGGACCCTCCTCGGGAAGATCCAGACCGAGATCAACCGCTCCATCATCTTCTACCGGAACCAGCAGGGCGGCAGCGCCCCGCAGCAGATCTACCTCACGGGCGGCACCTCGCGCCTTCCCTACCTCGATCATTTCCTGGCGGAGAAATTCTCCGTGCCGGTCGAGTTCTTCAACCCCCTCCGCAACGTCACCCTCGGCGGCGGCCTCGACCGGAACGGCCTTTCCCTCGCGGGACATGCCTTCGGCGAAGTCGTCGGCCTCGCCCTGCGCGGCACCGGCCCGACCCCGGCGGCGATCTCGCTCAAGCCGAAGTCGGTCTCCGAGTCGGAAAAGAACAAGAAGCAGGGGCCGGTCGTCGGCGCCGCGCTCTTCGCCCTCGCCCTCCTCTTCGCCGTCCCGGCGCTCGCCATCTACCTGAAGATGGGGGCCGTCGAGGAGACCGGCCAGGCCCTCGGCGGCAAGATCGCCGGCCTGAAGAAAGCCGCCGACGCGGTGATCCCCCTCGAAAAGGAGAGCGACGACCTCCAGCGCCGCTTCAAGGCCGCCGACCGCGTTCTCGAGCAGCGCGACCAGTGGCTCCGCTTCATGAACACGGTGAACGGGAAGCTCCCCGTCGGTGTCTGGATCACCCAGTTCACGCCGACGAGCAACGGCCAGTCCCCCGACGCCGAGGGCGGCGACGTTCCCGCCCCCAAGGGGAAGAAGCCCGGCAAGGGGCCCCAGCTCACCCAGGTCGAGATCAACGGCATCTGCGAGAAGGACCTCACCCTCGGCACGCTGACCGATTTCGTCCGCTCCCTCGCCGAGACCGGCCTCTTCGACCTGAAGCCCGACCAGGCCTCCAACGCCATCGTGAAGGGCGATCCCACCGAGGGGAGCACCCAGCTCGGATGGAGCTTCGTGCTGAGCCTCAAGCTCAAGAACCCCATTGATCTCGCCCCCTAATCCTCTTCCATGAGCGCGAAAGTTTCCCTTACCCCCCTCCAATGGATCGCCGCCGGCGGCGCCCTCGGCATCGCCCTCCTCGGCGGCGCGGGGCTCTTCGTCCTTTCGGGCAAGCTCGGCGACGCCCAGGCGGCGCTGGAGCAGCAGTCGTCCGAGTACAAGGGCCTGGTCGGCCGCCGGACCTTCCCGAACGAGCAGAACATCGCTACCCTCAAGGCCAACAACGAGGCGGTGAAGCAGGCCGTCGCCGTCGCCGAGAAGCGGCTCCGGGGCGACGACTCCGAGCTCGCCAAGATCACCGAGCAGGACCCCATCGCCTTCAAGGAGGTCATCGCGGCCCAGGTCGAGAAGATCCGCCAGGCCGCGGCCAAGGGCGGCGTGAAGATCGAGCCCGCCGCCAACGAGTTCGCCTTTGCCGCCTACAAGAGCGGCAAGCCCTCCGGCGCTCCGGCGACGAAGGTCCTCGCCAAGCAACTCTTCGCGATCCGCGAGATCTCGACGGCGCTCATCGATTCCCACATCGCGGCGATCACCGCCGTCCGACGGACGATGGACGAGGACAAGCCCGGCAATCCCTCGACCCTCGGCTCGTCGAGCCCCGAGGCGCTCCACGGCGTCATCACCCCCTCGGACGACCACCTCTACACCGTCTACCCTGTCGAGTTCGAGTTCACCGGGACGGAGCGTTCCCTGCGCGACGCCCTCGCGGCGCTCTCCCAGAACGGGGCGATCTTCGTCCCCCGCTATCTCACCGTCTCCAGCCTCCGCGCGACGGCCCCCGCGCTCAACCAGCTCGAGACCGACTCCCAGCAGACGAACGACAAGGGCAAGCGGCGCACCTTCATCGTCGCCATGGGCGGCGAGATGGTCCATGTCCGGCTCCGCGTCGACCTGATCGACTGGGACGGCGGCGCCGCCCCCAAGAAAAAATAGGCCCCCCCTTTCATCCTTTAAACGAAATCGAACATGGCAGCCGCAGCATCTTGGCATCGCGTCTTTCTCCTCTCCTCCCTCGTCCTCGTGATGGGCGTGGCGGGATGGGAGATCTATGATTATCCCGGTTCGGTCGGGGAGATCCGCACCCTCGGCACCGGCGGCGGCACCGGCAAGGCGCTTCCCGCGCTCAACCTGGAGAAGCTCGCGCCGAACCGGGGCGAGTGGGTTTCCCCCACGCCGTGGACCCTGCCCGAGGCGAAGAACCAGCTGTTCACCGCCCGCCGCTTCATCTACTTCGCCGACACGAAGGCGGTGAAGCTCGTCGACGACACGGTCCTCATCGCCAACGTCCTTCCCCTCCAGTGGCTCATCCAGCACGGGATCGACTCGAGCGATCCCGATGTCGCGACCCTCGACACCGACGGCGACGGCTTCGATACCCTGGCCGAGTTCAAGGCCGGAACCGACCCGCGCGATCCGAAGAGCCACCCCAGCTACTCCCAGCTCCTCCGCCTGAAGGGCGTCGACTCGAAGTCGTTCCACATGACCTTCGCCAGCCGCAACGCGGGCGCGACCGCCGACGACGATCTCTACCAGGTCAACACCCCCGACGGGAAGAAGAGCTCCTACATGGTGAAGATCGGCGACTCCTTCGAGGGTTTCAAGGTCATCGCCTACCGCCAGAAAGAGGGCGACAAGAAGATCGGCACGATGACCGTCACCGGCGACATCTCCGAATTGGAGCTGAAGAAGGAGGGAACCGGCGAGACCGTCATCCTCCTCATCCGCGAGGACAAGGACGTGCCGAACCTCACCGCCACCTTCCTCGTCCTCCTGCCCAATTCCTACAACAAGCCCTTCAATGTCGCCAAGGGCCAGGAATTCAGCATGGACGTCACCCCCTCCGCCTCGATTCCGGCGGAGACGCTCCACTACCAATTTGTTTCCTCCGACACGGCGGGCGCCTCCCTCGTGAACCCGGAAACCAAGCAGACGCTCGTCGCCCCGCAGTTGCAGCCGGATGAGTTGAAGCGGTTCAGTGCTAAGTAAGCGGGACTGGTGTGATTTAAGTTGATTATTACTTTTTTAATTGAAAATATAGTTTCGCCCTATATGGAAAATATTGTGAGGCCTCTTTCTCGTTTTCGGATTCTTTTCTTCCTCTCCCTCGCGTCGGGGGCGGGAATCGCTTTTGCCTCGGCCCAGACCACGCCCGCCGTGGCGAAGGTCGAGCAGAGCGAGGAGGCCTATCGCGCCGAACGCATGGATCAGATTCGGAAGGCGATCGACGCCGCCGACATCTTCGCGATGAACGGCGATTATGCGAAGGCGGAGGATCGTTACCTCTACGTCATCAAGAACGTCGACCGCAATTCCCCCATCGGCCAGTCGGCCTATAATCGGGCCGTCGTCAGCATCGCCCAGGTAAACATGCTCGAAGGGCAGGAGGCCGAAAAGAAGGGCGATTTCGATGGCGCCATTCTCTTTTACAAGAAGGCCCTGGCCGCCGATCCGTCCAACGAAAAGGCCGTTCGTCGCGCCCTGGCCCGCCTCGACGACGCGAAGCAGCACGACAAGATCGTCCGCCGCGACCCCGAGAAGTCGGAGAAGAACCCCGTCATCACCCCCGAGTTCAAGCAGCAGGTCGCCGACGTGCAGCGCCTCCTCTTCGAGGGGGACCGCTTCTTCGAGACCGGCCAGTATGCCGAGGCCGACGTCCGCTACCGCAACGTGCTGACGATCGACCCCTACAACAAGGCGGCCCAGCAGAAGATCGAGCGCCTCGAGAAATACCGCTACCACGCCGCCGAAACGGCGCGGGACGCCACCCGGAAGGAAGCGATGTACCAGGTCGACGCCCGGTGGACGGAGCGCGAGATCGCCGAGTCGAAGGCCAGCGCGCAGGATCCCGTTTCCGTCTCGGACACGAACATCGTCCGCATCCAGAAGAAGCTCAACGAGATCATCATCGACAACGTCTCGTTCAACAACACCCCCGTCGACGATGCCTTCAGGCTCCTCGCCGAGAAGGTCCGCGCCGCCGATCCCGACAAGCAGGGCCTCAACTTCGTCCTGAAGCTCCAGCCCACCGTCGCCTCCGCCTCGCGGGGCGGCGATGCGGGCGCGCCCGCGAAGAAGGGGGCGGCCCCCGCTCCCGCTCCCGCCGCCGCGGCCCCGACGCCGGTCACCTTCACCCTGAACAACTCGTCCCTGGCCGAGGTGCTCCGCCTCCTCACCCAGCTCGCCCACATGCGCTGGAAGATCGACGAGTACGCCATCAACGTCTACCCCGAGAAGGACGCGCCCGACGTCATGTCGACCCGCACCTTCGTCGTCCCCACCGGCTTCTTCCAGGCCCGCTCGACCGGGGCCGGGGCGCCCGCCTCCGGCACCGGCGGCAGCGACGCGAGCAAGGTTTCCTTCGACGTGAAGCAGCAGCTCATCGACCAGGGCGTCGACTTCCCCGCCGGGGCGACGGCGACCTTCCTCGCCGAATCGAGCCGCCTCATCGTCTCCAACACCTCCGAGCAGATCGACCTCATCGACGCCCTCATCCAGGCCCAGAGCAAGGAAGAGACCCCGATGGTCGAGATCGAGACGAAGTTTGCCGAGTTCACCGACGACGCGATGCGGGAACTCTCCTTCAACTGGGCGACGAGCTTCCAGGGGCCGACTTCGGCTTTGGCCCTCAATCAGGGGCTGAGCGGCGTTGGAGTCACTCCCACCACGCTGACTTCCTCCAGTAATAACAGCCTGCACAAGAACGAGCCCGGCGTGCTTGCCCAGACCGCCTTGCGGGGGCACAACGACATGAGCGGCAGCACGCTCGACAGCCTCCTCGCCGCGAACGGCGGGAATGCCGCCAGCCAGACCAATTCGGGCGCTTCCCTCCTGTTGGGTGGGACGATTCAGGGCCAGGGCGTCGCGCTTCTCGTGAACATGATCGACCAGCTCAAGGGGGTCGACCTCCTCCTCGCCCCGAAGGTGACGACGAAGAATGGCAGCAAGGCCCGCGTCGAGGTCACCCGGGAAATGACCTATCCGACCCGGGTTGAGAAGCCGAGCTACTCGAGCACCGGTTTAGCCTGGGATCAGAGCGAAGGTACCGCCCAAGTGATCGTGGTAACGCCCCCCGCCCTTTCCGAATTCAAGACGCCGAAGGCCGATCTCGGTGCCGATGTCGGCATCCAGATGGAAATCAAGCCGACGGCCTATCCCAATCGCCTGATCGATCTCGAAATTACGAAGCTGACGGTCGTCGATTTTGAGGGATTCGTGAACTACGGCTCGACGATCAATCAGGGTGATTCTCTGACCTCGAACATCGATATTCTCTCGACCTACAAGATTCCGAAGCCGGTCTTCAACTCCCGCTCGTTGACGACCCAGCTGCAGGTCCTCGACGGTGAGACGATCGCCCTCGGCGGCCTCATCCGCGAGGAGACCGAGAAAATCAACGACAGCGTGCCGGTTCTCGGCGATATCCCCGTGGTGGGCCGCCTCTTCCAGAGCAAGGTCGATCGAAAGATCAAGAAGAACCTGATCGTCTTCGTCACGGCCCGGATCGTCCGGTCGACCGGCAAGCCGAAGTATGCCGAAACCATCGTGGCGGCCCCCGTGCCTGCCCCGGCGCAAACGCAGACGATGACGATGAACGCGGCGGCGACCCCCGCCGCCACCCCCGTCTCGGCGACGGCGACTCCCTAATACTTTCTTCCATCCCTCTCCATGAACCTCGCCCGCCTCTTCCGCACCGCGCCGGCCTCGCTGGCTTTTCTGGCCCTGCCCTTGAGCCTTAGCTTGACGCTGACTCTGCCGGGAAGCCTCTCGACCGCGTTCGCCGCCGATCCGGCTTCCGCCGATGTCGCCGCCGCGCTCCAGAACCAGCTGTCCCAGTATCAGGCCTCCCTCTCCCAGGCGGCCGATCTCGAGAAGCAGAAGGCTCCCGAGAAGGCCCGCGCCATCTATTTGACCCTCCTCGGCACCGTGCAGCCCGCCGGGGCGACCGCGCCCGTCTACAAGCAGGCGGCCCAGGGCCTTTTCCGGACGAATTCCGGCCTGATCCTTCAGGCCCGCGACCGGAACGACCTCGCCGCCATGGAGACCTACCTCCAGAGCAGCCTCGCCTACGCGCCGAACGACGCGGGCCTCAAGGCCTCGCTCGCCAAGGTCCAGGCGGCCCGGCAATACGCGGCGACCCAGTCGGCCGCGCCCGCCGCCGTGGCGGCCGCCGCGCCCGCCTCGTCGGCCGCGACGGCGCTGGCGCAGGCCAGCGACGCCGAGAAGGCCGGTCAGACCGATGCCGCCCGCACCGCCTACCTCTCGATTCTCAAGACGAGTTCGCCGAGCGGAGACAACGCTGCCGTCTACAAGCAGGCCCAGCTCGGCCTCTTCCGGACGAATTCGGCCCTGATCGTTCAGGCCCGCAGCCGGGGCGACCTCGCCGGGATGGAAACCTACCTCCGCAGCAGCCTCGAATATGCCCCGGACGATGCCGGGTTGAAGGACGCCCTCGCCAAGGTGCAGGCGGCCCAGGCCCAGGCCCGCTCCACGGCGGCGAATGCCCAGCCTCCGCTTCCCACGGCCACGGCAACGATCACTCCCGCCACCGCGGCGGCCACGGCCCCCGCTGACAGCAGCCCCGCCGGCCTCGCCGCGGCCCGCGAAGCGATCCAGAAGGACAAGGAACTCCGCCAGCTCCTTCCCACCCTCGACCAGGCAGCCCAGCTCGAGGCTCAGGGTCAGTGGGACAAGGCCCGGCAGATTTATCTGACGGCGCTGACCTCGCTGACGCCCGCCCCCGCGACCGCCGCCGCCTATGACCGGGCCGAGCAGGGGCTCCTCCGGGTCAACGCCCAACTGATCGACCAGGCGCTCGCCAAGGGCGATCTCGCCACGGCCGAGATGCTCCTCCAGAACAGCATCGTCTACGCTCCCGACGACCGGAGCCTGAAGGCCTCCCTGGCCAAGGTCGAGGCCGCCCGACGCGATCCTCAGGACACCCAGACCTTCGTCAACACCGCCAACACCCCGGCCCTCGCCGAGAAGGTCGACCGCGTCGAGTCGCTCTTCGCCGAGGCCGAGCAGGCTCGGAAGACCGGTCAATACGATCTGGCGACGACCAAGCTCAAGGCGATCCTCCAGATCGACCCGTCGAACGAGGCGGCCCAGGGGCGGCTTGCCAAAATTTCGGCTGAAAAAGAGGCCTACGCCGCCACGGCGATCTCGGCGAATCGCGAGCGTCGCCTCCGCGAGGTCGAGGGGAAGTGGAACGTCCCCGTCCAGGGCCCGACGAACCAGCCCGGTCCCGACGCGAACGGGGGGCCGATCACCCGCTCGAACGACTTCAAGATCACCCAGAAGCTGAAGTCGATCATGATTCCCCAGCTCGACCTCTCCGAGCAGAGCCTCCAGAGCGCGATCGACTTCCTCAACGACAAGGTGCGCCAGCTCGATCCCGAGCGGATCGGGGTCAACTTCATTCCCCGTCCCGACGCCCTCCGCCAGTCGAAGCCGATCACCCTCAGCCTCCGCAACATCCCGCTCGGCGAGGCGATCCGCTACATCGCCCAGAACGCGCAGGTGAAATACAAGGTCGATCAGGCTGCGGTCTTCTTCATCCCGCTGACCGACTCGACCGAGAATCTCCTCAGCCGCGACTTCGTCCTCCCGCCCGGCTTCTTCAGCTCGGCCTCGGCCGGAAGCGCGGCAGGCGGCGATAGCGGATCGACCCGCCGCCGCGGCGCCGCCGCCGACGCCTCCGCCGCCGCGAGCGGCGGTTCCCAGGACGTGAAGGAACAGCTGATCGCCAAGGGAGTCGAGTTCAACGCCGAAGGGGCGAACGCCACCTACCTCCCCGCCGCGAGCGTCCTCCGGGTCCGCAACACCTCCTCGCAGCTCGATCTCCTCGAGGCGATCGTCAACGCGACGAGCAAGCAGACCCTGATGGTCAACATCGAGGCGAAGTTCGTCGAGATCAACCAGACCGACCTCAACGACCTCAGCGTCGACTGGTCTCTCTCCCCGCTGACGGGGGTGATGAAATTGAATTCTCCCTTCTTTGCGACCTCGTTCCGGGGAGCCAACGGGATGAACGCCAACAACCTCGACTACCTTGAGAAAATCGCCGGGACCGGTTCGGGCGGGAGTTCCTCTTCGACAGGATTGGCCACAGGGGTACGCAATCAGGCTCTCTTCAGCGGCCTCCTGAGCTGGCAGAAGTATCTGGCGGCGCTGAACGCCCTCTCCCAGAAGACGAGCACCGACCTTCTCTCCAGCCCCTCGCTTCGGGCGAAGACCGGTAACGTCTCGAAGATCGCGATTAGCCGGACGTTCTTCTATCCGACCCGGTATGATCCGCCGACCGCGCTCTCGATCTCGGTCCCCAGCGGCAGCGCCAGCGGCACGACGCTTATTCCTCCTCCGGCGGTCATTCCCTATGTCCCGACCGAGTTCGATCACCGGGAAATTGGCGTCGAGTTGGCGGTGACGCCGACCGTCGGCGGTGACAATCGAACGGTCGACCTGAGCTTCGATACGATCCGGACGACCGACTTTGAAGGGTTCATCAATTACGGTTCTCCGATCCAGATTCCGGCCGCGAATCAAGAACCGGTGACCCTTTCCGACAACGTCCTGCTCCAGCCGGTCTTCGCGATCCGCAATGTGCAGACGAAGGTGGCGCTGCGGGACGGCTACACCGTCGTCCTCGGCGGCCTGATCCGGGAAGATATCCAGACGATCAACGACAAGGTGCCGTTCCTCGGCGACCTGCCCGCCGTCGGCCGGTTCTTCCAGTCGAAGGCGAAGCAGAGCGTGAAGCGCAACCTGCTGATCTTCGTCAATGCCCGGATCGTGCGGCCCGACGGGCAGCCGCTCAATCCGCTTGAGAGCGACGCCCCCCCGGCGACCTCGACGGCGGCGCGGTAGCGCCTCTCTTCCCGATCGCGTTGAAGATGACGGGGCAAGGATTTCGATCCTTGCCCCGCGTCGTTTCATCTGCCTGAATCGGATCGACGATGAATGAGATTCGCCGGATATTCGGTTTCCTGAAACCCTGGCTCCTTCCCTACCGGGAGCGGCAGGTGGCGGGGATTGTCTTCGGGATCCTGTTCGGCCTTTCCAACGGGCTGATCATCGGCGCGATCAAGGTCGTCGGCGCCCATCTCTCGGCCGACCCCTCCGCCGGTCCCGCGCTCGCCTCCGGCCAGGGCTTCCTCGATCACGCCCAGGCGTGGCTCGACGCCTGGATTCCGAAGATCGGCGCGCCGCTCGATTGGCGGCAGACGACCGGGGTCCTTCTCTTTCTCCCCGTCCTTGCCGGAATCCGGGGGTTGTTCTCCTACCTGAGCTCCTACTGCATCAGCTGGGTCGGCGAGAACGTGACGAACGATCTCCGCGTCGCCGTCATGCGGAAGCTCGGGGGGCTTTCGCTCGATTACTTCGACCGGGCGAAGATGGGGGACATGATGACCCGCGTGCAGGGCGATACCGCCGCCATCCAGAACTGCCTCGACCGGGGCGTCTCCGACGGGATCAAGGAGCCGTTCACGATCCTCTTCGTCCTCGGCGGCCTGCTCTGGGCCGATTGGCGGCTGACCCTGATCTCCCTCGTCCTGATCCCGCTCTGCATCATCCCGGTCCGCATCCTGGGCAAGAAGGTGCGGCGGGCGAACCAGGGGACGATCGGCCAGACGGTGCTCCAATCGTCGCTCCTGGTCGAATCGCTCGGGGCAATCCGCGTCGTGAAGGCCTTCGGGCTGGAGGAGACGCAGGCAGCCCGCTTCGCCGGTCATTCGTCGGAGCTGAAGCGGTTCAACCTGAAGCGGGTCCAGGCCCGGCAGCTGGTGAATCCGATCATCGAGGTGATCTCGATGTTCGGGCTCGGCGTCCTCCTCCTCTATATTTTCTCCGAGAAGGTGCCGGTGGCGAACATCATCGCCTTCCTCTTCGGGGTCGTCGCGTTCCAGAATTCGTTCAAGAAAATCGCCCTGCTCCACGTGATCGTGAAGGAGGTCGGCGTGGCGATCTCCCGGCTGGAGGAGGTGTTGCAGATGGAGCCGACGGTGCGGGAGAAGGCGGAACCGGTCCGCCTGCCCGAGTTCGGCCGGGGCCTGTCCTTGCGCGGGGTCCGCTTCGGATACGGCGAGGCGGAGATTCTCAAGGGCCTCGACCTCGAGATCCCGAAGGGAACCCGCCTCGGCATCGCCGGGGAGAGCGGGAGCGGCAAGAGCACGCTCCTGAATCTCCTGCTCCGCTTCTACGATCCGACGGCGGGGGCGGTCTCCCTCGACGGGATCGACCTGCGGGACGCCTCGATGCGCGACCTGCGCGCCCGGATCGGCCTGGTGAGCCAGGAGGCGGTCCTCTTCGACATGACGGTCGCCGGAAACATCGCCTGCGGGAGGTCGGGTTCCCCCGCGACCCGGGCCGAGGTCGAGGAGGCGGCGCGGGCGGCCCATGCCCACGATTTCATCCTCGGATTGCCCCAGGGATATGAAACGCAGATCGGGGAGCGGGGCGTCCGCCTCTCCGGCGGGCAGCGGGCGCGGCTCGCCATCGCGCGGGCCTTCATCCGCAACGCGCCGATCCTGATCCTCGACGAGCCGACGGCGGCCCTCGACGCCGAGGCGGAACGGGAGGTGCAGAAGGCCCTGGAGCGGCTCTCCGAGAACCGGACGGTGATCTGCGTGGCCCATCGCCTCGCGACGCTGCGGGCGATGGACCGGGTGATCGTCCTTTCCCAGGGAAGGCTGATCGAGGAGGGCTCGTTCGACGCATTGCTGGCGCAGGGCGGCACCTTCGCCCGGATGGCCGCCCAGCAGGGGATCAGGGCCTAGTTCCCGCGGGGAGCGTACTTATCCCGCTTGGCCAGCGTCCAGCGTCCGAACAGCCCCTTCTTTCCCGCCGAGACCGGCGGATGCGGATCGGTCACGATCTTCTCGAAGAACTCGCAGAGGGGGACGGGATCAAACGCGACGTTCGGGACATTTCCGTGGAAGAACGGCGCGGCCAGCATCTTGTGGTAGAGCTCCGGGTCGTTGTCGACCTCGATGATTCGGGCGACGGCCATGTCGGGGGTGCGGAAAGAGGAGGCGTTGATGAAGCTCTCCGGGTTGAAGTCCTTCACGACCTCGGGCGTCCCCCAGTAGATCGGGATGCAGCGGGCCTCCATGGCGTCGTAGATCTTCTCGGTGACGTAGCCGGGATGGTTGCCGTTCTCGAAGGCGATCATGAACTTGTGTTTCCGCAGGAAGGAGAGCTTGTCCTCCCGCGTCGGACCGAGCGGGCCGCCGACGTTGTTCAGGATGCGGCCGCCCGAGTTCACTTTCTTGTACTTGGAAAGGCGGTGGAAGAAGTTGATCCGGTTCGCGGTCTTCCTCCCGTGGTCCTGGCTGACGACGAAGGCGCAGAACTCGGTCTGCCGCGCGGCGATCCGCTCGACTTCCTCCGGCGTCCGTTCCTTGATGAGCTTCGCCGGGTCGCCGAGGAGGGCGTAGTAGGGGAGGCGGAAGTTCCGCTCGCCGTCGGACGGGAACGAGGTGAGCGCGTAGTCGCACTGGCCGCCCGCGAAGTCGGCGGGGGTCGATTCGTTGGTGTAGTAGACTTTCTTCGTCGCGTAGAGGCGGTGCCGGTGGCCGAAGTCGGAGTAGATCAGGACGTCGGGCTCGTCGGTGATGCGGACGTCGAAGCGGGTCGAGAGGAAGCGGACGAAGAGGTTGTCGTTCTTGTCGAAGTTGCCGAAGTCGGCGAAGTCGATGCGGAGGAGGGGCTTGCTCATTCTGAGGCGGAGCTCGATGCGAGCTCGGATTCGTACAGCCGCGCGTAGCGGATGAAGGTTTCGTAGGCGACGGCGACGGCGACGACGAGGCCGGGATAGCCGTCGAGGAAGCCCCGCTTCAGGACGTAGCCCCGGAAGAAGCGCCAGGGAGGACGGATCACGGCCTGGAGGAGGTGCCAGCGGCGGCCCCGTTCCCGGCAGGTGCGGACGAAGTTGTCGGCATGGAAGGGGGTCTTCCTCACGAGGCTGGCGAGGTCGGGGAACGAGGCGTGATCGAGATCGCTCCGGAATCGGTGGATCGGGCCCCGGCCCTCGGCGACGAGCTTGCAATGGTCGTGCGCGCCGGTCCAGCGGGCCTGGCCGCGCCGGACGAGGCGGAGGCCGCGGTCGGGATACCAGTCGCCGTGGCGGATGGCCCGCCCGAGGAAGGTGACGAGGCGGGGGGATTCGGCGGCGAGGCTTTGATCGGCGTCGGCTCCGGCGAGGAAGGCGACGATCTCCCCGCGCAGGGCGGGGGTGATCCGCTCGTCGGCGTCGAGGGCGAGGATCCACGGCTGGGTGGCCTGGGCGAGGGCGACGTTTTTCTGTTCCCGGAAGTTTTCCCACGGATGGGGGATGACCCGGGCGCCGTAGCGGCGGGCGATCTCCTCGGTCCCGTCGGTGCAGTCGTTGACGACGACGACGATTTCCCGGACCCATCCGGCGACGGCGTCGAGGCAGGTCGGCAGGTTCCGGGCCTCGTTCCGGGCGATGAGGACGACGCTCAGGGGGAGGGAGGAAGGGGTGTCCATCGGAAAGGGGTGCGGATGATCCAACCGAAAAGGGAGCCTTACTGCAAGAGCCGGCCGAGGGCGGCGTGGAAGTCGGCGGCCTCGAAGGCCCCGTCGTCGTTGACGGGGAGCCAGTGCCTCATCGGCTTGTGCCAGAAGGGGTGGTAGGCGATGACGGCGCGGCGGTTCAGGACGGCGGAGAGGTAGCTGAAGGAGGAATGGCTGGTGATGAGGATGTGGGCGGTGGCGAGGCGCTGAAGGCTCTCGAGGGGATCGGTGTTGATGAATTTCGAGAGGCGGGGAAGGGTGTCGAATTCCTCGATGCGGTCGGCGGCGGGATCGAGGAGGGTCTGCTTTTCCGGAAGGCCTTTCTTCAGCGGCATCCCGGCGTGGTGGTTGGCCATGACGAAGGCGCGGGTCGGGAGCTCGGTGTGGAGCTCGAAGCGATAGGGGATGGCGAGGCGGTCGAGGAGCGCGGCGAGGTTCCGGGCGAGGGCGAGGTAGTAGCGATTCGGCAGGATCCGCTTCGGGTCGAGGGCGGCGAGGTCGCCCCGGCGGACGTGGAGGGCGATGCGGAGCGGGGGGACGGGCTCGTTGACGAAGGGGGAGATGCGGGTGGTCTCGGCGTAGGCGTCGGGGAAGAGGTCGAGGATGCGGTGGGGCTCGGTGATGCGGGCGAGGAGGAAGCCTCCGGGACCGAGGCGCTCCGCGTCGCGGCGGAGGGCGGCGGCACCTTTCAGGGTGAGGACCGGAAGGGTGCGCGTCTCGTGGCGCTCCGGCAGGGAAATGTCGGACGGGGGGGCGAAGAGGGCGTTGGCGCGGTCGACGAGGGTGGCGTCGATCTCGTTGTTCTCATGGGCGGCGAGGCCTCCGTAGTCGACGCGGAGGAGCGGGGTGTGGACGTAGGGGATGTGCAGGAACCCGGAGAGGGCATGGAGGCCGTAGAGGCGGTGGACCTGGGAGCCGACGCCGTCGGTCTTCTGATCGTTGGCGTAGGTCAGGGCGAGGTTGGCGGCGGGGGCGCGGAATTTCCCCCGATACCAGAGGGAATAGGCGAGGCGCTGCTTAACCTCTTTAAAATTCATGAAGAGAAGCTAGAGCCTGTCATCCATTTTGGGAAGGCCGCGTTGCCTGACATGCCATGCAGGCACGCGGCGGCATCGCACGCCTAGAGGGCCCCTCCGGCGCGGCCTTCCCAAAATGGATGACAGCCTCTACAGTGCCCCCTTCGATGCGACGATTCAAAAATGGGGAGCCTGAGACGGTGCTTTATTGCATCGGGGACAGTCATGTCTCTTTCTTTTCGGGACAGGACCGTCTCGTGCCGGTCTGGCCGGAGCGCTCGGTCGATCGGCTTCCCTGTTTCCGCACGTTCCGCGTCGGGCCCGTGCTGGCGTGGAGCCTGGCGCGGGAGGGGAGCAGCACGGCGGGACGGGAGAAGGTCGGGGAGGTCCTCGCCCGGGCGGTGCCGCCGGGCGCGGCGGTGCTGTTTTGCTTCGGCGAGATCGATTGCCGGTTTCATATCCTGAGGCAGGCGGAGCGGCAGGGGCGGCCTTTTGCCGCGCTGGCGGCCGAGTGCGCGGAGGTCTATTTCGATGCCGCCCGCGATCTGGCGGGGCCGGGCCGCACGGTCCTGTTTTGTTCCGTGCCGCCGTCGACCCGATTGGGCGAGGTGCTGGAAGGGGAGTATCCGCGGCTCGGCTCGTGCGCGGTGCGGAACGAGGTGACGCGGGCTTTCAATCGTCGCCTGCAGGCTTTGTGCGGGGAGCGCGGCCTTGCCTTCGTCGATTATGACGGGGCCCTGGTCGATGGGGAGGGGTTGAGTCGCGCGTGTTTTTTCCGGGACGAGGTCCATCTCGGGCAGGTGGCGATGGGCGCGTTCGTCGCCGCGCTGCGCAGGGCGTGGCCCGACTTCCGGTGGCATCCGCCGCTCCGTTACCGAATGCAGGTCGCCCTTTCCCGGCTCTTCGGGATCAAGGTTCGATAGCTTTAGGGCAAGGGAGTCAGGACGTCGGGAAGCGGATGGCGCTTGCGGTAGGTCCGGCCCCGCCGCTTGAGGAAGCTGCGCCAGAAGCGATTCAGGAATCCGGCCTGGAAGGGGGCGCAGGGGCGATAGGCGAAGTTCGGACGGAGACCGCGGGCGTGGCAGAGGGCTTTCCCCTCGGGGAGCCATAGCCCACCCCGGATCGCCTGGAGATAGGGGAGGACGCGGGGGCCGGTCTCGGTGAGGGTGTGGAATTTTCCGGGGTGGGCCCGCGCGGCCTCGTTCATTACCCCTTCGGCATGCCATGGCGTCCAGCCCGGCGTGATCAGGGCGGCCATCCCTTCCTTGTCCCAGAACGCGGCCTGGAAATCGAAGACCCATTCGTTTTCCGGGGCGCAGGCGACGAGGCCGGGCGTCCCCGACGGGTGGGCGGGATCGGCGACGGCCTTCCGGTTCCAGAGGGAGGTGGCGAGGGCCTCGGAGGCGATGTGGTGGCGGGCGAGGAGGCGGATGCCGGCGGGATCGACCGGCGCGGTGAGGAAGTAATCGTCCTGGAGGTAGAGGACCGTCTCGGCGGGGATCTGGGCGAGGGCTTCGAGGGTGTTGCTGGCCCAATGGCGGTCCCGGCCCAGGGCGAGGGTGGCGACGCGGGGGTCGGCATAGGTCCGCTTGTCGGAGACGAGGTAGACGGGCTGCGGGATCCCGGGCCAATGGGTGAAGAGGAGATGGAAGAAGAAGGGCCAGAGGTCGGCGTAGGCGTCGCACGAGGAGACGACGACGCGGAAGTCGGGGGTGGCGGTCTGGGGGGTCATGAGGGCAGGAGGAGTCGGGGGAGGGAACGGACGATCTGGGCGACGTAGCCGCCGGAACGGGCGGCCCGCAGGAGGGTCTTCCGCGCCGTGTCGGTCCGGTTGAGGCCGTTCAGGAAGAGGGCGGCGAGGAGGAGCAGGAGGCCGCGCGGGAGATGGAGGAGAAGGCGGCTGAGGCCGTAGGCGAGCTTCGCTCCCCGGCTCCGTTCCGGGTCGGCGAGGGATTCGAGGACGCGGGAGCGGGAGGAGTCGTAGCCGTGGCGGCAGACGTAGCCGAGATTCATCCGGGAGGCGGGGAACTGGTGGTCGACGGCGGCGGCGGGGACGAACCAGACGGCCAGGCTTCCCTGGCTGTCGCCCCGATGGAGCCGTTTCAACATCTCGGTCTCGCCGCCGGAGAGGGCGTTCTTGCCGTTGCGGTCGAGCTCCGGGCGGAACAGGCCGAAGCGGTCGAAGACCGATTTGCGGAAGGCGACGTTGGCCCCCATCGGCATTTGGCGGGGGGTGAGGGGGCCGGGGTCGGCGCGGTGGGCGAGGGGGGTGGCCCATCCTTCGAGCCAGAAGGGGCACCCCTCGGGGAAGACGGGGATGACCTCGCCGCCGACGGCCCCGATGGCTTCGCCTCCCTCCGAGGGGCGATCCCACGGGGAGAGGAGGGCGTCGAGCCAGCCGCGATGGAGGAGGACGTCGTCGTCGAGGAAGACGAGGATTTCTCCCCGGGCCTCGCGGACGGCGCGGTTCCGGGCGTGGTTGAGGCCCTGCTCGGTCTCGACGAGGTAGCGCCAGCCGGGGCGGTCGAGGTGGGGGCGGACGATTTCCGCCGTGGCGTCGGTCGAGGCGTTGTCGACGACGAGGACTTCGAGCTGATCGGCAGCGAGGGAGTGCCGATGGGCCGCGAGGGAGGCGAGGGTCTCCGCGAGCCAGCGGGACCGGTTGTACGTCGGGATGGCGATGGTGACGCGCATGGCAGACTTCAGCTTGGGAGGGCAGCCAAGACGGCGGCGACGACTTCGTCGATCCCGATCCGGGCGATGCAGCGGGTGGTGTAATCGTTCTCGGGGCGGCAGGTCTCCGGCGCGAGACAGGCCGTGCCGCAAGGGAGGGGAGGCTGGAGGAGGCGGTGGCCGGTGCCGACGGGGGCCCAGAGCGTCGTCGATTGGGAGCCGAAGAGGGCGACGATCTTTCCCGTGGGCGGGAGGGCGGCGGCGGCGAGGTGCATGGAGCCGGTGTCGTTGCCGAGGTAGACGGCGGCTTTCTCGCAGAGGGCGGCGAAGAGCTCGAGCGGCAGGGCGGGGAGCGCCGGGAGGGAGAGGCCCCGTTTTTTAAGCAGGGCCGCGATTTCCTCCAGGAGCGGCTCCTCGCCGGGGCCGCAGACGAGGAGGAGGTCGGCCCGGTTCTCGGCATGGAGGCGTGCGGCGGCCTCGGCGAAGGCGGCGGCGGGCCAGCGTCGCGAGGGAAGGCGTGCCCCCGGATGGATGAGGACGAGGGGACGGCAGGAACAGGGGAAGGCGCGACGGAGACGCTCGGCGGCCTCGTCCCGGGCGTCGTCGAGGAAGAAGAAGCGGCAGGGGCGGCAGGCGTCGTCGTCGAGGGGGGCGATGCCGAGGGGTTCGAGGAGGCTGAGGTAGAGGTCGACGATGCCGCGGCTTTGGAAGAAGGCGGCGGGGCGGACGACGGGATCGGTGAGGCCGTCCTTGCCCGCCGCCTTGGCGTCGCCCTCGGTGCGGAGGCCGATGACGCGGCCGATGCGGGCGAGGCGGAGGAGGAGCCGGACACGGAAGCCGGGGCTGATGTTGACGGCGGTGTCGAAGCGGTGGCGGCGGAGCTTCCAGAAGGTGGCCGCCGTGCGGAGGACGTAGGAGAGGACCGATTCGGCGGGGCGCTGTCGGGGAAGCTCGACGATGTGGTCGAGGGCCGGATGGCGGGCCTGGATCGGGCCGTAGCCCTCGTCGACGAGGAGGGTGAGCTGGAGTCCGGGGAGGGCGTGCCGCAGGGCGCGGAGCAGGGGATCGAGGAGGACGATGTCTCCCAGGTAGCGGCGGCGGACGAGGAGGAGGCGCTGCGGCGGCCTGGGAGGTGAGGGGTTCATGGAGCCGAAGCCCTGCGAGCAGAACTAAGCGTCGGGGGTGACCCGGATGATGTCGTCGGCGACCTCGAAGCGCCACTTCGGCCCGCCCTTCTCGGCGATGAAAGCCTGGAGGCGGTCGAGGGTGGGGTAGTGGCTGTCGACGCCGCCGAAGTCCCGGGCGTCGTCGATCAGGATGACGTGGTCGAAGGGGCTCCGGGAGAAGATCGTCTCCAGTTCCATGAAGATCGGCGTGTTGAGGTCGCCCTGGGCGGTCTCGCCTGCCGAGTAGTGGCCGTCGAGCCAGAAGAGGGTGGGACCGGCGAGGCGGGGGAGGACTTCCTTCATCTTCGCGCCGCTATCCCCCTGGATCAGGTGGACGTGGGGGAAGGGCCGGAACCGTTTCTGCGCCTTGGCGTGGAGTTCCTCCGAGAGCTCGATGGAATAGAGGGCGTCGAAGTCCCCCAGGAGGCGGAAGAGGGTGTCCCCGTGCAGGGTGCCGGTTTCGAGGAGGGTGCGGACGCCGTATTTTTTCCCGTATTCGCGGAGGGTCTGCTGCTTGAACGCGCCGGGAGGCGGCACGGGGCGGCCCCGCTTGTCCCAGCGTGCGACCTTGTGGCGGCCGCGGAGGTCGACCCAGCAGCGGTAGAGTCGGAAGCGTTCGAAGAAACGGGGAGCCCGGATGCGCATGACGACTGAGAGCTAGAGACTCTTGAGCCCTTCGTCGAGCCAGCCGAGGAGCTGCTCGATGTTGGCGGTGCTCTCATCGCCCATGTGCGAGATGCGGAACGTCGTCCCCTTGATCTTGCCGTAACCGCCGTCGATGACGGCGTGGTGGTTGGCCTTCAGGTGGGAGATGACCTTCGCGATGTCGACATTGCGGACGTTGCGGACGCAGGTGAGGCCGATCGACTCGTAGCCCGCGTCGGGGAAGAGTTCGAAGCCGTGGTTCTTCGCCCAGGCGCGGGTGATCGTGGCGTTCTTCAGGTGGCGGGCGTGGCGGGCCTCGACGCCCTCGGCCTCCATGTCCTCCAGCTTGCTCTGGAGGGCGTAGAAGTGGGCGATGGAGGGGGTCGTCGGGGTCATCGACGACTCGTGGTTCTTCCTGAACTCGAGGAAATCGATGTAATAGCCGCGGTCCTTCTGCTTTTCCGCCTTGGCGAAGGCCCTTTCCGAGACGGAGAAGACCGAGGCGCCCGAGGGAAGGGCGAGGGCCTTCTGCGTTCCGGCGAGGAGGACGTCGAAGCCGAGGGCGTCGAAGTCGATCGGAAGGACGGAGAGGGAGGAGACGACGTCGACGATGAAGGAGACGTCGGGATAACGGCGGGCGACCTCGGCGATCTCCTCGATGGGGCTCATGGTCCCGGTCGAGGTCTCGTTATGGATGAGGGTGACGGCGTCGAATTCGCCGGTCTTCAGCTTCTCCTCGATGGCGGCGCCGCGGATCGGCTGGCCCCACTCGACCTGGAGCTTCTCGGCCTGCTTGCCCGCCTTCAGGGCGACGTCGTACCACTTGTCGGAGAAGGCCCCGTTCATGCAGGTCAGCACTTTTTTGGCGACGAGGTTGCGGATCGCCCCCTCCATCACGCCCCAGGCGGAGGAAGTGCTGACGAAGACGGGCTGCCGCGTCATGAAGAGCTTCTGCAGGCCCGGCTGAATCGAGGCGTAGAGATTCTGGAAGTCCTTGCTCCGGTGGCCGATCATCGGCTTGGAAAAGGCCGCCATGGTCTTGGCGGAGACTTCGACCGGGCCGGGGATAAAGAGCTTTGTATGTGACATGGCCAAAAGAGAGTATAGTTTTCGCATGAGAATGCAATGGCTGCGCTCCTCCTGTCTGTTTCTTTTCGTTGGTGGGACCTTTTTTGCCGGGGTCGGGGCGGTGAGGGCCACCGACCTTACGGTCGACCAGATCGTGGCAAAGGGCCTCGAAAAATCGGAGGCTGACGAGAAGAACCTCTCCCGCTTCGAGTACCACCAGAAGGTGACGTTCGACAAGATCAAGGCGAACGGGGAGGCCGAGTCGGTCTCCAACCTGGAGATGCAGGTTTCCCCGGGGGCGCAGTCGGAGTTCACCGTGGTCGGCCAGGCCGGGAAGGTGACGGAGGAGCAGCAGAAGCAGGCCCGCCTGAGCCAGAAGTTCAAGATGACATTTTCGCTGCGGAAGATGGCCCCGCGCTTCAACGTGAAGCTCGACGGCAAGGAGACGTGGGACGGGCGGGCGGTCTACCGGATCGCCTTCTCCCCGAAGCCCGACCAGCCGTTCAACAACCGGGTCGAGAAGATATCCAACCACTTCGTCGGCTTCATGTGGTTCGCCGCCGATGATTACACCCTCTTGCGGGCGAAGGCCCACCTCGACGCCCCCGTCGACATGGCGTGGGTGCTGGCCGAGATGGAGGCCCTAGATTTCTCCTATGATAGCTGCGCCGTACCGGGAGGGGCCGCGCCGTCGAAGTTCCTGATCGATTACCGGCTCGGCTTCGTGGTGGGGGAACTCCACAACCGGAACGAGATCACGACTTCCGATTTCAAGGAAAAGGCGGCCGCGCCGGTCGCCGGGAAGAATTGAGGCGCGGTCTTAACCGCCCTCGCCCTTGGAGTCGGCTCCGTACCAGTCTTTTCCGATGACGACCTTGTCCCGGCCCTGGCTGGTCCGCCATTTGTTCGTGTCGCGGAGGGAGTAGACGCAGCCGCAGTACTGCTGGGCGTAGAATTCCTCCCGCTTGCTGATGTCGAGCATCCGGTCGGCGCCGCCCTTCTTCCGCCAGTTGTGGGTCCAGTAGCTGACGTCGGCGTAGCGGGCCGCGGCGCGAACGCCGCTGGCGTTGATCTGGTTCATGTCCTTCCAGCGGGAGAGGCCGAGGCAGCTGGTGATGACCTTGAAGCCGTTCTCGTGGGCGTAGAGGGCGGTCCGCTCGAAGCGCATGTCGAAGCAGGCGGTGCAGCGTTCGCCCTTCTCGGGGGCCCATTCCATTCCCTTGACGCGGGCGAACCAGTTGTCGGTGTCGTAGTCGGCGTCGACGAAGGGGATGCCGAGTTTCTCGGCGAAGCGGATGTTCTCGGTCTTCCGCAGCTCGTATTCCTCCCGGGGGTGGATGTTCGGGTTGTAGAAGTAGATGGTGTAGCGGATCCCCGAGGCGAGCATCGCCTCCATCACCTCCCCGGCGCAGGGGGCGCAGCACGAATGGAGCAGCACGTCCTTTTCCCCGCCGGGGGCGTGGAGGACGGGACGCTCGAAGTCGGGAACGGGCGGGGGCTGGGGCGCTTCGGAACTCATGGGACGGAGGAACCTACCTCCCTTGGGCTCCCTTTACGAGTCCTTACTTTTTCCAGAGAACCGACGGGGAGATATCGGCGATCCGGGCGCAGCCGGTGAGGGCCATCGCCATCGCCAGCTCGGTGCGGAGGATGGTGACGGCGTGGGCGACGCCGAGCGGGCCCGCCGCCGCGAGGGCAAAGAGATAGGGACGGCCGATCAGGACGGCGTTCGCGCCGAGGGCCAGCGCCTTCACGATGTCGGTGCCCCGCCGGATGCCGCCGTCGAGGAGGAGGGGGATCTGCCCCGCGACGCGGTCGGCGATCGGGGGGAGGGCCTCGATGGTGGCGGGGAGGGTGTCGAGGGTCCTCCCGCCGTGGTTCGAGACGACGAGGCCGGAGACGCCTTCCTTCAGCGCCAGGGCGGCGTCGTCGGGGGAGAGGACGCCTTTCAGGAGGATCGGCAGCGGGGTGAGGGAGCGGAGCCACGCGATGTCCTTCCACGTCGGGGCGAAGGCGAGGAGTTCCTCCAGGCCGCCGCCGGCGAACGTGGGGGCGGGGGGATAGCCCGCCAGGTTGGCCGCGCCGACGCCGGGCGGGAGGGCGAAGCCGGCCCGCTGCTGCCGGTTCCGGGGGCCGTTCACCGGGGCGTCGACGGTGACGACGAGGGCCTGGTAGCCCGCCGCCTCGGCGCGGCGGACGAGGTCGGCGGTGACGGCGCGGTCGGGCCGGAAATAAAGCTGGAACCAGAGCGGCGAGGGCGCCTCGGCCTGGCGGGCGATTTCCTCCAAGGGGACGCTGGCCTCGGTGCTGACGATCATCCCGGCCCCGCCGGCCGCGGCCCCGAGGGCGGTGGCGAGTTCCCCGTCGGGATGGGCCATCTTCTGGTAGGCGACGGGGGCGAGGAGGAGCGGGGCGGCGTGGATCTTCCCGAAGAGGGTCGTCCGCGTGTCGATGCCGGGGAGGTCGACGAGGGCGCGGCCCTGGAGGAGGAGGGTGTCGAAGGCCTCGCGGTTCCGCCGCAGGGTGATCTCGTCGGCGACGCCGCCCGCGTAATAGGCCCAGGCTCCCTCGGAGAGGCGCTCCCTGGCGAAGGGCTCGTAATCGGCGACGGCGGCGATCTGGGCCGGGATGGGGTTGAGGAAGGGGAGGGACATGGCGGGGCGGAACTTAGCGCGTGGGTTGGGGGGAGGGAGGGGCGGCGGGGAGGGCGATGCTTTGGAAGGCGGGGGTCTCGCGGTAGGGGTCCCAGGCCGGATCATCGGTGAGGGCGGCGCGGATCGGCGTGTCGCCTCCCTTCATCGCCAGGGCGGCGGCGAGGTCGCGGAAGGCTTCCTCGGGATGCTGGGCGTTGGCGTGGATGGCGGCGGCCTGGTAGCGGAGGGAGATGTCGCCGGGGTGGAGGCGGGCCTGGGCGGCGACGATCGGCTCGATGAGGTAGGCCTCGCCCGAGTCGACGAAGGGACGGGAGAACGTGGCGAGATCCTGGGGGGAAAGGCTTTCCCGGGCGAGGATCTGGCCGAGGAGGGTGGCGGCCTCGGGCATCTTTTGCCGGGTGATGTAGGCGGAGAAGAGCCGGTTGTAGGGGGCCGGGTCGGGGGAACGGGGGTTCGCCGCGATGGCGGCGAGGTCGATCCGTTCCTGCGCGGCCAGCTTGCGGAAGACGGCGATGCGGATGGGGAGTTTCTCGAACTCGGCGCTCCGGGGGTCGTCGAGCATCGCGGCGCGGGTCAGGGCCTCGGCCTCGTCGAAGCGGTCGACGGAGAGGAGGAAGCAGACCTTGCGGATGACGGCCTCGGGCATGAAGGGGGAAAGCTGGAGGGCCTCGTCGTAGGCCTCGAGGGTCTCCTCGGTCAGGTGGCGGTAGGCGTAGGCGTTCCCGATGGAGAGGCGGAGCTTGGAGAAGGATACGCGCGCGTCGTCGTCGTCGAGGAAGGCGGGATCGGCGAGGAAGCGGGCGACGAGGGCCTTCCAATAGGCGCGGTCCCGGGCGATCGCCTCGGGCGGGATCGCGGCGAGGGGGGTACTCTCGATCTTGAGGATGAGCCCGGCAGGGACGAGGCGGGGATACATCCAGAGGATCGGGAAGCTTTCCTCGACGTAGAAGGCGTGGCGGTCCTTGTTCCGCTCGAAGAGGAGGCGGGAGAGGTCGGAGTTCGTCTGGAAGGCCTGTTCCTGCATCGGCCGCTTCGCGCGGAGGGCCGAGTCCATCGAGTTCGTCAGGTCTTCCAGCGTCGGCATCCGGAGGCCCTCGGCGGGGTAGGCGCGGTCGCGGCCGAGCCATTTCTCGAAGGCGTCGTATTTCGTGATCCGCTCGCCGACGTCGTATTGGTCGGCGAGGTAGCGGAGGTACCAGCCGTCGGCGAGGGCGTTCTGGGTGATGAGGTAGAGGTCGGAGCGGTCGAAGGAGGGATCGCGCTTCCAGCGGGCGGGTTCCCTGCTCTCGCAGAAGATCATGAAGGTGGGGACGAAGCGGCCCGGATCGGTCCCGCCGAAGACGACGGCCCCCTTCTCGAGCGGGCGGAGCATCTCGGTCCCGTATTCCCAGCCGAACCAGTGGCCCCGCTGGGTCGAGGTCGCGTAATTCGTCCCGAAGGGCAGGAGGCCGAGGAGGGGGGCGAGCGCGTAGAGGGAGACCGGGAGGTCGGGGGAATAGCGGCGCAGGGCGAGGATCCCCCCGGCGACGCCGTAGCCCATCGCGATGGCGAAGATGCAATGGGCGGGAAGGTAGAACTCCCGGCGGATCTTCCACGTCAGCTTGTCCCAGGCCGGGGGCGGGGCCATGAGGGTGAGGAAGAAGGAGAGGAAGAGGAAGGCGACGCCGAGGAAGAAGAGCCACCGCCGGGGGCCGGGGGCGAGGTCGCCGAAGAGGAAGAGGCTGAGGAAGGCGAGGAGGCAGAGGGGGAGGGTGAAGTTGTCGACGAGGCCCTCGAAGTAGGGGACGACCGACTTTGCCGTCAGGAAGAGGCGGCTCTCCTTCGGGGCGACGTCGGTCTCGGCGACCTCGGCGGGGGCGGCGGTGCCGACGATGGGGCCGATGCTTGTCTCGATCAGGTTCGTCAGGTTGTCGGCGTACTGGCCCCGGCTGACGGCGTGGAAGAAGCCCGAGGTCTCCCGCGCGTAGCTCCAGTTCATCGGCGGATTCGTCGAGGAGTAGAGGGGCATGACGAGGTAGGGAAGGAGGCCGAGGCCGACGAGGAAGAGGGCCTTCACGATGAAGCCCCAGTCGAGCCGGGAGAGGGCGATCGCGCCGCCGACGAGGGCGAAGAGGCCGAGGAGGACCGCCCCGCTCGTCGTCTGGAGCTCGAACCAGCCGCCCAGCCCCCACGCGACGACGGCGGCGGGGAGGACCCCGGAAAGCGCGCCGAGGACGAGGCGCGGCACGCTCCGCCGCTCGTTCCGGAGCGCCCCGCGCCAGAGGGCGATGGCGACGACGAGGGCAAGGAGGAGGAACTCGAAGCGTTGGGCGCTCTTCTGGAGGAGGGGGTCGGCGGAGAGCCAGGCGAGGCCGGCGAGGACGGCTCCGCCGATGAAGAGGTAGGCGACGAGGAAATCGAGGAGGAAGCCGGGGCGGGTCCGCCAGACGGCGAGGGGGAAGACGAACATCAGCATCAGGAGGCCGTGATGGTTCGAGAGGCCGAAGGCGAAGGAGAAGAGGGTGGCGAGGAGCCAGCCCGTCCGCTCCGGGGCCTGGCACCAGCGATAGAAGGAGATCAGGATGCCGAGGAGGAGGAGGGCGTTGAGGGGGTAGACCTCGGCGATCACCGACTGGGTCCACATGACGTCGCTGAAGGCGATGGTGAGGCCCGCCGCGAGGCCCGAGGCGAGGGGAAGGAGCCGGGGCGGGAGCTGCGCCTCGGCGTCGCGCCCGCCGCAGAGCCACTTCACCGAATCGGCGACGAGCCACGCCACCATCCCGCTGGCCGCCGCGCCGAAGAGGGCCGAGGAGAGATGGACCCGCCAGGCGACGTTGCCGAAGGGGATGAGGGCGGAGAAGAGGTGGGCGAGGGTCGTCCAGAGCGGATAGCCGGGGGAGTGGGGGACGCCGAGGGTGACGGCGGCGGTGAGGAGTTCCCCCGAGTCCTCGAGCGTGACGCTGGGGGCGAGGGTGTAGACGTAGGTGGCGAAGGCGGAGAGGAAGACGATCAACCCGGCGGTGAGGGGAATGGAGAGAAGGAAGAGGCGTCCACCGAGACGGAGCGGGAAGGGGGGGGTATTCACACTAAGGAGCGAGGAGGGCTTTTAGTGTAATCGGCTTTTCTTCGGCTTCGATTTCTTTTTTGGCGCTTTCTTTTTCGGCGGGTCCATCGCCTCGGGCGGGCGGGCGGTGCGGACCCAGTGGAAGAGGTATTGCTGGGCGTGGCCGCGCCACGGGCCGAAGTGGGTCTCGGCGAAGCGTTGGAGCCGCTCCTTCGACGGGAGCTTTTTCCCCCGGAAATAGAGGCGGCGGAGGATGCGCTCGACCCAGACGTCGATGGGGAAGGCCTCGGGGCGGCCGTAGCCGAAGAGGAGGACGCAGTCGGCGATCTTCGGGCCGACGCCGGGGAGGGTCACCAATCGGGCGCGGGCCTCGTCGGTGGGGAGGTGTTCGAGCGCGGCGAGGTCGACCTTCCCGGCGGCGACGGCGACGGCGGTGCCGTGGAGCCCCTTCGCGCGGAAGCCGAGGCGGCAGCGGCGGAGCGCCTCCTCTCCGGCGGCGGCGAGGGCGGCGGGCGTGGGGAAGGCGTGGAAGCCGGGAGCGACCTCGGCGCCGAAGGTGCGGCGGAGGTCCATGTGGATCGCCTCGATCTGGGGGACCTGCTTCACGGCGGAGCAGATGAAGGTGGCGAGGGTTTCCCACGCCTCCTGCCGGACGATCCGCATGCCGCCGCAATAGGCGAGGGCGCGGGCCATCCACGGATCGTCGGGGAAGGAGGCGAGGAGGGCTTCGACGTCGAGGCCGTGGTTGAAGTAGCGGGCCGCTGCGGCGGGGGTGGCGGTCGGGCTGTGGACGGTGTGCTCCTTCTCCCCCTCGACGAGGAGGAAGGGATGGGGTCCCGACATGCCGCGCCAGACCCGCTTTCCCCCCACCGTGACGGCCGACCAGCAGAAGGCCTGCCCGCAGCGGAGCGTCGCGAGGGGATCGAGGAACGTGGCGGGAAGGGTAAGGACGAGGGGCCAGTCGGGAAGGCCGTCGAGGGCGGGCAGGGCGGGGGTTGACCGAAGGGGGTTCGTTGGGACACTCTGTGCGGCGTGATGCGTCATCGCCTGGCTTTGTGCGGAGGAAGTTCCCCGGCGACGCGTGCCTTGGCGCTCGGTGTTCTTGCCCTCGCTCTTGGTCTGACCGCTCTTACCCTTGCCCATGCCGAAGACGTTCCGGCAAACCCGGCCTCCGGTCAAAGCCAAAGCCTGAATTCAGGCCAGCCGCTCTCCCATGCGCTTCCGCCCCGGGTCGAGATCCTTTCCCCGGAAAACGAGGCGGTGGTCGAGGGGGCGGCGACCCTCGTCAGCGTCGGGGTCGACCATCTGCCCCCCGTCCCCGCCGGGTGCGCCCCGCTGCGGGTGATCCTCGACAACCAGGCCCCGATCGACATCGACGACCCGGCGGTCCCCCTCGGCCTGCCGAACCTCACCGAAGGGGGCCATTTCCTCCGCGTCTACGCCATCGACGGGGAGGGACGGATGCTCGGGAACGGCGAGGCCTTCGCCTCCTCGCGCTTCTTCGTCCACCGCCGCGATTTCCAGAACGCCCTCGTCCCGGGGACGCCGTGGCTGACGGTGAACGATCCCGCCGGGGGGACGCTCTTCACCGAGGAGGCGGGGAAACTCGGCCTCCCCTCGGCGAAGCTGGCCCTCGATTTCCTCGTCCAGGGGGAGGGGGCCTCCGAATGCCTGATCCATTACCGCCTCAATCACCGGGACACGACGGTCCCCGTGGGGAAGAAGATAGTCTGGAACGACCTGAAGGCAGGCCGCTACACCCTGATGGTCGAGCTCCTCGGGGCGAACGGATTACCCGTCCAGGGGATCTTCAACCAGGTGGAGCGGACCTTCGACGTCCAGACACCGGTGAAAGCCCTTTCCCTCGTCCCCGTCCCCTCCTCGGCGGCAGCAACGACACCCGCCGCGCCCGCCTCGACGAGTGCCGGGGCGACATCCGCCGCGCCGACGGCCCCTGCCCGGACGGCGGGGCCGAAGAAGAAGGGCGAGTAAGCGAACTTTAGCCCCGGCCCGTCGCGGAGATCAGCCGGGTGCAGGCGGCGATGCGGGCGCCCGAATCGGGATCGTCCCGGTAGGCGGAGAGGGAGCGGTCGAGGCGCTGGCTCCAGTTGCTCGCCCCGCTCGAGCCGGGTTCGTTGAAGCGTTGGCGGCTGCCGAAGAGGTCGGTGATCATGAAGACCGCGAGCCAGCAGGGCGTCTGGAGGAGGACCTCCATGAAGCGGGCATGGAGCTGCGGCGTGAAGGTGCGCGGCATCTCGATCGGGTCCATCCCCAGCCACTCGGCCAGGCGGCTGATCTCCCGCCAGCCCTCGTCGCCGTCCGGTCCCGTCCAGTGGGCGACCATGTCGGTGTAGAGCGTCGCCAGCGGCTGGTGGTCGTGGGTCGCGTAGGTGACGAGGTTGATCGGGGGGTAGGTCGACTGGCGCTTGAGGGAGCGGTCCTCGTCGGAGACCCGCTCGAAGTGGGGGATGGTGAAGCCGGCGATCCCGAGGTTGTGGAGGAGCGGGCGGACGTAGTCGGGGACGACGCCGAGGTCCTCGGCGATCACGCGCGCGTTCTTCGCCTGCTTCGCCGCCTCGAGGATCACCGAGAGGAGGTGGAACCCCTCCTCGGCGTTGAGGAGGGCGTTCTCCTCGGGCGCGTCGGGACGGGGGAGGAACTGGGGCAGGCGGCCGCCGGTCTTCTCCGCCGCCTCGGCCTCGGAGAGGTCGGTGAACTCGGCATTGCGCTCCGGCACCCAGGGGAAGGAGTAGATGCGGAAGAAGCCGAGGACGTGGTCGATGCGGAAGGCGTGGAAGACGCGGCAGGTGAGGGCGACGCGCTGCCGCCACCAGTCGAAGTCCCGCGCCTCGTGGCGGTCCCACGCGTAGAGGGGGATGCCCCAGTTCTGGCCCCAGCGGGCGGTGAACTGGTCGGTCTGGAAGAAGCGTTCCGGCGGGGCGCCGCCCGACCAGTCGAGGTCGAAGAGCTCCTGGTCGGCCCAGACGTCGGCGCTGTAGCGGCTGACGCCGAACGGGATGTCCCCCATCAGCTCGACGCCCGCCTTGTCCGCATGGAACTTCGTCTTCTCCCACTGGGCGTAGGCGATCCACTGGACGTAGGCGTGGAAGCTGCGGTCCCGGGCGACGTTCGCCTTCTCCGCCGCGGAGAGGGTGCCGATCCACGCCTTCGCGGCGGCGGGGGTCCGGATCCCCTCGTTCCAGAGGGGCCAGCGGGCGTCGCCGTGATGGAGGTCGAGGAGGGTGCGGAAGAGGGTGTAGGGATCGAGCCACGCCTCGTTGTCGTGGCGGAACGTGTCGAACTCGGCCTTCTGCGCCGCCGTGCCGTTGGCGAGGAACTCCGCGTGGGCGAGGCTGAGGAGGCCGAGCTTGATCCGCTTCACGTGGGGATAGTCGACGAAGGGGCCGGCGAGTTCCCAGCGGGTCGCCTCGGGGGCGACGGCCTGGAGGTGGAGGGGGAGGAGGCCGGGCACCTCGGCGGGGGAGAGGCGGAGGAGCGCCGGATCGAGGGCGACGGAGCTGATCGCGTTGTACGGGCTGTTGTCGCCGCCGGTCTCGTTCACCGGGAGGATCTGGAGGATGCGGAATTTCTGGGCCGCGCAGAAGTCGATGGCCGAGCGCATCGAGACGGCGTCGCCGATCCCCAGCTCCCCGACTTCGCCGCCGCCCTCCTCCCTCAGGGCAAAGACGGGGATGAGGAGGCCGGCCGATTTCGAGGTGGTGCTGGAAAACATGGGGGTGGGGGGAGGAGAGTCTAACGAGTATGGCACCACATCGGGGGATTTCAATGAGGGAACCGGGGAAACCCCGGCTGCGGCAATTTCGATTAACCCGATTGAATTGGAGAATTGCGCCCGGGGGGAAGCGGGATAACCTGTCGGCATGTCCCAAGCGCCGACCGCCCCCGCTCCCTCTTCCGAGTTGAAACCGATGACCCCGAAGGAAGGGGTTTTCGTCCTCCATCTTTTCTACCATCTCAACCGCGAGGGCTGGAACGTCCTGGCCCCCGACGAGCAGCGGGCGGGGAAGGAGCGGCTGACGGCGCTCCTCGACGGCCTGAAGGCGAGGGAAGGCTACCAGGCGACCTCCTTCGCCGTGGTGGCGCGAGCCGACTTCGGCTTCATGCTCGTCGGTGCCGACCTCCACGTTCTCCAGGAGACCGAGAAGCGGATCACCGCCGCCCTCGGCGCGGGAGTCCTCATCCCGGCCTACACCTTCTTCTCCATGACGGAGCGGAGCGAGTACATCTCCTCCGAGGAGGAGTACGCCGCCGAGTTGAAGGGGCAGGGCCTCGCCGAGGACTCCGAGGATTACATAAAGAAGATCGCCGAATTCCGGGTCCGCATCGAGAAATACGCCAAGGACCGCCTCTACCCGACGATCCCGGCCTGGGAATTCATCAGCTTCTATCCGATGTCGAAGCGGCGGAACGTCGACCAGAATTGGTTCAGCCTCCCCCACGGCGCGCGGAAGGAGCTGATGAAGACCCACGCGACGACGGGACGGAAGTTCTCCGGCCGCATCCTCCAGATCATCACCGGCTCGACCGGCCTCGACGACTGGGAGTGGGGCGTCACGCTCTTCGCCCACGATCCCTACGAGATCAAGGCGATCGTCTACGAGATGCGCTTCGACGAGGTGAGCGCGCGGTACGCCGAGTTTGGCGAATTCTACAACGGCATCGTCCTCGCCCCGGCGGCGCTTTTTGAACGGGTCGGGATTTAGTCCCGCGCCGGTCCCGCGCTAATTCCTCAGCGAGAGATCGGGACCGAGGGTCGCGCCGCCGTAGGGCGGGACGAAGAGGGCGGCGCTCTGTTTCCCGTAGCGGACGGCGCACGACTTCCCCGCCGCGTTGCGGAGGTTGGCCGAAAGGAGCTTCCCGTCCTTCCAAGCGAGGTCGATCTCGAAGCCGCCCCGCGCCCGGAGGCCCTTCACCTCGCCGTCCTTCCATTCGGGCGGCAGCGCGGGGAGGAGGACGAGTTCCCCGTTCTGGCTCTGCACCAGCATCTCGGCGACGGCGGCGGTCAGGCCGAGGCTCCTGCCGAGGTCAAGCCCCACCGGGACGGGCTGGAGCAACGGGCGGAGCGCCTCGTGGGCACGCTTTCCGTCGCCGAGGCGGGCAAGGAGCAGGGCGGTCCAGGGGGCCGAAGGGGGTTCGCTCGCCGAGGCGGGGCCGGTCGGGAAGGTCGGCTCGAATTTGGCGGTGGCCTGGAGGCGGTGGCCGGGATAGAGGCCGAAGACTTCGCGGATCGGCGCGCCGTCGCTCCCCGGGACGACGAGTTTCTTGCGCAGCTCGTCGATCTTTTTCCGGTAGTCGCCGTCGTTGCCGGTGAGTCGCGCCGCCTCGAGGTAGTTCGTGAAGAGATCCCAGACCGCCTCCTGGGTCCGGGCGTCGCCCTCGGGGAGGACGGCGAGCTTCCCGTCGGGCAGGGCCTTGAGATTGTCCTCCCAGAACTCGCAGGCCTCCTTCAGCACCGGATAGGCGAGGTTGCGGAGGTAATCGAGGTCGCGGGTGAAGGCGTAGTGTTCCCAGAAGAGCTGGCAATACCAGGCGTTCGCCACCGGGTTCCACGGACCCCACTCGCCGCCGGAGAGGTCGTGCGAGGCGCGGAGCGCGAAGCCCCGGCCCGTCTTCCAGCCCGTGTCGGTCGCCTCGGCTGCCGCCTTCCGCCACGCGGGGAGCTGGCTGCGGACGAGGTCGATGAACGGCATCTGGCATTCGGCGAGGTTCGTGGTCTCGGCGGGCCAGTAGAACGTTTCGATCTCGCCGCTCAGGTGGGAGGTCGAGGGGCTCGTCTCGTTCGTGCTGCTCCAGAGCCCCTGCGCGGTCACCGGGAGGCCGGTCGGATTCGGGCCGGGGCCGGGCCGGGAGGAGGCGATCAGGAGGTAGCGGCCGTATTGGAACAGGAGTTCTTCCAGGTCGGGATCGAAGGTTTTTGCGGCGGCGATCCGTCGCGCGTCGGACGGGAGTGCCTGTTGCTCGGGCGTCGAGGTGCCGAGGCGGAGGGAGACGCGGTTGAAGAAGGCGTGGTAGTCGTCGAGGTGCTGGTTGCGGATATCGTTCCAGGGGCGGCCCGCGGCGCGGTTCATGAAGGCCGTCACCCGGTCATGGGGCGGGGTGGTGCGGAAGGGCGGCGTGGCGAGGGGGTCGATCGCGTAATCGGTTCCCGCCGCGACGAGGAGGGTGAAGGCGTCGCATCCCTTGATCTCGAGGGAGGCCTTGTCGGTTCCGGGGGCGACGGTCCCGGCCTTGCCCTCCTTCGCGACGACGATCTGGTATTCGTATTGGAGCCCGTTGGGCAGCTTTCCCGCGACGGTCAGGCGGTTGCCGTCGGCGGTGACGGTCCCCTGGTGGGAGTCGGCGATCGCGACGGTGGCGGTCTCGGCACCCCCGCCGTTCTTGTCGGCGGTGTAGCGGACGGCGAGGACGTTGGCCGGGGCGTTGGCGAGGTACTCCCGCGTGTAATGGACGCCCCCCGCCGTGTACTCGACCCGGACGAGGCCGTCGCCGAGGTCGAGGGCGCTCCGGTAATCGGTCGCCGCCCCGCTCTCGTGGCCGGGGAAGGTGACGGCGAGGTCGCCGAGGAAGTGGAGCGCCGTCTTCTCGTCCTTGTCGGTGGCGCCCGACCAGAGGCTGTTCTCGGAGAGGGTGAGGCGGTCCTTCCCCGTCCCGCAGCCGAGCAGCGCCCCGATCCGGCCATTGCCGATGGGGATCGCGTCGCGGAGCGGCGGCCCTTTCTCCGGGGCCGGGGCGTCGTAGCGGAGGAGGAGGTCGCTGGCGGAAAGGGAGAGAAGGGAGGAAAAGAGCGCCAGCGCGGCGAGGCCGAAGCGGCCCGGCCCTCCCGAATATCCCATGCGTTCCGTGCGTCCCATGAATGGAAAAGGTGAAGGAATCTCGAATGAAATTCCTGTAGGACTCTGCGCCTGCGGGGTGTTGGTGGCAATACTTTTGCCTGCCGGAAGGGATTGAAAGAAGGGCTGTACAACCTGCGGAAAGAGGGTAGAAAGAACTCCCATGCGTTTCTTCGGTGCCACGGTGGGAAGCGGTCTTGCCCGGGCGGTCGTGGTTCCGTTGTGGATCGTTCCGCTGGTGCTGGGCGGATGCGCCTCGGTCGGCGTCTCCCCGGTCAGCGAGGCCGACGTGAGCAAGGCGAAAGCCGATGCCCCCAAGCCGAAGATTCTCTACGTCTCCCCCTTCACCTTCGAGCGGTGCGCGTTGAACGTCGACCGCGAGGGGGATGAACTCGAGAAATTCAAGGCCGACCTCTCCGCCGCCTTCGCGAGCGACGTGGCGCAGCGCCTCGTCGACATCGAGGCCGCCCCCCCTTGCAACCTCCTCGTCGCCGGGAAACCGCCCCATGCCCCGCAGGCCGCATGGTGGGTCACGGGCCGCTTCACCCGGATCAACCAGGGGAGCCGCGCGCTGCGGGCCCTGGTCGGCTTCGGCAGCGGCGGGACGAAGTTCGAGACCGAGGTCCAGGTCTACGACCTCGCCGCCGACAGCATGAAGCCGTTCCTCACCTTTGTCACCTCGGGCGGCAGCGGGGCGATGAAGGGGGCCCTCATCGGGATCGACCTGATCTCGATGCCCGCCAGTGCCGGGCTGGGGAGCATCGCCGGGCTCTCCGACGACCGGAACCGGACGGCCCGGATGATCGCCGCCTATGTCTCGGAGCAGCTCGCCTCGCGCGGCGTGATCCCGTGGACCTCGGTCAAGGAAGCGAAGCGCCTCGATGCGGAGGACTCCGGAGCCGTCGAGGGGGACCAGCCGCCCTCCGATGCGGGACAGGCGGGAACGTCCCCGCTCCATGCGGCCTCGGGGACGAAAAGGAAATAACAGGCTCTAGATCAAAACCGCCTGCCGGGGGCAGAGCTTTTCGGCCTCGGCAAAGAGGTCGGAGCGGAAGACCGAGTCGATGAGGTAATTCGCCCCCTGTCGCAGTTCGGGGGGGAGGACGCCGGCGGCGATCATCTCCCCCAGCACCCACGCCCCTTTGTCCTGGCTGGGGCGGTTGGCGTCGTGGGCGTGGAAGCTGAGGGCGGCGGGAAGGGATTCCGCGGGGGGGAGGAGCTGCTCGACGAAGGCTTTCTTCATGTGGAGGTAGGGCCGCTCGGAAAGGATATCGGCCATCTCGGTCCGGTTCTCGGGGGCATCGCACCATCGGCACGCCTCGAGGACGGCGGCGACGAGGCTCAGATGCTCCTCCCGGCGGCCTCCCGCCATCTCCCCGCGCACCAGGAGGATCTTGTCGGGATGGCCGGGGGAGAAGTCGGAGCCGAGGGCGATCCGTTCCGCCGTTCCCGCTTCCTGGACCATCGTCCCCCACGGCTCGCTCAGGCAGAAGCCGTCGATCTCCCCGTCCCGGAGGGCGGCGGGAATCTCCTTCGGCAGCAGCGACCGCCAGACGACCCCGTCCCGGGGATCGATGCCCGATGCCGCCAGCCAGCGGCGAAGGACGTAATAGTGGGCGGAAAAAGGGGAGACGTAGCCGAAGACCGGCTTGCCCAGGCCCGTCTCCTTCCCCCGGCTCTCGAAGAGGCCGTCCCGGATCGCCCGGAGGAGGTCGGCGCCGTGGCGGATGCCCTTCTCGACGAGGGAACGGGAAAAGAAGATGGCGTTGCCGTGGATATTGGTGACCAGGGCCGTGAAGACCGACATGGGGAGGTAGCCGCCGACGCCGAGCTTCAGGCCGAAGCCCATCCCGACGGGGGAGTGGGCGGCGTCGATCTCCTTGTCGGCCATCCGGTGTTGGAGGATCTTCCAATCGTCCTCCCGGACGAGGCTCACCTCGAGGCCGTGCTTGCGGAAGAACCCCATCTCCTTCGCCGCGATCACCGGGGCCGCGTCGACCATCGGCAGGAAGCCGATCTGGACCCGCGTCGGGAAGCGGACGCGGGGCGAGGTTTTGCGGACAGGTTTGAATCCCAACGGGGCCATGTTTCGTGATAAGCAACAGGTATGCCACTCTTCCGCTCTTACCACCGTCTTGATGAATGAATTGTTTCGACCCGTGCAATGAATGAAATTGATTCAGAGTAAAACAGTAAAAGGAGAGTAAATGAAGGTCATCGAACTTCTTACTTCCACTTTTTCCGTCTTCTGCTATGAAATCGTTCCATGCATCGGATGCACTCTATTCTTCTTCTGGCGATCGCCGTTGTTTTTGCCTCCTGCTCGACGCCGATTACGAAGCGTTCTCAGAAGCTCCAGCAGGGCATGACCCAGGCTCAGGTGAAGCAGGTCCTCGGCAGCGACTACATCGTGAAGGCGACGAAGCCGAACAGCGAAGGCAAGACCATCTCCCTCTGGGAATACATGGACGGCAACGGCAACATCTACGATCTCTATTTCAAGGACGACAGCCTCGTCCAGTGGGGAAACCCGGCTTCCCTCAAGACGAATATCGACGTCCAGGGCGGCGCTCCGGCCCCGACCAACTAAGGTTTCGATCCGATACGAAAAAAAGCCCCGGAAACGGGGCTTTTTTGTTGGGCTAAAGGCGGCCTTAAGCGGGCTTCAAGGAAGGCTTCAGGGACGATTCTCGATCGTCTCGACGACCACGGCGGTGCCGTAGCAGAGGACTTCGGTCGCCCCGTCCATGATCTCCGTGGCGTCGTAGCGGAGGCCGATCACCGCATTGCCCCCCAGGGCCTTGGCGTGTTTCAGCGCCTTTTCGAGGGCCTCCTCGCGGGCCTTTTCGCAGAGGCTCTCCAGGAGGGTGATGTTTCCTCCGAAGAACATCTGGATCGAGGCCCCGATGTTCCCCAAGGCCGAGCGGGAGCGGACGACCACGCCCCGGACGACGCCGAGGTTTTCGGTGATCCGGTAGCCGGGGAGTTCGGTCGCGGTGGTCGTCAGATCGTGTTCCATGAGGGAAAGGATGCCTCAAAAACGGGGGATGACAAACGGCTTTTCATCCGTTAGCCTTCGCTCCATAAGGGACTTCCACAGGAAAGGAAAGAGGTTATATGAACGACTTGATTTTGAAACGAACGGCTAAGGGCATCGCCCTTCTCCTGATTTTGGGCCTCTGCGGCACCGTTGCCACGGCCGGCCTCATGGCCGCTCCGGTCGATGCCGTAGCGAAGAAGCCCTCCGGCTCGGTTCAGGCGGCCCTTCCCGGCGGTGATTTCGCCAAGGTGACCGACGGCCAGAAGCTCCCCTCCGGCACGACGATCAAGACCGGCGCCGACGCCTCCGTGATCCTGGTCACCACGCCCGGCACCGGCGTCCGCGTCGAGGAAAACACGACGATCAAGATCGACAATCTCCAGTTCGCCAAGACCTCCGACGGCATTTCCCAGCGGAAGGCGACCGTCGACGTCCAGAACGGGACCGTCAGCTGCCTCATCGACCACAGCACCCCCGACGTCACCGACTTCGTCGTCAAGACCCCGCAGGGATCGGCGGCCGCCCGCGGAACCTTCTACGGCGTCTCCGTCGTCAACGGCCAGTCGTTCGTGAAAGTCGCCGAAGGCAAGGTCGGCGTCGCGGCGAAGGTCGCCAAGAAGGATGACAAGCCGAAGGACGGCAAGCCTGCCACGGCGGTCGACAAGGCGAACGCCGATCAGGCCGCGCCCGTGCCGCAGCCGGAGAAGAAGCCCGCGATCTAGTGCTTCGTCCGATGACGAAAAAGGCGGGACCCAGGTCCCGCCTTTTTCGTTTCTGCGTCGAACCGGAGCGGCTTACTTGCTGTCCAGTTTCAGGACGCCGTTCCACTTCTCGTCCGGCGGATCGATCAGCAGCTTGCGCGCATCCTCCAGGTACTGAAGCGTGCAGAAATCGTCGGCCACCGTTTTCAGGCACTCCTCGAAGCAGGCGATCGCCTCGGTGAATTTCCGCTCGAGGTAGAGGTCGAAGCCCTTCTCGTAGAGGTCGACCCAGGCGGCGTCGGTCCTTCCGTTCGGGGCGGCTTTCTCCTCGAAGACCTCGTAGGCGCGGATCGGCTTCGTCTTCCCCTTCACGACGAGGAGGCCGATGCTGCGGAGGCGGAACTCCCCGTCGAGGAGTTCGTGGACCGATTCGCCGATGACGAGGTCGGTATGGAACTGCTTCGTCACGCCTTCGAGGCGGGAGGCGAGGTTCACCGCGTCGCCGATGACGGTGAATTCGAGCTTCTGGCCTTCGGCCCCGATGTTCCCGACGACGACGGTGCCGTGGTTCAGCCCCATCCCGATGTGGAAGTCGAAGAGGCCGCGCTCCCGGCGGAGCTTGTTGAGCTCGATGAGTTCCTCGCGCATCTCGACGGCGGAGCGGACCGCCTTCTTCGCGTCGGCCTTGATGTCGCTCGGGAGGACGTCGCCCCAGACCGCCATGACGGCGTCGCCGATGAACTTGTGGAGGGTGCCGTCGTTGACGATGACGCGGTTGACCATCCGGACGAAGTACTCGTTGAGCTGGCTGATGAGTTCCTGGACCCCCATGTTTTCGCTGAACGTGGAGAAGCTGCGGATGTCGGAGAAGAAGATCGTCACCGGCTTGCTCTCGCCGCCCAGCTTCACGTTCTCCGGGCTCTTCAGCAACTGCTGCATGACGTTGTCGGAAACGAAGGAGCCGAAGACCCCCTTGATCGCTTCCTTCGACGCCTGCTCTTCGAGCCACCGGAGGACGATGGAACCGAAGTGGATCAGGAAGAAGGCCCCCAGCGGCCAGAACGCCGGATAGAGGATGCTCTTCTTCCAGAAGACGACATAGATCGCGACGGAATAGATCGCCCCGATCGCCAGCGGCAGGAGAACGGCGACGGTCGTCGACGCCTTGCGCGTGTAGAAGAGGGTGCCGTAGGCGACGGGAATCCAGCCGAGGACGACCCAGAACCAGGGGACGAGGGTGAGGAAGTCCTGTTTCAGGATATTGTCGATGAGGTTCATGTGAACCATGACGAGGGGGCTGTTCACGGAGCCCTTGATGTCGGCGCCAACGGGTGTGGGGCCCAGGTCGGTCGCGCCCTCGGCGGAGGCACCCACCATCAGGATCTTGCCGTCCAAGGCGGGGTACTTGGTCGGCCAGGGGATGCCGTCCGAATGCATGTCGGCCAGAAAAGTGACGACCTTGGTGTAGGGGATGGCCTTGAAGGAGCTTTTGCTGCGGTAGTTGATCCATGCTTCCCCCGCCTCGTTGATGGGGACGCGGACGACGTCGAGGTCGGGATCGGCGGTGCGGAACTCGACGTTCTTGCCGAGGTTGATGACGACGTTGCTCGGCTTCAGTTTCCAGTATCGCATCACGGTCTGCGTGACGAGGCTGGGGTAAAGCTTGTCTCCGACGCGGACGACGAGGGGGAGCCTGCGCCGCATGCCGTCGGTGGGATCGGGATGGGCATCGGCGAAGCCGGTGTAGGCGACGTTGGCGAGGGCGGGGACGGGGAACTTCGCGGCGGGGTCCTTGTAATCGACCTTGGAGAGATCGCCGGTGATTTTGGTGAAGGGAAGGGTGAGGCCGGGGACGTCGGGAGGATAGCCGACGGGACGAGGGTCGTCGTCCATGTTCGCGGCGAGGACGACCGGAGTGCTCCCGGCGATGCCTGCGATGGCTTTGGCGAAGATCTTGTCCTCTTCGACCTTCGGCTCGGTGAAGAGGATATCCCAGCTGATGACGGCGGGTTCCACCTGTTTCAGAAGCTCGACGAACGTGCCGTGGACGTTGCGCGGCCAAGGCCAGAAACCGATGTTGCGGATGGAAAGCTCGTCGGCCGAGACGAGGATGAGGTCTTTGCTGGCGGGGGGATCGTATTTCTGGCGGAGCTGGAATCGGATATCAATCAGCTTGTTCTCGATCCCCAGGAAGAAGGGAATCTGCTGGAGGCCGATGAAGAGAAGGAGCGCCAGGGGCGGGGCGAGGAGGTGATAGCTGCCGTCCTTCGCCGATTTCCAGAGCCGGCTCAGTTTCCCTGCCGTGATTTCCGTTCCCATGGCCTACCGGAATATCCCGGTTCCCTTGCGGAGACAAGCGTTGGCTCTCTTTTATTTAACGGAAGTAAGGAAAAATCATTTTTCGTGAGGAAAATGTTTGTCACTTCTAATGGTACAGCTAGAACCTCCTAGGGTTTCATTAGATGAAAGGGACTAACTTAAATAAGACGATCCGGGGTATCAGCTCTCTGAAAAAGGGAGTTTTCCTCTCGCTTGTCCTCTCCCTTTCTGCCGTCGTGCAGAACGCCGTGGCCCAGGATTTCGAGCATCTTCACCCGAAGCAGCTCCCCCAAACGAACCTCCCGCCCCCGCCCGCCAACGCGCCCGTGCCGGTCACCGAAGGGGACGACACCGAGATCGCCCCGGCGCTGAAGGGGATCGTCCTCCTCACCGATTCGGCCTCGGTGAAGGCCGACGGGATTTCGGACGCCTCCGCTTTCAACGGGTCTTCGGTGAACCTGCCGCTGACGCCCTCCCTCGCCGCTCCCGCGCCGGCTGCCAAGAAGAAGTCGCCCCGGGGCACGGGCGACGCCTCGACGCAGGGAAGCAAGGGGAAGAAGAGCCTCGCCGCCTCGCCCGCCGAAGCGGCCGCTGCCATCGCGACGCCGGAGACCTCGTCCTCCACCGGGGAGGGGACGATCTACTTCAACGGGAATTTCTCCGAGGCCGACAAGAAGGGCCTCGTCGATTCGCTCCAGGGCTACCTCGGCCAGCCGGTCTCGATGCAGAAGCTCAACGAGCTCCTCCGCGACATCATTCTCTATTACCGCCGGGGCGACCGCCCGCTCATCGATCCCTACCTCCCCGAGCAGGACATGAAGGGCGACGTCGTCCAGATCGTCATCCGCCAGGCGAAGCGGGGCAAGGTGTTGACCGAGGGGAACAAGTACTTCCCGAACGATCTCCTCATCTCCTACATCCGGACTCCTGAGGGCGCTCCGCTCCGCTCCGACTCGATCAATTCCGACGTCGCCTGGCTGAACCGCAATCCCTTCCTCCAGAGCACCCTGGTCTATCAGGCAGGCGAAGAGCCCGGGACGACCGACATCGTGCTGAAGACCCAGGACCGCATGCCGTTCCGCGTCTATACGGGCTACGAGGATACGGGCAGCACGCTGACCGGCGACGGCCGCCTCGAGGCCGGTTTCAACTGGGGCAATGCCTTCGGGATCGGCGACCAGTTCAACTACCAGTACACGACGAGCGACGACTTCCATCTCGTCCGCGCCCATTCGGCGACCTACACCCACTTCCTTCCCTGGCATCACGTGATCAACGTCGTCGGGACCTACGCCGACTCGAAGGCGAGCTTCCCGGCCTATCTTCCCTACCAGTCGAGCGGCGATGCCTGGCAGGTCGGCTTCCGCTACACGGTGCCGCTCCCCGATCTGAAGCCCTTCGGCCAGATTTACACCCACGAATTCGTCTCCGGCTACGATTTCAAGGAAAGCTCCTCGCAGCTCCTCGTGAACAGCACCTTCATTCCCCAGAACAGCCCGACGACTCAGGTCTCGGAGTTCTCCGCCGGATATAACTTCTCCATTGGCGACGCGGGCGGCGTCACCTCGCTCAGCAACAGCGTCTTCTACAGCCCGGGCGGCCTGCTCAATCACGACAAGGCTCCCGATTACCTGGCGGCGAATGCCAGCGGCTCGAAGTTCGTCTACTACCGCCTCTCCTTCTCCCGCACGCAGAAGCTGCCGAAGGATTTCTCCTTCATCTTCAAGGGTTCCTACCAGGCGACGAACGAGCGCCTCCTCGGCGGCGAGCAGATGGGCCTCGGCGGCTACGATACGGTGCGCGGCTACGAAATGCGCGAGGCGAACGGCGACGAGGGCTACTTCTTCTCCGGGGAAGTCCGGACCCCGGGCTGGAGCATCGGTCGTTTCTTCGTGAAGGATTATGACGCCGACCGCTTCACCCTCCTCGGCTTCACCGACTACGGCGGCGTCTCCCAGTATCGCCCCGATTCGACCCAGCTGCGTAGCACCCCCTCGACGAATCCGAACGTCAATCTGTGGAGCGCCGGTGCGGGCTTCCGCTACAATATCAACCCCTACTTCTCGGTCCGCTTCGACTACGGTTGGCAGCTGATCGACAGCGGCGTCGATTATGCCTTCCGCCATCATGACGGATCGCGCGGCCACCTCGGCCTCACGTTCAGTTACTAGGTCTTCCCTCTCAGGGAGGACGACAAAAAAGCCGGACATCGCTGTCCGGCTTTTTGTTGCCCTGGGGGCGGCTCGGCTTCCTGTTTCGGTTAGCTGACGCTGACCTTCACATGCTTCGGCTTGGCCTCTTCCCTCTTGGGGAGGGTCAGGGTCAGGACGCCGTCGACCAGCACGGCGACGATCTTATCGGTGGCGATGCTTTCCGGCAGGGTCAGGCCGCGGCGGATGGTCGCCACTTCCTTCTGCTCGCCGAAGCCGGTCTTCCGTTCGGCGGTGAGCGTCAGGCGCTCGCCTTCGGCCTCGATTTGGAGGTCTTCCTTGCGGACGCCCGGGAGATCGAGGGCGACGTAGTAGTTGTCTTTGTCCTCATGGAACCGGAAGGAATCGGAAGCGGGATGGGCCCAGCCGAGCAGGTCGGCGAGTTCATTCGCGGGGTTCCGGTTGATGCGGTTGGAGAGATAGGGAATCAAGTTCATGATGTTTGCCTCGGTTGGTTGTTTCGTCTCTTTTCGAGGGCTTTTACCCTCGTCATTGTAGCTGCTTAAGTCGTGCCGCTTTTGAGAAACGGGTAAGTGATTGAAAATCAATGGCTCATTTCCATTTCAGAGATGGATCATTATGTCGCTTTTTCTCATGCCACTTCATTTTGTGACAATATGACTCCATTATTTAGATGAAACGAGTTTCGGTTGCTGGCGTCTGTACCTATAGATATGAAACGCATTGTGGCCGGAGGGCTTGTCCCCCTGGCTTTGTTGGTTGGCATCCTGGTCTTGGCTCCGCAAGGGAAAGCTCAAGCCAGCGTGGGGTTCTCCATTTCGATCGGCGGGGGGGCTCCGCCTCCGATCCCGCCGCCGCAGCTGGTCGCGGCCTACCCGCCCCCCGGCCCGGGCGCGGTCTGGATCGAGCCTCATTACGAGCTGCGCGGGAATCGCTGGTACCTGATCGACGGCTACTACGATTATCCTCCCGCCCCCGGCGCGGTCTGGATCGTCGGACGGCCTCGGCCCGAGTATTGGCACGGACGTGAGGATCATCGCGTCTGGAACCATGGCCGCTGGGATGACGGCCGCGGCCATCGCTAAGCGTATAGAGTCCTAGGCAAGCCGGAGCCTGCCCGGGACAAGTCGATTCTCTCTGATCCCCCGGCCTTCCCAAGGAGGGCCGGGGAAAAGGGAATGACAAAAGCCCCGTTCTGGGGCAAGGTTCGGTCTGCCTTTCACCATGGAAACCGCTGCCGCACCTGAAGCCGCCTCCTTTCCCCTCGACCGGAAGCCCCCGTGGCTCCGGGCCAAGGTGCCCGCCGGGGAGACGTACCAGGAAGTCCGCAAGATCGTCAGCGAGAACCGCCTCCACACCGTCTGCGAGAGCGCCCAGTGCCCCAACCTCGGCGAATGCTGGGGCCGCCGTACGGCGACGGTGATGATTCTCGGCGATATCTGCACGCGGAGCTGCGGCTTCTGCGCCGTGAAGACGGGACGCCCCACCGAGCTCGATCTCGACGAGCCGCGCCGCGTCGCCGAGGGCCTCGCCCTGATGAATCTCCGCCACGCCGTCATCACCTCGGTGGCCCGCGACGAATTGAAGGACGGCGGCGCCGGGGTCTGGGCCGAGACGATCCGCCAGGTCCGCGCGAAGTGCCCGCAGACGAAGATCGAGGTCCTCATCCCCGATTTCAAGGGGCATTGGGAGGATCTCTACACGGTTCTTTCCGCCGTTCCCGACATCCTGAACCACAATGTCGAGACGGTCCGCCGCCTCCAATCGGCCGTCCGTCCCCAGGCGAAGTACGAGCGGACGCTCGAACTCCTCCAGCGGGCGAAGACGGCGGGTTTCACGACGAAGTGCAGCATCATGCTCGGCATCGGCGAGGAGGCCCACGAGATCGAGGAGACGCTCCGCGACCTCGCGGCGATCAAGGTCGACATCCTGACCCTCGGCCAATACCTCCGCCCCTCGAAGGACCACCTTCCCCTCGACCGCTGGGTCACGCCGCAAGAGTTCGCCTCATGGAAGCGCTTTGCCCTCGAGATCGGCTTCGGCGTCGTCGAGTCGGGTCCGATGGTCCGCAGCTCCTACCATGCCGACGAGCAGTCCGACCGGTATGCGACCAGCGTTGAGCTGCCCGCTCCGCTGACGCTGTAGCGTTCCAAGGGAGCGCTTTTTCCCGCGCCCTTCCCCCTCACTCCCCGCTCATCGCCCTCAATCGGGCGAGGTTGCGCTTTGCCTCGGTGGAGTCGGGCTTGAGCCGGAGGACGGTCTCGAATTCGGCCCGGGCCTCGTCCCTTTTTCCGAGGCGGTAGCAGGCGATGCCGAGGTTGTTGTGGGCCTCGAAGTAATCGGGATCGAGCCGGGTCGCGGCGAGGAATTCCTTGTAGGCCTCGCCGACGTTGCCGCGCTGATTCAGCCCGTTGCCGAAGGCGTAGTGGAACGCGGCGTTGTCGGGCTTCAGGAGGACGGCGGTTTCGAGGTGCTCCAGCGCCTGGTCGAGGTGGCCGGTCTCGGCGAGGGCGGTGCCGTAGTTCGATTGGCTTTGGGCGTCGATGGGGCAGAGGGCGACGGCGGTCGCCATTTCGGAGATCCCGTCGGCGAGGCGGCCCATGTGATAGAGCGTGGCGCCGAGCTTGTAGTGGGCCTCGGCGAAATCGGGGCGGAGCCGGAGGGCCTCGTTGAAGTGGATGACGGCCCCGAGGTAGTCGCCCTGCGTGTAGAGCTCGTCCCCGACGCTGGCCTGGGTGCGGGGATTCTCGGGGCGTTGGGCGAGGGTGACGGCCCAGAGGGTCGCCGAGGTTTTGTAATCGTTGTTCCGTTCCCAGGTGACGATCCCGAGGGGAAGGGCGAGGAGCCCGGCGCAGAGGAGAACGGTTTTCCGTTCCTTCACGGCGGCGTGGAGGGCGAGGACGAGGCCGACGAGGAGGACGGCGAGGGGAAGGTAGAAGCGATGCTCGGCGATGGTCTGTGTCTGGACCGGGATGAAGCTCGAGCTCGGCGCGAGGAGGAGGAAGAAGGCCGCCCCGAGGAAGCCGAGGGCGGGCCGCCGGACGAGGGCCCAGGCGGTCCCGGCGAGGAGGAGGGCGATGCCCGGGAGATAGGGCCACGCGAGGGCGAGAGTCGGGATTTTCTCGAACCCGTAATCGAGGATCAGCGGGGAGGGCCAGAAGGCGAGGCGGAGGTAGAGGAGGATCGCCTTCGCCTGGGTCAAGGCATAGGTGACGGGGGTGACGTCGGCATAGAGGCCGGTGTGGGGAACCCCTGCCTGGACAGGGCCGACGCTCCCCCCGCGCGCATGGGTCGAGAGGACGAGGAGGAGGAGGAAGATCCAGGTGGCGGCCAGGCTGAGATGGAATCGTTTGTGCTCTTTCCAGGCAGCGGAAAAGGTGCCGGAGAGGAAGGTGCGGTCGTAGAGGAAGGCGAGGAGGGGGATGGCGGCGGCGGTTTCCTTCGTCCCCATCGCGAGGAAGCAGGAAATCAGGGCGACGTTCTCCCAGCGCCGGGCGGTTTCGGCCGGTCCCGAGGCACCCCGCAGGAAGGCGTAGAGGGTGAGGAGGGTCAGTCCTGCGGCCAGCGATTCGGCCCGCTGGACGAGGTAGGTGACCGACTCGGTCTGCAGGGGATGGACGAGCCACAGGAGGGCGGCGGAAAAGGCGAGGGGGGAGGCGGAAGAGTGGAAGCGATCCTGGAAGCGGGGAAGGAGGAGGGTGCGGCGGAGGAGATCGAAGAGGACGAGGCCCGAGGCGAGGTGGATGACAAGGTTCAGGAGATGGTAGCCGAAGACGTCGAGGCCCCCGGCGGCGTAATTGAGGGCGAAGGAGAAGTTGAGGAAGGGGCGGCCTCCGGTGGTGTGGTTGTAGACCGGGAGGAGGGAGCCGAAGAGGGAGGTGATCGTCTTGTTGTATTTAATCGAAGGGGAGTCGTCGAAGACGAAGGGGCCGCCGAAGCTGTTCGCGTAGGCGAGGCATCCCGCGAGGACGAGGAGAAGGGCGGGGAGGAGGGGCGAGTGGCGGAGCCGGTCGAGAGGAGCGGTTCGTTGAAAATGCATGGCAGGCTCTGGAGAAAGGAAACCAGAATTCCTCCGCATCGTCCCGCCAAATCGCAATTTTTAGTTCGCTTTAGTATAACTAAAATGGACTGGAACAAGCTCTAAGGAACGAAGGGGCGGGGCGTGGAGGGCTTTCCGGTCAGCGTCAGGGTGGCGGGGGCGAGGCCTTCCGCCGTCGCCTTCACGACGACGGGGCCGGGCTGCCGCAGCGCGCCGACGATGAGCTGGGCGAGGCCGTTGAAGGCCGAGCGTTGGGCCGCCTTGTCGGTCGGCTCCTGTTCGGCCTCGCGCGAGGCGGGATTGCCGTTGCCGACGCCGAGGAGGCGGCCTCCCGAGATCTCGAAGGAAAGAAGGTTGCCTGCCGTGGGGACGACGCGGCCTTCCTTGTCGACGACCTCGGCGCGGACGATCGCGGCGTCCTCGCCGTCGGCCGCGATCTCCGGCCTGTCGGGGACGAGGCGGAGGGCGTAGGGGGTGCCGGTGGTCTCGACGCGGGCCTCGGAGAGGGGGATGCGGGCATAGGAGCCGCGCGCGCTGAGGACGCCGGGGGCGTAGGGGACGCTCCATTCGAGGTGGCCGTTCTGGGGGACGCTTTTCTTGCCGAGGCTCTTGCCGTTGAGGAAGAGCTCGACCTCCTCGCAGTTCGCATAGACCCAGACGGGAATCGGCTGCCCCTCCCGTCCCGGCCAGTTCCAGTGGGGGAGGAGATGGAGGACTGACTTCCTGCTCCACCACGCCTGATAGTAATAGGCGATGTCCTTCGGGAAGCCGCAGGCGTCGAGGATGCCGAACTGGGAGCCGGTGTTGCTCTCGAACGGCATCGGTTCCCCGCGATAGTCGAAGCCGGTCCAGACGAAGCCCCCGGCGAGCCACGGGCGGGCGAGGTAGTATTTCCACCACGCCTCGGCGGTCGAACCCCAGTTCGGGTACTTCGCGTCGTAGGCGGGGAGGTATCGCTCGGCCCACTTCTCCCGGGAAGGGCTCTTCCGGTTCACGGCTTCGGGGAGGGCGTAGGTGGCGGCCTCGGCGGGGTTCTCCGGGGCGTAGGCGCCGCGGGTGGTGAGGGTGCTGGCTTCCTCGGTGCCGAGGGAGGGGATGCGGGGGAAGGCCCGGTGGTAGACGTCGGGGTCCTTCGGGCGGGTCGTCTCCGGGGTGGGGCCGGTGTTGAAGAGGTTGCAGTAGTTGAAGCCCATCACGTCGGTGAGGACGGAGAAGCCGATGCCCCAGGCGGTGTTCCGGTCCCAGCCGCCCCGGGGAAGGGCCCGCGCGCCGTTGTTCCCGAAGGTGGTGAGGCGGGAGGGATCGAGGCGGTGGGCGAGGTCCCGCAGGGTGACGAAGATCCGGGTGCCGACGGCCTCGTCCCCCTGGAGGTGCCATTCCTCGTTGCCGAGGGACCAGAGGAAGACCGACGGATGGTTCCGGTCCCGGCGGATCATCCGCTCGAGCTCGTCGGTGGCGGTGGCCGAGTCGTCGAAGCGGCGGTTCTCGTCGAGGACGAGCATCCCGAGGCGGTCGCAGGCGTCGAGGAGTTCGGGCGCGGAGGGATGGTGGGCGGTGCGGTAGGCGTTGCTTCCGATCTCCTTCAGCTGCTCGATCCGCCAGGCCTGGAGGCGGTCGGGGAGGGCGGTGCCGACCCCGGCGTGGTCCTGGTGGTTCGCGGTTCCCTGGATCTCGACGTGCTGGCCGTTGAGGAAGAATCCCTTCTCGGGATCGAAGGCGAGGGTGCGGATGCCGAAGGGGGTCTCGTAGGCGTCGGCCTGCGCGGGTTGGTTCCCGAGACCCTGGACGCGGGAGACGAGGCGGTAGAGGGCGGGATTGTCGAGGCTCCAGAGGACGGGCTCGACGACGGGGACGGTCGAGACGACGGTCTTTTCCTCCCCCGGCTGGAGGGAGACGTCTTCCGGGGCGGCCTCGGCGACCTGCTTATCGGCCTGCTTGTCCGCGGGTGAAGGGGCGAAGATGGCGGAGAGGAGCGTGGCGGAGGCGGGGGCGGTGCCGTCGTTGCGGAGGGTGGTCTCGATGCGGAGGAGGGCGCTGCCGCCGCCCTGCTTCACGGTGGCGGAGACGAAGGTCCCCCAGTGGGCGACGTGGAGGGAACCCGCCTTCACGAGCCAGGCGTGGCGGTAGATCCCGGCCCCCTCGTAATACCAGCCCTCGGCCCGCGTGGCGTCGGCGCGGACGACGATCGTGTTCGCCTGGTCGGGCTCGATGCCGTAGCGGAGCCACGGGGTGAGGTTGTAGTGGGTGCCGATGGTGCCGCTCGGGTTGCGGCCGACGCAGTGGCCGTTGATCCAGACGAGGCTGTTCCGGTAGATGCCGTCGAACTCGACCCAGACGGCCCGGCCCTTGTCGCTCTCGGGCAGGGTGAAGGTGCGGCGGTACCAGCCGACGTTCGTCCCGGCACGGGCGGCGGCATTGGGGAAGGCGATCGCCTTGCGTCCATGGTCCTTGTCGGCGGTCTCCGGCTCGCGGGAGTCGTCGCGGCTCGTGTAGGGGAGGGAGACGGCCCAGTCGTGGGGAAGGGTGACGTCGCGCCACGCGCCGTCGTTGAAGCCGGGGGCGACCCAGGAGAGCTTCCCGCCGAGGTTGCCGGAGACGGGATCGCTCCGGTCGGAGACGAGCTGCCGCTCGGCCTCGCGGTCGGCGGGGCTGTTCTTGGAAAGGACGCGGGCCTCTGGGTAGGCGAGGAGCGCGCTCGCGTTGTCGTCCGGCGGATCGCCGAAGGTGAACTTCCAGCCGGTATCGAGAAGGAGCCGTTCCCGGGCGGGGGGAGGCTCTTCCGCTGCCGGAGCCGGGAAGAGAGGGCCTGCGGGAAGAAGGAAAAGGAATGGGAGAAGCAGGAAGCGCACGGGAAGCGCCTGCGAGCGTAGGAGGAGGGAGGAGTCTGGGAAAGGAGAAAGGGAATGGAGGGAACGCGACGCGACGTTCTCCCCCGGCACCCCGCCCTTACCTCTGCGTCGACAGCACCCGTTTCCGATCCCGCCAGATGCGGGGGGAGAGGCCGACGATTTTCCGGAAGGTCCGGTTGAAGTGGGCGACGGAGCCGAAGCCGCATTGAACGGCGATGTCCTGGATCCGGAGGCCGGGGGCGGCGAGGAGTTCCTGCGCGCGGTCGATCCGGGCCTGGGCGAGGTATTTCTTGAACGGGACGCCGGTCGACTTGTGGAACGTCTTGCACAGGTGGAAGGTGCTGACGTGGAGCCGGGCGGCCATCTCGCCGAGGGAGAGCGGGGTGGTGAGGTGGTCGTGGATGTGGCGCTTGGCCCCGGCGACGATGGGGGGCTCGGTCGTCTCCTCCTCGACGGCGATCCGGTTGGCGATGGCGGAGAGCTGCTCCGCGAGGAGTTCGAGCAGGTGGACGATCGCCTTGTATTGGGAGGCGGGAAAGACGGGGCTGCGGAGGTAGGCGCTGCGGAATTCCTCGGCGGGGACGACGTTCCCCTGCAGGCGGGGGGCGACTTTCCGGAACCGCTCCGGGAGGTCGGCGGTGGGGGAGAGGGAGACCTGGCCCGTCTGGAGGAAGCCGATGACGCGGCCCCCGGCGCGGAGGGGGACGATCGAGTCGTGGAGCCCGGCGAAGCACTCGAGCGTGACGCTTTTCTCGTGGCCCCCGGCGACGAGCTTCTTCTGCATCTCGACACATCCCTCGCACCCTCCCTCGCGGAGGCCGGCGAGGGCGCAGAAGGGGTTCACGTTCGCCTTCCCTTCGAGGGCGTGATGGCCGGTCTCGCAGGCGTGGAGCTGGAGGGGGAGGCGGGTCGATTCGGTGAAGGTCTTCTCGTAATCCTGATAGACTTCGGTCTGGGCCAGCTTGCGGATGATATTGGCGCGCACCTTCATGCCTTCGAGTATGAAAGCGGGAGGAGGAGGAAGTAAACGGAATTTGGGTGCGGCAGAATGACGCTGAGGAGAGGGGGAGGGAGGTGAAGAAATGTATTGCAAGTAATTTGCATTATATCTAGCACCACTAAATGCAAATAGATTGCGTTTATTGTGGGGCCGGAAAACGGTGGGGTTGGGCGGCGGTCCTCGGCATCTCGATGGCCTGTTCCCATGCGGCCCCAGTTCCGGCGGTGTCGGGGGCTTCGGAGGTCGCCGTCCTCGACGAAGTCACCGTTGTCGGGCAGCTCGACGAGGCCCGGGAGCGGATCGTTCCGAACACGGGGGCGATGGTCTACACGATCACGCGGGAGCAGATCGAGGGGCAGGCGCAGGGGAACAACGTCCCCTTCGGCAAGCTCCTCCTCCGCTTCCCCGGCGTGAGCCAGGATGCGTCGGGCTCCGGGGCCGTCCATATCCGGGACGAACACGGCAACGTCCAATACCGGATCAACGACGTCTTGATCCCCGAGGGGATCACCGGCTTCGGGAGCGAGTTCGACACCCGCTTCGCCGACCGGGTCGACCTGATCACGGGGGCCTTGCCCGCGCAGTACGGCCTGCGGACGACGGGGATCGTCGACATCCACACGAAGAGCGGGGCCTTCGACCCGGGCGGCGAGGTCGGGATGTACGGCGGGAGCAACGGCACCGTCCGTCCCAGCTTTGAATACGGCGGCGTCGCCGGGAAGGGGAAGACGAACTATTATGTCTCCGGCAGCTACCTCCAGAACGAGATGGGGATCGAGAACCCGACGGCCTCCCACACGGCGCTCCACGACGACACGGAGCAATATCGGGGCTTCGCCTATCTGTCCCGCCTCCTCGACGACACGAGCCGGGTCAGCGTGATCACGGGGACGGCCTACAACCAGTTCAACATCCCCGACACCGCCGGGTTGGAGAACGACCCGGGCGCGACCTTCTTCCCCTCGACGGCGACGCCCACGTACGCCTCCTCCGCGCTCCATGAGACGCAGATCGAGCAGAACAACTACGAGATCGTCGCCTACCAGAAGACCGTCGACGACCTCGACTTCCAGGCCGCCGCCTTCAACCGCTACAGCAACGTCTCCTTCCGGCCCGATTGGGCGGGCGACCTCTATTTCAACGGCGTGGCGGGAAGCCTCGACCGGAGCATCATGACGAACGGCTTCCAGCTCGACAGCCGCTACCGGCTGACCGAGGCCCATACGGTGCGCGGCGGGGCGCTCTTCACGGCGCAGGGGGCGCGGCAGGGGGCCGTCACCTCGGTCTTCGCGACCGACGCGACCGGGGCTCCGACGGGCGATCCCTATGCCGTGGCGAGCCGGTCCTACCAGAATGCCTACTCCTACGGCCTCTACCTTCAGGACGAATGGAAGGTGACGAAGGCGTGGACGGTGAACTTCGGCGGCCGCCTCGACCTCTACGAGGGACAGGTCTCGCAGAACCAGATCAGCCCGCGGGTGAACAGCACCTACGAGTTCAACGACCGGACGACGGTCCACGCCGGGTATGCCAGCTACTTCACGCCGCCGCCACTGGAGAACGTCAACTCGGCAACGGTGAGCCAGTTCGACGGGACGACGAATTCCTCCAGCGCCCTCGTTGGGCTGCCGAACGACCCGGTCCGGGCGGAGCGGTCCCATTACTTCGACGCCGGGATCGTCCACCAGGTGACGAAGGAATACCAGATCGGCCTCGACGGCTATTACAAGATCGCCCAGAACCTGATCGACGACGGGCAGTTCGGCGCGGCCCCGATCCTCACGGCGTTCAACTACCGTCGGGCGGAGATCGCCGGGGTTGAGCTGAGCCAGAACTATACGAAGGGCGGCTTCAGCGCCTACGGCAACGTCTCCCTCCAGCAGGCGCGGGGGACCGGGATCAACTCGGCCCAGGCCCCGCTCTTCGGAACGAGCCAGGAGGGAGTCGACGCCTACAACTATATCGCGGCGAACAAGGTCTACCTCGACCACGACCAGCGGTGGACCGGCTCGGCGGGGCTCTCCTACCTGATGAACGAGACGCGGCCCTATGCGGAGCTGGTTGTCGGCAGCGGCCTGCGGAAGGACGGGGTCGACGACAACGGCGTCGCGGTTCCCAACGGCGGCATCTTGGATGCCTACGACAACGTCAATATCGGCGTCGAGCAGACCTTCCGGTTCGCGGGCGCGCCCAATCTCAAGGCCCGCTTCGACATCGTGAACCTCTTCGATCAGGTCTACTTCCTCCGGGACGGGAGCGGGATCGGCGTCGGGGCGGCCCAGTACGGGGCGCGGCGCGGGTTTTACGGCGGGATCACCTATTCGTTTTGACCCGTTCCGTCTCCCGGTTTAGGGTCGCGCCATGTCTAAGGCGTTCAAGGAACTGACGGCGGCCGAGGTGCTCGCCCTCGCGATTTCCCAGGAGGAAGAGGATAGCCGGATCTACGGCCAGTTCGCCCAGCGGGTCGCGGCCGATTATCCCGAGACCGCCGCCGCCCTGCGCCACATGCAGGAGGAGGAGGCGGAACACGGCGCGCGGCTGACCGAGGCCTATCACCGCTGGTTCGGTCCCCACATCCCGCTGATCCGCCGCCAGGACGTGAAGGGCTACATCCGCCGCAAGCCGCTCTGGCTGGCGAAGGTGCTGACCGTCTCGCAGATCCGGGCCGAGGTCCATCGGATGGAGGCCGATGCCTGCGATTTCTATACCGCCGCCATCGGGAAGACGAACGACCCGATCCTCCGCTCCTTCCTCGTGAAGCTGGCGGAGGAGGAGGGGAAGCATGCCGACCTCGCCGAGGCCTTCGAGGAGAAGCGGATCGCCGGGGGAGGGGACAAGGAGGAGAAGCGGCGCTTCGTCCTCCAATACGTCCAGCCCGGGCTGGCCGGGTTGATGGACGGATCGGTCTCGACCCTCGCGCCGGTCTTTGCGGCGGCCTTCGCGACGCAGAGCAGCCATGACGCCTTCCTGGTCGGCCTCGCCGCCTCGCTCGGCGCGGGGATCAGCATGGGCTTTGCCGAGGCGCTCTCCGACGACGGCGTCCTCAGCGGGCGCGGCAAGCCGTTGATGCGCGGCGCGATCTGCGGCCTCATGACGACGGCAGGCGGCATCGGCCACACGATTCCCTATCTCATTTCCGATTTCCGCCTCGCGACGGGGATCGCCGTCGGCGTGGTGGCCGTCGAGCTGGCCGTGATCTCGTGGGTCCGTCATCGCTACATGGAGACGTCGCTGTTTTCGGCGGCGATCCAGGTGGGGATCGGGGGGGCGGTGGTCTTTCTGGTGGGGTGGGTGATTGGGTCGTTTTAGGGGGACATGCGGTTTTCTGCTAGGCGGTCCGCCTCCCTGGATGGCAAGGGGGTGGGGCAGCCCTTCGGGACCTGCGCGGTCAACCCTGTACAGCTGGAGGCGATCCGCTTTAACGCCACAGAGGGGCTTCGCCCCTCCGTGACCTCCCCTTCTGAGGGCCTTAACTAGGCGGACGCGTTTCCCCCCTGCGCCGCGTCTCCTAACTGGATTAATATCCGCTGCTTCCCAAGCGTCCGAGGGTACGTATTGAAGGGGTAGCGGTACCAATACGCCTAGACTCCTATCTTGCCAACGCCGGGAAAGTGGCCTTACTCTCTCCCCTCTACACTTATGGCATATACCTCGATTACCCCTCCCGCCGGCGGCACGATCACCATCAAGGATGGCATTCTGACCGTTCCCGATAATCCCGTGATCCCCTTCATCCGGGGCGACGGCACCGGCCGGGACATCTGGGCCTCCAGCGTCCGCGTCCTCGACGCCGCGGTGGAGAAGGCCTACGGCGGCAAGAAGAAGATCTCCTGGTTCGAGGTCTTCGCGGGCGAGGCCTCCAAGACCAAGTTCGACAACTGGCTCCCCGATGACACCATCACCGCCTTCAACGAGTACCTCGTCGGCATCAAGGGCCCGCTGACGACCCCCGTCGGCGGCGGCATCCGCTCCCTCAACGTGGCGCTCCGCCAGATGCTCGACCTCTACGTCTGCCTCCGCCCGGTCCAGTACTTCACCGGCGTCCCCAGCCCCGTGAAGGCCCCGGAGAAGGTCGACATGGTCATCTTCCGCGAGAACACCGAGGACATCTACGCCGGTATCGACTTCGAGGCCGGCGGCGAGGCCGCCCTGAAGACCCTCGAGTTCCTCAAGGCGAACTTCCCCAAGGAATTCAAGAAGGTCCGCTACGGTGCCGACGAGATCCAGAACGTCGGCGTCGGCATCAAGCCGGTCTCGAAGTCGGGCACGGCCCGCCTCGTCCGCGCCGCGATCAAGTACGCCATCGAGCAGAAGAAGAAGTCGGTCACCATCGTCCACAAGGGCAACATCATGAAGTACACCGAGGGTGCCTTCCGTGACTGGGGCTACGAGGTGGCGAAGACCGAGTTCGGCGCGGTCGAGATCGACGGCGGCCCCTGGTGCAAGCTCCCGAACGGGATCATCATCAAGGACGCCATCGCCGACATCACCCTCCAGCAGGTCCTGACCCGTCCCGAGGACTTCGACGTCATCGCGACGCTGAACCTCAACGGCGACTACCTCTCCGACGCCCTCGCGGCGCAGGTCGGCGGCATCGGCATCGCCCCCGGCGGCAACATCAACTACATCACCGGCCACGCGATCTTCGAGGCGACCCACGGCACCGCGCCGAAGTACGCCGACCAGGACGTCGTGAACCCCGGTTCCGTCATCCTCTCCGGCGAGATGATGTTCCGCTACCTCGGCTGGGGCGAGGCGGCCGACCTCCTGATCAAGGGCCTCAACGGCGCGATCGGCAGCAAGAAGGTGACCTATGACTTCGCCCGCCTCATGGAAGGCGCGACGAAGATCAAGTGCTCCGAGTTCGGCCAGAACATCATCGACCACATGTAGTCGCCCGTCCTCCGGCCTTCCGGAGGAAAGAGGAGAGCCCCGGTCCTGGAAACAGGGCCGGGGCTTTTTTTTGTCCCGAAGCGCGGTATAGTCCCTTCCTATGATTCCTCTCGAAGACGCCTACAGTGATATCCTCGGCAAAGCGCAGCGCGGACTGGGGCTCGACGATGGCGCCGTCGCCGCCGCCGTGGGGATCGGGAGGGAGGCGTGGCTGAAGGTGAGGGGCGGGCAGTACGACGAGGCGGCGGTCCGCAAGGCGGCCCCGGTCCTCGGCCTCGATGCCGACCGGCTGGTCGCGATCGCGAAGGAGGCCTGGCATCCCCGCGTGGCGATGCCGAAGGGCGTCGCCCGGGCGACGACCGAGTTCAGCGGGGGGACGGTGAACGCCTACGTCGTCTGGTGCCCGGAGACGAGGGAGGCGGCGCTCTTCGATACCGGGATGGACCGGACGCCGCTGTTGCAGATCATCCGGGAACAGGGCCTCACGCCCCGCTTCCTCTTCATCACCCACACCCACGTCGACCACATCGCGGAGCTCCCCGCCCTGGCGAAGGAGACGGGGACGGCCCCGGCGCTGGTCCACCGGAACGGCGACATCGGGGGGGTGAAGCTCTTCGAGTGGGGGGCGAAGTTCACCCTCGGCAAGCTGACGATCTCGACCCTCCAGACGACGGGCCATGCCGACGACGGTACGACGTTCGTGATCGACGGCCTGGCGGTCCCCGTCGCCATCGTCGGCGATGCGCTTTTCGCGGGCTCGATGGGGGGAGGGATGGTCTCCTATGCCGAGGCGCTGAAGACGAACCGGGCGAATCTATTTACATTGCCCGATGCGACGGTGATCTGTTCCGGCCACGGTCCCCTGACGACGCTGGGGCAGGAACGCCGTCATAATCCATTCTACGCCGTATAGCGGTACCTAGGGTGGTGGATGATTTAGGGCGTTGATTAATAAGGGGTTGTCCATTCGTACAAAATGCGAGTTTTTCCGCTGGAGTTACTCGTGTTTCCTGAGATGAAAAAATGATTGTGTTAATCAGAAAATTCATCTTCTATCCCGCTGTTTGCTTCTGATCTTCAAGACTTTCGACTTGGAGAGCGGCGCAAAGGGGCCGGGGCGCATGGACGTGCGCTGATCGGAGCGAAGAAACAAGATGTTTGATTGGGATCAGGCGCTCTATGTCTTGGAAAAACTGGATGGCGGCGGAGATCAATCCGGGCCGCGTCGATGCGAAATCGGAGAAGATTCTCTCCGGTGAGCGCACCCGTCTCGATTCCCTGTTAACCCGTTTCCTCGTCCTGCAGTGGGCCGTCCTCATCGGGATCGCCCTGTTCTGGACGAGCGGAAGCGCCCCCTCTTCCTTCACCGTTTTCTCGTCCCGCCTCTGGGACGCCCTGATCCTGGGGGCCGGGGTCATCCTTGTTCCCGCCTGGATGGGGTTCACCTGGCCGGGGCGGAAGGTGACCCATTACGCCCTTGCCGTGGCCCAGATGGGGGTGGCCGCCCTCCTCATCCATCTCTGCGGCGGACGGGCCGAGGCCCATTTCTATATCTTCATCTCGCTCGCCGTCCTCGCGTTCTACTGGGACGCGCGGCTCCTGCTGACGGCGGCGGCGGTGGTCTTCATCGAGCATTTCGGGATCGAGTATGCGGGCGGAGGGTGGAGGGAGAACGTGGCGGGGTTCATCGGGGAGGAGGTTCTCAGCCACGGGCTCTGGATCGCGGTGGAGACGGCTTTCCTCCTGTGGGGTGTCCAACGGATGGGCAAGTTTTTCGACGATCTGGCACTCCGGCAGATTTTCTTCGAGGAGATGGGGGAAAAGATGGGGGTCATCGCCTCGGACCGCGCCCGCGACCTGCGGGAGGCGAAGCGGCAGCTGAAGAACCTCGTCGAGCGCGCCCCGATCGGCCTCTACCGGGCCGACGCCGAGGGGAAGCTGGAGATGGCGAATCCGATGCTGGTGCGGATGCTCGGCTACGAGTCGTTCCGCGAGATGGCCGAGGCGGGGGTCCGCCTTTCGGCCCCGCTCCTCGCCGAGGCGGCGGCGGCCCCGCGCGGCGCCGTCCGGAGCCGCAACGGGGTCTGGGAAAAGAAGGAGGGGGCGGTGCTCCACGTCCGGGAGAATCTCCAGGTGGTCCGCAACGACGCGGGCGAGGTCGTCTGCTACGACGGCTCCCTGGAGGACGTGACCGACCGGAAGGCGCTGGAGGAGCGTTACCTCCAGGCGCAGAAGGTGCAGGCCCTCGGCCAGCTGGCCGGCGGCGTCGCCCATGATTTCAACAATATCCTGACGGTGATCGCCGGCTGCACGGAGATGCTGGAGGAGGATGTCCCCGGCCCCGTGGTCTTCGGCTACACGAAGGAGATCCGGCAGGCGACCGACCAGGCGACCGACATGACGCGGCAGCTCCTCGCCTTCAGCCGGAAGCAGGAGTTCCAGGTGAAGGTCTTCTCGGTGAACTCGGTGATCGAGGGGATGGACAAGATGATCCGGCGGCTGGTCGGGGAGCGGATCGACTTCGAGTTCCACGGCGAGGCCGACCTTTGGCGGGTGAAGGCCGATTCGGGCCAGATCCAGCAGGTGCTGATGAACCTCGCGGTGAACGCGCGGGACGCGATGCCCGACGGCGGGAAGCTGCGGCTGGAGACGGCGAACGTTGCCTTCGACGAGGCGGCGGCCCAGCTCTACCCCGAGATCACGCCGGGCGATTACGTGGTGGTCTCGGTGAGCGACACCGGCTGCGGGATGTCGCCCGAGGTGCGGTCGCGCATCTTCGAGCCGTTCTTCACGACGAAGGAGGTCGGGAAGGGGACCGGCCTCGGCCTGGCGACCTGCTACGGCATCGTCCAGCAGAGCGGCGGCCACATCACGGTCTACAGCGAGCCCGACCACGGGACGACGTTCCGGGTCTACCTTCCCCGCAACGGCGAGGCCGAGACGGCGATGGTCGCGCCGGTGCGGACGGGGATGCCGAAGGGGCGGGGGGAGACGATCCTCCTGGCCGAGGACGAGCCGATGGTCCGCACGTTCGTCGAGAAGGCGCTGACTTCCCTCGGCTACAAGGTCTACGTCGAGCCGAACGGGCAGGCGGCGATGGAGCGGTTCTTCACCCTGAAGCGGGTCGACCTCCTCTTCGTCGACGTCTTCATGCCGGAGATGGGCGGGATCGAGCTGGTGACGCAGCTCCGCCGGATCGAGCCCGACATCCGGGTCCTCTTCACCTCGGGCCACGCGAACGAGACCTTCCCCGGCCACGCCCTCGACGGGCGGCGGACCGATTTCATCGCGAAGCCCTACACCGTCATCTCCCTGGTCGAGAAGATCCAGGCGATGCTCCGGGGCGGCGGCGATCTGGAGCCGGCCCTGCAAAAGGGCTTCATGGCGATGAGCGGCCTGAAAAAGTAGGGACCCTCTCCGGAAGGGGGGGGTGAAAGAAAAGCTTGCAAAAGCTTTAAAATCGCTACCTTGATTTTTTTAGGACTCGGTTTGCCGATTCGAAGCCCGTCAGATCTTCAGTTGAAGGAATGTTCAGTGATGATTCGCGTCCCGATGGCTCGGGGCCAGGCAGAGGAAACGGACAACAGGTCGATACTTAGATAGCCAGAAAGTCTTATTCATCATGAGCACGAAACTCTACGTCGGGAATCTCTCCTTCAACACCTCGGAAGAGGAAGTGCGGGATATCTTCTCCCAATATGGCAACGTCACCGAATCGACGTTGATCATCGACAAGCTCACGGGGCGCTCCCGCGGTTTTGCCTTTGTCTCCTATGACTCCGAAGCCGCCGCCGAGGCCGCTATCGCGAAGCTCGACGGCCAGGACGTCGGCGGCCGCCGCCTGACGGTCAACATCGCCCGCCCGAAGGAAGATCGTCCCTCCTTCGGCGGCGGCGGCGGTGGTCCCCGCCACGGTGGTGGCGGCGGCGGATACGGCGGCGGCGGCGGTGGCCGCGGGCCTCGCCGTGACGGCGGTGGCGGTCGCGACCGCGATCGGCGCTAAGCACCCGGTTCGCTTTGAAAAAAGCCCCCTCGCAAGAGGGGGCTTTTTTTGTTTCCATCGCTTCCTTCATGAGTTTTCCCGAGCCCGCTCCCCTGCAGGAAGCCGATGTCGTCGTCCTCGGCGGCGGGGCGGCGGGGCTGATGTGCGCGATCACGGCGGGGCAGCGGGGGCGGCGGGTCGTCGTCCTGGAGGGGAACGAGCGGATCGGGAAGAAGATCCTGATTTCGGGCGGGGGGCGCTGCAATTTCACGAACACCGGGGCGGGGCCGGGGAATTATCTCTCCGGGAATCCCGGCTTCTGCCGCTCGGCGCTGGCCCGCTACACGCCCCGCCATTTCCTCGAGTTCGTCGAGCGGCGAGGCATCGCCTGGCACGAGAAGAAGCTGGGGCAGCTGTTTTGCGACCACAGCTCGAAGGAGATCGTCGACATGCTGGAGGCCGAATGCGCCGAGGCGGGGGTCGAGATCGTCCTGAACGGCCGGGCCACCGCCGTGGGGCGGGAGGGGAGCGACTTCATCGTCGAGACCCGGAAGGGGAAGTGGCGATGCGGCGCGTTGGTCGTGGCGACGGGGGGGCTCTCGATCCCGAAAATCGGCGCGGAGGACTTCGGCTACCGGGTGGCCCGCCATTTCAAGGTTCCGCTGACGGCGACGCGCCCGGGCCTCGTCCCCCTCACCAGCCCCGACCGCACCCTCCATGCGCTCAGCGGCCTTTCCCTGCCGGTGGCGATGAAGGGCGGCGGCGGGCGGTTCGAGGAGAATCTTCTTTTCACCCATCGCGGCGTCAGCGGTCCCGCGGTGCTGCAGATTTCCTCCTTCTGGCAGCCGGGAGAGGAGATCGAGGTCGATCTCCTTCCCGGCATGGAGGCGGCGAAGTGGCTCCGCGCCGTCCAGCGGGAGCCGGGCGGGACGACGCTCCGGCATGTCCTGGCGACGAAGTTCCCCCGCCGCCTGGCCGACGCCTGGGCCGATCGGGAAGGGGAGTGGGCCGACCGGCCGATCAACGGCCTGAAGGGGCTCTTCCTCGACGAGCTCGGCGCGAGGTTGAACCGCTGGATGTTCCGCCCCGACGGGACCGAGGGGTATGCGAAGGCCGAGGTGACGCTCGGCGGGGTCGACACGGGGGCGCTCTCTTCCAAGACCTTCGAGGCGCGGGAGGTGCCCGGCCTCTTCTTCATCGGCGAGGTCGTCGACGTCACGGGGTGGCTGGGGGGATACAACTTCCAGTGGGCCTGGGCCTCGGGGCATGCGGCGGGAGAGTCGGTTTAAGTCTGTTTGAAATAAGATCGCGATTGCGATAGAACTCCGCCATGGCTGAATTTTCCCCCACGCGGTATGACTCGATGCAGTATCGGAAGTGCGGCAAGTGGGGCCTGAAGCTTCCCGCGATTTCCCTCGGCGCGTGGGAGACCTTCGGCGGGTACAAGGGCGAGCAAACGGCGCGGGAATGCCTCTTCCGGGCCTTCGACCTCGGCATCACCCACTTCGACCTCGCGAACAATTACGGCAAGCCGCCCGGCCACGCCGAGCAGGTCGTGGGCAAGATCCTCAAGGAGATGCCGCGCGACGAGCTGATCATTTCCTCCAAGGCCGGTTACACCATGTGGCCGGGACCGTATGGCGACTTCGGCTCGCGGAAGTACATCATCGCCTCGTGCGACCAGTCGTTGAAGCGGCTCGGCCTCGACTATGTCGACATCTTCTACCATCACCGCCCCGATCCCGAGACCCCGCTCGAGGAATCGCTCGGCGCGCTCGAAAGCATCGTCCGCAGCGGCAAGGCGCTCTACGCCGGGATCTCGAACTACCAGGGTCCCCGCGCCGCGGAGGCGGCGGAGTTGATGCAGAAGCGGGGCTGGGCCCCGATCACGATCCATCAGCCGCGCTACAACATGTTCGACCGCTGGATCGAGGACGGCCTCCTGCCGGTGGCCAAGAAGGAGGGCTTCGGGCTCATCCCGTTCTCGCCCCTCGCCTGCGGCCTGCTGACCGACAAGTATCTGAACGGGATTCCCGAAGGCTCCCGCGCCACCTCCGACATGTGGTCGGCGGGCGGGGTCCGGGACAAGGCGAACAATGCCGAGTTCGTCGAAAAGATCCGCGGCCTGAACGCCATCGCGCAGGAACGGGGGCAGAGCCTCGCCCAGATGGCCCTCGCCTGGGTGCTGCGTCATCCCGAGGTGACGAGCGCGCTGATCGGGGCCTCGAGCGTGAAGCAGATCGAGGACAACGTCGCGGCGTTGAAGAACCTCGCCTTCTCGAAGGAGGAGTTGCTCAAGATCGAGAAGCTGATTTAAAGGCCAGCCGCTTCGGTTCCTCCTGCACTCGGACGCGTGGTTCCTCCCAAGCGGACAAGGGAACTAGCGGACGCGCTCTACCCGAAGCGGATGGCCTAATGCGGTACCGCTCCGAACAGTTCAGGCCCATCTGACGGGGAGGTCCAGGAGGGGCGAAGCCCCTCTTGCGTCGTCTAACCCGTGCGGGTTACATCCAGCTGTACAGGGTCTTTGCCCGGTCCCGAAGGAGCGTTCACCGCTCCCTTCGCGGTCCCTTAGAAGGCGTGGGCACCCTTCGTCCCGCTCTCTTCGTTGAGGGCTTCGCCGACGGCCTGGGGGAGGGCGGTGGGGCCGTGATGTCCCTGCCGTCCGCCGCGCTGCTTCCCCTTTTCGAGCTTCAGGTCGATCGCCTCGAGGCGCTGGATGAGGTCGATGAGGTCGCGTCGCGCGTATTCCCCGCCCGCCCCGGCGCAGAAGTGGGTGCGGCAGCCGAAGGGGCGGTCGTTATAGATCATGCATTTCCGTTCCTTGCTCAGGAAGGGGCAGGCATCGCCGTCGGTCTCGGGAAGCTTCGTCCGGCCCGAGGCGCGCCAGGCCTTCGCGGCGACGAGGGCCTCGGCCTTGGTCAGGTAGGGGGTCGCCCCCGTCAGGACGAAGTGGCAGCACTCGGCGATGCCGGTGCAGTTCCGCTCGAAGGCGAGGTTGGTCTTTTCCCGCTCCGCGAGATCGGCATAGACCTGGCGGACCTCGGCGACGACGGTCTTCTTCAGGGCGATGAGGGGATTGGGAACGTGGGGGCGCTTCATACTTAACGGGGTGGGACAGGCCACTTTACCCTGCCTGGTCCTTTCGGCATAGTGGAAAGGTGACGACCCACCCCCAGATCGGGAATCTCCTGCAAAAGGCCGCAAAGGCGGGAAACTGCCCCCTCCTCATCCTCGCGCCGATGCAGGATGTGACCGATCTGCCGTTCATGCGGGTGATGGAGCGTTACGGCGGGCCCGACCTCTATTACACCGAGTATTTCCGGGTCCATGGCGACTCGAAGCCGGAGAAATGGATCGTCCGCTCGATCCGGGAGTGCCCGGGCGGGAAGCCCGTGATCGCCCAGGTGATCGGGCAGGATATCCCGGCGCTGGTCCGGACGGCGCAGGCGCTGGAGCGGGAGCCGGTCGTCGGCATCGACCTGAACCTCGGCTGCCCCGCGCCGATCGTCTGCCGGAAGAAGGCGGGCGGCGGGCTGCTGCGGCACGTGGCGGAGATGGAGAAGATCGTCGCGGCGCTGCGCGGGGCGGTGGCGGGACCGTTCACGGTGAAGACCCGGATCGGGTTCGACGGGCCGGGGGAGTTCGACGCGCTCCTCGATGTCTTTACCCGCTATCCGATCGACGCGTTGACGGTCCACGGGCGGACGGTGCGGGAGATGTACCGGACGGCGGTCCACTACGACCGGATCGCCGAGGCGGTGCGGCGGATGGACGCGCCGGTCTTCGCGAACGGGAACGTCCTCTCGGTCCGCCTGGCCCGGGAGACGATCACGCGGACGGGGGCGGCGGGGCTGATGATCGGGCGGGGGGCGATCCGCAATCCGTGGATCTTCACCCAGATCCGGCAGGCGTGGGCGGGGGAGGCGGTCTACCGGCCGACGCTCCGCGACCTGCGGGGCTATATCGAGGCGCTCTTCGAGGCGACGAACCACGAGGGTTTCAAGGAAACCCTCCACGTGGCGAAGATGAAGAAGTACCTGAACTTTATCGGTCAGGGCGTCGACGCTGAGGAGGCTTTCCTTCGCGAGATTCGGTGCGCGGAGCGGGCCTCGCAGTTTTTTGCGGTGTGCGACCGGTTCCTTGACCGGGACGGAACGGTGCCCGACGAGCCTCCTGCTGGAGCGCTATTCTGTCCGCGTAGCGAGGCGTTGGCGTCCTCGGGGTGAAGTCGTCGTCCTCGTCGCGGGCCTTCCGCCGCTCGCGGGCCGGGGGGAGGGGGAGAACGTTCGTGACGGCGGCGGCGAAGCTCGGCGGGGGCGTGCTCTTGAAGTGGAGGGTTTTCCCGGTGACGGGGTGGGGGAAGCTCAGCTCGCTGGCGTGGAGAGCGAGGCGGCGGACGGGGTTGGCGCGGGCGCCGTATTTCTCGTCCCCGGTGACGGGGTTCCCCTGCTCGGCGAACTGGACGCGGATCTGGTTGCGGCGGCCCGTCTCCAGGCTGACGTCGACGAGGGTGTAGACGGGGCCCGCCTTCAGCGTCTTGTAGTGGGTGATCGCCTCGCGGGTCTCCTCGGTCGCCTCGGGCATGGCGAAGACTTTCTCCGGGCGGCTCTCGTCGAGGTGGCTGCGGAGGGTCCCCTGCGGCACCTTCAGCGCGCCCTCGACGAGGGCGATGTAGCGTTTGTTGACGGAGTGGTCCCAGTTCGCCTGGAGGAGCCGCTTCGTCTGGGGGGTCTTCGCCAGGACCATGATGCCCGAGGTGTCGCGGTCGAGGCGGTGGACGATGAAGACGCGCTCGTTCTGGCCGCGATATTTGAGGTAGGTGCTCGTCTTGTAGTAGACGGTTTCCTTCTCGTCCTTGTCGGTCGCGACGGAGAGGAGGCCGGAGGGCTTCTCGATGACGAGGAGGGAGGTGTCCTCGTGGACGATGCGGATCCCGGCGGGCATCTTCGAGCCGGGGGCGGCGAATTTCCCGGCGCGGACGGCGATGACGTCGCCCGGCTTCACGGGGTGGTCGAACTGGGACTGGCCGACGTTGTTGACGAGGACGGCCTTGTGGTGGAGCCACCGCTTCGCCTTGGTGCGGTTGACCTGGTCGGGCCAGGTGGCGAGGAGGAAGGGAAGCAGCGTCGTCGCCTGTTTCGCTTCGGCTTTGAAAATGTAGGAGGCCATGTCGGCCCCGAGCCTACCGGGAGATGGGGCGGGAGTCGAGGGCCTTGGCCAGGTCGGTGTCCTCCCCCATCGCGATGCGGGTGAGGCGGTAGGGATGGGAGAGGTCGAGCGGGACGGGATCGCCGCCGTAGACGCAGGCGGCGCGGTAGCCCGATTCCCTCAGGAGGGCCTCGATGACGGGGGAGTCGTGGCCCCGTTCCGCGGCGTTGTCCCCGAAGGGGAAGGAGAAGAAGGCGACGGGACGCCCGAGCCGCTCCTCGATTTCCTTCTTCGAGTCCTCGATCTCCTCGCGGAGGTCGGCGGGGGCGAGGGTCGAGAGGCCGCGATGGGTGCGGCCGTGGGACTGGACGGCGAGGCCGCCCTTCTCCATGGCGGCGAGCTCCTCCCACGTGGCGATCGCTTCGGGGGGCTCGACGCCGAGGTCGAAGTCGTTGTTCTTCCCGACCCAATCGGTCGGGACGAAGACGACGCCGGGAGCGCCGACGGCCTGCATGGGGGGAAGGGCGTGGCGGAGGAGGGAGCGGTAGCCGTCGTCGAAGGTGATGAGGACTCCCTTGGCCGGGAAGGTCTCCGGGTGGGAGAGGCCGTGGAGGAAGGCCTCGAGGGTGAGGAAGGCGTAGCCCCGGTCTTTCAATAGCTGGAGCTGGAGGGCGAAGGTTTCTTCGGGGACGTAGTACCAGCTCTTCCAGCCGTTCTCCGGGATGGGACCGATCTTGTGGTGGCCGAGGATGACGATGTCGGGCGCGGGCGCGGTCATGGGGAGGAAAAGAGGGCCTATGCGGCGGCGATTTCGAGGACGCGGGCGGCGATCTTCCGGGCGTCGAAATGGGTCTCGGCGAGTTCCCGGGCGAGGGCGCATTGGCGGGGATAGTCGGCGGCGATCGCCTCGATGGCGCGGGCGGCCTCGTCGGCGTCGCGGACGCGCCAGAGGCCGCCGCTGTCGGGGAGGTAGGCGCTGGGGCCGCTGTGGCTGACGACGACGGGCTTCCCGCTGGCGAGGTAGCAGAGGCTGCGGTCGCTGATCCAGGCGAGGCCGAAGCGGGCGCAGGAGGGCTTCGCGGCGCTGAATTCCCCGTAGGAGCCCTGGATGTAGCGGTGGTAGTCGGCGGGGGTCCCGGCGACGTCGTAGGAGTGGGAGAGCTGCCAGCCGTTGGCGAGGAGGGTGGCCCGGTCGGCGATGTCGCTCGGGTCGGTGTCGCTCAGGCAGAGGGCGAGCTGGAGGGGGTGGGCGGTTTTCTTCGGGAGGTCGAGGTAGGGGAGGAAGCCGGCCCGCTTGCTGTTGTCGTACCAATGGCCGCTCGGCTCGATCACGTATTCGTGGGCCTGCCAGTGGGAAACGGTGGTGTAGGGGGTCTGGGCCGAGGCAGCGGGGGCGACGTTCCAGAGTTCGAGGGCGACGCAGGGGTGGATCGAGTGCCAGCGGAGGCCGAGGTCGGGGGCGATGGTGCCGGGCGCGCCGAGGTTTTCCCCGGTGGTGAAGTAGAGGTCGTGCGGGGGGAGGTGCATCTGTCCCCCGGCGACCCAGACCTGGAGGAGGCCGGGATCGATGTCGATGAGGGCGGTGCGGCGGAAGAGGGAGAGGACGGCGACGGGGAGGCCGTAGCGGAAGTTGAGGAGGAGGTCGGACTCGGCGGCCCGGTCCGGGGTGAGGGCGACGGAGGCGAGGGAGGGGGGGATCTCCCGCCCGTCGAGGGGGGCTAGGAGGATGCTTTGGTCGAAGCCGTAGGGCCGGAGGAAGGCGCAGAGGTGGGCGACCTGGGCGTCGAGGGCCTCGTCGGTCGTCTTCGGATCGACGGTCTCGATCCAGCGGACCTCGCAGCCGCAGGCGCGGAGGCCGAGGGCCCAGTTCAGGTAGACCCAGAAATGGCCGCCGCCCCGGATGTAGGAGAGGGTTTGGGCGAGGAGACTGACTTTCACGGAGAGGCTGGCTGGGACTCTGGAGGAAAAGGGAGGGGGGTCAGCTTTCGTTTTCCCGGGCGGGGGGGACGAGGGCGTAGCGGACGAGGAGGACTTTCAAGGTGGCTGTCAACGGTACCGCCAAAATGGCGCCGAGCAAGCCTCCGAGCAGGGACGACCAAAAAAGGATCGAGACGACGACCGCGACGGGCCCGAGGCCGGTTTTCTCCCCCATGACGCGGGGGGAGACCAGGGTTCCCTCGATCAGCTGGGTGGCGCCGATGACGAGGATCGAGAAGAGGCAGAGATGGAGGCCGCCGCCGTCGGACTGGAACCCGGCGATGAGGAGGGTGGTGACAGTGATGATCCCCATGCCGAGGTAGGGGATGACGGTGAGGAAGGCGGCGGCGAGGCCGATGAGGAGCGCCGAATCGACCCCGACGATGCCGAGGCCGAGGGCGAGGAGGAGGCCGTTGATGGCGGCGACGATGACCTGGCCCCGGAAGAAGGAGATGAGGTATCCGTTGATCTGCTCCAGGATGACGATGGCCTCGGTCCGCACCCGGCTGTTCCCGAGGGGGAGGAGGGTCCGCCAAGAGCTGGCGATCCGGGGCTGGTCGAGGAGGAAGTAGAAGAGGTAGAAGGGGACGAAGAGGAAGCCGATGGCGAGGCCCAGGAGGTGGAGGAGGCTGCCGACGCCCGAGGCGGAGCCTTGGAGGAGGCGGGAGGAGAGGCTCTCCGCATGGGTCCGGGCGGCGTCGAGGAGGGAGGCGGCGCGGGTCGAGGAGGGGGTCCCGGCGGAGAGGAAGTGGTCGGCCTTGTCCCGCAGGATGTCGAGCCAGCCGGGGAGAGATTGGGCGAAGCCGGAGGCCTCCCGCCAGAGCTTCGGGCCGAGGAGGTAGACGGCGACGGCGATGCCGACGGCGGCGAGGCCGAAGAGGAGGGGGACCGCGATGGCGCGGCGGAGCCCGGCCCGTTCCAGCAGGTCGAGGAGGGGGTGGAGGAGGTAGGCGAGGACGGCGGCGACGCCGAGGGGGATGAGGATCTCCTGCAGGTGGCGGGCGATGGCGAGGAGGGCCCAGCCGATGCCGAGGCCGGCGCCGATCAGAAAAAGGAGCGAAAGCAGGGAGAGGGCCTTCCAGAGAAGACGTTCCTGAGCGGGAGTGGGGCCGTTCCAAGGCATCGGGAAAGTGTCCTTCAAACGGCAAGAATGGCAATGGTTTCTTTTTGCTGTAACTTATCTTAGGATGGGTGGTTCAATCTAAGTATATGCTGGAAGCATTGCCATCGGGGCAGTTCACGAGGGAAATGGCGGCGCACCTGCTGAACCGGGCCGGTTTCGGCGGCTCGCCCGCGGAGATCGACCGGCTGGCCGGGATGGGCCTCGAACGGGCCGTCGCCTCCCTCGTCGATTACGAGTCGTCTCCCGACGTCTACAGCCTCCCGGTCTGGACGACGCCCGATCCGGTCGAGCTCGCCCAGCGGCAGTCGATCCCGAGCCTGCCCCAAGACCAGCGGAAGGAGCTCGATAAAACCTTCCGCCAGACCTACCGCCAGCGGGAGATCGAGCTCCACGGCTGGTGGCTGGACCGGATGCGGACGACGCAGCGGCCGCTCCAGGAGAAGATGACGCTCTTCTGGCACGCCCTCTTCGCGACGAGCATCCAGAAGGTCCAGAATCCCTACCTCATGTGGAAGCAGAACGAGACGTTCCGGCGGCTTGCCACGGGGAAGTGGAGCGAGATCCTCATCGCGATGGCGAAGGAGCCGGCGATGCTCATCTGGCTCGACGGGGCGCAGAGCCGGAAGAATGCCCCGAACGAGAACTTCGCCCGCGAGGTGATGGAGCTCTTCACCCTTGGCGAGGGGCATTACACCGAGCAGGACATCAAGGAATCGGCGAAGGCCTTCGCGGGCTGGAGCGTCGAGCGTTTTTCCGGCGACTTCAAGGACCGCCCCTTCCAGCATAACTTCGGGGTGAAGCACTACCTGGGCCACACGGGACTCTACAGCGGCGAGGACATCCTCCGCATCCTCGCGGAGACGCCCCGCTCCGGCCAATACGTCTGGGCGCGGCTCTGGCGCTACTTCGCGACCGAGGAGCCGAACGAGGCGCTGACGAACGCCCTCGCGGCCCGCTTCGCCGAGGCGCAGGGGGAGTTCAAGCCGGTCCTGAAGGCGATGTTCATGTCGAAGGAATTCTACGGCCCCGACATCGTCGGGCAGCAGGTGAAGTCGCCCGTCCAGTGGCTTGTCTCCTCGTGCCGGATCCTCGAGCGGCCCCTCCTGCCCCGCCCCGCGCTGATGCCGATGATGCGGATGCTGGGGCAGATCCTCTTCTCCCCGCCGAGCGTGAAGGGCTGGGACACCGGGACGAGCTGGATCGGGACGAACACCCTCCTCGACCGCTACAATTTCGCCGCCCTCTTCGTCCAGGGGAGCGAGAAGGCGATGCCGAAGCGTTTCCAGGGGGAGACGAACGAGATGGCCGACGTCAGCCGCGCCGCGATGCAGCCCTATCCCGATTCCGGCTCCGCCGACGGGATCGATCCGGCGAAGCTCTTCACCGCCGAGGAGCTGGGCGACACCGACAAGCTGCTGAACGCCATCGCCCTCCGCGTCAGCGCGGTGCCGCTGAGCGAAGGCCGCCGCACCGCCCTCCGCACCTATCTCGAAGGGCATAAGAGTAAGGGACCGGAGACGGTCCGGGGGGCGATTCGCCTCCTGATGAGTACCCCCGATTTTCAACTGACCTAAGGTCAGGAGCGGTCAACCGATAGCAACAGGGAACCACACATGAACTCGAACTGGAACCGATCGTCCTGCGGTGAAATCTGCCTCCACACGCGCCGGAATTTCCTGCGCAGCACCCTCCTCGGAGCGGCGATGACGTGGACGGTCCCGACGTTCTTGGCCGAGACCTTCAGCACGCTTCATCTGAACGCCGCCGACAGCAGCGTCCAGGTGGCGACGGGGAAGGACTCCTCGATCCTCGTCATCCTCCAGCTCGCCGGGGGGAACGACGGGTTGAACACCGTCGTCCCTTACTCGAACGATTTCTACTACAAGGCCCGCCCGACGATCGGCCTCCCCGCCGACAAGGTGATCAAGCTCGACGATACGATCGCCCTCAATCCGTCGCTGACCGGCTTCAAGGGACTCTTCGACGAGGGCCATCTCTCGATCGTCCAGGGCGTCGGTTATCCGAACCCGAACCGCTCCCACTTCCGCGCGACCGAGATCCTCGAGACGGCGAGCGACTCCGAGAGCAGCGAGAAATACGGCTGGCTCGGCCGCTACTTCGACAACGCCTGTCCCGGCTCCGATCCGACGGTCGGCGTTGCCATCGCCGGGGAGACGCCCCAGGCTTTCTGGGCCCCGAAGCCCCGGGGGGTGACGCTGAAGAATCCCGGCTCCTTCCGCTTCATGCCCGGCGGCGGCATGGAGGGGGCCGCCGACGAGACCGAGGGGATCTACCGCGAGCTGAACAAGAGCACGGCGGCGGTCGTCGACGAAGGGCACGACGCCTCCGGCGGGAGCATCGGGAGCATCGGTTCCGGGGCGCAGAAGGGAGCGGCCCCGATCTCCCCGCTCAACTTCATCGAGCGGACCGCCCTCGACGCCCAGGCCAGTTCCGACAAGATCCAGGCCATCGCGAAGAACGGGAAGAACCTCGCCACCTATCCCAATTCGGGCCTGGCGAACGATCTCAAGCTGGTCTCCCGCCTCATCGGCGGCGGCCTCACCACGCGGGTCTACTTCGCCTCGCAGGGCGGCTACGACACCCACACGAACCAGGTCAATTCCCAGGCGCGGCTCCTGCAGGACCTCGGCGATTCCCTCGCCGCCTTCTGCGCCGATCTGAAGGCGCAGGGGAACTTCGACCGGGTGACGATCATGACCTTCAGCGAATTCGGCCGCCGGGTGAACGAGAACGGCAGCCAGGGGACCGACCATGGCGTCGCCTGCCCGCAGTTCCTGATTGGCGGCAAGGTGAAGGGCGGGCTGGCGGGAACCTATCCGTCGCTCGATCCGGCCAAGCTCGACCACGGCGACCTCGTCCACACGGTCGACTTCCGCTCCGTCTACGCCGGGCTCCTCGAAGGCTGGCTCCAGACGCCGAGCGCCCCGATCCTCAACGGCTCGTTCGATCCGCTGGTGCTGACGGCATAGGGGCCGATCCCGAAGCCGGTAGGAAGCGCCGCACGCACGCGAACAATCCCGCCGCGACGGCGGGGAGGAAGATGAACTCGATTTCCCCCCGGTATCGTGCCAGGCCGACGTGGATCAGCCCGTAAAGGATCGAGTGGAGGACGAAGTAGAGGAGGAGGATCGCGGTGTACTCCCGAGGCCAGGGCCGAACGAAGAGGGCTGCCACGAGGGTGAAAGCCAGGATGGCGAACCAATAGGCCGCCAGGACCCAGCGGAAGGTCAATGCCTCGCCTCCCAGGCTGCTTCGCTCATAGCGCTTCGGGGTGAGGGTCCAGAACCAGCCGATCTTTTTCAGGGTCCGTTCGATGAAGGCCTTCGGTTCGGCTCGGCAATAGTCGAGTCCTTCCCGGCCCATCGCATCCATGAGCTCGATCTCGGACACCTTACCGCGCAGGACAAAGGCCTTCGGGGGAAAGGCATTCGTCACTTCCTCTCCGCCGCCTTCGACGAAGGCGGTGCCGGTGGCGTGGGGATTGTTCCCCATCCAGAACTCTTTTCCAAAGGAATCCTTGATGAGAACGAGGCGGTGATGGGCTTCGTAGTTGCGGACCGTCCAGGGAACGATGGCAAGGAGAACGAGAAGTCCGGCCAGAATGACGAAGGCCGTTCGGCGGGCTTCCCGGCGGCAAACAGCTCCGGCGGCGATGCCGAGGGCAAGGAGGCCGAAGAGAATGAGGATGAGGGGTTGGAAAAGGCCCGCCAGGCCGGTGCCGAGTCCTGCCGCTGTCGCCCGTGCGGAAGAGGGACGCTCTTTCAGCATCAGCCATGCCTGGAGGAGCCACGGTTGGAACGCCATCACAAAGGCGGTCTGATGGATGCGCGTGGGATACCACAGATAGAGCGGCATTAGACAGGCGATCCAGCGGGCGGCGACGGCGGTCTCGATTCCGAACCAACGCTTGGCCAGCCATCCGAGGGGAAAGACCATGCTGGCAGCAGCTCCGGCCTGGACTAGGCTCAGGAGAAGGTGGGCCGCAGGGCCTTTCCCGAGCCACGTCCAGAGGCCTGCGAGGAGGTAGGGATAACCGGGGGATTGCCAGCTCGTCGGTTCGTCCGGCAGGGAGAAGCCGATTGAAAATCCCTTCCCGGCGACGAGGTGGTCGGCGATGCCCCCGTTCTCCCACAGGACCGGGTGGCGGTAATGGCCGAGAGCGAAGACGAGGGTGACGTGGAGGAAGAGAGCGATTCCGAAGAGAGGCCAAGGGCGCGCGGCCCAGTGCGGGTCTCGAATGCGGGTCATCGTTTTCCGAATTTCAATAGGCTCAATAAGTCTCGACCGGGGAGCGTTTTCCGTCGTCGGCGGAGCGGGCTTTGGCTCCGTCGATGCCGAGGACGGCTTCGCGGAGGGCGTAGACCTCGGCGTCGAGTTTCGTATGGGCCTCGATGGAGAAGGGGTGGGGAGCGGCTTCCTGCTTCAGCCGCGCGCGGAGGCGGGCCAGGCGGGCGCGGGTCGCGGCGGTGACCTCGGCGGGGAGCTTTGCCAGGACCGCCGCCGCCTGCCGCGCCATCTCGACCCGGTGGCAGAGGAGGATCATGTCGTTCCCGGCCTCGATGGAACGGCGCATGGCTTCGTCGAAGCCGTATTCGTTGAGGATCGCGCCCATGTCCATGTCGTCGGTCATGACGAGGCCGTCGTAGGCCCAATCGTTGCGGATGATCCCGCCGACCATCGGCTGCGAGAGCGAGGAGGCGATGCCGGTCGGGTCGAGGTGGCGGTTGCGGACGTGGCCGATCATGAGGGAGTCCAATTCGGCCTGCATCCGGCGGTAGGGGACCCACTCGCACGCCTCGAGTTCGGCGCGGGTGCGGGGGATCTCGGGGAGGTCGTGGTGGGGGTCGACGGCGGCGGCGGAGTAGCCGGGGAAGTGCTTGCCGCAGGAGAGGATCCCCTCGGCGCGGAGGGCCTTGTTGAAAGCCCCGGCGCAGCGGATGACTTCCTCGGGGTCGCGGCCGTAGGTCCGGTTCTTGAGGGAGTTGTCGGCGTCGTCGTCGAAGGAGACGTCGAGGACGGGACAGAGGTCGAGGTTGAAGCCGAAGAGGCGAAGGAGGCGGCCCGTGAGGCGGCCGTGCTCGGTGATGAGGGCGAGGTCGCCTTTATTCCGCAACTGGACGGCGCTGGGGGGCTCGCTCCCGATTTCCTTCAGGCGGGAGACGCGGCCCCCTTCCTGGTCGATGGTGATGACGGGCTCGTGACGGACGGAGGCGCGGAGGTCGTCGATGAGGGTGCGGAGCTGGACGGGGCTCTTGATGTTCCGCCCGAAGAGGATGAAGCCGCCGGGTTGGATTTCCTCGATGGCGTGGCGGGTCTCGGCGTCGAGTTCGGCTCCGGGGACGCCGATGATGAGGTACTGCCCGCCGCTGCCCGCTTCGTTTCCGCTGCTTAGTCCGCCACGCATCGGATCAGAGTACGGAGGGCGGGCCGGTTTGGGAAGTTCATTTGCCAATCGTGCTTTGCTAATCGTGCTATTTGCAATCGGGACGGCAGAAGGTATGCTCGTATTCCCGATTTCCCTCTTTCCTAACGATGACTCCCTCCGAACGCGTCGCCGCCATCCGCGGTAAAATTCCTTCCGGCGGTCTCTTTGCCGAGAAGGAGTGGCGCGTCGCCCCCGAGGCCTTTCCGCTTTCCCCGAAGCACCTGGATAAGCTGGAGAAGCTCGGCCACGTCCTCCACCTCTTCGCGAAGGCGTGCAACCTCCTCTACCGCCAGAGCGTCCGGGGGAAGCAACCGGCCTGGATCGCCGACCTCCTCGACCGGGGCAAGCCCCCCGAGCTGGTCGCCCTTTCCCGGGCCGAGGGGATCGCCCAGGAACTTCCCGCCGTGATCCGGCCCGACCTGATCGTGACCGAGGAGGGCTTCGGCCTCTTCGAGGTCGATACGATCCCCGGCGGCCTCGGCCTGACGGCGTGGCTGGGCGAGAGCTACGCCGCGCTCGGCGACGACGTGCTCGGCGGTCCCGACGGGATGCGGAAGGGTTTCGCCTCGATCTTTCCCGAGGGCGACGTGGTGATCTCCGAGGAGGCGGCGACCTACCGGCCCGAGTTCGAGTTCCTCGTCGGCCCGGAGCGGGTCAAGGCGGCGGAAGGCTACCGACTCTCTCCCGAGCGACCCGTCTACCGTTTCTTCGAGAGCTTCGACTGGCCCAACCTGCCGACGATCCGGGAGAGCTACGATCCCGACGCCCAGGCGGGAAAGCTGACCCCGCCGATCAAGCCTTACCTGGAGGAAAAGCTCTGGCTCGCCCTTTTCTGGCTCCGTCCTCTCCTTCCTTTCTGGCGGCGGGAACTGGGAGATAAGGGGGTCAAGATGTTGAAGGAGATCGTCCCCTACACGTGGCTCGTCGATCCGACGCCGCTCCCCGTCCACGGCGTCCTCCCCGGCCTCGACATCCAGAACTGGGGGGAGATGGCCTCCTTCAGCCAGAAGGAGCGCGATCTGGTGCTGAAGATTTCGGGCTTCTCTCCGCAGGCCTGGGGCTCGCGCGGCGTCCACGTCGGCTCCGACCTCGCGGCGGGGGAATGGCAGAAGCGGCTCGACGAGGCGTTGGCCGGTTTCGGGGAACATCCCTACATCCTTCAGCGTTTCGCGAAGGGAACCCTGCTAGAGCACACCTACGAGGACGAAAAGGGCGAGATCGTCCCGATGAAGGGGCGCGCGCGGGTCTGTCCCTATTACTTCGTCACGGCGGGGGGAGGGGATTACCCGACGCTCGGCGGGGCCTTGGTCACCTTCTGCCCGGCCGACAAGAAGCTCGTCCACGGGATGCGGGATGCGATCCTTGTGCCGGTGAGGAAAAGCGGCTAAAAACAACGGGCAAGACCCTATGCCCGATTCCGCCTCCGCCTCGTCCGCCGTTGATTCCGCCGCCTCGACCTCGGCTTCCTCCGCCGCCTCCGTCTTCGCTCCCCACGCCCATCGCCCCCATACGATGACCGGCGACGTGCAGACGATCATCGCCGACCTGATCAACTGGTACAACAATCACTTCAGCATCGAGGAGGTCGTGATCTTCGCGCTCTGCCTCGTCGCCGGGGTGGTCTTCTCGATCGTCCTGCGTCGGATCCTCGGGAACCGGCTCCGGTCCTGGGTCGGCAAGAAGGACCCCGTTCTCGGGGACCGGATCGCCCGGGCGATGACGGCGCCGCTCTGGATCTTCATTTGTTCCTATTTCTTCGTCCTCGGTCTGGAGCAGCTCTCGGGCCTTCCCCGCTCGGCCCAGAAGCGCCTCGACGACCTGGCCCCGGTGATCTACCTCGTGGCCGGTTTCGTCTTCGCCTTCCGCTGCATGGATATCGTCACCGAGGTCCTCCGCCGCCGGTGGGCCGGGGACGAGAAGACCCTCGACGAGCAGTGGGCGAAGATGATCGGCGGCCTCGGCAAGGTGCTCGTCGTCCTCATGGGGGTCCTCATGATCCTCCCGAAGGACCGCATCCTGCCGCTCCTGACGGGGGCCAGCTTCCTCGGGGCCGGGTTCGCCCTCGCCTCGAAGAGCACGATCGAGAACATCATCGGCTCCTTCGAGATCATGGTCGACCGCCTCTTCCACGAGGGGGACCGGATCTCCTTCCAGAACTACGACGGCTTCGTCACCCGCGTCGGGATGCGGAGCGTCCAGATCACCTCGTTGACCGGGGAACGGATCACCCTGCCGAACAAGGCCTTCGTCGACCAGCAGATCCACAATCACACGCAGAAGGGAAAGGTCCTGACGACGATCGAGATCGGCCTAGTCTATTCCCACAGCCGGGCCGATATGGAACGGGCCATGGCCGTCCTCCGGGAGATCCTCGACGCCCACCCGAAGAGCGAGGCGAAGGTGGTCCGCTTCAAGGGATTCGGCCCCAGCAGCCTCGACCTCAGCATCACTTTTCTCGGCGATTACAAGACCGGCGCGGAGGGGGCCGACCTCGTCAGCGACATCAACCTCGCGATCAAGCAACGGTTTGACGAAGAGAAGCTCGAAATGGCCTTCCCGACCTCGACGGTCTATATGAAGAACGAAACCGCCCCGAAGCCGGAAACGAAGGCCGCATAAGGGGTTATGACGCTTTCCCGCATTTCCCGCCCCTTTTCCTTTGACGCATCCAAGGGCATCTGACAGGGTGCTTATCCGCTCATTTCCCCATGAATATTCACGAGTACCAAGCCAAAGAGTTGATGGAAAAGTTCGGCGTCGCGACGCCGAAGGGTAAAGTAGCCTCCACCGCAGCGGAGGCCGAAGCGGCCGCCGCCGCCATCGGCGGCTCGAACCTCGTCGTCAAGGCCCAGATCCACGCGGGCGGCCGCGGCAAGGGGACCTTCAAGAACGGCTACAAGGGTGGCGTCCACCTCGTCAAGTCGGCGAAGGAAGCCGGCGAAGTCGCTGGGAAGATGATTGGCGAGACCCTCGTCACCGTCCAGACCGGCGAGGCCGGTCGCCTCGTCCGCAAGGTCCTCATCGCCGAGTCGAAGGAAATCAAGCGCGAACTCTACTTCGCCATCGTCATGGACCGCGCCACCAGCGGCCCCGTCATCATCGTCAGCACGAAGGGCGGCATGAACATCGAGGAAGTCGCCGAGCACACCCCGGAACTCCTCTTCAACGAAGTCGTCGACCCCCTCCTCGGCCTCCAGCCCTTCCAGGCCCGGAAGCTCGCCCAGATCCTTGAATTTAAGGGACCGGCCGCCAAGGCGGCCTGTTCGGTCTTCCACGCCCTCTACAACCTCTTCCTCCAGAGCGACTGCTCCCTGCTGGAGATCAACCCCCTCATCGAGACCCCCGAGGGCGAGGTCCTGGCGCTCGACGCGAAGTTCAACTTCGACGACAACGCCCTCTTCCGCCACCCCGACATCCAGGCCTACCGCGACGTCGAGGAGGAAGACCCCCGCGAAGTCGAAGCCTCGAAGTTCAACCTGAACTACGTCGGCCTCGACGGCAACATCGCCTGCCTCGTCAACGGCGCGGGCCTCGCGATGGCGACGATGGACATCATCCAGTATTTCGGCGGAGAACCGGCCAACTTCCTCGACGTCGGGGGTGGCGCGACCGAGCAGCAGGTCACCGAGGCCTTCAAGATCCTCGTCGCCGACAAGAACGTGAAGGCCATCCTGGTCAACATCTTCGGCGGCATCATGAAGTGCGACGTCATCGCCCAGGGCATCATCAACGCCGTCAAGGCGGTGAACCTCCCGGTCCCCCTCGTCGTTCGCCTCGAAGGCACCAACGTCGAGGCCGGCAAGAAGCTCCTCAAGGAATCGAATCTCCCCATCCAGGCCGCCAGCGACCTGACCGAAGCGGCCCAGCTCGCCGTGGCCGCCGCCAAGGGCAAGTAAGCGATAAGCGATCACACACAACACCAGCAAACAGACTAAGTTTATGGCAGTACTCGTCGGCAAGAACACGCGTCTCCTTGTTCAGGGGATCACCGGTAAACAGGGCGGCTTCCACGCTCGCGGAGCGATGGAATACGGCACCAACGTCGTCGCCGGGGTCACCCCCGGCCGCGGCGGCGAGACGTTCGAGGGCACCGTCCCCGTCTACGACACGGCGAAGGAAGCCCGTGAGAAGACCGGGGCCAACGCCTCGATGATCTTCGTTCCCGCCCCCGGAGCCGCCGACGCGATCCTGGAGTCCCTCGACGCCGGCATCGAGCTCGTCGTCTGCATCACCGAAGGGATCCCCGTCGTCGACATGATGCGCGTCAAGGCCGCCCTGGCCAAGCGCCCCGGCCAGCGCCTCATCGGGCCGAACTGCCCTGGCATCATCACCCCCGGCGCGTGCAAGATCGGCATCATGCCCGGCTACATCCACAAGCCCGGCAAGATCGGCATCGTCTCCCGCAGCGGCACCCTGACCTACGAGGCCGTCTGGCAGACCACCAGCCTCGGCTACGGCCAGAGCACCTGCATCGGGATCGGCGGCGACCCGATCAACGGCACCTCCCACACCGACGCGATCAAGCTCTTCAACGAGGACCCCGACACCGAGGCGATCATCATGATCGGCGAAATCGGCGGTACCGCCGAGGAAGAGGCCGCCGAATACATCAAGCACAACGTGAAGAAGCCCGTCGCGGCCTTCATCGCCGGGGCCAGCGCGCCTCCCGGACGCCGCATGGGCCACGCCGGTGCGATCATCTCCGGCGGCAAGGGCACGGCCGAGGCGAAGATCGCGGCGCTCAAGGACGCCGGCATCGCCGTCTCCCCCGTCCCCTCCGACATGGGCAAGACCCTCGTCGCCCTGCTGAAGAAATAGGATCAACGTAATCTCTGGAGAATCGATATGGCTCTTGTGTCCCGCGGTCTGGAAGGAATCGTCGCAGCCGAAACCCGGTTGAGCGACGTGAGAGGGGAAGAAGGGGTCCTGATCTACGCCGGTTACAATATTGATGAAATCATGGCCGGTGGAGTGACCTTCGAGGAGGTCACCTACCTGCTCTGGTACGATCGCCTTCCGACGGTCATCCAGCTGAAGGAGTTCAAGGAAAAGCTCGCCGCCGAGCGGGAGCTTCCCGCCGGTCTCGTCGAGTACCTCAAGACCCTTCCGAAGACGGCAAGCCCGATGGACGTGATCCGCACGGCGGTCTCGGCCCTCGGCATCTACGACGACCGCGGCGCGGTCGACGCGATGGAACTCAACCGCCAGCGCGCCATCTCGATCCTTGCGAAGATCGGCGTCATCGCCGCCTACTACCACCGCATCCGGCAGGGCCTCAGCCTGCCGCCCGTGCGGAAGGATCTCGGCGAGGCCGCCCACTTCCTCTACCTGATCAACGGCAAGGAAGCGGGCCCCGAGGCGGTGAAGACCCTCGACATCGCCTACGTCCTCCACGCCGACCACGGCTTCAACGCCTCGACGTTCAGCGCCCGCGTCACGGTCTCGACCCTTTCCGACATCTACTCGGCGATCACCTCGGCGATCGGCACCCTCAAGGGGCCGCTCCACGGCGGCGCCAATGAGGGCGTCATCCACATGCTCCAGGAAATCGGCGGCGTCGACCGCGTCGATGCCTGGGTCGAGGACAAGATCGCGCAGAAGCAGAAGATCATGGGGATCGGCCACCGCGTCTACAAGACCCTTGACCCCCGCGCCCCCCACCTCAAGGCGATGGCGATCCGCCTGACCCAGGAGCTAGGCGAGCCGAAGTGGATCGAGATGAGCGAGCGGATCGCCAAGATCATGCTCGACCGGAAGCATCTCAACGCGAACGTCGATTTCTATTCCGCCACGGTCTATTACAGCCTCGGCATCCCGACCGACCTCTTCACGCCGATCTTCGCCATCTCCCGCGCCGCCGGGTGGACCGGCCACGTGCTGGAGCAGCTGGCCGACAACCGCCTCTTCCGCCCCCAGAGCGAGTACATCGGCCACGAAGGTACGAAGAAAGTCGTCCCGATCGAGCAACGCTAGTCGTTCCTCATTCAAAAAAAGCCCCGCATCGCTGCGGGGCTTTTTTTATGGGCTGCTTTCCGACTGGACCGGCCCGATTTCCATCTTCGGTTGGGGCGCGGAAGGCGTCTCGGAAGGGGTGGTCCCGAGGAGGTCTTCGAGCGGCGTCAGGGTCGTCTCCCGGTAATTCTTCGGCGCGCTGAACCGCCCGGGTTCGAGGGCGAGGCCGGTCTTCCACGAGTGGGCGACGAGGGCGATCGATTCCGAGACGGCCTGATGGAATTCGACCCGGAATTCGAGCGGGGTCGTCTGGCGGGCGGCGAGGCTGGCGATGGGATCGGCGAGACCCGAGGGGCTGAGTTCCCGGACGGCGATGGTGCGGATGATCTCGGCAGCCTGGCTGAAGCGGACCCAAAGGGCGGTGAGCGGCGGGATTTCCTTCGGGGCGCAGCGGGCGACGAGGAGGAGCGTGTTCCGTTCCTCGTTCCCCACCGAGGGGAGGGGGGTCTCGAGGAAGAAGGGGAGATCGGTCCGGTGGTGTTCGTTCGCCGGGTTCTCCGCGTCGGCCCGGTAGTGCCAGAGGGGAACCGGTTTGGGCGGCGGCGCGTCCGCGGGGCGGCTGGCGTCGGAACCGCCGCCGAGGTAGCCGTTGCTCGTCGTGGCGTAGCGGGCGGCGGCGGCCTTCCGTTCCTTGAGAAGGATGGAGAGCTTCGGCCACTCGAATTTCCAATAGACCCCGTCGCGGCCCTCGAGGCCGGTGACGAGGCCGTCCCGTTCCCGGTAGAGGACGGTGAAGCGCTTCTCGGGTTGCTCGATCCGCAGGGTCTCCCCGTTCCAGGAGAGGAAGAGTTTCTGTTTCTCCTGGCCCTTGGTCCAGAGGAGGGTGGCGGCGACCCCCTCGTCGCCCGCAAAGAGGAGGGAGGGGAGCAGGAGGAGGAGCAGGACCGCCCCCCATCCGGATTTACTCCGCCCCTTCATCATGGGTGGCCTTCGCCGCCCGGACGCGAGGGCCGAAGAGGACGGTGCCGAGGCGGATGATCGTCGCCCCTTCCTCGATGGCGACCTCGAAGTCGTGGCTCATCCCCATGGAGAGCTCGGGAAGGGCGAGGCCGGTCTCCTTCTCGACCCGGTCCCGCGTCTCGCGGAGCTGGGCGAAGAGGGGGCGCGTCCGCTCGACCTCGAGGTAGTAGGGGGCGAGCATCATCACGCCGCGCAGCTCGAGGTTCGGCAGCTTGTTCAGCTGCTCGGCGAGGGCCGAGGCCTGGTCGGGCGGGACGCCGAACTTCGTCGACTCCCCGGCGGGATTGATCTGGAGGAGGATCTTCAGGCGTCGGCCGTCTTCCCGCGCCCGGTCGCTGAGGTCGCGGGCGAGGCCGAGGGAATCGATCGAGTGGACCCAGTCGAAGAGCGGCGGGACGTACTTCACCTTGTTGTGCTGGAGGTGGCCGATGAGGTGCCAGACGCCGCGGTCCCCCGCCTCGGGCTTCTTCGCGCGGGCTTCCTGGACCTTGTTCTCGCCGATCTGGTCGAGGCCCGCCGCGAGGGCTTCCCGGACGACGTCGGGGGTGTGGGTCTTCGTGACGGCGATGAGGGTCACCGAACCGGGCGGACGGTTCGAGCGGCGGAGAGCCGCCTCGATCCGGGCCTGCACTTTCGGAAGATTCTCGGAGAAAAAGGACATCCCGAGATCTTAGTGCCAAAACGGGGTCATGGAAGCTGGATTTCTTGGCGCGGCGCCCCTACGCTGGAACCCTCGAAATGAAGCCTCCCTACTACCAGTGCCAGCGTTGCGGCAATTGCTGCCGCTGGCCGGGCTCTGTCCGGGTGACGGAACGGGAGGTCGAGGCCATCGCCTCCTTCCTCGGCATCGAGACGGCGACGTTCATAGCGGAGCAGACCGACCTGATGCCCGACCGGAGCAACCTGACGTTGAAGTCCCGCCCCGACGGCTCGTGCGTTTTCCTCGAAGGGGTGAACCACTGCGTCCTCCAGTCGGTGAAGCCCCTCCAATGTTCGGGCTTCCCCAACACGTGGAACTTCCCCGGTTGGCGCGAGGTCTGCGAGGCCGTCGAGGTGGCTTAGGTTTCCTTATCCTTTCATGACCCAACAATTCGATTCCCTCGTCCTCGGCAGCGGCATTGCCGGGCTCACCTTTGCGCTGAAGGCGGCCGAGTTCGGCACCGTCGCCGTCATCACAAAGAAAGGTTCCGCCGACTCGAACACGAACTATGCCCAGGGGGGGATCGCCTGCGTGACCTCGGAGGAGGATTCCTTCGGCCTCCACATTCAGGACACCCTCGAGGCCGGGGCGGGCCTTTGCCGGGAGGAGATCGTCCGGCAGATCGTCGAGGAAGGGCCGGAACGGGTGCGGGAACTGATCGCTCTCGGCGTCCAGTTCACCGAGCGGCGGAACGGGACGAACGGGGAACTCGACCTCGGCAAGGAGGGGGGGCACTCGAAGCGGCGCATCCTCCATGCGAAGGACGTGACGGGGAGGGAGATCGAGCGGGCGCTGCTCGAGGCCGTCGAGAATTCGCCCCGCATCACGGTCTTCGAGAACTACACGGCGATCGATTTCATCACGACGAAGAAGCTCGGCTTCGCCTCGGGCGGGAACCGGTGCGTCGGCGTCTACGCCCTCGACAACGAGAAGGGCCGGGTCGTCACCTTCGGCTCCCGGCACATCTTCCTGGCCACGGGCGGCTGCGGAAAGGTCTACCTCTACACCACCAACCCCGACATCGCGACCGGCGACGGGGTGGCGATGGCCTACCGGGCCGGGGTGCCGGTGGCGAACATGGAATTCATCCAGTTCCACCCCACCTGCCTTCATCATCCGAAGGAGCGGAACTTCCTCATCACCGAGGCGGTGCGCGGCGAAGGCGGCGTCCTCCTCGACGCAAAGGGCCACCGCTTCATGGAGGGAGTCCATCCCCGCGCCGAGCTGGCTCCCCGCGACGTCGTCGCCCGCGCCATCGATGCCGAGATGAAGCGGAGCGGTTCCCCCTGCGTCTACCTCGACATCTCCCACAAGGGGGCCGACTTCGTCCGCGACCATTTCCCGAACATCTACGAGAAGTGCCTCTCTCTCGGCATCGACATCACGAAGGAACCGATCCCCGTCGTTCCCGCCGCCCACTACCAATGCGGCGGCGTCGTTTCCGACCTCGACGGCCGGACCTCGCTCCCCGGCCTCTGGGTGGCAGGCGAGGTCGCCTGCACCGGCCTCCATGGCGCGAACCGGCTGGCGAGCAACTCCCTCCTCGAAGCCCTCGTCGTCTCCCATCGGGCGGCCGGGGCGATCAAGGCCGATCCCCTGCCGGTGTGGGGCGGCACCCTGCCGGTGTGGGAGAGCGGATCGGCCTCCGATCCCGACGAGCTGATCGTCGTCACCCACAACTGGCGCGAGATCCGGCAGCTCATGTGGGACTACGTCGCGATCGTCCGGACGACGAAGCGGCTCCAGCGGGCCGGGACCCGGCTCCGGAATCTATCCGAGGAGGTCCGGGAATATTTCTGGAATTACAAGGTGACGGCCGACCTTCTGGAGTTGAGAAACCTGGTGCTGGTCGCCTCCCTGATCGTTGACAGCGCCCTGGCCCGGAAGGAGAGCCGCGGGCTCCACTACAATACCGATTATCCCGCCCTCGACACCTCGGGGCCGCCCCGCGATACCCTTTTGGTCCCTTGATTTGAGAGAGCGGGGAAGGACGGGACGCGGAACGGGTTTCCCCTTTAACTGTCTTTGTATCGTTTGCGACGGTCTTCTTACTTGTCTTGCGGAAGAATCGATGTAGCCTCATGCGATCGTTACGTTTGAGCCAACTCCGGCGGAAACGCTCCAGATCATGCGGGGCCTTTTCAAGGCACACTTCCCGTTGGATGACACCGCGTGGATCGAGACCCTCTTTACCCGTGTCTCCGCCCTGTTCGAGGGCAAGCATGCCAGCTATCAGGCCTGCGACACGGTCTACCATGATTTCCAGCACACGTGCGAAGTCTCCGTCGCGCTGGTCCGCCTGATCGACGGGAGCCTCCGCGATCCGAACCCGTGGTCCCTGCGGGCCGCCGACTTCCGCCATGCCGTGACGGCCGCCCTCTTCCACGACATCGGCTACCTGAAGGAGCGGGGAGACGGGGAGGGGACCGGGGCGAAGTTCACCTCGATCCACGTCGCTCGGGGAGCGCAGATGGCCGGGCCGCTGCTCAAGGAAATGAACCTCGACGACGAGGGGATCGAGAGCGTCCAGCGGATGATCCAGTGGACCGCGGTGAATGTTGATTTCGCCGCCCTTCCCTATCGCGACCTGATCGAGCGTTACTTCGGCGGCGCCCTCGGCACCGCCGACCTGCTCGGCCAGATGGCCGCCCCCTCCTATCCGCAGCGGCTTCACGGGCTCTTCGACGAGTTCTTCGAAGCGGCGCGCCACAACGGCACCAAGCCGATGTTCCCGACCCTGGGCGACCTCTTCCGGGGCAGCCGTGGATTCTACATCCACTACGCCATGCCGGTCCTGGAGAACGCCTATCGCGGCGTCTTCCACGACTACGTGAATCACTTCCCCGACGAGCAGAACCAGTACATCCTCCGCACCGAGGCGAACCTGGAAGAGATCGACCGCCTGGCCCGGGAAATGATGTTGGCGGCGACCTGACGCCCTGCCCGGGCGGAAAATTCCATAGGGGTGCACGGACTCGAACCGTGAACCAAGCGATTATGAGCCGCCTGCTCTAACCATTGAGCTACACCCCCGTCGGCAATCGGCCTCGAATCCCGAGATTTCCTCGTTCCAAGCGACTGAGCCGGGGCGCTGTTGTAATCGTTCCCTGCCGAGGCGGCAAGAACTCCAATCATTATATAAAATCTATAGATTATGCTTGCATTAGATGGCGTTTTTAATGCATCTTCCTTTCGATGAATGAGCCTAGGTGATCGTCCCTATTGAAACATTTCATTGGCAAATGTTACAATTCAATGGCGGAACGAAGAATATTTGCTTATTCAAGAAAGTGAAGGGGATGTCCAACACCGCTGGCAGGGGAATGCGGCAATGCGAGCAGGAGTAACCTGATTCCACCTAGATATTAGGCGAAAACAGGAATAAACAAAACAAGAGAGAGCCGGAGCGAGTCCGATTCAGGAAATCGGGGGGCTCGCTGCGCAAGATGGATTGGTGCCGGGTCCGGCATCGAACGTTCGCTCTCAAAAAGGAGAAAAACAAAGTGAAGAATGCATTTAAGAGCCTGGCTCTTGCCTTCGGGGTTGCCGCCCTGAGCGCGAGCGCGATGGCGCAGGATAGCGGCCCGTTGCTCGACGCCCTCGTCAAAAAGGGTGTGCTGAGCGACAACGAGGCGGAAGACATCCGTGTCAACCTCGTGAAGGAATACAACAGCACGAGCGCCGGCAAGCTCCAGATCAGCGGTTTCGTCAAGAACCTGCAGCTCTTCGGCGACGCCCGCCTGCGCTACCAGTGGCAGGATGTCCAGACGCCGCGCTCCGGCGCTCCGGCGGGTGCCATCGTCGACACTGTCAACGATCGCTACCGTTACCGCCTCCGGGTCGGTGCCAACTACACCTACGATTCCCATTGGTCGGCCACGGTTCGCCTCGAGACCGGCTCCCAGAACGACTCGGCCAACAGCGACTGGGGTAACTACTGGTCGAAGAACGGCACCGGCGATCCGATCGCCGTCGGACAGCTCTACCTGACCTACAAGACGAAGTTTGAAGTCTTCGACTCGACCAGCACCGTTCCGGACGGGAAGAGCTTCAAGACCATCCACGATCCTGGCCTCACCATCGGCAGCACGACCATCATCGGTCGCGCCCCGAAGACCGTCCTCCTCAGCGACGCGTTCTTCTTCGGCGACCTCAACCCCGAAGGCCTGACCCAGGAGTTCACGTTCGACAACGTCGGCATCGACGGCCTCAGCTTCGCCCTGCGCGGCGCGGGCTACCTGACGACGAACGAGCAGTCCACGGCCCCCAACGGCCCGATCCACAACACCAGCGTCGACGGCGGCGACGGCGGCCTCTTCATCGCCCAGTTCGAAGGCAAGTATGCCTTCTCCACGGGCATCCTGAAGGGCTCGAACGTTCGTATCGCCCCGCTCTACCTCCAGGAATCGGCCGGCGCCTCGCAGCTCGCGGCGACCAACAACGCCACCGGCGTTGCGGAAGGTGGCTCGACCAGCGGTGCGGGCTCGATCCCCTCGCAGGGTAACCTGCGGGTCATCGCGCTCCCTGCCGAGTTCAACTGGAAGAGCGACGTCTTCGGCCTCTTCGGCAAGAAGCTCCCCCAGCAGATCTTCGGCACCTACGGTGCGAACCTCGCCGGGAACAGCCGTCTGGCCGAAATGTACGCCAGCAACGGCGGCGCCGGTCCGACTCCCCTCCATGGCAACAACACCTTCTGGAACGCGGGTTACCAGATCGGCCAGAACAAGGCCAAGGGTGATTGGTCCCTCAAGGGTGAATGGCGCTGGATCGAAGCCGCTTCCTACACGACGAATCTCACCGATTCGAATTGGGCCGGTGGCGGTGCGAATCAGCAGGGCTTCGTGGTCTCGGCCGGGTATAACCTGACCGACGCCGTGCAGGTCCAGGGTACGTGGTACCACAGCAACCCGATCGCCGACTCCCGCGGCGCGGGCACGATCAACGCGACGCCGAGCGCCAACTACGGTGCCAGCACGTTCTTCAACCAGGGCCAGGTCGACATCGTTCAGGCCGACCTCCTCTGGAAGTTCTAAGCTCAGCTCTTAGTTCGACCTAGAAGAAAGCGGACAGAAAAGCCGACCCGGCAACGGGTCGGCTTTTTTATTGGTGATGCGCCGTCGTTGCCTTCAAAGGACCGCCCAGGCCACCACGAAGAGGATCGGCAACAGGATCGGAACGGCGTAGCGGAAGAGATAGCCGAAGAACCCCGGCATCGTCACCCCCGCCTCCTCGGCCACCGCCTTGATCATGAAATTCGGCCCATTGCCGATGTAGGTCATCGCCCCGAAGAAAACGGCCCCCAGCGAGATCGCGACGACGAAGATTCCGTGGCGAGACGTTTCCGCCAACACCGCGTCCGGCGTCGGCCCCCCTCCGCCATGGAGGCCGATCGAGGCCGCCAGGAACGTCACATAGGTCGGCGCATTGTCGAGGATCGCCGACAGCATCCCCGTCATCCAATAAAACGCCTGCGGCGTCGTCAGGCCGAGCGCGGGCGCATGGGCGGGGAGGATCTCCAGGGCCGGTGCCATCGTGATGAAGATTCCCGCGAAAAGCCACGCCACTTCCCGCAACGGGGCCAAGGAGAACGCATTGGCCCGATGGACATGGGCCGGCGTCGCGAAGAACGAAGCCGCTGCCATCGCCACCAGCACCGCCTCCCGCCAAGGGGAGGGGAGGAAGAGCGCCCCCACGGCGAAGCCGAGGAAGAGGACATTGATCTTCCCGTGAATCGCGATCGACCCCCGCCTTTGCCTCGTCGGGAGCGGCTCTGTCCTCCTTCCCCGCGCCCGGCGTTCCAATACATAGAAAACGGCGAGCAGCAGTCCGGTCGCCATCAGCCAGCCCTTCCACAAATGAAGCAAAGGCCAGAAGAACGGCACCCCCTTCAAAAAGCCGAGGAACAACGGCGGATCGCCCATCGGCGTCAGGCATCCGCCCACATTGCCGACCAGGAAAATGAAGAAGACCACGTGCCTCGGCGTGACCGACCCCTCATTCATCCTCAGCCAAGGACGGATCAGCAACACCGCCGCCCCCGTCGTTCCGAAGAAATTCGCCAGCACCGCTCCCAGCGCCAGAAACGCCGTATTCCGCCCCGGCGTCCCCCCGCCTTCGGGAACCGTCACGTGGATGCCCCCGGCAATCACGAAGAGCGAGGCAATCAACGCCATGAATCCCGCATACTCTCCCACCGCGTGAAGCAGCGGCCCTGGCCGATGGAGCCAGAGCAGAAAATACGAGGCCGTTGCCGCCCCCAGCAAAACGGCCACCTTCGGATAATGCCGTTCCCATCCCTCCCGGTGCAAAAGCGGCCCCAACGCAATCGCCCCCAGCAGGAGGGCGAAAGGAATCAACGTCCAAATGGGCAAGGACAGGGGAAGGGGAGGCGTTTCCACGTCGTCGGTTATACCTTCTTTTCACGTACTTATAAGAAAAATACCGTTGCCATTATAGCTTTTATTGGGATAGCGTTTAGATTACTCTTCCCTCCTTTCCTATGGCTGATTTCCCTGTTCCACCGAAGCCGCCGACACCTTCCGCCTCCGGCATTCCCAAAGTTCCCTCTCCCATCGCGCCGCCGCCCCCCGTTCCCCCGGCCTCGGCCAAGCCGATGGCCAAGCCGCCTGTCGCCCCGTCCCCCATCACCCCACCTCCGGTCGGCGGCCTTCCGAAGCCCCCGCTCCCCGGCGGCATCGTCCCCCCTCCCGTTCCCCCGCCCCCGGCCCTCGGCAAGGCTCCCCTCCCGGGCTCCCTCCCGCCGCCACCCGCGCCGGCCTTGGCCCCTTTGGCTCCCTCGGCCAAAGGTCCCGCCCCCACGGCTCCCATCCCCATTCCGCCTCGGGCCAGCACCGCCCCCATCCCGATCCCGCCCCGTGCCGGAACTGCGGCCGTGCCCGTCCCCGTTGTCACTGCTCCCGTCGCGGTCGTTGTGGCTCCCGCTGTCGGCGCGGGCCTGCCTCCCGGCATGCCTCCCATTCCGGCCGATGACGAGGAGAGCGGCGCTCCCGCCCCCACGGCTCCCGTTGCCGTCGTCGTCGCACCCTCCCTTCCGAAGCCCCCCGGCGCTCCCCAGCCTCCCGCGCCCCCCGTTGCCGCCGGTGGCCCTCCGCGTCCCCCCGTGCCCGGCATGCCGACGGCACCTCGCCCCCCCGGCCCTCCGGTCGCTCCTAGCGGCGGCCTGAAGCCCCCGGGCGCTCCCGGAGCCCCCCTCCCGCCGAAGCCCGGCGTCCCCGCCGCTCCTGCTCCTGCCGCCGCCGCAGGTGGCGTCCAGGCCACCGCCGCCATTCCCGTTCCCCCCCGTCCCGGCGGCGTTCCCGGCGCAGCCCCCGCCGCCATCAAACCCGGAGCTGGCAAGCCCCCCGGCGTCCCCGGTGCCGCTCCCGCCGCCATCAAGCCCGGCGCTCCGGGCAAGCCTCCCGGCGCCCCCGGCGTTTCCGCCCCCGCCCGCCCGCCCGGTGCGGGAGGCCCCGGAGTCCAGGCCCCCGCCGCCCCGCGCCCCTCTTCCGCTCCGGCTCCCGCCCCCGTCGAAGTAGTCGAAGTCGAGTCCGAAGGGAAAGGAACCCTCATCCTGGCCGTGGCCGCTTTCGTCGTCAGCGTATTGACGACCGGTGGTCTTGCATTACTGTACCTGAACATCGTTCAGTTCTAACCCCCCCTCAACACCCCCCCCTCCCATGGCCAGCGAATATGTTAAAAACGTGACCGCCTCCGATTTCGACGCCGAAATCCAGAGCGGCAATCAGATCGTCCTCGTCGATTTCTGGGCGCAATGGTGCGGCCCCTGCAAGGCCATTGCCCCCCTCCTCGACGACGTCGCCACCGAACAGGGCGGCAAGCTCAAGGTCCTCAAAGTCGACGTCGACAAGGAAGGCGCCCTTGCCGCCAAATACGGCATCCAGTCCATCCCCACCCTCTTCTTCTTCAAGGACGGCCAGCAGAAGGAAGCCCACGTCGGCAGCCTCTCCAAGAAGTCCCTCCTCGATAAGCTCGCGGCCCTCGCCTAAGCAGCAAGCGAGACTTCTCCCCACGCCGTGTCCGATCCCCATCGGCCACGGCGTTTTCTTTTTCTCTTTTTAGTTGCCAACCGCAACCCCGATCCGCACACTAACCACTCTTCTGATCGCGGGGTGGAGCAGCCCGGTAGCTCGTCAGGCTCATAACCTGAAGGTCCTAGGTTCAAATCCTAGCCCCGCAACCAATTTCGACGGTTTAAAACGCCCTCGGAGCCTCTTAAAACAAGGTTCCGGGGGCTTTTCGTTTGCTGAGGTAGGGTAAGTCGTTCGAAGGCTGGTTTTGCCGAAAACGAGGCTAGGTAGGGAAGGAAGTGTCCTCAAGGTGTCCTCCGCTTTTGGGCTATGACGTAGCTCTTGCTCTCTGTATCTTGACGGTTAATCCAAAGAGAGAGATTTGAGTATGCGGATCAACCTGAAAAAGCCCTTAAAGGGCAAATTCGCTATTTTGGATCTCAAATGCCGGGATGGTGCGATTATTAGGGGCGTCGTTATCGATGGTTCCGGAGCAACTTTGGGGATGCTTGTTGGTGGTCATACTGGCGTCGAACCTGTTCTCTCTTTCAACTCCGAAGATATTGTCGCCTATCGTCTACGGGGAATAGCTAGCTGGCTGGGACTAGCGAAGTGGCATAGCACGTAGGGCTGGAAGTGTCCTCAAGGTGTCCTCCGCTTTTGGGGGAGTTGCAGCGCTGCAACTGGCAGCCAAGTTTCCATACGCCAGGGTCTTCTGTTGGGTCGCCGTACCCCATTGCGAGTCTGCGAGAACCAGTATGCGTGGACATAATCTGTTTCGAACAGACCGCGCTGGATCGAGTTGAGGTTGATGTAGTATTTCCCGAGGCGATGTCTGGGATCGTTTGAGTCATAACTTGTCGTCATGACTGGCGAGGCGTGTCAAGTCAGCGAGGGTTAGGTGCTTCCTCAAAAGCTGCTCGGAGGAAGCTATCTAAGCTTTCTAAAGGCTCCTACGCTGCTCTGAGAGGCGCTTTCTTGAGGCGAGCCTATCCGTCCAGGCGATCTGACGTAACCCGTTTCGACGAAACGGAGGCTAAGTAGGGAGGGAAGTGTCCTCAAGGTGTCCTCCGAGTACAGAGAGGGGGACGCAAAGCTCATTCGAGAGCCCTTCGGTCACTTGATGTCGAGTTGAGCCTGGGAAAGCTTCTCTACCGTAGGAATGTGATCGGGTGAGGTTGCATCCAGTCTCAAGAGAAAGGTCCCCTCGTTGGTCGTGACCCAAATCTGAACAACGGTTGGTGAAACCCATCGAATTTTCAAAAGTCCCAGACGTAAGAGATGCCGGGTCTCGGGGTCCAACTTGCTGTGTTCTGCTGCCAATGAGGAAAGCAGGTCGAGCGAAGTTTGCTGCCACTGTTTCGAAGCCGTGTCGTAGGTGAATAGCCAGAAATAGATGTTTCCGTTATCCGGGGCATCACTGAGGAGGCAATAGGTCGATGTCGGGTCCCATGTCGCTAACGATTGCCGGTGGACTGTGTTTCTAGTGAAGATCGGTTGGGTCCTTGTGGTCGTTTTGAATTGGATTTGCCAATTGCTTTCCTCATCGATTCGTTCGAACCACTCAACATAGGACTGCCCATTGGGTGCGTATTGGGTCACCGTGTTGGTGTTTCCGCTCGGCATCATTAGGCCAGCGAGTGAGCGCAGAGAGAGGACTGACAGAACGCTGATTAGGACGATCTTTACCCATCGTCTTTCAGTGCTAGGAGAGCGTTTCAATCCTAGCGTCAGCCATCCAGCTAAGAACGGGAACAGAAAGAATACGATGGAAGGGCCGAGCGTGTAGCAGAGTGCCGTGGGTATTTGGGAGAGGACTGTTTTCATCCCGTACCCCTTCCAAGTGCTGATGTAATACTTAAATTCCACTGCGAAGTTGGAGACGACTAGCAGGAAGAAAATCGACGTGAGCAACCACCTTCTTCGCGGAGACAAGCGACGAAGGCCCATTCCCAGGCCGAAACACGTTGCTATGACTGCGAGGATCGCCAGAATAGGTTGGATAAGGCTGGATTTCATTAGAGATGCGTTGGAGGAAGAGGACGGGGCTTTCCTGGGCCTACGCTGCCCATCGTAGAGGCTTTTGAGAGGCGAGGCTGGCTAGGGAAGGGGAGAGGCTTTTGCATCGTACAGCCTGTAGGATTAGTCGGAGAGCTATTTCGAGCTACAAATAGATTGTCCTTTGATGCGACTGCACGTAGCTCTTAAGAATGAGCCAAACCCTTACCTGCGATTGCTTGCTGCAAGGGGTGGGTTCGCTTTGGTGCGCTAGGGCTTGTTCTCGTCTCTCTAGCCGCAATCTGCGTGGATCACGTCAAAGGAATGGAGTGGCAGCAAAAGCGGATTATGCGTCAGCAGGAAGCGTTTGCTCCGTCCCCTGAATTGGGCGACTCGCTTGGCTGATTGATCGTCAATTGGTTTTGGACGATCCCATCGGCGTGGAGGAGTATCGCTTTGCGAAGGACGGCGTAGTTAGCGCCAGCGTTGGGCGAAGGGTGATGCTGTGGCTGGTCCAGTCTTCACGTGGAGAATGCGAGGCGGTTGGCTTCAGATTCTCGATGAACACGAAAAGGTGGTCGATGAACTGCGCTTTGTTGTTCGCAAAGGAAAGATGGTCTTGGCCGTTCAACGCGATAGCGGGAAAATCCAAAGCTTCAGCATATCGCCCTCATTGCCCTGATGCTCAAGCCTCCTCCTTGAGCCTACGATGCCCATCGTAGAGGACTTTGGAGCGGCGAGGCTACCTGAGGGCAAGGGATGGGCTTGGAGCAGCGTGCGAAGCCTTTGGGTTTTGGACGAGAATTGTTTGAGCTACAATGGGGTTGTTCTTTAGAGGCTACATCCGTAGTTATAAGCAATGAGCCAAACCCTTATCTGTGGCGCAATCAGAGATCGAAAGCTGATTAGTTTTTTCTACAAGGACGGAGAAAGGGTAGTAGAGCCCTACTTGGTAGGACTGAATGAGAAAAACCATGTCGAATTGGTTGCATGGTTCGTCCGGGGTTATAGCAAGAGCGGTCGTGGCATGGCTTGGAAACAGTATCTTCTAAGCGAAATGACTTCGATTCGGGTCTTGGATGAAGAGTGCGGGCCCCGTCACTCGGACTATAATCCGAACGACTCTCGGATGAGCCAAATCTATTGCCGAGTGTAATCTGCCTGTGTTCTGTGCGTGATCCTTCACCGACCGTGTTTATAAAGAGAGGAAGAGATAATGGATAATCCACGCATTGCACTTTTCGATAAGTGGTGGCCGATTCATATAGGAACCGAACAAATGTTGCTGGATGCGGATGATCCTGATGTGTGGTCACGTAATCTTGGTGATCCTATTTTTAAGGAGTCAGGTCGATCTAATGGTAAGCGTTATTTTTATATAGACGACACACGTGCCAATCGTGAAGTCCATCGCTTAACGCAGTACCAGACTTGCGCGATCTGCAGAAAAGCGATGACGCAGGTATCAGATATTGAGGATGAGGTTCTGCTGCTCTGCACTGATTGTGGGTATTGGGGGGGAAGAGGATTTCGTGAGTGGAATAGTCATCTTCACTCGGTGCCGCTGCGTGGTGTGATAGGGCGATACAAATCTCTTCTAGATCTTGATGAAGCATCAACCGACTATCTTGTTAGCCACTTAAGACGTTATCCGGAGGCAATGACGCAAATTTCGCCCTTTCGAGCAGAGAAATTTGTTGTCGATCTATTGAAGGACTATCTTGGTTGTGAAGTGCAAGCGTTAGGCGGACGCAAGGATGGTGGTGTCGATGCATACATCTTGGCCAACGATAAAATTCGAACGATTATCCAGATTAAGTGGCGCGAAACAAGAAAGGGGGCGGAAAGCGTTTCAACTGTTCGTGAAGTTGCAGGTACGTTGCTCGCGCGTGATGTGCCAAACGGTATCATTATCTCTACACGTGAGCGATTTTCAAATGATGCAAAAAAGGAGGCCGAATACATTTCTAGCCGTTCTGTTCAAGGTCTTGGCGAGCTGAGTCTGTCCCTTTATGATTACCATACGATTCTCGATATGTTGCAAATCTCAAATGCTAAGCTCGCTGATCGATGGACTCCGAAGAAGTTAATGGAACTTCATGATAAATTTTGTGTTTTCGATGGTGCGGCGATGATTTCTGAAGATTACATCTCAAATCATTAACTCTACGACGCTTCCTTTCAAAGCTACTTTGGTCGTTAGTTAGTCTTTTTGGATTTCCTATAAATTGCAGTTTCGCCGACGTGTCGAGCTGAACCTCTTTGTCAGCCATGCCATGTACGTGCGCCGAAAGCCGTTTCATGACGGGGCCCTGAGTGAGAAAGTCAAAACCACTTGTGTCCCGCGCGACAATGTGGAGGTCTTGGACTGTAACCACGAGAGAGATTGTACGAGAACAGGTGCCTTGTTCCTGCCGATTACGTTTGCACAAAAGGTGCGAGTCGCTTTTGTAGCTACGCTTCGAATGCCCGCTTTTCGATAAAAGGGGACATTCGCGAGGGAGGTCTTTTCTATGGGGGATTGCTGAACCAGAAGGAGGATGATGTTCGAGTTGTATTGAAGGGAAGGATATTCTATAAACAATAGATGAATCCCGCCGACCAAGCCGATTTTCCGGATATCCCGCAAGGCAAGGAGGGCGGCGGGAAATCCCATCCCCGACTTATTCTCGATGCGGCGGGCTGGGGGGGCTTGAAGGGGCGGGTACGGGAGGACGCCCTCTCCGCTCGGCTCTTCGCGGTCGTCCTTCGAGCGGCCCAGAGGATTGTCGGGGAGCCTCCCGTCGCGCTCAAAATGGAGGGGCATCGCCTTCTCGGTCCGGCCCGGCTGGTGCTTCGACGCGTGCTCTGCCTCGCGATCACGGCGCGGTTGACGGAAGAAGCCGAGTTCGCCCGGGCCTATGCGGAGCGGGCGATCGTCGAGCTGCGCGCGGCGGCCCGCCTTGCCGACTGGAACCCGTCCCACTTCCTCGACACGGCCGAGATGACCCTTGCCATGGCTCTCGGACGCGATTGGCTTCATGACTACCTGACGCCCGAAGAGCGGACTGAATTGGAGCGGGCCATTGCCGAAAAGGGGATCGCCGTTTCTTTCCCCGAGGAGGAGACGGGGCTTTTCCGCTTCTGGCTGCGGGGGACGAACAACTGGACCCAGGTCTGCCACGCGGGCATCGCGGCCGGGGCGCTGGCCATCGATGACATCGATCCGGCCTTGGTGCGGCGTGTGATCGAGCGGGCCGTCGCCGCCTTCCCCGCCGTCGCCGAGGCGGCCTATGCGCCGGAGGGAGTCTATGCCGAAGGGGCGAATTATTGGGGCTACGGCACGGCCTACCACGTCGTCCTGATCGATCTCCTTCGCAGCGTCTTCGGGCGTTCCTTCGACCTGGAGAAATTTCCCGGCTTTCTCGCCAGCGCCGATTACCTTGCCCAGATGACGGCGCCGACGGGGATTTTCTACAACTACGCCGACGCGCGGGAGCTGCGCCCCTTCCAGCCGCCCTTGTTCTGGTTCGCCCGGGAGCGCCGCCAGGGCGACTTGGCCCGGGCCGACGTGGCCGGACTCGACGCGCTCCTCGAACGGATCGAACGGGATGACGCGGGCGACCGCATCGCCCTCGAGGAGGCCCGGTTCTTCCCCCTGGCCCTCCTCTGGCACGATCCCTCGTCGGAGGCGGAAGAAGGGGACGCTCCCGCTCGGCCCTTGGCCTGGCTTGGCCGGGGTAAGGTTCCGGTGGCCGTCTTCCGCTCGGCCTGGGACGATCCCGAGGCGGTCTTTGTCGGCATCAAGGGGGGCTCTCCTTCCGATCCCCATGCCCACATGGACGTCGGCAGCATGGTCGTGGAGGCCGACGGAATCCGCTGGGCCGTCGATCCCGGAATGCAGGAATACGACACGCTGGAGAGCGTCGGCGTCAACCTCTGGGACGGCTCGCCGGAGGGGGACCGCTGGAAGATCTTCCGGCTTGGCCCCGAGGCCCATTCGATCCTCCGCTTCGGCGAGGAGGGGGCGGGGCAGCGGATCGACGGGAGGGCGGATTTCGTGGGGTTCGGCACGGAAGGGTGCCCCCATGCGATCCTCGATCTCACCCCGCTTTATGACGGGCAAGCGGCCTCGGTGCGGCGGGGAATCGCTTTCCGTGCCGACCGCCGCGTGATGATCCAAGACGAGTGGACGATCAAGCCGGACCTTTCCGGAATGAGGGTCACCTGGCAATGGCTGACCCGGGCGGCGGTGACGATCGAAACCTCCGGCGTGCTGCTGGAGGAAGGAGGGAAGACGCTCCGTCTGCGCGTCCTGGCGCCCCTCGAGGCCGGGATCGAAGTCGAGGACGTGGGGGAGCCGCGCCGCCCTTACGACGCGCCCAATCCGGGCCTCCGCCGCATCCTCTTCCGAATCGATTCGCTGCCCGGCGTGCCGACGCGTCTGGCTGTCCTTGTGGAGCCGGGTTCGGCGGCCCCTGCCGCGCATCCCTTCGTCGTCCCGTTGAGTGATTGGTAGAGACTTTCCCCGACCGAGGAATCAGGCCATCCGTTCGACCTGGGCTCGGTCGACTGAGTAAAGAAGGGATTCACCGCGCAGGTAGCGTGCCGCTTCTTCGACCATGGCCCGGCCCAGGCGGCGGCATTCGAGGTTGGAGCTGCCCGCGAGGTGGGGGGTGAGGATCACGTTGTCGAGCTGGTAGAGGGGGGAGTCGGGCGCGGGCGGCTCCGGGGAGGTGACGTCGAGGAGGGCGAGCAGGTCGGGGCGCCGGGACAGGACCTCGATCATCTCCCCTTCGCGGACGACGGCACCGCGCGCCGTGTTGATGAAGGTGGCCGACGGCTTCATCAGGTCGAAATGGCGCCCTTCGATCATTCCTTCGGTCTCCTTGAGCAGGGGCGTGTGGCAACTGACGACGTCGGCCCGCGCGAAGGCTTCTTCCAGCGAGACTTTTTCGACGTTCAGGGCGGCTGCCGCCTCGTCCGAGACGAAGGGATCATAGGCGATCACGTGATGGTCGAACGGGCGGAGCCGTTCTGCGACGAGACGGCCGGTCAGCCCGAGCGAGAGGAGCGCCACAGTGGAGCCGAAGTTCCCCGGGGGGCGGTAGACCTCGTAGGGGAAGGTCCGCTCGCGCCGGAGGCGGAGGACCTGTTGCCAGCCTTGTTTCAGGGCGTAGAGGATCTGGGAGACGGTGAATTCGGCGACCGGCACGGCGTTCGCCGCGGCGGCGGTGGAGAGGGCGATGTTCCGTTCCCAGAAGGCCTCGGTGACGAGGCCCTTGACGGAGCCGGCCCCGTAGAAGATCGCCTTCAGGTTGGGGAACCGCCGCAGGAAGGCTTCGTCGAAGCGGACGATGCCCCAGCTCGCGAACAGGAAATCGACCTCGGGCCACGACTGGGCGGTGGCGTGGTACCCTTTCTCCGTCAAGAGCGGGCCGCCGATGCGCATCAGCCGTTCGATGCCGGACCGTTCCTCGGGACCGTAGACTTGATCGTAACGGTCGGTGGAAAGGAAGAGGAGGCCGCAGGGGGAGGGGATCATGTCACGCCGCCCGTTCGCGTTCGTCGAGGTTCTGATGGTCCTTCACGGTGCCGTCGTCGAGGTGGTTCACCCGCTCGTTTCTCAGGCGGGCAAAGAAACGGCGCATGCCGCGCACGCCGCCCCAGGTGAACCAGAGTCCGGTGACGACGGCGAAGAAGACGGGAAGGACGAAGGAGACGACGTGCCAGAACGACGGCCAGAGCGCGGCAGACCAGGGGGAGACGAAGTACCACGTCGTGCCCACGAGGAAGATGAGGGTGAAGAGCGAACTCCAGCCGAAGAGAAGGCCGGCGATCCATTTGTCCCCCCTGGAGAAATTCTCGTCGAAGCCGATGAGCCGCCCCAGCCATGCCCCGCGAGGCGCGGGGGCGGGAGAGGCCGCGGCTTTCGCGACCTCATCGGTCCGCGCATAGGCGCCGCGATGGAGGAGGCGGTCCATGTTGAAGTCCTCGCGGCTCGTCAGGAGGGAGACGGCGACGTAGAGGGTCATCGCCGTGAGACAGGCGATGAAGGAAATCTGGGTTCCGTTCAGCGGAAAGTGGGGATGGAGTTGTCGGGCGAGGATGCCCCCGACGGAGAGGGTCGATCCGGCGAAGAGGGCGGCCCAGGCCCCCGCCGTCGTCCCTTTTTTCCAGTAGAGGCCGCCGATGATGACCGCGCCGATGCCGCCGACGTAGATGGCGCAGGTGACGGCCCACCACATGGCGATGTAGTCGACCTGCCGGTAGAGGGCTCCGAAGAGGAAGGCGAAGAGGGCGACGCCGCCGATGGAGCAACGGAGGACGAAGAGGTGCTGTTTGGGGCCGAACGGTTTCTTGCGGAGGGGAACGAGGACGTCCTGGACGAAGATGCTGCCCCATGAATGGAGATGGGTGGCGTCCCCGCCGAAGACGCCCATGAGGAAGATGGCGCAGAGGACGCCCTTCACGCCGACGGGAAGGAGGTGGGAGACGGCGATGGGCATCCGCATCTGGTTCTGGACGTTGGGATCGGAGATGCGCGCGACCTCGTCGCCGACGGCGGCGGCCTGGGCGGAGAAGTCGTGGTGGGCGAGGAAGGTCATGGCGCAGATGCCGAGGAGGGTGACCGTCGCGCTCTTGCCCATCTCCCGCCATCGGCCGAGGAGGCCGCCCATCCGAGCCTCGTGCGGGTTGAGCGCCGCCCCCTGGTATCCGGCCGCGTTCTGCCAGGCCATCGTGCCGTAGATGCTGATGACGAGCCCCATGAGGACGTACCAGACGTTGAAGTCCTTCACGCCGCTCGAGTCGAAGGGATTGAGGAAGGAATGGCCGGGAGGACGGTCCTGGAGGACGGTGACGATCTGGGACCAGTCGAACGTCGTCAGGAGGGCGACGATGATGACGATGTAGAAGAGTTGGGCGACGATGCCCTCGAGGCAGTTCACGATCATGACGGTCACGAGGCCGCCGGAGAGGGCGACGAAGAGGGAGATCGAAAGGAAGAGTCCCATCATGAGGACGTAGGTGGGGCAGGGGACGCCGAGGATCGCGACGTGTTCCGGGAACCCCCAGAAATAGGCGAGGCACCGGGCTCCCACGGCGGGGATGATCCCGAAATTGAGGATCCCCGCGAAGAAGCCGAGGAAGCCCGTGAAGAGGCGGAAACGCTTGCTGTAGCGGAGCTCGAAGAACTGGGCGAGGGTCATCGCCCGCGTCTCGCGGTAGCGGTAGACGACGAAGCCGGAGATGCTGACGATGAGGCCGATCGGCCCGGCTAGCCAGCCCCACCAGCCCAGGGCGAATCCGGAATGGGAGAGGACCTCGAAGAGGGCGACGAAGACGACGGCCCCGGCCTGCAGCTCCCCCCCGGCGATGCAGAGGAGATACCGGTCCGCCGACCGCCCTCCCGACATGAAGTCGGCCACGCCCCGAACATGGCGGCGGGAATAGAGGCCGACGGCCAGGACGAGGAGGAGGGGGGCGATCGTGATGAGCCAGTCGAGGGGGGTCATGGAAAGAGAGGGGCCGTTTGGCTGTAAAAATGTTTAAATATTAAATGTTTATTGAAAAGTCTTTTTTGCAATCGCTCTTTTTTCCTGCCGGGGTTGCGGGGAACGTCTTTTCGGTCTCGCGGAGCCGTAAGACGTTGATTTTGTGTAAACAATGAAATAATCTCGTGGAACTTTCCCTATGGCTTCCTCCTCCTCTTCCCGTCCCTCCACTGCTTCCAAAACGGCGGCGGCCTGGGACAAGCTCTTCCAGTCGGTTTCCATCGATCGGGGAAGCTCCCACTCCCTTCATGCCCAGCTCCGCACCGCCCTGCGCCAGATCATCCTGCGCGGGCTGAAGGACGGGGATCTCTTCATGCCCGAGCTGGAGATCGTCCGCCGCCTCGGCCTTTCCCAGGGCACGGTCCGCCGGGCGCTGAGCGAATTGGCGGGGGAGGGGCTTCTGGAGCGCCGCCGCGCGATCGGCACCCTCGTCCGGCATCCCGCCGCTGCCGGTCTCAAGCATCTGGCGCTCGTCGCCGCCGATTTCAACGCCCTCTACACCGGGACCATCATCGGCCATTTCCAGATGGAGTGCCAAAAGCGGGGGGTCACCCTGCGCATCCTCCGGCTCGGGCCGACCGACGATTCCCAGACCGTCGAGCGCAATCTGGCATTTCCTCCCGACGAGGGCGCCGTCGCCTTCCTGGCTCTGCCGGACGCCGTGGTCCGCAGCATGACGCAAATCCTGGGCGACCGCGGCTACCGGACCCTGGTGATCGACCGGAACATGGAGAACTACGCCGGTTCCCAGGTCGGCCTGTGCAACCGGAGCGCGGTCGAAATGGGCATGGATCGCCTGACCAAGCTGGGGCATCGCCGCATCGCCTTCCTGGTCGGGGAACCCGAGGAGAGCGAGGCGGTGCAGGAACGGTGCCGACTTTTCACGGCCGAGGCGCGCAAGCGGGGTCTGCGCGAGGCCCGCGTCTTCCATTGCGGCATCCATGCGTGGGAGAACGGCGCGGAGGCGGTCGTCCGGGCCATGCCCGAACTGTGGAGCGGGGGCGAACCGCCGACGGCGGTCTTCGCCATTTCCGACGTCTGCGCCCTCGGGGCATTGAGCTGGCTGCAGCAGCAGGGCGTCCGCCTTCCCGAGGAGGTTTCTCTCCTCAGCTTCGATGGGACTCAGTTGACCGGATACAGCCACCCGAAGATCAGCACGCTCGTCCAGCCGTTCGAGGAGTACGCGGAACGGGCCCTCGACATCCTTTCCGATCCGCGGGCCGTTTCCAAAAACCTCTCCCTTTCCCCCGCGTATCGGGAAGGCGGAACGACGGCGCCTCTCGCCCGCCCCCGGAAAACGGCGAAGTCGGCCGGACGCGGGGCGGTCGAAAAGGCGTGATTGCCTAAAATAAGGCCGGAGGCAAAAAAAAGAGATTGAAATAAAACATCAAATATTTAAATATTACGTTTTCACCGGGAAAACGTAAGCGAGGCCTAGGCAAAACCACTCCTTACCGCCGGGCGCGGGATACCCTAGACTCGAAGAGAAGCGGAGGCATGAGAGACGTGAAGCATCGCGCCGGAATGGTCCGAGGTTTTAGCCTCGTCGAAGTCGTGTTCGCCCTCGGCCTTTGCAGCTTCGTGCTGGTCGCCCTGCTCGGGCTGGTCCTGGCCGGATTGCGGCAGGATCGGGATTCTCGGGAAGCTCTCGCGGCGATGACGGCCGCCAACCGCATTATCGAAAGCTACCGCGCCGTCGCATCGACCAAGAACGCGCTGCCCAATTTCCCGTTGCCCTCCGACCTGGCGACGCGGAGCGCCAACGATGCCTCTTCCCCCCTCTACGTCGACGATCAGGGCGTGAAGACCGGCGTCGCCGCGGCGGCGGCGTTCGGGGTCCTCTACCGGGTGCTGCCTTCTTCGGCCTCGACCCCGCCCTCCAGCAGCCAGGTCTACCTCTACGTCTATTGGCCCGCCGCGGCCTCGGTGGCCATGGCGCGCGGGCACTACGAGGTGGTCACCACGATCTCGCTCGCGGCGACGTCCGCGAATTGACATGGAATCCCTCATCGAGTCCCCGGCCCCGCGCCTCCCTTTCCGCCGCACGGCGGGAGGGGCCTTCACCCTGGTGGAGGTGCTCGTCGCGGTCTCGATCCTCTCCCTGCTCATGGTGGCGATGATCCAGATCTCGGCCACGGTCTCCCATGCGTGGCGCAAGTCCCAGGCCATGGCCGACAACTACGCCCAGGCCCGCGTCACCCTCTGGCTGATCAAGCAGGACGTCCAGGCGATGGTGCTCCGGCCCGACCTGGCTTCGTTCGTCGACAAGGGGGGCGCCCCCTCCTGTTCCTTTTACACCGAGGCGACGGGAAGCGGGAGCAGCCGTCCGGTCTCGCTCGTGAGCTACGCGCTCAGCGACGCGACAGGCCGTCTCCAGCGCGGCGACCACTCCCTCGACTACGGGACGCTGGGGGCCACCCTGGGAACGACCGACAAGCTTCCCGACTTGGGAAAGGAAACGCTGGAAGACATCGTCGACGGGGTGGTCCTTTTCAAGTTCCAGTTCTTCAACGCCGACGGGACGATCGGGACGGTCTTCGACGCGACGAAGACCAAGAGCGTCGTCGTCTCCCTCGCGGTGCTCGACGCCGCCGCGTCCAAGCTGGCCGAGCAAAACCATTGGCAATCCCGGATCCGGGCCGCGCTGGGAGAAACGGCCTCCCCCGCGCAGATCTACGCCGACGTGTGGAATCAGGTGGTCGATTCGGGCGGGTTGAAGAAGGCCGGATTGGCCGAGCCGATCCTCTCGGGACTGCGGATCTACTCCACCGTCATCCCGATTCCCTCCACCTGAGGGGTGGCGGTGTCTCGGGCTTGACTTTAATAAGTCAAATATTTAAAGTTTAAATGCAACATTCTAATTTTAGGAAATAATGGTTTTAGGATCTCTGGGGCGCCGCCTCCCCGCGTCTCGAGCGAGAGGCTTCCAAGCCCCGGAAAACTCTTCCCGGCGCGGTTTCCCCGAGGCGGGGTCCTCCCGCACACTCCCATGAATTCCTCGTTCCGCCGCATGCCGAAAGGGGGGCGCGCCATGGCGCTTCTCCTGGCCTTGGCGCTCGTGGCGCTCCTCTCCATCCTCGTCGTCTCCTTTTTCTCCTCGATCCAGCTGAATCAGGGCTCCCAGCACAACTTCGTCGAGTCGTCCCGGGCGGAGGAGATCGGGCGGGGCGCTTTGCAGGAGATCCTGGGCGACCTGCGGCAGGAGATGGATGCGGGATCGCTGCAGGACGGCACGCCCTCGGGGACGGTCTACACCGTCAACGGCACCCGCGCCTTCGTTCCCGCGACGAATCTCACGACGGTTCCCGCCCGGATCGGCTTCGCGGCCTCGGCCTACACCGTCAATCCCGTCTCCGAGACGACGAAGCTCCCCATCAGCCTGAATCGCGTGAGCCGCTACGGCGCCACCTATCCTTCCTACTATGCGACGGCGAAGCTCCCCCCCTCCCGGGCCTCGGCGCTTTCGACGACCAATTATTCGGCTGACGGCCATCGCCTCCAGGCCGCATTCTGGGGCTCGCCCGGCCTGCTCGGGACCTCCGTGCCTGCGGCCTTCGCGGCCGCCCCGCCCGATTGGGTCTACGTGACCCGTTCGGGAGGCCGTCCGGTCTCGAACGTCGCCCAGGCGGGGAACTACTCCGACATGGCGAACACCAATGCCGTGATCGGACGCTATGCCTTCGCCATGTACGACACCTCGGGCCTCCTCGACGTCAATATCGCCGGCTATCTTCCCGCCGAGGTGGCGGGAACGGCGGGCAAAGGCTATGCCTCCTACGCCGATCTCACCAAGCTGCCCGGCCTGAATGCGGCGGCCCTGAAGAACCTCGTCCAATGGCGCAACGGCGGGGGCATCGCGAAATACGGGACCTACACCAACTCGGTCGGCATCTATTCGACTAACGGCTTTCGCTCGATGCTGGCCGGGGACAACCCCCTCTTCGGCCGTCGCGATCTCGTGGCCTACTTCGACCAGAACGGCCTCGACAAGCGGGCGCTCGCCTATCTCTCCACCTTCTCCCGCGCCGTCAATGCGTCGACGTGGCGTCCGCTCACCAACGGGACCTCGGCCGCCTTCGCCTACATGGACAACTCGGAGAAGACCTCCACGATCAACCGCGACATGGCGAACGTCCGGAAGACCAACGGCGACGTCTATCCCGCCCAACGTTTTCCCCTGAGCCGCCTGGCTTTGCTCAACACGACCCCGCCTGCGACGGGGGACGTCGCGAACATCCTTCTCTACTTCGGCCTCAAATGGGATGCGACGAACAAGCGGTGGACCTATGCCCACGGGACGGGAGGGACCTACATCAGCCGCCTCGACGAGATCGCCAACTCGGGGCGCGACCCCGATTTCTTCGAGCTCCTGAAGGCCTCGCTCCTCAGCGGCTCGATCGGGCAGCATCCGGGCGCGAGGGGGGGGATGTCGACCGCCGGGGCGATGGGGGACTACTTCGACATCCGCTACGGCCTGACGGGCGGCTTGTGCGACTCCCAGATCATCCAGATCGGCGTCAACATCATCGACCAGTACCGGAACGACAACTATCCGACTTCGATCTATTTTCCCAAGTACGCGGGGCCCGACGCCCTTGAGAACACCCTTTTCAACACCTTCACGGGCGTCAAGAACCTCCCCTACCTGAGCCAGATCGATTCGGTGATCTGGCAGAACACGGCGGCGAAGGTCTTCGGCTGGTTGCAGCCCGAGCTCTGGAACCCCCACGGCGCGGCTCCTCCGGGAACGACCGTCGCCGGGCCGACCAAATTACGGATCCGCCCCTATTGCAGCGTGAAGACGGTGATCGCCGAATGGATGCGGTCCGCGACTTCGACCAGCGACAATGACTGGAAGCCGACGCCGACGTCGTCGACCGTGACTTACGACGGAGTGACGGCCGGGAACAATCTCTATTTCTCCGTCGGGGCCGACGACTATCGGGACCACCCCCAGCCGATTCTCTTCGCCAGCCTCGACGCGGCCCAGACCTCCGCGGCCAATTACATGGCCTCGTCGATTTCCTGGGGAGGGAAGACGGTCCAGGTCGTGGGGTTCAACGCCGGCAGCCTGACGGTGGCCTCCCAGCTCATCTGGGGAAGCCTGAAGCCGTCCTATCCGTTCACTGTCTGGACCGACATCGCGATGACGACGGCGCCGAGTGCGATCGTCCTCGAATACCTGGCGGCCGACGGCAGCTGGCGGCCCTACAATTACCTTTCCCGCTTCCAGGGGGTGGGCTTCGGCCTGCGGCGGCCCAATTATCTGCCGGACGGAACGTTGGCATCGCAGACGGCTTTCATGACGAATGCCGGGGGAAGCGAGACCTTTCCCGCGGGGTCGATCGGGTCGCCCTTGGGCGACTATGCCCTGGCCCGGGTCGATCCTCGGACTGACCGCTTCTCCGTCTCGATGGGGGAGATCACGTGGCCGGGGAAGACCGATACCTTCTATAGTTCCAGCACCTTCCAATCCGATTCGGCCAAGACCAGCCAGGTCGTCGGCTACTGGCCCGGCAGCGCGGCGGCCAGTACGGGCGGCACCGCCACGCCGACCGCGTTCACGTACTCGCCGGGGGCCTCGAGTACCGCGCTTCCGAAATTGGCGGGCTTTGTCCAGAACACTCCCGGATCGACGGCCACCTACGCCGATCCCGACGGCGTCGTCCGGCCCGGCGACGCCTGGAGGCAGAACACCGGCTCGGGAGACGGCTCGGTCCTCTTTCATGCGGGGAACTCCCTGCCCCGGCGTCCCGTGGTCTTGAACCGTCCCTTCGTCTCGATCGCCGAGATGGGGTATGCCTTCCGCGACCTTCCCTTCCGCTCGCTCGATTTCTCCAGCCCGCTCAGCGCCGACGGCGGCCTCCTCGACGCGTTCTGCCTCCAGGAACAGTCGAAGGTGGTCTACGGGCAGGTGAATCCGAATGCGGCTCCGGTCCCCGTCCTCCAGGCGCTCTTCGCCGGCGGACAGCAATCGCCCACCGATCAAACTCTCCTCACCGACAGCGATGCGGCCGTCGTCGCGAACGGTCTTGCCGCGAGCCTGAACCCGACCACGCCCGCGGCCTCCGCGGGCGCCATCCAGAGCCGGGCCGACCTGGCCCTGCGTCTGGCGTCGGTCATCGACGCTTCGACGCTCTCCGTCGCGGGCAAAGCGAACAAGGCTTACCGGGAGGCTCCCATCCGGGCGCTCGCCTCGTCGAACACGCGGACGTGGAACCTGATGATCGACATCGTCGCCCAGTCGGGACGGATGAAGCCGTCGCCTTCCTCGCTGAACGACTTCGTCGTCGAGGGGCAGAAACGCTATTGGCTCCACGTCGCCATCGACCGTTACACGGGCCAGATCGTCGACAAGTACCTGGAGCCCATTTATGAGTAGGACGGGCGGCCGGTTTTCCCGGGGCTCGCGCCGGGGCTTCACGCTCATCGAGCTTCTCGTCGTCATCGCCATCGGGGCGCTCCTCATGGCGGTTTCGATGGCCTCCCTCGGCGGGATGCGTGGGGGGGCCAAGTTCACGGCTTCCGTCAGTGCGCTCACGGGTTACCTGGAGAGCGGACGCCAGCGGGCGATCGGCGCGAACACCTACGTCTGGATCCTCTTCGCGCCGGCAAATCCCTCCAGGAAGGACGGGGAAGTCTCCGTTGTCCTTTACGAGCGCCGGGACGGAAACTCGACGCCGGCGACGGCGGGCGACGTGATCGGGACCGAGGGGGAGACCTGGAGCCCCTCCCTGAAGACGCTTTCGCTCCAGCAGGTGGAACTGAAGGACAAGGGGGAGCTTTCCTTCTCCTCGCTGCCTCAGGAGACGTCGCTCATCGGCCTGGCGCCGGTCTCGGTCACGGTCGTCCACGCGGGCCGCTCCACGACCTACACCCAGGGCCTGCTCTTCGCCCCGAACGGCACCGCGCGCGTCAGCTCCACGTTCAGCCGTTACGTCGAGTTCGGCATGATTCCTGTCGGCATGCCGAAGAATGGTACCGTGATCCGCGTGAACGCGCTCACGGGAAAGCCGTGGGTCTATCGTCCATGAGCGGTTTCATGCGAACCGCGACGGCCTCGGCGGCGACCCTCGCGCTCTGCCTCCTGCCCCTCCGGGCCGACGATGACACGACGTTCAAGCTCCTGACCGACGTGGTGCCGACGGTCGATATCGTGACCGACGCCGCCTCGGGCCTCATCTCGGCGGGGACGGGGGAGAAAAACGTCGAGGTCATCGTCGATTCGTCGCTGGCGATTCCCGGCGGCAAGGCGGAAGCCGTCCTGACCCGCTGCGACGCCGAGGGCTCCGCCGGAAAGGACGGTGTCCCCTCGGCGACGGCGGCCTTGAAGGCGGGCCAAACGCGCCAGCGGGTGGCCTTCCGCCTCCGGGCCGATGCGTTCGGCCTCTACGAGGTGACCTTCCGTGTCCGCGGGTCCGATAACGCCCTCCTCGCCGAGCAGAAGAGTTCCCTCGCCGCGGTGCCGTCCCGGGACGGTGTCGGTGCCGACGACTGGGGCATCCGCGCGAATCTCGCGCGGGGGAAAGGGAGTGCCGCAGTCGCCTCGCTCGATTGGCTCCGTCTCGCGGGATTCTCCCGCGTTCGGGACGACGTTTACGGACAGGCCGCCGCTGCGGTGCCTCAGGGTATCGACTTTGCCGCCCGGGCCCAGGAACGGGGCCTGGCGGTTGACGGACAGGCGGCTCCCAGGATGCCCACCCCCTTCAAAGCCCCGGAGGCTTTTCCCGACGTACCGGAGAAGGCCGACCTCTACGGTCCCTCCAAGCGGATCGACGAATGGGGCTGGTCGACGGCACCCGTCTCCTACGGCCTCTCCGATCTGCTTCAGGCCGCCTACCTTGTCCGGACCTATCTGGGCGCGCGCCGCTCTCCCGGCGGGCCTGTTTTTTGGTATGCCTTCCGCGATGATGGGAACGATCCGGCGGAGCAGGTTCCCCACTTCGGCCTGATCCGTTCCGATTTCTCGCCCAAGGCGTCTTACGTCGCCGCCGCGGTTCTTTCCGCCACGCTGGGAAAGCGTCCGTGGAGCAAGGACTACGTCGCGACGGACGCGGCGCGGGTCATGGCCTTCGGGACCGGTGCCGATGCGGTCGTCGCAGGGTGGGTCGCCCAGCCGGGGGGGCTTTCTTCGTCCGTCCATCTGGCCCTTCCGCCCGGCAATTACCTCCTCCGCGATTGGCGGGGAAGCGACAGTCCCGTGGCGGTCGGCCCCGGGGGATACGATTGGGTGCTCGGCCCCGTCCCCCAATACCTGATCCCCGCCTCCTCCAACTGATTTGATGTCTCCCTCATCCCCTTCCGCCGCGCTCCATGTCGTGGGCGATGCCTACCATCTCGGTTCCGAGCCGTTCCGGATCCTCTCCGGGGCGATCCACTATTTCCGGGTGGTGCCGGAGCAGTGGGACGACCGCCTGGCCAAATTGAAGGCCTGCGGCCTGAACACCGTCGAGACCTATGTCTGCTGGAATCTCCATGAGCCCGAGCCGGGCCTGTTCGATTTCTCCGGGCGGCTTGATCTCGTCGCTTTCATCGAAAAGGCCGCGGCCCTCGGCCTGAAGGTCATCGTCCGCCCCGGCCCCTACATCTGCGCGGAATGGGACTTCGGCGGCCTTCCCGCGTGGCTCCTGCGCGATCCGCAGATGCGGGTGCGGTGCTCCTACGCGCCGTTCCTCGCGGCGGTCGACCGTTTCTTCGGCGAGCTTCTGCCCCGGATCGCCCCGCTCCAATCGACTCGGGGAGGCCCGGTGATCGCCGTCCAGATCGAGAACGAATACGGCGCCTACGGGAACGACGGGGCCTACCTCGCCCATCTGCGGGACGCGACGCGACGCCTCGGCATCGAGAGCTTCCTCTTCACCTCGGACCACGGCGTCTACCTCGACGTCCTCCCGGAGCTCTTCCGCACGGCGAATTTCGGGGCCCGTGTGGCGGAGAATTTCGCCGCGTTGAGGCGGAGCCAGCCGACGGGGCCGCTCACCTGCATGGAGTTCTGGGCGGGCTGGTTCGACCAATACGGGCAGGAACGCCCGTCGCGCGATCCGGAAGAGCTGGCCTCGGTCCTCGACGAGATGCTCGCCCTCGGCGCCTCGGTCAACTTCTACATGTTCCATGGCGGAACCAACTTCGGCTTCCTGAGCGGCGCGAACTGCGACGAGAAGGGCTTCGATCCCCGGCCCACGAGCTACGACTACGGCGCGCTGTTGAGCGAAGCGGGCGACCTTACGCCGAAGTACAAGGCCTGCCGGAAGGTGCTCGCCCAGCACGGCCATGGAAGCGGGGAGGGGACCTTCGCCCGCTCTCCCCGGCTTGCGACCGAGCGTTTCTCTCCCTCCGCCTCGGCTCCGCTCTTCGAGGTCCTGCCCCGGCTGGGGAAGGGTGTCTCCAGCCCGACGCCGGTGCCGATGGAAGACCTTGGGCAGAACCACGGCTTCATCCTGTACCGGACTCGACTCCACGAAGGCGGTGAGAATCGCTCCCTCTGGCTTCGCGGCGTCCGGGATCGGGCCTGGGTCTTCATTGACGGGAAACCTGTCGGGGTGATCGGAAGGGACGATGCCGTGCCGATCCTCTCGATCGGCGCCGCGAAGGGGGCGACGCTCGACATTCTCGTCGAGAATATGGGAAGGACGAACTTCGGGCCCTGGATGCATGACCGCAAGGGCATCCTCGACGGCGTCCTGCTCGACCGGAAGTACCTCTTCGGCTGGACGATCCATCCCCTGCCGCTCGATCCGCTTCCCGAGCTTTCCTTCCGGCCTGCCGACGGTGCGGCGTGGTCTGCGGGGCCCTGCTTCCACGAGGCGTCCCTCGCGATCGACGACCCGCAGGACACCTTTCTCAACCTCAGTGCGTGGGCGAAGGGCTCGGTTTTCCTCAATGGCTTCAATTTGGGCCGGTATTGGAACCGGGGCCCGCACCAATCGCTCTTCGTGCCGAAGCCGCTGCTGCGCCAGGGAGAGAACCGGCTCGTCCTCTTCGAGGTGGAGAAGGCCGGAGCGTGGCTCCGTTTCGACGAAGAGCCGACATTCGCGATCTAGGTTCTTTCGGATTTCTTGCGTTACAATGGTTACAATTGCGCTTTTTGTTTGATAATATTCAAATATTCAAATAATAGTCTTCCCAATGAAAACACAAGGGATTCTTCCAAGATGGTTGAAGCGAGGTGCCATGGCCTTGGCCGTGCTGGGCCTGGCGATGGTCGGCAACGGCCACGCCGCCACGGCGGTGCAGATCTACGGGCCCAGTTCCACGTTGATCGGGACGGGAACGGGAACGCGGAACATCTGGGTCCAGGTCGGCTCGAACCCCGCGGTGCCGGGCGCGACCTGCACCATCGAACTCTATCCCTACGGCACCACGGGTCCGGTCCTCTACTCCGGCACGGCGGCGGTGCCGAATTCGACCTCGACGGCGACCCAGGTCATGCAGGTGCCGATCAACGTCGGCCAGCTCGGGATCTACTCCCTCCGCGTCCAGGTGAAGAACGCCGGAGGCGGCGTGGTCTGGACGTCGAACCATCGGTATGCTTCCGTCCCTCCCCGCGCCAACGTCGGGCCGCCCTTCATGGGCGTCTGCACCCACCTTTGCTACTCGATCTCCGACCCGGCGGCGAGGGTCCTCGACCTCATCCGCCTCGCGGGTTTCGGCTGGATCCGGGACAATTACTGGTGGGACAGCATCGAGCCGACCGCGGGGACCTACACCTTCAACTCCCATCAGGATGACATCGTGAGCAATGCGCAGAGCCGCGGACTGAAGGTCTTGGCCATCCTCGGCAAGGCGACCCCGGCCTACAACTTCACGGGAGGCCTGCCGGACTCGACGACGAACGCCGCCTTCGGGCGCTATGCGGTGAAGTGCATGCAGCGGTACCCCTACGTCCTCGACTGGGAGATCCTGAACGAGCCCGACGACTACGATCCCACGACGGTCTACACGCCGCTCCTCCAGGCGGTCTACAACGCGATGAAGACCCAGAACAGCGCGGTGAACGTCATCTCCTGCGGCGGCGGCGGCGCGGGCCACAACGTCGGGGGGCAATACGAGTCGGGCGTCCTCGGGGGCGGCGGCATCGGCTACCAGAACGCCTTCAGCGCCCATCCCTACCTCGGCGACAATCCGCCCGAGATCGGCTACACGGCGACGGGGGGGCCGATCACGACGTTCAACGTCTCGACGATCTGGCCCTACCTCACCACCCTGGCGAACAACCACCCGAATCCCGCGACCGGCACCCTCAAGGTGTGGATGACCGAAATGGGCTGGTCGGTCTATCCCGACGGCGAGACCGAAATGGAGCAGGCCGCCTACTTCGTCCGCGCCTATCTCCTCGCCGCCCGGCAGGGCTGGGGCACGGTCAGCCGGCTCTTCTGGTACGAATTCCAGAACGGCGGAACCGATACCGACCAGGAGAGCAACTTCGGGCTGATCAACGCCGACTACTCCCCGAAGCCCGCCTATGTCGCCGCCTCGGTCTTCAGCGCGTCGATCGGGACCTACGCGTTCAGCCAGGCGGTCATCGACACCTCGACGGCCAAGGTCTACAAGTACGGGCCCCGCTACGCGATCTGGGGCGTCACCGGCCCGACGTCGGTGACCTTCGCCCTCCCCGCCGGGACCTACACGCTGCGGGATTGGCAGGGCCGCGACACGACGATCACCAGCACCGGGACGTACACGATGACGGCCTCGATCAACCCCTCGTATATCTTCTAGAAAACGCGATTTGGCACGGTCTGACGGGCCGCCTTCCTTCGTCCCGGGGACGGAAGAAGGCGGCCCATTGCATTGAAATGTGAATTTGTGAAGACGACACTTCCCCCGCTCCGATGAACCCTCCCTTCACGCCCGATTGGGACGAAGTCGCACGGAAAGCCCGGAAGGAGCCGTGGGCTCGCGACGTGGTCCGGTCCCTCGAGGAGGAGATGCTTTCCTGGAGGGAAAAGCTCGTCATCCCTCCGCCCTCGCAGCCGACGGCGTGGGCCCACCATTATTTCTGCGACGAGACGGGCGAACCGCTCGTCTGGAAGCCGGACAGTCCCCGCCGCCATCTCTGCGCGAAAAATGGGCGTCTCTATTCCGGCGAGCCCTACGACGGGGCTTGGCGCTTGATCATGCATGCCGCGAACGGGGCCCAGATCGAGCGGTGCGCCATCCTCTTGCGGCTCGGCGTCCAGACGGAGATCGCCGGGGCCGAAATCGAGCGCATCGCGGGCACCTACGTCGATACCTACCTTTCTTACGAAGTCCACGGCAGTGCGCCCAGCATGGGGAGGCTCATGCCGCAATCGCTCGACGAAGCCATCTGGATCATCACCCTCCTGCGCTCCCTGCGCTGGAGCGGGCTCGTGTCCGGCTGGGACGAGCGTCGCCGTGCAGCCCTTCGGGAGACGGTCCGCGCCGTCGTCGATCTCCTCCGCCCCCAGATTGCCTGGATCCATAACATCCATTGCTGGCTCCTCGCCGCCCTTGCCGAGGCGGCGCTTTTCCTGGAAGACGATGCGCTTCTCGATTGGTGCTGGGAAAATCCGTTCGGCATCGGGCAGCAGATCGAGAAGGGGTTCGACGGGGATGGGCAATGGTACGAGGGCAGCATCGGCTATCACTATTACGCTCTTGCCGCGCTTCTTTGCTTCCTGGAGGCGGGCGGGGCGGAATACCTTCGCCGTCGCGCCGATTTGAACGAACGGCTGGTCAAGGCCTTCACGAATCCGCCGCTCCTCGCCTACGCCGACGGGCGGCTGCCCGCCTATAACGATTGCTGGGCCAGCCCGCGGCTCGAGGACGCGGCCGACCTTTACGAGGCGGCTTCGGCGCTCATGTCCGATTCTTCCTGGCCGCCGATCCTGGCCGAGGTCTATCGAAACCATCGCCCTGCTCCCTGCCGCCGCTACACGCGGGTCCATTTCCCGGACCAGGGAGGGGAACCCTCGTTGAAGGACGCGCGGAGTTCCGTCGCCGCCCTCGTTTACGGCCCGGCCCATCTGCCGGAAGCGGCGCCCCGGGAACCCCGATCGGCACTCCTGCCCCACGCCGGGATCGGGATCCTGCGAAACCGGGACGTCCGCCTCGCGATGCGTTTCGGCCCCCATGGGGGAGGGCACGATCACCTCGACCGTCCGGGCGTCGATGTCGAGACGGCGGGCGGGTGGCAAAGCCTCGATCTGGGAACCACGGGCTATGCCAGCGCCTTCAACGGCGAATGGCTTCGTACGCCTGCCGCCCACAACATCGTGGTCATCGACGGCGCCTGGCAAACTCCAGGCCGGGGCAGGCTCGTCGCCTGGTCTGAAACGGCCCTGACCGTCGAGGTGGTCGATGCCCACCCCGGCGTCCTGCTGCGGCGGACGCTGACCTTGCTGGAGAAGGGATGGGAAGATCGCTTCGAGATCGTCGCGGACGCTCCCCGGCGCATCGACTGGATCTTCCACGGCGACGGAATCTTCAAATGTCCGGGACGGGAAGGTACCCCGGTCGTGCTGGAGGAAGACAACGGCTACCGGAAGATGAGGGATCTCAAAAAGGCACCCTTTTCCGCTCCGCTCTGCGGAGAGTGGCGGAGCCAGGGAGAGACGGTGGCGGTTGAATTCGGTGCCGCTTCCCCGGGAGAGATCTTTTGGGGAGCCGCCGACGGCAATCCCAACGGACGTCCCTTGGGAATCGTCATGCTGCGGGCCGTGGCGTCCCTGCAGACCGTCATTGCCCGCTTTCGGTTGGGATAAAGAGGGACCGGGCTCTTTTCCTAAGCGACGACGGTCGGTTTGTTGACTTTCTATAAATAATCAAATATTATCCTGAAATCGCCTTCCTTTCATGACTTCCCTCTCTTCACTGCATCCGAGTTCGCCCGGCACTCCGGATTGGGACAAGCTGCTCCAGGGGATCATTCTCGATCGCGGAAGCTCCCATGCGCTCCACTCCCAATTGCGGAACGGGCTTCGGTTCATCATTCTTCACTCCCTGAAGAACGGGGAGCGCCTGTTGCCCGAACTCGAGATGGTCCAGCGGTTGAATCTCTCCCAGGGGACGGTGCGGCGGGCGCTGACGGAGTTGGCCACCGAGGGGCTGCTCGAGCGGCGGCGGGCGATCGGCACTGTCGTCTGCCATCCCCTGACTGCGGGCCTTCGCCAGCTGGCGGTCGTTCTGCCCGAATTCAGTTCCCTTTTCTCTACCGCGATCCTCTCGTCGTTGCAGCTCCGCTGTCAGCAATTGGGGATCGCCCTCCAGATCATCCGCATCGGGCCTTCAGACCACCTTCAGGCCGTCGAGAGGAATTTCGGCTTCTCGCCTGACGACGGCGCCGTCGTCGCCCTCGCGGCACCCGATCCGGTGATCCGGAGCCTTCACCAGCGGATGAGCGATCGGGGGTATCGCCTTCTCTGCCTCGGCAAGCACCTCGAGAACTATCCCGGCTCGCAGATCTCCCTCTGCAACGCGAGCGCGATGACGATGGGCCTCGATCGTCTCACCGAGTTGGGTCATCGGCGCATCCTTTTCCTGGTCGGCGAGCCCGAGGAGGATGACGTGGTGAAGGCCCGGTGCCGTCTCTTCGAGCAGCAGGCGAAGGAGCGGGGGCTGACGGAAGCCCGCGTCTTCCACTGCGGTTCGCACAACTGGGAGAACGGCGCGCAGGCCGTCGCGCAGGCGATGCCCTCCGTATGGAACTCGCCCTCGCGGCCGACCGCCATCTTCGCCGTCTCCGACATCTGCGCCATGGGCGCCCTCAATTGGCTCCAACAGCAGGGGGTCGACGTTCCGGGGGCGGTTTCCATCGTCGGCTTCGACGGGACCGACCTCACCCGCTACAGTTTTCCGACGATCAGCACCCTCGTCCAGCCCCTGGAGCGGTATGCGGAGGCGGCCATCGAGATTCTGGAGAACCCCAGCCGTGTCCGCCAGAGCCTCTTCCTTCCCCCCACCTACCGCGAGGCGGGGACGACCGCGCCGCTCGCCGTGGCGTTGGCAGCCTAGGACAAACTTAAAACCAAGGTCTTGTCACGTGACGCGTCCTCGTAGTGCGATTAACTTTCCTTATCCGAATACCTTCATGACTTCTTCCAGGTCCTCCCTGGCCGCGAGGTTCGCCTCCGGTCTGATTATCGCTGCGGCATGGTTCCCCCTCTCCCCCCTTTCCGCGAGGGCCGATGCCGTGATCACCGTCGTTTCGCCCGAGACCTCGCTCATCGTCGAGGATAAGGGGTCCAAGACCTTCCATTTCCATGTCGACGGGATGCCGACCGAGGCCTCGAAGGCTGTCGTCGAGCTGCGCCGCTTCAGTAGCGGCCCCGTTTCCGACAAAAAGATCGCCGCCCACGCGGAAGTGCCGCTCTCCGGTTCCGACATCGAGATCGCGCTCGACGTGCCGGAGATCGGCTACTACGAGTTGACTCTCCGTCTCGAGAGCGGATCGAAGCAGGCCCTCGCCTCGCTGGTCACCTCGTTCGCCGCCGTGCCGACCCATGCGGGGGCCAATCCCTCCGATTTCGGCGTCTGTACCCACTTCGCCCAGAAGAAGGATGATCCCCAGCTCTTCGAGTCGACGATGAAGCTGGTGAAGCTCGCGGGCTTCTCCCGCATCCGCGACGAGTGTTACTGGGACGGATGGGAGCGGCAGCCCGGCGTCTTCGTCCCGATGCAGGGCTGCACCGATTACATCGACGCCGCCAACCGCCTCGGCATCGCGCCTCTTGTCGTCCTCGACTTCGGCAACGGCAAGGCCTACCCGCAGCTCTTCACCGGGAAGGGGGAGGGGCATTCCTCGTTCCCCGACACGCCCGAGAAGGTCGACCTTTTCACCCGCTACGTCGAGGAGACGGTGAAGCTCTACAACTCCAAGGTGAAGGACTGGGAACTCTGGAACGAGCCGCAGTCGTGGGGGAAGCCGAGCCCGGCCGTCTACACGGCCCTCCTGAAGAAGGTCAACGCGAAGATCAAGGAGATCGACCCCGACGCCAACGTCATCTCCTGCGGCGGCGGCGGCGCGGGCGGCGGCCCCGGCGGGGACTTCATCACCGGAATCCTCGCGGCGGGCGGCCTCAACGACCAGGACGGTTTCAGCGTCCATCCCTATATGGCGCCCTACACCCCCGAGTTCGGCTACGACGCCGCCAACTCGCCGATCCCGTCGGTGAGCGTCCCCGTCGTCTGGAAGCATCTCGGCAAGTTCGTCGACAACCATCCGAAGGCGAACGGCAAGAAGCTCCAGTTCTGGGTCAGCGAATTCGGCTGGGTCAGCTCCCCCATCAACTTCTTCGACGGTGCGCAGATGCAGGGGGCTTATGTCGCGCGGGCCTTCCTCCTCTCCCGCTCCGTCGGCACCTGCACCGCCGTCTTCTGGTACGATTTCCAGAACGACGGCGTCGATCCCCGGAACAACGAGCACAACTTCGGTCTGATCCGGAAGGACTTTTCCCCGAAGCCCGCCTTCGTCTCGATGTCGGTGATGAGCGCGACCGTCGGGAGCCGCCCCTGCACGAAGGTCCTCGTCGACGACGCCGACGCGAAGGTCTTCGCCTTCGGCAGCGAGGACTCCAGCGGCTCGGGCGACGTCGTCTACGCGGGCTGGTCGGTCGCGAGCGTCGGCAAGGGGGCGAAGCTGAAGATTCCCCCGGGCAACTACACGCGCCGGGATTGGGACGGCCACGAGCAGGACGTCGTCGTCGACGAGAAGGGGTACAACTGGACGCTCCGGCCCTTCCCCCAATACCTCTTCGCGAAGAAGGACGCCGCTCCCCAGGGCTAAGCCGCTCCCTCCGCCGTTTGATTTCGAGGAGAGGACTTTTCGTTTCGCTCCTAATATTTGAAATTTCAAACAATAGGATCCTCCCATGAAATCCCGCCTCCCCCTCGTCGTCCTGCTGGGGGGAGTCATGGGCTGGCTCGGGGCGCACGCTTCGGCCCAGGTTTCGAGCACCTACACGGGCGCCTCGGGCGGCCTGTGGAGCGCGGCGGGCAACTGGAGCAACGGCATCCCCGGATCTTCCGGCACGGCGATCTATGCCGGGAGCAGTGCCGACACGACGGTCCTCTACGATTCCTCCGCCTCCTCTTCGCTCGGCACGATGCAATGGGGGGAGAGCAACGGGGGATTCACCAATCTCCTCGATATCGTCAAGGGAGGCTCGTCCGGGACGCCGTCGCTGACCATTGCGAGCGACCTCACGCTCGGCTCCTCTTCGGGCACGGCGCTCGTCCGCCTCGACTCGAGCGCCTCGACTGCCGTCTACCTCAAGATCGGCTCCGCCGGAACGGGCACCGTGACCCTCAATGCCGGGGGCGAACTCGATCTCCTCAGCAACGCCACGACCGCCACCCTCCGGAGCGCGAGCGTGGGCGGAAACGTTGCCCTGGCGGGAGGGATCCTTTACTTCGCCTCCACCAGTTCGACCTCGTCCACCGCCCCCACGATCACGGGAAACCTGAGCATCTCCTCGGGGACGCTCAACGTGGGCGACGTCAATTCCCGCGTCCACGTGAACGGCAATTTCACGGCGACGGGCGGGACGATCTCGGCGGCGGGAACGTCGGGCCTGGTCTATCTCTACGGGGCGACGAACTCCCTCTCCTCTTCCGTCGCCGTCACCAGCGCCGTCTACTTCCACCTCAGCGACTCGGGCGTGGCGGTGAACCAGAGCTTCAGCACCGACGCGAACATCCCCTCCCTCAACCTCCGGTCCTCCAGCGGCATCAAGACCCTCTCCGGTTCTGGCACGATCGGCGTGATCAACCTCGGCGGCTACACCACGGCGACGACGCTGACGCTCAAGCTCGGCAGCAACCTGGCCGTCAGCGGCGGCTTCGGCACCGGCAATTGGGGCTCCGGCGGTACCGCCGCCACGAGCTTCGTCCTCGACACGAACGGGTACAACTGGGCCACCTCGGGCGCGAACACGTTGACCTTCCAGAATCCCCAGACGGTAGCGGCGACGTGGACGATCAAAAACAGCGCGTCGATCCTCAGCACGATCACCGCGAAGAATTTCGTCTTCAGCTCGGGGACGACGAACGCCATCGCCGGGCCGGTCACCCTCTCCGCGGCGGGAACGACCCAGGCTTTCTATTTCGGCGGTTCGGCGGCGGCGACGGTCAACCTCGACGGCAGCGCGGGGACGGTGACCCTCGATGCGGGGACGAACGCCATGGCCTTCTCCGCGAGCGGCGGCGGCGCGGGCGTCGTCAACACGACGGGGAGCGTCGTCTTCAAGTCGGCCTCAACCGGCACGGCCTTCGATCTCTCGGCTCCCGGATCGTCCCGGACGAGTTTCGGCACGGGGACGGTCCTCTGGAGCACCGGCAACCGGGCGACGACCAACCTCGGGGCCGCCTCCGCGCTCAATCCGGGCGTCCTCTTCCGCTACACCGGCACCTCGGGGAAGGTCACCACGGGGACCACCGGGCAGACCGTCGGCGGCATCGAAGTCGGCGACGGCGTGGCGGCCTCGACGCTCGCCGCCCTCTCGTGGATCACCCTCGGAGGCGACCTTAACGTCAAGGCGAGCTCCACCTTCACCGCCGGGTACAATCCCGTCGTCCTCGTGGGGGCGGCGAACCTCGTCGGCACCGGAACCCTCGACGGCAATTACTCCTTCGATCCCGCCGGGACGGGCGGCATCGCGCCGAACGGGACGGGCACCGTCGGGACGCTCCATATGTCGTCCGCCAGCACCCTGACCCTCTACGCGAGCAATGTCTCGACCTTCGACATCGCCGGGTTGGCCAGCTTCGACCTCCTCGACATGAACGGCAGCGCCCTCAACTACGGCGACAGCGTCCTCCGCCTGAACTTCCTCGGCGGCTACCGCCCGGGTTTGAACGCCACGTTCACCCTCGTGACGAACAACCAGGATGGATCGGGAACCTTCTCCTCGATCACGAGCAACATCGGGGAGACCTTCTCCTTCAACGCCGCCACGGGAACGGTGACGGTGATCGCCGTGCCGGAACCGGCGACCCTCCTGGAGCTCCTCGCGGGGCTTCTCTGCGTCGCGGGAGGTCTTCGTCGGAAGATCCCCGGCCTTGCGGCGAACTAAATCTCCATTGCAATAAAGCGAATTGACATTGAGACTTTGAATATTTAAAGTTTTATAGAATTCGTTGTTTTCGATCCCTACTTCCAACCCCAAACAGCCCGCATTCATGAAAGCAAAAGCCCTCGTTGTCCTTCTCGCGACCGGCGCCGCCACTTGGTTCGGCGGCAACAGTTCCGCCTCGGCCCAGGTCACCGGCAATTACATCGGCACGACCGGCGGCCTCTGGGGCACCGGCACGAACTGGGATTCCGGCACCGCGCCGGGCGCGCTCGACACGGCGGCCTACAGCGGCGCGGCCGGGGCGAGCACCACCGTGGTCTACGACGCGACGGCCTCGGGCTCCTTGGGCACCCTCCAGTGGGGAGAGAGCAATGCGGGATTCACGAACATGCTCGACATCTCGAAGTCCGGCAATTCGGCGACTCCGTCCTTGACCATCGCGAACGACTTCACCCTCAGCTCCTCGACGGGAACGGCCATGGTCCGCGTCGATGCGACGACGCTGGCCTCCTATCTCAAAATCGGATCGACGGGCACCGGGACCATCACGCTGGAAACCGGCGGAGCACTCGATCTCCTCACAGACCCCTCCAGGGTTGCGAGCATGATGGGAAATGTCGCGGTCAACGGAGGGGTGCTCTCCTTTTCCTACGACACCAGCGGCACCGTGGCCAGCACGCCGACGATCACCGGAAACGTCAGTATGTCGGCGGGGACGATCCAGATCGCCAATAGCGCCGACCGGGTCCACATCAACGGGAATTTCTCGGCGACCGGCGGTTCGCTCACGGGGGTTGCCAATAGCCAACTTTATCTTTTGGGGGCGACGAATTCGATTTCCTCGACGACGACAGTCAGCAGCAATCTCAGTGTCTACCTCAGCGATGCGGGCACCGTGAACCAGACTTTCAATACTGATGCCGCCATCAATAACCTCGAGTTTGTGAAGGGCGGTGGCGTCAAAACCATTTCCGGCTCCGGCACGATCGCCAATCTTTACCTGGGCGCCTACACCGCCTCCACGAACATGACGATGAAGCTGGGAAGCAACCTGGCTGTCACCAACGGGTTCGTAAAAGGTGCGAACAGCAGTAACGGGGTGGCGCTCGGTTATACCCTGGACCTGAACGGCTTCAACTTCACCCTCCCGACGACCAATACGCTCAATTTCCAAAACGACGGCAACGGCAATGCGGTTGTGACGTGGAACATCCAGAACAGCTCGTCGACCCTCAGCACGCTCACCGCGAAGAACTTCGTCTTCAACTCGGGGACGACGAACAACATCAGCGGACCGATCACCTTCGTCGGGTCGGCGACGAGCGGCGGGTCGTTCTCCTTCGGCGGTTCGGGACCTGCAACGATCAACATTAACGGTACGGCGGGGACGGTGACGTTCGACGCCGGGAACCAGGCTTTCGCCTTCTCGGGCGCAAGCACGACGGCGACCACGGTCACGACGACGGGAAGCGTCATCTTCAAGACGTCGAATGGCGGGACGGCGGTCGATCTGTCGTCCAGCTCGTCGGCCAATGCGACGTTCGGTTCCGGCACGGTCTTCTGGCTCACCGGTACGACCGGAACGGCCAACCTGGGCAGCGCCAGCGGAACGACCGCGCTGAACTCCGGCGTCCTTCTGAAATACACCGGCGCCGGGACGGCGTCGGTCACCTCGAACCGCACCATCGGCGCCATCCAGGTGGGTGACGGGACGAGCGTCTCGAAGATCAATGCCACCTCGGCGCTGACCCTTGCGGGCGATCTCCAGGTCAACGCGCACTCGACCTTCGCGGCCCAGACGTTCGCGATCCAGCTCACCGGCGCGGCGAACCTGACCGGCGCGGGCACGCTGAGCGGCACGGCGGGCTACAGCTTCGCCTCGGGCGCGACGGGCGGCGTCTCGGCGGGCGGGACGGGGGCCGTCGCCACGCTGACCATGGCCTCGGGCAGTTCGCTCACCCTGGTCTCGACGACGGTCTCGAACTTCGACATCGCCAGCACCTCGAGCACCGACGTCCTCAACCTCGGCACCAGCGCCATCACCTACGGGGGCACGTTGAACCTGAACTTCCTGGCCGGGTACAACCCGAACCAGAACGACACGTTCACCCTCGTGACGAACGCCGGGACGGTGACGGGGACCTTCGACAACATCACCAGCAACCTCACGGGCGACACCTTCTCCTACAATGCCGCGACGGGCGTGCTGACGGTGACGGCAGTCGCGGTGCCGGAGCCGTCCGAATGGATGCTCCTCCTGATGGGCGCCTCTCTCTGCGGCACCGCATGGCTGCGGCGGAAGGGGCGGCTCGCCCTCTGCTAGTCGGGCGATGCCCCTTACCGTCCCCTCCCTTTTCTGTTAGCCTTCGCGGCGCTACCCTCGTGGCGCCGCAACCTTTTTCATCCCTTTATGAAACGTCTCCTCGTCCTCATCCTTTCCCTGTTCGGATTCGTCCTTCCGTCCTTCGCCGCCGTCGAGGTGAAGATGGTCCCCCGCGATCCGAACCTGGAGGTCTATCCTTCTTTCGAGATCCATAATCCCGCCGCCACGCCCGCCAGGATCACGATCGAATCGAGCCTCGAGACGCCCGAGGGCAAGGTGAAGCAGGGCAGCTCCGCCTCGTACGAGGTCGCCGCCGGGGCGACGGCGACGTTCCCGGCCTATAAAGGCGAGAAGAGCCTGCGCGGCGAGATCGACCTCCTGCGCACGTCGATCACCGAGGAAGGGGGGGCGGCTTCGCCGTTCTCCGCCATTTGCGGCACGCCCCGGCCCGTGGGGAAGGGCGGGGACCGGCTCGTCGGCATGAACGTCCATCTGGAGCGCTTCACCGCCGAGGAACAATGGAAGTGCCTGCAGATGATGAAGGCGGCGGGCGTCACGACGATCCGCCTGGAACCCGGCTTCAGGATGCCGGACGCCCAGGGCAATTACATGGTCTCCTGGGCCGATCCTTTGGTCTTGGATTGCGAGGCCTTCGGGATGGCGCCGCTGATGGCGCTCACTTACTTTCCGAAGGAATTCTATGCCGCGCCCGAAAAGGGGAAACTGGCCTACGCCTGGGCCAAGGCGATGGGCGAGCATTACAAGGGACGGGTCATTGCCTGGCATTACGGCAACGAGGCGAACTCCGGCTGGGCCACCTTCGGCGACGCCGCCGACATGCTGGCCCACAACAATGCGATGGCGTTGGGCACCCTGGCCGCCGACCCGGAAAACATGCCCGCCAGCTTCGGCATCGCCGAGGCGCTTCCCAACTACACAAAGGAGTTCTTCCGCCTCGGTGGCGGCGCGAACCTGAAGGCGCTCGCTCTCCATCCCTACTGCGGCGTCCCCGAATCGGGCATCGCCAAGCTCCTCGACAACCGGCGGATCATCGACGAATACGGAGGCCATCAGGAAATCTGGGCCACCGAGATCGGTTTCCAGTATTCGCTGCCCGGTGCGGTGAATCCCGTCACCCAGCAGATGACGCAGGTCGACGGTTTCTCGCTCGATCAGCAGGCCGACGGGCTGGCCCGCCTCTTCCTGATGGCGAAGGCGAAAGGAATCGAGCGGATCTATTGGTACGATTTCTTCGGGAAGAAGGACCGGGAGACCTTCTGGATCGTCGATGAGGATTTCACCCCCCGCCCCGCCTACGAGGCGTTGAAAGTGGTCGGCAATCTATTGAAGGGTGCCGCCCCCCTCGGCGGAACCGAGGCGACTGAACCCGTCCAGTATCAGCTCTTCCGCCGTCCCGACGGCTCCGTCTTCCTCGCCGCCTGGGCGCTGCGTGACGGCACGGAGCGCGATCTCCACCTCCCGCTCGGCGCCTACACCGTCCGGGATATCCTCGGCAAGAGCGTGGCCTTTGATCCCGCCAAGCCGACCGTGCTCAATGAACGGCCGATCATCATCGAGGGCCTTTCCCCCGCGACGGCGGCCTACGCCCTCAACGGCCTTCAGGTCAACGCGCTCGACGTGCGGAACTGGGGTTCCCCCCTCCATCGTTGGAGTGCCGATCCGGGGACGACGCTGACGATTCCCTTCGTGGCCTTCAACTCGACCTCCGCGCCCCTCAAAGTCTATCCCTCGCTCCTGCGGACCTTCCCCGGCTGGAAAGTGACGCTGCCCGAACCGTTCGTCGTCGAGCCCGGCCAGACCGTGAGCCAGCCCGTCGCCGTCGTCGTTCCCTCCGACGCGACGCCCGGCGTCGATTACCATCTGGCCTTTGCCGGAGAGACGCCCGGCCCGCGCCGCGCCGTCCCCTACGAGGCGCGGATCTGGGTCAACGGGAAGTTCCCCTACACCGCGATTCTCGACGCCGTCTCGCCTGCCGCCGACGTGCCGCCTTACAAGTCGCGCCGGGTGATCGACGAGAATGTCGTCGGTTTTGGCCGGGAGACCCTCGGCGCGCGCCATGCCACGGCGACCGCCGACGGCGAGCTCTCCGAATGGAAGCCGGAGGAGTTCGTGACCATCGACCAGGTCGGCAACTGGCGGCTGCGCGATCCCGGCCTGCCGGGCCGCGACGAGTGGTACGCCCGCGTCGCCCTCCGTTGGGACTCCAAGGCGCTCCACGCCGCCTTCGTCGTCCGGGACAACGAGCTCAATCTCCTCGACCTCATCAGCCGGGACTGGCGGGACAGCGACAACGTCCGCCTTTTCCTCAGCACCGAGGACGCGGCAAAGCGCGCGAAGCGGCTGACCGAAAAGGATTACCTGATCCTCATGACGCCGACGCGCCAGTTCCACACGGAACCGCCCGCGGTGATGGCCGCCGCGGTCGGCGGGTTCGCCCACCAGGGCTTCGAGAGCAAAGTCACCATCGCCAGCCGGGTCTGGGACGGCGGCTACGTGATCGAGGTGACGATTCCCTTCGAGGCTCTCGGGGTGACGGCCCAGGCTGGAAAAACTCTCGGCTGCAATATCATGGCCGACGACGCCTTCCGAGGCTACCGTCGCTACACCGGGTTGACGTTCCTCAAGGACTTCTCCTACTGGAACAACCCCCAGACCCTGGGAACCCTCAAGCTGCTCCCTTGATAGGGCCGGAACGATGAGGGCCGCGAGATCGCCGGGGAGGAAGCTCCTGCGCTCCTTCCTGCTGCTCCTCGTCTTCTCCTTTGCTGCGGCCCGCCTTCAAGCTTCGAGCGTTCCGGACCCGACGGTTCCCCCTCCTCCGGCTGCGGCCCTTTCCCCCGAGGGACGCAAAACGCTGATCGAGAGCCTCGACTACGTCGTGGCCCCCTCGCTCTTCGACGGGAATGCCTTCCCCAAGGGGGCTTTCCGGAACGCCGCTTTGGTTGAGCACTATTTCGGAAAGGTTGCGACGTCGACGGTCTATTACGCCGCCGATTTCATCCCGGTCGAGAAGCCCGGCGCGCCCGGACGTTATGGAGCGGCGGCAGACGCTCTGCCGCCTCGCGCAGCGGATCGATTGGCGGGGGCACCCACCCGACATCCACGTGACGCTGCCCGAAGCCCTCGGCGGCGCCGCCTCGCGCCAACCGGCGGTGGGAGAGTGGTTCGGCCGCGCCCTGACCGACATGCGTGGACGGGGAGGGGATTTGATCCCACCCTAGTTGGAACAAGACCTTGTCTGACGGAAGCTGGATGCCGTTGCGGATATACCACATCCCAAAGGGAGTCTCGTAGCTGAAGTGGATCTTTTCCTTGGTATCCCGATTTTCGGCCTCTAGTCCGTTGACGGCCCAAAAGCCGATCCAGCATTGCCACGGGCTTTTGGATGCATCGCCCAATTTGGCGACCTCTCCGAAATTCATGTTCGTGGCCTGATACTGGGGAGGATCGGTGATGAGGCTACGTGGATCGGGCGCGGCGACGACCTGCATTCCTATTTTCAGCTCCCGCTGGTCCTTGCCATTCAGAAGTGCCATCAAATCCCAGCCGTTTCCATTTGAATTCGGACGAACAAACAACCGATCTCCCTTATGAAGCGAATGAAGTTCCCATCTTTTCTGTGCGAGTTCCGCTGATGAGGTCTTTTCGTAGACGTTCCCGTCGACAGGAGAGATGAAGTAGACACGAACTTCTGGTGGGAATGGGATGTCGGCCAAGGGGACGACGTGCATCTGTGTGTATAAGGTTGTTCCACTGGCGATCCAGTACCATCCGAATACGACGACGTACGATGCTGTCTGTGAGATGAGCGTTGCTTTGATGCTCTTTGACTTCCACTTTTCATCCCCTCGGAAGCACCAAGCGATGAAGGGCCACTCCAAGACCAGTGTCATGCAGTACGTGATACCGACCAGAATCCAGAACCAAGTCCACCCATTGTTGAGGGTGATCGGGAGCTGTACCACGAGCCAGCTTTGGCCGAAGAATCCACCCACCCACGTCGAAAAGTAATTGGCGGGAATCAACAGCAGGAGGCACCGCTTCTTCGGCAGCTTGAAGAGCCACGCGATCAAAAGCCCTTCTACGACGCCGATGAGGGCATTTCCGATAGTCAGGTGAAGCATCCCTGCCCAGATGAGTGGGGTTCCTGCATCAGCGTGGGCTGATTCAGGAAAAGACACTAGGGCGAGGATCGCTAATGCCACACCTGTCCAAGGCCCGAAGGTGAAAGAAAGCCACTTGAGGCGCATGGTTATGTCTGTGGGTGCTGCCAACTTTTATAGACCGCTTCGATGCTTAGCCGTCAGGGTCAAAGACATTTGCCGCGTAATAGCGAGGGTCGTAGTAAGCGCGAGGTCCGGGCTTTCGGTTGTCTGTCGCACCTGCCGCGATTGCAGCATCGTAGAACGCCTTTACCTCGTCTTCGCTCTGAGCCACGAAGCCCACGTGTGCGGCTTTCGCGTTCGCTTGCCCTTGCCGCAGCCAGAAGATGCGGTTATTGCAACCGAATCCCTTCAGGTCAGAGTGTCCTTCCTGCCCATCTTTGCCGTCATAATCGACTTCGTGAAGAATGGCCAGCGGCTTCAGAGCCGTTTCGTATAAGGCAATCGACCGTTTGAGATCGGTCACGGTAATGAAAACATGGTCGAGCACAGGAGGGCGATCCATCTCATCCACGGCAGCCTAGTCGCGGCTACATTTTGAAACCAGCCTAAATTCCCCAATCCTTCTTCACCTCCTCGCCCCTGGCACCATCGTCGGACTGTTCCCCATCTCCGCTGCGGGCAGGTTCCCATTCTTTGTCTTCGCGTAGAAGTAGCTTCTGTAGCTGTGGCGCATGGCATTCTGTGGTTATGGCTTGATTCGCGCTTTGCGGGGAACCATTAGGGCGTGGTTTCCGTAGGTGTCGACGTGATGCGTTCGGCCGATAAAGAGCGGCATGAGGGGTTGGAGCTCATGGAGGAGTGCAGTGTTTGCCAATCGGGGTGGAGGGCCTCGGAGGGGGTGTTCCAGAGGTCGCGGTGGAGGCGGGCGACCGATTCTGCATCCCAGAGGAGGGAAAGTTTCTCTTTGCGATCAAGGGAGTGGGGGCCCTCTTGGAGGAGTTTTTTCCGGAGTTTGATTTTGGTGTGGTCGGTCTTATTTCGGCTCACGGAAGAGCGTTGGCGGATCAGGGAAAGATGGATGGCTTGGGTGTACGGGCAAAGGAGCGCGTGGGCCCATGTTTCCGATTCCTGTCGGCTTTCAGCCTCGTCACCGCTGGGTTTGTCGAGTCGGGCAAGTTCCTCGGGGGGGTGGAGTTCTTCGGGAGTGAGGAAGAGGCCCCGGGTGCGGGTCGATGTTCCGAGGCCGTTGTGGGCGGTGAGCCATGCCAGGAGGGGGGCGACGATCCAGCCGAGGCAGACGGGGAGCAGCCAGAGACCGGGGAGGCCGAGCCAATGGAGGGCGGCCGCCAGGGTGCCGAATCCGAGCAGGGTCAATGCCCCATAGGTTTTCACGCAGTGTCTCCAGGGGAGACCGGTGTCGGCCCGGTTTTGGGTGGTCCAATGGATCGGCACTTTGAAAAGGGAGGTGATGACGAAGAGGGTGTGGAAGACCATCAGGATGGGCGCAGTCAGGATCGAAAGGGCGGTGTGGAGGACGATGCCTCCGAACAGGGCGGGAGCGCCGCCGAATTGCTTTCGCTTCGGAAGGGCGGCGAGAAAACCGAAGCATTGAGGAATGAAGAGGAAGGCGAGCGTGATTGATAGGAGGATCCCGGCGCTGGAGGCGTCGGCGGCCCCGAGCGATTCGGGGCCGGCGGAGAGGTTGAGGAATCGGAAGTGGCTGTATTCGGCCATGGAACCGGCGATGAGGAACAGGAGCCACAGGGGGGAGCCGAGATAGGCCATGAGGCCGATGCCGATTTGCAGTCGGCTGCCGAGACTGATGCCCCGGGCGAAGAGGAACCAGAAGTGCTGGAGGTTTCCGGCGCACCAGCGGCGATCGCGTTTCAGCATGTCGTCGAGGTTGGGGGGGCCTTCCTCGTAGCTGCCTTCTTCGTTGGCGATGACCCAGACTTCGTAGCCTGCCCGCTGCATGAGGACGGCTTCGATCGTGTCGTGGCTCAGGATGTGGCGGTGGGTCTGCTCCGGGACAGGCAGGGAGGGAAGGCCGCAATGTTGGATGAAGGGGGCGAGGCGGAGGATGGCGTTATGTCCCCAATAGGAGGCGGTGGATGTTTGGAAGAAGCTGCATCCGCGGACGAAGAGGCCTCCGTAAAGGGCGGCGGCGAACTGATGGGTGCGGCGGAAGAGGGAGCTGCCGAGGACCATTTGGGGCTGGGTCTGGAGGATGCCGACCTGGGGGTTGGCTTCCATCGCCCGGACCAGGCGGACCATGAGCGGGCCGCCCATGATGCTGTCGGCGTCGAGGACGATCATGTAGCGGTAGCGGCGGCCCCAGCGGCGGCAGAAGTCGGCGATGTTCCCGCTCTTGCCGTTGATGGGATGGCGGCGCTTGCGATAGAAGAGCTTGCCGAAGGCCTGAAGACGGCGACAGAGCGAGAACCAGGCGCGCTCTTCCTCGATCCAATGGTCGGCGCTGTTTGAATCGCTGAGGAGGTAGAGGTCGAAGTACTCGATCTGGCCGGTTTTTTCCAGGCTGCGCCAGACGTTTTCGATGCCCCGGCTGACGCGTCCGACGTCTTCGTTGAAGACGGGGATGACGATGGCGGTGGCGGCGAGCGGGATGGTCTCCTCGTTTTTCCGCCACGCGCCGCGTAGGAGGTGGCGGGGATCGCCGCCGCGCAGGAAATCGTAGAAGCCGAAGGCGGCGAGGACGAAGCCGATGGCGAGCTGGCTGAAGAGAATGGGGAAGAGCGACATCACGACGTAATCTCCCCAGGAGAGGCTTTGCTCGGAATAGCTGTCGATCAGGAGCGAGAAGCCGAGGGCGAGCAGAAGGACGAGTCCGATGAAGAGGACGCGCCGGAGGACGGAGTGGAGGGGGGAAAGGTTCATGATCCGCGAGAGAGCCAATGGTAGAGGAGGACGTAGATGACGGCCCAGAGGAGGAGGGCGGCTGCGCCCTCTTTCGGATTCCAACGGTGCCAGGTTTGGTTGGCCAGGTCGTGGATGGGGCCGTAGTCGAGGCGGCGTGGCGTCATGCTGGAAAGGGTGAGGTCGGGGCCGACGACGAGGAGGGGGCGGCGCATCGATTGTTTTAGCTCGTCGGAGAGGGGGGAGATCAGGAAGGAGTCGGGATGGTTCAGGGGAATGTCGCTGAGCAGGAGGGCGAGACGTCCCGGAGCGGTGTTTCCCGCGAAAGAGGATTCAGGCGCCCCGAGGCTTTGGGAGAGCCAATCGGCGACCTCCTGTTGAGCCAGTTCCAAGGTCAATGTGGTCGGATGCCGCGTGGGATCGGCGCGATGCTGTTCCCGGGCGGTGTCGAGGATGCGGAGGGCGAGCCGCGCGACATGGGACTCGTCGGCCAGGGCGAAGGAACCGAGAAACTGGAGGAGACGCCGGTGGGCCTCGTTCCAGGCCTGCAGGGTTTCAAGGGAGGAGGGATTCATTATTGGTGCCAGGTGTAGGTCCAAGTTTCCGTGAGGGGCTTGCCGTCGCGCAGGAGGCGGCATCGGAGTTCCGTCGGGACGTTGTGCCTGAGTGGGGTGACGGTGAAGCTGATTCTCCACGAGCCGTCGTAGCCGTTTTTATCGACTTTTCCGTTGGTGATGAGAGTGCCGGAAGGGCTGGCGTCGCAATCGATGGAGGGAGGCGAGTCGGGGGGAATGTCTTCGATTCCGTTGCCCTTGAAATCGACGAGGAATTGGACCGGGACGGTGCCGTTGCTCGGAGAGGGGAGCGTCGCCGGTTTGGGCGATTCCGGAGTGCGGGGGGGTGCCGCATTGGGCGGGGGCGGCGCGGGGGAGTTGAAGTGGGTGGCCATCGCATAGGCCAAGGAGGGACGCTCGGCGTCGTTCATGTAGAAGTCGACGGTGTAGTTGAACTCGAGTCGATCTCCCTTGGCGGGGACGCGTTCGGGCCGCCACGAAAGGACGACGTTGTCGGTGTCGGTGTTGTTGGTGGGGAGCTGGACGAGGGCGATGCTGCCCTTGCCCCAGTTTCCGTGCGGCGTTACCCAGGCGCTGGGGCGGACGTTATATTTGGTGTCGAGATCCTGGTAGTGCTGGAAGTCCCGGTCTCGTTGCAGAAGTCCGAAACCCTTCGGGTCGGTTTCGGCGAAGTCATACTGTTGCAGGAAGGGCGTGGCCTGAAGGGGGCGCCAGATCCAATCACCGTTGCCGGAGTGGACCAGAACGCCGTCCGAATCGTGGACCTCGGGGTGGATCGTGTCGCCGAAGTGGTCCCCGCTGTTCTCGCCATAAAGGTACATGCTCGAAAACGGGGCGAGGCCGATCCGTTCCACCGCTTTGCGGAAATAAAGGACGGCGTGGACGTCGACCGAGGTCGATGCGCCGGGACGGATCCTGAACTCGTAGGCCCCGGAAACGCTGGGGCTGTCGAGCAGGGCGTAGAGGGTTTGGTCGGTCGCATTGGAAGCGGGCCTGCGAAGCCACCACTCGGTGAAGGAGGGGTATTCCTCGGCCTTGCCGTCGAGGGCGGTGTCGATGGCGAGGCCCCGGGCGGTGAGGCCGTAAACCTGTTCCTTGGCCAGGGCCCGGAAGTAGCTGGAGCCGAGGACGGAGAAGAAGCCGTCGAGGGAGTCGGCTTTGTTGATGGGATAGCGGAGATAGAATCCGGCGAAGGGAAGATTGGCGGGAAGGGGCGGCCGGAGGTCGAGGTTGAGGAAGTTGAAGAAGGCGGGAGAGTAGGCGAGGGGATGGGCGCCATGCCGATCGACGGTGTTGATGCGGGGGCCGGAGGGGAATTGGCGGGAGAGGTGATAGAAATCGACCTGGAAGGGGAGCCCCTTGTCGCGCCAGAGGCGGTAGGAATCTTTCCAGAAGATGCCGTTCTCCTGTTGAGGCGTGAGGTTCCGGAGTTGGGGAGGGAGGGCGTCGCGGAGGGGGACGAACTTTTCTTCGGCCTGCTTCGCCGCCAGCCTCTCGACTTGCGCGAAGCTGAAGGCATGGCCCGGGGAGTAGCGGAGGGAGACGAACAGGAGGAGGGCCGTGAGGGCCGCCAGGGTCAGGTGGAGTTTCATGGCCGGATTAGGGGGTGATCTGGAAATTGGCGCCCTGCTCGGCTTCCGAGCTGCCGCCGATCCAGACGAGGCAGGAGCAGGGTTCGACGGCCTGTTCCATCTGGAGGTTGTAGTGGGAAAGTTCGTCGAAGCCCAAGGTGAAGTCGACCTGCTTTGATTGGCCGGGAGAGAGGGTGACGCGTTGGAAGCCCTTCAATTCCCGCACGGGCTCCTCCATGCTCCCCCCACGGTGCGGAGGTAGAGTTGGACGATTTCGGTTCCCTCCCGGGTTCCGGCGTTGCGGACCTCGGCGGTGACGTGGACCTGCCGGGATTTGGAGAGCGTACGGCCTTCCGTGCGGAGGGAAAGATCCTGGGCGGAGATGGCGGAATGATCGACCTTCACGTTGGAGTAGGTGAAGGAGGTGTAGGAAAGGCCGAAACCGAAGGGGAAGAGGGGGGCGTTGATCTCGTCGATGTAGCGGGAGAGGTATTTCTCGTTCGGCCCCGCGGGCGGGCGGCTGAGGTCGATGCCGTTGGCGGGGCGGCCGGTGGGGAGCTGGTTGTAGAATAGCGGTTCCTGGCCGACGGAGCGGGGGAAGGTGACGGGGAGCTTGGCGCTGGGATTGACGTCGCCGAAGAGAATGTCGGCGACGGCGGTGCCCGCCTCGATCCCGGGATACCACGCCTCGACGATGGCCGCGACGTGGGCGGCGGCCCAGGTCACGGCCAAGGGGCGGCCGTTGAAGAGGACGAGGACGACCGGTTTCCCCTGCGCGGCGAGCGTTTCGAGGAGGGCTTCCTGGTTGCCGGGCAATCCGAGGCGGGTCACCGAGGAGGATTCCCCGGTCATGGTGGCTCCGGATTCGCCGAGGGCGACGATGACGACGTCGGCTTTCCGGGCGGCGGCCACCGCGGCGTCGAAGCCTTGGTCCGAACTGGTGAGCGTGTCGGTTCCCTGAGCGTAAAGGAGGGTGGTCTTCGTGGCGTCGCAGCGGGCCTGGAGAGCGGCCCGCAGGGTGACGACATCGCCCGGATTCCCTGCGGCGGGCCAGGAGCCGAGCATGTCGGTCGGGGCATCGGCGAGGGGGCCGATGAGCGCGAGGGTGGGGGTTTCCTTGGCGAGGGGAAGGAGGGGAGGGCTATCGGAGGGTGGACCGCCGTTCTTGAGCAGGACGATCGATTCCTCGGCGGCCTTGCGGACGATTTCCCTTTTCTGCGGGGTGGCGGCATAGGGCGGTTTCTTTTCGTCGGCGTAGGGATGATCGAACAGACCTAGGGCGAATTTCACGCGCAGGACGCGGCGGACGGCCTCATCGACGGCGGCCCGGGGAAGCGTGCCGTTGGCAACCTGGCGGGCGAGCCGCGTTCCGTAGAGGCCGCCCTCCATTTCCATGTCGATGCCCGAGGAGAGGGCCTTGCGGGCCGCGATGTCGGGAGTCGTGGCGATGCCATGGTTCATCAGCTCCCGCACCGCACCGTAGTCGCTGACGGTGATCCCGGCGAATTGCCACTGGTTGCGCAGGAGGGTGGTAAGGAGGAAAGGATTCGCCGTGGCCGGAACGCCGTTGAGGGGATTGAAGGCGCTCATGATGGTCGCGGCCCCCGCCTTGATCCCGGCATGGTACGGGGGGAGGTAGACCTGCCGGAGGGTCAGCTCCGACATGTCGACGGTGTTGTATTCGCGCCCGGCGTTGGGCGCGCCATAGGCGGCGAAGTGCTTCACGCAGGCGGCGACGGAGGCGGGATCGGAGAGGCGCCTGCCCTGATAGCCCCGCACGTAGGCCTCGGCCAGGACCGATCCCAGGAAGGTATCTTCGCCCGATCCCTCCGTGATTCGCCCCCAGCGGGCGTCCCGGGCGATATCGACCATCGGGGAAAAGACCCAGCGGATCCCGTCGTCGGTCGCCTCGCCTGCCGCCATCCGGGACAAAGCCTCGATCAACGCGGGATCGAAGCTGGAGGCGAGCGCGAGCGGGACGGGGAAGATCGTCCGCTGGCCGTGGATCACATCGTAGCCGAAGAGAAGGGGGATGTGATGGGGGCTTTTCTCCACGGCGAGCCGTTGATAGCGATTCGTCTCCCCGGCGCCGACGACGTTGAAGAGGGAGCCGACGCGGCCCCGGGCGATCTCCTTGTCGTAGTTCTCCCGCCCCGTGCCGGGGCCGGTGGCAACGCCTCCGGTGTATTGGGTCAATTGGCCGATTTTTTCGTCGAGGGTCAGGGTGCGCAAGAGGGTTTCCACCCGGCGGTTCAAGGCTTTGTCGGCCAATTCGACGCTCGGAATCGGCAGTCGTTGCTCGACCCGCTTCGTGTCGATCCGCCATTGATACCAGCGCGAGGCCGCGACCACGGCGGCGAGCAGGAGAAGGGCGGCGGGGATGCGGATCAGGAGGGAAGGGATGCGGCACGACGGTTCCATGCCGATTCCTTCCGTTATTCCTTGTCCGGTTCCGAGACGGCCATGCGGTGCTTGTACACCATTTCGCCGCCGTACCAGCCCGCCACGGTGATCAGGAGGACGCCGCCGGCCGCAAGGACGACGGGAAGGGGGCGGGCGAGGTGACCTGCGAGGTCGGCCCAGCGGAGCGAGAAGCTCCATCCGAAGATGGCGAAACCGGTCAGGTTCAAAACAAGGTGGTATATCGCGATTTTCTTCAGGCGGCCCTTGCCGGTGATTCCCGCGTAATCGACGAAGCCGGGGACGGCCGCGACGAGGGCCCCGATCAGCCCCCCGCCGATGCAGAAGAGGGCGGCTTCCTTCCAGGCGTAATGCGACGGGAAACAAGCGAAGGCGAGATCGCAGACGAAGGCGAAGGTCCAGAGGCCGATCGGAAAAGCAACCAGGATGGGATGGAGCGGGTGGCCGGCAATGGAGGCGGAGCTTTTCATAAAAGGAAGGGGAACTTGAACTGGAGCGGCAAAACCCGTGCCAAGGGAGACGCATCAGAGGCGAAGGGCGAGGGCCGAAGCGACGCGGATGGCAATTTGCCTGAAAAAGCGAGGGAGGGTTTTGGCTGAGCTTGCGAAATGCACGCTGTAGGGCTTCAAACGGGAAGTGCCGTTCGGGCGATCGGTTTTTCCCAATCAGACAAGGGCCGGCGGCGGAAGAATGGCACGCCCCGTGCACGTCTTTTGAAAAAGAGAAATCCCGATGAGCGATAACCTCGATCCCTCCCTCTCTTCCGGCTGGAGCCGCCGGATTTTTCTTCGCCGGGCTTCCGGTTTCATGGGCGCGACGATGGTCGTCCCCTCGTTGGAGGCGTTCGCCGCTCCTCCCTCCTCGCCGCCTTCTCCGGGAGAGGAAGGGACCGTGGCGGTCCGTCTGCGGATCAATGGAAAAGAGGAAACACTGCGCCTCGAACCCCGGGTGACATTGCTCGATGCTCTGCGCGATCGACTTGGCTTCACGGGAACGAAGAAGGGCTGCGATCATGGGACGTGCGGCGCTTGCTCGGTAATGGTGGGAGAGCGGCGGGTGCTTTCCTGCCTCACGCTGGCCGTTGCGGCCGAAGGAACGGAGATCACGACGATCGAGGGGCTTGCCCATGGCGAGAACCTTCACCCGGTGCAACAGGCCTTCCTCGAATGTGACGGTTTTCAGTGCGGCTTTTGTACGCCCGGGCAGATCGTCTCGGCGACCGCCTGTATCGCCGAAGGGCATGCCCGATCGGCGGAGGAGATCCGGGAGTGGATGTCAGGCAATCTCTGCCGTTGCAGCGCCTATCCGAATATTGTCGATGCGGTTTTGAAGGCCGCGTCGGGGAAGGCGGCGGCGTGAGCACGGCGTCCTCGTTTTCCTATGTGCGACCCCGGGATGTCCGCGCGGCGTTGGAGGCGGGAGCCCGCCCGGGGGCGGCCTATCTTTCCGGCGGCACCACGCTCGTTGATCTCTGGAAACTCGGGGCCTTCAGTCTCGCCACGGCCGTTGACGTGAACGGCCTGCTCTTGCGGGGCATCGAGGCCGGGCCTTCGGGCCTCCGTCTGGGGGCCGGAGAGCGAATGAGCGATGCGGCGGCCCATGCCGGAGTCGCGGCCCATTTCCCCGTGGTTTCCCAGGCCCTCCTGCTCAGTGCTTCCCCGCAGATTCGGAACATGGCGAGTCTGGGGGGGAATCTGCTGCAACGGCCCCGGTCGATCTCCTACCGCAATCCCGATCCGACATTGCGGGACGGCCCCAGTCGGTTCGACGCGATCTTCGGCGTTACCCCGGCCAGTATGGCGGTCCATCCCTCGGACTTTGCCGTGGCGCTTCGAGCCCTCGATGGCTCGATCCGGCTCAAGACGCCGGAAGGGGGGGAGAGATCGGTGAAGGTCGGCGAGTTTTACAAGGTTCCGGGCGACGACTTGGTTTTGACGACCTTGAGGCCGGGGGAGTTGATTGTGTCCATCGAGGCGCAGTTGCCCTTCGCCCGTCACTCTGCCTATGTGAAGGTCCGGGACCGGGCTTCCTACCAGTTCGCGATCGTCTCGGCGGCGGTCGCATTGAGGATCGAGGGGGGAACGATCCGGGAGGCGCGCGTTGCCGCCGGAGGGGTGGGGACGATCCCGTGGCGCCTGCCTGCGGTGGAGGCCGCCTTGAGGGGGCAGCCAACCCGTGCCGAGGCCTTTCAAAAGGGGGTGGCCGACATTGGCGACGGATCGGCGACCCATGGGCGCAATGGTTACAAGGTGGAGTTGCTCCGGCGGACTGTGATTCGTGCCTTGGGGCAGGCCGCTTCGCAAAAAGAGGAGATCGCATGAGCGCCGACGGCCCTATTCCTTTTGCTCCGGTCCGGCTCGGGGAGCCGATCAATCGGATCGACGGACGTCTGAAGGTGACGGGGAGTGCTGACTATACCTCCGATTATCGCCTGCCGGGCATGGTCTGGGGTTGCCTGGTGAAGAGCACCGTGGCGAAGGGGAAGTTGATCGCCCTCGATACGGCGGCGTCCGAGGCCCTGCCGGGGGTGATCAAGGTCTACACGTCGAGGAACCGGCCCGCCCTCTACCTTCCCAAGCCCGATCCGAAGGCCGGACAGATGGTGAGCGAGCCGCTGCTCCCCCTCTCGGACGACGCGATCCATTATTACGGCCAGGACATCGCCTTTGTCATCGCCGAAACCTACGAACAGGCCCGGGAGGGAGCCCTCCTCGTCCGGGCAACCTATGCGGAGGAAAAGCCGACGGCCTCGCGGGAGGCATCGGTTCCTCAACCTCCCAAGGAGGTCAACGGAGCCAAGCCCCATCTCGAAAGGAAGGACAAGGGCGTCTCCGCCGTCGAGGATGCCTGGAGGCAGAGCCCGGTGCGGATCGACACGACTTACCAGACCGCCTTCGTTCATCACCACCCGATGGAGCCGCATGCCGTGGTGGCCCGCTGGGAGGAGGGACGGCTTCTGTTCTATACGCCGACGCAGTGGATGTACGGAACCCGGAATTTTCTTTCCAACGGACTCGGCATTCCAAAGGAGCGGGTGCGCGTCCTCAGCCACTATCTCGGGGGGGGCTTCGGCTGCAAGGGATCGTCGTGGATGTATATGTTGCTCACGGCCGCCGCCGCCCGGGACTTGAAGCGTCCCGTGAAGTTCGTGATGGAGCGGGAAAACATGTTCACCTCGGTCGGATACCGCCCGATGACCCGGCAGCGCCTCCAGCTGGGGGCGGCCCGGGATGGGGCACTGCTGGCGATCCGGCATCAGGCGATGTCGAGCGGATCGAAGGTGGGGGAATTCGTCGAGGGGGCGGCCCATGCGTCGAGCCCGGTCCTGTACGCCTGCCCGAACATCGAGGTCGATCACCAGGTTTTCCCTCTCGATCTCAACGGAGGGACGTTCATGCGGGCTCCTGGCGAGTCCCCGGGAATCTACGCCTTGGAATCTGCGATGGATGAGCTGGCCGTCGCCCTCGGCATCGATCCCCTCGCCTTGCGGATGAAAAATTACGCCGTCGATCACCCGATGAGCGGCCTCCCGTTCTCGGCCAAATACCTCGACGAATGCTATAGAACCGGTGCCGCCGCGTTCGGTTGGGAGAAACGGAACCCGGCTCCGGGATCGATGGGCGACGGCGAATGGCAGATCGGGTGGGGAATGGCGACCGCTTCCTATCCCGCCCATCGGCAACCCGCCTCGGCCCGGGTCCGCTTGCTGGCTGACGGTACGGCCGAGGTCATGTGTGCCACCCAGGATTTGGGGACCGGCATGTGGACGATTGTGGGGCAGGCATCCTCGGCGGCCCTCGGTTTGCCCCTGGATCGGATCAAGGTGGAGATCGGCGATTCGGACCTTCCCGAGGCCCCGGTTTCGGGAGGATCGTCGTCCACGGCCTCGGTTCTTCCCGTGATCGACGCGGCCGCCCGGGCAGCCCTTAAAAAGCTGGGAACATTGGCCGTGGCCGACGCCGCCTCGCCTCTTTACGGGCTGGATCCGGAATCTCTCTCCCCTTTCGGCGGCAATTTGCAGGCCAAAAGCGATGCCAGCCGGAGCGAGTCGTTTCGCGCGATCCTGGCCCGGGCCGGGCAGGGGGCGGTCGATGCCACCGAGAAGATCGACCCGGCGTCGGAAACAAAGCAGAAAGGGGAGCAAAATCCCTTGGCGCCGAAAAAATCGGCCTACCAGTCGTTCGGCGCCTTTTTCGTCGAGGTGAAGGTCCATCGCCTGACCTGCGAAACCCGGGTCACCCGCATCACGGCGGCGATGAATATCGGGAAGCCGATGAACCTCAAGACGGCGCGAAGCCAGGTGATCGGAGGGACGGTTTTCTCGGTCGGCGCGGCGCTGACCGAGCACAGCCTGCTCGACGAGACGACCGGGCGGTGGATCACCCGGGATCTGGGGACCTATCACATTCCGGTCCATGCCGATATTCCGGAGATCGACGTCCATTTCGTCGGCGAGCCCGATTTCCAGTTCAATCCGCTTGGGGCCCGGGGGGTGGGGGAGATCGGCAACACGGGGCTGGCCGCCGCCATCGGCAACGCCGTCTGGCATGCCACGGGTGCCCGAGTTCGGGAACTGCCGATCACGCCGGACAAGATTTTGGAGGCGACCGCAACCCCGTTGAAGCGCCCTGCCGTTTCTCCCGCATGAAAGAACTCCTGGCCATCGTCGAAGCGCGCGCGCGTTCTTCGCATCGTCCCCATGTTCTTGCGACCGTCGTCAAGGTCGAGGGATCGAGCTACCGCCGCCCTGGCGCCCGCATGCTGGTCTCGGCCGCCGGGAGGGTGGCAGGCTCCGTGAGCGGGGGATGCCTGGAGCGCAATGTGGTTTCCCGCAGCTTGGAGGTGCTGATGGAGAATCGCCCTCGCTTGATCCGGTACGATACCAACGATCAGGACGACCTGGAGCTGGGGAGCAGCCTCGGTTGTCAGGGGACCATCGAGATCCTCCTGCAACCGGTGCCGGCCGGCCTGTGGCCCTTGGAGGAACTGGTCGCCGGGGTGATGGCCGAAGGAAAGCCGCTGGCATGGGCATTGCCTTATCGGGTCGATGGTTGTCCCGGGATGGTGGGGGAGGTTTTTCCCATCCGTGCGGAGGGCTCCGTCGGGGACGATTTCCTCCACGGTGAAGCCTTGCGCGAGGAGGCTGAGCGCGTGATGGCGTCGAAGCGTCCCGGCCATGTCTCCTGGAGAAACGGAGAGAGTGTCACGGAAATCCTCATCGAGCGCATTGCTCCGCCCCTCTCATTGGTCATCTTCGGTGCGGGGCACGATGCGCCTCCCCTCGTCCGGTTGGCGAAGGAACTGGGCCATCGGGTCACGGTGGTCGATCGGAGGATCGAGTTCGCCCAAGCCGAACACTTCCCCGAGGCCGATGCGGTTCTCTGTCTCCCCGTCCATCGCGTTCCCGGCAAGGTGCCACTCGGCGAGGGCTCCGCGGTGGTGGTGATGAATCACCATTACGAAACCGACCGGGCGTTGCTCGGCCTCCTTCTTTCCCGTCCGCTTTCCTACCTGGCGATGCTCGGACCGAGGAAGCGGACGGACCGGATGTTGACGGAGTTGAGCCGAGAGGGGATGGAGCTTTCTTCCGAAGGTCTTGCAGCCCTGCGAGCTCCGGCCGGCCTCGACATCGGGTCGGACAACCCCGAGGAGATTGCCCTTTCGATCCTGGCCGAAATCCAGGCCGTCGTGGCAGGGCGTTCCGCCGTTGCCCTGAGATCGCGCCCAGGGCCGATTCATACCCTGGCGTTATGAGGGCGGAGCGCGATAAAATCGGCCTCATCCTCCTCGCGGCGGGAGGCTCGACCCGCATGGGTTGCCCCAAGCAGTTGCTCGCCTTTTCGGGCGGCGAAAGCTTCCTGAGGCACGCCTGCCGGATCGCGTTGCAAACCCCGTTCCGGCCGATCGTCGTGGTATTGGGATCGGAGGCCGCAAAGTGCCGCGAGCAGATCGAGGATCTTTTCGTCCTCTCCGTCGTGAACGAGGCATGGCAGGAGGGGATGGCCGGGTCTCTGCGGCTGGGCCTCGATACGTTGCTCCTGGCTCGTCCCGCCGTGGAGCAGGCCATGGTGATGCTGGCCGACCAGCCCGGGGTTTCCGCCTATTCGCTTCTCCGCCTGGCCGACAGCGGCTCCCCGCTCGGATTGGCGGCGTCCTCCTATGGGGATGTCATCGGTGTGCCCGCCCTGTTTCCCCGTGATCTTTTCCCCGAGCTTCGGGCGCTTCGCGGGGATGCCGGAGCCCGCCGCGTCTTGGCGGCCCATTCGGGCAGAGTCACCTTGGTTCCCTTGCCCGAAGCCGCGAGGGATATCGACACCCCCCGGGATTACATCAATCATTTGAAAGGGGAGTCGGGGGTGGAGGAAGGGTTTATTTCCACAGACAGCCGCGATCTGATGACCCCGCATTGAGCCGCACCGAAATGGAATATCCGCCCAAGAGGCCTGCGACGCCGCCGAGCGAATCGATCCGCGCCGCCAAGGTTGCCCGGCTGGTCTATGTCTCCGACCGGGATCCCGGGATCGAGAGGAAAGGGAGACCGGGTCGCTTCCATTACCGTCGTCCCAAGGGAGGCGGTGTCCGTGACGTGGCGACCTTGAAGAGGATCGCCGGTCTCGTGATTCCTCCGGCATGGAGCGAGGTCTGGATTTGTCTCCGGCCCGACGGGCATATCCAGGCGGTCGGCCGGGACGCGCGGGGACGGAAGCAGTATCGTTATCATTCCCGCTGGAGAGCCGTGAGGGATGGCGACAAATATGATCACATGATCGACTTCGCGCGAGCCCTGCCTCGGCTCCGGAGACGGGTTGCCGCCGATCTCCGCCTCCCTGGCCTGCCGCGGGAAAAGATCCTGGCGACGATCGTTCGCCTTTTGGAATCGACGTTGATCCGGGTGGGAAACGACGAGTATGCGGAGGAGAACAAATCGTACGGTCTGACCACGATCCGAAATGGCCATGCCCGAGTCCGCGGAAGCCGGGTCGAATTCTCCTTCCGGGGAAAAAGCGGCAAGAGTCACCAGGTCCAGATCGACGACCCGAAACTGGCCCGGATCATCCGCCGATGCCAGGACCTGCCCGGGCAACGGCTCTTCGAATATCTCGACGGGGAGGGGAAAATCGGCGTGATCGGCTCTCACGACGTGAATCTCTACCTTGCCGCCGCCTCAGGTCAGGAATGCACGGCCAAGGATTTCCGTACCTGGATCGGAACCGTCCTGGCGACCATGGCCTTCGGAAAAGTGGGGGTCGCCGATTCCCCCGCCGAGGCGAAGCGACGCACTGCCGTGGTCGTTGAATCGGTTGCGGGGATGTTGAGGAATACCCCCGCTGTCTGCCGCAAGTGTTACATCCATCCCGAAGTGATGGCGGCTTACCTCGAGGGAGAAATTCCGGCTTTCATTTCCAATGCAAGCCTCCGGAAGCGGGAAGCCGCCCTGATCACGTGGCTGCGGCAGCGGATGAAACGGTCCGGCTTTCAAAAAGGGAAAGCTCCCGCCAAGTAGGATCAGGCCTCGATGATCTTCTGGAGGAGTTTGTAGGCGGCCACCGGGTTTCCCTTTTCGAGCGCATGGAGGGCCTTATGGGCATAGCCCTTGAGTTCCTCGACCTCATCGTCCTCTGTCTCTTCTTCCCGAGGGAAGGGGATGATCTTGTCGTGAACCCCATCCTGTTGGCCTTCCTCATTCTCGACGGTCTTTTTGGAGAAGGATTTCTTCTTCCCGCTCTTCTTTGTCGCCTTGGGCGGCTCCGGCTCCGCTTCTTGAAACAAGCTGTACTTGATGCCGACCACCCGCATCCCTTCAAATGACTTGAGCGATTTGGGGAAAATCAGGAATTGGCCATGGGCCTTCTCTTGGAATCCCACGATCCCATAGTCCTGCTTTGCCCCGTGCGCTCCGCCCAGGAGCGTCATCACCTTGTGGGCGGCAATGGCTTTCTTCAAAACAGGATCGGCCTTCGAGAGCGGCAGATAGACATCGGGCTTGCCGCTCTTTTCGACGACCTGGGAAAATCGGACTGTTTTCATCGATCTTGCTTCCGTTTCGCCGTTTGCGTCTTTCTCTTGGGTCGGATCGATTTGGCCAGCGCGGCGATCCGGCCGCGGAACGACGAAGGCTTTTTCTTCGGCTTTTTCGAGGTCTTGGGATTGCCTTCGCTCTCCCGGTTGCTGATCCATTTTCTGCTCCGGGGACCGGCGAGCTGTTTCATCGATTTGCGCGAAATCGCCGAGGTATCGTCCGCCTTCGCCGAGACCGGCTTCTGGGCGCTTCCATGCTTGAGGAGCAACCATTCGTTTCCCTTGGTCGCTCGTGGGCCATGCATCTGGACCAAGGCCCATTCGCCCTTCAGCTTTTTTCCGTTGAGGCGGAAGTGGAGCTTCCCGGCCTTGAGCCCTTCGTGGGGTTCCGGCCCGAGGTTCTCCCAGGTGCCGATGTCCCAGACCATGACGGTGCCCGCGCCGTAGTTCCCTTCCGGGATGGTTCCCTCGAACCGGGCATAGTCGTAGGGGTGATCCTCGACCCTCATCGCCAGCCGCTTGGTCTCCATGTCGGTCTGGGGGCCCTTCGGGACGGCCCACGATTTCAGGACGCCGTCCAATTCGAGGCGGAAATCATAATGGAGGTGGGAGGCAGCGTGTTTCTGGATGACGAATAGGAGTTTCTTCCCCGCTGTTTTGCCTTTCTTGCCCGAGGGTTCTTTCGTCTGGGTAAAGTCACGTTTGGCATTGTAGGCCTTGATCGAGCCGTCGCCGGTTCCCTTGAGGCGCGCCTTGGTCACTTTCCTCGGCTTTCCGGATCGAGCCGCCTTCACCGCGGTCTTGAGGTTCTGCTTCAGGGTGAGGACGGGGGCGAAGAGGTCCCCCTTCTCCTCGACCCGCTTAAGGGCTTCCGCTGCCTCGAAGAAGACGAGGGAGGCATCCTTTTTGCGGAGGCACTCCTCGACCTCCTCCCACTCGAGGGGCATTGAGACGAAGGGCTTGTCCTTGGCCCGCAGCGAATAGACGGAAACCGTCGTTTTCGTTTCGGAGTTCTGACTCCAATCGACGAGGACCTTGCCGTGGCGCAGCTCCTTCTTCATGTCGGAGACCACAAGCTCGGGATGGGCCTTCTCCAACGCGAAAGCGACGCTCTTGGCGAACGGCGTCGTCTCGGCATAGGTGATCGGCATGTTGAGGGGAATGTACGCCTGCATGCCCTTCGAGCCGGATGATTTGATGAAGACCTCCAATCCGAGGCGGTTGAACATCTCCCTCAGCCAGAGCGCGACCTGGGCGCACTGCACCGCATTGGCGGGCGGGCCGGGATCGAGATCGAAGACGATCTGGGTCGGCTTGTGGACGTTCGGCGCCTTGGAGAGAAAGGTGTGCAATTCCAGGTCACCCAGGTTGGCGGCCCAGACGAGGGTCGGCAGGTTGTTGACGAGGCAGAACTGGATGCGGCCCGGCTTGTGGTGGCGGGCGACACTGCAGGTCTCGACGAACGGCGGCTTGGGGCGGGGGCATTGCTTCTCATAGAAGAACGGCGCCTCGACCCCGTTGGGATACCGCTTCATCGTCAGCGGGCGTCCTTCCAGATGGGGCAGGAGAATGGGCGCGATCTTGATGTAGTAGGCGAGCATCTCGCCCTTGGTGAACTTCGCCTTCGGATAATAGATCTTATCGAGGTTCGTCACCGGCACCTGCCTGCCTTCGACTTCGAGCGTGGCGTTCTTCGACATCCGGAAATCTACGTCAGAAGCGCGGCTCCGGCAATTTGCGGAGTCCGGGAGTGCGGGTAGGGTACGTCATGGCACGCTCCATGTGGAAGGGATCTATTTCGTTTGGCCTGGTGACCATTCCCGTCGCCCTCTATCCCGCGACGAGTCGCGAGGAACTGACTTTCCGCCTTCTGAGGAAGACGGACCAGAGCCCGGTGAGCTACAAGCGGGTCGCCCAAGCGGACGGCAAGGAAGTGCCCTGGGAGAACATCGTCAAAGGATACGAATACGAGAAGGGCAAGTTCGTCGTCCTGAAAGAGGAGGATTTCAAGCGGGTCGATCTCGAGGCGGCGGCGGGAGCGATCGACATCATCGATTTCGTCGAGGTCGGGGAGATCAATCCGATGTATTTCCAGAAGCCCTATTATCTGGAACCCCAGAAGGGGGGAGACAAGGCCTATGCGCTCCTGCGCGAGGCGTTGCGGGATTCGGGCAAGATGGGGGTCGCCAAAGTGGTCATCCGTACGCGGGAGCACCTGGCCGGAGTGAAAGCGCAGGGGGATGCCCTGATCTTGGAGGTCATGCATTTCGGAGATGAGCTGGTCGATGCTGACCGCTTCAAGCTTCCCAAGGCGGCGAAGGCCCGTCCCCGAGAGGTCGAGATGGCCAAGAAGCTAGTGGCGGGGATGACCGTGAAATGGGATCCGGACAAGTACGAGGACGAGTACAAGACGCAACTGATGGCGATGATCGAGGAGAAGGTGAAGCATCCCGACAAGAAGCGGTCCTCGGCGAAGGCCGAGAAAAGGCCGAGCAACGTCATCGATCTCATGTCAGTCCTTCAAGAAAGCCTGAGCCATACCAAGGGCCATGGCAAAGTCACGGGAAAGGCGAAAGGCAGATCGGAGCGCCGCAGCGTCACGCCGAAGAAATCGCACGTGAAGGCTCGGCACAAGAAGGCGGCCTGACTGGCCTCGGGAACGATTATTTCGCCCGGGCGACCGGCTCCCGCACGACCTGCATCGACGGCTTGTCGTCTCGCAGCCCCAGGAAGACGGGATGACGGATCGAACCATCGTCGGTCCACTCGGTGAAGGAAATCTGGGCGACGAGGTCGGGCTTGACCCAATGGACTTTGGAAAGAGGGCCGCGCGTCCAACGAGTCCGCTTCAACTCGAACGGCGCAAACGGACTTTTCTTCCTGACGCGGACTTGGAGGAGGCGAAAGGTCGATGCAAGGGTCTTGTCGTTGAATCCGGTTCCCACCTTGGAGGCATAGATCAATCGGCGGTCCTTGTCGTAATATCCCAACAGGAGGGCGCCGAAGCCCGATCGGCTTCCCTTCGGTTCCGAGTAGCCGCCGATGACGAATTCCTGCTGGAGGGAGAACCGGATCTTCACCCAATCGGCGGAACGGCTTCCCGCGACATAGGCCGAGTCCCGGACCTTGGCGATGGCTCCCTCCGCCCCGATCTTGCGCATACGGGTGAGGGTTTTTGCCACGTCGCGGTCGAAGTAGACCGAGGGGCGGACGGGGTCGTGGGCATCGACCAGCAGCGCGTCGAGGCGTTCCTTGCGCTCGACGAGGGGAAGGGTGCGGAGATCGTTGCTTCCCTCGAAAAGGAGGTCGAAGGCATAGTAGACGATGGGGACGGTCCCTTCTTCCGCATTCTGGATCAATTGAAAGGAGGTGCGCCCCTTCGGGTCGAGCGCGCAGATTTCCCCGTCGATCACGCAGCGGTCGACGGGCAGCTTCGCGATCGCGGTAACGACCTCGGGAAAGCGGACGTCGAGCGAGTTGCGATTGCGGCTGAGAAGCTCGACCTGCTTTCCGTTCTTGATGGCGATCCCCCGATAACCGTCGAACTTCATCTCGTAGAGCCAGCGGCAATCGGCAGGCGAGGGGGGCTCCGAGGTCGAGGCCTTCATCGGAACGACGAAGGAAAGTTTTTTCATGCCCTAGCTTACGCCACGAGGTCGCTGCCGCCAAATTGCCGCGGGCGGAGCCATGGGGTAGCTTTCTGAAGCATGAGTGGCTTCCCGATTTTCCTCCTTTCCCCCGCCCATGCCGGTGGGAAGCGGGCCCGGATGTTGTTGCGGCCCGAATCGAACAGCGCGGTGGGAAAGCGGCTCCATCGTGGGGAGGTCGTGACGCTGGGGGAGGTCTTCAGCTTTGTGAGCGGCCTCTATTTCCGGGGAAAGCTGGCCTACGCCTCCCGATTCGCCGCCGCCGAGGATGTCTTGGTCATCACGCCGCAGCGTGGACTTCTCCCCGTGTCGACGCCGGTCTCTCCCGCCGATTTGGCCGACTTCTCCCAAGCCGATATCGACGCCGGCAACGAGGAATACCGGCGTCCGCTCGAAATCGATCTGGCGGGCCTGAGGCTAACCATGGGAGACCGCCGCGTGATCTTCCTGGGAAGCCTCGCTTCGGGAAAGTATGTCGACGTCCTTCGGGGAGCGCTGCAAGGACGGCTGTTTTTCCCCATCCGCTTCGTCGGCCTGGGGGATATGGGGCGGGGGGCTTTGCTTTTGAGGCATGCCAAGGCGGAGAACGAGTTGGATTATGCCCCGATTGAGGAGCTCTCCAGATACCTTCGGAAAAAGGAGAAGGCCGGGATCTGAGAGCCGAAGACCGCGGGCCAGTTGCGTTTTCTCCGGCTCCTCTTAGATTCTGGGATGAGATTATTGCGCCTTCTGTGTCGGGTCCTCCTGGGGTTGATGTTCGTCGTCTTCGGCCTCAACGACTTTTTCCACTTCATACCGATGCCCGCCCCGTCCGGACCGGCAGGGGAGTTTATGGGGGTCCTCTTCAGCACCGGCTACTACGTGGTCATTTTCGCAACCCAGGTCGTCGGCGGGGCTCTGGTCCTGTCGAACCGATGGGTGGCGCTCGGCCTCACCCTTCTGGGGCCCGTCCTGGTCAACATCCTTACGTTCCATGTAACCATGGCTCCGGCGGGCCTCCCCATGGCGTTCGTAACCCTCGCTCTTTGGGGGGGGGTCTTCTATCAGCATCGCGCCGCCTTCGCGCCGCTTTTCCGCAAGCTGGAATAGCTCTGCCTCTTCATGGGTATCCGGGTCGGCTGCGGCAGTTGGAGCGATGACGCGTATCGAGAGATTCTCTATCCGCCCGGAACCCCGTCGGCCGCGCGGCTGCATTGGTATGCGGAGCACTTCGACCACGTCGAGGTGAACTCCAGCTACTATGCGGTGCCGCGCCGGGAGGCGACGGCGAAATGGGTGAAGCAGACGTCTGCCGGATTCCTCTTCGACATCAAGCTGCATCGTGCCTTTTCCCAAAGCCCGGAGAAGACGGCGAAGGAAGGGAAGCAGGTCCGGCTCCTCATGCAAGGGATAGAGCCGCTCATTCGCGCGAGGAAGCTCGGCGTCTTCCTCCTCGTCCTCGATCCCCGGTTCGGGCCGGAGAAGCATGGCTTGGAGGAGCTGGACGCCTTGGCAAAGGCGTTGCATCCCCACCTTCTGGCCGTCGAGCTTCGTCACGCGGGCTGGGTCAAGGGAAAGCGGAAGGCGGAAACCTTCGAGTTCTTCCGGGAGCGGAAGCTGGTCTGGGTGGCTGTCGATATGCCGCGGATCGCAGGCTCGAACCTCCTGCCGCCTCTCTACGAGGTCTCGAATCCCGACCTCGCTTATGTCCGACTCCATGGGAGGAATCCGAACTACCTCGAGGCCAAAAGCGCCGATGAACGGCACGCTTACCTCTATCGTCCCAGCCAGATCCGCTCGCTCGCTCGTCATATCCGGGGACTCGCCGTCAAGGCGGCCGACGTCCGGGTCGTGGCGAACAACCATCACGAGGACTTTGCTCCCCGCACCGCCATGGCGTTGGCTAAGGTCTTGGCCTAGGCCGGACTGGTCCCATCCCGCCTGCCGCGCTCAGCGCAGCCAGCCGCGCTTCTTGATATAAAACAGGGGCAATACGGCGGAAATCAGCATGAAGGTGACGGCGAAGGGGAATCCGGCGGTCCAGGAAAGCTCCGGCATTTTGGCCCAGTTCATGCCGTAGATCGAGGCGATGAGGGTCGGTGGCATGAAGATCGCGGAGAGAATGGTGAAGATCTTCACGATCTGGTTCTGCTTGATGTTGAGGGAGGCGTTGATTGCTTCCTGAAGGTAGTAGACCCGGTTGTGCTCGTGGGCGGCATGGGCCTCGACCCCCTCGATGTCGTCGATCAATTCCTTGATGAGACGGGAAAGGACCGGCTCCTCTTCGTCATCGACCGCGTTCTCGAGCCGCCGCGCGGCCCGGGCGAGGAAAAGCTGTCGCTCCAGGCATTGGGAAATAAGTTCCTCCTTCGAGTTGAGGCGCATGATCAGGCAGGTCAGATCGGTGACCCCCGCCTCGCGGCCGTGAATCTGGAGGGAGCCGGAGACGCCGATGATTTCCTCGCTCGCCCGGGTGAGGTCGTCGCTGACCTGGTCGATGAGTTGCTCGCCCGCCTCGTTGAGTGCCTGGAGGAGGAGGCGGAAAAGGGTGGCGGCGCTGCGTCCCAGGGCGGGTTTGTGTTCCAATCGTTGCAGCGCCTTCGCGAAGGCGGGAGGACCGGGGGCGACGTCGACGGTGGCGATGATCTTTTCGCCCAGGACGAAGCGGACGGGCCGCAGGCCCGGGCGCTCCCCCGCCGACATCGTGACCAATCGCACCGGAATATGAATGTAACGATCGTCCTCCCGGATCCCCTCGATCGGAAAGACCGGATCGAGATGGCAGGTCGAGCGCAGGGACTCGATCTCGGCCTCCGTGGGGTCGAGAATTTGCAGCCACGTGGCGGCGGCCTGCTCGTCGAATGCCAGACCGTCCCGGACAACGACGCGGCCTTCCTGGACGAAGATCGTGCGGATCATGAGGCGGAGGAGCGGGCAGGAGGATTGGCGGACGGCGCGCCCTCGCGATAGTGGACGTAGAGGAGTACCCCGCTGAGCACGAGGTAGAAGAGGAGGAAAATGGCGATCACCTCATTTTCCAGACTCATCCGCATTTTGGGCTTCGGCATAGGGTACGGTAGCCCGGCTACCCCGGCCTGCAAGAGGACGCTGCCAACGCTCTCCGCACGACGTTGGTGCATCATGCAAAAGCGATGACGGCAACGTTCCTTCGTGCATTAAACGGCGCGGTGGCCTCCGTTTGAGGGAGGTGTATGAATTCATCTGGTTGATTATCAATCGGTAATGATGAGGGAAAGATCGTTGGCATGGACGTAGCTATCTTCATGTAAACCCATCATGTATATGTCCCAAACCGTTTATGCTGTTGTCGACAATGCAATTCAGGCCGAAATCATCGTTCAGCGCCTGCACCTCAATCGCTTCTTCCCTGGGGACATCTCGGTCCGCGCCTCCCACAGCGCAGAAATCGCCAGTGTTCTGGGCGGCCTCGGCCTTGCCTTTGAAAAGCTCCAGCGGCTTGAGGCGAAGATCGAGGAAGGTGGCATCCTGATCTCCGTCCGCTCCGAGAACCCAGAAGAGGCGAAGCTTGCGCAGAGGATCTTCCGGGAAACCTGCCTCAAGGACGTTGCCCCCTCCGAGGAGAGAGAGGCGGTCCTCGTTTAGTCGATTCGGAAATGGGAATACCAAAAGCCCCGGAAACCTTTTAAATAAGGTTCCGGGGCTTTTAGTTAGTGAGTGCTACAGGCCTTCCGAATTCCCATTCTCGCAACGCAGCGTTCCGAAGAGCTATTTCCTCATGCTGGGACTAATGGGCGATGCAGTCAGGTTCCTCATCGCGGGCTCAAATTCAATAAGAGGAAATGGGAGGGAAAAAGAACTCAATCCCCATTTCGACAATCTGCGGATCGATACGGCGGAGGCGCCGTTCATTGCGCGCGGCGAAAGCGCTTGCGATAGGCGGTGGGGGTCATGTCCTCGGCCTTGCGGAAGGTGATGAAGAAGGTGTTGAGGTGGGGGTAGCCGCTTTGACGCGCGATCGAATCGATCTTGTCGTCGGTCTCGGCCAGCCGTTTCCTGGCAAAATCGAGACGCGCAGAGCGGAGCGCTCCACCCGGCGTGGACCCGAGGTGCTCGACGAAGGCGTCATGGAGGCCGCGGAGCGACATCCCGGCGGCCTCGGCAATTTCCCCGACCCCGACCGGCTCGGCGAAACGGTTCGCGATGAAACGAAGCCCCTTGGCGACGCCGGGATGGGCGACGGCGAAGATGTCGCTGCTCTTGCGGGTGATGACCCGGGCCGGGGCGATGCGCAGGGGGCGGGAGGTTTTTCTCTCTCCCCGCATCAGCAGGTCGAGCAGGGCCGCCCCCTGGTAGCCTTGCTCCTCGAGGTTCGTGTCGACCCCGGAGATCGATCGGTGCTCCCCGCCGACGGAGAGGAGATAATCCTCGATGCCGACAATGGCCACGGCATCGGGGACGGGAATGCCCGCCTCCTCGCAGAGTTCCTGGACCTCGACGGCGAGGGTGCCGTTCGCGGCGAAGACGGCGATCGGCTTCGGCAGGCGGCGAAGATGGGCCAGAAGCCACGCGCGGCGTCGGGGCCACTCGTCCCGTCCGCGCTTGTTTTCCCTGGCCTTGTGCCAGCGCAGCCATTGGGGGGTGTGGCCCCCGGCTTCCAACGCCCCTACAAAAGCCTCTCCGCGCTGCTCCTGGGACCAATTTTCGAGGTCGCTGTAGAAAAGGAAGTGTCGGAAGCCGCGCGATAGGAAATGCGCCGCGACGAGGCTTCCCGTCTTCGCATGATCCTGGATCACGCGGGCGAAAGGGAGGTGGGGACGGCGCATGCTGAAGTCGACCGTCGGCCTCTTCACTGAGACGACGAAATCGGCGAGGTCGTCCCCGGCGGCCAGCCAGGCGAGGACGCCGTCCCCCTGCCATCCCCACGGGATCACTTTCTCGTGAATGATGCTGTGCGCGGCAAGATGCCAGCGGTGCTGTGCCGCGTAGGCCGCGATGCCTTTCAGAAGGCGATGATCATACCAGCCCAAGGCCAGGAGAACGTTTTTCTGTTTCATGGAAAAGGTTTAAAATGCCGTTTAATCAATAATAGATGCAGAAATCGGCAATTACAACGCGATCGTGAAGGGGCAGGATGAAATCCAAACCGCTTCCTTCCATGCCCACTTCCCAACCGCTTGCTTCCGTCGCCCCCATCAAGAAAATCGGCCGCTTTTCCCTCGGAATGGGGGACCGCTTCGGACGCCAGGGCAAAGCCCAGCTCCAGGCGGTGGTGAATGCCCGGAACGCCGGAATCGAGGTCGAGCCTGTCTGGAACAAATCGAACCGCGAGCACACGCTGATCGGCACCGAGCCGGGCAGCGTCCGCACCGAGGCCCGGGAGGCCGTCGTGGCGCTGGGATGGGACGGCGCTTTTCACGTCGATGCCGACCACATCAACCTCGGCAACGTCGACCGCTTCATCGAGGCGAGCGATTTCTACACCATCGACGTGGCCGACTACACCGGGAAGCCCGCGAGCGATGACGACATTGAAGCCTTCGTCTCGGAGAACGACCGCTACCTGGGCGCGCTGACGATTCCCGGCATGGCGGCGCCGCTCGCCATCGACGAGGCCCTCCTGCGGGCGACGGCGAAGAAGTTTCTCTGGGCGATGCAGGAGGCGGGCCGGATCTATCGCCATATCGCCGAACGCAAGGCGGAGCCCTTCGTGACCGAGGTCTCCGTCGACGAAACCGACTCGCCCCAGACGCCGGTCGAGTTGTTCCTCATCCTCGCGATGATCGCCGGGGAAGGGATTCCGGTTCAGACCATCGCCCCCAAATTCACTGGCCGCTTCAACAAGGGAGTCGATTACGTCGGGAATCTCGCGCAGTTCGAGAAGGAGTTCGACGAGGACCTCCATGTCGTGGCCTTCGCGATCCGGGAATTCGGCCTTCCCGCGACACTCAAGCTCAGTGTCCATTCGGGGAGCGACAAATTCTCGATCTACCCGATCATCAATCGCCTCGTTCACCGGCATGGAGCGGGTCTCCACGTGAAGACGGCGGGGACGACGTGGCTGGAGGAGGTCATCGGGCTGGCCGAGTCGGGCGGGGCGGGTCTTGGACTCGCGAAGACGATCTACAAGCAGGCCTTCGGGTATTTCGACGAACTCGTCGCGCCCTATGCCACGGTCCTCGACATCGACAAGGGGGCGCTGCCGTCGATCGACGAGGTCGAGGGATGGACGTCCGAGCAGTATGTCGCCGCCCTGCGGCACGATCCGGCCTGCCCCGGTTACAATCCGCACTTCCGGCAGTTCATCCATGTCTCCTTCAAGATCGCCGCGAAGCTCGGGACGACGTACCTCGACGCGCTGACGGAGAATCGCGCGATTATCGCGCGCAATGTCACCGACAATCTTTTCCGCCGGCATCTCCTGCCCATTTTCGGGAAATAGGAGTGGTGCCTCCCTGTCGCTCGGAAGTCGAGAGGCGGTGGGCGGAAGCTATCTTTTTCTGAGCAGGTCGATTCTTGCCGCGAGGGCATCGGCTCCGGCGCGGAGGGTTTCTTCTTTCTTGGCGAAGTGGAAGCGGACGTAGCGTTGGACCGGCTCGCGGAAAAAGCTTGAGCCTGGCACGCCCGCGACGCCGCCGTTTTCGGCGAGCTTCAACGCGGCTTCGGTGTCGTCCTTGAAGCCCAAGGAGGAGATGTCGAGGAGGACGTAGTAGGCCCCCTCGGGTTCGGTGAAGGGGAGGCTGGTCGAGCGGAGGGCTGCCTGGAACAGGTCCCGCTTCGCGGTGTATTCCCGTGTCAGGCCCGCGTAGTAGTCGTCGCCGAAGCCGAGGGCGGCGACGGCGGCTTCCTGGAGCGGGGCCGCCGCGCCGACGGTGAGGAAATCGTGGACCTTCCGTGCCGACTCGATGAGCTTCTCGTGGGCGGCGACGTAGCCGAGCCGCCACCCGGTGATGGCGTAGGTCTTCGAGAGGGAACCGCAGGTCAGCGTCCGCTCGAACATGCCGGGCAGGGTCGCAAAGGGGATATGGGTATGGGGTGCGTAGACGATGTGCTCGTAGACTTCGTCGCTCAGGACGAAGGCGTCGTGCTTCTCGGCGAGGGCGGCGATGTGGAGGAGCTCCTCGCGGGTGAAGACCTTGCCGGAGGGGTTGGAGGGGTTGCAGAGGACGAGGGCCTTGGGCTTCTGCGCGAAGGCTTTCTCCAGTTCTTCGGGATCGAAGCGGAAGTCGGGAGGATGGAGGGGGACGTAGATCGGCTCGGCCCCGCAGAGGATGGCGTCGGCGGCGTAGTTCTCGTAGAAGGGAGAGAAGACGATCACTTTGTCGCCCGGATTGCAGGCCGTCATCATGGCGACCATCATCGCCTCGGTGCTGCCGCAGGTGGCGACGAGATGGCGTTCGGGATCGATCGGCAGACCGGTAAAGCGGGTGATCTTGCGGGCGAGCGCCTCGCGGAAGTTCTGGGCCCCCCAGGTGATCGAATACTGGTGATGGGGGCCGCGGATGGCCCGGGCGAGGGCCTCGACGAGCGCCTCGGGCGGATCGAAGTCGGGGAATCCCTGGGCGAGGTTGATGGCTCCGTGCTGCTTGGCGACGCGGGTCATCTTGCGGATGACCGATTCGGTGAAGCCTTCGAGGCGGCGGGCGGGAAGGGGCATCGCGCAGTTTAACGAACGGGACGAATCGGTGTCATCCTTATATGTGCCATTCGAGCGGGGCCGATTTCTTGTGGGCCGCCCGGGTCTTGTCGAGGATCGAGAGCTGCTTGGCCTCCTGGACGACGAGGGAGTTGGCCGGGACGCTGTGCATGAGGAAGACGTTGGCCCCGATGGTGGAGCCCGCGCCGATGACGGTTTCCCCGCCGAGGATCGTCGAGTTCGGGTAGACGGTGACGCCGTCCTCGACGTCGGGGTGGCGCTTGCCTCCCTTCACGATGTTGCCCTCGTCGTCCTTCGCGAAGCTCCGCGCGCCGAGGGTGACGCCGTGGTAGAGCTTCACCCTGTTGCCGATCCGGCAGGTCTCCCCGACGACGAGGCCGGTGCCGTGGTCGATGAAGAAGTGGGTGCCGATGGTGGCGCCGGGGTGGATGTCGATGCCGGTGCGGCTGTGGGCCCACTCGGTCATCATGCGGGGGATGAGGGGGACGTCGGAACGGTAGAGGCGGTGGGCGAGGCGCTGGATCGCGATGGCCTCGATGCAGGGGTAGGAAAGGATGATCTCCTCCCGGCTGAGGGCGGCGGGATCGCCCTCGAAGGCGGTCTCGATGTCGGTGTGGAGGAGCTGCCGGATGTCGGGGAGGGTGCGGCAGAATTGCAGGAGGATCGGCTTGGTCTTGCCGGTGGGGCGGTGGGGATCGCCGATGCGGACGCTCTTGCGGATCTGGGTTTCGAGGCGGCTGACGACGCTCGAGATTCGTTCGTTGGTGAGGTCGAAGATCGAGTGCTGGTGGACGGCGTCGTGGTCGTGGAAGCCGGGGAAGAGGATCTGGAGGAGATCCTCGCAGATGCCGCCGACGGCCCGCTTCGACGGCATGTTGTGGGTGTCGCGGTTGTTGAGACCGCCGAGCTTCTCGTAGGAGGCGACGACCTCGCTCACCACCTGTTTCCATGCGTCGTCCATCTCTATGGGAAGGATAGGTTTTTAGGGCGCTGAAAAGCGGGGTGTTCTCGAAGAGGAATCAGCCTTTGCGGCGGAAGGAGTGGAGGGCGCGGACCAGCGTGTCGACCTCGGTCCGCGTGTTGTAGAACGCGAGGGAAGGGCGGACGGTCTGCTCGACGCCGAAGCGGCGCAGCGCGGGCTGGGCGCAGTGGTGGCCGGAGCGGACGGCGATGCCGTGCTGGTCGAGGTATTTGCCGACCTCCTCGGTGGAGACGCCGCGACCGTTTTCAAAGACGAAGGAGAGGACGCTCGCCTTGTTCGCGGCGGTGCCGATGGGACGGAGGCCGGGGACGGTAGCGAGGCCCTCGGTGGCGTAGACGAGGAGGTCGTGTTCGTAGGCCGCGATGGCGGGCATGCCGAGGCCCTGGAGGTAGTCGATGGCGGCGCCGAGGCCGACGACGTCGGCGATGTTCCCGGTGCCGGCCTCGAACTTGTTCGGGATGCCCTGGTAGACGGTCTTCGTGAAGGTGACGTCGGCGATCATGTTGCCGCCGCCCTGCCACGGGGGCATCTGCTCCAGCAGCGCCGCCTTGCCGTAGAGGACGCCGATGCCGGTCGGGCCGAAGATCTTGTGGCCCGAGAAGACGAAGAAATCGGCCCCCATCGCCTGGACGTTGACCGGCATGTGGGGGGTCGACTGAGCGCCGTCGACGAGGACGGGGACGCCGTAGGCGTGGGCGATGGCGATGACCTGCTCGACGGGGTTGACGGTGCCCAGCGCGTTGGCGACCTGGGTGATCGAGACGAGTTTGGTGCGCGGCCCGAGGAGGGCGGCGAACTGGTCGAGGAGGAGCTCGCCCCGGTCGTTGATGGGGGCGACGCGGAGCACGGCCCCGGTCTGCTGGCTCAGGAGCTGCCAGGGGACGATGTTGGCGTGGTGCTCCATCGTGGTGACGACGATCTCGTCGCCCGCGCCGATGTTCTGCCGTCCGTAGGTCTGGGCGACGAGGTTGATCGCCTCGGTGGTGCCGCGGACGAAGACGATCTCCTTCGCGTCGGCGGCGCCGAGGAAGCGGCGGACTTTCTCGCGGGCTCCCTCGTAGAGGTCGGTCGAGCGGGCGGCGAGGGTGTGGGCGGCGCGGTGGATGTTCGAGTTGTCGTTCGCGTAGTAGCGGGAGATGGCGTCAAGGACGACCTGGGGCTTGTGGGTGGTGGCGGCGTTGTCGAGCCAGATGAGGGGCTTGCCATTGACGCGCTGGTGGAGGGCGGGGAAATCGCGGCGGACGCCCTCGACGTCGAAGGCGGCGGGAGAGTGCGGAAGGGACGATGCGGGGACGAGGTCGCCGGGGAGGAAGTAGAACTCGCCCGCGGAGGATTGCGGCGCGGCGCTCTTGCCGGGCGTGGCTGGGGCGGGGGAGATCCCGGAGGGCGAGGAAACGGAACGCCCGGAGCGGAAGTCGTAGGGGAAGGCGTTCGGCTCGTCGCGGAAGCACTGGGGCTCGCCGAAGTTCTCGCCCCCCGTTCCGGAGGGGACGGCGGGGGCGGAGGCTTCCGGAGCCGAGGCGGGGGTGACGCCGGAGTGGACCGGCGGGGAAATCTCCGAGGCGCCGCTCGGATAGGCGTTGCCGATCCCGACGGGGGTCGGCAGACCGGGGCCTGGGGAGGGCACCGCCGCTCCCCGGTCCGCCGAGAAGATCTCGGCGGCGAGGCGGGCGATGAGGTCGTTGTCGATTTCGCCGGGGGAGGTGCTCATGCCGGGCTCTTAGACGTAGTCGTGGTAGCGGCCGACGACGACGTTATCGAGCCGCGCGATGGCGTCGTCGGTGAGGACGGAGGCGGAGAAATACCGGGTGACGAGGTGCGAGGCGATCGAGTTCTCGTCGGTCCCCATGTAGCGGACGGAAAGGCCGGGCTCGACCTCGCCGGGGACGCCCGCCTTCTGGAGGCCGACGACGCCCTGCTCCGCCTCGCCGACGCGGAGGAGGAGGATGCTGGTGGTGCCGAGGTTGTCGTCCGGGGTGGTCCGCCCGTCGATGAGGAGCTTGTCGCTCGGGACGAGGGGGACGCCGCGCCACGTCAGGAAGGGCGAGCCGAAGAGGCTGACCGTCGGCGGCGGAACGCCCCGGCGGGTGCATTCGCGGCCGAAGGCGGCGATCGCCTTCGGATGGGCGAGGAAGAACGCGGGCTTCTTCCAGACCTTGGAGAGGAGCTCGTCGAGGTCGTCCGGGGTCGGCGGGCCGCTCCGCGTCGGGATGCGCTGGGAGGGGGCGACGGTGTTGAGGAGGCCGAAGTCGGCGTTGTTGATCAGTTCCCATTCCTCCCATTCGTTGACCGACTCGACGGTGAGGCGGACCTGCTCCTTCAGCTGGTCGATCTTGTTGCTGTAGAGATCGGTGACCCGGGTGTGGGTGCGGAGGACGGTCTGGATGGTGCTGAGGTGGTATTCGCGGGGATCTTCCTCGTAGTCGACGAAGGTGGTGGGGAGCTGCGGCTCGCCGCCCTGGACGATGCGGAGGTCGACGACGCTCTCGCCGTGCTCGTTCGAGCGGGCGAGGGCCTCGCGGCGCGCGGCGACGGAGGCCTCGATCTCCTTGCGGAGCGAGGCGTGCTTCTTGAGGTGGGCCTCGAACCTGGGACGGTCAAGCGCGAGGAGGATCGAGCCGGCGAGGGCCTTCACGGCGGGAAGCGCGGCGACGTCGCCGAGGAGCGCGTCGGCACCGAAGAAACTGCCGGTCCCGAAGAGATTCTGCCGCAGGCGGATGCCCTGGGGGCCGTCGACGGAAAGCTCGACCTTGCCGTCGGCGACGATGTAGAGCTTGCCGTTTTTGCCCGCTTCCCCCTCCTTCACGAAGGTCTGCCCGGCGGCGTGGCGCTCGACGGAGAAGAGGTCGGCGAGGTCGGCCAAGGCGGCGTCGCTCACGGAGGCGAAGAGGGGGATGCCGCGCAGGCTGGCGGCGTCGACGCGGGACTTCGCCCCGTCGGCGACGACGCGGAGGTGGCCGGGAGCGCCGACGAGGATCTTGCGGCGGTTGACGCGGTAGACGCCGCCGTCGACGTTGATCCAGGGGAGGAGCTTCGGGAGCCAGCGGGGCGTCCGCGCCGCGTTCTGCGGGACGGTCACCGTGGCGGTGGCGAGATTGCGGGCGGCGGCGGCGCTCAGGCTGAGCTGGGGGACGGAAACGGGCGATGTACTCATGGGACGAAAAACCTTTCTGTTGCGGACTACAGTTAAGGCAATCGTTCCCAGGTGGGATCGGACTGCGGCGTTGCGAAAATCGAGGGCGGACGCCTGTGGACAGGTCGTGTTTTCCTAGCAGGAGCGCCGTGGGGCGCAAGGGAAAAATCTTATAAGGTGTTTGTTTTCAATCGAATACAAATCTAGCGGAAAAATGGTCAAGAGGCGCGGTTCCACGGGAGCCGGGCGAGGAGCAGGCCGAGGCCGCACCAATCGGTGGCGCCCGCGAAGACGAGGCCGACGCCGACGAAACCGGAGAGCAGGACGAAGAGCGGCGAGACGAGCCAGGCCAGCACGACGCCGAGGACGACGAGGGAACCCGCCGCGATCCGGATCTGGCGTTCCAGGCTGATGACGCCGCCCGCGCTCCGGGTCACGGGGAGGCCCGCCTTTTCCCACGCCGTGATCCCGCCTTCGATGACGACGGGATGGCGGAAGCCTCCGAGGCGGAATTCCTCCGCGGCCTGCCGGGCCCGCCGCCCGCTCGCGCACAGGAGATAGATCGGGGTCTCGAGGGAGACGCCCGCCGCAGCGACGGCGTCGGGGTTGAGGCGGTCGAGCGGAAGGTTGCGGGCCTGGGGAATGTGAACGCTTCGGAATTCGCCGGGCGTGCGGACGTCGAAGAGGGGGAGGCCCGGATGGGCTTCGAGGAGGAGGGCGAGGTCGGCGGGGGAGAGGGTCGACATGTAGGCTCTAAGTGAAGGTGATGAAAAGCGGGGAGGTCCAGGCCTTGGCGTCGTCCCGCTCCCGTCCGAAGAGGTGGAGGGGAAGGAAGCCGAAGGAGGCGTTGCCGGGGGCGACGGTGAACGTGCCCGCGATGTCGATCGGAAGGGGGGCCTCGGTGATGCGCTCGATTTCGAGGAAGAGCTCGGCCCCGGGGAGATCGCGGCGGAGGGAGGACGCCTTCCCCTCGGCCCATTCGCGGCCCGAGATCGCGATCTCGGCGCGGGGGCACTCTTTCCAGGGGTTGCGGTCGAGGGGGCTCCCCGTCTTGTTGAAACCGTCGATCTCGACCTCGACGCGGATCGTCGCGGCGGCGAGATCGGAGAGATCGAATTCGACCCCGTCGGCATCGCCGTAGGTCTCGCTGGCGAAAGTGATCTCGCGCTCCCCGGTCTGGGCGGCCTGTTCCTCGGGGTGTTCGAGCCCGAACGCGCGGACCTGCCTCAGGGTGGCACCCTCGACGGTGATCTTCCCGCGCCAGACGGCCCACCGATAGCGGTCCTTGATCCGCGCCCCGCCCCAGGTGACACGGAGGCGGCGGGGGGAGTAGCCGAGCTCGGCATGGAGATTGCGGATGAGGGGGGAGCCGGCGTGGTCGCGGAGCTCGAGCCGTTCCCATCCGGTTCGGCCGAGGAGGCGGTAGGCGACTTCCAGGGGCTCGCTCCCCGCATGGGCGAAGGCGTCGCCCTGGCGATGGGGGCCGCTCCGGAGAAGGGCCACGTTGCGCTCTCCGGTCGTCGCCCAGGTGTGGCGGGCCCGGAGGGCGGCGGCGATGTCGGCGCGTTCCAGTTTCTCCGACAGGATGCCGGTCAAGCCGCCCCGCGCACCGAAGACCGAGACGCCGGGAGCGCCGCCCCCGGGGCGTCCCCGGTGCTCGTCGCCCGCCGCGCTGGCACCGAGCTGCCAGCCGCGAGAGAGGGCGTCGCGGTAGAACCAGTCGAAGTGGCCCCACGAGGAGGCGATCTCGATCAGGCGGTCGAGCCCGGGATGGTGCCAGTCGAGGATCGCCCGCCGCCCGCCGACGTGGGGGATGAAGAGAAAATCCTCCGGCTGGTCGGCGTAGGCGGCGTAGAGTTCGGAGAGGGGCCAGCGGCCCGGGATCTGTTCCCGCGCCGTGGTATCCTCGTTCCACTCGAAGGAGCGGAGGGAGCGGCCCGCCGCGTCGCGGGGGAAGCGGATCTCGTCGCCGAGGAAGACGACGTTGTGGTCGCCGCCCGCGGCGGAACTGCCGCACCATTCGGTGCCGGGGAAGACGACGAATTTCCCTTCCTGATGAAACGTCCGCGCCAGGGCGACGGCCTCATTCCACCGGTCCTCGCGGATTTGGAAGTCGTTCACGGTGTATCCGAGGACGTCGAGGGCGGCGGCGTCCCGGGCGTAGGCGAAGTTCCGCTCGGTCGAATTGGTACCGACGGTGTCGTGGGAGTGGACGTGCAGATCGGCGAACCAGGCGCGGGGGACGGCGAGCCCGGCCTCGACGGTGACCGGGGCGGTCGAGGCGAGCCCCTCTTTCGGGGCCGTGGCGCGAAGGGAGAACGTTCCGGCATCGGGGAAGAGGGCGATGCGGCGGAGCGCGCTTCCGGGAAGGGAGGGAGCGGGGGCGGTCTCGCCCCACGTGCCGCCGTCGAGGTGGAGTTCGAGGGAATCGACCGTCGCCAGATTGCCCCAGCGGTCTTCGGCGCGGACGTGGAGGGGAACGGGTTCGCCGGCGCGGACGAGGCGGGGGGTCGTCACTTCGAGGCGCGTGGCCGGGCCGCTCGCGATGTCGAGGACGACGTCCCCCGGGACGGCGGCGAAGCGGGAGGTTCCCGCCGTGTCGACGTAAGCACGGAAGCGGAAGGCCTCCTCGACGAAGGTCTGGATGCGGGTGCCGGGCCCGCCGAAGCGGCGGTCCCCGGCGCGGATCCGGATGACGTCGCCCGGCTTCAGGTAGCCGTCGACGACGTCGACGAGGATCGCCTTTTGGTAGGGGCGCTCGTGGCCCTTCTGGTCGAAGCGGACCTTCAGCTCGCGGACGGTGGCGGGGCTTTCGCCGGGAAAGGGGGGGCGGGAAAGGAGTTCGGCGGAGAGGTAATCGGCCGCCGCCGGATCGGCGGTCTGGAAGAGGGACCAATCGGAATAGAACCGGAAGGCGATCTTCAGCCAGCCGCCGTCGGCGAGGGCCGCCGCGCCGACCTCGTAATCGAAGACCAGCTCGACGACGCTCCCCGCCTCGACCCGCCGCCCGTGATGGGCGGAGGTCAGCCGTCCCAGGAACGGAAGCCCCGCGATGTATCCGGGCAATCCGGCGGGGGCGATCCCGCCGGGGCGGGTGGGAAGGGGCGTCGTCACGGAAGGCGCGCTCGGCTTATTCGGCGAAGCGGATGACCGGGAGGTTCTTGCTGAGGCCGAAGTCGACGAGTTCCTGCGCGCGCTTCGCGACGAAGGCGCGGAGATCGGGCGAGGCGGAGAGGTCGACCTTGGAGGGATCGGAGGCCCCGGCGTAGACGGGATTTTCGGCGGCGATCTTCTCGACGAGGGCGGGTTCGAGGCGGAGGGTTTCGCCGAACCAGGCGGAGGCTTCCTTCGGGTTCTTCGCGACGAAGACGACGGTTTCCTTCAGGGCGGCGACGAAACGCTTCGCGGCGTCGGGATTCTCCTTCAGCCATTCGGTCCGGCCGATGACCCAGAGCTGGTGGGGCCAGCGGACGATCTCGCGGGCGCCCTTCTGGGTGAACTTGTAGAGCTGCGGCTGGCGGAGGAGGACGCCGTCGGCGAGCTTCTGCTCGAGGGCGGCGGGCTGCTCGTTCGGCGGGACGTTGATGAGGGTGACGTCCTTCGCGGGGTCGAGCCCGGCGGCCTTCAGCGAGGAGAGGAGATCGACGTGGGAGTCGGTCCCGAAGGCGACGGCGATCTTCTTTCCCTTGAAGTCGGCGAGGGTCCTGAGCGGGCTGTCGGCGGGGACGACGAGGCCGTGGGCCGAGGTGCCGAGGACGGCGACGACCTCGACGGCGTCGGGCTGCTTGGCGACGTAGTTCGCCGTCGGGACGACCGAGGTAAAGGAGAGGTCGATGCTCTTCGCGGCGAGGGCTTCGACCTGGGGAGGGCCGTATTGGAAGAAGGTCGACTGGACGGCGAGGCCGTGCTTCTTCGCGATGCCGCTCTTGTCGAGGGCGAGGGCGATCTCGCCGTGGAGGGCGGTGGCGTAGCCGTACCGGACGGGGACGGCGGTCTCTTCGGCGCGGGCCTGCGCCTGGAAGAGCAGGGCGGAGGCGAGGAGGAGGGGGAGGAGGCGTTTCATGGGAGGAGAGGGGGGTGGGTGACTCGGGCGGTGGTGGGAGTCGGTTTGGTTTTGGGCTTAGCGGAGATGTCTCCAAGGAAAGAGGACCCGCTCGAGCCGTTCGAGGCCGACGGTCATGGCGGTGCCGGTGATCGCGATGACGATCATGCCGACGAAGACGCGCGGGGTTTCGAGCTGGATGCGGTTCAGCTGGATCATGTAGCCGAGGCCCGATTGGGCGGCGACGAGCTCGGCGGTGACGACGGCCATCCACGACTGGCCGAGGCCGATCTTCAGCCCGGTCCAGACGGCGGGCAGGGAGGAGGGGAGATAAACCCGGGTGAGGAGGGTGAGGCGGCCCGCGCCGAGGCACCTCGCGGCGCGGAGGTATTGGGGCTCGACGGAGAGGGCCGCGCCGAGGGTGTTGATGAAGACGGGGAAGAAGGCGGCGAGGGCGGTGATGAAGCAGCCCGAGGCGTCGCCGATGCCGAACCAGAGGATCGCCATCGGGATCCAGGCGATGGGGGGGATCGGGCGGAGGAGGGAGACGACGGGGAGGAGGAGCCAGCGGAGCGGGGTGATCGCGCCCATGGCGAGGGCGAGGGGGACGGAGAGCCCGGCGGCGATGCCGAAGCCGAGGAAGACCCGGCGGAGGCTCGCGCCGAGATCGCCGAGGAGGGTGCCGTCCTTGACCAGGTCCCCGACGCTCGCCGCCACCTCCCAGGGGGAGGGGACCAGGATGGCGTTATGGAAGGCGAGGGCGACGGCGCTCCACCCCCCGAGGAAGAGAAGGATGCCCGTCCCGCCGAGGAGCCAGGGGCCGAGGCGGCGCCAAAGGAGGGAGCGCGTCTTCCCGCTCATGACGTCTTTCCTTCCGCAGGGCCGAAGTTCTTCAGGCTCTCCTCCCGGATGAGGGCGAAGAGTTGTTCGTGGAGCTCGAGGTAGGCGTCGCTGCGGCGGACGGCGAAGCCGCGGGGACGGGGGAGATGGACGGCGAAATCGCCCCGGACGGCGTTCGGCCTCACGCCGAGTACGACGACGCGGTCGGCGAGGTAGATCGCCTCGTCGATGTCGTGGGTGACGAAGACGACGGTGTGCCGCCACGATTCCCAAAGGGAGAGGAGCTGCTCCTGCATGAGGAGGCGGGTCTGGGCGTCGAGGGCCCCGAAGGGCTCGTCCATGAGGAGGAGGGGCGGCTCGATGGCGAGGGCGCGGGCGAGGCCGACGCGCTGCTGCATCCCGCCGGAGAGCTGGGTCGGGTAGTGATCGGCATAGGCGCCGAGGCCGACGAGGGCGAGGTGACGGCGGGCGGTGTCGAGGGGGTGGGGGCGCTTGAGGTTGCGGAGGCCGAAGGCGACGTTCTCCAGGACGGTCATCCACGGGAAGAGGGAGTGGTTCTGGAAGACGACGGGGCGGCGGGCGCTCGGCTCCCGGACGGTCTCGCCGTCGACGACGGCGCGGCCCGCGCTCGGCGGCTGGAATCCGGCGAGGACGTTGAGGAGGGTCGACTTGCCGCAGCCCGACGGCCCGAGGAGGGCGACGAACTGGCCCGGAGGGACGACGAGGTCGATGCCGTCGAGGGCCGCCACCGTCCGTCCGCTGGTCCCGACGGGCCGTTTGCCCCGGGCGGGGAAATGGACGGCGACCCCCTCGACGCGGATCGCGCCGGTGGGGACGGCGGCGGTTGCGGCCTTGTCGGCGGGGAGGGGGGCGGAAGCGAGGGTGAGGGACATGGCGGGCCGGGCGTTGACGCGTGGGCGGGGTGCGGTGCTTGCGGTTAGAGGACGAGTTCGGTCGCGGTGTAGCGGCGCTTCACGGCGAAGTACTCTTTCCACCGGCGCGGCGCGCGCTGGCCGGAGATGAATTCGGCATCCCAATCGAGGACTTCGGAGAGGGTCGGGGCGGGGACGGCGGTTTCCTTCCAGAGGCCCCGGCGGCGGCGTTCCTCGCGCTGGTCTATGAGCCAGTCGTTGAGGCTCTCGTAGACGACGTGGCCCTCGGGGGCGTCGAGGGTGGCGGCGCGGATCCGGCTGTCGTGCTCGAGGTAGAGGGCGGCGTCCTGGACGGAGGGGACCGCACCCTCGACCTCGACGGCGTAGCCGAGCTCGCGCAGGGCCCCGCCCGCGACGCCCGCGAAGATCTCCTGGTCGTGGAGGCTGAGGTGGCGGCGGTAGAGGCCGATGTAATCGGAGGAGACGGGTTGGCCGAGGGGCTTGTGGTCCCGGGTCTTGCCGCGCCGTTGGGCGATCTCGCCCCGGTGGAATTCGAGGATCTGCGGCTCGTAGGCCTCGCCGAGGAAGGCCGCGACCTCGCGGAGGACCGGCTCGGGATCGGCGGCCAGCTTCTCGTAGGAGACGTCGAGCCACGTTGCGGCGGGGAGTTCCCTCCGCAGTTGCGCGGCGACCTCGTGGGTCCGCTTCCAGACGACGGCGGCGGCGTAGGCGTTGCGGGGGCCGAAGGCGGAACGGAGCTGCTCGACGGCGATGTCCCGTCCGTCCCGGACGAGGTTGATGATCTTCGCCCCGGGGAAGTCGGCGAGGATCTCGCGGACATAGAAGAGGTTGTGGGGCGTCTTCTCGCCCCAGCGGGGCTTGTTCACCGCGGCGGCGTACCGTTCGAGGATCACCCGGTAGGCCTCGGCGAATGTCGGGGCCTGCGTCGCCGCGACGAGCTCGTCGACGATGGTGGCTGGATTGAGCGGGAGGCCGAAGAAGGGAGTCTTCAGCCCGAAGATCATCTCCGAGACGAGGGTGCGGAAGTGGGCCGGTTTCGTCAGGTCGCCGTAGGTGTGGAGGTAGGCGCGGAAGCGGGGGTAATACCACGCGACCTCCGGGACGGCGAGGCGGCTGTGGTGGCCGAGGATCGCCATCAGGAGGGTGGTGCCGGAACGCTCGCTGCCGACGATGAAGAAGGGGGCGGTAGAGGGGGAGGACTGGCTCATGAGAATGCGTTGAACGGAGAGTAATCAATAAATCTATTATGTCTATAGATTTATAATATTAATTCTTAAGTGATTGGTTATGAGGTGATTTTAATCATAGGAAATGACTGCTGCTTTAAATTCTCCCAAAAGGAGAGCCTGATCGGTCCCGGAAAAGGGGTCGCTTTGTAGGGGGAATCATTCAGATTGCCACTGCCATGCGCTTTGCCGCGCCCGGCCCGACGCGGTTCCCGCCACATAAACAACCAAGGAGTGATAGACGATGAGCATGATCACGGTGAAGGACGGTACGCAGATTTTCTACAAGGATTGGGGCACGGGGCAGCCTCTCTTTTTCCATCACGGCTGGCCTCTTTCCGCCGACGATTGGGATACGCAGATGATGTTCTTCCTGGCGAAGGGGTATCGGGTTATCGCCCATGACCGCCGCGGGCACGGGCGTTCGACGCAGACGTCGCGAGGGCACGACATGGACACGTACGCCGCCGACGTGGCCGCGATCGTCGAGGCCCTCGATCTCAGGAATTCGGTCCACATCGGTCACTCGACCGGCGGCGGCGAGGTGACTCGCTACGTCGCCCGCCACGGAAAAGGGCGGGTGGCCAAGGCCGTCCTCGTCAGCGCGATTCCGCCTCTTTTCATGCAGACGGAAAAGAATCCGGACGGCGTGCCGAAGGCGGTGGTCGACGGGATCCGCGACGGCACGGCGAATCACCGGTCGCAGTTTTACAAGGACATCACCATGCCGTTCTACGGTTTCAATCGTCCCGGTGCCGTGATTTCCGAGGGGATTCGCGAGAATTGGTGGCGGCAGGGCATGATGGGGGCCGCCATCGCGCAGTATGAATGCATCCGGGTCCTTTCCGAAACCGAGTTCTACGACGACCTGGCGATCATCGATATTCCCGTGCTGGTGATGCATGGGGAAGACGACCAAATCTGTCCCTTCTCCTCGACGGGAGCGAAATCGGTGAAGCTTTTAAAGTACGGCCAGCTGAAAACGTATCCCGGATTCCCCCATGGCATGCCGACGACGCATGCGGGGGAGATCAACGCGGATCTCCTCGCATTCATTCAATCCTGACCCGATTCCGTTGAGGTGAGGGGAGAGCCCCCGGAACCCGATCAAACAGGGTTCCGGGGGCTTTTCTTTGGCGGGCATCGATCCGGATGGGGCTCGTGATCGACATTGGGAGGGCATATGGGCAGGGTGGCGGGGCGCGTGTCGGGCGAATGCGGTTCGATAGGGCGCGCCCCCAAGGAATTGAACATGTCCGTCCCCTCCAGGAAAACCCGGTCGAGCAAGCCCGATGCGATCTATGCCGTGCTTCGGGGGCGGATCGACTCGGGGCATTGGGGCGTCGGGGAGCGCCTGCCGACCGAGATCGAGCTCGCCTCCGAATTCCAGTGCAGCCGGACGTCGGTCAGCAAGGCCCTCTCGCTTTTGTCCCTTGCGGGGCTGGTCGGCCGCCGGACGCGCGACGGGACCCGCGTCCTGCCCCCCTCGGCGGGGAAGATGCTCGACGCCCTCGCCTTCATCTATCCCAACGAACGGCACGAAGGAGTCTGGCGCACGGTCTGCGGGTTCCAGGAGGCCGCCTTCGGGGCCCAGCGGCGGACGTTGATGCTGCCGACGGGGACCGACTTCCGGAAGGGGGCCGAGATCATCGGCCGCCTGGGGGAATTCGACGTGAAGGGGGCGGTGCTGCTGCCCACGTTCCAGGCGGAACGGGACCATACCTATTACGTCCAGATGCTCCACGCGTGCCGCCTCCCCATCGTCCTGGCGGAGATCAACCTGCCCGGCGTCCTGCGGCCCGCCGCGGTGCCCGATGGCTTCCATGCCGGGTACGAGGTGACGCGCCATCTCCTCAAGCGGGGACTGAGGAAGATCGGTTTCCTGGCGAATTTCTCGTGGGCGCCCCTCACGCGCGACAAGTATCTGGGCTACCGGAAGGCGATGGAGGAGGCCGGCCTCGACGGGAACTCGGCCCGGGTCCGCCAGGAGGCCGAAATGACGCCCCGGTTCGACGATCCGCTGCGGGAGCCGACCGAAGTCGCCGAACGGTACCTCGCGGAGCAATCGGACGTGAAGGCGGTCGTCTGCGCGAATGACTATCTGGCCCTCGGCCTGATCGCCGCCGCGAAGCGAAGGAAGATCCGGATTCCCCAGGCGATGAAAGTCGTCGGGATCGACGACTTCCGGGCCGCCGCCCCGGCGGGGCTCACGACCTACCGGATTCCCTACGAGGAAATCGGCCGCCAATCGTTCGCGCTGCTGGAGCGGGCGCTTGCGGGCCACCCCGAACCGAGTGAAATCCAGGTGCGCGGCGAACTCGTCGTCCGCGAGAGCGCCTGAGCGCCTTCCTTTGTCATGGGCAAACTCTCTCAAGCCTGGGTCCTCGCCCTCTTCTTCTGCCAGGCGACGGCGTTTTCGTCCGACCTCAGCGGAAGCTATGAGTGGAGCCGGATGAAGATCGGCGGCGGCGGCTTCGTCGTCGGGATGAGTTTCAATCCCGGGGAGAAAGACCTCCTCTATGTCCGTACCGACGTCGCGGGAGCCTACCGCTGGAATGCCCCCACGGCATCATGGAAGCAGCTGGTCACCTCGGCGAGCCTTCCGCCCGAGTACGTCGGCTACGGCAAATATGCGGGAGTCGACAGCCTCGTCGGGGCCCCCGGCAAGCCGGAGGTCGCCTACATGGCCTTCGGGGGCCAGCCCTACGGCCTCGTCGCCGGGCAGGTCTTCCGGAGCACCGATCGCGGCGACCATTGGCAGCCGACCCGTTTCAGGGAAACCGGGGTCAAGCTCGAGCCGAACGGGGAGGGGCGGTTGGAGGGGGAACGGCTCGCCGTCGATCCGGCGAACGAGAACGTCGTCTACTTCGCCTCGATTCAGGACGGCCTGTGGTTCACCGAGGACGGCGGCGGGAAATGGAGCAAGGTCGCTGCCGTCCCCGCCGGAAAGCCCCCGCATGGGGTGACGACGATTCTCTTCGACAAGAAAAGCGGGACGACCCAGGCGGCATCGGGTGCGAGGACGAACACGATCTATGCGACGGTCGAGGAGGGGGGCGTCTTCCGCAGCGCCGACGCGGGGGCGACGTGGAGCAAGATTTCCGACGGGGCGGCGGGCGATGCGGGGAAGCCGCGCGACGCCACGATCGGACCCGACGGCACCTATTACGTCGTCTACGACAGCGTCAAGGGGGGGGTCGGGTCGCTCTGGAAGTACGGTCCGGGCGCGAACCCCTCCGGCGCCTGGACCGAGATCACGCCCCCCGCGCCGAACGGCGGCAAGGACAAGTCCTACGGGGCGATCTCCGTCGATCCCTTCGATCCGAACCACGTGGTCGCCATGATCAACGGGGGGAAAACCTTCGTCTCCTTCGATCAGGGCGCGACCTGGACCTACCACCTGTTCCGCCTCGAAAGCCCGAACATCGAGTGGATGGGCAAGCAGGCCAACTATTACCTGAGCACCGGCCAGCTGGCCTTCGATCCCTTCGACAAGGGGAAAATCTGGTATGCGGAGGGCTTCGGCGTCTGGTGGACGCGCGATCTCTCGCCCGCCCAGATCGCCTGGCGCTCGGAGAGCGAGGGGATCGAGGAGGTGTGCGGCAACGACGTCATCGCCCCGCCCGGGGGGAAGCCGGTCGCCGCCATGTGGGATGTCGGGGCCTTCTACTTCGACGATGTCGACCTCTACACGGCCCGGCGTTCCCAGCCCGGCTTCATGTCGGCCTGGGCGCTCGACTGGTGCGCGAGGGATCCCAAGTTCATCGCCGGGGTTTTCCGCAGCCACCTCGATTTCGTCCCGAAGGCGAACTCGAGCGGTTTCTCGACCGACGGCGGGAAGACGTGGACCCGCTTCGCCGCCCTCGAAAACGGGACGGCGCCGAAGGAACTCGAATACGGCGTGATCGCCGTCTCGGCCTCCGATCCCGATCACCTCGTCTGGTCCCCTTCCGCGAAGAAGCTTCCCTACTACACCGCCGACCGGGGCGCGACCTGGAAGCAGGCGACCCTCGGAGGCCCCTCCGAGACCGGCTTCAATTCCCACCCGATGTCGACGAAGCCCCTCTGCGCCGACCGCGTCGCGCCCGACACCTTCTATCTCTACACGCCGCAGGCCGGCCTCTTCCGCTCGACCGACGGCGGAGCCTCTTTCTCAAAGGCCGGCAATCCGGTTGCGAACAAGTGGGGGCCGATGCTGAAAGCGACCCCCGGCCATGCCGGGGATCTCTGGTTTGCCGCGGGCGACGAGGCCGGCCTGTTCCACTCCACCGACGGCGGCGCGACCTGGACCCGCCTTCCCGCCCTGCGCGCGGCGGCGAACATCGGCCTCGGCAAGGCGCAGGCCGACGACGGCTATCCGACGCTTTACGTGGCGGGAAACGTCGCCGGGGAGTGGGGCCTCTTCCGTTCCGTCGACCAGGGGGCGAGCTGGGACAAGCTCGTCGATTATCCCGTCGGCATCTTCGACGCCATCGACGCGATGGACGGGGACAAGGATCTCTTCGGCCAAGTCTACGTCGGTTTCTCCGGCTCCGGCTTCGCCTACGGCAAGCCCCGCGCCGCGGCGGCGCAGGCCGCTCCGGCGGGGGAGGGGCTCACCCAGGCCGGGGTGACGGCCCAAATGGGGCGGGGCCTCAATCTGGGCAATTTCCTCGAAGCCCCCCATGAGGGAGCCTATACCGACGGACGGGTGCTGCAGGAGGACGATTTCGCGCTGATCCGGAAGGCGGGATTCAAGTCGATCCGCGTCCCCATCTGCTGGGTTTCTCGCCTCGGCCCGGCTCCCGATTACACGATCGATCCGGCCTTCCTGAAGCGGGTCGACTGGGTCGTCGCCCAGGCGAAGAAAAACGATCTCACCGTCGTCCTCGACTATCATAACGACGATGCCCTGGACAAGCAGCCCGACGCCAACACCGGCCGTTACCTCGCCACCTGGAAGCAGATCGCCGAGCATTACAAGGACGAGCCTTCCAGCGTCTACTTTGAGCTTTTCAACGAGCCGACGCCCGAGATGGGAGCCGACCGTTGGAACGATATCCTCGCGAAGGCGCTCGCCGTCGTCCGCGCCAGCAATCCGACCCGGACCGTCGTGATCGGCCCGGTCGCCTGGAACAACATCAACCGGCTCCCCGACCTCGTCCTCCCGCTGCGGGACCGGAATCTCCTCGTCACCGTTCACTTCTACTATCCGATGGAATTCACCCATCAGGGGGCTTCCTGGGTCGGGGGGAGCGAGAAGTGGCTCGGCACCCCCTGGCTCGGAACGGAGAAGGAGAGGCAGAATATCGTGTGGCAGTTCGGGAACGCGGCAGGATGGGCGGAGGAACGCCGCCGCCCGATCTTTGTCGGCGAATTCGGCTCGTTCGAGAAAGGCGATCTCGCTTCCCGCGTCCGCTGGACCGCGTTTGTCGCCCGGACGGCCGCATCCCACGGCTTCACCACCGCCTACTGGGAGTTCTGCTCCGGCTTCGGCGCGTACGACCCCGTCGCGCGGGAATGGCGGCAGCCTCTTTTGGAGGCGCTCATGGGGGAATGATCGCCTTCTGTTTTCCGGGAGGGATGATACGAAAAACTGGAGCCCTCGGCGTTTAGTGGTAACTTGAGCCATGATGATGCCTCCGATCAGCGGGAGCGAGCTCGACCGCCTCCGCGTCCTCCGGGAATACAAGATCCTCGATACCCCGCCCGAGAAGATCCTCGACGATGTCGTCACCTTGGCGGCCTATATTTGCGGGTCGGACATCTCCCAGGTCACCCTGGTTGACGAAGACCGGCAGTGGTTCAAGGCGTCGTTCGGCATCGAGGCGACCGAGACGCCGCGCGATTTCTCGTTCTGCGCCCATGCGATCCAGCAGCCCGACATTTTCATCGTCCCCGACGCGACGCAGGACGACCGCTTTGCCGACAATCCCCTCGTGACCGGGGAGCCGGGCATCCGCTTCTATGCCGGATCGCCGCTCATCACTCCGGAGGGACATGCCCTGGGGACCCTCTGCGTGATCGACCGGACGCCCCACCGGATGACGCCGGAGCAGAAGAGCGCCTTGACCGTCCTGAGTCGCCTGGTGATGACCCACCTGGAGATGCGGAACCAATCGCGCGAATTGGCTCGGCTGAACGAGGTGCTCAGCGGCAAGACCCGCGAGCTGGAGCGCGCGGCGACCCTGAAGAACCGCTTCCTGGCGAACATGACCCATGAATTGCGGACCCCCCTCAACTGCATCATCGGCTTTTCCGAGATCCTTTCCGACGGGGGCGCCGGCCCGGTCAGCGCCGACCAGAAGGGCCATCTCGACGACATCCTGGCGAGCGGCCGCCACCTGCTCGAACTGATCAACGACCTCCTCGACATCGCGAAGATCGAGGCGGGGAAGATGAGCCTCTTCCCCGAGGCGTTCTCCCTGCCGGAGGCGATCCGCGAAGTCTCCTCCGCCGTCAATCCCCTCGTGCAGAAGAAGGGGATCACGCTGGCCGCCGCTCTCGCGCCCGAGGTGAAGGGGGTGGTGCTCGACAAGAAGCTGTTCAAGCAGGTCCTCTTCAACCTTCTTTCCAACGCGATCAAGTTCACCCCCGAGGGCGGGAGGGTCGAGCTCAACGTCGCCCCGGTCGGGGAGGGACGCTTCTCGATGGCGGTGCGGGACACCGGTATCGGGATCAAGCCGGAGAACCTCGCCCGGCTCTTCAAGGAGTTCGCCCAATTGGAGGACGACCAGTCCCGGCAGCATCAGGGAACGGGATTGGGGCTCGCCCTGAGCCGCAAGATCGTCGAGATCCAAGGGGGAACGATCACGGCCGCCAGCGAGTTCGGAAAGGGAAGCCTCTTCACTGTCGAGCTCCCCCGCGTCACCTCGGAATCCCTTGCTTTAAGCTGAAGCGGGGAATGAGGTTGACGTACGTTTTTTTTGATCAACCTTTAAGGTATGTCGTCCGCCTACCCCCAGTTTCCCGAGTTCAGCCTTTCCCGCCTTTTGACCACTGTCTTCGCGCCCAAGGGCGGCGAACGGGTCGCCATCCTGATCGACCTCCCCGATCCCCGCGGCGTCCGGGACTTCGCCTTCCTCTCCGATCCGGCGTTCCCGATCCAGCGGAAGGCCTATGAGGTCTTCTACGAAGGGCTGAAGAACGGCGGCCTGGCCGAATTGAACTTCAAGGGGGGCGACTTCTTCGCCTACGAGATCACCGGCGGCAGCAACCTCGACATGTCGGACGAGGCTTACGCCCCTTCCGGCGCGAAGCTCAGCCTCGCCAAGGATGTCTACCCGAATTACGACCTGATCCTCTGCGTCTCGACCTACTCGGCGACGGCCCCGCTCACGGCCTTCGCGAAGCAGTACGGCTTCCGGGGGGCGACGCTCCACGGCCTCAACGACATCATCCTCCAGACCGGCCTGGCCGTCGATTACAACGAGGTCAGCCGCCAGGCCGAAAAGCTCCGCCTGGGGATGACGAAGGCCGACCGCTTCGAGATCGATTACGAGTTCGCGGGGAGGAAGGCGACTCTCGTCCTGGAAACGGCGAAGCAGGAAGCCCAGAAGAGCCACGGCCTCTGCCGCGGCCCCGAGGCCGACATCGCCAACCTGCCCGCCGGGGAAATCTATTACGTCCCGGCGGGGGCCGAAGGCCAGTTCCCGATGTGTTACGAGGACGGCACCCTCGGCCTCATGGACGTGAGCGGCGGGCGGATCAAGAAGGCGACCCTGATCCAGGGCAATGCGGAAACGATCGAGGAACACAATGCGAAGCTCCAATCCGATCCCGTCACGGGGGAGCTCGGCGAACTCGGCTTCGGGACCCAGGTGCTCCCCGTCTCGGGCCGCGACATCCAGGACGAGAAGGTCCTCGGCACCCTCCACGTCGCCACGGGCCGGAGCGACCATCTCGGCGGCAAGCTGACCCCGGACAAATTCGCCGTGGCGAAGAACGCCACCCATGACGACATCCTCTTCTCCCCGGAGAAGACCCCCGGCGTCGTCATTCCCGAGGTCCGGATGGTCCGCGACGGGAAGACCGTCGTCGTGATCGAGAACTTCCGCCCCGCCCCCTACCTCCAGGCGCTGCTGAACTAGATGGCCTCGTTCTACGAGAGCGACCGGGCCGTCGCCGAATACCTCCTCTTCCATTACGGAGAGGGGACGTACCCCGTCCCGCCCGGTTCCGAAGGGGCGCTCGGCTTCCCCGCGCGGTGCGCGGCGCTCTTTGCGCCGCGCGGCCCGGAAGCCCGCGCCCTCGATCTCGGGTGCGCCGTGGGGCGCTCGACTTTCGAGATGGCTCGGCAGGGAGGGACCGTGCTGGGGATCGATTACTCGGCCCGATTCGTCGAGGCCGCCGAGGTGTTGCGGACGGAGGGAGAGATCTCCGTGGAAATCGCCGAGGAGGGCGACCTGGCCCGTCGTGTCGTCCTGAAGCGGCCCGAGGTCGATCCGGCCCGGGTGGCGTTCCTGCGGGGCGATGCGCTCGCCCTTCCCGATCTCTCTCCGTTCGATGCTGTCCTCGCCGCGAACCTGATCGATCGGCTCGCCGATCCAGCCCGGTTCCTGGCCCGGCTGCCCGCCTTGGTCCGACCGGGAGGAGAGCTCGTCCTGACCAGCCCCTATACGTGGCTGGAGGACTACACGCCGCGCGACAAATGGCTCGGCGGATTCGTCCGGGACGGCGTTCCGGTCGGCACCCGGGAGAGCCTGGAGCGCCTTCTCGCCCCTGCCTTCGAGCTGGTCCGCGCCGTCGATCTCCCGTTCCTGATCCGGGAGCACGCCCGGAAGTTCCAATGGAGCATCGCCGAGGCGACCCTCTGGCGTCGCCGGGAATAAGGGCGCGTGGAGAAATAATAAACCGCCGCCGCCAGGGTGACCCGGCGACGGCGGTTTGTTTTGTTTTGGACGGGATCGGGATCGACCTTAGGCGACCGTCAGCGTGACCGGGATGTTCCCGCGGGTGGCGTGGGAGTAGGGGCAGACGATGTGGGCCTTCGCGGTCAACTCCTCGACGACCGATTTCTCGACGCCGGGGACGTGGACCGTCAGCTCGACCTCGAGGCCGAAGCCCTGCTGGTCGTCCCGCTTGCCGATGCCGACGCTGCCGGTGACGGTCGATTCGGCCGGAATGGCGACTTTCGCCTGGCTGGCGACGAACTTCAGCGCGCCGAGGAAGCAGGCGGAATAACCGGCCGCGAAGAGCTGTTCGGGGTTCGTTCCCGTGCCGCCGCCGCCGCCGAGTTCCTTCACGGTGGAGAGGGTCACGGAGAGCTTGCCGTCGTCGGTCGCGGCCTTGCCTTCACGGCCGCCGGTGGCGGAGGCTTGGGTCTTGTAGAGGATATTCATGGTATGGATGGGGTGGGGATGGGGGTTGGGTGATTAGGCCTTGCCGCCGAAGCTGACATGATCGTCGAGATCGAGGAAGTCGAACCACGTCTTGATATCTTCCCGCGTTTTCGTGAATTGGCCAACCTTCTCGGCGAAGAAGCCGAGGGTTTCGGCGTCGCTGTCGGGGCCGCGCTTGTCCTGGTAAGTGGACCAGGCTTCGATTTCCCACGGGGTGCGGGGGGTCTTCGCGTTCGCGTTCAGCCATTCGAGGATCTCCCCGTCGCCCTTGCCGGCGGCGAGTTCCTTCGAGAGGGCGGCGGGATCGAACCCGATGAACTTGATGATGTGCTGGTCGAGGCCGCAGTCGTAATGATATTCGCCGTTCTTTCCGGCGAGGACGGCGCGGCCCTTGTCGAGCATGCGGGGCAGGATGGCGTAACCGCCGAGACGGCTGCGGGGGCTCCGGGGCGGGCGCTGGGTGAGGTCGAAGGAGGCGATGGGGGTGCTCATGTTGGTTTGGTTTGGGGTTGGGGAAAGGGGGGGGCCGGGGGGGCTTATCCCGCCTGGATCGTCGCGATGACGTCGGCGAGGGTGGTTTTACGGAGGCTCGCCTCCACCGCGTTCTGAGCCTTGTCGAGGATGCCCTGGAGGGCGGCATGGATGTGGCAGCTGACGGCGCACCCCTTCATGGGGGGGTAGGAGTGGATCGCGAAGGCCTTCGGCGGCTCGACGGCGCGGTAGATGTCGAGCAACGAGATCTCCCGAGGCCGCTTGGCGAGGACGCAGGTCCCCGTCTTGCCGCGGGTGGTGCGGATCAGGCCCGCCTTGGAGAGCTTCGCCACCGTCCGGCGGACGAAGCTGGGACTGGCGTTGACGCTCTTGGAAAGGGTCCCCGAGGTGAGGTCCTTCCGGGAGGAACACCCCAGCCCGCTCATGAGATGGACGGCAATGGAGAACTGGGTGTTCACGGCGGCCATATTGAAACTATAATCGTAACAAATAAAAAAGCAAGGGGGAAGATTCGTTTTTAGGGATTGTGAGGAAAGAAAGGGTTCGTATGCTGGCGGGGTTCCCGTCCCGCATGAAGATTGCCCTCGATACCTCGCACCTCTTTATCGCCCGGGAAGGGATTGCCCGCTATCTGCGGGGCCTGCTGAAGGGTTTCGCCACGGTGGGAACGCCCGGGATGGAGATCGAAACCGTCGCGTGGCCGGTCGAGAATTTCGGATTCCAGCAGCCGCTGCGGGCGATGAAGACGGCTTACCGGGAAGGGATCTGGGGACGGATCATCGCGCCCGTCGCGCTGCGCCTTCAAAAATTCGATCTCCTCCACTCCCAGGGCGATATCATTCCGCCCTCCCTTTTTCCGAATCAGGTCATCACCCTGCACGACCTCGCTCGCCTCCGCTTCCCCCAATTCATGCGCCCCTGGAACCGCCTCATGGCGGGGAATCGCCTTTCCTACCTCCATCAGGCGCGGCGGATTCATTGCATCAGCCATTTCACCGCCGATGAGGCCCACCGCTTGCTGGGTATTCCCTTGTCGAAAATCGAGGTGATTCACCTCGGGGTCGATGCCCTGCCGGTCGAAGAGCCGACCGACGCTTTTCGGGCGACGATTCCCGAATCCTATTTCCTGTTCGTCAGCGCCCTGAAGCCGAACAAAAACATCCGCCTGCTGCGGGAGATCTATCTCTTGGCGGAAAGCCGGAGCATCGCTCTTCCTCCGCTCCTGCTGGTCGGAGCGAGGATGGAAGGGTGCATGAGCGAGGGGACGCCTCCCGCTTCGTGGAAGTTCCTGGGACATGTCTCCGATGCCACGCTCGGATGGCTATACTCCCGGGCGGAGGGGCTCCTTTTCCCCAGCCTGTACGAGGGCTTCGGCTTTCCGCCCGCCGAGGCGATGCGCCTGCGCTGCCCCGTCCTGTGCGGCCGGGTGGCCAGCCTGCCCGAAGTCTGCGGAGAAGGGGCCTTTTACTCCGAGTTGAGTCCCGAGCCCTTTCTGGAGACGATGCGCCAGGTGCTTTCCGAGCCGAATCAAAGGGAGGACAAGGTCGAGGAGGGCTATCAGCACAGCCTGGGCTTCTCCTGGGAAAAGTGCGCGCGGGAGCATCTCGAACTCTACGCCTCGGTCTGAACCTCGGCCCCTTCGCTTATGGAACGCGTTCCCTCTTCCCGAAAGAATTGGTTTGGTCTCATGGCGCTCTTGGGCCTGATCGTTCTCTGGGCGGGAACGATGTTCTTCCATCTCTACCGGTTCACCTTCTCGGCGATCGATTCGTGGGCTTACTTTGCCCCGGCCGTCTTTGCGAAGGGACCGGGCGATCTGAACATGCCGCTTCTGGGGGCCTTTGAGGGAAGCCACGCGTGGGGCTTGAATTGGCCGGGAGGACTCCTGATCGACTCGCTCTTTGTCCCGTTCCTCCCGAAGATTCCCGTCCTCTACACGCTTCTCCACATCGCCGAATGGTTCGCCGTGTCCTGCGCGACGGCGGCCTGGGTCCGGACGCGGACGCCGGGGACGCTTCCCGTGATCGCCGCCTTCTTCCTCGCTCTCTTCGACCGCAATCTTTTCGACATCGCCTGGTTCGAGCGGCACGAGTTCTTCTGCTGCCTGGCGGTGCTCGGCGTCGTTTACGGCCTCTGGAAATCACGGGAAGGAGAGAAGGGCAAGACGCCTTATGCCCTCCCTGTTCTCGGCCTTTCCTTTTTCCTCCTGCCGCTCCTTCAGCCGACCCTGTTGTTGGCGGGAGGGGTGCTGTTGTTCCTGCTGTTCGTCTTCCATTTTTGGCAGGACAGGAAGAAGCTGACGCTGCGGAGCGTCCCCGGGGTGCTCTGGCTGAGCCTGATTTCCTACGTCTTCGGGATCGGCGGTTTCTTCCTCTATTATCGGCCCGGTTCCGAAGTGCTGGCTAGCCTGCTCGACCATCTCCATTCGACCCCGGCCAACGCCCATTCGGACGGGCGGTTTTTCTTCGGAAAAACCTTTCTGCTGCGGATGCTCGAGCCGGGTTTTTTCTCGGAAAACCTCGTCTTCCTGGGGGCGTTGGCCGCCTGCGCGGTCGCCGCAGGACGGGCGATCCGCTCCCGCACCTTCCCCAAGGCCTGGAGCCCCTTTTCCCTCACGGCGGTCTTCTTCCTCGCCCTTCTCGCTTTCGCCCAGTCGACGCAGAACGCCTTCTACATGGTGTTGGCGACGCCCTTTTCGATCGCGCTCTGCTGCTGGGGGATCATGGCTCTCGAAGGAAAGGGGAGGCCGATGGTGCTGCTCGTCCTCTTCGTCGTCCTCGGAAGCCTCCAGACGGTCTACTACATCGCCCGGACGCGCTCCATGGAGCGGGCCGGTTGGCCCGATTTCCGGCGGGAAGCCGCGGCTCTCGTCGACGGATTGCCCGAGGCGCACCTGATTCTGATCCCCCCCGCCTTGTGGCAGGAGGCCATCTCCCGTCCGAATCAGTTTGCGATGAGTACGCTGCCCTACCATGCGAGCGCCGCCCATTGTCTGCGCTACGAAGCGGAGGTGCGCGCCCACCTCCTTCCCGGGGACCTGCTTCTCACCGATCGCCTCCAGGAACATCCTCCCTACACGGAGGTCGATCCCGCCCAGTGGGAAAAAATCGGGGAGAGCAAGTGCATCTATTTCACCTATAAGGAAAAGGGCTTCGACATCACCGTGTGGCGTCATCGGTAGATCCGGCTATGAAGCGCCTTCTGCTTTTGGAAAATCACCGCCTCGGGGACGCAGTGATGAGCCTCCCGTTTTTACGCGGCGCGACGGAGGCCGGATGGGAGGTCCATGCGGGTTCCTCGACGGCGGCCCGTGCCGTCTATGAAACGGTCCTTCCTCCGGAGCGGATCGTGACGTGGGACCGCTCGGTCGACTCGTTCCGGGCCTTGCGCCGGATCGGTGCCGAGGCGGGCGTCTCAGTCTGGGCCGACGTCAGGGATCACCTGTTGCTCCGCCTGCTCGGCATCCCGCGCCGGATCGGGTTCCCCATGAACCGGCGGAACTACTACGCGAACCACTTGGCGTGGCGGCAACGGAGCCTCCGGATCGGGCAGGCGCTCCAGGGAGCCTGCCGTCTGGGCGGCCTGCGGCTGCTGACCGACAGCCTGCAGCGGACCGATTACTCCCAGCATCACGTGGCCGACTGGGGCCAGATCGCCGCGGAAATCGATTTCCCCCTCCGCCTCGAAGCCCCCTGGCTCGACCTTCCGCCCCTTCCTCTTTCCGACGCGGCGGAGCAGTTCCTCCGCGATCATGCGGGGGAGGGGATCTGGGTTCTCCACCCCGGGGCGTTCCAGCCGGGGAAGCGGTGGCCCCATTACGCGAGGCTGGTGCGGGAACTCTTCGAGCCGAGGGGTATCCCGCTGATCGTGGTGGAGACGCCCGAGGCGGCTCCGATTCCGTTGAGTTCCCCCAACAGCCTGGCCTGGCCGGTCGAATCGCTCGCCGCCTTTTTTCAGCTGGTCTCCCGATGCGACTTCGTGTTGTGCAACGATTCCGCCGCCTCCCATGTCGGGGCGGCCTTGGGGAAGCGGGTCTTGACCGTCTTCGGCTCCGGC